>NZ_JBZFLL010000011.1:0-1370 GCF_058448995.1 Stappia sp. G46H5W | reverse complement strand
GCGAGGGTCAGGCCGTCGGGCAGGGCGCCTGCGGTCACCGCATAGGTGTAGGGCCCGGTGCCGCCGGAGGCCGTGAAGGTCTGGCTGTAGGCGGTACCCACTTCGCCATTGGCAAGGCTGCCGGCCGCCGGCGTGAGCGCAATGACCACCGGCGCGGCATCGACCTGGATCGAATAGGCAGCGTTGCCGGTGTCGCTGTTGGCGTCGGTCGCGGTGACGGTGAAGCTGGCCGTCTCCGCCGTGGTCGGCGTACCGGTGAGGGCGCCGTTCGAGGCGAGGGTCAGGCCGTCGGGCAGGGCGCCTGCGGTCACCGCATAGGTGTAGGGCCCGGTGCCGCCGGAGGCCGTGAAGGTCTGGCTGTAGGCGGTTCCGACCTCGCCATTGGCGAGGCTGCCGGCTGCCGGTGTGAGCGCAATGACCACCGGCGCCGCATCGACCTGGATGGAATAGGCCGCATTGCCGGTGTCGCTGTTGGCATCGGTCGCGGTGACGGTGAAGTTGGCCGTCTCCGCCGTGGTGGGCGTTCCGGTGAGAGCACCGTTCGAGGCGAGGGTCAGGCCGTCGGGCAGGGCGCCTGCGGTCACCGCATAGGTATAGGGGCTCGTGCCGCCGGAGGCGGTGAAGGTCTGGCTGTAGGCGGTTCCGACCTCGCCATTGGCGAGGCTTCCGGCCGCCGGGTTCAAGGTGATGGTGACAGGTGCGGCATCGACCTGGATGGAATAGGCGGCGTTGCCGGTGTCGCTGTTGGCGTCGGTCGCTGTGACGGTGAAGTTGGCGGTCTCCGCCGTGGTCGGGGTGCCGGTGAGAGCACCGTTCGAGGCGAGGGTGAGCCCGTCGGGCAGGGCGCCTGCGGTCACCGCATAGGTGTAGGGCCCGGTGCCGCCGGAGGCCGTGAAGGTCTGGCTGTAGGCGGTTCCGACCTCGCCATTGGCGAGGCTGCCGGCCGCCGGCGTGAGCGCAATGACCACCGGCGCGGCATCGACCTGGATGGAATAGGCGGCGTTGCCTGTGTCGCTGTTGGCGTCGGTCGCGGTGACGGTGAAGCTGGCTGTCTCCGCCGTGGTCGGGGTGCCGGTGAGGGCGCCGTTCGAGGCGAGGGTGAGCCCGTCGGGCAGGGCGCCTGCGGTGACCGCATAGGTGTAGGGCCCGGTGCCGCCGGAGGCGGAGAAGGTCTGGCTGTAGGCAGTTCCGACCTCGCCATTGGCGAGGCTTCCCGCCGCCGGCGTGAGCGCAATGACCACCGGCGCCGCATCGATCTGGATGGAGTAGGCGGCGTTGCCGGTGTCGCTGTTGGCGTCGGTCGCGGTGACGGTGAAGTTGGCCGTCTCCGCCGTGGTCGGCGTTCCGGTGAGAGCACCGTTCGAGGCGAG
>NZ_JBZFLL010000010.1:0-4322 GCF_058448995.1 Stappia sp. G46H5W | reverse complement strand
CGGGTCGTGAAGACGGCGCGCGAGGTCGAGACCGAGGTCGAGGCGGCGGCGGGCCGTGGTTTTCTCGGCGGCCCGATGGTGTGGGGTCTTGCGGCGCTTGCGGTGGTGATCGTGATCCTGGCGCTCACACGGTGAGGTTGGCGCGCTGAGTTTGGCGCGCCGGTGTTGGCGCGCACTGGTTTGGGCAACAGGTTTGAAGATGGCCGGCCGGGTCCTGAAGGGGCGTTGGAACAGGCCTTTTGGAACGAGGGAGGATTTGCATGGCCGAAGTGAGCATGGTCGTGAACGGGCGGACGGTGACGCGGACGGTCGAGGACCGGACGCTTCTCGTTGAGTTCCTGCGCGAGGGTCTTGGCCTGACGGGGACGCATGTGGGCTGCGACACGTCGCAATGCGGGGCGTGCGTGGTGCATGTGGACGGCAAGGCGGTGAAGTCCTGCACGATGCTTGCGGCGCAGGCCTCGGGGTCGGACGTGACGACGATCGAGGGTCTTGCGTCCGGGGGCGAGCTGCACCCGGTGCAGGCGGCGTTCAAGGAGCATCACGGGCTGCAGTGCGGCTTCTGCACGCCGGGGATGATCATGGCGGCGGTGGACATGATCGCGCGCCATGGCGGGGGACCGCTGGACGAGGCGACGATCCGGGCCGAGCTGGAAGGCAACATCTGTCGCTGCACGGGCTACCACAACATCGTCAAGGCGATCGCGGCCGCGAGCCAGACGATGGCCGGGATGAAGACGGCGGCCGAATAGGGCGCTGAAGCCGCCCTGCTGGTGCAAGGCCCGCGGCCGTTCTGGGGCGTTCTGGGGGGAACGGCCCTGCGGCGGGCCTGCCGGGCAGGGTGTCCGGGCGCATCGTCCGGATCAGGGCTTCGGGCCAGAACTTCGGGCCAGAACTTCGGGCAAGGACAGTTCGAGCAAGGACAATGTCGAAGCGGAGTGCGGCGCGGCGAGGAGGCCGGCGGCCGCGGGCATCCGCGAGGGAGGACGAGATGGCAGGTTCGGTTGAAGGTATCGGTGCGCGCGTGCAGCGCCGCGAGGACAAGCGCTTCATCACCGGCAAGGGTCGCTACACGGACGACATGACGGTGGCGGGCATGGCGCATGCGGTGTTCGTGCGCTCGCCCCATGCCCATGCGAAGGTGGTGTCGATCGATGCGGATGCGGCCCGGGCCATGCCGGGCGTGATCGCGGTGCTGAGCGGGCAGGAACTGGTTGCGGACGGGGTGGGCAACCTGATCTGCGGCTGGATGATCCACTCGAAGGACGGCAGCCCGATGAAGATGGGCGCCTGGCGGGCGCTGGAGAGCGAGCATGTGCGCCATGTCGGCCAAGCGGTGGCGGTGGTGATCGCCGAGACGCGGGGCCAGGCGCGCGATGCGGCCGATGCGGTGGAGGTCGAGTACGAGCCGCTGCCCGCGGTGGTGGATGCGCTGGATGCGCTGAAGGACGGCGCGCCGCAGCTGCACGAGGAGGCGCCGGGCAACCTGATCTACGACTGGGAGATCGGCGATGCGGCCGCCACCGAGGCGGCCTTCGCCTCCGCGGCGCATGTGACGCGGATGGAGATCCGCAACAACCGGCTGGTGCCGAACCCGATGGAGCCGCGCGCGGCGCTTGCCCAGTACGACGAGGCGGACGAGCACTACACGCTGTGGACGACCTCGCAGAACCCGCATGTGGCGCGGCTGGTGCTGTCGGCCTTCTACAACATCGCGCCGGAGCACAAGCTCAGGGTGATCGCGCCGGATGTGGGCGGCGGCTTCGGGTCGAAGATCTACATCTATCCGGAAGAGATGGTGTGCCTGTGGGCGTCGAAGAAGACGGGCGTCCCGGTGAAGTGGACGTGCGAGCGCACGGAGGCGTTCCTGACGGACGCGCATGGCCGCGACCACTACTCGGAAGCGGAGATGGCGCTGGACTCGCAGAACCGGATCCTTGGGCTTCGGGTGAAGACGGTGGCGAATCTGGGCGCCTACATGTCGCTGTTCTCCTCGTCGGTGCCGACCTATCTCTACGCGACGCTTCTGTCTGGCCAGTATGCGATCCCGGCGATCCACTGCAACGTGAAGACGGTCTACACCAACACGGTGCCGGTGGATGCGTATCGCGGGGCGGGGCGGCCGGAGGCGACCTACCTGCTGGAACGGATGATGGAGACGGCGGCGCGCGAGGTGGGGATGGACCCGGCCGAGTTCCGGCGGGCGAACTTCATCCGCTCGTTCCCGCACCAGACGCCGGTGATCATGTGCTACGACGCGGGCGACTACGATGCCTCGCTGGAGGCGGCGCTGTCGGCGATCGACTATGCGGGCTTTGCGGCGCGCAAGGCGGAGGCGGCGCGGCGGGGCAAGCTGCGCGGCATCGGGCTGTCCTGCTACATCGAGGCGTGCGGCATTGCGCCGAGCCAGGCGGTCGGCTCGCTGGGAGCGGGCGTCGGCTTGTGGGAATCGGCGGAGGTGCGGGTGAACCCGGTCGGCACGATCGAGGTGCTGACGGGCTCGCACAGCCATGGCCAGGGCCACGAGACGACCTTTGCGCAGCTGGTTGCGGAGCGGTTCGGTGTGGGTCTCGACACGGTCGCGATCGTGCATGGCGACACGGACAAGGTGCAGTTCGGCATGGGCACCTACGGCTCGCGCTCGGGCGCGGTCGGCATGTCGGCGATCGTCAAGGCGCTGGACAAGGTGGAGGCGAAGGCGAAGCGGATCGCAGCGCACCTGCTTGAGGCCTCGGAAGGGGACATCGCGCTGGAGGGCGGCACGTTCAAGGTGGCCGGCACGGACAAGGAGCTGCCGTTCTTCCAGGTGGCGCTTGCCGCCTATACGGCGCACAACCTGCCCGCCGGGATGGAGCCCGGCCTGAAGGAGGGGGCGTTCTACGACCCGACCAACTTCACGTTCCCGGCCGGCACCTATGTGTGCGAGGTGGAGGTGGACCCGGAGACGGGGCGGACGGAGATTGTCGACTTCGTTGCGGCGGACGACTTCGGGACGATCATCAACCCGATGATCGTGGAAGGGCAGGTGCATGGCGGTCTGACGCAGGGCATCGGCCAGGCGCTGCTGGAGAACGCGTCCTATGACGCGGACGGTCAGCTGCTGTCGGCGTCCTACATGGACTACACGATGCCGCGGGCGGACGACGTGCCGTCCTACCGGCTGATGACGACGGTAACGGCGTGCCCGGGCAACCCGCTGGGGATGAAGGGCTGCGGCGAGGCGGGGGCGATCGGCTCGCCGCCGGCGGTGATGAACGCGATCACCGACGCGATCGGGACCAACGCGCTGGAGATGCCGGCGACGCCGCAGGCGGTGTGGGCGGCGCTGAAGACGGTCCGTCCGGCACAGGCTGCGGAGTAGGGCAGCGGAGTAGCACGGCGGAACAGACGCCCACGCAATCCTTGAGGACGGCGCTCCCGGACGGCCCTAGGCCCCGGGGCGCCTTACCAGACGAGCAAGAGGCCCGGTCGCACTGCCGGGCGAGGGAGAACGGGATGTACGAGACGACCTATCACCGAGCGACGAGCGTCGCCGATGCGGCGGCGAAGATCGCCGGCAGCGAGGACGGCAAGATCCTGTCTGGCGGCATGACCCTGCTGCCGACGATGAAGCAGCGGCTGGCGGCGCCGTCCGATCTTGTCGACGTGACGCATGTCGCCGACCTGAAGGGGATCGCGGAGACGGGCGGCGCCTTGCGGATCGGGGCGGCGACGACCCATGCGGAGGTTGCCGGCTCGCAGAGCGTGCGGCGGCTGGCGCCGGGGCTTGCGGAGCTTGCCGGCCATATCGGCGATCCGCATGTGCGCCACCGCGGGACGATCGGTGGATCGATCGCCAACAACGACCCGGCGGCGGACTATCCTTCGGCGATGCTGGCCTTGGGGGCGACGATCGTCACCGACAAGCGCCGGCTTGCGGCTGAAGAGTTCTTCACCGGCCTGTTCGAGACGGCGCTGGAGGAGGGGGAGATCGTGACGGCGGTAGAGATCCCCGCCTGCGCGGCCTGCGCCTATGCCAAGTATCCGAACCCGGCCTCGCGCTATGCGATGGCGGGCGTGTTCATCGCCCGTACCGAGGACGGGGTACGGGTCGCGGTGACAGGCGCCGGGTCCAACGGCGTCTTCCGCCACGAGGGGCTGGAACAGGCGCTGTCGCAGAGCTTCACGCCGGAGGCCGCAGCCTCGGTGACAACCGAGGCCGACGACCTCATCTCCGACATCCACGGCTCGGCCGAATACCGCGCAAACCTCATCACCGTAATGGCCAAACGAGCAGTCGCTAAACTTAACAATTGAGAAGGCGTGGCCGCACGTCGACGGGG
>NZ_JBZFLL010000009.1:2500-5569 GCF_058448995.1 Stappia sp. G46H5W | reverse complement strand
AGCGCAAAAATCGTGAACTGGTCTTAGGTTTTGTATTGCTTCGTCTTTTTGGGACGATGGATGGGCATTGACTAATGAGAGTGATCAAGCCGATCGAGCTATTAGTACCGGTAAGCTTCATGCATTGCTGCACGTCCACACCCGGCCTATCAACGTGGTGGTCTTCCACGGCTCTGATAGGGAGAACTGGTTTTGAGGCCGGTTTCCCGCTTAGATGCTTTCAGCGGTTATCCGTTCCGCACATAGCTACCCTGCTATGCCGCTGGCGCGACAACAGGTCCACCAGAGGTGCGTCCATCCCGGTCCTCTCGTACTAGGGACAGATCCTCTCAATTCTCCTACACCCACGGCAGATAGGGACCGAACTGTCTCGCGACGTTCTGAACCCAGCTCACGTACCACTTTAATCGGCGAACAGCCGAACCCTTGGGACCTGCTCCAGCCCCAGGATGTGATGAGCCGACATCGAGGTGCCAAACGATTCCGTCGATATGGACTCTTGGGAATCATCAGCCTGTTATCCCCGGCGTACCTTTTATCCGTTGAGCGATGGCCCTTCCACGAGGGACCACCGGATCACTATGACCGACTTTCGTCTCTGCTCGACTTGTCAGTCTCGCAGTCAGGCGGGCTTATGCCATTGCACTCGACGAACGATTTCCGACCGTTCTGAGCCCACCATCGCGCGCCTCCGTTACCATTTGGGAGGCGACCGCCCCAGTCAAACTACCCGCCACACACTGTCCCGGACGTTGTTGCGTCGCGGTTAGACATCCATGACGACAAGGGTGGTATTTCAAGGGTGACTCCACAAGAGCTGGCGCTCCTGCTTCAACGTCTACCACCTATCCTACACATGTCGACACGAATGCCAGTGTGAAGCTGTAGTAAAGGTGCACGGGGTCTTTCCGTCTGACCGCAGGAACCCCGCATCTTCACGGGGAATTCAATTTCACTGAGTCTATGCTGGAGACAGCGGGGAAGTCGTTACGCCATTCGTGCAGGTCGGAACTTACCCGACAAGGAATTTCGCTACCTTAGGACCGTTATAGTTACGGCCGCCGTTTACCGGGGCTTCAATTCGGTGCTTGCACACCTCCTCTTAACCTTCCGGCACCGGGCAGGCGTCAGACCCTATACGTCGCCTTGCGGCTTCGCAGAGCCCTGTGTTTTTGATAAACAGTCGCCACCCCCTGGTCTGTGCCCCCCGAACCTGGTTGCCCAAGCCCGGGGCTCCCTTCTCGCGAACTTACGGGAGCAATTTGCCGAGTTCCTTCAGCATAGTTCTCTCAAGCGCCTTGGTATGCTCTACCAGTCCACCTGTGTCGGTTTCGGGTACGGTCTGTACGCGGGAGCTATTTCCTGGAACACCTTCACCGCATCCCCAATCCAGTAAGGGGATACGATACACGGCATCCGTCACTACCCGCAGGCTGCAGAATATTAACTGCATTCCCATCGACTACGCCTTTCGGCCTCGCCTTAGGGGCCGGCTAACCCTGCGCCGATTAGCGTTGCGCAGGAACCCTTGGACTTTCGGCGAGGGGGTCTCTCACCCCCTTTGTCGTTACTCATGTCAGCATTCGCACTTCCGATACCTCCAGGAGCCCTCACGGGTCTCCCTTCGCAGGCCTACGGAACGCTCCGCTACCGCTCACGCTTGCACGTGAACCCGCAGTTTCGGTACATGGCTTTAGCCCCGTTACATTATCGGCGCGGAACCCCTTGTTTAGACCAGTGAGCTGTTACGCTTTCTTTAAATGATGGCTGCTTCTAAGCCAACATCCTGGTTGTTTTGGGAGTCCTACATCCTTTGCCACTTAGCCATGATTTGGGGACCTTAACTGGCGGTCAGGGTTGTTTCCCTCTCCACAATGGACGTTAGCACCCACTGTGTGTCTGCCGGATAGTACTTTCTGGTATTCGGAGTTTGGTTAGGATCAGTAAGACGGTGAGTCCCCATAGCCCATCCAGTGCTCTACCCCCAGAAGTATTCGTCCGACGCTCTACCTAAATAGATTTCGCGGAGAACCAGCTATTTCCGAGTTTGATTGGCCTTTCACCCCTAGCCACAACTCATCCCCGACTTTTTCAACAGGCGTGGGTTCGGTCCTCCAGTGCGTGTTACCGCACCTTCAACCTGGTCATGGCTAGATCACTCGGTTTCGGGTCTAATCCGACATACTAAATCGCCCTATTCAGACTCGCTTTCGCTGCGCCTACACCTTACGGCTTAAGCTTGCATGTCAAATTAAGTCGCTGACCCATTATACAAAAGGTACGCCGTCAGGCTTGCGCCCTCCGACTGTTTGTAGGCATCCGGTTTCAGGGTCTGTTTCACTCCCCTCGTCGGGGTGCTTTTCACCTTTCCCTCACGGTACTTGTTCGCTATCGGTCGACAAGGAGTACTTAGGCTTGGAGGGTGGTCCCCCCATGTTCAGACAGGATTTCACGTGTCCCGCCCTACTCGAGGACTTACGCTCTTTCTACCCGTACGGGACTATCACCCGCTATGGTCCGACTTTCCAGACGGTTCCGGTTCTTAAGCATAAGCCACTGGCCTGGTCCGCGTTCGCTCGCCACTACTAACGGAGTCTCTGTTGATGTCCTTTCCTCCGGGTACTGAGATGTTTCAGTTCCCCGGGTTCGCCCCCTTGCGGGTACTCCTTACGGAGTGGGTTTCCCCATTCGGAAATCCGCGGATCAAAGCTTATTCGCAGCTCCCCACGGCTTATCGCAGCGTATCACGTCCTTCATCGCCTCTTGTCGCCAAGGCATCCACCGAATGCCCTTAAGGCACTTGATCACTCTCATTATCAATGCCCATCCAAAGTGCCAGCCGAAGGTGGCACCAGGCATTGATACTAAGACCAGTTTCACGAGATCATATCCAGCGATGCGCGCGGTCAGCAGCGCTCCGGAGGCTTAACCCTCCGCTCAGTAAAGGGACCAACCCACGAACCCAAGGGTTCCAGGTTGATCGCCGGCAAGCAACGGAACGCAAAATGACCCGTGCCCCTTCAAGGCACAAGCCGCGTTCCAGCCCCCTTACAGGCCGAACAGATCTTC
>NZ_JBZFLL010000008.1:0-16389 GCF_058448995.1 Stappia sp. G46H5W | reverse complement strand
CGCTTCGCTATCCGCGAGGGCGGCCGTACCGTCGGCGCCGGCGTCGTCGCCTCCATCATCAAGTAACCAACAAGGCGGAACGGGATAACCGTTCCAGCCATGGTTCAAGGGCGTCGCCTCCGGGCGGCGCCCTTTTTCGTTTGTGTTCCCGCTTGGTCGCTCCTTGGCCTCGTTGAAAAAACTGCAAGGATGTGAATAATTTGCCGCCAGGTGCATTTCACGCTTGAAGCGGCGGGGAAAGTTATCTAAGTCAGGTCGCGAAAGGTCTAGGGGTGTAGCTCAGTTGGTAGAGCATCGGTCTCCAAAACCGAGGGCCGGGGGTTCGAGTCCCTCCGCCCCTGCCACCTTTGCTCTTGATCGACGGGCCGTTAGGCCTTAATTAGAGCTTTCGACCAAGGCGCGTGGATGATTCCGCGCGCCTGTGTGTCGTGAAAAGACCGGCAGTTGAATGGCGAAATCGAATCCTTTCACGTTCATCGACGAAGTTCGCAAGGAAACGTCGAAGGTGACGTGGCCTACGCGCAGGGAAACCGGTGTGACCACCGTCATGGTGTTCATCATGGTGTTCCTCGCCGCCATCTTCTTTTTGCTCGCCGACTGGCTGATGGGCCAGGGTATCGGCTTGCTCCTGGGTCTCGGCAACTGAGCGGAGTCCGGTACACAATCGGCTTGAGGGATTATGGCCAAGCGTTGGTATATCGTCCACGCCTACTCGAATTTCGAGAAGAAGGTGGCGGACGCGATTCGGGAAAAAGCGCAGCAGCAGGGACTTGAGGATCTCTTCGAAGAGATTCTCGTTCCGACGGAGAAGGTCGTGGAAGTGCGGCGTGGCCGCAAGGTCGACGCCGAGCGCAAGTTCTTCCCGGGCTACGTTCTGGTCAAGATGGAGATGACCAACGAGGCGTTCCACCTGATCAAGAACACGCCGAAGGTCACCGGGTTCCTGGGTGCTGACCAGAAGCCGATTCCGATTTCGGACTCCGAGGCGATGCGCATCCTGCACCAGGTGCAGGAGGGCGTGGAGCGCCCGAAGCCGTCGATCAGCTTCGAGATCGGCGAGCAGGTCCGCGTCTCGGATGGTCCGTTCGCCTCTTTCTCCGGCCTTGTCGAGGAAGTGGACGACGAGCGGGCCCGGCTCAAGGTCGCAGTGTCGATCTTCGGCCGCGCGACGCCGGTCGAGCTGGAATACGGTCAGGTCGAGAAGCTCTGATTTCTTTACGGTCCGGGAATTGCCTTTCGGCATTCCGGGCCGTTTGCCGCGTTCGCCGATACCATCGGAGGGACGGCAGTGCCGGCGATCCGTCGCCGGTGTCCGCCGCAAGGCGGGCAGACGGGGTTCTGCCCCGCTCCCTGGTGGGAGGTCTGACGCGCTCCATTCGCCGGACGCGTTGCGGCTGCACCACCTGATCTGAAGACGCCGGTTATCCGGCAGCGCCAGTTGGAGATACGAATGGCGAAGAAAATCGAAGGTTACATCAAGCTGCAGGTGCCGGCCGGCTCCGCGACTCCGTCGCCGCCGATCGGTCCGGCGCTTGGTCAGCGCGGCCTCAACATCATGGAGTTCTGCAAGGCGTTCAACGCGCAGACCCAGGATATCGAGAAGGGCGCTCCGTGCCCGACCGTGATCACCTATTACTCCGACCGCTCCTTCACGTTCGTCGTGAAGACGGCGCCGGTCGCGTTCTTCCTGAAGAAGGCCTCCGGCCTGAAGTCGGGTTCGAAGACGCCGGGCAAGGGCGGGTTCGTCGGCAAGGTCACCCGTGACCAGGTCCGCGAGATCGCGGAAGCGAAGATGAAGGACCTGAACGCGAACGACATCGAGGCGGCCATGCTGATGGTCGAAGGCTCGGCGCGGTCCATGGGTCTCGAGGTCACGGAGTAAGACGATGGCGAAGGTTGGAAAGCGCATCAAGTCTGCCCGCGAGGGCATCGACCGCAACAAGCTCTACGCCCTCGACGAGGCGCTGGCGCTGGTCAAGGAGCGGGCAACCGCGAAGTTCGACGAGTCCGTCGAGATCGCCATCAACCTCGGCGTCGACCCGCGTCACGCTGACCAGATGGTCCGCGGCGTCTGCGTGCTGCCGAACGGCACCGGCAAGTCTGTTCGCGTTGCGGTCTTCGCACGCGGCGACAAGGCCGATGAGGCCAAGGCTGCGGGCGCGGACATCGTCGGCGCCGAAGAGCTGGTGAACGAGGTCCAGGGCGGCAAGATCGACTTCGATCGCTGCATCGCCACGCCGGACATGATGCCGCTCGTCGGTCGTCTCGGCAAGGTTCTCGGCCCGCGCGGCCTGATGCCGAACCCGAAGGTCGGCACCGTGACCCCGGACGTCGCTTCGGCGGTGCGTGACGCCAAGGGCGGCGCCGTGCAGTTCCGCGTCGAGAAGGCGGGTATCATTCACGCCGGCGTCGGCAAGACCTCGTTCGAGGCCGACAAGCTGAGCGAGAACATCAAGGCGATCGTCGATGCCGTGGTCAAGGCCAGGCCGACGGGCGCCAAGGGCACCTACCTGAAGCGCGTTGCCGTCAGCTCGACCATGGGTCCGGGCCTGAAGGTCGACCCGTCGACGGTCACGGCCTGATCAGTCAGGCCGGCGGCGCGGTCCTCGCGCCGCCAAACAAGAATTCCGTCCGGCGGTAACGTCGGACGGATCACCTGCCGGGAACGGCAGGTGTCCTGTCCGAGACTGCAGGTGTGGATCCGGCTTCTGTCGGATCGCTTAAGCCCAACGGGCCTGCATAGACGGGTGCGAACCGAATTCGCGGCTCAGGCCGTACAGGTTCGAACCGTTTGTCCTTGCCGCGCCGTCATGGCTCGCGAGGGGGCAGGATCCTCGGTGTTGTCCACCGGTGGTTCCGCAAGGCACCGCCGGAGGGCGGCAGAGACAAACCGGCGGCGCAAGCCGCCAAATGGAGTAGGCAAGTGGAAAGAGCGGAGAAGCGAGAGTTCGTCGCGTCGTTCAACGAGGTGTTGAATAACACCGGCGTTGTCGTCGTTGCGCACTACGCCGGCCTTTCGGTTGCGGAAATGACGGCCTTCCGGTCGCAGGTCCGTGCCGCTGGAGGCTCGGTCAAGGTCGCCAAGAACCGTCTTGTGAAGCTTGCCCTTCAAGGCACCGAGCTCGAGCATATCGCTGGTCTGTTTACCGGCCCGACCGTCATCGCCTATTCGGACGATCCGGTTGCCGCCGCCAAGGCCACGGTTGCTTTCGCCAAGACCTCGAACAACCTGGTTGTTCTGGGTGGCGCGCTCGGCACGACCAACCTGAATGCGGACGGAGTCAAGGCGCTTGCCGAGATGCCGTCGCTCGACGAGCTGCGCGCGAAGCTGGTGGGCATGATCCAGACCCCCGCTTCCCGTATCGCCCAGGTTGTCAACGCTCCGGCCGGGCAGCTTGCCCGCGTCTTCGGCGCGTATGCCAAGAAGGACGAAGCCGCATAAGGCGGACCACAAACACACTGTCGAGACCGATTACGGTTCGAACCATAGGGACTTAAGAAAATGGCTGATCTCGAAAAGATCGTTGAGGAACTGTCCGCGCTCACCGTCATGGAGGCTGCGGAGCTTTCGAAGATGCTCGAGGAGAAGTGGGGCGTGTCCGCCGCTGCTCCGGTCGCCGTCGCTGCTGCTGCCGGTGGCGCTGCTGCCGCTCCGGCCGAGGAAGAGAAGACCGAGTTCGACGTTGTCCTGGCCGATGCCGGCGACAAGAAGATCAACGTCATCAAGGAAGTGCGCGCGATCACCGGTCTGGGCCTGAAGGAGGCCAAGGACCTGGTCGAGGGCGCTCCGAAGACCGTCAAGGAAGCCGTTGCCAAGGCCGAAGCCGAAGAGCTGAAGAAGAAGCTCGAAGAGGCCGGCGCCAAGGTCGAGCTGAAGTAATCAGGCTTTTGCCTGGACGCTCCCGGCGCGGTTTCGCGCCGGGAGTTCAAGTCTGTCGAACCCCGGCGGGAAATCCTGACCGGGGTATCAGTCCCTAAGAAGGGGCGGCTGTCCGAAGGGCCGTAGGCGTGGGTGTCACGCTGGCGGTTGAGCCTTAACCGGCTTTTCGGAGAGCCGTACCAGATCGAAACGAGGAGCGACAATGGCGCACACGTTCAACGGTCGCAAGCGGGTCCGTAAGATCTACGGATCGATCCGCGAAGTCGCCGCGATGCCCAATCTCATCGAGGTCCAGAAGGCGTCCTACGACCAGTTCCTTCAGGTCGACAAGCCCGAGGCCGGGCGGGGCGACGAGGGACTGGAGGCGGTCTTCCGCTCCGTCTTTCCGATCTCCGATTTCGCGGGTACCGCGTTGCTGGAATTCGTGTCCTACGAGTTCGAGGCACCGAAGTACGACGTCGAGGAGTGCCGTCAGCGCGGCATGACCTTCGCCGCCCCGCTGAAGGTGACCCTGCGCCTGATCGTGTTCGATGTCGACGAGGACACCGGCGCGAAGTCCGTCAAGGACATCAAGGAGCAGGACGTCTACATGGGCGACATGCCCTTCATGACGGACAACGGCACCTTCGTGGTGAACGGCACCGAGCGCGTCATCGTTTCGCAGATGCACCGCAGCCCGGGCGTGTTCTTCGACCACGACAAGGGCAAGACCCACTCCTCGGGCAAGCTGCTCTTCGCTGCGCGCATCATCCCGTATCGCGGGTCGTGGCTCGACATCGAGTTCGACGCGAAGGACATCGTCCATGCGCGTATCGACCGTCGCCGCAAGATCCCGGTCACCTCGCTGCTGAAGGCTCTCGGCCTCGACGGCGAGCAGATCCTCAACACGTTCTACAAGCGGATCGAGTACACCCGCGACGAGCCGGGCTCCTGGCGCGTTGCGTTCGACGGCGACCGCCTGAAGGGCACCAAGGCCTCCTTCAACCTGATTGACGCCGACAGCGGCGAGATCGTGGTCGAGGCCGGCCGCAAGATCACCGCGCGCACCGTGCGCCAGTTGGCCGACAAGGGCGTGAAAGCCCTGAAGGTGATGGACGAGGACCTGTACGGCCAGTACCTGGCCGAGGACATGGTCGATCCGGCGACGGGCGAGATCTACGCCGAGGCCGGCGACGAGCTCAACGAGAAGATCCTCGGCGAGCTGGTCGATCGCGGCTACGACGAGGTTGCCGTGCTCGACATCGACCACGTCACCACCGGTGCCTACATCCGCAACACGCTGGCCGTGGACAAGAACGAGACGCGCGAAGACGCGCTGTTCGACATCTACCGCGTCATGCGCCCGGGCGAGCCGCCCACCGTCGAGACCGCCGAGGCGATGTTCGCCTCGCTGTTCTTCGATTCGGAGCGCTATGACCTGTCGGCCGTCGGCCGCGTGAAGATGAACATGCGCCTCGACCTGCAGTGCGAGGACACCGTCCGCACGCTGCGCAAGGAAGACATCCTCGCGGTGATCCGCGAGCTGCTCGAACTGCGCGACGGCCGCGGCGAGATCGACGACATCGACAACCTCGGCAACCGCCGTGTGCGTTCGGTCGGCGAGCTGATGGAGAATCAGTATCGCGTCGGTCTGCTGCGCATGGAGCGCGCCATCAAGGAGCGCATGTCGTCGGTCGAGATCGACACGGTCATGCCGCAGGACCTGATCAACGCCAAGCCGGCGGCCGCCGCCGTGCGCGAGTTCTTCGGTTCCTCGCAGCTGTCGCAGTTTATGGACCAGACCAACCCGCTGTCCGAGGTCACGCACAAGCGTCGCCTCTCGGCGCTTGGCCCTGGCGGCCTGACGCGCGAGCGCGCCGGCTTCGAGGTGCGCGACGTGCACCCGACGCATTACGGCCGTATCTGCCCGATCGAGACGCCGGAAGGCCCGAATATCGGCCTGATCAACTCGCTCGCGACCTTCGCCCGCATCAACAAGTACGGCTTCATCGAGAGCCCGTACCGCAAGGTGAAGGACGGCCAGGTCACGACCGAGACCGTCTATCTGTCGGCTATGGAAGAGGCGAAGTACCACATCGCCCAGGCCAATGCCGAGATCGACGAGGACGGCCGTTTCGTCTCCGACCTGATCACCTGCCGCCACGCTGGCGAGAACATGCTTCTGCCGCCGGAGCGCGTCGAGTTCATGGACGTGTCGCCGAAGCAGCTGGTGTCGGTTGCCGCCTCGCTCATTCCCTTCCTGGAGAATGACGACGCCAACCGCGCGCTGATGGGCTCGAACATGATGCGTCAGGCCGTGCCGCTGGTGCGCGCCGAGGCTCCGTTCGTCGGCACCGGCATGGAGCCGGTGGTCGCCCGTGACTCGGGCGCGGCCATCGCCGCGCGCCGCTCGGGCGTCGTCGACCAGGTGGATGCGACCCGTATCGTCATCCGGGCGACCGAGGATCTCGATCCGTCGAAGTCCGGCGTCGACATCTACCAGCTGATGAAGTTCCAGCGCTCCAACCAGAACACCTGCATCAACCAGCGTCCGCTGGTGCGTGTGGGCGACGTGATCGGCAAGGGCGACATCATCGCCGACGGTCCGTCCACGGATCTGGGCGACCTGGCTCTCGGCCGGAACGTGCGCGTCGCGTTCATGCCGTGGAACGGCTACAACTTCGAGGACTCGATCCTGCTCTCCGAGCGGATCGTGCGCGACGACGTGTTCACCTCCATCCACATCGAGGAATTCGAGGTGATGGCGCGTGACACGAAGCTCGGGCCGGAGGAAATCACCCGCGACATTCCCAACGTCTCGGAAGAGGCGCTGAAGAATCTCGATGAGGCCGGCATCGTCTATATCGGCGCCGAGCTGAAGCCGGGCGACATCCTGGTCGGCAAGATCACGCCGAAGGGCGAGAGCCCGATGACGCCGGAAGAGAAGCTTCTGCGCGCCATCTTCGGCGAGAAGGCCTCCGACGTGCGCGACACGTCGCTGCGTCTGCCGCCGGGCGTGACCGGTACCGTCGTCGAAGTGCGCGTCTTCAACCGCCATGGCGTGGAGAAGGACGAGCGCGCGATGGCGATCGAGCGCGAGGAGATCGAGCGCCTGGCCAAGGACCGCGACGACGAGCAGGCGATTCTGGACCGCAACGTCTATGGTCGCCTGGCCGAGATGCTGCTGGGCAAGACCGCTGTCGCCGGCCCGAAGCACTTCAAGAAGAACGCCGAAGTGACCGGCGACGTCCTCAACGAGTTCCCGCGCTCGCAGTGGTGGCAGATCGCCGTCGAGGACGAGAAGCTGATGAGCGAGGTCGAGGCACTTCGCGGTCAGTACGACGAGAGCCGCAAGCGCCTCGAGCAGCGCTTCATCGACAAGGTGGAGAAGCTGCAGCGCGGTGACGAGCTGCCGCCGGGCGTCATGAAGATGGTGAAGGTCTTCGTCGCTGTGAAGCGCAAGATCCAGCCGGGCGACAAGATGGCCGGCCGTCACGGCAACAAGGGCGTGGTGTCCAAGATCAACCCGATCGAGGACATGCCGTTCCTGGCCAATGGCGACCATGTCGATATCGTGCTGAACCCGCTCGGCGTGCCGAGCCGCATGAACGTCGGACAGATCCTCGAGACGCATCTGGGCTGGGCCTGCGCAGGCATGGGCCGGAAGATCGGCGAGCTGTACGAGGAGTACAAGCGGTCGGGCAAGATCGAGGCGCTCAAGGGCGAGATCGTCGAAGTGTTCGGCGACAACCTCAAGGGCGAGCCGGTCAAGGACTATGACGACGACTCCGTCATTCGTCTGGCCGAACAGCTGAAGACCGGCGTTCCGATCGCGACCCCGGTGTTCGATGGTGCCCGCGAGCCGGACATCGTCAGCATGCTCGAGCAGGCGGGCTACAACGGATCCGGCCAGTCGACCCTCTATGATGGTCGTACCGGCGAGGAGTTCGACCGTCAGGTGACCGTGGGCTACATCTACATGCTGAAGCTCCACCACCTGGTCGACGACAAGATCCACGCCCGTTCGATCGGCCCGTACTCGCTCGTGACCCAGCAGCCGCTGGGTGGCAAGGCGCAGTTCGGCGGCCAGCGCTTCGGCGAGATGGAGGTGTGGGCACTGGAAGCTTACGGTGCCGCCTACACCCTGCAGGAGATGCTGACGGTCAAGTCGGACGACGTGGCCGGCCGCACCAAGGTCTACGAGGCGATCGTGCGCGGCGACGACACGTTCGAGGCTGGCATTCCGGAGAGCTTCAACGTTCTCGTGAAGGAAATGCGCTCGCTCGGACTGAATGTCGAGCTGAAGGACGACAAGGTACAGTTGCCCACTGATCCGGGCGTTCCGGCGGTCGACGCGGCGGAGTAATCCCCGCCTGATGCCGACCACCGCACACACACGATGCCGCATTGCCGGGGCGGGAGGCAGGGTATGGACCCTGCTTCCCTTCCGCGCATTCGAGGAGAGAGCCCATGAATCATGAGGTCATGAACCTGTTCAACCAGCAGGCTCCCGCCCAGACCTTCGACCACATCAAGATCTCGATCGCTAGCCCCGAGAAGATCATGTCGTGGTCCTACGGCGAAATCAAAAAGCCGGAGACGATCAACTATCGCACGTTCAAGCCGGAGCGGGATGGCCTGTTCTGCGCACGCGTGTTCGGTCCGATCAAGGACTACGAGTGCCTTTGCGGCAAGTACAAGCGGATGAAGTACAAGGGCGTCATCTGCGAGAAGTGCAATGTCGAGGTCACCCTGTCCCGCGTTCGCCGCGAGCGCATGGGCCATATCGAGCTTGCCGCTCCCGTCGCGCATATCTGGTTCCTGAAGTCGCTGCCCTCGCGCATCGGCCTCCTGCTGGACATGACGCTGAAGGATCTCGAGCGCGTCCTGTACTTCGAGTACTACGTCGTGCTGGAGCCGGGCCTAACGCCGCTGAAGCAGAACCAGCTTCTGTCGGAAGAGGACTTCCTGCGCGCCCAGGACGAGTATGGCGAGGACGCCTTCACGGCGATGATCGGCGCGGAAGCCATCCGCGAGATGCTGATGTCGCTCGACCTGGAGAAAGAGCGCGACCAGATCCGCAAGGAGATCGCCGAGGCGACGACCGAGCTGAAGCCGAAGAAGCTGGCAAAGCGTCTCAAGGTGGTCGAGGCCTTCATCGATTCCGGCAACCGCCCGGAGTGGATGATCCTCACCGTGGTCCCGGTCATTCCGCCGGACCTGCGTCCGCTGGTGCCGCTGGACGGCGGCCGCTTCGCGACCTCCGACCTCAACGATCTGTATCGCCGCGTCATCAACCGCAACAATCGTCTGCGGCGCCTGATGGAGCTGCGCGCGCCGGACATCATCATCCGTAACGAGAAGCGCATGCTTCAGGAGTCGGTTGATGCGCTGTTCGACAACGGCCGTCGCGGCCGCGTCATCACGGGTGCCAACAAGCGTCCGCTGAAGTCGCTGTCCGACATGCTGAAGGGCAAGCAGGGCCGCTTCCGCCAGAACCTGCTCGGCAAGCGCGTCGACTATTCCGGCCGTTCGGTGATCACCGTGGGTCCGGAGCTGAAGCTGCATCAGTGCGGCCTGCCGAAGAAGATGGCGCTGGAGCTGTTCAAGCCGTTCATCTACTCCCGCCTCGACGCCAAGGGCTTCTCCTCCACGGTGAAGCAGGCCAAGAAGCTGGTGGAGAAGGAGCGTCCGGAAGTCTGGGATATCCTCGACGAGGTCATCCGCGAGCATCCGGTGCTGCTGAACCGCGCGCCGACGCTGCACCGTCTCGGCATTCAGGCGTTCGAGCCGACGCTGATCGAGGGCAAGGCGATCCAGCTGCACCCGCTCGTCTGCGCGGCGTTCAACGCCGACTTCGACGGTGACCAGATGGCCGTGCACGTGCCGCTCTCGCTGGAAGCCCAGCTCGAAGCGCGTACGCTGATGATGTCGACCAACAACATCCTGCACCCGGCCAACGGTTCGCCGATCATCGTGCCGTCGCAGGACATCGTTCTCGGCCTCTACTACCTGTCGCTGATTGCCGACGGGGAGCCGGGCGAGGGCATGGTGTTCGGCAATATCGGCGAGCTGCATCACGCGCTCGAGACGAAGGCCGTGACCCTTCACGCCAAGATCCGCGGCCGTGTCCGCGCGATCGACGCCGAGGGCAACACGTCCAACCGGATCGTGGAGACCACGCCGGGCCGCATGCTGATCGGTGAGCTCCTGCCGCTGCATCACGAAGTGCCGTACGACGTCTGCAACAAGCTGATGACCAAGAAGGACATCAGCCGCATGATCGACGCGGTGTATCGTGCCTGCGGCCAGAAGGAGACCGTGATCTTCTGCGACCGCATCATGGGTCTGGGCTTCAGCCACGCCTGCCGTGCCGGCATCTCGTTCGGCAAGGACGACATGGTGATTCCGGAGACGAAGGCCGGCCTGGTCGATGAGACCGCGACCCTCGTGAAGGAATACGAGCAGCAGTACAACGACGGCCTGATCACCCAGGGCGAGAAGTACAACAAGGTCGTCGACGCCTGGGCCAAGTGCACCGATCGCGTCGCCGACGAGATGATGAAGCGCATTCAGGCGGTCCAGCGCGACGAGGAGACCGGGCGTCAGAAGCAGATCAACTCGATCTACATGATGTCCCACTCCGGTGCCCGTGGTAGCCCCGCGCAGATGAAGCAGCTTGCCGGCATGCGTGGCCTCATGGCCAAGCCGTCGGGCGAGATCATCGAGACGCCGATCATCTCGAACTTCAAGGAAGGCCTGTCGGTGCTGGAGTACTTCAACTCCACGCACGGTGCCCGTAAGGGTCTGGCCGACACCGCGCTGAAGACGGCGAACTCGGGTTACCTGACCCGTCGTCTCGTCGACGTGGCGCAGGACTCGATCATTCTGGAGACGGATTGCGGTTCGGAGAACGGCATCACCATCCAGGCGATCGTCGACGCCGGCCAGGTCATCGCCTCGCTCGGACATCGCGTGCTGGGCCGTACCGCGGCCGAGGACGTGCTGAACCATGCGACCGGCGAGGTCATCGTCCCGCGCGGTACCTTGATCGAGGAGAAGGATGTCGAGGCCATCGAGGCCGCGAACGTCCAGATGATCAAGATCCGCTCGGTGCTGACCTGCGAGACCAAGCGCGGCGTGTGCGCGACCTGCTACGGTCGTGACCTTGCCCGCGGTACGCCGGTGAACATGGGCGAGGCGGTTGGCGTCATCGCCGCGCAGTCGATCGGCGAGCCGGGCACCCAGCTGACCATGCGTACCTTCCACATCGGTGGTACGGCGCAGGTGGTGGACCAGTCCTTCATCGAGTCCAACTTCGAGGGCACGGTGCGGATCCGCAACCGCAACGCGGTTCGCGACTCCGACGGGAACCTGGTCGCGATGGCCCGCAACATGGCCGTCGTCATCATCGACGCAGACGACAACGAGCGTGCGGTGCATCGCATCGCCTACGGTTCGAAGCTGCATGTCGACGAGGGCGACACCGTCAAGCGCGGCCAGCGCATCGCGGAATGGGATCCCTATACCCGTCCGATCCTTTCCGAGGTGGATGGCGTCGTCGACGCCGAGGACCTCGTTGAGGGCGTGTCGGTGCAGGAGACCACCGACGAGGCGACCGGCATCACCAAGCGCGTGGTCATGGACTGGCGGACGTCGCAGCGCGGCAACGACCTGAAGCCGGCGATCGTCATCAAGGACTCGACCGGATCGATCAAGAAGCTGCCGCGTGGCGGCGATGCTCGGTCCCTGCTGTCCGTCGATGCGATCCTGTCGGTGCAGATCGGCGCCGAGGTGCAGGCCGGTGACGTGCTGGCGCGTATCCCGCTGGAGAGCGCCCGTACCAAGGACATCACCGGCGGTCTGCCGCGTGTGGCCGAGCTGTTCGAGGCACGTCGTCCGAAGGACCACGCGATCATTGCGGAAATCGACGGTACGATCCGCTTCGGTCGCGACTATAAGAACAAGCGGCGCATCATCATCGAGCCGCATGACGAGAGCCTGGAGCCGGTCGAGTACCTCATCCCGAAGGGCAAGCACTTCCATCTGCAGGAAGGCGACACCATCGAGAAGGGCGAGTACATCCTCGACGGCAACCCGGCACCGCACGACATTCTGGCCATTCGTGGCGTGGAGGCGCTGGCCGCCTACCTCGTCAACGAGATCCAGGAGGTCTACCGGCTGCAGGGCGTGGTGATCAACGACAAGCACATCGAGGTGATCGTTCGCCAGATGCTGCAGAAGATCGAGATCAACGATCCGGGCGATACGGAACTGCTGTCCGGCGAGCATGTCGACCGCCTCGATCTCGACGAGATCAACGACCGGGCGATCGACGATGCGCGCAAGCCGGCCTCCGGTGTGCCGGTTCTGCTCGGCATCACCAAGGCGAGCCTGCAGACCCGTTCGTTCATCTCGGCTGCGTCGTTCCAGGAGACCACCCGCGTCCTCACCGAGGCGGCGGTCAACGGAAAGCAGGACGAGCTGGAGGGTCTGAAGGAGAACGTCATCGTCGGCCGTCTGATCCCGGCCGGTACCGGCGGCATGATGACCCGCATTCGCCAGATCGCGCAGCATCGCGACGATCTCATCCTGGAGGCCCGCAAGGCGACCTCCACGGTGGACCAGGCGGATGGCATGCTGGAAGACCTGACCGGGGCGGGCGAGTAAGCTCCGTCCTCGGGAACCGACTGAAGGGAAGGGCCGCCATCGTGCGGCCCTTTTCTTTTGGCGACTGGCTGCAACGCCCGCCTCCGGCACGGGGGCCGGCGACACATGTTTCACGGAGAGGCGAGATGGCGCCACAGTATCGCGACCAGGCGGATGCACCGACCGTCTACATCATCGTCGGTCATGCGCGGGAAGGGGACATCGGTACGCCCGAGCCGGCGATCCCGGTGAACATCCTCCTGCGGGCAGCGGACGAGGACAGCGCCGTGCGGCTGGCGCTCGAGGCGCTGAAGGGGGAGGGGTTCGCCGAAGCGTCCCTCGACCAGATCGGGGTGATCCTGGAAGAGCCGGACGATCCGACCTTCGAGCAGGCATATGAGGATGCGATCGCCGGCGAAGTCGCGGTCATCGCCTATCGGGGCTGACGCTCGGCAGGGAATCGTTTTGCCCCCCAGTGCTGCCGCTTCCCCCGAATCCTGAGAGGGAATCTCTCCGCCGGGCGCGGGTCCAGGTTGATAAAGAGTAAATGCGAGAGCGACTTGGAGGCGGGAAGGTTTGCCGCGGACAGGGCTTACGGCAGCTCGCCATCAGGCCCTGCGCGCAGCGGAGACGTAAACTTGCGCATACCCGCCTTGCATCGTTCCATATGTTGCGCAAAACGGCGCGCGCGAGACCGAAAGCGCGTTGCGGAGGCTGCCGAGCCGGTGAGGGGAATTAATTCCCCGCCGCACTTGACGCAGGGCCGGCCTAACTGTAGTTTCCGCGCATCCCGAAAGCAGGCGGTAAGCGGCTTTTCGTTCGATGCGCCAAGCGTTGGACACAGGCTGACTTAAACGCTGCTGGGATTACGAGGCGAAAAAATATCGTATGTATGACCGCTCCCGGGTGGTCCTCTCGATTGGCGGCGCCTTTCCCGTTATCCGCGGGAATAGGCGCGATTCCGCATGCTTTGCGGGATCTGCTGGGTCAGAACCTCGGTTCTGGCGTTGCGATCGCCCCGCCTTTCCGTTCGTTCAAGCGGACGGGTGAGATATTCGCGTTGCGCCTGAGGCGGAACGTAACGGAGTTGGGGCCGGTAACGGTTCCTGAAAGCGCAAAAAGGCCAGCCCCGGGTTGGCACTTTGGAAAGTCAAGGTCTGAGGATCTGCCATGTCACGCCGTCACAAGGCTGAAAAGCGCGAAATCATTCCCGATCCGAAGTTCGGGGACACCGTCGTCACCAAGTTCATGAACTCGATCATGTACGATGGTAAGAAGTCGGCCGCCGAGCGGATCGTCTACGGCGCGTTCGATATCATCGAGGGCAAGGTTCGTCAGAACCCGGTCGAGGTGTTTCACGCCGCTCTCGACAACGTCATGCCGCAGGTCGAGGTTCGGTCCCGCCGCGTGGGTGGTGCCACCTATCAGGTTCCGGTCGAGGTCCGTGCGGACCGTCGTCAGGCCCTGGCCATCCGCTGGCTGATCACCGCTGCCCGCAACCGCAACGAGACGACGATGGTCGATCGTCTGTCCGGCGAGCTGCTGGATGCCGCGAACAACCGCGGTTCCGCCGTCAAGAAGCGCGAAGACACGCACCGGATGGCTGAAGCCAACCGCGCGTTCTCGCACTATCGCTGGTAATCCGGACCGGAGAGGCTGACATCATGTCGCGCACTCACAAGATCGAAGACTACCGCAATTTCGGCATCATGGCCCACATCGATGCGGGCAAGACCACGACGACCGAGCGGATTCTCTTCTACACCGGCAAGAGCCACAAGATCGGCGAAGTCCATGATGGCGCTGCCACGATGGACTGGATGGAGCAGGAGCAGGAGCGTGGCATCACGATCACGTCCGCTGCCACCACTGCGTTCTGGAACAACAAGCGCCTGAATATCATCGACACGCCGGGTCACGTCGACTTCACCATTGAGGTGGAGCGCTCCCTGCGCGTGCTCGACGGTGCGGTTGCCCTGCTGGACGCCAACGCCGGCGTCGAGCCGCAGACCGAGACCGTCTGGCGCCAGGCCGACAAGTATCATGTCCCGCGCATGATCTTCGTCAACAAGATGGACAAGCTCGGTGCGGACTTCTACCGCTGCGTCGAGATGATCAAGACGCGCCTTGGTGCCAAGCCGCTGGTTACCCAGCTGCCGGTCGGCGCCGAGAGCGACTTCGCCGGCGTTGTCGATCTGATCAAGATGAAGGCCCTGATCTGGCGGGACGAGTCCCTCGGCGCTGCCTGGGACGAGGTCGAGATCCCGGCTGACCTGGTTGACCGGGCTCAGGAATACCGCGATCTGATGATCGAGACCGCTGTCGAGGCCGACGAGGCTGCGATGGAGGCCTATCTCGAGGGCGAGGAGCCGACGGTCGAGGGCCTGAAGGCGCTCATCCGCAAGGGCACCATCAACAGCGAGTTCGTTCCGGTGTTCTGCGGTTCGGCGTTCAAGAACAAGGGCGTGCAGCCCCTGCTCGACGGCGTCGTCGACTACCTGCCGAGCCCGATCGAGGTTCCGGCGATTAAGGGTATCGACCCCAAGACCGAGACCGAGACCGTCCGCAAGTCGGGCGACGAAGAGCCGCTTTCCATGCTGGCCTTCAAGATCGCCAACGACCCGTTCGTCGGTTCGCTGACCTTCTGCCGCATCTACTCCGGCGTCCTGAACAAGGGCGTGTCTCTCCAGAACACCGTGAAGGAGAAGAAGGAGCGCGTCGGCCGCATGATGCAGATGCACGCGAATTCGCGTGAGGACATCGAAGTGGCTTACGCTGGCGACATCGTTGCCATTGCCGGCCTGAAGGACACGACGACGGGCGACACGCTTTGCGACCCGCTGAAGCCGGTCATCCTGGAGCGCATGGAGTTCCCGGATCCGGTCATCGAGATCGCCGTCGAGCCGAAGACCAAGGGCGACCAGGAGAAGATGGGCCTGGCCCTGAACCGTCTGGCTGCCGAGGATCCGTCCTTCCGCGTCAAGACCGACGAGGAGTCCGGCCAGACGATCATCGCCGGCATGGGCGAGCTTCATCTCGACATCATCGTCGACCGCATGAAGCGCGAGTTCAAGGTCGAGGCGAACATCGGTGCGCCGCAGGTTGCCTACCGCGAGACGATCACCCGTCAGGCGGAAGTCGACTACACCCACAAGAAGCAGACCGGCGGTACGGGCCAGTTCGCCCGCATCAAGCTGGTGATCGAGCCGAACGACCCGGGTGCCGGTTACGCGTTCCAGAGCACGATCGTGGGTGGTTCGGTCCCGAAGGAGTACATCCCGGGCGTCACCAAGGGTATCGAGAGCGTCATGTCCTCGGGCCCGCTGGCCGGCTTCCCGATGGTCGACATCAAGGCCACCCTCATCGACGGTGCCTACCACGACGTCGACTCCTCGGTACTGGCGTTCGAGATCGCGGCCCGTGCCGGTTTCCGTGAGGCCATTCAGAAGGCCGCTCCGAAGCTGCTCGAGCCGATCATGAAGGTCGAGGTGGTTACGCCTGAAGACTACATGGGCGACGTCATCGGCGATCTGAACTCCCGTCGTGGCCAGATCACCGGCACCGAGAATCGCGGTGTCGTCACCGCGGTGAACGCCATGGTGCCGCTGGCCAACATGTTCGGTTACGTCAACAACCTGCGCTCGATGTCGCAGGGACGTGCCCAGTACTCGATGGTGTTCGACCACTACGAGCAGGTTCCGCAGGCTGTCGCGCAGGAAGTTCAGGCCAAGTACGCCTGATTGCCGTCAACGCCACATCAACTGAATAACGAAGGTACGGAGAAATCCGATGGCGAAAGCAAAGTTTGAGCGGACGAAGCCGCACGTGAACATTGGCACGATCGGCCACGTCGACCATGGCAAGACGACGCTGACGGCGGC
>NZ_JBZFLL010000007.1:0-184808 GCF_058448995.1 Stappia sp. G46H5W | reverse complement strand
TCGGCCGAATACCGCGCAAACCTCATCACCGTAATGGCCAAACGAGCAGTCGCTAAACTTAACAATTGAGAAGGCGTGGCCGCACGTCGACGGGGCATCAGGACCGGCATTGGCCCGGACAGCGCTGCGCCCGCACCACAAAAACACCACAGCCCGGATGGAAAACCATCCGGGCTGTTTTTTGTTCTCAAGCCGCTATCGGCTGACCGGGATCAGGCCGCTGCGACGTCGTTCAGGAAGCGGTCGATCTGGGCGCGCAGCTGACGCGTCTTCTCGCCGACATCGCTGGAAGCGACGAGAACCATGTCCGCCGAAGCGTTGGTTTCGGCGACCGCATTGGCCAGTTCGCCCATGTTGCTGGTGACCGACGTGGTCCCCTCGGCCGCGTTCTGGACGTTGCGCGAGATCTCGTTGGTCGCCGCACCCTGCTGCTCGACGGCAGCGGCGATGGCGGAGGTGTAGCTGTCGACCTCCTGCATCGTCTGGGTGATCGCGGCGATGGCCTCGACGGCCTCCTTGGTCTCGCCCTGGATCGCGGCGATCTGGGCGCCGATCTCCTCGGTTGCCTTGGAGGTCTGGTTGGCCAGTTCCTTGACCTCGGCCGCGACCACGGCGAAGCCCTTGCCGGCTTCACCGGCACGCGCTGCCTCGATGGTGGCATTGAGAGCCAGCAGGTTGGTCTGCTCGGCAATCGCCTGGATCAGGGTCACGACCTCGCCGATCTTCTGCGCGGCGGCGGCAAGACCCGAGATCTTCTCGTTGGTCTGGCGGGTGCCATGGCTCGCCTGGTTGACGACCTCGGTGGTCTGGCCGACCTGGCGGGCGATCTCGGCGATGGACGCGGCGAGTTCCTCCGCCGCAGTGGCGACGCTTTCCACATTGTGGGTGGCCGCGCCGCTTGCCTGGGTGGTCTCCTCCGCGCGCCCGGCGCTTTCGCCGGCAATGCGCGTCAGGTCACGAGCGGTTGCTTCCATGCCGGCGGCGGTGTCGCCGACGGACGACAGCAGTTCCTGGACCTGCGCCCGGAAGGAGCCGATCAGCTCGTCGACGCGTGCCTGACGGGCGGCGGCGGCCTGCTGCTCGAGTTCCTGCTCTTCCCGCATGCGGGCACGCTCGCGGGCATTGTCGCGGAACACCTCGACCGTGCGGCTCATCGCGCCGATCTCGTCGCCGCGCTCGGTACCGTCGATTTCCACATCGGTATCGCCTTCGGCAAGCCGGCCCATGATCTCGGTCAGGCGGCGCGTCGGGCGGGTGATGGCAAGCGACAGGACGATGGCGACGGCAATGCCGAGGCCGACGACGCTGGCCAGCGTGACCACGATGGTCCAGAAGCTGGCCGTGCCCGAGCCGGCAGCCCGCTCGGCCTGCTCGCTGGCGAGCGAGGTGATCTGGCGACGCATGTCGGCGGTGACGCCCGCGAGTTGCTGCGAGGACGTACGGACGGCCTCGAGGCTCTTGAGCATGTTCTCGAAAGACGTGCGGTAACCGTCGATCTCGGTCTGCGCCAGCTGCACCTTCTCGGCGACCCCCGGGAACTGGCTGGCCGAGGCGGCGAGCGTTCCGGCAACGAAGCTGAGTTCGGAAATGTCGCGCATCACGACTTCGGCATTGGTGTCGCCGAAGCCGGACAGGAAGCCGAGCGTCGTCGACTTGACCGCAAGGGCCTGCCGCGACAGGTCGCTGGCATTGGCCGAGACGAGGTCGACCTTGATCAAGGCGATGTCGCGGGACTGGACATCCTGCTGGATCGCATCGATGGCCTTGTAGGCGGACGTCTGGACGTCCTTGGCCGCCGCGACGATGTCTTCCAGCGTCTTGTTGACCTGGCCGCGCAGCTTGTGAACATCGGCGAAGGACGTGGTGCCGGCCAGCGTGGTGAACTGCTCCTGAAGCTCGGCGGAGCGGCTCGCCAGCAACTCGACGCTCGCCTGGTCGACGCCGTCGACGCGGGCATTGGTCAGCGCACGCGCATTGTCGCGAAGCTTCTGTGCTTCGGCCATTGCCTCTTCCAGCAGGCCGTCGGCGGTCGAGGTGGTCGAACGCAGGAACATGTACTGGGTGCGCAGCGCCTCTTCGCGCAGTGCCACGACGAAGCGGATGATGTCATCCGCCTTGCGCCGCGTGGCGGCAGCCCGCAGGCTCTCGCGCTTGGCATCGCGGCGGACGATCTGCATGTCGCCGTTGATCTGCTTGGACAACTCGCCGAGGCGGGCAATCGAGGCGGCCAGTTCGCCGTTCAGTTCCTGCTGGCGGCTGGTCTCCGAGCCTACATCGGCGAAGTTGTTGCGCATGACCGAGACGGCCTCGATGGCGGCAGACACTTCGCTGCTGGCGGTCGCATCGCTGGCGACGGACGCCTTCAGTGCCTCGAGCTCCTTGGCGAGATCGCTCACGGCGGCTTCGGTCTTTTCAGCGTCCTCCGCCTTGCGGCTCTGGAGGAAGGTCTCGCGAGCGGCAGAGACCTCCTGCAGGCTGGCGACGACACCGGTTGCGATTCTAGACGTGTTCATCTGGCTGGTCAGGCCGCCGATGGCCATGGTGCCGACACCGCCGAGAACAGCCGCAAGAAGCAGTACGATTGCAAAGCCGCCACCGATCTTGGCGGCAAATCCGAGATTGCCAATCAGGCCCAACAGCCGGGACATAAACTACCCTCCACACCCGTTCGTTGTGGAACCCTAGGCGTGCGTCGGTGAATCTTCGGTAAAATCCGGGGGAATTTTCTCCAGAAAACAACTTAAGCGATTCCAAGGGCTTGAAAAGAAGCGGCGCGCCCACGGAGAGGCGCGCCGCATGTCGTTGGATAAAATCGCCGGTTGTCGCCCGGCGACGGCGAAACCTGTGCCTATGCAGCGGCCACGCGGGCCAGGAACCGGTCGATTTCGCCGCGCAGGGCGTCGGTGTTGCGGCTCATGGCGCCGGAGGCGTCGAGAACGTTGTCGGCGGCGGCCGACGTGCTGTCGACGGTGTGGGCGAGCAGCTCCATATTGCGGGTCACGGCGCCGGTGCCTTCGGCCGCCTGCTGCACCGAGCGGGAGATGTCGCTGGTGGCGGCACCCTGCTGCTCGACGGCGGAGGCGATGGAGGCGGTGTAGCCGTTCACTTCCTGCATGATCTGGGCAATCTCCCCGATGGCGGCGACCGCCTCGCCGGTCGAGCCCTGGATCGCGGCGATCTGGGCGCCGATCTCCTCGGTCGCCTTGGAGGTCTGGTTGGCCAGCTCCTTGACCTCGGCGGCGACGACGGCAAAGCCCTTGCCGGCCTCGCCGGCACGGGCGGCCTCGATGGTGGCGTTCAGCGCGAGAAGGTTGGTTTGCTCGGCGATGGCCTGGATCAGCGAGACGACCTCGCCGATCTTGTGGGCGGCTGCGGCAAGGCCCGCGACCTTCTCGTTGGTGGAGTGGGTCCCCTGGGTGGCCTGGTTGACGACCTGTGTGGTCTGGCCGACCTGGCGGGAGATCTCGGCGATGGAGGCGGAGAGCTCCTCGGCGGCGCTGGCCACGGTCTGGACGTTGCCGGTGGCGGCGGAGCTGGCCTGCGAGGTCTCGCTGGCGCGCTCGGCGCTTTCCTGGGCGGAGGCGGACAGGGCGCGGGCGGTTTCGTCCAGCCCGCTGGCCGTTTCGCTCACCGTGCCGATCAGTGACTGCACCTTGTCGCGGAAATCCGCGATGAGCTCGTCGACTTCGCTCTGGCGTCGGCGGCTCTCGCCGACGAACGTCTCGCGGTCGGCCGCCAGCTTCTGCCGGTCGAGGGCGCGAGCCTTCAGCACGTCGATGGCCGAGCCGAGCTGGCCGATCTCGTCCTTGCGGGCGGTATAGGGCACTTCGACGGCGAGATCGTCATCGGCGATCCGATGGGCGACCTCGGCGAGCTGCGGGATCGGCTTCAGCAACCGGCGTGTCAGCAGTGCCATGCCGCCAACCGCAACGACAATGATCGGCAGGAAGGCGAGAGCCAGCTTGCTGGTGACCGCATCCATCAGCGCGTTGATCGTCGCCTTGCGCACGCCCGCATAGAGAATGCCGGAGATCTCGCCGGACGGCGCATAGATCGGCGCATAGATCGTGTAATAGGGCGTGCCGAGGATCACCGCCTCGCCGCGGAAGGTCTGCCCTTTGGTGACAACCGGATAGACCGCACCGTTCTGGCCGAGCGGGGTGCCGACGGCACGGTTGCCGTCCGGCTTGATGATGTTCGTGGTCTTGCGCCAGAAGTCACGGCTTTCAGGGTCCCACTTGAAGACCGTGACGGTTTCGCCGGTCATGCGTCCGATCTTGTCGATCATCGAGTGATCGGAAATCTCGTCGGGAATGCTCTCCATCACGACGCGATCGACATTGCCGTCCGCTCTCCAGGTGACGGTCGTGCCGGGCATGTCGCCGGAGACGATGGTCGCGGCAACGCGCAAGCTCGCATCCTGCCGGGTGACGGCATCGTGCGTGATGCGGTCAGAGATCACCATGTACATGACCGTACCGACCGTACCTAGAGCGAGCACGATCATAAGCGCGGCGGCCATCGATACGATGGAGACCAGATTGAGGCGCGAAAGCAGGCCCATCACCGTTCTTCCCTTCCTTGCAGGATCATTTCCGTTTCTCTAGGGAAAGAGTTATGGGCGGGAAGTGTAAAATTGTTGTTATTGTCTTGAGCGGTTGAATTGAC
This sequence comes from Stappia sp. G46H5W, assembly GCF_058448995.1. Taxonomy (NCBI): domain Bacteria; kingdom Pseudomonadati; phylum Pseudomonadota; class Alphaproteobacteria; order Hyphomicrobiales; family Stappiaceae; genus Stappia; species Stappia sp. G46H5W. Next base: position 180,140 of record NZ_JBZFLL010000007.1, on the reverse strand, counting down.
AGGAAAAACGCTCCGAAATGGTGTTGCGTTGCAGCAAGAGGCGTCCTTTCCCGCATGCGCGTGCCGCAAGGTCCGGGCCTTGTCGAACCGGTCAGGGCGCGCGGCGAGCGCGGTTAGCGGGAGGTCTATATTGATCTCATTCTATGCAAATGGATCTGCGGGGAAGGAAACCTGCGGGGACGGTGCATGAGGCGGTCGCTGCACTGCTGGGTCGAGCCAGACTGTTGATGCCATTGGAAGAAATTGTGCGTTGCGAACGCCTTGAAGCAAATGATGTCGTGACAGCGGGACGGCATCGCGACATCGTATTTCGACATGCGCAAGGCAACGGGTTTGCATCGCGTCGGAGCGTCCCATATGTAGTGTCGAAAGTTCAACTTTACGAAGAGGGCCGGTCGGAGAGGCTGGCCGGGATCCAACGTGATCGTCTGTTCCTGCAATGTCCTGACGGACAAGGAGTTGCGCAAGGCCGCGCGCGAGCTGCAATCGGGTCCCGACCGCGTGGTCGTGACGCCCGGCGCAGTGTTCCGTGCGCTCGGCAAGCGCCCGCGTTGCGGCAGCTGTTTCAGCACCGTCATACCGATCATTCACGAGGAAGCACCGGCGGACAAGGGCACGCCGCCGGCAGCGGGGGAGAACCGCGATGAAGGGTGATGCCAGGGTAATCGAGTATCTCAACAAGGCCCTTCGGCATGAGCTGACCGCCGTCAACCAGTACTGGCTGCATCATCGCATGCTGGAAGACTGGGGCTACGGCAAGTTGGCGGCAAAGGAACTTGAGGAGTCGATGGAGGAGCGGGCGCATGCCGACCAGCTCATCGAGCGGATCCTTTTCCTGGGCGGCTTTCCCAACATGCAGAGCCTCGATCCGCTGCGCATCGGCCAGTCGCTGAAGGATGTGATGGAGGCGGATCTCGCCGGCGAGTATTCGGCCCGTGCGCTCTACAAGGAGGCGCGCGAGGTGACGCTTGCGGCCGGCGACTACGTCTCGAAGCTTCTCTTCGAAGAGCTATTGGCCGACGAGGAAGCCCATATCGACTACCTGGAGACGCAGCTCCAGCTGATCGAGCAGATCGGCATCGAGCGCTACGGCCTGCTGCAGTCTGCGCCTGCCGAAGCGGCAAGCTGACCGCAAGGCCCGCCTCAGCCGTAGTCGACGATCGGACCGGCGGCGGCCTCCGCATCCGCCCGGTCGTGGGTGACGAGAAGTACGGGCAGGCCGCGCTCGCGCGCCTTGGCGAAAACGAGCTGACGGATCTGATCGCGCAGCGCTGCATCCAGCCGGGAGAACGGTTCGTCGAGCAGCAGCGCTCGCGGCTGCGATTCCAGCACGCGCATCAGGGCGACGCGGGCCTTCTGGCCGCCTGACAGGGTGGCCGGGTCGCGGGCTTCAAAGCCGGCAAGTTCGACATCGGCAAGCGCGGCAGCCACGGCCTGCCGCCGCCTCGCACGCCCGTGCAGCGCAGCCGGCAAGGCGAAGGCGATGTTCTCGCCGACGCTCATATGCGGAAACAGCAAGGGATCCTGAAACAGCAGCCCCAGCCGGCGCTGGTGCGGCGGCAGGCCGGTAAGCTCGGTCTCGCCGGACAACACCCGGCCGCAGGCGCTGAAGGCCGGATCGAGGAAGCCGGCCGCGTGGGCAAGCAGCGTCGACTTGCCGATGCCGGAGGGGCCCATCACCGTCAGCACTTCGCCGGGCGCAATGGCGCGGTCGAGCGAGATGAGATCGTGCCCAGCGAGCGTGATCCGGACCTTGTCGAAGATGAGGGCATCGGTCATGCGGTGGTCTCGTTCTCCCGCCGGCGCCGATGGGCGACACCGGGAACTGCCGCTGCCAGCAGGAAGGCGGCGAAGGGAAGCAGCATCTGCAAAAGCGCGTAAATGCCGACCAGCTGCCGGTTGCCGCCGGCGGCCAGCGCCACGGCCTCGCTCGTGACTGTCGACACCCGTCCCCCGCCGATCAGCAGCGTCGGCAGATACTGTGCGACGGAAACGGCAAAGCCGAGCGCGGCGGCGGTCGCCACCGCCTTGCGCGCCAGTGGCAGGCGGACCCTCCAGAAGGTGCGGGCGGGCGAGGCGCCGAGCGCCCCGGCCATATGGCCGTAGCGGGGGTCGACCGCGCGCCAGGGGTCTGACAGCGCCAGGAAGACATAAGGCAGCACGAAGACCATATGGCCGAGCGCGACGGCAAGGAGGGTGTCGTGCAGCCCCGCCATCAGGAACAGGACCTGCAGGCCGAAGACGAAGGCGATCTGCGGCACGATCAGCGGCAGGTAGAGCAGCGGCAGCGACCGGTGACGGATGGTGCGGCCGTCGCGCGTTTCGCCCTCCAGGCATGCGAGCGCGAGCGCGATCGCCACGATGACCACCGGCAGCGCGATGGCGATGGTGGTGGCGATGGCGTTTCCCGCTGCGCTCGCGTGCATCGTCCAGGCGCGAAGCGTCAGGACGTCGGGCAGGGGATCGGGAAACCGCCAGGGGCCGGCCACCGACCACAGCGCCAGAAGCGCAAGGCCCGAGAGCATCGCTGCGGCGAGCAGCGCCATGGCGCTCCCGGAAAGGGCGGCCGCCAGATGCTCCGCCGCGCTGCGTCGGCCGCTCTCGATCCAGCGGCGGCCGAGACTTGCGGCAAGTCGCTCGCCGATCATCCATAGCAGGATGGCAAGGAGGCTGAGGCCGAGCTGCGCCAGCGCACCGGCCGAGGCCATGAAGCGCAGCGACAGGTCGGGGTCGTTCATCCATCCGGTCAGGCGCACGGCCAGCGGCGGCGGTGTGGTCGGTCCGAGGATCAGCGCCACGTCGACAACGGACGTGGCGTAGGCAAGAACGGCGAAGACCGGCAGGCGGATCTGCGGATAGATGCGCGGCAGCACGGTGGTGAGCCAGGCAGCAACCGGCGCATAGCCGAGGCTCGCCGCCACCCGCCGGCTGCGCACAGGGTCTGCCTGCGGCAGGGCGGCAAGAAGCATCAGGAACAGGAACGGGATTTCCTTCGCCATCAGCCCGAGCGTCATCGTCAGCCCGAGCGGGTCGCCGACGATCAGCACATCGGGCGGGCGCTGGAATCCGGTTGCCCAGGGCGACAGCAGCCGCATGACGAAGCCGGAAGGGGCGATGAGGAAAGCTAGGCCGAAGGCGGCGGCCGCATGCGGCACGGCCATCAGCGGCGACAGAAGCCGGCGTACTATGCAGAAGAAGCGGGTGCCCTCGAAGGCGGCAGTGAACAGGACAACGGCCGCGAAGGCGCCGAATGTCGCCGCCAGCCCGGTGCCGAGCGAAAGCGCGGCTGACAGGCCGATGCCGGGCTGGGCGAGGAACATGCGTAGCGGCGCGAGCGATACGGTGTCGCTGCCAAGCGCCGGCACATAGCCGACAGCCGGCAGCAACGTGCCGAAGAGCCCGGCCGCCACCGGCCCCAGCATCAGCGTCAGCGCCAGGACGGGTGCCAGCCTCAACATGACCGGCCGGGCCTTTCAGTCGGCTGCCGACTCACTGCGAGGCGTAGCGAGCGGACCAGGCGCGCTCCAGCTCCACCATCCAGCTGGCATGCGGCTCCTCGATCACCGGCCCGAGCTCCTCCGGAGACAGGGTGGCGATGCCGAGATCCAGCGCTGCGAAGCGCTCGCGCTCCGCTGTCTCCAGCCGTTCGACCGCGAGCACTGTGGGGTCGCCCCAGATCGCCGGGTCCTGCTTGCGCGCCTGTGCTTCCGGCGACAGCAGGAAGTCGGCAAGGACGAGCGCGCCGGCCTTGGCGCTGGCATTGAAGGGGATGGCGAGGAAATGGGCGTTGCCGATGGTGCCCCCGTCCAGCACGAAGGTGCGCACCGTGTCGGGCAGTTCTCCGGCGGCGATGGCCGCGGAGGCGCCTGCCGGATTGAATGTGAAGGCGATGTCGATCTCGCCGTCGGCCAGCAGCTGGCGCAGGGCCGGCTGGTTCTGCGGGAAGGCCCGGCCCTGCCGCCACATGTTGGGATGCAGCGCGTCCAGATAGGCGAAGAGCGGAGCGACATCCGCCTCGAAACTCGCCGGGTCGACGGGGCGCGACAGCTTGGCCCGGTCGGCGATGGTGGTGGCCAGGACCTGCTTCAGGAAGGTCGAACCGTGGAAGTTGGGCGGCTGCGGATAGGTGAAGCGACCGGGATGGGCCTTCACATGCTCGGCAAGCGCGGCAAGCGTCTTCGGCGGTTCTGCCAGTGTCGCCGTGTCGTGCATGAAGACGAGCTTGGCCATGCCCCACGGGCTTTCCTGCCCGTCGGTCGGCTCGGTGAAGTCGGTGACGACCGCCGGCTTGTTCTCCACATCGACCAGCGGCCAGTTCGGCAGCTTTGTCGCCCAGCCCGGCGACATGAGCAGGCCCGCCTTCTTCAGCGATACGAAATTCTCGCCGTTGATCCAGACGAGGTCGACGGCGCCGCCGCTCTCCTGGCCGGCCGCCTTCTCAGCGACGATGCGCGAGACGACATTGGCGGTGTCGTCGACCTTCACCTGCTCGACCGTGATGCCGTGGCGCTGCTGCAGCTGTTCGCCTGCCCAGGCGATATAGGCGTTGATGCGCGGCTCTCCGCCCCAGGCGTGAAAGTAGACGGTCTGCCCTTTTGCCTTTGCCAGCACATCGGTCCAGTCGGCCGGATCCACGGCCTCGTCGGCGCGGCTTGCGAAAGGTGCGAGCGGCAGGGTCAGCGCTGCGGCCAGCAGGGCGCCGCGCACAGGCCGCGACAGCAGGCGGATGATGGTCATCTGGAGTTCCCCTTCCCGTTTCGCATGGTGTCGCAAGCGCTTGCGATGACGGTCAACACACGGCTTCGTGACGCCGCCGTGCCTGCTTCCGACGTCGCCGGCAGCTACAGGGGCAGCACGTGCGTGTCCTTGATCTCTTCCATCACCGCATAGGTATGCGTCTCGCGAACGCCGGGAAGATCCAGTACCGCATCCGCCAGCAGCTTGCGATAGGCGGCCATGTCGGAGACGCGCGCCTTCACCAGATAGTCGAAGCCGCCGGCCACCATGTGGCACTCGAGCACCTGCGGCACGCGCTTCACCGCCCGCGCGAAGGCGTCGAAAACGTCCGGCGTCGTCCGGTCGAGCTTGACCTGCAGGAACACCAGGAGCCCCTGGCCGAGGCGCAAAGGATCGAGCTCGGCGGAAAAGCGCAGAATGTAGCCCTCACGGATCAGCCGCTTCATCCGTTCGGCCGTGGCGGTCGGGGAAAGGTTCACTTTCGCGGCAAGGTCCGTGGTGGTGATGCGCCCGTCGACCTGCAGCACTTCGAGGATACGGCGGTCGATCCGGTCAAGTTCCGTGGATTGTGCGGCAGTTTCCGATTTCACGGGTTATATTCCATTATGAATGCCAATCTTTGCCGGAATTCACGGCATATACGGCAGTATAATGGGATAAATCCCCGGGAGGCGAGCGTTTCTTCGGGGGTAAAGCGGCCGGACGGATCGTCCGCCGCCTGCGTGTCCTCCTTTGCCCTGGAGCCGTCATGAGCCCTGCCCCGGAACGTGCGCCTGTCGCGCTGTCGCAGACCGATCTGTCCCCCTTCCGCGCAACCTTCGCGCCGTCCGACGAGAGTGCCGTTCGCGGCCTGCTCGGCAAGGTCGCCTTCGACGAGGCCACCGAGGCTCGGGTCGACGACATTGCCTCCGGCTACATACAGTCGATCCGGTCGGCCATCGGCGGTCTCGGCGGCGTCGAGGACTTCCTGCGCGAATACGGCCTGTCGACCCGTGAGGGCCTGGCGCTGATGGTGCTGGCCGAGGCGCTGCTGCGCGTGCCGGATGCGGCGACGGCCGACAAGCTGATCGAGGACAAGCTGGCCGCCGCCCGGTTCGACGAGTCCGAGGGCGGCCCATCCGACACCTGGCTGGTTTCCGCCTCGTCCTGGGCGCTTGGCGTCACCTCGCGCCTGCTGCATCCAGGCGAGCAGCCCAACACGATCCTCGCCTCGCTGGTCAAGCGCATGGGCATGCCGGCGGTGCGTGCGGCGACGCGTCAGGCGATGCGCATCCTCGGCCACCAGTTCGTGCTCGGCGAGACCATCAAGGGCGCCTTGTCGCGGGCGAAGGGGCAGGAAGCCAAAGGCTACCGCTATTCCTACGACATGCTGGGCGAGGGCGCCCGCACGGCCGGCGACGCCGAGCGCTACTTCCGATCCTATGCGGATGCGATCGAGGCCATCGGTGCGGCCGCCGGCAAGGGCGAACTGCCCGCCCGTCCGGGCATTTCGGTCAAGCTCTCCGCGCTGCATCCGCGCTACGAGGCGGTGAAGGGCACCCGGGTGCGCGATGAACTGGTGCCGCAGCTGCTCAAGCTCGCCCAGGCGGCCAAGCGCCACAATCTGAACTTCACCGTCGATGCCGAAGAGGCCGACCGGCTGGAGATCTCGCTCGACATCTTCGCGGCTGTTGCGGCCGATCCCTCGCTCGCCGGCTGGGACGGCTTCGGCCTTGCCATCCAGGCCTACCAGAAGCGGGCACTGGAAGCGGTCAACTGGATCATCAGCCTCGCCGAGCGGCTGGATCGCCGCTTCATGGTGCGCCTCGTCAAGGGCGCTTATTGGGACACCGAGATCAAGCGCGCCCAGGAGCGTGGCCTTGAGGACTTCCCGGTCTTCACCCGCAAGGCGGCGACGGACCTCTCCTATCTCGCCTGCGCCCGGGCAATGCTCGGCGCCCGGCCGCGCATCTACCCGCAATTCGCCACGCACAATGCGCTGTCGGTCGCGCAGATCATCGCCATGGCCGGCAACGAGGGCGGCTTCGAGTTCCAGCGCCTGCACGGCATGGGCGAGAGCCTGTACAAGACCGTGACCGAGCGCGACGGGCATCCCTGCCGCATCTACGCGCCGGTCGGCGGCCATCGCGATCTGCTCGCCTATCTGGTCCGCCGGCTGCTGGAAAACGGCGCCAACTCGTCCTTCGTCTCGGCGGTGGGCGATTCCTCCGTCCCGATCTCGCGTCTTCTGGCCCGCCCGCATGACCTCTTGGCCGGCGGCACCCGCGCCCGCAACCCGCGGATCCCGATGCCGGCCGCGCTCTACGGCGAGAGCCGCAACAACTCGAAGGGCCTGGAGTTCGGCCTTGCCCGCGACCGCTCGCGGCTGGTCGAGGACATGGCCAAGGCCCCGCGCCAGGTCGAGGGCGCAGGCCCGCTTTATCCGGGCGCGAAGGCGCGCGGCAACGAACGCTCGGTCCTGTCGCCGGTCGATGGCGCGACCCGCGCGGGCACCGTGCGCGAGGCGACGGCGGACGAGGTGCCGGCGATGTTCGATGCAGGGCTCAAAGGCTTTGCCCGCTGGTCGCGCACGCCCGTCGACCAGCGCGCGGCGGCCATTGCTCGCCTCGGCGACATGCTGGAGGCGGAGACACCGCGGCTGATGGCGCTGCTCGCCCGCGAGGCCGGCAAGACCCTGCCCGACGGCCTGGCCGAAGTGCGCGAGGCGGTCGATTTCTGCCGCTACTACGCGGCCGAGGCGGTGAAGCAGTTCGGCGAAGGCACCTTGATGCCCGGACCGACCGGCGAGGAAAACCGCTACCGCCTGCGCGGCCGCGGCGTCTTCGTCTGCGTCTCGCCGTGGAACTTCCCGCTGGCGATCTTCCTCGGCCAGATCACCGCCGCGCTGCTGGCTGGCAATACGGTGATTGCCAAGCCGGCCGAGCAGACCCCGCTGATCGCCTTCGAAGCGGCGAAGCTGATCCATGCCGCCGGCGTGCCGGAGGATGTGTTCCTGCTGGCTCCCGGTGGGCGCGAGTTGGGCGCGGCGCTGGTTGCCGAGCCGCGCGTTGCCGGCGTCGCCTTCACCGGCTCGACCGAGACCGCCTGGGCGATCAACCGGTCACTTGCGGCCAAGCGCGGCCCCATCGTGCCGCTGATCGCCGAGACCGGCGGCATCAACGCCATGCTGGTCGATGCGACGGCGCTGCCCGAGCAGGTCTGCGACGACGTGATGATGTCGGCCTTCCGTTCCGCCGGCCAGCGCTGCTCGGCGCTGCGCCTGCTGTATCTGCAGGAGGACGTCGCGGACAAGCAGCTGGAAATGCTGAAGGGCGCGGCGAGCGAACTGTCGCTCGGCGATCCGATGGATCCGGCGACCGACATCGGCCCGGTGATCGATCTCGAGGCCCGCGATCGCTTGCTCGCGCATGTCGAGGAGATGCGCCGGAGCCAGAAGGTGCTTTATGCCGGCGAGGCGCCCGGTGGCACGCTGGCGCGCGGCACCTGGGTGGCCCCGCATATCGTCGAGCTGGACCGGCCCGACGCGCTGACAAGGGAGACCTTCGGCCCAATCCTGCATGTGGTGCGCTACAAGGCGTCCGACCTGCCGAAGATGCTGGAGACCATCGCGGCGACGGGCTACGGCCTGACGCTCGGCGTGCACAGCCGCATCGATGCGACGGTGGCGGCCGTCGTCGACCGCCTGTCGGTCGGCAATGTCTATGTCAATCGCAACACCATCGGCGCTGTGGTCGGCACCCAGCCCTTCGGCGGATCCGGCCTGTCCGGCACCGGCCCGAAGGCCGGCGGCCCGGCCTATCTCGGCCGCTTCGCGCTGGAGCAGGTCGTCTCGATCAACACGGCGGCGGCCGGCGGCAATGCCAGCCTGATCGCCATGGCCGAGGAAGACTGAACGATGCCGACCGGGTCAGGCTCGCGCTACTTGCGCGGTTTGGCCCGGTTGGTCGCGGCCGCCGACAGCGGGTCGTCCGGCCAGGGATGCTTGGGGTAGCGGCCCTTCATCTCCGCCTTCACCGCCGCCCAGGATCCGCGCCAGAAGCCGGGCAGGTCGCGGGTGATCTGGATCGGCCGGTGGGCCGGCGACAGCAGTTCCAGGATCAGCGGCACGCTGCCTCCCGCAATCGCCGGATGCCGGTCGAGGCCGAAAAGCTCCTGCACCCGGATGGGCAGAGTCGGCCCTTCCTCGCGGTCGTAGTCTATCGGAACATGCGATCCCGAGGGCGCGGAGAAATGGCTCGGCAACAGCCGGTCAAGTTCACCCAGCCGGTGTTGCGGCAGCAGGGCCGCGAGTGCATTGCCGAGGAGCTCCGCATCGAGCGCCGATGCGCTGCGCACCCCTGCGAGATAGGGGCCGAGCCACGCGTCCATGGTTTCGCTCAAGGCATCGTCGCCAAGGTCCGGCCAGGCCTCGGCTTCGGCGGCCGGCAGCAGTCCGCGCAAGGTCACGACCCGGGCGCGCAGGGCCGCCTGGGCCTTGCTCCAGGGCAGGGCGCGCGCGCTGCGCGCCTTGAGGAAGGCAAGGAGAGCTGAGGCGACGGCTTCCGGATCGGGATTGGGTTCGACAGCCTCGCGCAGCACCAGCCGGCGATAGCGGCGCAACCGCCGCGCCCTGACAGAGCCGGAAGCCTCGCAGGCGACCTGCACCTCGTCCTCGATCTCGCCGGCAAAAAGCTGTTCGATCTCCTCGCGCGAGATCGGGGCGGCGAGAAGGATGCGTCCGCGCGCGGCATTGCCCTGCAGGTCGGCGACGACGAGAAACGGCTCGCGGGCCAGCGGATCGGCCTCGTCGACGCGGCCGCCCCGGCCATTGGCCATGCGGAAGCCGCCGCGCCCGTCCTGTGCCTGTGCCACCCGGTCGGGATAGGCAAGCGCCAGCAGCCTGCCTGCCGCTTCCGTGTCGCCTGCCGCCGACGGCTCCGCTTTTGCCTTCGATCCCTTGGCGATCAACGACTGCCAGCGCTGGGCCATGCCGCGGGCGGCCGTGCTACGCGGATCGCGGGCGCGGCGAAAATCCATAAGGCGGTGGCGCAGATCCGCCGAGCGCCCGCCGAGCCCCTGTTCGGAGAGGAGGGCCGCAATCTCGCAAGCAATCCGGCCGTTCCCGGTTTCGCCCGCCCGCACCAGCATATGGGCAAGCCGAGGCGCCAGGGGCAGGGCGCGCATGCGCTCGCCCTCCGCCGTCAGCCGTCCCGTGCCGTCGAGCGCTTCCAACCGCTGCAACAGGGTGGCCGCCTCGCTCCAGGCGGCCGCCGGCGGCTGGTCGGGAAAGCGCAGGGCCGCCGGATCGCTCACGCCCCATGCGGCCAGGTCGAGCGCCAGGCTGGAAAGGTCGGCCTCCAGGATCTCAGGCCTGTCGTCTGCCGGCAGCGATGCGGTCTGTGCCTCGTCCCAGAGCCGATAGCAGATGCCCGGCTCCATGCGCCCGGCGCGGCCGCGCCGCTGGTCGGCGGCGGCGCGCGAGGCCCGCACGGTGGCGAGCCTTGTCAGACCGGTTGCCGGCTCATGGACCGGCACGCGGGCGAGGCCGCTGTCGATGACGACGCGCACGCCCTCAATGGTCAGCGAAGTCTGGGCGATGGAGGTGGCGAGCACCACCTTGCGCCGGCCGTTTGCCGCCGGGCGAATGGCGGCATTCTGTTCGGCGCCGGTGAGGGCGCCGTAGAGCGGGGCAAGGTCGGCATCGGCCGGCAGTTGCGGGCCGAGCATGTCGGCGGCACGGCGGATCTCGCCCTGCCCGGGCAGGAAGGCGAGGATCGAGCCGGTCTCTTCCGCCAGCGCCTTGCGCACCGCAGATGCCACTTGAGCTGCGATGTCGCGGTCGCCGTCGCGCCCGAGATAGCGGGTCTCGACCGGAAAGCTGCGTCCCTTGCAATGAATCACCGGCGCACCGCCGAGATGGCTGGCAACGCATGCCGCATCGATGGTCGCGGACATCGGCACGATGCGCAGGTCCTCGCGCAGGGCCCCTTGGGCGTCGAGCGCCAGGGCAAGGCCGAGATCGCCGTCCAGAGACCGCTCGTGGAACTCGTCGAAGAGAATGCAGGCAATGCCCGAAAGCTCGGGGTCCTCGAGGATCATCCGGGTGAAGACGCCCTCGGTGACCACTTCGATGCGCGTGCGGGCCGAGACTTTCGTCTCCAGCCGCACCCGGAGGCCAACGCGCCCGCCGACCTCCTCACCGAGCAGCGAGGCCATGCGGGCAGCCGCCGCGCGGGCCGCGAGCCGCCGCGGCTCCAGCACGATGATGCGTCCGTCGCCGCGCCATTTGGCGTCGAGCAGGGCCAGCGGCACGACCGTGGTCTTGCCTGCGCCGGGTTCGGCCACCAGCACGCAGGCAGTATGCGTCTCCAGCGCGGCGAGCAGGTCCGGCAGCACCGCATCGATGGGAAGCGGCGGGCGCGTTGCGGCAGTCTCGCTCATTCTGGGGTCGCGGCAGGGCCTGTTGCGCCGCCGAGGCTCCAGTGCCGGCCCTCAAGCTCCACCGCAAAGAGCGTCGGGGTGCGGGCAAAGCTTGCAAGGCCCTCCAGCGCCGGATTGCTGTGGCGGATCAGGAAGGTCGGGATCGTGGCGAGCAGCGCGGAATGCGGGGCCTTTGCCTCGAAGGAGGCTCGAAAGGCGGGATGGGCCAGGTAGGTGTCGATGCGGCCGGGAATGCCGCCGCCGAGAAAGACGCCGCCGCGCGCCAGGAAGGTGAGGGCGAAGTCGCCGGCAACCCGGCCGAGCGCCCGCACGAAGATGTCCATCGTGCGCAGGGCGATCTCGTCGCCGGCATCGGCGGCCTCGGTCACGTCGCGCGGGCGCTCGAAGGCGCGCTCGGTCCCCGCTTCCGATGCAACGGCCCGCGACAACCGAAGCAAGCCGGCCCCGCTGATGATGCGTTCGGCGCCGATCCGCCCCTCCTGCCGCTCGATATGCGGCCATACCCGGTAGTCGGTCTTGGAGACGGGGCCGAGCTCCATGTGTCCGCCTTCGCCGGGGATCGGGATCCAGGTGCCTGCGGTGTGGATCATCGCAGCCGCACCGAGGCCCGTGCCGGGGCCGAGAACTACCTTGGCTCCGTTCGCCTGTGCCGTCCCGCCGCCGATCTGGCGGACGTCGTCGCCCTCCAGTCCCGGCAGGGCCAGCGCCTGCGCCTCGAAGTCGTTGAGCACCACGACGCTTTCCAGGCCGAGCCGGCGGATCAGATCCAGCGGTTCGATCACCCAGTCGGCATTGGTCATGGGAATGCGGTCGCCGGTGACCGGGCCCGCCACCGCCAGCACCGCGGTACGCGGCATCACCGAGGTGTGGTCCAGCACCGTGGCGATGGCGGCCTCGGCAAGGCCGGGAAAGCCGGCGGTCGGCACCGAGCCATAGACCCTGGTCGCCGCGTGGGTGTCGGTGACCATCGCGAAGCGCGCATTGGTCCCGCCGATGTCGGCGACCAGCACGGGAAAGCGAAAACCGCGGAGACTGGGCGGGGAAAGGGTCATCACGCCTGGGGTATGATCTCGGGAGTTGTCGAGGTGGTGGGCAGGCCGGCAAGGCGCGCCGAGCGCAGCAGGATATCTGCTGTTGCCCGGTTCAGCGCCATTGGGATGTTGTAGACGAGGGCGAGGCGCATCAACGCCTTGACGTCGACATCGTGCGGCATGGGCGACAGCGGGTCGACGAGGAAGATCAGCCCTTGCAGCCGTCCTTCGGCGATCATCGCGCCGATCTGCTGGTCGCCGCCGAGCGGGCCGCTTTTCAGCCGTTCGATGGTCAGGCTGGGACAGGCTTCGAGGATCCGGCCTCCGGTGGTGCCGGTCGCGACCAGGCGAAAGGAGCCGAGCTTGTCCTCGTGCGACCTGGCGAAGGCGACCATCTCGTCCTTGCGCGCGTCATGGGCGACCAGCGCCAGTGCGGGCTTGGCGGGACGGGTGTCGGGCAGGGGGCTCGCGGGTCCGGTCAATGCGTTCCTGTTCGCTCTTCAAGGTCAGGTGCGTAAGCGGATATGTATCCTTTCCAAGGATGTACCCGCTTACGCGCCGGGTGGAAAGCCGGTCCTGCCCGGCTTTTCCTTGCGGGCCCGTCCGCAAGGCACCCTGCCTGCCGTTGCCAACAGGACAGTGCGGGGCTCAATCGTAGAGCCCGCAATTGACCGGCTTGCGTCCGCTCGCCCGGTGCACCAGCGCGGTCTCCGGCATCAGGCCGGCGATCTCCAGAACCAGCTTCATGCGGATGGCGTCGGCAAACTGCTCGCGCGAGCGCACCGGGATGAAGAAGTGGCCGGGGCCGCCGATCACACAGTCCTCGTAATAGGCGTCGACATTCAGCATGGACTGCCAGGCATCGCGCTCGGACTTCATCATCAAGGGAAGTCCGTTGATGGTGATGCCGGCGGCGATGGCCTGGTCGCGGAACAGCGCGACCTTGCCGCCCTGGTTGTTGGGTCCGTCCCCGGAAATGTCGATGACCTTGCGCAGGCCCTCGAACCGGTTGGCGGCGACCATGGCGGTTGCCTGCGACAGGGCAGAAGCAATGGAGGTGCGCTGGCGCTGGCGCAGCGGGGCCTCGGCGATCTTGGCGGCAAAAGCCGCCGCGGAAGGGGCGTCGGTGATCACCGACCAGTCGGCGACGATGAACTGCTCGCCCGCGCCGCCCCATTCCATGTAGGTCACCGCGATCCGGCCGGTCGGGCCGTAGCGGATCGCGTCGATCACCTGCGGGGAGGTGAGGGCAGCGACATAGCCGGCGCGCTGGACCTCCTGCTCCTCCCTGTCCATCGACTGGGAGATGTCGACGGCCAGAACCAGCTCGACATCGACCTCGCGATCAGGGTCGTAGCCATAGCCGAGCAGCGGGGCGTTGCCGGCCGCTGCGGCCGAAAAGGTCGAGAGTCCGGCAAGGACGAGGGCGGAGAAGAGCCAGCCGGCGAGTGCAAGGCACGAGCGGGCTATGCGGTCAGGCAGGCTGTGTCCTGCCGTCGGGGAGAGACGTGGCACGCACATGGTCGAAACTCCTTCAACCGGTGAAGGGCTCCCGCCTTGTCAGACGCTCCTCGTTGCGTGCCTTATCTTGCGTCCGTTCCCTCTCCCGACCGCACCCCTGCGGCCTCCTTCCGGCGCTCTGGCGACAAGGACAGATCAGCAAGAGCCGTGCCAGACGCTACGGAAAGCAAAGACCTGTGCGAGCGAGGGCACTCCGACGGCGGCTGATCCCGAGTGGCACCCTGTGCGCCTGCCAATAGCTCATGGCGATCAGCCGGTTAAGAAACCGACCCGGCGATTCTCGGGCCGCATTCCGCAGCGTGCTTGGGGAAGGAGGATGCCTGCCCTTTCGGCAAACTGCGGCGATCTGCAAGAAACCTGGGCAGTTCCTGCCGGGCGGTCGGCAAAATTTGCCGGGCTCCGCCAGCTTCTCTTGCGAAGGCGCTTGACCTCGGCTGGGGGCTCATGCAGTCTGGCTGAAAGAAATCTCAAGAGCTGAAGAAATTTTCAGCCACGGGTGAGGGGTCCGGCGTTTCGTTCCGACGCGGCATGCGCTGCGCGGTGGCCGTCCCTGTTGAAGCGGGACGACGGACACGGGCATGCAGGCTGGCGACTGGACAACAGACATGGCGATCCGCGCCGCGTGGATGTCCTTCGTCGGCGGAGCGACGCAGGGTGAGATCGCGGCGCGTCTCGGCATCTCGACAGCGCGTGTGCACCGGCTCATCGCCCATGCCCAGAAGACCGGGCTCGTCCGCTTCCAGATCGCCGACCGGCCCTCGGACTGCCTGGAGATCGAGGCGGCGCTGGTCGATGCCCATGGCCTCTCCTCCTGCCTGATTGCTCCCGATATCGGCGGCGGCGACGATGCGTCCGCGATCCGGGCCATCGCCGAGGTGGCCGGCCCGCATCTTGCCAGTCTGCTTGCCAATCCTTCGCTCGTCCAGCTGGGCGTCGGCATGGGGCGCACGCTCAAGGCCGCGGTGGAGATGATGCCGCGCATCCAGCGCCCGGATCTCAGCATCGTTTCGATTTCCGGCTCGCTGACGCGAAAGCTCTCCGCCAACCCGTTCGACGTCGTCCAGCAACTGGCCGAACGCACGGGCGGCGAAGGCTACTATCTGCCCGTGCCGTACCTCGCCGAGACCGTCGCGGAGCGCGACACGTTTCTCGGCCAGCGCAGCGTCCAGGCGCTTCTTGAGCGTGCGCGCGCTTCCGATCTCTTCGTCATCGGCATTGGCTCGGTGGAGGATGACGGGCATCTCATCAGCCGCGACCTGATCTTGCGCGAGGAGCAGCGCGACCTGATCGCGACCGGCGCGGTCTGCGACCTGATGGGCCGTTTCATCGGCCGCGACGGGCGCCTTGTGCCGGCCAAGCTCGGCGACAAGGCCGTCGGGCTGCCCTTCGAGGCCGTTCGCGGCGCGCGCATCGTCGCGCTCGCCGGCGGGCTCGGCAAGCTTGAGGCCACGCGCGCGGCGTTGCGCGCGGGGCTGATCACGGACCTGATCGTCGACGAGAGCCTGGGCCGGGCCCTGGCCGTCGCGGAAGGAGCCAGACAAGCCCGCTCGGCATGACGCCGACGGGAGAACAGGTGGAGGTAAGTCATGGTGATGAAAAGCGTGATCCTCGGGGCCGCAGCGGCAGTCCTGCTCGCCGGTACGGCGCTGGCCCAGGATATCCAGCCGGCGGTCGTCTATGATCTGGGCGGCAAGAACGACAAGTCCTTCAACGAGGCGGCCTTCATCGGCGCCGAGAAGTTCAAGGCCGAAACCGGCATCGACTATCGCGATTTCGAGATCCAGAACGACAGCCAGCGCGAACAGGCGCTGCGCAACTTCGCGCGCCGTGGCGCCAACCCGGTGATCGCCATCGGCTTCCTGCATGCCAATGCGCTGGAGAAGGTCGCCAAGGAGTTCCCGGATACCAAGTTCGCCATCGTCGACATGGTCGTCGATCTGCCGAATGTCCGCTCGATCCTCTTCAAGGAGCATGAGGGCTCCTACATCGTCGGCAAGCTGGCGGCGATGGCCTCGCAAAGCGGCAAGGTCGGCTTCGTCGGCGGCATGGACATCCAGCTGATCCGCAAGTTCGCCTGCGGCTACAAGCAGGGCGTCAAGGAAACCGATGCCGACGCCGAGATCTTCGAGAACATGACCGGCTCGACGGGTGCTGCCTTCAACGATCCGGTCAAGGGCGGCGAGCTCGCCAAGTCGCAGATCGACCGCGGCGCGGACGTGATCTACCACGCCGCCGGCGCCACGGGTCTGGGTGTGCTGCAGGCCGCCGCAGATGCCGGCAAGCTCGGCATCGGCGTCGACAGCAACCAGAACGCCGTGCATCCGGGCAAGGTGCTGACCTCGATGCTGAAGCGCGTCGACGTTGCGGTCGAGAAGGCCTTCACCGATGCCAAGGACGGCAAGTGGACCTCGGGCGTCTATTCGCTCGGTCTTGCCGAGGATGGCGTCGACTGGGCGCTGGACGACAACAACAAGGCGCTGATCACCGATGAGATGAAGGCGGCCGTCGACCAGGCCAAGGCCGACATCATCTCCGGCAAGATCGTCGTCCACGACTACATGGCGAGCGAGAGCTGCCCGTTCTGACGGGAGAAAGCGCGCCGCGGGCATGGCTCGCGGCGCGCGTTGCCCTGAGCCGCAGGGCAGACAACGCGGGACAGCGGTCATGGCGCGTATCGTGAAGACGCTTGCAGCCTTCGCCCTGGTTGGCGGCCTTGCCGTGGCGCCTGCCCTCGGCGAGCCGGCGCTGGTCTATTCCGTCGGCGGAAAGTTCGACGGTTCGTTCAACGAGGCCGCCTTTCGCGGTGCCGAGCGGTTTTCCGCTGACACCGGCGAAAGCTACCGGGACTTCGAGATCGCCCGCGATGCCGACAGCCTGCAGGCGCTGCGGGGCTTTGCCGCGCGCGGGGCCGAACCGGTCGTTGCCATCGGCTACAATCAGGCCGCTGCGGTCGCGTCGGCGGCGAAGGACTTCCCGAAGACGGATTTCTCCATCGTCGACATGGTGGTCGAGGCTCCCAACGTGCGCTCGGTCGTCTTTCGCGAGCATGAGGGCTCGTACATCGCCGGCCTGCTGGCGGCGATGGCTTCGAAGACCGGGACCATCGGTTTCGTCGGCGGCATGGACATACCGATCATCCGCCGGTTTCTCTGCGGCTACCGGCAGGGAGCGGCCTCAGTCTCCCCCGACATCCGCGTTATCTTCAACATGACCGGCGACACGCCGGCAGCCTTTGCGGATCCGGCTCGCGGAGCAGAGCTTGCACGCGGCCAGATCAACCGCGGCGCCGATGTGATCATTCAGGCAGCCGGCGGCACCGGCATCGGGGTTCTGCAGGCCGTGGCCGATGCCGGGGTTCTCGGCATCGGCACCGACAGCAACCAGAACGGCCTTTATCCGGGCCGGATCCTCACCTCGATCCGCAAGCGTGTCGATGTCGCGGTCTACCGCAATTTCGCCGATGCCAAGGCCGGTACGTGGAGCGCCGGCATCGAGGTGCTCGGCCTTGCGGAGGGCGGCATGGACTGGGTGATCGACGACAACAACCGCGCGCTCGTGACCGCGCAGATGGAGGCGGCGGCCGGCGAGGCAGCTGCACGGATCGCAGACGGCACGATCATCGTGCATGACGCGGCCAGCGAGGGGGAGTGCCCGCTGTGAGCGACCAGCTTGCCATCGAACTCGTCGGCGTCGACAAGCGCTTCGGACAGGTCCACGCCAACAAGGACATCCATCTCAAGGTCCGCAAAGGCTCGATCCACGGCATCGTCGGCGAGAACGGCGCGGGCAAGTCGACGCTGATGTCGATCCTCTACGGCTTCTATCACGCCGATTCCGGCGAGATCCGCGTCGACGGCAAGCCGGTTTCGATTCCCTCCAGCCAGGCGGCGATCGCGCTGGGCATCGGCATGGTCCATCAGCATTTCATGCTGGTGGAGAACTTCACCGTGCTGGAGAACATCATTCTGGGCGCCGAAGGCGGGGCGTTGCTCGCCGGCGGCGTGTCCAAGGCGCGGGCCGAGCTGAAGCGCCTTGCCGACGACTACGATCTCAAGGTCGATCCCGACGCCCTGATCGAGGATCTTCCCGTCGGCCTGCAGCAGCGGGTGGAGATCCTCAAGGCGCTGTTCCGCAGTGCCGATATCCTGATCCTGGACGAGCCGACCGGCGTCCTGACCCCGGCGGAAGCCGACCATCTCTTCCGGATCCTGCGCGTGCTGCGCGACGAGGGAAAGACGGTGCTGCTGATCACCCACAAGCTGCGGGAGATCATGGCGGTGACCGACGAGGTCTCGGTTATGCGACGCGGCGAGATCGTCGCCACCCGCCAGACCTCGAAGACTTCGATGGGCGAGCTTGCCGAACTGATGGTCGGCCGCCGCGTGCTGCTGGAGGTGGAGAAAGGTCCGGCCGAACCGGGACGACCGGTGCTCACGGTGGAGAACCTCACGGTGCGCGATGGGCGCGGCGTGGACGTCGTGCGCAACGTCTCGCTGGAGGTGCGCGCCGGCGAGATCGTCGGCATTGCCGGCGTCTCCGGCAACGGCCAGTCCGAGCTGCTGGAGGCGATTGCCGGCATTCGTGCCGTGACTTCGGGAACCGTCACTGTCGACGGAACGCGGGTCGATCTTTCACGCGGAACCAAGAATCCTGCTGACATGCGTGAACTCGGGCTCGCGCATGTGCCCGAGGATCGCCACCGCATGGGGCTGGTGACCCGCTTTCCCGAATGCGAGAACGCCATTCTCGGCTATCACCGCGACCCGTCCTACGGGCGCGGTCCCTTCCTCGATTTCGACCGCATCCGCAAGGCGGCGAAGGTCGAGATCGAGAAATACGACATCCGCCCGGCCGACTGCATGTTGAAGACGGCCAACTTCTCCGGCGGCAACCAGCAGAAGATCGTGCTGGCGCGCGAGATCGAGCGCGATCCGGTCATTCTGCTTGTCGGCCAGCCGACGCGCGGTGTCGACATCGGCGCCATCGAGTTCATTCACAAGCGCATCGTCGCGCTGCGCGATGCGGGCAAGGGTGTCCTTCTGGTGTCGGTCGAACTCGACGAGATCCGCGCGCTGGCAGACCGGGTGCTGGTCATGTTCGACGGGCAGGTGGTCGGCGAGCGCGCACCGGAGACGGCAGAAAGCGAGCTGGGCCTGCTGATGGCGGGTGCAAGCGGACAGGAGGCGGCGGAATGACGGCGGGACAGCTTCCGCGCTGGGTCGACTACGGGCTGATGCCGGCGCTCAATGTCGCCGCTGCCTTTCTGGTCTCGGGCCTGGTGGTGCTGCTGATCGGCGAGAACCCGGTCGAGGCGGTCAAGGTACTGGTGTGGGGCTCTCTCGGCTGGAACGAGGGCATCGGCTTCACCCTGTTCTACGCGACCAACTTCATCTTCACCGGCCTTGCGGTGGCCATCGCCTTCCATGCGGGCCTGTTCAACATCGGCGGCGAGGGGCAGGCGTATCTGGGCGGCCTCGGCGTCGCCCTCGCCTGTCTTGCGCTCGACCGGTACGTCCCCTGGTGGGTGACGCTTCCCTTCGCGGTGCTGGGCGCTGCCGCCTTCGGCGCGGCCTGGGCCTTCATCCCGGCGCTCCTGCAGGCCAAGCGCGGCAGCCATGTCGTCATCACGACGATCATGTTCAACTTCATCGCCGCCTCGATGATGGTCTACCTGCTGGTCAACCTGCTGTCGAAGCGGGGATCCATGCAGCCGGAAACACGGACTTTCGAAAGCGGCGGCCGCCTGCCGCTGCTGCAGGATGTGCTGCCCGGAACGGACTTCGGATCCGCGCCGGTGAACCTCTCCTTCCTGTTGGCGCTCGCCGCCTGTCTGCTCGTCTGGATCGTCGTCTGGCGCACCCGGCTCGGCTACGAGATCCGCACCTTCGGCGCCAACCCGGTCGCGGCCGTCTATGCCGGCATTTCGCCGCTGCGCATCACCGTCGTCACCATGCTCATGTCGGGCGGTCTCGCAGGCATGATGGCGATCAACGAGATCATGGGCTCGCAGCACCGGTTGCTCATCGAGTTCGTGGCCGGCTACGGCTTCGTCGGCATCGCCGTCGCACTGATGGGCCGCGCACATCCGATCGGCATCGTCTTCGCCGCCATCCTGTT
This sequence comes from Stappia sp. G46H5W, assembly GCF_058448995.1. Taxonomy (NCBI): domain Bacteria; kingdom Pseudomonadati; phylum Pseudomonadota; class Alphaproteobacteria; order Hyphomicrobiales; family Stappiaceae; genus Stappia; species Stappia sp. G46H5W. The sequence continues at coordinate 160,314 of NZ_JBZFLL010000007.1, read as the reverse complement.
CGGCATGCTCTATCAGGGCGGCGCGGAACTGGCCTTCGAGATGCCGACGATCACCCGCGACATGATCGTTGTCATCCAGGGGCTGGTGATCCTGTTCGCCGGGGCGCTGGAGCACATGTTCCGCCCGGTGCTGCTTCGCATCTTCGGCGTGCTGGCCGCCCGGCCGGCGCCGGCCGCGTGAGGGGAGGGGAGAGATGTTCGAAACCCTGATCTTCGTGCTCGACAGCACCGCCCGGCTTTCCACGCCGCTGCTGCTTGCGGCCCTTGCCGGCCTGTATTCGGAACGGTCCGGCATTTTCGACATCGGCCTTGAGGGCAAGATGCTGGGCGCGGCCTTCGCTGCCGGCGCAGCGGCCGCGGTCAGCGGGTCTGCCTGGATCGGCCTTGGCGCCGGAATTCTGGTTTCGGTGGCGCTGGCGCTGGTGCACGGCTTTGCCTGCATCACCAATCGCGGCAACCAGATCGTCTCCGGCGTTGCCATCAACTTCCTGGCGATGGGGCTGACCGCCCTGCTCGGACAGGCCTGGTTCGGCCAGGGCGGGCGCACGCCGGCGGTGAGCGGGGACGCCCGCTTCGGCGACGTCACATGGCCCTTCGCGGCGGAGCTGCGCGACGTCCCGGTGATCGGCGGGCTCTATTCGGAGCTTCTGTCCGGCCACAACATCCTCGTCTACGCCGCCTTCCTCGCCGTGCCCTTCTCCTGGTGGGTGCTCTACCGCACGCGCTTCGGACTGCGCCTGCGCGCGGTCGGCGAGAACCCCGGCGCGGTCGACACGGCCGGCATCTCCGTTACCTGGCTGCGCTATCGCGCCGTGATCTGCACGGGCATCCTGTGCGGCTTCGCCGGCACCTATCTCTCCATCGGCCAGTCGGCGAGCTTCATCGCTAACATGACCGCCGGCAAGGGCTTCATCGCCCTGGCAGCCCTGATCTTCGCCAAGTGGAAGCCGGTGCCGGTGATGTTCGCCTGCCTGCTCTTCGGCTTCCTCGATGCCGTGGCGATCCGCCTTCAGGGCCAACAGGTCCCCGGCATCGGCGAAGTTCCGGTGCAGGCGATCCAGGCCCTTCCCTACATCCTGACCGTGGTTCTGCTTGCCGGCTTCATCGGCAAGGCGGTCCCGCCGCGCGCCGGCGGCACCGCCTATGTCAAGGAACGCAGCTGAGCCACGGCAACGAGGACGACATGAGCCGTTTCGACGAATTGTTCGCCGCCGCCAGTGCGGCCCGAGAGAATGCGCATGCGAAATATTCCGGCTTTCGCGTCGGCGCTGCCGTTGTCACCCGCGACGGACGCATCTTCGCCGGCTGCAACGTGGAAAATGCCAGCTTCCCGGAAGGCTGGTGCGCGGAAACCAGCGCGCTCGGGGCGATGGTGTCCGCCGGCGGCCGGCCGGGCGACGTGGTCGAGGTGCTGGTCACCGCGAAGGCGGCGCTGTGCACCCCTTGCGGTGGTTGCCGCCAGAGACTTGCCGAGTTCGCCGGCGACGACGTGCCGGTTCACATCTGCGACGACACCGGGCTGCGCCGTACGCTGACCATGGCGGACCTCTTGCCGGCGCGGTTCGTTCTCAATGACGAGGAGAGGGACATATGAGCGGCTTCGGGCCGGAATGCGCGGAGATTGTCCGCGCCGCAAGACCCGGCGACTACCGTGTCGCAATGGTGTTGGGATCGGGTCTCGGCCAACTGGCCGACGAGGTAGAGGATGCCGTGCGCATTCCCTATTCCAAGCTGCCCGGATTTCCCGTCTCCTCGGTTTCCTCCCATGGCAGCGAACTGGTCGCCGGTCGCCTCGGCGATGTGCCGGTGGTCGTCCTGTCCGGCCGCGCCCATTACTACGAGGGCGGGGGAGCGGACGTCATGCGCACGCCTCTGGAGGCGCTGAAGGCGCTCGGCTGCGACACGCTGCTGCTGACCAATGCGGCCGGGTCCCTGCGCCAGGAGTTTGCGCCCGGCACGCCGATGCTGATCAGCGACCACATCAACTGGTCGGGCCTCAACCCCTTGATCGGCGAGGAAAGCGACCGCCGCTTTCTCGACATGAGCGCTGCCTACGATCCCGACTTCCGCGCCCGTTTGCGGGCGCTCGCTGCCGAAGAGGAGATTTCGCTGGGCGAAGGCGTCTACATGTGGTTTTCCGGCCCCTCCTTCGAGACGCCGGCGGAAATCCGCATGGCGAAACTGCTGGGAGCGGACGCCGTCGGCATGTCGACGGTGCCGGAAGTGATCCTCGCCCGCTATCTGGGCCTGCGCGTTGCCGCGATCTCCACCATCACCAACTACGGCGCTGGCCTGCAGGCGCACGGCCTGTCGCACGAGGAAACCAAGTCGACGGCGCTGATGGCCGTCGACGCGCTGAAGCGGTTGATACGTCGCTTCGTCAAGGATCTTGGAAATGCCTGACATGACACCTGCCGAGGTGGCGCAGCGCGCGCTGCCGCTGGTCGATCTGACCAATCTGGACGAGGCCTGCACCACCGCCGACATCGACGCGCTTTGCACCCGGGCGGCCACGCCCCATGGTCCCGTCGCGGCGGTCTGCATCTGGCCGCGCTTCGTGACCCAGGCCGCGAGCCTGCTCGCCGGCTCCGGCGTGCGCGTTGCGACCGTCGTCAACTTTCCGCAAGGCGGTGACGACACGCTGGCCGTCATTACCGAGACGCGGCAGGCGATCGCCGATGGCGCCGACGAGATCGACCTCGTCATGCCGTACCGCGCCTTTGTGTCCGGCCGGCGCGGCTTTGCCGAGACGCAGATCGCCAGGGTGCGCGAGGCCTGCGGTGACCGGCTGCTGAAGGTCATTCTGGAGACCGGCGAGATCGGCGATCCGCTGCTCGTCCACGCGGCCTCGCTCCTTGCCATCTCGGCGGGCGCCGATTTCATCAAGACCTCGACCGGCAAGGTGAAGGTAAATGCCACGCTGGAGACGGCCGAGATCATGCTGACCGTGATCGAGGAGATCCGCCGCGAGGGCGGCCCGGAGATCGGTTTCAAGCCGGCCGGCGGCATTCGCACCGTTGCGGATGCGGCCGCCTATCTCGCGATCGCCGACCGCATTCTCGGGGCCAACTGGGTCGCCGCCTCGCATTTCCGCTTCGGCGCGAGCGGCCTGCTCGATGCCCTGCTTGCCGCGCTCGACGGGCGCGAGCCGACCAACGCCAAGGGATACTGACCTCATGCTGGCGCAGGAACTGATCCGCAAGAAGCGCGACGGCGGCACGCTCGCCCCGGAAGAAATCGCCTTCTTCGTCAAGGGGCTGACTGACGACAGCGTGTCGGAAGGACAGGTTGCGGCGCTCGCCATGGCCGTCTTCTTTCGCGGCTTGTCGCTGGACGAGCGCGTGGCGCTGACACTTGCGATGCGCGACAGCGGCACGGTGCTCGATTGGTCCGATATCGACGCACCGATCATAGACAAGCACTCGACCGGCGGTGTCGGCGACAACGTCTCCCTGATGCTGGCGCCGGCGCTTGCCGCCTGCGGGGCGGCGGTGCCGATGATCTCCGGCCGCGGCCTCGGTCACACCGGCGGCACGCTCGACAAGTTCGACGCCATCCCCGGTTACAAGACGCAGCCCGACAATGCGCTGTTCCGCAAGGTGGTGCGCGAGGTCGGCTGCGCCGTGATCGGCCAGACGCCGGATCTTGCCCCGGCCGACAAGCGCTTCTACGGCATTCGCGATGTGACGGGGACGGTCGAGAGCCTCGACCTCATCACCGCCTCGATCCTGTCGAAGAAGCTCGCCGCCGGCCTGCAGGGCCTCGTTCTCGACGTGAAGTGGGGGACGGGAGCGTTCATGGCGACGTTCGACGAGGCGAAGGCACTGGCCGAAAGCCTGGTGACCGTCGCAAATGGCGCCGGCTGCCGCACCAGCGCGCTGCTCACCGACATGAACGAGCCGCTGGCCTCGGCTGCCGGCAATGCGGTCGAGATGCGCAATGCCGTCGACTTCCTGACCGGCCGCGCGATCGACAACCGACTGTTCGACGTCACGGTGGCGCTTGGTGCCGAAGCCCTTGTTCTCGGCGGTCTTTGCGCCGATGCCGGGGAGGGCGCCGAGAAGATGCGCGAGGCCTTCGCCAGCGGCGCGGCGGCCGAGCGCTTCGCCAGGATGGTTTCGGCCCTCGGCGGTCCGGCGGATTTCGTGGAAAAGGCAGAAGCCTATCTGGCTGCAGCGCCCGTGGAATTGCCGGTCTATCCGCAGGAACCGGGCACGGTTGTCGGGGTCGACACGCGCGCCATCGGCGTTGCGGTGGTCGAACTCGGCGGCGGTCGTCGCCGCGCCAGCGACGTGATCGATCCGGCGGTGGGGCTGGTTCATCTGGCCGGCATTGGCCACTCGGCCGACAGCGATGCGCCGCTTGCCATCGTCCATGCCGCCGACGAGGTCTCGGCACGCCGGGCGGCGGAGGCGGTGCGCGCAGCCTATCGGCTCGGCTCGCCGCGCGACGTGGAAGATCGGCCCGTCGTCGTGGAGCGTATCGCGCCGTCCGCTTGACGGCGGCCCGGATCGGGAACCGGGTTTTCGGAACTGCAATGGGGCGGGGCACAACCGCCCGGCAACGACAAACGGGGAAACCTCATGGCACGCGCGATCCTGTGCGTCTTGGACAGTTTCGGTATCGGCGGGGCGCCGGATGCTGCCCGCTTCGGCGACGAGGGGGGCGACACGCTCGGTCACATCGCGAGCGCCTGCATGCGTGGGCAAGGCGACCGCGAGGGCCTGCGCTCCGGTCCGCTGTCCCTGCCCAACATGACGGCGCTCGGCCTCGCCCGTGCGGCGCAACTGGCTACCGGCAAGGTGCCGGAGGGCATGGACGGCTCCGTCGAGCCGGTCGGCATCTTCGGCGCCGCGAGCGAGACCTCGCGCGGCAAGGACACGCCGTCCGGCCATTGGGAAATCGCCGGTGTGCCGGTCGCCTTCGACTGGGGCTATTTCCCGGATACGGTTCCGACCTTTCCGGCCGAACTGACCCAGGCGATCATCCGCGAGGGCGGGGTGCCGGGCATCCTGGGCGATACCCACGCCTCCGGCACGGTGATCATCGCCGAACTCGGCGAGGAGCATGTGCGCACCGGCAAGCCGATCTGCTACACCAGCGCCGACTCCGTCTTCCAGATCGCCGCGCACGAGGAACACTTCGGCCTTGAGCGGCTGTATCGTCTTTGCGAGACGGTGCGCCGTCTGGTCGATCCCTACAATATCGGCCGGGTGATCGCGCGGCCCTTCATCGGCGATGCCGCCTCCAGCTTCGAGCGCACCGCCAACCGGCGGGACTATTCGGTGCTGCCGCCGGAGCCGACTTTGCTCGACCGTGCGGTCGCGGAAGGACGCCGGACGCTGACCGTCGGCAAGGTCTCCGACATCTTCGCCCATCAGGGCGTGTCGGAAGTTCTCAAGGCGGCCGGCAACGACGCGTTGTTCGATCGCACGCTGGAGGCGATGGACAAGGCCGTCGACGGCGATCTCGTCTTCGCCAACTACATCGACTTCGACAGTCTTTACGGCCACCGGCGCGACGTGCCGGGCTATGCGGCAGCGCTGGAGGCGCTGGACCGTAGGCTGCCGGAACTGCTGGAGCGGCTGCGGCCGGACGACCTGCTGATCCTGACCGCCGATCACGGCTGCGATCCGACGTGGCGCGGCACGGACCACACCCGCGAGCGGGTGCCGGTGATCGGCCTCGTCAAGGGGGGCGAGCCGAAGGAAATCGGCGTTCGCGACACGTTCGCCGATATCGGCGAGAGCATTGCGGCACATCTGGGCATCGCGCCCGGAAACCACGGGACGTCCTTCCTCTGAAGCCCGCCCTCCCACTGGTCACCCGAATCTGCAGTTCGTCACATTTGGCAGCAAGCTCTCAACGAACTTCAGATTCAAAAGGGTGACTAGCAAGTTTATGTTTCTATTGTGGTTTTCGAATTTGAAATACGCTCCGGCGGTTGCCGTAAAACGAGGCGTATTTCAAATTCACCACACTAAACTGAAGGGGCCGACTCGGCATTGCCGATGCCCCGAAATGGAGACGCGCATGACCGCACGGTCCTTTTCCGCACCGAGGGACGGAGTTCTGACCCCGGAGATGCAGAAGGCCTATGCGCAGGACGGCTTCCTCGTGCTGACCGGCTACAAGTCGGCGGAGGACTGCGATGCGCTGAAGGCCCGCATGTCCGAGCTGATCGACGCCTTCGATCCCCAAGAGCATGCCTCGGTCTTCGAGACCGGCGCCCAGAGCCATGCCCGCGACCGTTATTTCCGCGAAAGCGGCGACAAGATCCGCTTCTTCTTCGAGGAGGAGGCCTTCGACGAGGACGGCCGGCTGCAGCGCGACAAGCATGTGGCGCTGAACAAGGTCGGCCACGCCCTGCATGATCTCGATCCGGTGTTCGAGCGGTTCTCGCGCGATCCCCGGCTTGCCCGCACGGCCGAGGGTCTTGGTCTTGCCGCGCCGCTGCTGGCCCAGTCCATGTATATCTTCAAGCCGCCGGAGATCGGCGGCGAGGTCAACTGCCACCAGGATTCCACCTTCCTGCACACGGAGCCTTTGTCCTGCACCGGCTTCTGGTTCGCACTGGAAGACGCCGACGAAACCAATGGCGGCCTGCTCGGCGGTCCGGGCGGGCATCTGGCGCCGCTGCGCCAGCGCTTCCACTATGACGGCGAGGCGCTGGTGATGGAGCCGCTGGACGATACGCCGCTGTCCGGCGACGTGCCGCTGGTCGCCCCCAAGGGCACTTTGGTGGTGCTGCACGGCCTGGTGCCGCACCGCTCGGCGCCGAACCGTTCGCCGCGCTCGCGCCATGCCTATGCTCTGCATCTGGTCGACGGGGCCGCCCGCTGGTCGCCCGACAACTGGCTGGTGCGGGCACCGGAAAACCCGATGCGTGGGTTTTAAGGCATGCCGGCAAGCGCCAGCACGCAGCCCCTGGTCCCCAAGGCGGAGCTGCATGTGCATGTCGAGGGCGCCGCGCCCGCCGATCTCGTGCGGCGCCTTGCCAAGCGCCACGGTCAGGATATCGAAGGGCTCTTCGACGAGCGCGGCCGCTATCTGTGGAGCGATTTCTCGCAGTTTCTTGCAGCCTATGACCGCGCGAGCCGGGTCTTCCGCACGCCGGAGGACTATGCGTTGCTGTCCGGTACCTATCTGCGCATGCTGGCGGCGGAAGGGGCGATCTATGCCGAGCTGACGATCTCGCCGGACCATGCTGCCGGCGCGGGCCTGTCCTATCGCGACTATGTCGCTGGCCTTGCCGAAGGCATTGAGCAGGCCCGTGCCGATACCGGCATCGAGGCGAGGATGATCGCCATCGGCGTGCGCCATTTCGGGGCCGGTGCGGTCGAGCAGGTGGTGAGGCAGGTCATCGCCGCTCCGCATCCGCTGGTCACCGGTTTCGGTCTTGCGGGCGATGAGCGCGAGGGCCACGCAGCGAGTTTCGCGCGCGCCTTCCGCATGGCCGGCGAGGCCGGGCTCGGCCTGACCGCCCACGCGGGCGAGGTCTGCGGCCCGGAAAGCGTGACCGCCGCTCTCGATTTCCTGCGCGTGCGGCGCATCGGCCATGGCGTGCGCGCCGTGGAAGACCGGGCCGTGGTCGAGAGGATCGCGGAAGAAGGCATCGTGCTTGAAGTCTGCCCCGGCTCCAATCTGGCGCTCGGGCTCTATTCCAACCTGCGCTTCCATCCGGTCAACCTGCTGCGCCGCGCCGGCTGCCGCATCACGCTGAATTCCGACGACCCGCCGTTCTTCGGGACCACGCTGGGACATGAGTATCGCAGCTGCGCCGAGACCTTCGCCTGGCCCGAGGACGAGCTTCTGGCGATCACGCGCAATGCGATCGCTGCAGCGTTCTGCGACGAGGACACGCGACGGGGGCTGGTCCTGCGCCTGTCGGACCACGTGGGTCTGCGCGGCGGCGGGATCTGAGAAGGGAAGTCGGTGGACGGGACGGATGCGGCGATCTTGCGCCTGTTCCGCTTGCCCGCCGGTTGATCTATGACAGGACAGGGAGCCGGTGGGGGCTTTCCGGGGGCGGCGGCCTCCAAACAGAGCGAGCGGAGAGGCGCGAGATGAGCGGAGCAACCGTAATCGATCACCCGATGGTGCAGCACAAGCTGACGCACATGCGGATGAAGGAGACCTCGACCCAGGGCTTCCGCCGCCTGTTGCGGGAAATCTCGGTACTGCTGACCTATGAGGTGACCCGCGATCTGCCGATCACCACGGTAGAGATCGAAACCCCGCTGCAGACCATGTCCGCGCCGATCATCGAGGGCAAGAAGCTGGTCTTCGCCTCGGTCCTGCGCGCCGGCAACGGGTTGCTGGAAGGCATGCTGGAGCTGGTGCCGGCTGCCCGTGTCGCCCATATCGGCCTGTACCGCGACCCCAAGACGCTGCAGCCGGTCGAATACTATTTCAAGGCGCCGGAAGACCTCGCCGAGCGCCTCGTGGTCGTCGTCGATCCGATGCTGGCAACGGCCAATTCGGCGATTGCCGCCGTCCAGCGGCTGAAGGAACGCGGCGCCACTCAGCTGCGTTTCCTCTGTCTCCTGGCTGCGCCGGAAGGCATCGAAAAATTCAATGCCGCACATCCGGACGTGCCGATCTTCACTGCCGCCATCGACGAGCGGCTGAACGAGAAGGGCTACATCGTGCCCGGTCTCGGCGATGCCGGAGACCGCATGTACGGCACCAAGTAGCGCCGCAACCCGGCGGCGCCGGTGTCTTGAGCTGACGGGAGAAGCGACATGACAGCCGAGGCGGTCTATCCGGACCTGAAGGGCAGAACCGTAGTGGTGACCGGCGGGGGCGGGGGCATCGGCGCCGAGATCGTCCGCCAGTTCGCCGCGCAGGGCGCCCGCGTCGGCTTCATCGACGTCGGCGAGGAGGCGTCCCGCCGTCTCGTTGCGGAACTGGAAGGGGGCGGCGCAGCTGTCCGCTTCGTCCGTGCCGATCTCACCGATGTCGAGGCGACCCGCGCGGCAATCGCCGAGCTGCGCGAAGCGCTCGGCCCCATCTCCATCCTGGTCAACAACGCGGCCCATGATGAGCGCCACCGGCTGGAAGAGGTAACGCCCGAATACTGGGACAGCCGCATGGCGGTGAACCTCAAGCACCAGTTCTTCTGCTCCCAGGCGGTGGTGGGCGACATGCGCGCGCTTGGCGGCGGCGCCATCGTCAACATGGGGTCGATTTCCTGGATGATCGGGCAGGGTGGCATGGCCGGCTACACGGCGGCCAAGTCTGCCGTCGTCGGGTTGACGCGTTCGCTCGCCCGCGATCTTGGTCCGGACAACATTCGGGTCAACTGTATCGCGCCGGGGTGGATCATGACCGAGCGCCAGATCGCCCTGTGGCTCGACGAGGCCGGCGAGCGCGAGATCATGGAACGGCAATGCCTCAAGCGGAAGCTCGTACCGGCGGATGTGGCTCGGGTTGTGCTGTTCTTCTGCTCGGATGCGGCGGCCGCCTGTACCAACCAGACCTATATCGTCGACGGCGGCTGGATCTGAGCCCGCCAGAGACGTTGCTATCGTCCGCCAGACCGCAGGAGCAGGCCCCGTGATCACCGTATTCGGCTCCATCAACCTGGATCTCGTCGTCTCCCTGCCGCGCCTTCCCGCGCCGGGCGAAACCGTGGTCGGTCCCGACCACCAGACCTTCGCCGGCGGCAAGGGCGCCAATCAGGCGCTGGCGGCAGCGCGCGCGGGGGCGCAGGTCCGGATGATCGGCGCGGTCGGCCACGACGCTCATGCCGAGGCCGCGCTCGCCAATCTCGAACGCGCCGGGGTCGATCTCACCGGCGTCCGCCATCTCGACGGGACCACCGGCATCGCCATGATCGGGGTCGATACGAAGGGCGAGAACCTCATCATGTGCGCCAGCGGCGTCAATGCCCGCGTCGTTGCGGATTGGCTGGACGGCCGGTTGGCGCGAGGCGATCTGCTGGTTCTCCAGCGCGAGCTGAGCCCGGGGCCGATTGCCGAGGCCATCACCCGTGCGCGGCTGTGCGGAGCGCGTGTGCTGCTCAATGCAGCTCCCTCCGGCGATGCGGAGCTTGCCCGTCTGGTGCCAGATGTCGATGTCGTCGTCGCCAATTCGGTCGAGGCGGCCGAACTCGCCGGTGCGCTCGGCGCGGGCGAGACGCCGGTGCCTGAGGCGCATTGCGCAGCGCTTTCCGGCGAAGAGCGTCTTGCCGTCGTCACCCTGGGCGCGCGCGGGCTGATCGCGCAAAAGGGCAAGACACGCTGGCAGGTTTCGGCGCCTGCCGTCGAAGTGGTCGACACGACCGGTGCGGGCGATGCCTTCGTCGGTGCTCTTGCCGCAGCCCTCGACCGAGGGGCCGAGATCGGCCGCGCCTTGCTGGAGGGCACGGCCGCCGGGGCTCTGGCTTGTACGGCGAACGGTGCGCAATCCTCTTCGCCCGAGGCCTCCGCCATTGCAGCGCTTGCCGACACGCTCGTGTGCGAAACGCTGAACGCCTGAGCACCGCCGATCCATCGAATTTTATCGTTCCGGGTAGTGAACCGGAAACCGCGTTTGCATGTGCCGCGCGGGCCTTCATCCCTTGCTAAGCGCTGCCGTGGGATCGTTCCCGCCTGATCTTGACTGGTTAAGGGCAGGGGGAGGAGCCATGGCACGCTATCTGATGATCGCCGCAATCGTCGTCGTGGCCGCGTCTTTGGCGCCCGATCTCCTGCGCGACTATCTCCAGCAGGCGCCGATCGTCGCGGCGGCTCGCGAGGAGGCGCCCGAGCCTGCGGCAACGGCTGGTCCGCGCACACTCGTCCTCAAGGCCGGGCGCAACGGCCATTACGAGGTCAGCGCCCATATCAACGGACGTCCGGTCCATTCTCTGATCGACACCGGCGCGTCGACGCTGGCCCTTCCCTCCGAGGTCGCGGCCCTGTCCGGCGTTCGCCCGGCCCGTGCCGACTATGTCGTCAAGGTGCGCACGGCCAACGGTATCGCGCTTGCGGCGCCCGTCACCTTGCGCGAGCTGCGCCTGGGAAGCATCCGCCTCAACAATGTCGAGGCGCTGGTCATGCCGGAGGGCGCGCTGGAACTGCCGCTGATCGGCATGTCCGTGCTTGGACGCCTTGCCAAGGTCGACATCCGCTCCGGCACGATGCGGTTGATACAGTAGCCCTTGCGGGTGATTTCGCAGCCCGTCCCGCTATAGTGTCCTCCGCCTGCGCATCAGCGCCGGGCCTGCCAGGGATTGCGGGAACCACCTGAAATGAGCGTCAGTCAGTTCGGCCAGCTTGCCGATGGAACGCCGGTCGAGCGCGTCGCCATCGCGCGCGGCGGGCTGTCGGTCAGCATCATGACGCTGGGGGCCGCCATCACGGACCTGCGCGTCGGTGGCCGCGGCGTGGTGCTCGGCTTCGACGACCTTGCCTCCTATCTCGCTCATTCGCCCTATTTCGGCGTGATCGCCGGCCGCCACGCCAACCGCATTGCCGCAGGGCGCTTCCGGCTGGACGGCAGGGACATCGAACTCGAGCGCAACGAGGGCGGACGCCACCACCTGCATGGCGGGGCAAAAGGCTTCGCCCGGCGGCTCTGGTCCCTGCGGGAGGCCGGGCCCGACCATGCGATGCTGGCGCTGACCTCCGAAGATGGCGATGCGGGCTATCCGGGCCGTGTCGAGGCGAGCGCCCGCTACGAGATCCCGCCTGCCGGCGACCGGCTGCGCATCGTGCTGGAGGCGGTAACCGACCAGCCGACGCTGGTGAACCTTGCGACCCACAGCTACTTCAACCTCGACGGCTCGCCGGACATCGGCGGTCACCTGCTGCAGATCGAGGCCGATGCCTATCTGCCCGTCGACGGCGAGGCGATCCCGACCGGCGAGGCGCGCCCCGTCGCGGGAACGCCGTTCGACTTCCGCTGCCTGCGCCGGATCGACGGACATGGGGGAGATATCGCCCATGACCACAATTTCTGCCTCTCTGCCGTGCCAACGTCCGAACCGCGCCCTGTTGCACGCCTTGTCGGGAGGGAGAGCGGTATCGCCATGGACGTAGTGACGAGCGAGCCCGGCCTCCAGCTCTACGACGGCTACAAGCTCGCCGTAGCCTGTCCGGGGTTGGAGGGGCGCATCTACGGGCCGCGTGCGGGTCTCTGCCTGGAGCCGCAACGCTGGCCGGACAGTCCCAATCATCGGCACTTCGCCGGAGCCGTCCTGCGACCGGGCGAGCTCTACCGGCAGGTGACGGAGTATCGATTTTCTCAGGTCGGGCATGAGGATTTGAAGCCATGAAGACCGTATTTTCCGCCGGCCAGCTGGCCCACGACCCCAAGCAGGAGATCTCCGACGGCATGTTGAAGCCGGCTGTCGAGATCCCCTCCCGCGCCGAGATGGTTCGCGAGGCGGTGCTGGCGCGTGGACTCGGTGAGCTGCTGGAGCCGGACGATTTCGGCATGGAGCCGCTCGCCCGTGTCCATGATGCCGGCTATCTCGCGTTCCTGGAGAGCTTCTGGACCCGCTGGACCACCGCTGGGCGGAGCGGTGAGGCCTTTCCCTTCGTCTGGCCGGTGCGCGGGCTCAACATCGATCCGGTGCCCGATCACATCGACGGTCTGCTCGGCCGCTATTCGTTCGATGCCGGCACGCCGCTTGGCGAGCACACGTTCGCGGCAGCGCGTGCCAGCGCCAATTCCGCGCTGACCGGTGCCCGTCTCGTTGCCGGCGGCGAGCGCGCTGCCTTCGCCCTGTGCCGCCCGCCGGGGCATCACGCGGCGGCCGATTACTACGGCGGCTATTGCTTCCTCAACAATGCGGCGATTGCCGCGCAGTGGCTGCGCGATGCCGGCGCGGAGCGTGTCGCCGTGCTCGATGTCGATTACCACCACGGCAACGGCACCCAGTCGATCTTCTATGAGCGTTCGGACGTGTTGTTCCTGTCGATCCACGCCGATCCGCGCGAGGAATATCCCTACTTCCTCGGTCATGCGGCCGAGACGGGTGCGGGCAAGGGCGAGGGCTTCAACGCCAACTATCCGCTGGAACTGGGCGCCGACTGGGATGTGTGGTCGCAGGCGCTTGCCGCATCGCTCGATCGTATCGCGGCTTTCCGCGCCGACACGCTCGTGATCTCTCTCGGCCTCGACGCCTACGAGAAAGACCCGATCTCGCGGTTCCGCCTCGTCCACGACGATTTCACGCGCATGGGTGCTGCCCTTGCCGCCGCCGGCCTTCCGACCCTCTTCGTCATGGAAGGCGGGTATGCGGTCGACGCGCTCGGCACCAACTGCGTCAACGTGCTGGAGGGGTTCGAGGCCGGCTGACCGCCGATCTAGAGCGGGAAACCGTGCTCGATCAGGGCAGCTCTCAGCGCGGGGGCATCGGTAAAGTGGATGGTATGCATGCCCACGGATCGTGCCGCTGCGACATTGGCCGGGCTGTCGTCGATGAAGACGGTGCGCTCCGGGGTGAGGTCGTTGCGCGAAAACAGCACCTGGTAGATCCGCGGATCCGGCTTCACCAGCCGCTCATGCGCGGACACGACCACGTCGATGAAGCTGTCGGCAAGGAACGGGAAGCGGTCTTCGCACTCGGCGAATTTCTCGGACGAAAAATTCGTGATCGCATAGAGCGGGACACCCGCCTGCTTCAGTGCGGTAAGGATCGCGACGCTGCCCGGTACCTCGCCCGGCACCATTTCGTGCCAGCGCGTGTCCCAGGCCAGGATCTCCTCGCGGTGGTCGGGACGCCGCGCCAGCGCCTCCGCGATGCCCTCGGCAAAGCTGCGGCCCCGGTCCTGCTCGAGATTCCACTCCGGCGGCAGCACCTCGGCGAGAAATCGGTCGGCATCCGCCTCGTTCTGGAAGATGCTGCGATAGAGCAGGCGCGGATCCCACTGGATGAGGACGTTGCCGATGTCGAAGACCACGGTGTCGGGGCGGTTTGCCATGCAGGGATCTCGGGATTGCGGGCGCTGCGGCCCTGGAACACACTGACGGGATGAGAAGACTGGCGCGACGATCCGGTTCTGGGCAAGAGGCAATCGGCGGAGCGGTGCGCCTGTCCCGCAGCTTTTTCCGTTGTCTTGCCGTGCTGCTGCTGGGCACGCTGGTGTCCGGCGCATCGGTCGGGAAGCTTTCGGCCGAGGACACCGCGCCGCCGCGGCCGGACGGTCCTGCCTTCCTGCCCTGGCAGGAGGAGGTTGCCCCTGCCGATGACCCCGAAGCTGGCGCCGGGCAACCGGCTCCGACAACGCCTTTCGACCCCGCACGTCTTGCCCTGATGCCGGAGCTGCGCGTCGGCATCGTCATGGATCCGGCCGCCGGCGACTTCGGCCGGGCCGCGCCGTTCCGTGAGCTGCTCGAGGCGGGGCTGAGGCTTCCGGTGCTGCTGATCGCCTATCGCGACCTGTCGCAACTGCAAAAGGCGGTCATGACGGGCGAGGTGCACTATGCGCCGCTGTCCGCATCCGCCTATGCGGCGGCACAAGGGGAATGCGGTTGCCTGGAGCCGCTGGTCGCCCCGCGCGAGGCTGACGGCGGGACGGGCTGGCATGCGATTGCGCTGGCGCGGGCCGGCGAGGGGATCGACGGGCCTGCGGACGTCGCCGGTCGGCGCATCGCCACCGGACCGCGCGAGGCGGTCGGCAGTCGCCTGGTCCAGTTGGCCGGCTTGTCGGCGGCGGGTGTCGATCTGGAAGGGCAGGCAGCCGACGCGCTCATCGTTCATGACGATCCGCTTTCGGCGGCGCTGGCGCTGGTGCGGGGCGATGCCGATGTCGCCTTCGCCTGGTCCTCGCTGCAGGGCGAGGCGGCGGCGGGCTACTCGCGCGGGACCTTGCGGGACCTTGCCGAACGGGGCATCGAGATTTCCGGGCTGAGGATCGTGTGGGCCTCCGGCGCCATTGCCGGCGCGCCGCACGTGGTTCGCCGTGACGTGCCGCAGGAGATCCGCGGCGTGCTTGCGGCGATCATGACCGGGCAGGGGGCGGTGGACGCTGTTTCGGACGAGGGCTTTGTTGCCGTGGGCGCGCAGGATTACGCGCCCGTTCTCGCTGCCTTTCCGCCGGATTCCGGAACGCCGCGCGGCCGCCTCGAGCCGGTGGGAGGCGGCAACTAGGCAGGCCTCAGCTGCAACACTCGACGCTCGTGCTGACGCGCGGGCGCATGTAGTAGGTGTCGCTGAGGGTGATCGTGGCGCTGTTGAACACGTCCTTCAGCACCGCTGCGAAGGTCGGACGATGCTCGTATTCGGCATGGGCGACAACCAGATAGGTGCCCTTCTGGCTGGTCAGTTCCGGCGGCAGCTTGATCGGCGGCGCGGAGTTGGCGCCCCACTGGGCGGTATTCATCGCCCGGCTCCACACCACACGCGGCTGGTTCACTTCCTTCATCCAGACACTGGCGACCACCACCTTGAGCGGTGCTTCCGGATAAGGGTCGAGCACGGCGCGCGACAGCTTCAGCAGGTCTTCGACCTCGGAGGCTTTGAGTTTGTCGGCCTGAGCCACCAGGTCGGCGACGGAACTGGCGGCCTGGCTGATCTTCCGGTCGAGCGTCAGCGCCGAGTTCAGCTCGGTGACGCCGAGAAACAGGGCCAGCATGAAGGGGAGCACCAGCGCAAATTCGACCGCGGCGACGCCGCGCCGGTCGCGCATCAGGCCGCTCGCGATCCGCGTGGCGGCCTTCCTGACGATGCGGCGCGGTTCCTGCTGCCGCTCTTGCCGCTTCGGGCTGCTCATGGTCACTTGCTCGCCTGTTGGGTGGTCCAGGGGAAGGGTTCGTTGCGGAACACGGCGGTCGCCACCAGCAGGCGGTCGCCCGAGCTCAGGTCGCCATAGGCGGTCTTCATCATCGACGACAGCATGGGCCATCGATAAAGAGCCCTAACCACGATGATCTGGCCGGCCTCGCCATGGTTGTAGCCGGTGTCTGCGACCAGTTCGCCGTCGCGGATCAGCGGCTTCGGCGTGAAGGAGGAGAAGTCCTCGATCCGTTCGACGTCGATGGTCAGCCGGTCCGAACTGATCGGGAAGCCGGCAAGACGTTCCAGCATCGATTCCTTGAACTTGTCGGCATCGAAGCCCTGGGCATGCGCCTGCCCGGTGCGGATCATGCGCGATGCGTCCATGGTCGCATTGCTGAGCACCTGATTGGCGAAGAAGGCCAGGCCGATCTCGATCACCCCGAACAGCAGCATCAGGAAGGGAATCGCGACGAAGGCGAACTCGATCGCCGTCGTGCCTTCGCGGTCCCTCACCACCGCGTGCAACGGGCGCAATCGTGCGAAGCGAGGGAGAAGGCGATCTCTCAGCATCTGGTAGCCACTCGTGCTCGGAAAGCGGTGAAAGGCGGGGTCATGGCGGGTCAGTTGGAAACGCCCGCCGCCTTTTCGGACATGTCATTGCGCTGGCTGGACTGCTTGCTCAGCAACTCGTAGCCGGCATCGCTGTCGCCCACGCGCATTACCGGCTCGCAATTGGGCGCGCAGGAGTAGCTGAAGCGTTCGCCCTTGCGCTGGACGGTGACCGTTTCGCCCGACGCGGCGGAGACCGTGATCACCTCGTCGATGATCGGCTCGCCGTTGCGGTCGAGGATGACCAGGTTGGTCGTGCCGTAGAGCTTGCCGGTCACCACCACCGTCTGGCGATCGTACATGGTGACATCGGCGATGGCCGGGTTGCCGACGATGACAGTGTCCGCAGGCGCGTCGATGCGGAACACCTTCGCCCGGTCGGTCATCACCTGGACGCCGCTCTCCTGGGCGTGTGCGCCCGCCACGGGAAGCGCGGCGAGCAGCGCCGCGGCCGTGATCGACGCAAAAAAAGCCTCGCGAAAATGCGACATGGGTAAGCTCCTCAGCGAAATTTCCTTCGTGACAGTGAAGGATATTGGTGAAGGAAGGGCTAACGCCCGGTCCCGCCCGAAGCGTTCTGCGAGCATCGTTAATGTCCAGGGCGTTCCCATCATGGGCATGCTGCCAGCGGATTCTTCGGCACGGCGCCGTACTTTGCGGCATGGCATGTGGATGAGGGCAAGGGGCGAGCTTGGTTAAAATGTAAGAGAATGTATTTTTGAAGAATTAACTATAAGGTTGCTCAAGTCGAACTTGCCGATGGGCGGTTGTGAATTTAACCTTGTGGCAAGGTGTGGTTCCTATAGTGGCAACATCTTCGAGCGACCGAAATAACAACAAGGTCGACGAGGTGGTGCAGACAAACAAGTGAAGTGTAGGAGCCAACCATGCAGAAGTTTCTCGCTCGTTTCGCCAAGGATGAATCCGGCGCGACCGCTATCGAATACGGCCTGATCGCCGGTCTGATCGGCGTTGCCATCATCACTGCTGTCGGCCTGGCCGGCGACTCGATCACCGCGATGTTCACTCGCGTTTCGACCGAGCTGAACGCTGCCGCCACGCAGTAAGCACGGCTGACACGGCACCTCGGGTCCCGGCATGTCTTTGCCGGGGCACGGTGGACTGCCATCGATGCGGGCGGCCTTGGCCGCCCGTTTTCGTTTCCGGTCCCAAAGACTGCGCCCATGAAAGGGCGTGCCGGACGCGGGCGCGTCAACCGGCGCTTAAGCGTTTCGGCGACATGATGCGAAAGCCGGAGAGGCCGGCAATCGAGGGAGCGTTGGAATGTTCGAAGCGGCGATCCTGGTCGTGTTCCCCTGTCTGGTGGCCTTTGCGGCCGCGTCCGACCTGTTCACGATGAAGATTCCCAACAGCGTCTCCCTGATGCTGGTGGCCGGGTTCGCGATTATCGCGCCCTTTGCCGGCATCGGTCTTGCGGATACCGGCTGGCATCTGCTTGCCGCCGGTCTGGCGCTGGCCGCCTGTCTCGTGTTCTTCGGCTTCGGCTGGATGGGCGGGGGCGATGCCAAGCTCATCACTGCCTTGGCGCTGTGGTTCGGCATGTCGCAGGACCTCCTGCAATTCCTCGCTCTTGCCGGCATTTACGGGGCGGTTCTCACGCTGCTGATCATCGGCTTCCGCCGTATCGTTCTGCTGCCTGGCATTGCCGGCCGCACTCAGTGGCTTTTGCGCCTGCATGACAATGCCCGCGGCGTTCCCTACGGCATCACGCTGGCTGCCGCCGCGCTGCAGGTCTATCCGCACTCGGCCTGGTTCGCCCTTCTGGTGTAACGGCGGAGCGTCGGTTCAAATATTAACGATTCCTGAACGCAGAAAATCTCCGGGTTTCATTTTGCGAAAGATTAAGCATACGTTCAGCAACATTGATCACGTCTGATTAACCATGTCTTGACCATTTGCCCGTCACAGTAGTCGCATGATGACCGAGGGCGCATCCGCGTCCGGTCCGCTACGATCCATGCGGGTATTGGCAATGAAGATCGCACGTTTCGCCATTCTGGGAATTTCGCTCGCCGCCGGTGTGTTGGTGGCGCGGATGGTGATGAGCAACAATCCAGAGCCGCCGGCCGCGCCGGTGGTGGTGACCGAGACAGTGGAGAAGGACGAGGTCCTTACCGTCGTCAAGGACATCGCCCTTGGCGAACAGCTGTCTGCGGGCGACCTGTCCTGGGCCAGCTGGCCTCGCGACCTGGCGCCGGCAACGGCGGTTCTGCGCTCCCAGCGACCCGACGCCATCACCGAAATCGCAGGCCGTATCGCCAAGGCGCCCGTCTATCAGGGCGAGCCGGTGCGCGAAGAGCGCCTGATCAGCAGCGATCGCGGCTTCATGTCGACCATTCTGCCCAAGGGCAAGCGGGCCATTGCCGTTTCGGTCGAGGCGCTGACCGCGGCTGGCGGCTTCATCCTGCCCGGCGACAAGGTCGACGTGATCCTGACGCGCCAGTCGTCAGGCCGGTCCGGCAATTCATTCACCAGCGAGACGATCCTGCAGAACGTGCGGGTGCTGGCCATCGACACCACCACCGCCGGTGAGCGGGACGAGAAGGCGCTGCCTCCCGGGCAGACCGCCACGCTGGAGCTCGAACCGGTCCAGGCCGAGGTCGTCGCCCAGGCTTCCCAGCTCGGCACGATCGCCCTCGTGCTGCGCTCGGCCCAGGATTCTGCCGATGACGCCGATCCCGGCCTCGTTGGCGGCGGTGTGAATTTTGTGAAGTTCGGCGTTGCCAGCCAGGCCCGGACCCAGCGGTAAGCGGGATCGGGCGCGGTGATGACGGCAAGGAGTATTCGGATGTTGGCTCAACGTTTCTTCCGGATCGGTACGGCGATCTGCCTTGTCCTGACCGGCCTTGCCGGACTGGATACCGCGCGCGCCGATGGCTATCCAAAGGCGGTGACCATCCAGGCCGGCGAGCGGGTGGCCGGGCGGTTGCTCAAGGTCGGTCTCGGCCGTTCCGTGGTGATCAATCTCGGCGAGGAGGTGAGCGACGTCATCGTCTCCAATCCGGAGGTGGCCGATGCCGTGGTCCGGTCCTCGCGCCGGGTCTTCATCCTCGGCAACAAGGCGGGGCAGGCGAGCCTGTTCCTGTTCGGCCGGGCCGGCAACCAGATCGCCAGCTTTGATCTCGCCGTCGAAAACGACACGACCGACCTCAACATGATGATCCGCCGCGCCATACCGGGTGCCGACATCACGGCCGAGTCGGTCAATGGCAACCTCGTCCTGAGCGGCACGGCCTCCAGCACCGTCGAGGCTCAGCAGGCGGCGGATCTCGCAGCGCGCTTCTCCAAGGTCGAAGGCAGTGCCTTGCCGGTCCTCAACATGGTCTCGGTGAGCGGTAAGGACCAGGTGCACCTGAAGGTGACGGTTGCCGAGGTCGAGCGATCGATCATCAAGCAGCTGGGCGTCAACCTGTCCGGCACCATCGGCATCGGCAACTACAGCGCCAATTTCAACAGCTCGCCCGGCTACTCGGTCAACTCCAACATCATCGGCCGCCCGAATGCCGGTGGCGGGTTCCTTGCCGGCGGCGCGAAGCTGAATGCGGACCTGCAGGCGCTGCAGCGCGACGGCGTGATCCGCACACTGGCCGAGCCGACGCTGACCGCGATTTCCGGCGAAAATGCCAGCTTCCTGGCTGGCGGCGAGTTCCCGATCCCGATCGCCGAGGACAACAACAAGCTCACCGTCCAGTTCAAGAAGTTCGGCGTCGGCCTCGACTTCACTCCGGTGGTCCTGAGCGAAGGGCGCATCTCCCTGCGCATCAAGACCGAGGTCAGCGAGATCACCCAGGAGGGGGCGGTCTCGATCGGCTCCCTGGTCATTCCCGCGCTCAAGGTTCGCCGGGCCGAGTCCACCGTCGAACTGCCTTCCGGCGGCACGCTGGTCATGGCAGGCCTGTTGAAGGAATCCTACAAGCAGGACCTCAACGGCGTGCCCGGCCTGATGCAGGTGCCGATCCTCGGCGCCCTGTTCAAGAGCCGCGACTTCCTGCGCCAGGAGACCGAACTCGCCGTCTTCGTGACGCCCTACACCGTCCGTCCGACGGCCCGCTCGGAGCTTGTCGAGCCGACCCGCAACCTGGCGCCGGCGACCGATGGCGAAACGATTTTCCTGAACCGTCTCAACCGCATGTACCGGGTATCCGGCGATCCTGGACAGGGCGCCTACCATGGTCAGGTCGGCTATATCTACGAGTGAGGACCGGTCCCATGCAGTCTGCATCCGCAAAGCGCGTCGCCGCTTCCGCAACCCGGGTCCGTGCGCTCACGCCGACCCTTGCCGTTCTCGCCGCGCTGCTGGCGGCCGGCTGCCAGACGCAGCAGCCGACAGCCGAGGCGCTCGCGACCAATGACTATCGTCTGCGCCACCCCATCGTGGTGACGGAAGGGGTTAAGACGCTCGATCTGCCGGTGGGAAGCGACATGCGCCGCCTGTCGCCGCAGCTGTCGGCCGTCGTCACCAGCTTCGCGGCCGAGGCCCGTTCGCGCGGTGGCGGCGCGATGGAGATCATCGTGCCCTCCGGCGCCTACAACGAGGCGGCCGTTCACGCGGTGCTGCCGCAGATCCGCAAGGCGCTGGTGCAAGGCGGCGTGTCGCCCAAGCGTATCGCCACCCGCGGCTACCCGGTCCAGGATCCGGGTATCTCCGCGCCGGTGCGCCTCGCCTATTCCGGTCTGCAGGCCAAGACGGGTCCTTGCGGCCAGTGGCCCGACAACATCACCGGGGGCGGCGACGGGATGCGCCACAACCCGCATCTGAACAACACGCAGTATTACAATTTCGGCTGCGCCGCGCAGTCCAACCTGGCCGCCATGGTCGACAATCCGACGGACCTGCTCTACCCGCGCGCCTCGACGCCGGCCGACCAGCTCCGCCGGGGCACGGTCTACGGCAAGTATCGCGCCGGCGAGCAGACGGCGACCGACTACAAGGAAGGCGACGGTTCGCGCGTCTCCGACGCGACGAACTGATCCCGGAGGAGCTGGACGGATGAACACCCTCGCTTACGACATGCCGCTGGACGAGGACGGGTATCCGCGCGAGCCCGCGATGGGCGACCATCACGCCGTCGCCGTGCCCGCTGATACGCTTGACATCAAGGCGGTGCCGCGGATCGCGATCCAGGCCTTTTGCGAAAGCGAAGACATTGCCCGGATGATCGAGAGCGCCGCTCAGGACCGGCGCATGGCCAAGGCTCATGTGAAGGTACACAAGGGCGGGCTTGCAGCGGCCATCGACTTCTACGGCTCCGCGCCGACGCCGAACCTGATCCTGCTGGAGACCCGCACGGAAGCCTCCAAGCTGATCCAGGGCTTGGAACAGCTGGCGGAAGTCTGCGACGCCGGCACCAAGGTGATGATCATCGGTCATGTCAACGACGTAAAGCTCTACCGCGACCTCATCCATCGCGGGATCAGCGACTACCTCGTTGCGCCGATCAACCTGTTCCAGCTGATCGGCGCCATCGGCGAGCTCTACGTCAATCCGGACGCCGAGCCGCTCGGGCGGACCATCGCTTTCGTCGGCGCCAAGGGCGGCGTCGGTTCGTCCACCGTTGCGCACAACGTCGCCTGGTCGATCGCCCGCGTCTACGAGAGCGACGTGGTGCTGGCCGACCTCGACCTTGCCTTCGGCACGGCCGGCCTCGACTTCAACCAGGATCCGCTGCAGGGCGTCTTTGAGGCGGTCTCTTCGCCGGAGCGCCTCGACGAGACCATGCTCGACCGCCTGCTGTCGAAATGCGCTGATCGCCTCAGCCTGCTTGCCGCGCCCGCTTCGCTGGAGCGGACCTATGACCATGGCGAGACGAGCTTCGATGGTCTGCTCGACATCATGAAGCAGGGTGCGCCGGCAATCGTGCTCGACCTGCCGCATGTGTGGTCGGGCTGGGTCCGCCGGATGCTGGCCGCCGTCGATGAAGTGGTGATCGTCGCAGAGCCGGATCTGGCCAACCTGCGCAACGCCAAGAACATGATCGACACGCTGCGCCAGCTGCGACCCAACGACTCGCCGCCGCGCCTGGTGCTGAACCGGGTGAACGTGCCAAAGCGGCCGGAGATCAAGGCCGCCGAGTTCGCCGACGCGCTGGAGCTCACCGCGGCCGCGGTGGTGCCCTTCGATCCGCTTCTGTTCGGCACGGCCGCCAACAACGGCCAGATGATCGGCGAGCAGGACGAAAAGCACGCCACGACGGAAATCTTCAGCCAGATCTCGCAGCTGGTCACCGGTCGCGGCGAAGTGGCGAAGCCCAAGGGCCTTGCGCTCGGCTCGCTGGTCTCCCGCTTCCTGAAGAAGGGCAAGGCCGCCGGCTGACCGGCGGCCCGGCATGTTTCTTCGAGACGATTGAAAGCAGGTAACGATGTTCGGTCGACGTGGCGCTTCCTCAGGTTCACAGACGTCCCGCCCCGCGGCGCCGCCCATGCAGGGCGAGCCGCAGGTCGCGCCGGCTGCACCGCCGCCGCCCGTCGCGGCCGAACCGGCACGGGCTCCCGCAGCACCGTCCGCCGCCGCAGCTCAGCCCGCTGTTGCCGCAAAGCCTGCGCCGGCCGCGCCGCCGGTCGCCGAGCCGCGCGCGCCGCAGCGGTCGGAAGGCTATTACGCGACCAAGTCCTCGATCTTCAACGCGCTGGTCGAGGCGATCGACCTGTCGATGCTGACCCGCCTCAGCGCCGAGGACGCGCGCGAGGAGATCCGGGACGTCGTCAACGACATCATCGCGCTGAAGAACGTGGTGATGTCGATTTCCGAGCAGGAAGACCTGCTGGAGGACATCTGCAACGACGTTCTCGGCTATGGCCCGCTCGAGCCGCTTCTGGCGCGCGACGACATCGCCGACATCATGGTCAACGGCGCCAACACGGTCTACATCGAGACCCAGGGTCGGATGCAGCAGACCAGCGTGCGCTTCCGCGACAACAAGCAGCTGATGAACATCTGCCAGCGGATCGTCAGCCAGGTCGGCCGCCGCGTCGACGAATCCAGCCCGATCTGCGACGCCCGTCTCGCCGATGGCTCGCGTGTCAACGTGATCGCGCCGCCGCTGGCGATCGACGGGCCGACGCTCACCATTCGCAAGTTCAAGAAGGACAAGCTCACCCTCAAGCAGCTTGTCCAGTACGGCTCGGTCTCGCCCGAGGGTGCGACGGTGCTGGAGATTATCGGCCGCAGCCGATGCAACGTGCTGATTTCCGGCGGCACGGGTTCGGGCAAGACGACGCTGCTGAACTGCCTGACGGCCTATATCGATTCCACCGAACGCATCATCACCTGCGAGGACGCAGCGGAACTGCAGCTGCAGCAGCCGCATGTGGTGCGCCTTGAAACCCGCCCGCCCAACCTGGAAGGCGAGGGCGAGGTGACCATGCGCGATCTCGTCAAGAACTGCCTGCGTATGCGTCCCGAGCGGATCATCGTCGGCGAGGTGCGCGGACCCGAGGCCTTCGACCTGTTGCAGGCGATGAACACCGGCCACGACGGGTCCATGGGCACGCTGCACGCCAACAGCCCGCGCGAGGCGCTCTCGCGTCTGGAATCGATGATCACCATGGGCGGCTTCTCGCTGCCGTCCAAGACCCTGCGCGAGATGATCGTCTCGTCCATCGACGTGATCGTCCAGGCACAGCGCCTGCGCGACGGCTCGCGCCGCATCACCCACGTTTCGGAGGTGATGGGCAT
Source organism: Stappia sp. G46H5W (assembly GCF_058448995.1). Classification (NCBI taxonomy): domain Bacteria; kingdom Pseudomonadati; phylum Pseudomonadota; class Alphaproteobacteria; order Hyphomicrobiales; family Stappiaceae; genus Stappia; species Stappia sp. G46H5W. Next base: position 136,297 of record NZ_JBZFLL010000007.1, on the reverse strand, counting down.
GGAAGGCGACGTGATCATCACCCAGGATGTGTTCCTCTACGACATCCTCGGCGAGGACGCGAATGGCAAGCTGATCGGCCGTCACCGCTCCACCGGCATCGGCCGCCCGAAATTCTGGGAAAAGGCGCGCTATTTCGGCGAGGAGCATCGCCTTGCCGCCGCCCTCGACGCGGCTGAAGCTCCGGAGCCCGGACATGGCTGACCTGCAGTCCTTCCTGACGCCGCAAGTGACGATCGTTGCCATTGCTCTTCTGGCGACGCTGTCCATAGGCGGCATCATCTACGCCCTGTTCGAGCCGCAGCTGAGCGGGCGCGCGGCACGCGAGAAGCGGCTGAAGTCTGTTTCGACCCGCAAGAACGCCGCCATAGATGCCACCCGCCGGGCGGTGCGCGACGGCGACCGCCGGCGCAAGTCCGTGCAGGACCAGCTCAAGGAATTCGAGGCTCGCGAGAAGAAGAAGCAGCAGCGCGCAGCGCGCCTGACGCTGGAAGAGCGCATCGATCAGGCTGGCCTGACATGGTCGAAGCGCGGCTTCATCGTCTTCTCGCTGATCTGTGCGCTGGTGCTGGGCTTTGTCGGCCTGCTCGCCTCCGGCTCGCTGATCGTCACCTTCGGGCTGATGTTTGTCGGCGCATTCGGCGTGCCGCGCTTCTATCTCGGGCGCCGCCGCAAGAAGCGGATCGCCGCCTTCCTGAACGAACTGCCCAATGCTGTCGACGTCATCGTGCGCGGCACCAAGGCGGGCCTGCCGCTCGGCGAGTGTATCCAGATCGTTGCCGCCGAGGCGCGCGAGCCGATCAAGACCGAGTTCCGCCGTATCGTCGAGGCCCAGACCATGGGCATCACCCTGGCAGAGGCGATCTCGAAGCTGCCGAGCCGCATGCCGGTCGCGGAGGCAAACTTCCTCGCCATCGTCGTGATGATCCAGGCGCAGTCGGGCGGTTCTCTGTCCGAGGCGCTGGGCAACCTGTCCAAGGTGCTGCGCGAGCGCAAGGCGATGAAGGGCAAGATCGTCGCCATGAGCCAGGAGGCCAAGTCCTCCGCCGCGATCATCGGCTCGCTGCCCTTCCTCGTTGTCGGTGTGCTGTCGCTGACCAGCCCGTCCTACATGATGCTTCTGTTCACCGAGCCCACCGGCAACATCATCGTCGTGGGCAGCGGCCTGTGGATGCTGACCGGCATCTTCATCATGAAGAAGATGATCGCCTTCGACTTCTGATCTGCCGTTTTCGGGCAGGAACGACGGACACGGAAAGAGACCATGGGACTGGATTTCTCCAATCTTCTCTCCCAACAGGCGATGATCGCCATCCTGACCATGGTTGCGATCGCCGGCACGCTGTTTTCGCTCGTCGTGCCGCTGCTGGAAGGCGACAAGCTCAAGACCCGGATGAAGTCCGTGGCATTGGAGCGCGAGCAGATGCGCGCCCGCGAGCGCGCACGCCTGGCCGACGACAAGGCGAATGCGCGGGTTTCCCTGCGGAACAAGCCGAAGAAGCAGATGCAGAACATCGTCGACCGGCTCAACCTGAAGAACCTGTTGTCGGACGACGAGACCAAGCTGCGGCTGACCCGTGCCGGCTATCGCGGTGTGCGCCCGCTCTACACCTACCTATTCGCGCGTCTCGTGATGCCGGTGGTCCTGCTCATCGTCGCGCTGTTCTACACCTTTGTGGTGCTCAAGCTGGACCAGCCGGCGATGGTCAAGGTGTTCATCGCCTGCCTTGTCGCGTTCATCGGTTTCTATGCGCCGGATCTTTATCTGAAGAACAAGATCCAGAACCGCCAGCTCTCGATCAACCGAGCCTGGCCGGATGCGCTCGACCTGATGCTGATCTGCGTGGAATCCGGCATGTCCATCGAGGTCGCCTTCCGCAAGGTGTCGGAGGAGATCGGCATCCAGTCGATCCCGCTGGCCGAGGAACTGACGCTGACCAATGCCGAGCTCTCCTATCTCGGCGACCGGCGCATGGCCTACGAGAACCTTGCCAACCGCACCGGCCTGGAAGGCGTCAAGAACGTCTCGCTGGCCCTGATCCAGGCCGAGCGCTACGGCACGCCGGTTTCCACCGCGCTGCGCGTCATGGCCGACGAAAACCGGCTGCAGCGCATGCAGGCGGCGGAAAAGAAGGCCGCAGCCCTGCCGCCCAAGCTCACCGTTCCGATGATCGTGTTCTTCCTGCCCGTGCTGCTTGCCGTGATCATCGGCCCGGCGATCATCCAGGCTGTCGCGACCTTCTGACGGCACGCCTCAAAGGCATCCCGGTAACGCCAATCCGGAACGAATGAAAAAGCCACCCGGACGGGTGGCTTTTGTCGTTTCGGCTGCGAGAACAGGGGGAGGTGAAGACGCCGCGTCAACCGCCGGACTTTTTCTTCTTCTTGTCCTGCGCCGCGATCTCCGCCCAGGAATTGCGCTGCGACAGCATCGACTTGAGATAGGCGATGTTCTGTGCCGCCTGGGCCGGGTCGATCTCGGCGGTGGCGACCTGCTCGGCCTCCTGGAAGCGGCCCTGCAGGCCGATCGCCAGCGCCAGGTTCTGGCGGATGCGGCTGTCGGCCTTGGGGCTGGCGGCGGCGCGGCGCAAGACGCCCTCCGCCTCCTTGGCTTCGCCTTCCAGCAGGTAGGACATGGCAAGATTGTTGAGCAGGCTCGGCTCGTCCGGAGCGATCTTGAGCGCCTGATTGTAGAGGTCGCGCGCCTGCTGGGTGTTGCCCATCTGGTCGTGGATCGCGGCGGCTGCCGACATCAGCCGCCAGTCGGGGCGCGTCGGGGTCTGAGCGCCGTTGATCACCTGCAGCGCTTCCGGCAGCCGGCCATTCATCGCCAGAACCTTGCCGTAGGCGGCGGCGATGTCGCGGTCGCTCTGATGGGCGATGATCGCCTGGCGCAGCACTGCCTCGGCCTGGTCGACCTGACCGTTACGGCGCAGGGCGGCGGCATAGTTGAGAATGTTTTCGCGGTCCTTCGGCGAGCGCTGATAGGCCTGGCCCCAATAGCCGACCGCCTGCAAGGCGGCGCTCGATCCGGGGGCGGCATAGCCTTGCGGCGCGCCGGAATGGGTGCCGACGCTGCGCTTCGAGGAGGCGCAGCCTGTCAGCGCGACCAGGGCCACCATCGAGGCCGCGAGCATCAGGCGCGGCGCGGCGGCGGGACGGGGAAGGGCGTGGCGCGTGGATGGCATGTGCCGGGCTCCTGGACACGGACGGACGTTGGACTTGCAGAATGCGCAAGCTCATCAATACGTCGTTAACCCTAATGCTTCGTTAAACGGCGGCCCTGAAGGTGGTCCCGCGGGCGGATGTCCGGCGATTGCCGCTGCCTGCCCTTCGTGCTTAAAACGGAACTCCGACCTTCTTCTCCCGCCAGACAAGGACCCCGCCCGTGCGCGCCTCGCTGATCGCCCATTCCCCCGATGTTGCAGCCATTCCCGTCCATGCCGTCGACCGCGATGAAGCGCAGACGGTGCTTCAGGGACTGGGCGCGCGGGCCGAGGCCTTCGCCGCGGCGAGCGGGTTCGACGGGGCGGCCGGACAGCTGCTTCTGGTTCCAGGTGCCGAAGGAGCGCTTGCGGCCGTGCTTTTCGGCGTCGCCAATGCGGCTGCGCCCGGGTTTGCCGTGGGCGATCTTGCCCGCAAGCTGCCGGGCGGCGACTTCCGTCTGGAGATTGCGGCCGAGGCGCAGGAGGAAGCCGCGCTCGCCTTCGCGCTCGGCTCCTACCGGTTCGAGCGCTACCGCAAGCCGTCGACCCGCTCGGTGCCGCGGCTGATGGTGGGCCAGGGCGTCGACCTGGAGCGGGTCGGCCTCATCCTCGACGGCATGACGCTCGCCCGCGATCTGGTCAACACGCCGGCAAGCGACCTCGGTCCTGCCGAACTGTGCGATGCGGCGCAGCGCCTCTTCGCCGATCACGGCGGGCGGGTGCGCGTCATCGAGGGCGAGGCGCTGCTCGCCGAGGGCTTCCCGATGGTCCATGCGGTCGGCCGGGCGAGCGACCGCGCGCCGCGGCTTTTCGATGCGACCTGGGGCGAGGAGGGGCATCCGCGCGTCACCCTGGTCGGCAAGGGCGTCGTCTTCGACACCGGCGGCCTCGACATCAAGCCGTCCAGCGCTATGGCATTGATGAAGAAGGACATGGGCGGTGCGGCTGCCGTTCTGGCGCTGGCCTCGATGATCATGGAAGCCGGCCTGCCGGTGCGCCTGCGCGTCATTGTCCCGGCGGTCGAGAACGCGATTTCCGGCGCGTCCTTCCGTCCCGGCGATGTGCTGCCGAGCCGCAAGGGCCTCACCGTCGAGATCGGCAACACCGACGCGGAAGGCCGCCTGATCCTTGCCGACGCTTTGGCGCTTGCCGACGAGGAGGAGCCGGAGATCCTGATCGACATGGCGACGCTGACCGGCGCCGCGCGCGTTGCTCTCGGCCCCGACCTTCCGCCCTTCTACACCGACGACGAGGCCTTCGCGGCCGAGCTTTCCGACCACGCGAATGCGGTCCGCGATCCGCTGTGGCGCCTGCCGCTGTGGCGCCCCTACGAGAGCTATCTGGAAAGCCGGATCGCCGACATCAATCACATCAACACCAGCGGTGCGGGCTTCGCCGGCTCCATCACCGCCGCGCTGTTCCTCTCGCGTTTCGTTGAAAAGGCGCGGGTCTGGGCGCATTTCGACATCTATGGCTGGAACCCGGCCGACCGCCCGGGCCGCCCGCTGGGCGGTGAGGCACAGGCCGCGCGTGCGCTCTTTTCGCTGCTCGCCGCCCGCTACCCGGGAAACTGAGGCGGCACGCTTTCCTGCCTCGTTTCGGTGTTTGTATAACGGAACCGAAACGAATTGCCTGTCACTATGGGGCAAGGCCGGCAACGGCACAGCAGGCATGGGTGAGGGATGGGTATCGACTTGCGGCCGTCGCAGGCGCTGCGACTCTGGCACGATGTGACGATGTCGCTGGTCACCGACGGCGACAAGGACCTCACCTCGCGCCAGATGGCGATCCTGATGACGGTCTATCTGGAGCCGCCCCCGCACACGGTGCGCGGACTGGCTGCACGTCTCGACGTCACCAAGCCGGTGATCACCCGCGCGCTCGACACTTTGGGTGCGATGAAACTGCTGTCGCGCCGCCGCGACGAGGCCGACCGGCGCAATGTCGTGGTGACCCGCACCGTTGCCGGGGCGCTCTATCTGGAGCACATTGCCGACACCATCGTTGCCCGGGCCGCCGAGATGCCCCGCTGATCCCAGGCGGTGTACCGGGCAGCCCGATGCCCGAAGCGCCAGAAGAAGCCCGGACCGCCGCATGACCAGCGAACCCGCCGCCGCCCTCGATCGCCGCATCCATCCCGTTCGCCCCGATCTGGCGGCAAGCCGCTATCGTGGCCAGGTCGTGGCCGAGCGCTTCGCCGACCCGCTGCCGGTCCGCATCGCGGTCGCCTCGGCGCCGCTGCGCCCCGCGCCGGATGCGGCCCGCTCCATTGATACCGAAGCGCTCTACGGCGAGAGTTTCGATCTGTACGAGATCCGCGACGACGGCTGGGCCTGGGGGCAGCTGGCGACCGACGGCTATGTTGGGTACCTGCCAGCGGCGAGCGTGGGCGAGGCCGGCGCGCCCGCCACTCACCGGGTCTGCGTGCCGCGCAGCTATCGCTATCCGGAAGCCGAGCTGAAACGCCCGCCGCTCTCGCTCCTGTCGCTTGGCGCGCGCGTGCGCGTCGTCGGCGCAGCAGTGACCCGCGGCCTCGACTACGCGTTGCTCGACGACGGCAGCGCCATGGTCGCCCGCCATCTGATGCCGCTCGGCGAGACCGTGACCGACTGGGTGGCAGTGGCAGAGGGGCTGCTTGGAACGCCCTATCTGTGGGGCGGGCGTACCTCGCTCGGCCTCGACTGCTCGGCGCTGGTGCAGCTGGCGGCGGCGGAAGCGGGCCACGTGCTGCCGCGCGACAGCGACATGCAGCAGGCCGGCGCCGGCGAGGCGCTCGACATCTCCGGCGGTCTGCCGAAGCTTGAGCGCGGCGACCTGCTGTTCTGGAAGGGCCATGTCGGGATCATGAGCGATCCGGGCACCTTGCTGCATGCCAATGGCTACACGATGAGCGTTGCGCTGGAGCCGCTGGAGGCCGCGCTTGCGCGCATCGCGGCGACTGAATGGGGTGCGCTGACCGCCTGTCGCCGGTTGTAGCAGCGCGCGCAACGGCACGCGTTGCGGGCGGTCTTCTTGGGTTTCCGTGTGTCGGATTTTCCGGTTGTTCGGATTTCCAAGTTGTTTTGGAAATTTGCTTTCCCTTCCTTAGAAGGAAACGCCTGAAATTGCCCGGTTTCCCTAGCGCATCTGCTATGCAGGGAATGCAGTTGTAGCGACTCTGCAGCGCGATTATATCAGCTGCGACGTTGGGCGGCAGTTTTCGCCCCTATGAAGCGGGCAGCGAAGAAACCCCACGGGTCAATCCGAAACATCGCCGTCCGAACATATCAGCAAAATTGGATGTTGCGTCAGACTTCCCGAGGGGAACTGACGGCGACGTCTTTTGCGTTTTACGGACAACCGGTCGCTCATGCTTCATGTCTTGCCGCACGCGGTTTTCCTTCACGTTGAAGACAACGTGAACGATGCCCTAGCCTTCCGTCTGGCGCTTGAAGGAGCGACGGGCAACATTCGCGTCCGCCGTGTCGGATCCGTGGAGACGGCGCTCGAGCTGCTGTCGACGCCGGATGCCGCCGCCGGCCCGCCCTTCGATTGCGTCGTGGCTTCGCTGGACCTGCCCGAAGGACGGGCGGGCGACCTGGCCCGGCGCGTGCGCCAGCGCCACGACAGCGCGACGCTGCCGCTGTTCGGCCTGACGCGCGGCGCGCCGCCGGTGGCAGCTGGCGACGGAGACTGGTTCGACGCGGTTCACCAGAAGCCCGCGACCCCTCGCGAGATGAAGCGCATCGCGCGCGAGATCGTCGACCTCTGGTTCTCGCGCGCGCGTCGGTTTCATTGCTAATCTATTGAAAATAATAAGCTTATAGTTTCGGCGTCAGTAGCCGGTCGCCTTGTCGACGGTGTTGCGCAAGGTGCCGCCCGCCTCGAAGGTGCGGATCTGCTCGGCGACATAGGCCGAGATCGCCTCCGGGTCGCTGTCTGCGGCCACATGCGGCGTGATCACCACATTCTCAAGCTTCCATAGCGGGCTGTGCGACGGCAGCGGCTCGGTCTCGAACACGTCGAGGCTGGCGCCCTTCAGCGTGCCGTCGGTCAGCGCGCGCACCAGGTCCGCCTCGACCTGGCTGCCGCCGCGTCCGGCATTGATGAAGACCGGTCCGCCGAGCGCCCCGTCGCGCGCCAGCCGCGACACGAGGCCGTAGTCGATGAAGCCGCGCGTCTCCGGCGTGAGGGGCAGCAGGTTCACCAGAATGTCGGTGCGGGCGAGGAAGGCATCGAGCTCGCTCTCGCCGGCATAGCTGACGACCCCGTCGATCTGCTTGGGCCCGCGCGCCCAGCCGGCAACGTCAAAACCAAACCGCACCAACATCTTGGCCGCTTCCGCGCCGAGCACGCCGAGACCGAGAAGGCCGACCCGCACATGCCGCGCGGCCGGCTGCTCAAGGTCGCGCCACAGGCTTTCGCGCTGCTGCGCGGCGTAGGCCAGATGCTGGCGATGGTGCAGCAGGACCTGCAGCGCCACCCACTCGGTCATGCGTGCGGTCAGGTCGGGGTCGACCACCCGAACCATCGGGACATCCGGCAGGCCCGGCTGCGCCAGCAGGTGGTCGACGCCGGCGCCCAGCGAAAAGATCACTTCGAGATTGGGGCAGGCCGCCAGGACCTCTGCCGGGGCCTTCCAGGCCAGCGCGTAGCGGATGTCGGCCGGATCGCCGACCGCGTCCGGCCAGGACCGGATCTCGTGCTCCGGCAGGTAGCGGGCAAGGCGCAAGGCCCAGGCGGCGGGGTTCCAGCCCTTGACGGCGATCAGCAGGCTCATGGCGATCCTCCAAAGCGATTGTTTCTCTCTCTTAGAGCATCTTCCGCCGCGCCTTGCAGCACCGGGATCGAAAAAAGCACCGCAAAGCCAAGCCTCTGGCAAGGAAGGTGCCGTAGCGGCGGGCTTCTTTCCGCGCCGAAGTCCGGGTCACGGATGCGGTGCGCGCCGATATCAAATTTCGAGAGAAATTTTGCAAAATTCCGTGCTGAAATCGGACGAAATTGATTTTTCCGTCTCAAATCCGCGGTTTGCGCAGAAGGGGCAGATGGACGTGGGAGGCAGCGAGGATGCGGTCTCCTGTTTCCATCCGCCGCCTGCCTTATCCCCGTCCTGTCCCCGGTGCGGTGCCGGCCCCGGCTGTCGGCGCATGAGGGCTGTTATCCCCGCAGGGGGCGGGCTGGCGTATAATGCGCGGCAGGTAAGACGGCGTCAGTCGGCGGCGTACGGATCGTGAAGTCCGGCCAGGGGCAGGGGGCGTGCCGCCTCGTCCCGGTGCCCGCGCGGCTCGGTCGCCGGCGCGCCGGCCCGGTCCGTCCGGTCGGTGGTGCCGTCTAAAGCCTGCTCGCCGCGCGGCGGGGCGAGGTCGAGATCGCCGATGTTGCGGCCGCGCTTGCCGATCTTGTCGGTCGAAATGAGGATTTGCTCGATGTCGCGGCCGGCCTGGCCGAAATGCTGCTGCAGCTTGCGGACCCGCTCGTCCAGCCGGTCGACGTCGGCGACGAGATGGGCGACCTCGGCCTGGATCCGGTGTGCCTCCTCGCGCAGCCGCGCATCGCGCAGCACCGACTGCACCACCTGGATCGACAACAACAGCAGCGAAGGCGAGACGATGACCACCCGGACCCGGTGTGCCTTCTGGACGAGATCGGAAAAGTGCTCGTGGATCTCGGCGAAGATGCTTTCGGACGGCACGAACATGAAGGCCGTGTCCTGGGTCTCGCCAGGAATGAGATAGCGTTCGGCAATGTCCGTCAGGTGCTTGCCGATGTCGCGGCGAAACCGGGCGCGCGCCTGCTTCAGTGGTTCCGGCCCTTCCGCCTGCTTCAGCTCGTTATAGGCCTCCAGCGGAAACTTGGCGTCGACGACGAGGGGCGGGGCGCCGTTCGGCAAGTGGATCAGGCAGTCGGGCCGCACGCGCGTCGACAGGGTCGCCTGGAAGCTGAAGGCGCCCGGCGCCAGCGCGTCCTGGACGATCGCCTCCATCCGGCCCTGGCCGAAGGCGCCGCGCGCCTGCTTGTTGTCGAGGATAGACTGCAGCGCCCCGACCTGGCCGGACAGGTCGCGGATCGTTGCCTGCGCCCGGTCGATGACGGCCAGCCGCTCGTGCAGGTGGCGCAACCCGTCATGGGTCCGCCGGGTGGTCTCGGCCATCGACTGGCCGAGCTTGTGGCTCATGCCGTCGAGCCGCTCGTTGACGGCGCGCATCAGGTCGCCCTGCCGCGAGCCGAAGACCTCGGCCATGGTCTGCATCCGGCCGGTCATCTCGGACTGGACCTTGAGCAGGTCGGCGATCCGCGCCTCGAGCTCGCGCGCATGCTCGGCGGCCCGCCATTCGGCATCGCGCGCCCGGCCCGCCTGCCGCGATACCGAGACGAGCGTCAGCACCGCTGCGCCGAGCAGCAGCAAGGCGGCGCCGATCAGCGCCTCGCCGAGCGACACGGGCCGGCCGAGCAGGGTGAAGAGAATCGTCTCCATGGAAACAAAGATAGAACATTTGTCGCTGCCGCGAAACGGCGCAGGCGTGGGGGGCGGCAACCGGGCACAGCGAGCGGGCAGAGGAGCGCCGGGGGCGCGCATGACGCCGGCGGCTCTCTCGCAGGGGCCGTAAACCGCGGAAATCGTGCGTTCCGGGCGCATCCGCGCGTTGACGCGGGCGGCCTTCTCCCATATTTCAGCACCATGACGAAACGAGACATCATCATCCTGCCGGATCCCAAGCTGCGCCTGGTCAGCGAGCCGGTCGCCAGCGTCGACGACGCGGTGCGCCAGCTGGCCGACGACATGCTGGAAACCATGTACGACGCGCCGGGCATCGGGCTGGCCGCGATCCAGATCGGCGTGCCGACGCGCATGCTGGTGCTGGATGTGGCGCGCGAGGGCGAGACGCCCGCTCCGATGGTGGTGATCAACCCCGAGATCGTCTGGGAATCCGACGAGCGCTCCGTCTATCAGGAAGGCTGCCTGTCGATCCCGGAATATTACGAGGACGTGGAGCGGCCGCAGCGCATCGGCCTGCGCTTCCTCGACCGCGAGGGCGCGCAGCGCGAGATCGAGGCCGACGGCCTGCTCGCCACCTGCCTGCAGCACGAGATCGACCACCTGAACGGCGTGCTGTTCATCGACCACATTTCCAAGCTGAAGCGCGACCGCGTCGTGAAGAAGTTCCAGAAGCAGGCGCGGCTGACCGAAAAGGCCTGAGCCGCGCTGCAGCCTGAACCTGCGACCCGGGAGCCGGACGCATGGACATCGCCTTCTTCCTCAAGGTCTTCGCGGCGCTTTTCGCGATCATGAGCCCGGTCGCCAACCTGCCGGTGTTCCTGGCGCTGACCGGCGACCGTGATGCCGCCGGCAAGCGCGCCGTCGCCCTGACCGCAACGCTCGGCCTCGTTGCCGGCTCGCTCGTCGTCTTCTTCGGCGGCGAGGCGCTGCTGTCGCTGTTCGGCATCAGCATCGACGGCTTTCGCCTGGCCGGCGGGCTGCTGATCCTGCTGATCGCCCTGTCCATGCTGCATGGCGGCGAAAGCAGCGCGCAGGCCGGCACGGACGCAGAAAAGCAGCATCACCAGAGCGTCGACAATCCGGGCATCTACCCCTTGACCGTGCCGATGCTGCTGGGGCCCGGCTCGATCTCGACCATCGTCATCTTCCGCGAGCAGGCGAGCGGAGCGGGGCAGCAGGTCGCCCTGGTGGCGGCGCTCGCCGCCATGGTCGCCGTGCTCTCGGTCACCTTTCTCGCCGCGCCGCTGCTGGCGCGGGTTCTGGGTCGCACCGCGATCAGCATCATGAGCCGGCTGATGGGCATGATCCTGGCTGCCATCGCCATGGAGATGATGGTGACGAGCCTCAAGGCCCTGTTGCCCGGTCTTGCATGAAGCGCCTCGCATGAAGCGCCTCGCCTGATACGTTCAAAGCCCTGAAAGCCGAGCCCCGCTCGCCCGTTCGAAGGAGAAATCATGACCTTGCGCATCGTCTTCATGGGAACGCCGGAGTTTTCCGTTCCGACCTTGATGGAGATCGTCGGCCAGGGTCACGATGTCGTCGCCTGCTACACCCAGCCGCCGCGCAAGGCGGGCCGGGGCATGGAGGAGCGCAAGTCGGCGGTGCATCAGGCAGCGGAGACGCTGGGCATTCCTGTGCGCTGCCCGCAATCGCTGAAAAGCGAGGAGGAGCGCGCCGCCCTTGCCGAGCTCGCCCCCGATGCGGCCGTCGTCGTCGCCTACGGCCTGTTGCTGCCGCAGGCGGTGCTCGACATTCCGGTGCATGGCTGCCTCAACCTGCATGCCTCGCTGCTGCCGCGCTGGCGCGGTGCGGCCCCGATCAACCGCGCGATCATGGCCGGCGACGCGGAAACCGGCGTCGAGGTGATGCGCATGGAAGCCGGGCTCGACACCGGTCCGGTCTACATGGCCGAAAAGCTGGCGATCGGACAGGACATGACGGCCGGCGAGCTGCACGATCGCCTGTCGGTTCTGGGCGCCGACCTGATGGTGCGCGCGCTCGCCGCCCTGCCGCGCGGCGGCCTGGTGCCGACGCCCCAGGCGGAGGAGGGCGTCACCTACGCCCGCAAGCTCGACAAGGCCGAGACGCGGATCGACTGGACGCGGCCGGCCCGCGAGGTGCACGACCATGTACGCGGGCTCTCGCCCTTTCCCGGTGCCTGGTGCGAGGTGGAGATTTCGGGGCGCAGCGAGCGGGTGAAGGTGCTGCGCAGCGCGCTGGACGAGAGCGCCTCGGGCGAACCGGGCACGCTGCTTTCCGCCGGCGACGAGCTACTGGTCGCCTGCGGCAGCGGCGCGGTGCGTCTGGTGCAGCTGCAGCGTGCCGGTAAGAAGCCGATGCCGGCCGCCGAGTTCCAGCGCGGCGCCCAGCTCAGCGCCGGCACCCGGCTTTCGTGAACGGGGTCATCCATCGCCAAGCGGCCGCCGGGCAGGCTATGATGTCGGCCAAAGCAGATCACTGTCAGGTGCCGCAAGGCCGAACGGACCATTCAGATGACCCATCCCGCGCTTGAACCCCAGATCCGTCCCGCCACGCCCGCCGACGAGGCGGACATTTCGCTCGTCACCGCCACCGCCTTTGGCCAGGAGGGCGAGGCACGGCTGGTCGACGAGCTGCGCTCCTGCGGCGCATTGGTGCTCGAGCTGGTGGCGGTCGACCGGGACGGGCGCGTCGTCGGTCATGTCGCCTTCTCGCGGGTGACGGGAGCGGGCGCCGGGCACCGTCTTGCCATCTCGTGTCTGGCGCCGGTCTCGGTGAGCCCCGACCGGCAGCGCGGCGGCGTCGGCTCGGCGCTGATCCGCGCCGGGGTCACAGCCTTGCGCGAGCAGGGCGAGGACCTGGTGCTGGTGCTGGGACCGCCCGCCTATTACCCGCGCTTCGGCTTCGACGTGGAGCTTGCGAAAAAGGTCGCGGGCCCCTATGCGGGGGCAGCCTTCCAGGCGCTGGCGCTGACCGAGGCCGCACGGGCGGCCCTGCCGATCGAGGTCACCTTCGCCACGCCCTTCGAGGCCTTCGAGTAACCGCGACAACCGGCGAGCCGTTTTCGTTCCATGCCCCGCTACAAGCTGACAGTCGACTATGACGGCCGCCCTTTCGTGGGCTGGCAGAGGCAGGACAACGGTCCCTCCGTGCAGGGGGTGATCGAGCGGGCGGTGAAGGCGTTTTCCGGCGAGACGGTGACCATCGGCGGCGCGGGGCGCACCGATTCCGGCGTGCATGCGACCGGGCAGGTGGCCCATCTCGATCTGGAAAAGGACTGGCCGGCGGCCACCGTGCTGGGCGCGCTCAACTTCCACTGCCTGCCCGATCCGGTGGCGATCCTCGCCTGCGAGAAGATGTATGAAGGCTTCGACGCCCGCTTTTCCGCGATCCGCCGGCACTACCGCTATCGCATCGTCAACCGGCTGGCGCCGCTGACCCACGACCTGGGGCTGGCCTGGCACGTGAAGAAGCCGCTCGATGCGGCGGCGATGCACGAGGCGGCGCAGGTCTTTGTCGGCCATCACGACTTCACCACCTTCCGCCATTCGCGCTGCCAGGCGAAGAGCCCGTGGAAGACGCTGGAAGCCTTCAGCGTGCGCCGCGAGGGGGAGAGCATCATCGCCGAGTGCTCGTCGCGCTCCTTCCTGCACAACCAGGTACGCTCGATGGTCGGCACGCTGCGGCTGGTCGGCGAGGGTCGCTGGGGGCCGGAGGATGTCGCAAAGGCGCTGGCGGCGTGCAACCGCGAGGCCTGCGGCCCGGTGGCGCCGCCCGACGGGCTCTACTTGACACAGGTCGACTATCGCCCGGCGGAAGAGGACGCGGTCTCGCTTGCCGCCTATCGTGCCGGGCTTGCCGCCGGTGCGGGGGAAGCTGTTGTCGAGGATGGCGACGAGGCGGTCGGGGACGTGGTCTCGGGCGACTGAAGGCCGGCCTCGTCCTCCTGCGGGGCGGGCGGCACCAGCTTGCGATAGAGATGCCAGGTGGTGTGGCCGAGCACCGGCAGGGCGACGAGCAGCCCGGCGAACAGCGGCAGCATCGACACGATCAGCGTCGCGGTGACGACCAGCGCCCAGCCGATCATCGGCTTCGGGCTGGTGACGACCGCGCGCACGCTGGTGATCATCGCGGTGATGAAGTCGACGTCCCGGTCGAGCAGCATCGGGAAGGAGACGACGGTCAGCGAGAACAGGATGATCGACAGCACCGCGCCGATGGCATTGCCGATGACCAGGAACATCAGGCCTTCCGGCGTCGTCACCACCACCTCGACGAAGGCGCCGAAGGAGGCGAACGACTTGAAGCCGAGGAACAGGGCGAGCAGCAGCCGCACCTGATACATCCACATGATCTGGACGAAGAGCACGACGAAGGCCATCCAGGCGATCTCGCGCTTGCGCTGCGCCCAGATGACGCCGAGGACGCCCGGCCAGTCGAGCGGCTCACCCGTCTCCAGCCGGCGGCTGACCTCGTAGAGGCCGACGGCGATGAACGGGCCGATCAGCCCGAAGCCGATCGCCAGCGGATAGCTGAGATAGCTCATGTGCAGGGCGGAGGCGGTGAGCAGCACCAATATGCCGCCGAGGGCATAGACCGCGCCGAAGAACAGGCCGAAGCGCGGCGCCTTGCGGAAGTCGCGCATGCCCGCGCCGAGCGCATCGACGATGGCATCGAAGCCGATGGCGTTGACCCGCGTCGGGTCCGGCCGCCGCACGGGCTGCCCCTCGCTCGCGCTGTTGCCCTGTTCGCCCGTCATTGCCTGCCTCCCCTCGCATTCTTGTTTCCCGATACTGCAACCGGCAGCTCTACTGAAACAAGAACGCGTGCGCCCGTCACCTTCGCAAAGATACTTGGCGTCAGGTGCTCGCAGTGGGAAAGCGGGGAGAAGCGTGTCGGTTAGCCGGCGAAATAGCTGTCAAGGAAGCGGCGATAGATGGCGGCAAGGCCGTCCAGCTCGGCCAGCGGCACGCGCTCGTCGACCTGGTGCATGGTCTGGCCGACCAGGCCGAACTCGACCACCGGGCAATAGTTCTTGATGAAGCGGGCATCCGAAGTGCCCCCGCCCGTCGACAGCTCCGGCCGGCGGCCGGTCTCCGCTTCCACCGCATCGGCCAGCGCGTCGATCAGCTCCGCATCATGGGTAAGGAAGCTGTCGCTGGAATCGCTGGTGAAATCGAGCTGCCAGTCGCAGGTCAGCCCTTCGACGCCGGCAAGCTCGTTGCGCAGATGCGCCTTCAGGCTGTCCACCGACCAGGTGTCGTTGAAACGGATGTTGAAATTGGCGACCGCCTTGCGCGGGATGACGTTGAAGGCGGTGTTGCCGACATCGACGGTGGTGATCTCCAGGTTCGACGGCTGGAAGCGTTCGTTGCCGGCATCGAGCACGAGAGCGTCGAGGCGGGCGAGCAGCGCCAGCATGTCGGAGACCGGGTTCTTCGCCAGATGCGGATAGGCGACATGGCCCTGCACGCCGGTGACCGTGACGATGCCCGACAGCGAGCCGCGCCGGCCGACCTTGATCGCATCGCCGAGCTGCGCCGGGTTGGTCGGCTCGCCGACGATGCAGGCGTCGAACCTGTGGCCGCGCTCGGCCGCCCATTCCAGCAGCTTGACCGTGCCGTTGATCGCCGGGCCTTCCTCGTCGCCGGTGATCAGGAAGGAGATGCGCCCGTCGAGCGCATCGCCCTTGTCCGCCACATAGGCGATGGCGGCGGCAGCGAAGGCGGCGATGCCGCCCTTCATGTCGACCGCGCCGCGCCCGTGCAGGATGCCGTCCTCGATGCTCCCGTCGAACGGGCCGTGTCGCCAGGCACCCGCATCGCCTGCCGGCACCACGTCGGTATGGCCGGCAAAGGCAAGGTTCGGACCCTTCGTGCCGATGGTGGCGAAGAGGTTTTCCACGTCCGGCGTGCCGCGGTCCGAGAACACCATGCGCTCGACGGTGAAGCCGGCTGCCGTCAGCCGCTCGTCCAGCAACGCGAGCGCGCCGCCCTCGGCCGGTGTCACGGACGGACAGCGCAGCAGGTCGCGGGCAAGGGTGGCGGCGGCAGAAAGGGGCTGGTCGGTCACGGGCAGGCGGCTTTCGGCTGGCAGGGGCTGGAACGGGACAAGGGGGAAGGGGGCGTCAGGTTGGTTTGGCCCAGCGGCTGTTGGGGCGCGGGCCATAGGCGTTCGGCCCCGGCTCGCCCGGCATCAGGCCGAGACCGATGACGAAGAAGAAATTGATCACCGGCACGAAGATCAGCACGGCGAGAAAACCGGTGAGGTTTCGGTCCTGCAGCCGCTTGATGGCAAGCGCGAGAACGACCCAGTGGCTGGCGAACAGCATGTAGGGCAGCAGCGGATGCGAATTGACGAAATCCTCCATCGTCACCACCGCCGTCTGGTCGCCCGGAATCTCCAGGGTCTGCACCCATAGGCTGACCGGGATGGCGAAGACCGCCCACAGGAAGCCGAGCGCCAGCATGTAGGGTTCGCGCGAGACGCGCCCGATCGGACTGAAAAACAGCCAGAACGGCCCCAGCGGGCCCGGATATGCTTGCGGCTGCGACATGAAATTTCCTGGACGGGAGACTGTCTGCTGCCTTCGAAGTAGGCTGCCGGCGGCCGACAATCAAGCCGCTTCCCGGATTGTCCTGCCCATCGCGGCGTTTTGCCTGCCCGTTAATCGGCGGTTATGGGAATGCTGCTACGCAAAAGGCCGTGGTCGGACGTCTGCCCGCACCGCCGACGACGCAAGAACCGCCGGGAGAGTATCCGTGTTCAGCCTTTCGCCCGCCTCCTCCAGCAATGTCTTCCGCAAGCGACGGGTCCAGCGCCTCAAGGCGATGGTCGCCGACCATGTCGCGGCAAAGGGCCGTTGCCGCATCGTCGATCTCGGCGGCACGCCGGAATTCTGGCACGTCTGGCGCGACGAGATGAATTTCGACGGCGTGACCATCACCTGCATCAATCTCGGCTTCACGGCCGAGACGGACGGCAGCCTGCCGATCGAGCTGGTGCATGGCAGCGCCTGCGACCTGCCCGAGCATGCGGACAATTCCTTCGACGTCGCCTTTTCCAATTCGGTGATCGAGCATGTCGGCAGCTGGGCCAACAAGTCGGCCTTCGCCCGCGAGGCGCGGCGGCTGGCGCCGAGCCACATGATCCAGACGCCGAGCTTCTGGTTCCCGATCGAGCCGCATGCGCGCTTCCCGCTGCTGCACTGGCTGCCCGATCCGCTGGTCTACCGGATCCACCTGGCCATGCGCACGGGCTTCTACCCGCGGGCGGCCAATCTCGACGAGGCGATGGTGTCGCTGGAGGATGCGCGCCTGCTGGACGGCCGGCAGATGCGCTATCTCTTCCCGGACTCCGAGCTGGTGACCGAACGGTTCATCGGCCTGCCGAAGTCGCTGATGGCGGTCCGCCACGCCGTCTCCTGACGGCGCGGCGACACGCGGAAGCTTGCTCGACCTTGGCTGCGATCAGGCGCGCAGCAGCTCGTTGATCGAGGTCTTGGAGCGGGTCTTTTCGTCGACGCGCTTGACGATCACCGCGCAGTAGAGGCTCGGGCCCGGCTCGCCGTTCGCCAGCGGCTTGCCCGGCAGCGTGCCGGCGACCACCACCGAATAGGCCGGCACCTCGCCGTAGAAGACCTCGCCGGTGGCGCGGTCGACGATCTTGGTCGACTGGCCGATGAACACGCCCATGCCGAGCACCGCGCCCTCGCGGACGATGCAGCCCTCGACGACTTCCGAGCGGGCGCCGATGAAGCAGTTGTCCTCGATGATCACCGGGCCGGCCTGAAGCGGCTCGAGCACGCCGCCGATGCCGACGCCGCCCGACAGGTGGACGTTGCGGCCGATCTGGGCGCAGGAGCCGACGGTCGCCCAGGTGTCGACCATGGTGCCTTCGCCGACATGGGCGCCGAGATTGACGAAGGACGGCATCAGAACGACGTTCTTGGCGATATGCGCCGAGCGGCGGACGATGGCGCCCGGCACCGCACGGAAGCCGGCCTCCTCGAAGTCGACGCCGCGCCAGCCGTCGAACTTGGACGGCACCTTGTCCCACCAGGTGGCATCGCCCGGACCGCCCTTGATGATCTCCATCGGGTTGAGGCGGAAGGACAGCAGCACCGCCTTCTTCAGCCACTGGTTCACGACCCAGTCGCCGCCCTCGGCCTTCTCCGCCACCCGCGCATGGCCGCGGTCCATCAGGTCGAGCGCGGCGTTCACCGCGTCGCGCACCGCACCCGTGGTCTGGGCGTTGATCGTGTCGCGGTCCTCGAAGGCGGCGTCGATGATGGAGGCGAGCTTCGCCTTGTCGGTATTGGCAGTGGTCATGCGCGCAGGTCTCCGGAGAATGTGTCTGGGAAAGCGTCGGAATTCTTCGCGCGGACCTAAGCGCCGCTCCTTCGCGAAGTCAAGGCCGGGCGGGCGGCGCGGGGGACCGGCCACTCGGCATTTTTGCCTGTTCCGTCCCGGCCGCTTCATGTATGTGGCAGCGCATGGACTTGTGGATCCCCATCACGGTTTTCGCCGCCTTCTGCCAGAACGCCCGATCCGCCCTGCAACGCCACTTCACGGCGCGGCTCGGCACGACCGGCGCCACCTTCGTGCGCTTCGGCTACGGCGTTCCCTTCGCGCTGCTCTACCTTGCCGGGCTTCATGTCGTCGGCGGCATGCCGCTGCCCGAGCCGAACGCCTCCTTCGCGATCTTCGGCATGATCGGCGGCATCGCGCAGATCCTGGCGACCTTCCTGCTGGTCTACCTGTTTTCGCTGAGAAACTTCGTCGCCGGCACGGCCTATTCCAAGACCGAGCCGGTGCAGGCGGCGATCTTCGGCCTGGTGCTGCTGGGCGAGACGATCACGCCGCTGGCGGGCGTCGCCATCGCCGTCGGCGTGGTCGGCGTGATCTTCGTGTCGCTGGCCGGAAAGCCGGTGAGCGCGGGCGCGCTGCTGACGGCGCTGACCGGGCGGCCGGCGCAGATCGGCCTTGCCTCCGCGGCGATGTTCGGCATTTCGGCGGTGTGCTACCGCGCCGCCTCGCTGGCGCTGGGCGGTCCGGGTTTCCTGATGCAGGCAGGCTTCACGCTGGCCTTCGTCACCGCATTCCAGACGCTGGCCATGGTCGCCTGGATGAGCCTGCGCGAGCCGGACCAGCTGCGCGCCAGCCTGACCCACTGGCGCGGCGCCGTCTGGGTGGGGCTGGTGGGCGTTGCCGGCTCGGCCGGCTGGTTCACCGCCATGACGCTGGAAAAGGTCGCCTATGTGCGCGCGCTCGGGCAGGTGGAGCTGATCTTCACCTTCATCGTCTCGTGGTGGTTCTTCCGCGAGAAGCTGATGCCGGGCGAAATCGTCGGCACGGTGCTGATTGCCGGCGGCATCGTGCTGCTGCTGCTGGGCACCTGAGGGGCTCGGGAACCGGCCCCTCCGGAAACCCGGCTCAGGCCTTCTTGACGAACTGGCAGAGGATGACGATCCGCTGGCCCTCGACCTTGCCTTCCAGATGGTTGGCATTGTCGGGGACGAGGGCGATCTTGCGCACCGCCGTGCCGCGCTTGGCGGTGAAGCCCGCGCCCTTGACCGGCAGGTCCTTGATCAATGTGACGGTGTCGCCGGACGCCAGCACCGTGCCGTTGCAGTCGACATGGACGATGGCGTCCTCGCCGTGTGCTGCGCCGCTGCCTTCCTCGGCCCAGGCCAGAACGTCCGGCTCCAGCCAGGCGATCTCCAGCGCCTCGCGTGCCCAGGGCGCCTCCGGCAGGCCCTTCAGCAGGCGCCAGGCCAGAACCTGAACCGCCGGCTCGGGGCTCCAGATCGCCTCATTGAGACACCGCCAGTGCGGCCCGTCCTGCGGCCCTTCCTCCACGCCCGCCCGGCAAACCGGGCAAAGCGGCACGCTGTCTTCGCGCGGGGTCACGGCAAAGGCGGACGCGCCTTCGGCATTGCAAAGGGCACAAGATGTCATGGGATGTCCTGTCGGCGGAGCATGGAAGAGAGGTCACAGGTGGCATAGGCCACCGGCGGCGCCGCGTCCAGCCGCACGAGCAGCGACACTTTTTCGCGAGCCGGCGTTTCCGGCTCGTCAGGACTTCAGGGCCGGCGCCGGCAACCCGGCAACCGGCCCGTCCTGTCCGGGCTAGCCGGCGAACCCTTCCACGACGATCTTGCCGCGCGCCGTGCCGGTCTCGATGCGCCGGTGCGCCTCGCGCAGGGTGCTGGCGTTGATCGGCGAGAGCGTTTCGGCGAGCGTGGTGCGCAGCCGGCCCGCGTCGATCTCGCCCGCGACGAAGGTCAGCAGCCGGTGCTGCTCGATCATGTCGGGCGTTGTGAACATCGCGCGGGTGAACATCAGCTCCCAGTGCAGGCTCGCCGCCTTGGTCTTCATCTGCTCCATCGGCATGGGCAGATGCGTGTCGTCGATGGTGACGATGGAGCCCTGCGGCCGGATCAGCTCGACCGCATCAAGCCAGTGACGCATGTCGTTGAAGATCGCCACATGGTCGACATGCTCGATCCCGAGCGCGCGGACCTGCGGGGCCAGCGGCTCGCGGTGGCTGACCACGTGGTCAGCGCCGAGCTCTCGCACCCAGGCGACGGTTTCCGGGCGCGAGGCGGTGGCGATCACCGTCAGCCCGGCGCGCTTGGCCAGCTGGATGCCGATGGAGCCGACGCCGCCGGCCCCGCCGATGATCAGGATCGACCGTCCCGCATCCGCCCCGTCCCGGTCGATGCGCAGCCGGTGGAAGAGGGACTCGTAGGCGGTGATGGTGGTGAGCGGCAGGGCCGCCGCCTCGGCGAAGGACAGGCTCGACGGCTTGCGGCCGACGATGCGCTCGTCCACCAGATGGAACTCCTGGTTCGTGCCGGGCCGGGTGATGTCGCCGGCGTAGTAGACCTCGTCGCCGGGCTGGAACAGCGTGACGTCGGGGCCGACCGCCTCGACCACGCCGCTGGCGTCGTAGCCGATGATGCGCGGGGCGTCCTCCACCTTGTCCTTGGGCGAGCGGACCTTGGTGTCGACGGGATTGACGGCGACGGCGCGCACGGCGACGAGGATGTCGCGGCCCTGCGGCTCGGGCTTGGGCAGGTCGAGATCGATCAGCGACTGCGGATCGTCGATGGGCAGATAGCGGGTGAAGCCGACGGCTTTCATGCTCGTCATCCTTGTGGGTGCGGATCGAACTCGGCAGTGACGAAGACAAGCTCTGCCGTGCCGGTATTGGTCAGGTCGTGGACGAAAGTCTTGTGCGGGCCGAGATCGGGAAAATATCTCGTGTCGCCGGCCTGGTAGGTGACGTCGGCAACGCTGCCGTCGCCGTAGCGCGAGCGCCCCTGGCCGGCGGTCAGGGCGGTCCAGAAATACGGCCGGTCATGACGGTGCGCGGCAAGCGTCTCGCCGGGCGCAAGGCGCAGGTGCCAGACCCGCATGCCGCGGTCTTCCAGCACCAGGGCCGTACCGATTCGGCCGTTGGCCATGCCGGCCGCGATTTCGGCGTTGGAGAGCGGCATAGTCATGCTGCCGCCTCCCAGGCCGGATAGGTCGAATAGCCCTGCGCATCGCCGCCGAACAGCGTGGCCGGGTCGAACTGCGCAAGCGGCAGGTTCTCGCGCAAGCGCCGCGGCAGGTCGGGATTGGCGATGAACGGGCGGCCGAAGCCGACGAGATCGGCATGGCCGGCGGCAAGGATCGCCTGCGCGCGGGCGAGGTCATAGCGGCCGGCGACGATGATGCGGCCCGAATAGGCCTCGCGCAGCGCGATGCGGAAGCTGTCCGGCGTCTCGGGCGCATCGTCCCAGTCGGCTTCCGCCAGATGGATATAGGCAAGGCCGATCCGGTCGATCTCGCGCGCGGCCATCAGCATGGTCGGCATGATCTCGTCGTCGGCCATGCCGCGCTGGGTGATGACCGGCGACAGGCGAAGACCGGTGCGGGCAGGGCCGATGGCGCCGGCCACCGCCTCCGCGACATCGACGAGGAAGCGGATGCGGTTTTCCTGCGAGCCGCCGTAGCGGTCGGCGCGCAGGTTCGACGAACGGCGCAGGAACTGGTCGATCAGGTAGCCGTTGGCGCCGTGGATCTCGACGCCGTCGAACCCGGCGGCCACGGCGTTTTCCGCAGCGCGCGCATAGTCGGCGACGATGCCGGCGATCTCGTCGCTTTCCAGCGCTCGCGGCACCGGGCAGTCGGCCATGCCGGCCTCGCCGGTGGCCGGATCGACGATCCAGACCTTTGCATCGGGCGCCAATGCGGACGGGGCGACCGGCTTGCCATCGGCATGGAAGATCTCGTGGCTCATCCGCCCGACATGCCAGAGCTGCAGGAAGATGCGCCCGCCGGCCGCATGGACGGCATCGGTCACCAGCCGCCAGCCGGCGATCTGCTCGGGCGAGTGGATGCCGGGGGTGAAGGAATAGCCCTGGCCCTGGGGCGAGATCTGCGTGGCCTCGCTGACGATCAGCGCCGCGCCGGCGCGCTGGGCGTAGTAGTCGGCCATCATCGCGTTGGGCACGTTGCCGGGCTGGGTGGTGCGGGCGCGGGTCATCGGCGCCATGGCGATGCGGTGCGGCAGCGTCAGCTCGCCTAGGGTCAGGGGATCGAACAGGTTGGATGTCACGGCTGGGTGCCTCCTGGACGTCGGAAAAGGATGCGGAACGGGTCCGCACGGTTCGTCCCGGATCTAGTCCTTGCGGCGATTTCGGATAATCGGCTAGCATCCGAAATTATAATTCGGGAGAACCGAATAAATATGCTCGACAACCTGGCACTGTTCCTGAGGATCGTCGAAAAGGGCGGCCTTGCCGCCGGCGGCCGCGATCTCGGCCTGTCGCCGGCCACCGTCTCCGAGCGGCTGGCTGCACTGGAGCGGCAATATGGCGCGACGCTGTTGCTGCGCACCACGCGGCGGATCGCCCTGACCGACGAGGGGGCGGTGCTGGTGGAGGGCGCGCGGCGGCTGCTGGCCGAGGCGGCGGAACTGCAGGACCGCATCCGCTACGGGGCGGAGCGGATTTCCGGCCCGATCCGCATGAGCGCGCCGGAGGATCTCGGCCGCCGGCGCATCGTGCCGATCCTCGATGCGTTTCTCGAGGAACATCCGGATGTGACCATCGATCTCGACCTGACCGACGGTTATGTCGATCTCGTCGGCCGGGGGATCGACCTGGCGGTGCGCCATGGCACGCTCGCCGACAGCACGCTGCGCGCGCGCTCGCTCGGCGGCAACCGGCGCGCGGTCTGCGCCTCGCCCGCCTATCTGGCGGCGCACGGGGCGCCGGAGCATCCGCAGGATCTCGCCCGGCACGACTGCATCCTGATGCGCTTCGGCGGCAATCTCGATCGGGAATGGCCGTTCCTCATCGACGGCGAGATCCGCAGGGTCGCGGTGCGCGGCCGGCGCGTCGCCAATGATGGCGGCCTCGTGCGGGAATGGTGCCGGCAGGGGCGGGGGATCGCGCTGAAGTCGATCCGCGACGTCGACGAGGATCTGGCGAGCGGGGCGCTGGTGGAGCTGCTGGAGGGCTACGCGGCCGGCGGCACGGCGCTGCAGATCGTCTATCCGCAAGGCACGGTGCAGCCGCGCCGGGTGCGCGTGCTGATCGAGCGGCTGGCGAGCGAGTTGTCGGTGTTCACCGATCCGCGGCCGCAGGCTCCCGGCGCGGACGGTTGACCAGCGACACCAGCACGAAGGAGATGATCATCAAGAGCACCCAGGCGTTCAGCTTGGCGATGGAAACCAGCGTCCAGCCGTTGGCCTGGTCCGGATAGCTCCAGGCGCGGGCGAAGGTGCCGATGTTCTCCGCCAGCCAGATGAACAGCGCCACGAGGAAGAAGCCGAGCACCAGGGGCATGCGGTGCCGGTAGCGATAGACCGAATAGTGCACCCAGGTCCGCCCGTAGAGAAGGAACAGGGCGGCGAACAGGCCGAGCCGGATGTCGACCGTGTAGTGGTGGGTGAAGAAGTTCACATAGATCGCCAGCGCGAAGAGCCATGTGGTCCACAGCGGCGGATAGTGCGAATAGGCGAAGTCGAAGATCCGCGACACGCGCGCGAGATAGCTGCCGACCGCTGCATACATGAAGCCGGAAAACAGCGGTACGCCGCCGATCCGGAAGAAGCTCTCCTCCGGATAGACCCAGGACCCGGCGGCCGTCTTGAACACCTCCATCGCCGTGCCGACGACATGGAAGATCAGGATGACCTTGGCCTCGTCGAGGGTCTCGAACCGGGCGGCGAGCAGCCAGACCTGGATCGCCAGCGCGGCGAGGAAGAGAAAGTCGTAGCGCGCAAGCCCGACCGCTTCCGGATACCAGAAGCGGGTGGCGAGGATCAGCGCCAGCAGCAGCGCGCCGTAGATGCAGGCATAGGCCTGCTTGACGCCGAAGGCCAGGAACTCGACCCCGGCCCGCGCCAGGACCCCGCCGCCGAGGCGCCGGTAGACGAAGGGCAGGGTCCGGTGCAGGGCCTGCTCCGTACGGGAGGCCGCATTGGTCGGCCGCGCGAGCCGGCGCACAAGGTCAAGTCGCATCGCCCGTCTCCGCGCTCAGGCGTTCATCGCCCCGTGCACCGCGTTTAGGAACCCGGTCAGGTCGTCGGTGACGAAGTCGACATGGGGGGCGTTCTGCCCCTCCATCTCCCACTCCTCGCGGAAGACGCCGCGCGTGCCCTCGGGCACCAGAAGCACCGAGCGCATGCCGAGCTTGTGCGGCACCTGGAGATTGCGGGCGAGATCCTCGAACATCGCCGCGCGCGCCGGCGAGACGCCGGTCTTTTCCAGGAAGCGGTTGTAGGTCTCCAGATTCGGCTTGGGCAGCAGGCCGGCGGCGACGATGTCGAAGATGTCGTCGAAATGCTCGGAAATCCCGAGCCGGGCCGCGGTGCGCTCCGCATGCGGCCGGTCGCCGTTGGTGAAGATGTACTTCCTGCCCGGCAGCCGCGCGATCGCCACGCCCAGGTCCGGATTGGGCTGGACCGGCGAATAGTCGATGTCGTGGACATATTCCAGGAAGGCGTCGGGTTCGATCCGGTGCTCGATCATCAGCCCGCGCAAGGTCGTGCCGTAATCGCGGTAGAACGCCTTCTGCTTCGCCCGTGCCTCGTCCGCCCCCAGCCCGAGGTGACGCGCGATATAGTCGGAGATGCGCGCGTCGATCTGCGAGAACAGGTCGGAGCTCGGCGGATAGAGCGTGTTGTCGAGGTCGAAGACCCACGCCTCCACGCCCATGAAGACCCGAAGATCCTGCTCGTGCGCGTGGGGGCCTTCGCCTGCCGTGATGCTCATGGACGCAGCAAGGTCCCGGCGCCCTGGTCGGTGAACAGCTCCAGAAGCACCGCGTGCGGCACTTTGCCGTTGAGGATGACGACGCCCTCGACGCCGCGCTCCAGCGCCTCGATGCAGGTCTCGACCTTCGGGATCATGCCGCCGGAGATCGTGCCGTCCTCGATCAGCGCGCGCGCCTGCGAGACCGTGAGCTCCTTGATCAGCTTGCCGTTGGCGTCGAGCACGCCCGGAACGTCCGTGAGGAACAGCAGCCGCTTGGCATCGAGCGCGCCGGCTATGGCGCCGGCGAAGGTGTCGGCATTGATGTTGTAGGTCTCGCCGTCGACGCCGGGGGCAACCGGCGCGACCACCGGGATCAGCTCTTCCTTCATGACCAGGCGCAGCACGGTCGGGTTGACCTCCGCCGGCTCGCCGACGAAGCCGAGGTCGAGGATCTGCTCGATCGCCGAATTGGGATCGCGCACCCGCCGCTGCAGCTTCTCGGCCGTGACCATGTTGCCGTCCTTGCCGCACAGGCCGACCGCCTTGCCGCCCTCGGCATTGATCAGGTGGACGATTTCCTTGTTGATCGAGCCGGCGAGGACCATCTCGACGATCTCGACCGTCGCCTTGTCGGTGACGCGCAGGCCGTTGCGGAACTCGCTCTTGATGCCGAGCCGGTCGAGCATCGTGCCGATCTGCGGGCCGCCGCCATGCACGACCACCGGCAGCACGCCGGCAAGGCGCAGCAGGGTGATGTCGCGGGCGAAGGCATTGCCCAGGGCCGGATCGCCCATGGCGTGGCCGCCGTATTTCACCACCACGACCTGATCGTCGTAGCGCAGCATGTGCGGCAGGGCGGTGGAGATGACCTTGGCGGGATTGATCGGGGCGGTTTCGGTCATGGACGCAGTGGCACCTCGGCTGGACATGAGGAACGGCGGACGGATATCCGCGCATCGACGAAGGTCTATAGCTGCTTTCCGATATGGGCTCAATTGCGGCCCGGCAAAGGCGCGCGATGCGAAAGCCGTGGGAAAGGCGTCAGGCGACGCTCGCCTTGAACTGCGAGGACGTGCCCCCGGCAATGGCCGCGGCCTGCAGCGCGGGGAGCGCCTCGCTCGCGCCGATCAGCTCGGCAATGCGTTCGGCCGCGACGGGCCGCGAGAAATGAAAGCCCTGCAGGTCGTTGCAGCCGATCAGCGCCAGGAAGCTCTTCTGCTCCTCGGTCTCGATGCCCTCGGCGGTCACCTTCAGCCCGAGATCGACGGCCAGCTTCACCACCGCGTGGGTGACGGTGTTGTAGTCGACCTTCTCGCCGAGCCCGCGCACGAACTGCCGGTCGACCTTGATCCGGTCGATGGGGAACTGCAGCAGATGGTTGAGCGAGCCGTAGCCGGTGCCGAAATCGTCGAGCACGATGGCAACGCCGAGCAGCTTCAGCTTGCGCAGCGTGTCGGCAACGTCGCCGCCCGGAGCCAGAAGGATGTTCTCGGTGACCTCCAGGTCGAGATTGCGCCCGTCGAAGCCGGTGCGCTCCAGGATCGAGCGGACCCGGTTGACCAGCCGCGGGTCGCGCAGCTGCCCCGAGAACAGGTTGACCGACAGGCGGAAGCCGTTCGGCGACGCCAGCACCCAGGGATGGGCGGTGCGGCAGGCCTCCTCCAGCACCCAGTAGCCGACATCGGCCGCCTGGCGGCTGCCGTCGAGTGCGGCGATGAAGGCCCCGGGCGGCAGCATGCCGCGCGTGGGATGGTTCCAGCGCATCAGGGCCTCGGCCCCGATCACCGCCTCGTCGCTGATGCGCACCACCGGCTGATAGAGCAGCTGGAACTGCTGCTGCTCGACCGCGTCGACCAGCTCGCGCGCCAGCGTGTTGCGCTCGTCCGCCTCGCGCCGCATGGTCGTGTCGAACACCATGAAGCGCCCGCGGCCCTTGCTCTTGGCCTCGTAAAGAGCGAGGTCGGCATTGCCCATCAACTGGCTGAACGACCCGCCATGGTCCGGCAGCACGGCGATGCCCATGCTGCAGCCGCATTCCGAGCCCTCATGCGCATGCGCTCCCCCGACCGGGACCGAGATCGCCTGGGCAAGCCCGGCGGCATATTCGGCGATCGCCCCGTCGCGGGCGAGCGAGGGCTCGAGAATGGCGAACTCGTCGCCGCCGAGCCGGGCGACCGTGGCTTGCGGCCCGGCATGGGCGCACAGGCGCCGCGCCGTTTCCATCAGGAGCCGGTCGCCGCTGGAATGGCCGAACGTGTCGTTGACCAGCTTGAAATGATCGAGATCGAGCAGGAACAGCGTCGCTTCCTCGCCGGTCTCCTCCCAGCGGCGGAAGGCATCGGTGACGCGGGTCTCGAAGGTCGCGCGGTTGGCAAGCCCGGTCAGCGGATCGTGGCGGGCAAGATGCTCCAGCTCGCGGGTCGCCGTCTCGATGTCTGTGATGTCGCGCGCCGTGCCGCGATAGCCGAGGAAGGTCCCGTCGGCGCCGAAGACCGGCCGGCCGCTGATCGAGTGGAAGCGTTCCTTGCCTTCCCGGTGGCAACGGAAGCGCACGTCGCGGAAGGGCTGGTGGGCCTCCAGCATCCGGCGGTGCTCGGTCCAGAACTCGGGGCTTTCGCCGTTGCCGGACGGGGCTTCCCAGCGGGTCTTGCCGATGAAGTTCTCCACCTGGAGCAGATACCGGTCGGCGCTGGGCGACAGATAGGTGAAGCGGAACTCCGCGTCCTGCTCCCAGATCCAGTCGGAGGCGATCTCCAGATAGTTGGAGAAGCGCGCATCGCGCCTGCGGCTCTCCAGCAGGCGCACGGTGAGGTCGGTGAGATGGGCGAGGCTGGCCAGCTCGTCCTCGCTCAGCCCTTGCGGGCGGATCTTGTCGTCGATGACGCAGAGTGTGCCGATGGGAAAGCCGTTTTCCAGCCTGACGGGACAGCCGGCGTAAAAGCGGTTGCCGCCGTCCATCTCGACATAGGGAAAGTTCTTGAAGCGCGGGTCGGCGGTCAGGTCGGGAACGACGAGCGGCTGGTCGGCCCGGTAGGCGACGCCGCAAACCGAGGTGGCGGCTGGAACCCGCGTCGCATCGCTGCCGGTGCCGGCCAGCACGAAAACCTCGTCATCATGCACGAAGGTGACGAAGGACTTGCGGCAGCGGGTGATGCGGGCGGCGAGGCGGACGATCTCGTCCAGGGCTGGATCGGGAGAATGGCCGACGAGGTGCAGACTGGCCAGCTCAGCGCGCAACCGGGCATCCCCGGGTTGTCGCTCTGCCTTGCCGGACTTCCTGTCCGCGGCATTCCCGCTTTCCACTTGCATGCGGTTGTCCCCTCGATTCCGCAGGCATAGCGCACGTGACTTTACGTAGCGTTAAAAAATGAGAAGATTCGCGATCCGAGTCGACAGCAGCCCCTGCAACGGAGCCACAGCATCCTGATTTTTCGCAGGTCGGCAAGAGGCTGCGAGCGGCCCGCTGTCCGATTGGGGCTCAGCCTGCGGAAAGCTTGAGGATTTCCGCGCGAATTTCGCCAAGGCCGGTCGATTTTTCCGACGACGTGACGATGATCTGCGGATGCGCAGCCGGGCGCTTGCGGATCTTTTCGGCCGTTTCGTCGATGACCCGCTTCAACTGGCCGGGCTTGATCTTGTCGATCTTGGTCAGCACGATCTGGTAGTTGACCGCCGCCTTGTCGAGCAGGCCCATCACCTCAAGGTCGTTCGCCTTCAGCCCGTGTCGGCTGTCGATCAGCACGAAGACACGGCGCAGCCTCGCGCGGCCCTGCAGGTAGGTGAAGACGAGATCGGTCCAGGCATCGACCAGCGACTTCGGCGCCTGCGCATAGCCGTAGCCGGGCATGTCGACCAGGGTCACCGCGCTTTCCGGCGCGGCGAAGAAGTTGAGCATCTGGGTGCGGCCCGGCGTGTTCGACGTGCGCGCCAGTCCGTTGACGCCGGTGATGGCGTTGATCAGGCTCGACTTGCCGACATTCGACCGCCCGGCGAAGGCGACCTCGATCTCGCCCTCCGGCGGCAACTGTTCCAGATGCGCGACGCTCGTGACGAACCCCCAGGGGCGGCGGAACAGCAGGCGGCCGGCCTCGATGTCCTCCGGGGTGTGGGGACTGTCTGCGTCGGAGCGGTCGTCCGGCTGGCTCATGGCGGCGTCTGTCTCGGCTTGCGTGCGGTGGCGGCGCTGGATGCGCGGACCGGGCGGCGGCAGCGCCGCCCAGTCCGGATGCTCTAGACGGCTCGCTCCAGCTTGTCGAGGTCCGCGCCGCGGATCGCACCGAGATTCCGGGAGATCTTGTCCGCCGGCCAGTCCCACCAGGCGATGGCGAGCAGCCGTTCGATCACCTCTTCGGGAAAGCGCAGTCGGATGACGCGCGCCGGATTGCCGACGGCAATCGCGTAAGGGGGCACGTCGCAGGCGACCACCGCCCCGGCACCGATCACTGCCCCGTCGCAGATCGTGACGCCGGGCAGGATCATCGCCTCGCGGCCGATCCACACGTCGTTGCCGACGATGGTGTCGCCGCGATAGCCCACGCCCAGCTCCGCCATGTCGAAACCGTCCGACCAGCCCTCGCCGAAGATGGCGAAGGGATAGGTCGAGAAGCCGTGCATGGGATGGTTGGCACCGTTCATGACGAAACGGGCACCGGTGGCCAGCGCGCAGAAGCGGCCGATCAGCAGACGGTCGCCGATAAAGTCGAAGTGATAGAGCACGTTGCGGGTCTCGAACTCCGCCGCGTGGTCCTCGTCGTGATAATAGGTGTAGTCGCCGACCTGGATGTTCGGGCGGGTGATCACCGTGTTCAGAAAGACGGTGTGGGCCTCTCCCGACAGGGGATGGCGCGTGCGCGGGTTCGGTCCGTGCATGGGGATGTCTCCGGGATGAAATCAGGTCTCGCTCAGCCTTGGCGCAGCGTGCCTCGGCCCGGAAAGGGCCCTGGCGCAGCGTTTCGGCAATGTCCGGGCGCGGAGCCGCCGTCCTCGGCAGCTGCTCGCGCCATCTTCAGGCGATCCTGTTCATCGACCCTCTCCCCGAAATTGGTTCCGATTTAATGGGTGTCCCGTGCCGCCGCCGCAACCCTTGTGCGGCGAGAGGAACGAAGATGGCCCCGGAGGGTTGCTCCGGGGCCACACTTCTATCTTGCGGTGCCTGCGATGGCGGGCGGATTACTTCGCCTTGGGCTTGTCGGCCTTGGCCTTATCTGCCGCGGGCTTTTCCGCCGGCTCGTCCTTCTTTCGTCCGAAGGTGCCCCGCAGGTTGTCCCAGAGCTCCACCTTGACGCCCTGACGGCGCATGATGATCCACTGCTGGGTGATCGACAGGGAGTTGTTCCAGGCCCAGTAGATCACCAGACCGGCCGGGAACGAGGCCAGCATGAAGGTGAACAGGACCGGCATCCAGGTGAAGATCATCTGCTGGGTCGGGTCCGGCGGGGCCGGGTTCATCTTCATCTGGACGAACATGGTGACGCCCATGATCAGCGGCCAGATGCCGAGCATCAGCATCTGCGGCGGATCCCAGGGGATCAGGCCGAACAGGTTGAACAGCGACGTGGGATCGGGCGCCGAAAGGTCCTGGATCCAGCCGAAGAACGGCGCGTGCCGCATCTCGATGGTGACGAACAGCACCTTGTAGAGCGCGAAGAAGACCGGGATCTGCACCAGCACCGGCAGACAGCCTGCCAGCGGGTTGATCTTCTCCTTCTTGTACAGCTCCATCAGGGCTTGCTGCTGCTTCTGCTTGTCGTCCTTGTAGCGGTCGCGGATCTCGACCATCTGCGGCTGCACGAGCTTCATCTTGCTCATGGAGACGTAGGACTTGTTGGCAAGCGGGAAGAAGATCGCCTTGATGACGACGGTCACCAGCAGGATCGCCACGCCGAAGTTGCCGACCAGGCGGAACAGGTAGTCGATGAAGAAGAACAGCGGCTTGGTCAGGAAGTAGAACCAGCCCCAGTCGATCAGCAGCTCGAACTGCTTGATGCCGAGGTTCTCCTCGTAGGCGTCGAGCTTGGCCGTCTCCTTGGCGCCGGCGAACAGGCGCGTGGTGGCGCTCGCCGCAGCGCCCGGCTCGACACGCAGGGCCGCACCCAGATAGTCGGCCTGGAAGTTGTCGGTCGCCTGGGCATAGGAGAACTGCGGCTGGAAGTCGCCGTCGCCCGTGGGAACGAGGGCTGCTGCCCAGTACTTGTCGGTGATGCCGAGCCAGCCCTGGTTGACGGCGGCCGGACGGATGCGGCCGCTCTCCTGCAGGTCGTCGTAGTCGACCTCGGACAGGCCGGCATCGCCGAACACGCCGATCAGGCCCTCATGGAGAATGTAGAAGCCAGCGGTGTGCGGCGTGCCGTTGCGCACGATCATGCCGTACGGATAGACCTGCACGGCCTCGGCGCCGGTGTTGCGCACGCGCTGCTCGACGGTGAACATGTAGTCCGCGTCGATGGAGATGACCCGCTCGAAGACAAGGCCTGCGCCATTGTCGAAGGTCAGCGTCACCGGGGTCTGCGGCGTCAGCGTCGCGCCTTGCGGAGCCTGCCACACGGTGTTGGCGTCCGGCAGGGCGACGGAGGCACCCGGATCGGCGGTGAGGCCGAAATCGGCATAGTAGGGGTTCGGTGCGCCCTTGGGCGAGAACAGCACGATGGTCGGGCTGTCCGGGTCGACGGTCTCGCGATAGTCCTTCAGGCGGATATCGTCGATGCGGCCGCCGACGAGATTGATCGAGCCGCCGACGCGCGGGGTGTCGATGGCAACGCGCGAGGAGGTTTCCAGCGCCTGTTCGCGGGTAAGCCCGGTGGCGACCGGGCCGGCGCTGCCGGGAACGCTCGCGCCGCCCTGGCCGGCGGCGGGAGCCGCGCCGGGCGTCTGCGGGGCCGGGGTTCCGTCGGCCGTGGCCTGCTCGCTCTGGGACGCCTGCTGCTGGGCAAGCTCACGCTGCTTGTCGAGCTGCGGCTGGGCGACGAAATACTGCCAGCCCAGCAGGACGATCAACGACAGGACGATAGCCAGGATCGTGTTACGGTTTTCGGCCATTGTCGGCGTTCACCTTCGTTATTCGCTGGAAGTTTCGCTGCGGCGGTCGCTGCCGCCACGACGCTGTTCGGGATTTGCCGGGGAAGGGCGCTTGCGGTGGCGTGGCCGCGGCACGTCTCCGCCCGAAAGCGGCGCGCGGGCCAGGCACTGCCCGATCTCCCGCACAAGGTCGCCGAAATCGGCGGACAGGGCTCCGCGCCGGCCGACCAGCACATAGTCGACATCGCCGCGCGCCTGCTCAGCGGCGGCGCGCACGGCAGCACGAAACCTGCGGCGGATGCGATTGCGCTCCACCGCGTTGCCGGTCTTCTTGGTGACCGTGTAGCCGATGCGCGGGCCGTCCTCGCTGGCGGCGGCCTGCATGACAAAAGCACGCCGAGAGGTCCGGCCGCCCTTTGCGACGGCCAGGAACTCGGCGCGCTTCTTCAGCGTCGGCAATGTTGTGCGCGGCGGGGGCTGGATCACCGAAACGACTCCTTTGCCCGCCCGCCCAGGCCTGCTTTACGCGCTCAGCCGCTTGCGGCCCTTGGCGCGACGGCGGGCGAGAACCTGGCGGCCGTTCTTCGTGGCCATCCGGCTGCGGAAGCCGTGGCGGCGCTTGCGGACGAGGCGGCTCGGCTGATAGGTGCGCTTCATTGTCTTCTTCCCGCGCGCTGAGGGGCGCGCGGCCCTGGTTATCGAATTTTTCTGGTGGTCGACCCCGGCCGGCCCAGGTCCTCAAGACCGGTCAGACGGAGGCGTCGTGGGCGCCGCATAAGTCAGCACGACCCGATTGCCGGGCTTATACGGGCCGAACCGGATGAAGTCAACGACAAGCGGTGCGTCGGGAGCGCGCAGGAAGCGCAGGTTTTCCCCTCTTTGCGCAAGTTTCCGCTTCGTCGGCGCCCGCTCCCGGCTCATGGCCGGCTCAGGATCGGCTCACGCGGGCCTCACGGGCCCCGCCTGCAGGTTCAATTCCCGGTGAGAGCAACCGATTCTGCGACCTGCCGGCCCCATATCGGCGTTAGAACTCCAGCAAGGCCAAGGGGAGAAGCGCGATGGCGTGGAGGCGACAAACCGTAAAGACGCAGGCGGATGCCGCAAACGATGCCGGCGGTACGCGTCTGTCGCGCCGCGTGGTGATCGCGGGAATCGGCGCAGCAGCCCTTGCCCGCTCGCCACGCGCCGAGGCGGCCGAACCCTCGCACGAGGCCTTCACCGAATTGCTGCAGCGCTACGTGGTGGCGGGCGGCGACGGCCTCAACTGGGTCCGCTATGCCCGCTTCCGCGAGGAGGGGCGCGCAGCGCTCGACCGCTATATCGAGAGCCTTGCCGGGGTCGCCGCCTCGCGCCTGCCGCGCGGCGAGGCCTTCGCCTATTGGGTCAATCTCTACAATGCGGTCACGCTGCAGGTGGTGCTCGCCCACTATCCGGTCGCCTCGATCCGCGACATCGACCTCGGCGGGGGCTTCTTCTCCCGCGGGCCCTGGCGCAAGGCCCTGGTGCGCGTGGAGGGGCGGGACCTGTCGCTCGACGACATCGAGCACGAGATCCTGCGAAAGCGCTGGCGCGAGCCGCGCGTGCACTATGCCGTCAACTGCGCCTCGATTGGCTGCCCCAACCTGGGGCGGCGGGCCTATCGCGCCCGCGACCTGGAGCGGATGCTGGACGAGGGCGCGCGCGCCTATATCAACCACCCGCGCGGGGTGGAGGCACGCGAGGGCGGCTTGCGCGTGTCGCGCATCTACAGCTGGTTCGACGAGGACTTCGGCAGCGAGCGCGACCTGCGCCGCCACTGGCGCAGCCATGCGGACGCAACGCTCGCCGCAAGGCTCGATGCTAACCCGCCGGTCATCGGTTACGACTACGACTGGAGGCTGAACGATGCGCGCTGAGGCGGAGACCTCGGCGGTCGCGGCGGACGGGGGGAAGACACCCATGGACAGCGGCAAGGGCGGGACGGGAAAGACGGGCGGGGCGGTACGCCGCCCTTCGCTGCGCCGTTTCCTGCCGCTGGCGGTGATCCTGGTGGCAATGGCGCTCGGCTATGCCTTCGGCCTGCACGAACATCTGAGCCTGTCCGAGCTGATCCGCCGCCGGGCCGAGCTCGCCGAGCTCGTTTCCGAAAATCTGTGGCTCGCCGTTGCCGGCTTCGCAGCCGTCTATGTGTCGGCGGTGGCGCTGTCCTTTCCCGGCGCCTCGCTGCTGACCGTGCTCGGCGGCTTCCTGTTCGGCTGGGCCCTCGGCGGCACCGTGGTCGCCTTTGCCGCGACCATTGGCGCGGGGCTGATCTTCCTGGCCGCGCGCATGTCGCTGGGCGAGACGCTGGCGGCGCGCGCCGGGCCCTTCCTGTCGCGCCTGGCGGAAGGCTTTCGCGAGGATGCGTTCCATTATCTCCTGTTCCTGCGCCTTGCCCCGGTCTTCCCGTTCTGGCTGGTCAATGTCGCCCCCGCGGTCTTCGGCATGCGGCTGCGGCCCTACCTGCTCGCGACCTTCGTCGGCATCCTGCCGGGCACCTATGCCTATGCCTTCATCGGCGCCGGGCTCGACAGCGTGATCGCGGCGCAGGAGGCGGCCGCGCCCGGCTGCGCGGCGGCCGGCACCTGCAGCATCGA
The DNA here is from genome assembly GCF_058448995.1 of Stappia sp. G46H5W. Classification (NCBI taxonomy): domain Bacteria; kingdom Pseudomonadati; phylum Pseudomonadota; class Alphaproteobacteria; order Hyphomicrobiales; family Stappiaceae; genus Stappia; species Stappia sp. G46H5W. Next base: position 101,751 of record NZ_JBZFLL010000007.1, on the reverse strand, counting down.
GCTTTCCGCGCTGGTGACCCGCGAGCTGGTGCTGGCCTTTGCAGCGCTCGGGCTGGCGGCACTCATTCCCGTTGCCTTGCGAAAGTGGCGCGGCCGAGCAAAACCGCCCGGCACCTGACACCGCCAACCGATCGTCCGCCCGTTTCGTGTTTCCTTCCTGTTAGCAAGGGCCCAACCGATGTCCCGTCTCCTCACTCCCGATATCTGCGTCATCGGTGCCGGCAGCGGCGGGCTCTCCGTCGCGGCGGCGGCTGCCGCCTTCGGCGTCGACACCGTGCTGATCGAAAAGGGGGAGATGGGCGGCGACTGCCTGAACTACGGCTGCGTGCCCTCCAAGGCGCTGATCGCCGCCGGCAAGGCGGCGCGCCATGCTGAGGAGGCCGAGCGCTTCGGCATCACCGTGCCGCGCGTCGATGTCGATTTCGCCGCGGTCAACGACCATGTCCGCAAGGTCATCGCCACGATCACCCCGCATGATTCGCAGGAGCGTTTCGAGGGGCTGGGCGTCACGGTGATCCGTGCGCCCGCGCGCTTTCGCGATGCCACCACGGTGGTGGCGGGAGAGGCGGAAATCCGCGCCCGGCGCTTCGTTGTCGCCACCGGCTCCTCACCGCTGGTGCCGCCGATCCCGGGTCTCGAGGGGGTGCCCTGGCACACCAACGAGACGATCTTCACCTTGCGCGAATGTCCGGGCCATCTCCTGGTGATCGGCGGCGGGCCGATCGGCCTGGAACTGGCGCAGGCCCATCGCCGGCTCGGCGCCCGCGTCACCGTCGTCGAAGCGGCCCGCGCCATGCCGCGCGAGGACCCGGAACTGGCCGCGCTCGTGCTGGAGCGGATGCGCGCAGAGGGCGTCGAGCTGATCGAGGGGGCGAGCGTCACCGCCGTGTCCGGCACGGCCGGCGCGATCCGGCTAACGCTGGGCGAGGGCGATACGGCGCGGGAGATCGAGGGCACGCATCTGTTGCTGGCCGTCGGCCGCAAGGCCAATGTCGAGGGGCTGGGCCTGGAGGAGGCGGGCATCGCGTTCGACCGGCGTGGCATCACCGTGGGCGCGGATCTGCGCAGCTCCAACCGCCGGGTCTATGCCATCGGCGACGTCGCCGGTGGCCTGCAATTCACCCATGTCGCAGGCTATCACGCCGGGGTGGTCATCCGGGCGCTGCTGTTCCGGCTGCCGGCGAAGGAGAACCGCGAGATCATCCCGCGGGTGACCTTCACCGATCCGCAGATCGGCCATGTCGGCCTGAGCGCGGAGGAGGCGCGGGCCCGCTTCGGAACAGCGCGTGTGCGGGTGCTGGAAGCCGCCTTTGCCGGCAACGACCGGGCGCAGGCCGAAGCGCGCACGGACGGGCTGGTGCGGCTGGTCGCCGGGCGCGGCGGGCGCATCCTCGGGGCGAGCGTCGTGGGGGCGGGGGCGGGCGAGATGACCAACCTTCTGTCGCTCGTCGTCGCCCGCAAGCTGGGCGTGCGCGACCTGGCTGGTTTCGTCTCTCCCTATCCGTCCCTTTCGGAAGCGGTTCGCCGCGCGGCGATTTCCTATTATGCTGACAGTGCGCGCAACCCGTGGATTCGCCGCCTCATCCGCTTTCTAGCCCGGTTCGGCTGAGGCGAGGGGCACGGCGGGCAGGCCGGGACTGCGCCGGAAACGGGGCGTGGCGTTTTGGCCGACCGGCGGGCAGGCGGGACGGCAAGACAGCGACAGGGTGGCCATTGAGCGCACCGCATCATGACGAGACGTCCCGCGGGGACGCAGCGGCGCGAGGCCGGTCCGCGTCGCCCGATCCCGTGCGCGCGGCCCCGGAAGGCACAGGCCGCCGCCGCCGCTGGGGCGGCCTGTCGGGCAAGCTGCTGATTCTCACCGTGCTCTTCGTGATGCTGAGCGAAGTGCTGATCTTCGTGCCGTCCGTCGCCAATTTCCGCAATACCTGGCTTACCGACAAGCTGACCATCGCCGGCGTTGCCGCCAGCGTGCTGGTGGAGGCCGACATGGTGTCCCCGGCGGTGCAAGCGGAGCTGCTGCGCGCCACCGGCGCGCTGGCCGTCGCCCTCGACGAGGGAGAGCGCCGCCGCCTCATCGCCATGGTCGAGACGCCGGGCGAGATCGACCGCACGGTCGACATGGGCAAGGCCGATGCGATGACGTCGGTGCTGGAGAGTTTCGCCATCCTGCTGTCCTCCGGCGACGGACAGATGCGCGTCATCGGCCCCACGCAGATGGGCATCGGCGGGCGGGTCGACATCGTCATGCCGGAGGCCAGTCTGCGCAACGCGATGTGGGCCTTTTCGGTGCGCATCCTGGCGCTGTCGCTGGTGATCTCGGCGATCACGGCGGCGCTGGTCTATCTGTCGCTGCGCTGGCTCCTGGTGCGGCCGATGCAGCGGCTGACCCGCTCCATGGCCCGCTTCCAGGCCTCGCCCGAGGATCCCACCCTGATCATCGCGCCCTCGCGCCGCGACGACGAGGTGGGCGATGCCGAACACAGCCTTGCGGCGATGCAGGCGACGCTGACCGAGACGCTGAAAAGCCGCCGGCAGCTCGCCGATCTCGGCCTTGCCGTCTCGAAGATCAACCACGACCTGCGCAACCTTCTTGCCTCCGCGCAGCTGTTTTCCGAGCGCCTGGAGCATGTCGCCGACCCGACTGTGCAGCGGCTGGCACCGAAGATCCTGGCGACGCTCGACCGCGCCGTCGGCTACACCAGCTCGGTGCTGGCCTATGGCAGTGCCCGCGAGGCGCCGCTGCGCCGCCGGCTGGTGCGGCTCGATCTGCTGGTGCGCGATGTGGGCGAGGTGCTGGGCCTGTCGGCGGACGGGGCTGTCGCCTTCGAGAACCGTGTCGGCGAGGGGGCGGAGGTGGAGGCCGATCCCGAGCAGCTGTTCCGCGTGCTGATGAACCTGTGCCGCAACGCGGTGCAGGCGCTGGAGCAGTCCGGCTCCGACATGCTGGTGCGCCGGGTGATCGTCGAGGCCGATTGCCGGGCAGGGGAGGTGGTGGTGCGGGTGCGCGACACCGGACCCGGCGTGCCGCCGGCCCTGCGCGAGAAGCTCTTTCGTCCGTTCCAGTCCGCCGCCCGGCGCGGCGGCACCGGCCTGGGGCTGGCCATTGCTGCCGAGCTGGTGCGCGCCCATGGCGGCGATATCTGCCTAGTGGAGCGGGCGGGGCCGGGCGCGGAGTTCGAAATCCGCCTGCCGCGCAGCGCCCCGGACGATCCGGCAAGTGGCGGGCAGGACAGGGAAATGGCGGAATCCGGCCGCGTTGCAGCTTCTCTCGACACAAGCGGATGAGAGCGTCCCGGCAGCTTATCAACAGGCTGTGGGGATACGCAAAAAAGTCGAAGAAAAAACGCGTGCGGTCGCTTGCAATCGGCGTAGGACCAGAGTAGAGATTGCGCCCTGTCCGGAGGCGATGCCGCGGACGGACCGCCTCGCCTCGTGTCTGACACTTCTCGTCTGATGCGGCGGCATGATGGCCTAAGCACCGGTAGCTCAGCTGGATAGAGCACCAGACTACGAATCTGGGGGTCGGGAGTTCGAATCTTCCCCGGTGCGCCATTTCCCAACAGACCCATGAACGCCTAACTCCGCCGTTTCCGCGCCAGAAGCGGCGACCAGCGTTCAAGGCAGTTCCGAATTCGACAAGATGATGCGAGCCACGGTGTGGGCGACCTCGACGCGTTGCGCGAACCGTGAGTTCTCGGAAGCTCCTTCACCCTGACGAGGGGTGAGAGGCCGCTGAGTGCGGAGTGTGATCTCGGTCGATTGAACCCGTCAAACCAACTGTCGGGCGATTGCAATCTCAGGACAATCCGGGATGATGGCGTGCGCGCCCAGCATCGGCCCCAGCATCAACCGAAGCCGATATCGTGGCCGCGACCACAGCGGAATGCCTGCGCAATGCCGGCTTTACAGCAGAGGTTCTTTTCGGATCCGGACGCGAATTCATCGGCTGGGGCCCTGCTGCATGGACCTATCGTGCCCAACCGCCCAGGATCATCGAAGAGGGTGACGTCGTGCTTGCCGAAGTTTTCGCTTTCTACGGCATGTACGAAACCCAACACCAGCCCGCCATAACGGTGGGAACGGCGCATCCGGAGTTTGAGCGGGCTGCAGCCGTTGCCCGAGCCTGTTACGAAGAAGAACTGCGGGTCCTGCGGCCCGGACGCACATTCGGCGAAGTGGTGGACATCATGGAATCGCCCCTGCTCGCCTCCGGCGGCTGGCATGTCCACCCCCTGATTCATAGCATCAATCCCTACGGCCCGATCGGCTTCGGTTCGGCTCCCGGACCGGAATCCCTACCCGAAGCATCGGCGTACGGCTCGATCGGGCGCCTGCCCACGACCTGGCGCGATCTGCCTGAAGCAGACCGGCCAGGTCATCGGCGATCTGTTCGGCGGTAGCGAAGGAGGGGGAGGAGGACGAGACGTCCTCGGTCGGCTGGAACCTCAATCCGCAGTTCGGTGGCCGCGGATATGCGTTCGAAGCCGCAAGGGCCCTGTTCGACGACCTCTTCCGGGCAAGAGGCTTTCGCCGGCTCTACGCCTATGTCGAGGATCACAACACGCCCTCGCAGCGCCTTTGCGAAAAGCTGGGCATGCGCCGGGAGGGCGTGTTCGTGGAGTTCGTCTCGTTCACCAGGGACAAGGACGGCAGTCCGATCTACGAAAACACCCTGCAATACGCCCTCCTGCGCCGCGAGTGGATGTCCGGCGGGGCGGCTGCCGGCATGATGGGCTGATGCCCGCCTTGCGGGTCAAAAACGCTTTTCGAAGCGGAACATCCCGCCATCGTCCGGGAGCTTTTGCTGGTCCGGGTTGCCGGGCTCCGGGTGGTTGGGCTCCGGGTGGTTGGGGTCCGGATGACGGGCGTTGTGGTACTCGACGATGTGGAACCCGCAGACATTGACGTAGAAGTGGATGTTGCGCTTCTCGAAGTAGGGCGTGTGCGTGGTCCAGACCTTGGTATCGGGATAGGCGGCCTCGATGGCGGCCCAGGCCTTTCGGCCGATGCCGCGGCCGAGTTCGCCGGCCCGCACGTAGAAGAAGTCGAGCGAGTTGTGCCCCGTCGCGACGTCGATGGAGACGACGGCCCCGCCGACCCACCGGCCATCTTCCAGGATGCGGTGAACGACGGCGTTCGGAGCTTCGAAGGATGCCGCAACATCCTCGTCCGACGGGATCGGCCCGTCGTCGGCCGGCCCGAATGTTTCCTTCACCGCTATCGCGAAGGCCTCCTGAAGCTCCTTGCGAAAGCGGGGAAGGTCGGCGGGGCTGGCAAGGTCGAGGGTGATGTGGCCGGTCGGGGAGGCGGTCATGGCTGTTTCCCAGATGTTGCTTCGATGGGGGACGACGTCAGGGAGCGTTCGGCCGATGCAGGGCGTGCCTCGGCCGGGTCCTTGAGCTTGCGGTCGGCAAGGCGCATCACGAGCGCGAAGAAGACCGGCACGAAGAGGACGGCAAGGACGGTGGCCGAGATCATGCCGCCGAACAGGCCGGTACCCAAAGCGTTCTGCGTCTCCGAACTCGGCCCCTTGGCGATCACGAGAGGGACGATGCCCAGCGTGAAGGCGAGGGAGGTCATGACGATGGGGCGCAGCCGCAACCGGGCCGCTTCCACGGCCGCCTCGCGCAGCGTGTGCCCCTCGTCGAGCAGTTTGCGCGCAAACTCGACGATCAGCACCGCATTCTTGGCCGACAGGCCGATCAGCGTGATCATGCCGACCTTGAAGAACACGTCGTTCTCCAGCCCGCGCAGATAGACGGCCGCCACCGCGCCGAGGATGCCGAGCGGCACCACCAGCATGACGGAAACGGGAATGGCCCAGCTCTCGTAGAGGGCAGCCAGCACCAGGAACACCACAACCATGGAGAAGGCGACCAGAAGGGGCGCCTGCGCGCCGGACTGGCGCTCCTGGAACGACTGGCCGGTCCATTCCACGGCGAAGCCGGACGGAAGCTGCGCGGCGATGCGTTCGATCTCGTCCATCGCGCTGCCGCTCGAAACGCCGGGGGCGGCGTCCGCGGAGATGCTGAGCGAGGGATAGCCGTTGTAGCGATTGAGCTGCAGCGGACCGACCGACCATTCCGGCGTCACCACTTCGTAAAGGGGAACCATGCCCCCCTGATCGTTGCGCACATGCAGCTTCAGCACATGCTCGACCTGCATGCGGTCCTTCGCCTGTGCCTGGACGATGACCTGCTGCAGGATCCCGGCGCGGGGAAAGTCGTTCACATAGGTGGAGCCGGTGGTCGAGGCGAGCATGTCGCTGATCGCCGAGAACGACACCCCCAGCGCGCCGGCCTTCTGGCGATCCACGCGCAGGTTGACGCTCGGCCCGTCGGGCAGGCCGTCGACGCGCACGTTGCGCAAAAAGGCGCTCTGGCCGGCGAGCGCGACCAGCTTGTCGGCGGCGCCCAGCAGCGCGCCCGCGTCGCGCGCCGCGCGGTCGACGAGACGCAGCGAGAGACCCGATGTGCTGCCCAGTTCCTCGATGGCAGGCGGCTTCATCACGAGGACCTCGCCTTCCGTCGTCTCGCGCATCGCCTCCTCGGCCGCTGCGATCTCCAGCGCGGTGCTGCCGCTGCGTGCATCGAAGTCCCGCAGCGTCGTGAACGACATTGCCGCGTTGGGACCCGAGCCGGAAAAGCCGAAGCCTATGATCGAGAGGTTGTTGACGATGTCGGGTCGCGCCGCGGCGTGACGGTCGAAGTGCTCGACAAGCGCCTTGGTCCGCTCTGCGGTGGCATCGGCGGGCAGCGTGAAGGATGTCATGAACGTGCCCTGGTCCTCGTCCGGGACGAAGGCGGTAGGCAGCGTGCCGTAGCCCGTCGCCAGCGCGCCGACGAGGGCGCCGTAGACCAGCATGACGCGGCCCGGCCGCTTCAGCAGCCAGCCGACCCAGGCCGTATACCGCCCGGTGAGCCGGTCGAAGCCGCGATTGAACCAGGCAAAGAAGCCCTTGCGGTCGTGTTGCGGCGGCACGGGTTTGAGGATCGTCGCGCAGAGCGCGGGTGTCAGGCTGAGCGCCAGGAAGGCGGAGAACAGGATCGAGACGGCGAGCGAGACCGTGAACTGGCGGTAGATCGCGCCGACCGAACCGCCGGCGAGGCCCATGGGCAGGAAGACGGCCGTCAGCACCAGCGTGATGCCGATCACCGCGCCGGTGATCTCGCGCATGGCGCGGCGCGTTGCCTCGCGCGGCGACAGGCCCTCGCTGGCCATCAACCGTTCGACATTCTCTACGACGACGATGGCATCGTCGACGATGATGCCGATCGCCAGCACCATGCCGAACATCGTCAGCACATTGATCGAATAGCCGATGGCCCACATCACGGCGAACGTGCCCAGCAGCGCGATCGGCGCGACGATGGCCGGGATCAGCGTGTAGCGGATGTTCTGGAGGAAGAGGAGCATGATGAGGAACACCAGCACCATGGCTTCGGCGAGCGTCATCACCACCTTGGAAATCGACAGCTTCACGAAGGGCGCCGTGTCGTAGGAGACGGCATGGACGATGCCCTCCGGCATCGAAGCGGCGAGTTCGGCAAGGCGCGCCTTGACGCCCTCCGAGGTCGAGACCGCATTGGCGCCGGGAGCGAGCTGGATGGCCGCCGCCGTTGCGGGCTTGCCCCCGTCGAAGATCGAGAAGCCCATCGTCTGGGCGCCGATCTCGACCTTGGCGACATCGCCGAGCGTCAGCTTCGAGCCGTCGGGATTGGAGCGCAGGACGATAGCGGCGAACTCCTCGGGCGTTCGCAACTGCCCGTCGAGGGTGAGCGGCACGCTGATCATTTGGCCGGGTACCGTCGGCGCCTCGCCGAGGCGGCCGGGCGCTCCCTGGACGTTCTGGGACTGGATGGCCTGGACGATCTCGGCCATCGAGACCGCGTAGGAAACGAGCAGGGCCGGGTCGACCCAGATGCGCATGGCGGTCTCCGAGCCGAAGGACTGCACCCGGCCGACGCCGGGCACGCGCTTCAGCTCCGGGGCCAGGCCGCGCACCATATAGTCCTCGAGCGCCAGTGAATCGGCCTTGCCGTCGTCGGAGCGCAGCGAGACGATCATCAGGAAGCCCGACGTGACGCCCTCGACGGACAGGCCGGAACGCCGCACGGGCTCGGGCAGGCGCGGCTCGACCGCCTTGAGCCGGTTCTGGACATCGATCTGGGCGAGCTCCGGGTCGGTCCCGGGCTTGAAGGTCACGGTGATGCTGGCGTTGCCGGCCGAGTCGGACGAGGATTCGAAGTAGAGCACGTTCTTCACGGCCGCCAGCTCACGCTCGATCGGGGCCGTGAGGCTGTCGTTGATCGTCTGCGGGCTGGCGCCGGTATAGGTGGCGTAGATGCTGACGCTCGGCGGCGCGATCACCGGGAAGCGCGAGACCGGAAGCTGGGGGATCGCGACGAGACCGGCCATCACCACGAAGATCGCGATGACCCAGGCAAACACCGGCCGCTCGATGAAGAATTGAGGCATCGGATGGTCTCCTCAGGAGCCGCTCTCGGGCAAGGCCCGGCGATAGGGGACGAGCTCGAGCGGCTGCCCTGCGCGCGTGCGGTCCTGTCCCTGGACCACGACCGTCTCGCCCGGCTTCAACCCCGACAGGACGACGTACTGCCTGTCTATGAGCGCCCCGAGTTCCACCTCGCGGCGGCTGGCGGTCTTGTCGCCGGCTATGATCGTGAGGTGCGGCCGCCCCGAGGTGTCGCGGAGCACGGCTTCCTGCGGCACCGTCAGGGCATCGGCGTAGATGGCGCTGGGCACTCTGGCGCGCAGATACATGCCCGGCAGCAACTGGCGATGCGGGTTCGGCACCTTCACGCGCAGCGCGATGTTGCCCGTGCCGGGGTCGACCGTGCTGTCGGAGAACAGCAGCTTGCCCTGGAACGCGTAGGGCCTTCCGGTGATGGTGAAAATGTCGACCGGAAGGGCGCGGGCATCCTCGCTGCCGTCGCTTTCCAGCGCCTCTTCCAGCTGTTCCCACCGGATCGAGGGCCGGCGTACATCGAGATAGACGCTGCCGAGCTGCCGGACGACGGCGAGGGCGTTGGCGGTGCCGACGGATGCAAGGCCGCCTTCGCTCGTCAGCGCCTGGCCGATCTGTCCGGCAATCGGGCTTCGCACGGTCGCGTGCGACAGTTCGAGCTGGCGGCGCGTCAGGTTGGCCTTGGCCTCGGCGACGCTCGCACGGGCTTGCGCCAGTGCCGCCCTGGCATCGCCGAGGGCTGCGGCGCTTGCGGTCTGCGTTGCGGCCAGGGCCGAGATCCGCTCATGCTTGAGCGTTGCGTTGACGAGATCGGCCTCTGCCCGTGCCAGCACGGCTGACGCCGCCTCGACATCGGCGGCAAAGGGCGCGGGATCGATCTCGAACAGAGGCTCGCCGGCGGAGACCTCCGCTCCCTCCGTGAAGGTCACCTTCTGGATGATCCCGCTGACCTGCGGACGGATCTCGGCCGTGCGCAGCGCCGAGACGCGGCCGGGCAGCTCGTCATAGACGATCACCCGGCGCGGCTGCACGGTGAGGACGGAGACGCGGATGGGGGCGCTTTCTTCCTGTTGCCCCTTGTCGGCATCGGTCGTCGTGTCGTCGCCGCTCTCCATGCAGGCGGCAAGGGCGACTGCCGCCGCGGCGAGGAGGGCGAGCGTCAGGAGCGGGCGTAGGCGCATCGGTGCGATCATCCATCGAAGGGGGCGTGCCGGTTCGGGCGAGTTCGCCTTATCCGTCCATCGGGTTGGCGCCATGTGGAGGTTGTGTTGCGATTTGATGGAGGAGTGCGAGGGATACTCGACGCGGGCCGCGCCTGATGGCATGCCTTGTCCATGGAGAACGCGATGGCAGCACTCGTACTGATAGCCGAAGACGACCAGGAGATTTCAGCGATCCTCGACGCCTATCTCGTGCGCGAAGGATTCCGGACGGTGCAGGCGCGCGACGGGCGCACGGCGCTGGAACTGCACCTCGCCTTGAAGCCGGATCTCGTTCTTCTCGACGTCACCATGCCGCGCCTCGACGGATGGGAGGTTCTGGCGGAACTGCGGCGACGCGGCTCTACGCCTGCCATCATGATCACCGCGCTCGACCAGGACATCGACCGGCTGCAGGGCCTGCGCATCGGCGCGGACGACTATGTGGTCAAGCCCTTCAACCCGATCGAGGTCGTCGCGCGGGCGAAGGCGGTGCTCCGCCGGTCGGGCTTGGCCAGTGCGGCGGGCGTGCTGCGCGTCGGCGGCCTGGCAATCGATCTCGACGCCTACCGGGCGAGTTTCGACGAGGTGCCGGTTCCGCTGACGCTGACCGAGTTCCGGATTCTCGCGCACATGGCACGCAACCCGACCAGGGTCTTCACGCGCGACGAACTGCTGGACGCCTGCCTGCCGGGCTCGGATGCGCTCGACCGGACGGTGGACAGCCATCTCAGCAAGCTGCGGCGGAAGCTGGAGCAAGCGGGCGCGCTCGGCCTGCTGCCGGGCGTGCGCGGCGTCGGCTATCGCCTCTCGGCCTGATGCCATGAAGATGCGCGCGGGCCTGAGCCGACAGATCCTCCTGGCCATGTCCGCCATCACCGTGGTGGCCGGGCTGCTGGTCTTCTTCGGCACCTATCTCGCCTACACGGCGATCATCGCCTTCTATCCCCGGCTCGACACGGAGAGCGAGTGGCTCACGGCAACGGATCTCACGATCCTGGGCGCCGCCATCCTCGTTGCCCTGCCGATTGCCGCCGTCGTGGCCATGCGTCTTGCCCGCCGCATATTGGAGCCCCTGGAAACGCTGGCCCAAAGTGCCCGGCGGATCGCCGACGGCGACCTGTCGGTGCGGGTCCAGCCCGGCGACCGCTCGCTTGGTGAGACCGCCGGCCTGATCGACGACTTCAATTCCATGGCCCAACGGCTGGAGGACATGGCAACGGACATGGCGCTGTGGAACGCGACCATCGCGCACGAGCTGCGCACGCCGCTCACCATCCTGAAAGGCCGCCTCCAAGGCATGATCGACGGGGTGTTCGAACCGGACGAGCGCTCGCTCCGCGGCCTGATCCTCCAGGTCGACAGTCTGGCGAGGCTGGTGGAGGACCTGCGGACGGTCACGCTCGCCGATAGCGGGCATCTGGACCTCAACATCGAGCCGATACGTCTTGCGCGGGAGATCGAGCAGATCGCGGAGCTGCTGGCGCACGACCTGCACGAAGCCGGGTTCCACCTGAAGCTCGACCTGGAGGACGTGACCGTCGCGGTCGATCCGACGCGCATCCGCCAGGCTTTGCTGGCTCTGGTCACCAATGCGCGGCGCTACGCCAACCGGGGCGCGATCACGATCACTCTTGCGGAAAGGGAAGGCGAGACGGTGCTGGGCGTTGCGGACGAGGGGCCGGGCCTCGAGCCCGAGATGGCGACACGCGTCTTCGACCCCTTCGTGCGCGGAGATCCGACGCGCTCCCGCGAGCTGGGAGGCAGCGGGCTCGGCCTGTCGGTGGTGCGCGCGATCGTGGAGGCCCATGGCGGGCGGTTGCGCTACCGTCCCTCGGCAAGCGGCGGCGCGCTGTTCGAGATGGTCTTCAAGGCCGCCGCCCAGGCCACCGGCACGAGAACCGGAGAGACCGCGCCCGCCCGCAATTGAGGCGGCCCGGTGGGATCTTGCACGGCTCAGCCGGTTTTGGCCTTCGCCCCCGCCAGCAGCCGGGTCGCCAGCTTGTGGGTCTGCCTGGTCCCCCGCTCGTCGAGGTTCCAGTCGGCAACGGCTCGTTCGACCAGCGCGGGATGCTTCTTGCTGATGTCCCGCAGCGCGTTTCCGGCCGACTTCCTGAGATACTCGCTGTCATCGTTCCGGAACCGGCAGAGGAACCCGATGGCGACCTCCGGATGATCGCGGAAGTAGGGGCGGCCCGTCCAGATCCGGAGCCCTTCCGTCACCGCGCGGCGCACATTGGCGGATGGATCGGCGAGCCAGTCGGCGATGACGGGAAGGGCGGCCTCGTATCCCCTGTCCGAGCAATAGCGGTCGAAGGCCTTGGCGAGGATTTCCTGAACCCGCCAGTCGCTGTCGAGACTGACCTGCTCCCTCAAGATCTGCAGCGCCTGCTGGTCCGAGGCCGCCTGCCTGCCGAGGAGGAATGTTCCGATGCAGCGCGCCTGCGCGACATCCGAGCTCAGCAGCTGAAGAGCCACGTCCCTGGCCTCCGCAACGGAGGAGCGTGCGTGGATCTCGTCGGCCGCCGCCTCCAGGTCCTTGAAGCCATGCTGGGTTTTCCTCGAGCGCTCCACGAGCTGCTGAACGGTCTGCATGTGCTTGAAGGTTCCTGTGGTGGTGCTGGCGGGCCCGTCTGCAAAGTCCGGCCTCGATCTGTGCATCCTACACCGCGCAGGGGACAGGGCGATTGATCCATGTCGAATGGTGGAGGGATCCTCGATGCGGAAGCGCGGACGGCAGGCCAGGGACGGCGCTCAGTCGGCAAATGCGACCCAGCCGCGAAACGAGAAGGCGGCATAGAAGAGCGCCGGCGCCGCAAAGCCGGCCTGGCGCAAGAGCGCTTCCTCCTCGGTCGGGGAAAGCAGCGGCAGGCGGGCGGCCATGGTCTTCGCCGAGGAGAGGCCCTGCTCAGGCTCCGCGCCGCCCCGCCTTGGAAAAGCGATCGAGCGCGCCAGCCAACGCTCCGCATCCCCGTCCGGCGCGGCGTGATGTGCGGTGACGAGTGCGGCTCCAGGTGTCAGCCGCCGGCGGATTTCCCGGAGCGTGTGCAACCGCTCGGTCCGATCCAGAAAGTGCAGCGTCAGCAGGCATGTCGCGCCGCCGAAGGGACCGGCCGGTGCCCCGTCGACCGTACTTTCCACAAGCTCGACGCGGTCGGCATGGGCAGTGCATGTCCGCCGTGCGATGTCGAGCATGGCGGGCGAGGGATCTACGCCCGTGAAGCGCCAGTCGGGCCGCGCCTGGGCCATCGCATCGAGCTCCAGACCGCCGCCTGCACCGATCACCAGGATACGCGCCGGGCCCGGCGCACGCTCGCTGAGCAGAAGGGCCGTCATTCGGTGGAGATCGGCCAGTCCCGGCACCTTGGCCAGGGTTTCCTCGGGATAGCTGGCGACGGCGGCCGGGTTCGTGAACGGCGTGGAGTATGTGCTCATGATTGTGCCTCGAAGACCACCGGCCGATACATCGCCAAAGCCGCCGCCGCCGATGGCGAGGGCGTCAAACGTATCAGTTGAAGATACATAATTGCGGGCATCTCATGTATCAAGATCTGTTACATGATATTCTCGGGATCTCGAGGGGGTGCAAGCTGCGCGCGAGCACGGAGGCGGGGAAGACATGAACAAGGACACCAGGCTCTCGGACGTGCTGCATGTGCTGCTGCATATGGGGCAGTTCGACGAAGCGCTGACCTCGGATGTGCTGGCCAGAAGCATGGGGACGAACCCTGCAGTGTTTCGCAGGACGATGGCGGGCCTGCGGGACGCGGGCTACGTCAAGTCGGGAAAGGGCCATGGCGGCGGCTGGCAGCTGGCGCGCCCGCTCAAGGAGATCACCTTGCTCGCGGTCTACGAGGCGCTCGGCCGCCCGACCTTGTTCGCGATGGGAAACCGCAGCGATCATCCCGACTGCCTGGTGCAGAAGACCGTAAACACCGCGCTTTCGGACACGATGAGGCAGGCCGAGGCCCTGTTCCTCGCACGGTTCGCCGAAGTGACGCTGGATATGCTGGCGCCGTCACGGCCGGCGCCGCTGGCCGTCCATGGGGCCGGGCCGGCCTGAGCGTTTGGATACACTGCGCGAGCGGGTCGGCAAGCGGGGGCTTGCCGGCGCGCGGCGCACTTGATCGGCAAGGATCTGCTCAGCGCCGCCGGCCGGCTTGGCCCTTGCCTGGTGATAGAGCCGGTTCCAATGGTTCCGCAGGCCGTCGTGCTCGCCCACCTTGAGGATCTTGCCGAGCAGCAGGAAATTCCGGCGCTGGGGAATGTGGATGCCCTGCCGCCAGTTACGCAGGTTCTTCACCGCCGTGACGAAGGCGGCCGGGGTCCGGTTGCCGCTCGCCGCGTACAGCGCATCGGCCAGGTGCATGTTGTCGAGATAACCGCACTCCCTACACAGCGCATCCAGCAGGTCGTGCCAATGCCGGTACGCCGTCCAGTCCCTTGCCGCCAATATTACGCTCCTCAAACCAGGCGAGTTCGCCGGGAGCATAAAGGCAGGTATCTGATATATCGAGGCAATCGCCCGATTTTTTCGCTTTCCCAAGACATCTCGTCCGTTCCGCGCCGGCCCGTTTCAGGAAAGCGGCATCGGTGAATTGTGTTTGTAACGGTATAACATCATTGACGGACGTAATAACATAACATAGTCGGTCATGAAGGCGCCGCACGGCGCCTCCCCGGGCAGGTACCGAAAGGCCGGTTCCCCAGACGGCCAGCCACCGAACAGCCGGTCACCGAAGGAGACACGACATGTTGCGACGACTAGGCTTCACCACGGGCGTTGCGCTCGTACTCACGGGCGCGGCCCTGGCGCAGGATGCGCCGAAGGATCCGGAGGACGTGACGCTCTATCGCGTCTTCGTGGGCGATCATGCCGATGCGAAGGTGACGGCCTTCGACCTCGACAAGCCCGACAATCGCTGGAGCTTCGAGACAAGCGGCCAGAACAAGCTCTACGGCGTGAACAACGGCGCGGCCGTCGTCGCCATCCAGTCCGACAGCGATGTGGTGCATTTCTTCAAGAGCGGCATTAAACTCGACTCCCACGGCGACCATTCCGACATCGAGATCACCGATCCGGCGGCGCTTGAGGAGACCTTGAGCGGGCCGCGTCCGTTCCACCTGATCGACCATCACGGCAAGCTGGCGATCAATTTCGACCGTGGCGGCTATGCCGAGATCGTCGTGGCCAACGAGCTGTCCCATGGCGAGTTGGAGAGCCGCCGTATCCCGCAGGCGCGCGCCCATCACGGCTTCGTCGCGCCTCTCGGCAAGGGATGGGTGACGACGGTCGCCTCCGATGCGCCGGTCGAAGGCGATGCGGCTCCGGCACGCCTCGGCCTGCAGGCGATTGCGGCCGACGGCACGCCTGTCGGCGAGGTCGCGACCTGCACCGGCATTCACGGCGAGGCCTTTTCCGGCGCCTATCTGGCGGCCGGCTGCAAGGAAGGTGTGCTGACGGCGACGCCCGGCCGCGACGGGCTGAAATTCGAGATGCTGGACTATCCGGTCGACCTGCCGGCCGGCAAGACCACGGGCACGCTGCTCGGGGCGAAGAGCATGCAGGCCTTCCTCGGCAATTACGGCGCGGACGGTCTTGTCGTCATCGATCCGGTCGACGAGCCGCATTTCCGTCATGTCGCCTTGCCGTTCCGCCGCATCGACTTCGCGCTCGATCCGGCCGACGCCCGCTACGGCTATGTCTTGACGGAGGACGGCACGCTGCACCGGCTCGACATGCTGGGCGCCGCGCTGATCGAGGGCGCAAAGGTGACCGAGCCCTATTCCATAGACGGGCACTGGAACGATCCTCGCCCGCGGATCGCCATGGCCGGCGACGAGATCGTCATCAGCGATCCGAGGGCTGCCCTGGTCCGCCGGATCTCCAAGGACACGCTTGCGGAGATCGGCACGGTCGCGGTCGAGGGCATGCCCTACAACATCGCCGTCGTCGGCGGCAGCGGCAAGGCGCACGGCGAGGGTGGAGATGATCACGCCCATGCGCAAGGCCACAGCCATGGCGACGAGCAGATCTACAAGGGCTACTTCGAGGACAGCCAGATCGCGGATCGCCCGCTGTCCGACTATGCCGGCGACTGGCAGTCGGTCTATCCCTACCTGCAGGACGGCACGCTGGACCCGGTGATGGTGCACAAGGCCGAAAGCGGCGACAAAAGCGCCGAGGAGTACAAGGCCTATTACGAGGTGGGCTACCGCACCGACGTCGAGCGGATCACCATCGAAGGCGATACGGTCACCTTCTACAGGAACGGCAAGCCGACATCGGCCCGCTATGCCAGCGACGGCTATGAGGTGCTGACCTACAAGAAGGGCAATCGCGGCGTGCGCTTTATCTTCAAGAAGAGCGAAGGCGACGAGGCGGCGCCGCAATACATCCAGTTCAGCGACCACCGGATCGCGCCGGCAAAGACCGATCACTATCACCTGTATTGGGGAGAGGATCGCGCCGCCGTTCTGGAAGAGCTGACGAACTGGCCGACCTACTATCCGTCCGGGCTTTCGGCCGGGGAGATCGTCCGGGAGATGACCGCGCACTGATCGCGGTGCGTCTCACGCCTGTTGCGCCCGGCCGGCAACGGCCGGGCGTTTTCGTTCAGGAAACGTCTAGCGACCCGCGCGGGCAAGGCCGTGCTCGACCAGCCGGTCGATCAGCTCGGCGTAAGGTACGCCGCTGGCCGCCATCACCTTGGAATACATGCTGATATCGGTGAAGCCTGGGATGGTGTTGAGCTCGTTGACGAGGATGCGCAGGTCGGCGGTGACGAAGAAGTCCGCGCGGGCCATGCCGTCGCAGCCAAGCGCACGGAAGGCGCGTGCGGCCATGTCCAGCATCTCGGCCTCGACCTGCTCGGGAAGTTCGGTCGGCACCATCAGGGCGGCCCCGTCCGCGTCGATATACTTGGCGTCGTAGCTGTAGAAGCCGTGGCTTTCGGCCGGCACGATCTCGCCCGGACGGGAGACGAACAGCGTGCCGTCGGGCCGCTCCAGCACGGCGCACTCGATCTCGCGGCCCTGGATGAACTCCTCGGCCAGCAGCTTGCGGTCGTGCCGGAAGCCTTCCTGAAGCGCTGCCGCGTAGCCTTCGGCGCTGGTGACCTTGCTGACGCCGACGGACGAGCCCTGGCGGGCCGGCTTGAGGAAGACCGGCAGGCCGAGCGCTTCGGTGAGTTCTTCGAACGAGGGCACTGCGCCCGGATGCAGGGTCAGCGAGCGGGCAGCCGAAAGCCCGGCGTCGCGGAACAGC
The DNA here is from genome assembly GCF_058448995.1 of Stappia sp. G46H5W. Classification (NCBI taxonomy): domain Bacteria; kingdom Pseudomonadati; phylum Pseudomonadota; class Alphaproteobacteria; order Hyphomicrobiales; family Stappiaceae; genus Stappia; species Stappia sp. G46H5W. The sequence goes on along the minus strand of NZ_JBZFLL010000007.1, from coordinate 84,794 downwards.
CGCTTGGCGATATCCTTGTCGAGCGCGGTGGCCGAGCCGAGGATGCCGCAGCCGGCCAGCGGCACGTCGGCGACCTCGGCAAGGCCCTGCACGGAGCCGTCCTCGCCGTGCAACCCGTGCAGCACCGGGAACAGGATGTCGATGGCGGGCATGTCGAGCGCGCCGCCCTCGGGGGGAAGCGCCAGCAACCGGCCCTTGCCGCCGGGAACCAGGCAAAGCTGCATGCCGGTTTCGGGCAGGGCGACCTTTCCGTCCTCGAAGCGGCTCAGCAACCACGTGCCCTGGGGCGAGACGTAAACCGGCACGGCATCGTATTTCGCAGGATCCAGGGCGCTCATCACGTTGGTCGCCGACAGGATGGAAACGTCATGTTCGGCGGAACGTCCGCCGAAGAGCACGGCGATGCGCAGCTTGTTTGAAGAAGATCCCACGTATGGCTCCAGAAAATCGGTAAGGGGCAGGAGTTGCGATGATGGTCAGCCTGTCCGCCGATCGGGTCAAATGCAAGGCAGGCGGGCAGCGGATGTGCTTCGGTGCCTGTTCAGACGGATCTTGCCGGTGGAAAGTCAACGCCGGCCCTGGTCATGCAGGTGCCGGGCGAGGCGCTGCGCCGCATCCGGCAGCCGGCTGGTCGTGCTGACGCAGATGGCGAGATCGCGCCGGGCCCAGCCGTCGGACAGCGGCAGCACGGCGATGCCCGTGCCCGCCTTGTGCCGGTGCGCAGCCGCCTCGGGCAGGATGGCGATGCCGGCGCCCGCGCCGACCATCTGGCACATGGCGTCGAAGCTGGTGACGCGGGCGCGCACCTTCAGCGTCTTGCCGATGCGCGCCGCCTGACTTGCGATATGCCGTTGCAGCGCGCTGCCGCGCGACAGACAGACGAAGGGGCGCACGACGATATCGGCAAAGGCGAGCGCGGTTTCGCCGGAGCCGGCCGCCTCCGATGCCGCGAAGGCGACGACCAGCCGATCCTCGCGAAAGGGGAGCTTTTCCAGGGCTTCGGGAAGCTCGGACGCCGAGGCGATGCCGATATCCGCGTCGCCGGCGGAAATCGCCGCGCCGATGGCTGCGCTCTCCATCTCCTCCACGTCGACGCTGATCGCCGGATTGGCGCGCAGGAACCCGGCAAGCAGCTCCGGCAGGTGCTCGCTCAAGGCGGCGGTGTTGGAAACGAGCCGCAGCGTCCCGGTCAGCCCGCGGGCGAAGGGGGCGAGCTCGCTGCGCATCGCCTCCGCCTGCCGCAGGATCAGCCGCGCGTGCCCGGCAAGGCACTCGCCCGCCTGTGCGGTAATGACGCCGTGGCGCTGGCGCACAAGCAGCGGCGCACCGAGCGTATCCTCCATGGCACGGATTCGGGCGCTGGCGGAGCCGACCGTTAGGTTCGACAGCTCGGCGCCATGGGTGATGCTGCCGGCGGAAACGATGTTGAGGAACAGGCGAAGGTCGACCAGATCGAAACGCATGGGTCATCCCCAGCTTATGGATTTGCCAAAGCCTAACTTTGAAACCTCCGCATTGCGAGCCCGCGGCGTTTGGCGCAGGTTCGCCGCATGACAATCTCGCTTCTCCTGCTCGTTGCCGTCGCCTTCGTGCTCGCCGGCTTTGCCAAGGGCGTCGTCGGCTTCGGCCTGCCGACCATCTCCATCGGGTTGCTGGCCATGGTGATGCCGCCCACCCAGGCGGCGGCGATCATGCTGCTGCCGTCCTTCGTCACCAACATCTGGCAGATGCTGCAAGGCGGGGCGCTGGGCGAACTGGCCAGGAAGCTCTGGCCGATGTTGGTTGGCCTGTGCATCGGCACCTGGTCGGGCATGGGCTGGATGGAAGGGGCGGCCGGGCGCTACGGCACCTCCGTGCTAGGCATCGTCGTCTGTCTCTATGCACTGGTGACGCTGGCCTCGCTGAAGCTGACCGTGCCGCGCCGGCACGAACGGATCACCAGCCTTGTGGTCGGGATCGCCACCGGCCTGCTCAACGCGACGACCGGCGTGTTCGTCATTCCCGCCGTGCCCTACATGCAGGCGCTCGGGCTGGAAAAGACCCGCCTGGTGCAGGCGCTGGGCCTGTTCTTCGTCGTCTCGACAGCGGCTCTTGCTGTGAACATCGCAGCGAGCGGTGTGGTTTCCGCCACGATGATGCCGCTTGCACCGCTGGCGCTGGTGGCGGCCTGCATCGGCATGTATCTCGGGCAGGCCGCACGCCGGCGCATGCCGGTGGCGACCTTTCGAAAGGCCTTCCTCGGTGGCCTGTTCGCACTTGGCATCTGGCTGATCGTCCAGCCGCTGCTCGTGTGACCGGCAGCCCTTTGCCAGGGGAGGACGGGTTGGCCGATATTCTGATCGAGACCCGGCGCGGCTGGCTGGCAAGGGACCGGGCGGCCTTCCTCGACAGTGTGGGCGGCGCGGTCGCCGCCGCGCTTGCCCCGGCCGTGCAGGCACCATCCGTCCGTCTGTTGGAGTATGACGAGGACTGCTTCGTGCCGCCCGTGCCCGGCCGCTCCGTCTTCACCCGCATCGAGATCGCGTTTGCCGCCGGCGGGCGGGGGGAGGAGGCCGCCGATCTTCGCCGCGCCGTGTTTGCTGCCGTGAAGGGCTTCGGCCTGACGCCGTCGGACGTGCGGATCGTGCTTCTGGCGGCAGGAACGCGAGCCGTTCTGTAGCCTCTCCTATGGCTTCAGTGCCCCTCGGCCAGGAACGCGCGCAGGCGCGGCGTCATGAAGTCGAGAAACGCACGCAGGCGGTGGGGCAGCCGGTCGCCGCCGAGAAACAGGGCATGGATGTCCTCCGTGTCGCCTTCCACCGCATCGGCCAGCACCTCGACCAGCGCCCCGGATTTCAGGTCCTCGCGCACATGGAACTCGCCCATCCGCCCGAGCCCGACGCCGGCAAGAACCATGCGCCGCACGCTCTCGCCATTGTTGGCAAGCAGCGTGCCGGCGACGTTCCGCTCGATCATCCGCCCGCCTTCGCGCAGCGGCCAGACGGGCGCGGAGCGGCGAAAGTTGAAGCCGATGCAATTGTGCTGGGCAAGGTCCTCGATTGTCCTGGGCACGCCGTGCCGTGCCAGATAGGCGGGCGAGGCGATGATCTTGCGCGGCGCGGTGCCGAGCTTGCGGGCCGTCAGGCTGGAATTCGCAAGGGTGCCGACGCGAAAGGCGACGTCCGTGCGGTCGAGATAGAGGTCGACGATCTCGTCGGAGAGCGAGAGATCGATCACCACATTGGGATATTCGGCCCAGAAGGCAGGCAGAAGCGGCTCCAGCGCGACGATGCCGAAGCCGACCGAGGCGCTGACCCGCACCGTGCCATGGGGGCTCGCCGAGCCTTGCGTCAGGTCGCGCTCGATCTCCTCCAGGTCCGCCAGCAGCGCCTGGCTGCGCTCGTAATAGGCCCGGCCCTCCGCCGTCAGCGACAGGTGCCGGGTCGAGCGCTCGAGCAGTCGCACGCCGAGCCGCGTCTCGATCCGGCCGATCAGCTTGGAAACGGTCGACGGGGTCATCTGCATCTGCCGGGCCGCGGCGGAGAAGCTGCCGCTTTTCACCACTCGCAGGAAGACCTGCATTTCCCCCACGCGGTTATCCATGACGGCCTCATCTATGAAACAAGTTCACGGATGATGTGCTTTCACGGGCGATTATCAAGCGCTTTTGCCGGTCGTATGACTTCACCCATGAAAACGAGGAACGGATCCGGTGGGCTACGCTGCCGTGATCCCGGCCAAGCGCACGCCCTGGCGGCAGCGCCGGCCGCTTCCGCATGAGGACAGAACCATGACCGCAATTCCCGACCAGCGCGGTTCGCGCTGGCCGTTGCTGGCGCTGGCGATCGGCGCCTTCGGCATCGGCACGACCGAATTTTCTCCCATGGGCCTGCTGCCGGTGATCGCCGACGGGGTGGATGTCTCGATCCCCACCGCCGGCCTGTTGGTGAGCGCCTATGCCATGGGCGTGATGGCCGGTGCGCCGGTGATGACGCTGCTCTTCGCCCGCTTCGGCAAGCGGACGGCGCTGATGTGCCTGATGGCGATCTTCACGCTCGGCAACCTCATGTCGGCGCTCTCGCCCGACTACTGGACGCTGCTGGCCTCGCGTGTCGTCACCAGCCTCAACCACGGGGCGTTCTTCGGTCTCGGCGCGGTGGTGGCCGCGAGCGTCGTGCCGCGCGAGCGGCAGGCAAGTGCCGTTGCGACGATGTTCATGGGCCTGACGATCGCCAATGTCGGCGGTGTGCCGCTGGCGACCTGGGTCGGCCAGCAGATCGGCTGGCGCGAGGCGTTCGCGGGCACAGCGGTGCTCGGCCTCGTCACCATCGCCGCGCTCTGGCTGGCCCTGCCGAAGGGGGCGCCGGGTCTGCGCCCCGATGTGGGGCGCGAGCTGCGGGTGCTGGTGCAGCCGCAGGTGCTGATCGCACTGCTGACCACCGTGCTGAGTTCCAGCGCGATGTTCACGCTCTACACCTATGTCGCGCCGCTGCTGGACGTGCTGACCGGGGCCTCGGCCACCTTCCTGACCCTTGCTCTCGTGCTGGTCGGGCTCGGTTTCACCATCGGCAACTGGCTGGGCGGGCGCGTCGCCGACTGGTCGTTGGACGGGGCGACGGCGATCTTCCTTGCCGCGCTGGCCGCGATCATGCTGGCAATGCCGGTTCTGATGGGTAGCCAGAGCGTGGCGGCGGTCACCCTGCTGGCCTGGGGCGCGGCGGCCTTCGCCATCGTGCCGCCGGTGCAGATGCGGGTGATGCAGGCGGCGGCCGATGCGCCGGGCCTTGCCTCGTCGATCAATATCGGTGCGTTCAATCTCGGCAATGCCATCGGCGCAGCCGTCGGCGGTGCGGTGATCAGCCTCGGTCTCGGCTATGCCGCCGTGCCGATTGCCGGCGGCCTGCTTGCCGCCTCGGCGCTGGGGCTGGTCTGGATCGGGCGCAGAAGACTGGCCGCACTCGCCTGCCCCGTGTGACGCGGCGGGTGGCCGGGCCGGGTTTTCCGGTCCGGCTGCCGCGTGCACGCGCTCAGCGCACCGAGGCGGTCTCGGCCTTGGCGTCCACGGTGCCCGGATCGGGGAACATCCAGTCCTGCTTGCGCGGGGCTGTCTCGGGCGTGTCGGCGCTGATCCGGCGATAGGTGGCGCGCGAGGACAGAAGGTGGGCGCGCATTGCAGCCTCCGCCCATTCCGCATCGCCCGCCGACAAGGCCTCCACCAGATCGCCGTGCTGGCGGTTGCTGCGCATCAGCTCGGTTCGCGTCCAGCTGTTGAAGGTCGGGCTGACGACCGGCTTGCGGGCCACCAGATTGACCAGCTCGGCGAAGAAGGCATTGCCCCCTTGCGCCCAGATCACCCGGTGGAACCGGGCGTTGAGGTCGCGATAGAGGCGCCGGTCGGGCTCGCTCTCGTGGATCGCCTCGTCCATGCCTTCGTGAAGCTCGCGCAGCTCCTTCAGGAAGGCCTCGTCGGTGTGGCGCGCCGCCATGCCCACGGCAATCGGCTCCAGCGAGGCGCGGGCGGTGAAGATATGGATGACCTCGTTGGGGTCGACATCGACCACCACCGCCCGGCGATAGGCCTCGCGCCGGATCACGCCCTCGGCCTGCAGGCGGCGCAACGCCTCGCGGATGGGCGTGCGACTGACGCCGAGGCGGGCGGCAAGCTCGCTTTCGGGAAGGACATCGCCGCCGAGATAGGCCCCGGAGGCGATCAGCGCCCTGATCCTGTCGTAGATATCGCCCGCCATGGCCATTCCGATCCGGTTGTAGCTAGTCGTAACCTCGCGTCCTCAGCCATTCCGACACGATGCCGGTTGCTGTGGCAAGCCTTTCGGGCTGATTGACGAAGTAATGATTGGCGCCCTCCACGAGCTTCATCTCGCGGTCGGCGGAGCCGACGGCGGCAAAGACCGCGGCCGTGTGGGGCTGTGGCACGGCATCGTCCGCGCCGCATTCGATGGCAAGGAACGGCACGCTGATATGACGGGCGGTGATCAGCGAGTTGGCCCGCGAATGGGCCGGCGACCATTGCGACAGCCAGCTGCGCAGGGTCGAGAACCGGCCAAGGCCCGCCGGGCCGCTGTTCACCGTTTCCGGGTGGCCGAGATAGCTCCAGCCCGGCTTGCGACCGTTCGGCTCAAGCGTCGGGTCGAGGAAGCGCGGGTCGGCCATGGTGCGGTAGGTGACGAAGGCGCGCTCCATCTCCTTGCCGCCGCGCCGGCGCAGGTCATCGAGCCGCTCCAGCACGCCGTTGGTGATGCGCTCCATGCGCGCGGCCTGCGCGGCCCGGTAGCGGGCGACGAACTCCGGCGAATAAGGCTCGGTGCGGGCCTCGTAGCCCGGCAGGTAGAGGTCGAGTTCCGGGTCGCGGTCGTCGGGATCGGTCTCGTTGCGCATCGACGGGTCGAGCCATTCCTGCAGCAGCACCGCGCGCGAGGCGTGGGCGGCAAGGCTGAGCACCGCATCGGCCGGGATCAGCCCGGCGCCGGCCACGTCGACGGGATCGCCGGCCGGCGTGTGCGTGATGGTCGGCCGCTCGGCCTGCGACTGGTAGAGCATGGTCAGCGATCCGCCGCCGCTCCATCCGCACAGGACGATGCGCTCATAACCCCAGTCTTCCCTGGCCGCACGGATATAGGCACCGAGATCGAGCAGCACGTTTTCCATGATCAGCGCGGTGTCGTTGCGCTGGTAGCGGCTGCCGGCACACAGGACATGGAAGCCGAGCTCGGCCATGGCCCGCGGCAGCGGCAGCAACTGCAGGGTGGAGGAGGGGTGCATGAAGACGAGCAGCGTGCGCGAGGGACGATCCACCGGGCGGATCAGCACTCCTTCCAGATGGGTCATGCCCTGCGAGCCGTTGAAGCCGTAGGTTTCGGTGAAGGCCTGCTTCGCCGTGAAGGCGATGTGTTTCCAGTCGAAGGCGAGGTTGCTCATCGCTTCTTGTCCTGTCGCTCAGCCGGCGGTCTGCGCCAGCAGTCCGGCATCTTCCGTTTCGGTGATGCGGCCCGCTTGCGGGCGTTCCAGCTCCGGCCGGGCCTTGGCAGCGCTGTCGTCGTGGATGTGGCAGCGCACCCGCTGACCGCCCGGCTGGTCGGTGAGGTCCGGCTCCACCGCCCGGCACAGCTCGGTCGCATAGGGGCAGCGGGACGAGAAGCGGCAGCCCGGCGGCACGTTCATCGGCGAGGGAACATCGCCGCGCAGTTCCACCCGCTCGGGCGCTTCGGCCGGGTCCATGCGCGGGATCGCCGCCATCAAGCGCTGGGTGTAGGGATGCAGCGGCTGGGCCAGAATGTCCTCGGCCCGGCCTTCCTCGACGATGCGGCCGAGATACATCACCGCCACATGCTTGCAGATGTAGCCGACGGTCGCGATGTCGTGGGAAATGTAAAGAACGGCAAGGCCAAGCTCGCGCGACAGCTCGTCGAGCAGTTCCAGCACGCTCGCCTGGATCGACACGTCCAGCATCGACACCGGCTCGTCGGCGACGATGAAGCGCGGCTCGAGCACGAGCGCCCGGGCGATGGCGATGCGCTGGCGCTGGCCGCCCGACAGATCGCTGGGGAAGCGGTGGATGTTTTCCGCTGCCGGAATCCGCACCAGATCGAGCGCCCGCTCGACCTTGGTACGGCGTTCTGCTGCCGAGCCGATGCCGTGGATGACGAGCGGCTCTTCGATGATCTGGCCGATGGTCAGGCGCGGATTGAGCGAGCTGTAGGGATCCTGGAAGATGATCTGCGCCTGGCGGCGGTAGTCCTTCAGCTTGCGCCCCTCGACATGGGTGATGTCATCCTCGCGGAAGGTGATGCTGCCGGAGGTGGGCTGGTACATGCGCACCAGCGACATGCCGAGCGTGGACTTGCCGCAACCCGATTCCCCGACCAGGCCGACGATCTCCTTCTCGCGGATGGCGATGTCGACGCCGTCGAGCGCCCGGGCGACCGGCGGCGTGACGCCGGCCAAAGCGGTGAAGATGCCGGTGCGGCCCTGGAAATGGGTCTTGAGGTTGCGGGCCTCGATCACCGGGCGAGTGGCGGTGGTGTCGGTCATGCGCCTACCCTCATGTTGCGCCAGGTTTCGGGGCGGGCAGCGGCCGCGCGGAACTCGTCGGCCCGGTCGGTGTAATGGCATGCCGCCGACTGCTCGCCGACCTTGTGGACTTGCGGTGCCGTGGTGCGGCACAGGTCCGTCGCGAACGGGCAGCGGCTGGCGAAGCGGCAGCCCGAGGGCGGCAGCAGCAGGTTCGGCACCGTGCCGGGGATCGAGATCAGCGGCTGGCGCGGCTGGCCGCGCACCGGCAGACGCGGGAAGGCGTTCTGCAGGCCCATTGTGTAGGGGTGCAAGGGGCGCTCCAGCACGTCGGCCGTCGGCCCGCTCTCCGCGACCTTGCCCGCATACATCACCACGACCGTCTCGCAGGTCTCCGCCACCACGGCGATGTCGTGGGTGACGAGGATCATCGAGCGGCGCATGTGCTCGTGGATGCCGCGGATGCGCGACATGATCTGCGACTGCATGATCGGGTCGAGCGCGGTGGTCGGCTCGTCGGCCAGCAGCATGCCGGCATTGAGCGCCAGCGCCATGGCGATGACCGCGCGCTGGCGCATGCCGCCGGAGAACTGGTGCGGGAACTCGTAGAGGCGTGCCGCCGGCAGGCCGACGAGGGCGAACATCTCTTCCGCCCGCGCCCAGGCGACCGCCTTGCCGACCTTCTCATGCGCGAGGATCGCCTCGCAGATCTGGTCGCCGATGCAATAGACGGGGTCGAGCGAGTTCATCGCACTCTGGGTGATGAGCGAGATGCGGTTCCAGCGGATGGGCTCGAGCTCCGCATCCGACAGGCCGAGGATGTTCTCGCCGTCGAGCAGCGCCTCGCCGGAAATGCCGGTGAACTCCGGCAAGAGGCCCATCAGGGCCTTGACCACGGTGCTCTTACCGCAGCCGCTCTCGCCGACAAGGCCGAGATTGGTGCCGGCGCGTACCTCGAAGCTGACATCCTCCACCGCGTGGAAGCGTCCGCGCAGGGTCGAGTAGCCGATGGACAGGCCGTTCACCTTCAGGTGGGCGGCCGGCTTTGCCGAAAGCCGTTCGTCGAGCCGGGCAAGATCCTTCGCGAGCGCGGGGGAGCGGGTGTTGGCGGATCCGGCCATCAGCGCCTCCTCAGCCGCGGGTTGGTCTGTTCCTCATAGGCGCGGCCGATGAGGTAGAGCGAGGAGACGAGCAGCACCAGCGCCAGCGACGGCGGCACCACCCACCACCAGGCGGTGCGCAGGTTGCCGCTGCTGAAGGCGGTGTTCAGCATCTGCCCCCAGCTCACCACCGTCGGGTCGCCGAGGCCGAGAAAGGAGAGGCTCGCCTCCGTCAGGATCGCGAAGGCGACCGACATCGTCACCCACAGGAAGACGATGCGCACGATGTTCGGCAGGATGTGCCGCATGATGATGTGGAAGTGCGATGCACCGGCGGCGCGCGCCCATTTCACGTAGACGCGCTCGCGCTCCGTCAGGACGGCGGAGCGGATGATGCGCGCGCCGTTGCGCCAGAACAGGATCGTGATGACGAGAATGATGTTCTCGATGCTCGGCCCCAGCAGAGCCACCGCGACGATGGCGAAGGGCAGGGTCGGGATCGACAGCGCGATGTCGGTGAGGCGCATCAGGAAGTCGTCGACATAGCCGCCGAAATAGCCCGACAGCACGCCGAACACCGTGGAGATGAACCCGACGGCGACGGCCGCGACCAGGCCGACGATCAGCGCCACGCGGAAGCCGTGCAGGAACTGGCTGAGCACGTCGTTGCCGAAGGCGGTGGTGCCGAGCAGATGGGTGGCATTGGGCGGCGACAGGCGGTTGAGCCGTCCGCTTTCGGTCATCATCGCCTTGAACGGCTCGAACGGCGCGAGCCAGGGGCCGATGATGGCCAGCAGGATGAAGATCGCGAGGATCGCCACGCCCACGACCGCGAAATTGTCCTCCATCAGCAGGCGGAACGACTCTCGCGCCGAGCTGAAGAGGCTGCGCCCTCGAATGGCGCCCTGATCGGGAACTTGCGTCATTTGTAGACAACCCTGGGATCGAGCTTGCCGTAGACGAGGTCGGCGGCGAGGTTGGCCAGCACGATCATCACGGCGAGAAGGAAGAAGGCCGCCTGGGCGAGCGGGTAGTCCTGGCGGGTCACGGCGAGCACGAGCTCGCGTCCCACGCCCGGCCAGGAGAAGACGATCTCGATGACCACGATGCCGGCGATGGTCTCGGCCAGTGCCGGAAACAGCCAGGTGATCAGCGGCAGCATCGAGTTGCGCGCGGCATGCCAGGCGACACGCCGCTGCGGCACGCCCTTGGCGCGGACCAGCTCGATATAGTCCTCCGTCCGGTTCTCCACGACGCCCGAGCGCATCAACAGCAGGTTCTCGGGCATGAAGTAGATGATGACCGCGATCAGCGGCAGCGCCAGGTGATGCAGGAAGTCGAGGGTGAAGTAGCGGGCAAAACCCGTCGTCTCGCCCGGATCGCCCATGCCGAAGCCGGGGAACCAGCCGAGCGTCGAGGAAAACACGGTGAGCAGCGCGATGCCGATGACGAAGTTGGGCACGCCGCGGATGACGGTGGCAAGAAAGATGCCTGAGCGCTCCAGCTTGCCGCCGCGCCGGGCCCAGCCGACGGCCGTGCCGATGGCCGCGCCGAGGGCGGCGCCCAGCAGCAGGCCGGGAACGGCGATCCACAGGGTGTTGACGATCAGCGGCCACAGAACTTCCCACACCGGCTTGCGGTAGAAGAAGGAGGAGCCGAAATCGCCCTGGAGAAGGTTGCCCAGATAGGCGAGATACTGGTCCCACATGGTGCCGGTCAGGCCCCACTGTTCCAGCAGCGCCTGGCGCGCTTCGTCGGTGAGGCCGCGCTCCAGCAGGATCGCGGTCGGGTCGGCGGGCATCACGCGGAACATGAAGAACATGATCGTCGTGACGGCCCATACGACGAGCACGCTCTGGGCGAGACGTCGAAGGATATAGGCGCGCATGGCTTACTCGGGCTGGCTTGTGCGGGACCGTGCCCCGCCGCGACAGGGCGCGGCGGGGTGGTCAAGTCAGTCGGGGAGCCGGGGCGCGGAACGCCCCGGTCCGGGATGGCTTACTTCTTGGGGAAGTGCAGGCGGCCCTGTCCGTCCCAGCCGTAACCCGCGTCCTCGAGGATCTTGCGGGCGGCGTCGACGTCGAAGGGAACCTGCGGCAGCTCGGAGTTGTGCCACATGCCGAGCTGGACCGGCACCGGGCCTTCGCCGGCCGGGACGGCGAAGCCGAGCCAGCCTTCGATCGCAGCCCGCTGCTTGGCGGTGGCAACGCGCAACGCCTTGCGGAACGCAGGGTCGGTGAACGGGGCCTTCTGGTTGTTCAGCCAGATGAGCATGGAGCCGTGCGAGGGGATCTCGAGGAAGTCGAGATGGTTGTTCTGCGCGGCAAGGTCGCTCATCGCGGCAACCGGCAGCACCATGCTGGCGATATCGCCGGTGCCCGAGAGCATGGCCGAGCGGATCGCATCCGCCTGGCCGAGCGCCAGACGACGCACGCCGTCATATTCGGCAGCGTGGAAGTGCTCGGTGAAGGTCTCGAGCTCATGCGTCTCGTTGACCCGCCAGCTCTTGAACTTGAAGGGACCGGAGCCGATCACGGCGCCGTCGGCGACGACATCGCGAGCGACCTTGTCGCCTTCATAGTTCGCCCAGTGATGCTCGGGCAGGATGAACAGGTAGGTGAGGACGGTCGTCACGAAGGACGCGTCAGGAGCCTTCAGCTTCACGTTGAAGGTGAGATCGTCGACCTTCTCCGCGCCGGCCAGGTTGGCGATGCGCGAGGACATTGCCGGCGGCTGCAGCTCGACCACGGTGTTGATCGTGAAGACGGCGTCATCCGCGTTCACGGCCTCGCCATCGTGGAACTTCATGCCTTCGCGCAAGGTGACCTTCACCGTCTGGGGATCGGTGAACTCCCATGCGGCGGCGGCCCACGGCACGGTCTCGCCCTTGGAGTTGTTCTTGGCGAACGTGTCGAAGATGAAACGCACCCAGCCCACGGCGCCTTCTTCGGCCATCGGGTTGTAGGTGGTCACGTCCTCGTAATGCGCCCAGTCGAGGATGCGGTCGTCGGTCTTCGGCTTGGCCGAAAGCCACGGATCGACCAGGCCCTCATGCGCGGCGACCGGCGCCGGGCTGGTGACGTTGTCCCACTTGTCGCTGTTCCACAGGATGCCGTAGACGGTGTTCGTCGCCGGCCACCAGGGCGCGACATCGTGGAAATACTTCTGGGCCTCGTGCACCAGCGCCAGGCGCTCGTCCTGGTTCACCAGTTCGCGCTGCTTCTTGACCATCTCGGTATAGGCTTCGTCGCACCACTTGGCGCCGTTGCGCCGGGCGCCGCAGGCGCCGAGGTCATGAAGCCAATAGGTTGGATCCACGCGATCCGGGTCCGCGCCGACGGTGAAGACGGCCATGTCCTCGAGGCCGCCGCCGACCATGATGTTGGAGATGAAGCTGCTGAACTGGACCGGCTGCATCTGGAAGGACAGGCCGAGCTTGGCCCACTCCTCGCTCAGAACGCGTGCGGACTGTTCGTACATCGGGCCCATGTCGGCCGCGTAATAGGCGATCTGGAGCTGGGGAACCGGCTCTCCGAGATCCTGGGCCATGGCGGGCGCGCAAAGCGCAGCAATACCGGTCGACAGCGACAGCGTCGCGGCCAACCGCCTGATCTTGGCAGTCATAGCGTTGTTTCCTCCCACGCACCTTGCCTTGTTTCCTCCTCGAGACCGGAACGTTGCGGCTTTGCCGCGCGTTTCGGATCCCTCGTTTCGGTAGGTGCTGATCAAAAGTGTATACGAAAATGCCGACTGTCAATGATTTCGATCTTGATTTCCTGCCATCAATGTCAAAAGTGAATGCAATACAACGTTGCCAGCTGGCGCAAGCCGGAGGACGGACAGGGGGCAAACACCCTTTGGGCAGCGTCTTTGGGAGGAAAAAATGCAATCTTCTTGGGTGCCTGGGGCCAATTCGCCCTCAGGAGACTTTCCCTTGGCGAATCTGCCATACGGGGTGTTTTCGCGTGGCGGGGACGCTCCGCGCTGCGGTGTCGCCATCGGCGATCATGTGGTCGACCTTGCCGCGCTGGCGGCATCCGGCCTGCTCGGCGAGGCCGCCGGCGGCTGGGGTCTTGACGAGCCTGGCATCAACAGCTTCATGGCGGCCGGTCCGAAGGCCTGGGCTGCCCTGCGCGCCCGCCTGACCGACCTGCTCGCCGAGGACGGCTCGCCGGACCTGCGCGACAATGCGGCGCTCCGCGCCTCGGCCCTTCCGCTGATGAGCGAGGTGCGCATGCATCTGCCGTTCCGCGTCACCGGCTACACGGATTTCTATGCCGGTCGCCAGCACGCCTTCAATTCCGGCTCGATCCTGCGCGGCCCGCAGAATGCGCTGACGCCGAACTGGCCGCACATGCCCATCGGCTACAACGGCCGGGTGTCCACCGTCGTCGTCTCGGGCACGCCGGTGCGCCGGCCGCTTGGCCAGGTGCGGAGCGAGGGCGCCGAGATGCCCGAGCTGACCGCCTGCCGCCGGCTGGACATCGAGGTCGAGTTCGGTGCCGTCGTGGCCCTGCCGACGCAGATGGGCGAGACCCTGTCGGTCGCCGAGGCGTGGGAGCACCTGTTCGGCTTCGTGCTGCTCAACGACTGGTCGGCGCGCGACATCCAGCGCTGGGAGGGCCAGCCGCTCGGGCCGTTCCAGTCCAAGGCCTTCGCCACCTCGATCAGCCCCTGGGTCGTGACCCGTGCGGCGCTCGAGCCGTTCCGCTGCGGCCCGCCTGAGCGCGACACCCCGCTTCTGCCCTATCTGCAGGAGCCGGAGGACTATTTCTTCGACCTGACGCTGGAGGCGCATCTGACGCCCGAGGGCGGTGCGCCGAGTCGTATCGTGCGCACCAACACCAGGCATCTCTACTACTGCGCACCGCAACTGCTGACCCATCACGCCCTGTGCGGCTGCCGGATGCAGACCGGCGACCTGCTCGGATCCGGCACCATCTCCGGGCCGGAGCGCGAGGCCTTCGGCTGCCTGATGGAACAGACCTGGGGCGGCCGCGACCCGGTGGAGCTGTCCGCCGGCGGCTCGCGTGTCTTCCTGGAGGACGGCGACAGCGTGACGCTGACCGGCTGGGGCGAGGTGAACGGCCAGCGGATCGGATTCGGACGGTGCGAGGGAACGATCCTGCCCGCGCCGCAAAAGGTCGGGAGGACCGGACAATGAAACTGTGTCGTTTTGGAGAAAACCGCCTGGGCGTGGTGCGTGGAGAGGGCGTTCACGACGTCTCCGCCGTGCTGGAGGACCTGCCGTCCCACACCTATCCGCTGCCCGATCATGACCCGCTGATCGCCGCGCTGGACGGGCTGCGCCCGAAGATGGAGGCGCTGGCCGACGAGACGCCTGCCGTGCCGCTCGCCAGCGTGCGCCTGCTGCCGCCGGTCGCTTCGCCGCGCAAGATCATCGGCGCGCCGGTGAACTACCGCCTGCATCTCGACGAGGCGCTGGAAGACCCGAACATCCATCACGGCACCAACATCATGCCGATCGACAAGGCGGGCCTCTTCCTCAAGGCAACGAGCTCGCTGATCGGCGCCGGCGAGCCGGTGACGATCCGGTTCCCGGAGGTCCGCAACGACCACGAGGTCGAACTGGTCGCGGTAATCGGCCGCAAGGCCGACCGGGTGTCGCGGGAGACCGCGCTGGACCATGTCGCCGGCTATGCGATCGGGCTGGACATGACCGTGCGCGGCACGCAGGAGCGCAGCATGCGCAAGTCCTGCGACAGCTACTCGGTGCTCGGCCCCTGGATGGTGACGGCGGACGAGATCGCCGACCCGTCCGACCTGGACCTGGAGCTGAGCGTGAACGGCGTGACGCGCCAGAAGGCCCGCACCGCGGACCTCATCCGCGATCTTGCGACGCTGATCGAGCGCGCCTCGTCCTTCTACACCCTGATGCCGGGCGACCTGCTGTTCACCGGCACGCCCGAAGGCGTCAGCGAGGTGAAGGCCGGCGACGAGATGCGCGCCAAGATCAGCAGCATCGGAACCATGACGGTCGCGGTCCGCTGACCGCGATGACGAGGGAAGGAAAGACCATGGATTACATCTTTGAGCCGACACCGGTCAGCAGCCTGCCGGTCGCCGGTGAGGCTGGGCGGTTTCCGGTACGCCGGATCTTCTGTGTCGGCCGCAACTACGCCGACCACATTCGCGAGATGGGCTTTCAGCCGGAGCGCGAGCCGCCGTTTTTCTTCACCAAGCCGGCCGATGCGCTGGTGCAGGACGGCGAGACGGTCGCTTATCCGCCGCTGACCGAGAACTTCCACCACGAGGCCGAACTGGTGATCGCCATCGGCAAGGAAGGCGCGGACATTCCGGTCGAAAAGGCGCTGGAGCATGTCTACGGCTATGCGACCGGCAACGACCTGACACGCCGCGACATCCAGATCGCGCTGCGCGACCGCGGTCGCCCGTGGGACTGGAGCAAGGCGTTCGATCGTTCCGCCGTTTGCGGCGAGATCACTCCGATGCCGGGCAAGGCGCTGCCGGACGAGACCCGCGTGCAGCTCACGGTCAACGGCGAGACCCGCCAGGATGCAACGCTCGACCTGCTGATCTGGTCGGTGCCGGAGATCATCGCCGCACTGTCTTCGTCCGTGACCATCCGCCCCGGCGATCTCGTCTACACCGGCACGCCGGCCGGCGTCGGCGCGATGGTGCCGGGCGATGTCTGCCGTGTCGAGATTTCCGGCCTTGCGCCGGTGACGACGACAATCGGACCGCGCGGCTGAACGCAGCCACAGTCTGCCCGAACGCATTGCGGCCTGCTCCGGAAACCGGGGCAGGCCGCAGTCGTTTCAGCGTCTTGCCGAGCCGCTCAGGGCTCCAGCCCAGCCGCGGTGTGGCCGACGATATAGCCGAAGGTGAGGGCGGGGCCGAGCGTGATGCCCGCACCTGGATAGCTGCCGGCCATGATCGAGTTCATGTCGTTGCCGCAGGTATAGAGGCCGGGGATCGGCGTGCCGTCGGTGGCGAGAACCTCGCCGCGCCCGTTCGCCGACAGGCCGATGCTGGTGCCGATGTCGCCGGGGAAGATCTCGATGGCATAGAGGGGCGTCTGGTCGAGCGGTCGCAGGCAGGGATTGGGAGCGTTTTCCGCATCGCCCAGATAGGTCTGGTAGGCGGTCGATCCCTTGCCGAACGCACGGTCGGTGCCCTCGGCCGCATCCGTGTTGAAGCCGGCGATGGTCTGAGCCAGCGCGGCTTCCTGCACGTTCATGGCGCGGGCGAGCTCCGCCGCATCGCGGCCGCGCTTCAGGTAGCCTGAGCGCAGGTGATGGCCGAACGGTGCGGGGAACGGACGCACCGCGCCCATGCCGTAGCGCCGCAGCGCACGGTGATCGCAGACCAGCCAGGCCGAGGTATTGCCGCTCGACAGCATCGCCTGGACGAAGTCGTGATAGGACGTCGCCTCGTTGGCGAAGCGCTTGCCGTCGGGACCCACCGCGATGACGCCGGGCTTTGCCCGGTCGAGAAAGAGGTGAGGGAAGGGGCGGGGGCCGCCCTTGCCCGGCAGCAGCGAGACCGGCGTCCAGAACGCGGCGTTGCTGTTGCCTTCGGTGATCGCAGCGCCGACCTTCGTTGCAAGGTCCAGCGTGTCGCCGGTGCTGTCGGCGGGGGACATGGAATAGTGCGGGGCGCCGGCTGCGACATGCGGCATCACCTGCTTGCGCCGGGCCGCGTTCTGCGGAAACCCGCCGGCCGCCAGCACCACGCCGCGCCGCGCGGTGAGCGTGCGTGTTGCGCCGTCATGGGTGACGTCCACGCCGTCGACCCGGCCGTCGGTGCGGCGGATACCGGCAAGCGGCGTTTCCAGGAAGATCGGGATGTCGAGCGCCAGCACGCTTTCGGCCAGCCGGCCGGCGACGGCCTGCCCGAGCACCAGACGGGTGCCGCGCGGATGGGTCAGCCGGTCGCGAAGATGCCGGGCCATCAGCCGCGCTGCATGCATCGCGGAAGGCAGCGAGCGCGTCATCTTCATGAAATGGCCGATGTCGAAGCGGTTCAGCAGCAGCCCGCCGAAGATGGTGAAATCGGCGATGGGCGGGCGCAGCTTCGCGAACCAGCGGCCGAGCCGGCGGCCGTCATAGTCCTTGGCGTCCAGCACGCGGCCGCCGAGCGCGGCGCCCGGCGTGTCCGGATGATAGTCGGGCGAGTAGGCCCGGTAGTCGAACTGCAGGGCGGTGTGCTTCTCGAAGAAGTCGACCATGCGCGGGCCGTTGTCGAGAAAGGCGTGTACGACATCGGCGTTGAGCCGGTTGCCGGTCTCGGCCTCGATGTAGCGGAAGGCCTCCTGCCTGTCGTCACTCATGCCGCCGGCGCGCATCTTCGGATTGTCGGGGATCCAGATCGCCCCGCCGGAAACCGCCGTCGAGCCGCCGAAATGGGCCGATTTCTCGATGATCGCAACCTCGAGCCCGGCAAGCCGTGCGGCGATGGCGGCCGCCATGCCGGCGGCCCCCGAGCCGACGACGATCAGGTCGTACGCATCCTTCAGGACCGGATCGTTCCGTGTCATGCGACATCTCCCGGGCGGGGGTAGCGGCCGACGGCCCAGCCGCCGTCGACGCGAAGCGTCGCGCCGGTGATGAAGGCGGCTTCGTCGCTGGCGAGGAAGGCGACGGCGTCGGCCACCTCGCCCGGCGTTCCGACCCGGCGCAGCGGCGCCTGCTCGATGAAGACATGCTTGCGCCAGGTCTCCGTGCGGATCCGCTCGGCGGTCAGCGGCGTTTCGATGAGGCCGGGAGCGACCGCGTTGACGCGGATGTTCTCCGGCCCGAAGTCGGTCGCCATCTGGCGGGTCATGCCGTCGACGGCGGCCTTGCTGGTGCTGTAGCCGGCGCTGCCGGTCGCTCCGACGATGGCGTAGATCGAGGCGATGTTGACGATGGCACCGCCGCCGGTGCGGCGCATCTCGCCGATTGCGAACTTGCTGAGCATGAAGACCGGCAGCACGTTGATCTCGAAATAGCGCCGCACGTCCTCGGCGCTGGTCTCGTCGGCGCGGCCGCCCCCGCCCACTCCGGCATTGTTGACCAGAATGGCGAGCGGGCGCCCGGCAAGAGCATTGGAAAGAGTGTCGGGCAGCGCCGGATCGGTGACGTCGGCCGTCACCGTCTCGATGCCTTCCGGCAGTCGGGACAGACCGTCCGCGTCGCGGTCGACGGCGATGACGGTTGCTCCTTGCGCGGCAAGGCGTTCGGCGATGGCGAAGCCGATGCCGGAGGCTGCGCCCGTGACGATGGCCAGGCGGCCAGAGAAACGATTGGTGTCCATGATCCCGTCCTCGGGTCGGGGGATGGTCAGAAGCTGGTGGTGCCGCCGAGCGAGCGGCCACCGTCGACAAGCAGCACCTGACCCGTGATGAAGCCCGCCTGAGGCGAGCCGAGAAAGGCGACGGCATGGGCGATGTCGTCCGGCGCGCCGAGCTGGCCCATCGGCTGCTGCGCCCGCAGACCGTCAAGGTCGGTGTCCGAGCGCGCCTTCAGCATGTCGGTCTCGATGACGCCGGGGGCGACCGCGTTGACGCGGATCTTGCGTTCGGAAAGGTCGAGCGCCATGGCGCGGGTCAGGCCTGCGACGGCCGCCTTGGAGGCGACGTAATGGGCGTAGTGGCGCGCGCCCAGCATCGCCCGCGAGGCGATGTTGACGATGGCGCCGCCCGGTTGCATGCGCGCGGCGATCTTCTGCGACAGGTCGAACAGGGCGACGAGGTTGACCTCGTACATCCGCCGGAAATCATCGGGCGCCAGCTCGAAGAAGCCCTTCACGTTGAAGATGCCGGCATTATTGACGAGCAGGCGCACGTCGCCGGCCTCCTCGGCGAGGCGGGCGACGGCAGCCGCATCCGTGACGTCCAGCGCATGGGCGCGGGCGCTGCCGCCGCTTGCGCGGATGGCGGAGGCGACGGCTTCCGCGTTGTCCGCGGCAAGATCGGCGACGATGACCTGATGGCCGTTCTCGGCAAGGACACGGGAAATGGCCGCGCCAATTCCCGCGCCGCCGCCGGTCACGATGGCGATGGGGTTCTGTGTCATTGGCAATGATCCGTCAGGTCGAAAGGGGAGGCAAAAAAGCGGCGGGCACCGTGGGGAGAGGTCCGGCACCCGCCGCAGGAGCGTCAGTTCAGGCCGAAGCTGTTCTCGTCGATCTTCGAGTACAGGTTCTCCTGGAGGATCTTGGCCAGCGCGTCGGCGTCGGTGCGGTCGACCCCTTCAAGCAGCCCCTTCCACTTCGTCTGAAGTGCCTGGAACTCCTCGATGAGGTCGGTCGGATCCTCGACCTTGCGGTCGTCCATGGACTTCTTCGGCAGGCCTGCGACGAAGTTGGTCTGGAACTCCTTCAGCTTGGCGCTGAGGTCCTCGGACGGCTCGATGATCTCAAGGCCGCGCTCCTTGGAGCCTTTCATCGCCGCGGCGACGCCGACGTGATAGGCGACCTGCGCACGGGCATTGCCAATGGCCATGTTGTCGAGCAGCACGCGGCGCTGTTCGGGGGCAAGCCCCTTCC
Organism: Stappia sp. G46H5W; assembly: GCF_058448995.1. Classification (NCBI taxonomy): domain Bacteria; kingdom Pseudomonadati; phylum Pseudomonadota; class Alphaproteobacteria; order Hyphomicrobiales; family Stappiaceae; genus Stappia; species Stappia sp. G46H5W. Next base: position 65,175 of record NZ_JBZFLL010000007.1, on the reverse strand, counting down.
AGAAGCCCGGGTTGATCACGTAGTTGGCGCCCAGCACCACGCCCATCGGCAGGGTCGTCACGGACTTGGCGACTTCCCAGAACTTGTTGCCCTTGTCGAGGTTGGTCGGGTCCGACATGGTGCAGTCGATGGAGCCGCGGCTGAGGCCGGAATAGACGTCGCCGATCGGCACGGAGACCGGAACGCCGCCGAGATTTTCGACCCAGGAAGTCTGGGCGCCGCCGGCGGTGCGGATCTTCAGGCCCTTGGCATCGGCGGCCGCGCGGATCGGCTTCACGCAGATGAAGTTGTAGACCGGGGTGGAGTAGCCGCCGGCGAAGATGCCGCCGTTCTTCTTCCACTCGCCGACGATGCGCGCGTTGGTCATGCCCATTTCGGTATAGGCGAAGGCCGAGGCGATATCGTCATCGGAAACGAAGACGAGGTCGTTGAGCACGTTGTTGAGCGGCAGCTCCGAGGGGGTGTAGCCCGGATAGACGATGCCGAGCTGGGCGACGCCGTCGCGGATCGCCTGCATGGTCGACTTGGCCGGCACCAGCGCGCCGCTGGAATAGACCTCGAAGGTGATGGCGCTATCGGTCGCGGCCGCCACGTCCTTGGAGAACTTCTGGTAGGTCTCCTCGTTGAGGATGTGGACCGGAGCCATCCAGTTGGTGGCCTGGTACACGTCCGCATAGGCGGCCGAGCCCATCAGGCCGGCAGTCAGGGTCGCAAGGGCGAGCAGTTTCTTCATGTCTTCCTCCCATGTTCCGGCGCTTCTTGTCGGGCGCCGATCGGATCAGGCGAACGAGGTGTTTGGGGGTCAGTTCGCCATGATTGCGGGCAGCCACAGGCTGATGGCCGGGAAGGCGATCAGCAGGGCCAGCGTGATGAAGTCGGCCAGGATGAACCAGCTGACGCCGGCAAAGATCTGGCCGAGGGGTATGGTGCTGCCGAGACTGGATCGGATGACGTAGACGTTCATCCCGACCGGCGGCGTGACGAGGCCGATCTCCAGCAGCTTGACGGTCAGGATGCCGAACCAGATCAGGTCGACGCCGAGCAGGGCCAGCATCGGCGCCAGCACCGGCAGGGTCAGCAGCATGATCGAGATGCTTTCCAGGAAGCAGCCGAGCACCAGGTAGAGCGCGCCGATCATCAGGATCACGGTGAGGGCGCTGTAGCCGTCGAAGAAGTTGGTGACCCAGACCGGCACCGTCGACAGGGCGATGAAGCGGGCGAACAGGGCCGCGCCGACGACGATGATGAAGATCGCCGCGGTGCCGAGTGCGGTGTCGATCAGCGCGCAGCGCATCACCCGGATATCGAGCTGGCGACGGGCCGCGGCGATGATGCAGGCGAGGAACGCGCCGATGGCGCCGGCCTCGGTGGCCGTGAAGATGCCGGTGAAGATGCCGCCGAGCACGCCGGCGATCAGCACCGGCAGCGGCCACACGTCCTTGATCAGCTCGAGCTTCTCCGCCCAGCTGTAGACCTCGTCGCTCTTGGGCGCCAGCTGGGGATTGAGCATGGTGCGCAGCGAGATCATGCCGACGAACATCACGGCCGACAGCAGGCCGGGGATGAGGCCGGCGATGAACAGCTCGCTGATCGACACGTCCATCATCAGGCCGAAGACGATCAGCAGGACGCTCGGCGGGATCAGCGACCCCAGCGTGCCGGCGGCCGCGACCGAACCGGCCGCGAGCGAGGGAGCATAGCCGGCCTTCAGCATTTCCGGGATGGCGATGCGCGAGAAGGCGGCGGCGGTTGCGACGCTCGACCCGCTGGCCGAGGCGAACAGCGCGCTGGAGGCGACGGTCGCGGAGGCGAGACCGCCCGGCACCCGGTTGAGGAACACGCGGGCCGCGGCGAACAGGCCCTTGGTGAGCCCGGCGCCCGAGGCGATGTAGCCCATCAGCAGGAACATCGGCACTGCCGACAGGTTCCAGTCGCCGACGAGCTCGTAAGGCACGGCCTTGACGATGCCGATGGCCGGCATGGCACCGAGCATGGCGAAGATGCCGCCGATGGCGACCGCGCCCATGGCAACGCCGATGGGAACGCGCAGGCCGATGAGGACGAGCGTCAGGACGATGCCGACGAAACCGATTTCGAGACGGTCCATGATCGGGGCCTCAGACTGGATCTGCGTGCTGGGGCTGGTCTTCCGCCGGCAGGACATCGCGGCCGGAGAGGATCAGCACGAGGCGGGTGAACTGGGCAAGGCACGCAAGGCCGAGGCCGAGCGGCAGCAGGAACTTGGTCGGCCAGACGACGACCTTCCATGCGCCTTCGACGATCTCGCCGATTTCCCAGGCATAGATGGCCGGCTGCCAGGAAAGCCAGGCGATCAGCCCGTAGACGGCAAGCGACAGCAGCGTGCCGAGCAGCAGCATCACGCGCCGCGCCGTGGGGTTGGCCATGTCGAAGAACAGCTCCACGACGATCGGGCCGTTCTTCACCTCAAGCCAGGCCAGCGGCAGGAACACGACCGAGATCATGTAGTAGCTGGCCACGACCTCGGCGGTGCCCGGGATCGGGGCGTTGAGGAAGTACTTGCCCGCGACGTCCGCCGTCACGTGCAGCATCATCGCCAGCAGGGCGAGGGCTGCGAGCCCGGCAAGCAGGGCTGCGATCTGGTTGAGGGCGCGCTCCAGCATGGTCATTGCATCCGGTAGCCGCCGTTGATGTCCAGCGTGGCGCCGGTCACATAGGCACCGTCCGGACCGGCGAGATAGGAGACGGCTCCGGCCACATCCTCCGGCGTGCCGATCCGGCCCATCGGGATGTTGCGGGAAATCTCAGCGTCCTGGGAAGGATCGAGCGACAGGCGCAGCATCGGCGCGTCGATCAGGCCGGGAGCGACCGCGTTGACGGTGACGCCGAGGGGCGCCGCCTCGCGGGCACCGGCCTTGATGAGGCCGAGGATCGCGCTCTTGCTGGCGATATAGGCCGAGCTGGAGCGGTAGCCGCCGAGCTGTGCCGCGACGGAGGAAAAGCCGACGAAGCGCGCGTGATCCAGCGGGGCACGGGTGCGGTGGCGCAGATATTCGCGCAGCAGCAGGAACGTGCCGGTGCTGTTGATCGTCTGCGTCTTGTCCCACTCCTCGAAGCTGGTCTCGGTGAGTGGGCGGCGCTGGCCGTTTTCGTCGAGGATCAGGATGCCGGCGGCGGCCACCAGCACGTTGACCGGTGCGATGTCCGCTTCGACCTCGCGAAGACAGGCGATCACCGCCTCTTCGCTGCTGACGTCGAGCGCGAGCCCGACATGGCCGGCGCCCGGCAGCGAGGCGACAAGCTCGTGCGCCCGGTCGGCATCCATGTCGGTGGCAATGATCGAGAAACCGTCTGCGGCGAGCCGCTTGGCGACAGCGCGGCCTATACCGCCTGCCGCGCCGGTGACGAACGCTGTGAGTGCCATCCGTACCCTCCCTTATTTCGCCTCAGGATTGGATACATTATCGCGACTGTCAATCTAGTTTCAGCCGATTTTCGATTGTTTTGGATAAATTCCTGAGAGGTCACGCTTGTCACGTCGCGTGAAACAGGTCATTTTGGATCCATGACACCACTCGATCAGGCACCGGCACCGACAGCCGACGTCACCAGCGCGGATGCAGCGGCGACCGCCATTCGCGAGATGATCCTGGAAGGCCGCTTCGCGCCCGGCGAACGGCTGCATCAGGACCAGCTCGCGGAAATTCTTGGCGTTTCGCGCACGCCCCTGCGCACCGCGCTGGCCCGGCTCGCCCAGGACGGCCTGATCGACTACGAACCCAATCGCGGCTATCGCATCCGCCGTTTCCTGGTCGCCGACATCCGCCAGGCCTTCACCGTCCGGGCGAACCTGGAAGGGCTTGCCTGCCGGCTGGCGGCGGAGGCGGGGCTGAACAAGGCGCAGCTCGTGCGTATGGAGGCGCTGGTCGACGAGGGCGATGCGATCCTGTCCGTCGGGCGGCTCGATCCCGATCAGCTGCCGTCCTACCGACGCATGAACGTGGAGTTCCACGAGACCATCATCGGCGCGGCCGGCAACCGCTGGATCGGCCGCTTCGTCCATCAGTCTCACAACGTGCCGCTCGTTTCCGACCGCGTGATTCTCTGGGACGATTTCGAGGTCATCCACCGCTCCCACGACGACCACCGCCGTATTCTCAAGGCGCTGGGCGACAGGGACGGTACGCGGGCGCAGAACCTGATGAGCGAACATGTCATATTCGCCGGCCAGCTCCTTGCCGACCGGCTGGAGGCCGACCCGGAAGCCGCGCTGCGCCAGGCGAGCCAGGCACAGGCCGGACATTTCTGAAACCCTACTGGAGAGTGTTGATGAAGCTCTATTTCTCCCCCGCCTCGCCTTATGTGCGTAAGGTCATGGTCGTTGCCCACGAGAAGGGCGTCGTGGACCGGATCGAACTGCTCGGCTCGGCGGCCAACCCGGTCAACCGCGACAAGACCATCGTCGCCAGCAACCCGTCCGGCAAGGTGCCGACCATGCTGCTGGACGACGGGTCCGCGATCTACGACAGCCGCGTGATTTGCGCCTATGTGGATGCGCAGGCCGCCTCGCCGGTGCTGGTGCCGACCGAGGGCAACGAGCGCTTTGCCGTCATGACGCTGGAGGCGCTGGCCGATTCGATCCTCGATGCGGCGCTGCTCGCCCGCTACGAGAAGATCATGCGGCCCGAAGCGCTCTACTGGGACGACTGGCATCGCGGCCAGATGGAGAAGATCGACAGCGGCCTCGATGCGCTGGAGACGACCTGGCTGTCGCACCTGCAGGGACCGCTGTCGATGGGGTCGATCGCCGCGGCCTGCACCCTCGGCTATCTCGACTTCCGGTTCCCGGACAAGGATTGGCGCAGCGCCCATCCGGGCCTTGCGGCGTGGTTCAAGATCGTCTCGGAGCGCCCATCCATGCAGGCGACGATGCCGAAGGGCTGAGCCCACAAGCGCTGGCGCACCGCCGGCTCATCGATCAGGGGCGCGGATCCGGAAACGGTCCGCGCCTTTTTTGTTGTGTCAGGCTGAGATTTTCAGGCTGTCGACGATCAGCCACAGGCCGGACAGGCCGTAGACGGCCGCCAGCGCATAGCGGAAGCCGGTCGAGTTCGCGACTTCCTCGCGGTTCAGCACGCGCGAGGAAAACAGCAGCACATAGGCCGAGAAGATACACAGGCCGAGGACGAGACAGCCGAGCACGATCACCAGGGGCGCGTACCAGGGCGACTCCGGCCGTACCCCGGCTGTGATGATGAGGATCCAGCCGACGCTCGCCTTGGGATTGAGGATCTGGATCAGGAAACCGCGCCGGAAATGGCCGGCGAGCCCGATCCGGGCGCCGTTCTGCCCCGCCTCCTGATCCCGGGTCGGTCCCGTCGAGGGTTTCCACTGGCGAAAGGTCTTCCACGCCAGCCAGACGAGATAACCGCCGCCGGCCACGCCCACGGCCATCATCGCCGCCGGCATGGCGACCAGCACCGAGGACAGGCCGAAGGCCGCAAGCAGCGCCCAGGTCTGCCCGGCGGCCATCACCCCGGCCATTACCGCAAAGCCCGAGGGGCGACCCTGCCGGATCGCCGTGGTCGCGATCGTCATGTTGCCGAGCCCGGGGCTGGCCGCTCCGACGATATAGATGAGAAACGCCGAGAGCATGTTCGCGTCATCGTAAGTCATGGCCGGCCGGAGCTCTCGAGCGGGAGGAAGGGGCGTTCCGCGGCGCCTGCTTTACAGGGCTGCCAGCGGTTGATGCAAGCCTGGATTGCGGTGTTTCTCTTGTTCGCGTGGCTTGATGGCCGGCTCGTTTCTCTACGCGGTCCGATCGCGGGGTGGGGGCTGCATCGCGTGACGCGTGAAACACTTCTTCGCGACAAAGAAGAAATCAATATCGTAAATAATGACGATATTGATAAATTTACGTAAGGAATCATTCTTCAACTTTCTTGTAATGGTCTTCATATTTGAAGTGACTCACTCGATATATTTAAAGAATTTCGGCAAAAACATCCTCACTGTTAGCGTGATCAAGTGATAAATAGCTATTTTTCGTTCGAATACGATGTATTTGTGCGAGAAATACTTCATGTACACAGGTCATCCGACGGTCCGTTCCGGCGACTTGCGGGCTGCGATTGGAGGAAGAGTGATGCTCAACAGAGGCGACCAGATCGCTCATCAGATGTTCCAGCAGGCGCAACTGCCCGGGCAGCCGCGCCAGAAGGTCATCGACAGTCCGCACCTGCACAAGATGCAGAGGATGCACTTTTTCCTGTTCGATGTGCTGCCGATCCTCGGTACCGCCTGTGCGATCGTGTTGCTGTTCTTTCACCCGATCACGACCGCCGACCTGACGCTGTTCTTCGTGTTCTGGACGCTGAGCGGGCTCGGGATCTCGATCGGCTACCACCGCCTCTTCACCCATCGCAGCTTCAAGGCGTCGGCGCCTGTTCGCGCCGCTCTCGGCATCTTCGGCTCGATGGCGGGGCAGGGCGGCGTGATCTCCTGGACAGCGATGCACCGGCGTCACCACGAGCTGGGCGACCAGGAAGGCGACCTGCATTCGCCGAACCTGCATGGCAGCGGTTTTTCGGGGAAGATCAAGGGCTTCATCCATGCGCACTTCACCTGGATGGTGGCGCATCCCTATCCCAATGTCGTGCACTACGCGCCGGACCTGCTCAAGGACCGGGTGATGATCTGGGTGAACCGTCATTACTACACTTGGATCATCCTCGGCCTGCTCATTCCGACCGTGATCGGCGGGCTGGTGAGCCAGTCCTGGATGGGGGCCCTGACCGGCTTCCTGTGGGGCGGCATGGTGCGCATGTTCATCGTCGAGCAGGGCATCTTCGCGCTCAACTCTCTGTGCCACCTGATTGGCCGCCGCCGCTTCGTCACCGACGACCAGAGCACCAACATCAGCTGGCTCGCCCCCTTCATCTTCGGCGAGTCCTGGCACCACAACCACCACGCCTTCCCCGGTTCCGCGTCCTTCGGGCTCGCCTGGTACCGCATCGATCCCGGTTACTGGGTCATCCGCTTGCTCGCTCTCTTCGGTCAGGCCTGGGACATCAAGGTCCCGACGAAGGAGCAGATCGAGCGCCGGGAAATTCGCAGCGCCTGACCCGACGCACTTGCAGGAAGAGGAGGAGTTCCAATGGATCACGTTCAGATCGCGGAAAAGGTCGACGAGGCCGCCGTATTTGCCTGGCTCAAGACCTACATCTCCAACGTGCTCGGAATGGACCAGGCGTCCATCAAGGGCAGCGACGGCCTCGATTCCCTCGGTCTCGACTCCGCCCTGACCACGGCGTTGGCGATGGACCTGGAGACCTGGCTCGGCGTCGAGATCCCGCTGGCGATCCTGTTCGAGGCGGAAACGCTCGACAACATCGCCTCCGGTGTCGCCCGTGAGGCCGAGCGCCAGCACGCTACGGCAGGATGAGGGCAGAGACCATGAAGACGGAACAGCCCGACTACGGCGGCTCGATGGCCGCGGTCCAGTACCACTACGATGTCAGCCGCGACTTCTACCGCCTGTGGCTCGACGAGTCGCTCACCTACTCCAGCGCCCTGTGGGAGGGTGAGGACGACACGCTGGCCGCCGCCCAGCAGCGCAAGATCGACCATCACCTGCGCGAAGCCCGGGCGGACAAGGCGGAATCCCTGCTCGACGTCGGCTGCGGCTGGGGCGCGCTGGTGCGCAAGGCCAGCAGCTATTCCGGCCTGAAGCGGATCGTCGGCCTGACGCTGAGCGAGGACCAGGCGGACAATGTGCGCAGCTTCGGCATCCCGCAGATCGAGGTGCGCCTCGAGAGCTGGACCCAGCACAAGCCCGACCGTCCCTATGACAGCATCATCTCTGTCGGCGCCTTCGAGCATTTCGCCAAGCCCGAGGACAGCCGCGAGGTGAAGATCGAGACCTATCGCGACTTCTTCGCCACCTGTTCCAAGTGGCTGACGCCCGGCGGGCGCATGTCGCTGCAGACCTTCGTCTACGGCACCATGCGCAACGAGGAAGCCAGCCAGTTCATCAACGAGGAGATCTTCCCGGCCGCCGACCTGCCGCGGCTGGACGAGATCGCCGCGGCGGCGGACGGGGTGATGGAGGTGACCTATCTGGTCAACCACCGCCTGCACTATGCCCGCACCTACGATGCGTGGGCGCGCAACCTGCGCCGGCGGCGCGACGAGGCGGTGAAGCTGGTCGGCGAGACCGTCACCGAGCGCTACGAGCGTTATCTCAAGCAGACCTCCATCGGCTTCTACACGGGCAAGATCGGCCTGCTGCGCATCTCGCTGCGTCCGACCGACCGTCCGGTTTCCGAAACCTCGAGGATGTGAGTGGAACCGGGCCGGCCTATTCGCCGGCCCGCTGCCCGCGTCGAACACCACCGGCGGCGCAAGCCGTGCCGCCGGGCGACCCCGTCTTGCCCGCGTCCAGCAACAGGGAACCGTGCCATGACCGTCACCGCCCCAGCAGCAGAACCCCGTGCAGGCAGCGCTGCTGCCCGCGTGCCGGCAGGCCAGGACATCGTCTTCAACCCGCTCGACCCGGCCTTCCGTGCCGATCCCTATCCGGTCTATGCGCGCCTGCGCCGCGAGGCTCCGATCCTGCGCACCAAGGGCACGCTCATCCTGTCGCGCTACGAGGACGTGCTCGCCGTCATGCGCAGCCGCAAGTTCAGCGTCCGCCTGATCCCCGACACGGTGGTCAAGCAGGCCGCCCGCCTTCGGTTCGAGGACTATGGCCAGATGCTGCGCTTCCTGCAGACCTCCATCGTCTTCACGGACAATCCGGAGCACATGCGCCTGCGCCGGCTGGTCAACCAGGCCTATTCCAACGAGGCGATCAACGCTCTCCTGCCGGTGCTGACCGACCGGATCGAGCGCCTGCTTGCGACCCATGCCGCCCGCGGCGGCTGCGACATCATGGCGGACATCGCCGTGCCGCTGCCCATCGACATCCTGTGCGACTGGATGGCGGTGGATGATGAGGCCCGCCCCGGCATTGCCGAGAAGGTCCACGCCGTGCGCTACCTGCTCGACCCGGGCATGATGAACCGCTCCGCCTTCCAGAAGGCGGCGAGCAGCATGCGCGAGCTGACCGGCTACTTCGGCGAGCATGCGGCCCGCATCCGCAAGTCGGGCAAGGACACGATCATCGCCCGCCTGTGCGAGGCGCAGGTGGATGGCGCCGGCCTGACGGAGGAGGAGATCGCCTTCGCCTGCGTCATGTCCTTCGTCGCCGGCACCGAGACGACCCAGTGCCTCATCGGCAATCTCGTCGATGCCATCCTCGATCACCGCGAAAAGTTCGAGGCGCTGGGAGACGATGCGGCGTCGATCCGCTCCGCGATCGAGGAAGTCACCCGCTACGAGACGCCGCTGCAGTTCACCAAACGCCTCGCCGTCGAGGACTGCACGGTCGGCGGCATCGACATCTCCGCCGGCGAGCAGATCCTGCTCTGCCTCGGCTCGGCCAATCGCGACGGCGAGGTGTTCGAGGCTCCCGACGAGCTGCGCTTCGACCGCAAGGGCACGGCGCATATCGGCTTCGGCTTCGGCATGCATTCCTGCCTCGGCGCACTGCTCGCCCGTGTCCAGGGCGATGCCTTCCTCAAGGTGCTGCTGAACGGCTACGGCGATTTCGAGCGCGTCGATCCCGAGCGCCGCTGGCAGGCCAACAGCCTGATCCTGCGCGGCCCTGAGCGGCTGGACATCCGCTTCTCCACGCAACGGGGGACGGCGTGAGCGCGAGGGCCGAAATCTTTGTCAGCGACCGCGCACGGGCGGCGGTCGATCTCTACGTGTTCCACCATGCCGGTGGCAGCCGCCACTCCTTTGCGGCCTGGCAGTCGAAGTTTCCCGCGGAAGTCGCGCTGCACCGGGTGCAGCTTCCCGGTCGTACGGCGGAGACCTGCCACGTCCTGCCGAAATGGGCCGGTGCCCTGGTCCCCGGCCTGGTCCGCAACTTCCTGAAATCCCGCGCGGGATCCCGGCGGCCTTTCGTCTTCTACGGTCACAGCTTAGGTGCGCTGATCGCCTTCGAGCTGACCCGCTTCCTGCGGCTGATCGGCGAGGACATGCCCGCCGGCCTTGTCGTCGCCAGTCGCCGCGCGCCCCATTGCCAGCTCAGCCACGGCGAGCTGTTCAGTCTTCCCGATGATGAGCTGGTTGCCGCGCTCCATCGCCTTGGCGGCGTGCCGGAGCATATGCGCGGCAAGGAGGACTGGCTGCGTCAGGTGCTGCCCGTCATTCGCGCCGACCTGCAGCTGTCCGACATCTATCGCTATGCCGGCCAGCCGCCGCTCGACTGCCCGATGCTGGCGGTGAAGGGCTCCGACGATCCGATCATGTCGCTGCGCGAGCTCATCGAGTGGTCGGCCCACACCACCGGCAGTTTCACCTGCGGCGAGCTGCCGGGCGCGCATTTCTTCGATGCCGACGGGACGCGCCGCCTTGAGGCGATCCTAATCAGGACCCTGGCCCGCTGGGCCGAATTCGAACCCGCGGGCACGTCCGCCCGCCCCATGCCCCTTCCGGAGGAGAGACCATGCTGGACAAGAGCCGGGATCTGAGCAGCGTCAGCGTTCCCACCCTTTGGGGGCTCCTCGATTCCTACGCGGCCGCGCGGCCGGACGACCGGGCCTTCCTCTATCTCGGCCCGGAGAATGTCGAGCAGGAGGCGCTGACCTACGCCGAGCTGCACCGGCTGGCGCGCATCTACGGCCAGCGCCTACGGCAGCACACGCGCCCCGGCGACCGGGCGATCCTGATGTTCCCGACCGGACTTGCCTTCGTGGTTGCCTTCTTCGCTTGCCATTTCGCCGGCGTGGTGCCGGTGCCGATGGTGCCTCTCAAGGGCTCGCGCCTGCGCAACACGGTGCATGCCATCGCCGAGAATGCCGCCGCCGCCGTGGTGTTCAGCAATCTCGACCAGGCCTCGCTCGTCCGCGCCCAGTTGAGCCCGCTGCCGAGCTACCGGGACGCTACCTTCATTGCCATCGATCTCGATGAAGGCGGGTCTGCGCCAACCGCCGACCCGCATGAGGCGCTGCCGCACGAACTCGCCTTCATCCAGTACACGTCCGGCTCCACCTCGGTGCCGCGCGGCGTGATGGTCAGCCATGCCAATCTGGCTGCCAACCTGGAGATGATGGCCGAGGCCTTCGGCAACGACGACAATCCGACCTATGTCGGCTGGGCGCCGCTCTATCACGACATGGGGCTGATCGCGAACGTGCTGGAGCCGTTCTATCTCGGCACGTTCTGCATCCTGATGTCACCCAATCTCTTCGCCCACCGGCCCTGGCTGTGGCCGAAGGCGATCAGCGATTATCGCGCGGTGGTCAGCGGCGGGCCGAACTACGCCTACGATCTGTGCATCGAGCGCCGCGACCTGATCATCGATGCCGGCCTCGACCTGTCGTCGTGGAAGCTTGCGTTCAACAGCGCCGAGCCGGTGCGCGCCGGCACCCTGCAGCGCTTCACCGAGGCCTTTTCCGGCATCGGCTTCCGTCCCGAGACCTTCTACCCCTGCTTCGGTATGGCGGAGGCGACGCTGCTGATCACCGGCGGCAGCCGGAGCGAGGTGCCGATCCTGCGGCCGGTGAGCCGGGTGGGACTGGCGCGGGGCGCGGCCGCCGCACCGAGCGACGAGAAGGACGAGACGCAGGCGATCGGCTGCGGCAGGGCGCTGCGCGACGAGACGCTGCGCATCGTCGATCCGGAGACCTTCGACGCCATGCCCGATGGCGAGATCGGCGAGATCTGGGTCGCCGGCCCGCATGTGCCGCTCGGATATTTCGACAATGAGGAGGTCTCGCAGCGCACCTTCCATGCCCGAATTGCCGGCGAGGAAGACGGCGAGCGCTATCTTCGCACCGGCGACCTCGGCTTCGTGCTGGAGGGCGAGCTCTATGTCACGGGCCGCCACAAGGACCTGATCATCGTCCGCGGCCACAACGTCTACCCGCAGGACATCGAATATGTGGCGGAGCGTGCCTGGCCGGGCCTGAAGAACAATTCCGGCGCAGCCTTCGCGGTCGAGGATCCCGACAGCGGCATTCAGACCTTGGTGCTTGCCCAGGAAGTGCGGATCGGCAATCGCCAGTCGATCGATATCGACGCGGCGACGCGGGCGATCCGCCAGGAGATCCTGCGCGAGGCCGATGTCACCTTCCACAAGATCATCCTGCTGGAGCCGGGCTCCATCCCCAAGACCTCGAGCGGCAAGATCCGCCGGGCCGAGACCCGCAAGCGCTACCTCGACGAGACGCTCGCGATCCTTGCCCGCCGGCCGTCCCAGGCTGCCGAGGCCGAACCGGCAAAGGCGGCGAGCGGCGACGACTGACCGAATGCGGACCGGGCCGGCAAGGCCCGTCCGGTCCGCGGATTTTTTGCAAACGTGACGAGGTGAAGACAGGTCCATGTCCGAGGAAAAACTGCCGGTTCTCTCGCGCGACGAGATTGGAGCGGTGATCGGCAAGACGCCTTTCGCGGTATGGGTCGGGGCGAGCCTCGATACCTATCGCTACGGCGAGGTGGAAATCAGCATTCCCATGCGCCGCGAGCTGACCCAGCATCACGGCTTCGGCCATGGCGCCATCATCGGGTTTCTGGCCGACAGCGCCTGCGCCTGGGCGGCCGCCTCCGTCGCCGGCGATGTCGTGACCTCCGAATACAAGCTCAACATGTTCGCTCCCGCCGTCGGCCAGACGCTGGTCGGCCACGGCCAGGTCCTCAACTACGGCGGACGCCATGCCGTCTGCCGCGCCGATGTCTACGCCCTTTCGGGCACGCGCAAGAAGCTGGTGGCGACGGCGCTCGCCACGATCTTCCAGGTCAAGCCGTAAGGCCGGCCTTCCGACCCACCCCAACCAGGAGTTCGCGTCATGCAGCACGTTGAAAGCACTCTCGGTCCCGATGTCCCGATCGTGGTCTGGTCGCCGCGCGACGGCGCCCGTTTCAGCCTCGACGAGCTCGCCGCCTATCTTGCCGAATCCAAGGAGCGGATTTCCGCCCAGCTCGACGAGAACGGCGGCGTCCTGCTGCGCGGGTTCGACTGCGTTCACACGTCCAGCGACTACCAGAAGGTCCTCGACGTGGTCGCGCCCGATCTGATGGACTATGTCGGCGGCACCTCGCCGCGCAAGGTCGTCAACGGCCGGATCATGACCGCGACCGAGATCCCCGGGTCCTACTCGATCCCGCTGCACCAGGAAATGTCCTACACGGACAATTCGCCCGACCGCATCTCCTTCTTCTGCGAGCGGCCGCCGGAAGAGGGCGGGCAGACGACCATCGGCGACATGCGCGCGATCACCCGGGCCATCGACCCGAAGGTCCGCGAGCGCTTCGAGGTCCATGGCGGCGTGCAGCTCTGCCGCAACCTGCCGCTGCCGGAGAAGGTCGCCTCCCGGCCGGGCGTGCCCAAGACCTGGCACGAGGTTTTCGCCACCGACAGGCGCGAGGACGCCGAGAAGGTCGCCGCCAAGTCTGGCTGGCGCTACGAGTGGCTGGACGACGGATCGATGCAGCTGTGGCAGGAGGTGCGGCCCACCACCCGGCAGCACCCGCGCTCCGGCGACGATGTCTGGTTCAACCAGGTGCACATCTTCTCGCCCGTCTCCGCGCTGAAATGGGCCCGGCTCGACGGCCGCACCGAGGCCGCCGACCGGTTGGCCCGCGCGCTCGAGGAGGCGCCGCAGCTTCTCGACCACATGCGTTACGGCGACGGCACGGAGATCGCGGCCGAGGACGTGCTGCACATCTACGACGTGCTGCTGGAGAACGAGAAGCCGGTGCAGTGGCAGAAGGGCGACGTGCTCGTCCTCGACAACATCCTTGTCGCTCATGGCCGCAAGCGCTTCTCCGGCGACCGCAGCGTTCTGACCGCGCTGATCCAGCACGCCCACTGACCCTCGTGCCCAAGGTCCGGCGGCGCGCCCGCCGGGTCGAGCCCCATCCGAACGGGAGACAGCCATGCTGAAGACGGTTTCCAGCACAAAATCCGGCGAGGCGCAGGACGAGATGGCCGCCGAGGAGCGGCGCATGCGCGTCCAGCTTGCCGAGTTCTATCATCTCGTTGCCTATCTCGGCTGGACCGAGATGATCTTCAACCACATCTCCTTGCGTGTTCCGGGCCCCAACCGCCACTACCTCGTCAATCCCTTCGGGCTGCACTACGAGGAGATCACGCCGGACAATCTCGTGAAGGTCGACGTGGAGGGCAACCTGGTCGAGCCGTCGGACTATCCGGCCAACCGGACGGGCTTTGCCCTGCACGGGGCGATCCACGAGGCGCGCGACGACATCCACTGCATCGCCCACACGCACACGACGCCGATTTCCGCGATCGCGCTGAAGGAAGGCGGCTTCACCTATGACGACTTCTATGGTGCGCAGCTCTTCGGCCGCGTTGGCTACCACGCCTTCGAGGGCGTGACGGTCTTTGCCGACGAGCGTCCGCGCATGGTCGCCAGCCTTGGCGACAAGAACGTTCTGGTGCTCCGCAACCACGGCATTGCGGTCGGCGAGCGCGACGTGCCGCGCACCTTCTGGCTGCTCTACAACGCGCAGCGCGCGGCCGAGATCCAGTGCCAGGCCGGCATGCTGCCCGGTGCCAATACCCCTCTCACCGACGAGGTGCGGCTCCGCAGCGCGGCGGCGGCAGAAGAGCTGGTCGCGGGCGATGCCTTCGCCGCCAAGCTCTTCGACGCGATGGTGCGCAAGGTGCGCCGTGATCGTGGCCCGCTCTGGGCCAGGGATACCGGAACCGACCGGCTCGAATAGGCGGCGTCCCGCCGGCCTGCCGACCCCGAAATCGCGGAGGATCATGTCCCGTGACACTGCAAGAGAGAAACCGGCCCCGGTCCGGGCCAGGGGTGGCGTCCCACCGGGAACGGGCGACAGGCTGGGCGAGCACCCACCGGGTCCATCTCGGCATGCCGCATCTGGCCTTCAGCGGACTGTCGGAGGCCTGGCTGCTGAAGGAGCTGGGCCATCGCCACTGGATCCAGCTCGCGCGCATGGCGGAATACGACTTTCCCGACTTCTATGACGAGGCCGGGCACACGGTCTATGCCGCGTTCCGCTCCGTGCGGATCGAGGGCGCGCGCTTCGATCTGGCCAAGGAAAACGACACGCTGGTGATCCGCTCCAGCCTGTTCCGCCTGTCGCGCACCCAGGTGCAGAGCGAACACCGGCTGAGCATCGGCGGTGCCCTGCTCGGTGTGGTGCGCATGGTCTCGGTCTTCGTTCACCGCAACGGCCAGACGTCGAACCGGTCGGTGGTCCGCGTCGAGATCCAGGGTCTGCCGCCGGTCTCCGAGGCCAGCAAGCCGGACCTGGCGAACGGCGGTGTCGACGGCACCTTGTGGGCCTGGGACGAGGGGGCGATCGTTGCCGCCGATCATCGGCCGCAACTGTTCTTCCCCTGTCCCTCGCAGGACTTCAACGGGGCTGGCTTTCTCTACTTCGCCAATGTCCCGGCCTTCGTGGACCGGGCGGAGTGGAACGTCGACCCGGACTTTGCGCGCAACGCCATCACCCGTTGGCGCAGTGTCGCCTATCACGCCAATATCGATCCCGGCGAAGCCATCTCCATCGAGCTCGTCGACTTCGAGCGGGACGACCTGTTGTGGCGGCACCGTTGCCGGGTCACCCGGGCGACCGACGGCAAGCACATGGCGGATGTCCTGAGCGTGCGCAGCCGCGTCGAAGTGGCCGGATCGCGGCGCGTGGCCGCCCGGCAGGAAGTCGGCTGCGCCGACCGGCCCGACTGTTGACCATCTGACCGGACAAGGGCACCCGGGCGAGGAGCGGCCAGGCGAACGGCGCGCTCGCCCGGCAGGGGGGCTTTGTTCCCATCCAGAAGTTGCATTTCCTGAAATACGGAGTGCGAACAACGGTTGGTGATAGGGAAAATTTACATCGCCACGTTGTCGTGATACCCCTCTTCAGATCCGGCATAAGTGCGGAACATCTGTAATCTCAAACTCTTTCAAGAAAAAACCCGTTCAGAGCGCTTGAGGGCCGAATTGATGCCGTCTTGCATCGCGGTTTCCTACGTCCTGCAGAAGGGTTTGGTTGCGGTCATCGGGAGAAGGGCATGACATATTCGGTGTTGCGGCGGATCGAGGAGCTTGCCTTCGGTCAAGGTGACCGCGTCGCGATGGAAGAGGGCGCCCGCCAGCTGACCTATGCCGGCCTGTACGAGGCGATCCGCAGGGCCGGCCGCCAGGGTCTGTCCCGCTCGGCCCGCGGGCTTGTCGGGATAAATGGGCGCCCCTCGATCGAGTCCGGCGTCGGCATTCTCGCCGCCATGGCATCGGGCGATGTTGCCGTTCCGGTCGACGGGCGCTTGCCGCTCGCCCGCCAGCAGGCCCTTCTCGACTGGTGCGACGCCTTGAGCGACCACCAGGAGATCGCCGGCATCGTCGCCGAGCTGGACGGCAAGGCGCCGAAGCCGGACGCGCGCGGCTGCATCGCGCCGCGCGCCCCGCGTCAGGCCGCCTACATCGCCTTCACCTCCGGCACCACCGGCGAGCCCAAGGCCATCGAGGGCACGATGGAGGGCATCGACCATTTCATGGCCTGGCAGTCGGGTCTTGTCGGCAGCTTCTGCGAGGTGCCGCGCGTCTCCTGGCTGACGCCGCTGTCCTTCGACGTGATGTATCGCGACCTGCTGTTGCCGCTGGTGACGGGGGGCACGCTGGTCATTCCGGATGCGGAAGCCGGGTTCAACATCGCCTCCGGCTGGCAATGGCTGACGAGCGAGCGGATCGACATCGCCCATGTGGTGCCGTCAATCGTGTCCGCGTGGCTTACCTCCGGCGATCTGCCGAAGCTCGACGTCAAGGCGCTGTTCTTCGCCGGCGAGCCGCTGAAAGTGCCGCTGGTTGCCGCTTTGCGCGGCCGCTATGGCGGACGCATCTACAATCTCTACGGCCCGTCCGAGGGCACGATGGCGAAGTTCTGCCGCCTGATCGACGAAGACTGTCCGACAAACGGGACGCTCTATCCCGTGGGCCGCCCCATCGCCGACGACGTGACGTTCGAACTCGCCGACAACGGCGAGATCGTGCTCGCCTCGCCGCATCTGACCAACGGCTATCGCCAGCGCGACGGCGGCGCCGATCCGTTTCCGCAGGTCCGGCCCGGCTGGTACGCCTATCGTACGGGCGACCGGGGCGAGGTCATCGGCGGTGATCTCTTCCTGCTCGGCCGTCTCGACAACCAGATGAAGGTCAACGGCATTCGCATCGAGGCCGGCGAGGTGGAGCGCCTTGCCGAAGGATGCGAGGGTGTCGAGCGGGCGGTCGCGGTCAAGCTGTCGCCCCCCGAGGTGCCGGGCGAGACGCTGGCCCTGTTCTGGCAGGGCGCCCCGGACCGGGAACCGGCCCTGCGCGCGCGCCTTTCGGACGCTTTGCATCCGGCGGTGATGCCCTCGCTCTACACGCATCTTGCCAGCTTCCCCGTCACCTTGAACGGCAAGGTCGACCGCAAGGCGCTCGTCGCGGACGCAGCCGCCTTGCTCGCGGCCGGACAAGGAGACCTCTCCGGCGACATCCATGGCGACCCGGCCGAGCGCCACGTCCAGAAGGTGATCTCGCGGGTGCTGCGCCGCCCCTGCGGCCTCGATACGGATTTCATCGGCCTTGGCGGCAATTCGCTGATGTTCGGCCTGATCGCCTTGCAGCTGGAGACGGCCTTCGGCATCGCCATTCCCCAGTCGCGCTTCTACGAGGCGGGCACGCCGCGAGCCATTGCCGCCTGGCTCCTCGCCAATGGCGGGGAGCTGCGTGAGGGGACGGCAGACGGGAACGAGGTCCAAGCCCCCGCATCCTTCGACGTGGCGGACGGGGACCACCGGCCGCTCACCAGCCGTCAGCAGACGATCTACGACATCTTCTGCAAGGACATCTTCGGCGCTGCCATCAACATGACCCTGCAGATGCCGTTCCGTGCTGCCGAGGCCGAGCGGCTGAAGCGCGTCTTGCTGCGCCTCATCGAACTCAACGACTGCTTCCACCTGCGCTTCCGCCGGGATGGCGACACGCTGCTGCAGACCATGGTCTCGAACGGTTTCGGCCCGGCCGATTTCGAGGAGGTCACGGCCGACGATGCCGAGTTCGATCCTCTGTCTACTGCCTTCGGCGAGCGGACCTTCGATCTCGACGGGGTGCGGCCCTTCCGGATCCTGCTGCTGACCAGCCCCTCGGGCGCGGGACGTCTCGTCCTGTCCATGCATCACCTCATCAGCGACGGCATGTCGCGCGAATATATCCGCCGCGACATCGAGGATGCGCTGGCCGGGGCGCCGGTGCCGGTGCGCAGCCCCTTCCGCGCGGCCATCGCCGCCGAGGCTGGCGAGAGCCGGGCCCGCGCCACCGCCTTCTGGCACGCGCATATCGACGGTGCACCGCCGATGCCGCGCTTCGTCTCCGGCCTCGACCGCAGGAATCTCTCGGCGCGTATGCTGACCTTGCCGCTCGGCGTTGATCACGGCGCGCTGCTTGCCCGCGCTCGTGCGCTCAACGCAAGCGTCTTTCCCTATCTGATGGCGCATTTCTACCGGGCGATGGCCGCCCATTCCGGGGTCTCGGACCTGATCATCCGGGTCACCACCCATGGGCGCTATCGCCCCGAACTGCTCGACACGCTGGGCCTGCTGTTCAGCGCCGTCCCGCTGCGGATCAACGGGGCGGGGCAGAGCACGTCGACCATTGTCGCCAAGCTGTCGCGCATGCTGGAGGCCGCGCCCGGGCATCAGGACGTGTGCTTCCGCGATCTTGCCCGTCTGGTCGGCGAGCCGGAAGACGAGCATGTCCACCCGGTCACGGGCGTCAGCTTCGCGCTCGATGGCTACGACGTCAGCGAGGCGATGCCCGCCGGTCTTTCCCTCGATGCGCGTTCGCAGGTTATCCGCGCCTCGCTGCCGCATGAGGCGCTGGTCTTCGCGCGGACCTACAGCGATGGCTGCGTGCTGCGGTTTCTCTACCGCTCCAAGGCGTTTTCCGACAGCGACATCCAGTCGATTGCCGCGCATATGCGCGAAACGATCTCGCGGGAACTGGCGGAGGCCGAAAGCGAGGACCTGGCGGAAATCGAGATGGGTCGCCGCGCGGCGCAGTGCTCCTAGCGCGGCAGGGGGAAAATCCGGGAGGCGAGGTTGAGCCGGTCGCTCTCCTCGCTCGTGCTCTTGCACTCTTCCGCCAGTTCCACCCGGTAGGCCCGCGACACGATCCCCACCACCGCGACCTCGCCGTCCGGCAGGGCGGCCAGCACCGGCCCGCCGGAGGCCCCCGAGAGCGTGTCGGTGGAGATGCACAGGTAGTCGGCCTCGGGTTTCTGGCTGTCGATCGGCAGCGGGTTCTCGCGATCCTTGGAACTGTTGGACGAGATCGTCGCCGTGCAGGAGGACGATGGGTGCACCGCGCCGTTGGCCAGCATGGCGAGACGGGCGGTATGGGGGAAGCCGAAGCCGGCCAGCCGCGTGCCCGGCGGAATATCGCCGCCGGCCGCGCGTTGCGCGGAATAGACGGGCATGCCGGAGGCCGCGAGCTGCTGCGGGACGTCCGTGTCCGTATCGAGCTGGACCTTGACCGTATCGTGGCTCGTGCGCGTCACCGCCCGGCAGCCATAGACGCTGCCGGGCGCAAGCGGCTGCTCCTCGCCGATTCGCGCGGCAAGGCCGAACACGGCCCGAAAGCCTGCTCCGGGCGGACAGGCGATGGTTTCGCCGATGTCCGGCAGCTCGCTGCGGCCGGTTCCCGGGGTGTCGATCAGATGAAGATTGGCGAGGCAATGCGCTGCGGTCCAAACGTGCCTGCGGTCGACATCGAGAAAGCCCGAGCAATGGCTGCGCGACTGGAACTTGCAGTGTTCGGCAGGCAGCAGGTCGAGCAGCATGTCGCCGCCTGAGCGGCGCACGAAACCGGCCTCGGTGACGAGGGCCACCGCGCCGGCCATCCGCTGCAGGCGTTCCGCGTGGCTCGGGCCCGGACAGGCGATACGATAGCTCGTCGTTGCACCGACGTCGCAGGCGGTTATCTCGCCGAACGTCGCGGCGGCAGCCATTCGGGCGGAACCTTCCATGGCGACACCGGCAATGCCGTCGTCGCCGATGATCATCTTGTGGATGTCGACTGTGCCGATGATCGAGAAATACCTTGCGTCCGCGAAGGGAAACCCGTCGGGACCGAGCTGCTCCAGGACCGGTGTTCCGGGCTCTGCCTGGAGCACCTGGCGCAGGAACTCGTGATACTCGCCGACGGTGACCTGACGCGGGCCGGACGCGGCAAGGAGATTGGCGATCTCGCGATTGTCGAGCGGGGCGGAGGCCGAAGGCAACAGCCCCTCGCGCCGCAACGAGAAGCCCTCCCGGGCAAAGTCGGCCGCGGTCAGCCGCAACGCCCGCTCCGGCTCGTCTTGCAGCTGCAGGTGTTCCTCGAGCCGGACGCGGAATTGCGACAGCCGGTCGAGGCCCGGTTCCGCGGAAGGGAAATTGCTCAGCCGGCGGGCCAGTTGCGGATCGAGCCGCTGCAGCAAGGTCTCGCTCTGCTGGCGCAAGCTCTCCGTTTGCGGCAGCAGCTGGCCGTGCTGCCCGACGACGGCAGGCGGCTGCCAGCCGTTCTGCAGCCAGGGCTGCGCGCTGCTCCCATTGAGGCCGGGCAGGGCTCCGGGGTTTCGCAACCCTTCCAGGCCCCGCAGTTCGCGCAGCTCCCGGAGTTGCTCCTGGAACTGTCGGGTGTTTTGCAGCTCCTGGCGGAATTGCTCCTGGCCCGCAGCACGTCCGGCACCGAGCAGCAGGACAAGCACGCTCATGACGATGACGGGCGGAAGCAGACGACGAGGGTAGTCCCTGAAGATCTTCATGGTCATTGCTCCGTCCCGCCAGCAAGCCCGATCTCGCTGGGATCGATGCCGAAAGCGGATGCCATTCCTGCGATCTCGGAATGGTAGGCCAGGAGGTTGGTGAAGTGGCTGAGCGTGCGTGGGTGCAGGCAGAAGCTCGGGTCATCGCCTGCCGCGCCTGTTCCGGGCGAAAAATCCGCGTTTCGTCCGAAGCTGGTCAGGCCGATCAGGCGCGGTCCGGCGGCGGCGGCGATGGCGGGGCCGATATCCTGGACCGGTGCCGCATAAAAGCCGCCTCCGCTGTCGCCGACACAGGCGCGAGACATCGGCTCGTCCGACCCGCTGCCGCCGCTGACAAGCGGTCCGGACAGCAGCTCCAGCCACGTGTCCCGCTGATGGGGCGGGACCGGCTGCTCGCCGGCATCCAGCAGCATCAGCCGGGCATAGAGAAGCCACTGCGGGCTCGTCAGCCGGTCGTTGTCCGTCTCCACTGTCTTGCCCCAGCCGGCGGTGAAGAAATGCAGCCTGTCCTTCTCCAGCATCTCGTCATCGGCGAGGCGCACCGGCATGACTTCGGAGCCGGAAAGCGGTTCCGGCAGGTGGAGCGCCGCAAGATCGAAACCCAGCTCCGGCTGAAGTCGCCTGTAGCGCCCGGCGATCAGCATCGAGGATGCCGGGTGAGGGAGCGAAAGCGCGCGCTGCTGGTCCCGGCGGTGGTGTCCGTACCAGACGGTGACTTCGCTGAGATAGAAGTTGAGGTCTTTCGGGATCAGGCAATGGGCGGCGGTCAGCACCAGTTGCGGGTGCACCAGCACGCCGCTGCACTCTGTCGCTTCCCTGGCGGGACTGGCTCCATGTTTCAGCACCATCGTCAGGCGGACCATGTCCCGCAGGCTGCCCGGCTGTGCGGGCAGTCCGCCGATGATCGTCATGCCCGGAGCCGGCGGCAGGGGCGTGAAATCCGTCGGATCGGGCAAGGGCGGGGCGAAGGCCGCGCTGGGCAGGTCCGCCTCCGGCCGGGACCGCTCGCGCTCCAGGAAGGCATCCAGCGCGAGGACGAGCGGTGGTTCGGTCGAGGGGGCCTTTTCGGTATTGCCCGTCCCGTTGGCCGTCGCGCTTGCAGCCGGAAACAAGGTCGCCAGAAGCAGGGCCGCAACAACACGTTTCAGCCCGCATGCCGATGTCCTTTCCGCGTCCATTGCGATCCCCCTTTGCGCTGTCTCGCGGTTTCCGTTCCCTGTCTCGATATCCGCCCAGCTTGCCGGTCAGAACGCCGGATCGCCGACGCGCTTGCGCCAGTTGATCCAGGCCATCACCTGCGGCGTGATCAACGTGTAGATGCCGCCTTCACCGCACCGTCCTCCTGTGGCGGCGCGCGAGGTGATCCCGGCAACGTAATAGGCTCCGAAATACCGGATGAAGGCCGGCCCGCCGCTGTCTCCCTGACACGTATCGCCGCCGGTATGTCCGTCGACGAGCACGGCCTCCCGCCCCGGCGCGCAGTCGTAGTTGGCCTGGGCATAGGCCCTGCCACAGGTCGGATCCGCGACCGGCACGCGTACCCCGACCTTTCCCCAGTAGCGGCGGTCGTCGGAGATGAAATCGGAGATCCCGAAGCCCACGACGGTCATGTGCTGCAGGGCGGGGGAGGTCAGCAGCTCCAGCGGGGCGAAATGGGCCTTTGCGCGATCGTGGATGAGATCGACGAATTCCGGCTTGTCCGCGGGGCTGTCCATGGCCGTCCGGTCGGGATCGAGATAGATCAGCGCCAGGTCGCTCCCCTTCAGCAGGCGCCCCTGCGAGAGCGCTGCGCAAAAGGCGGGGTCGAGCAGGGCAGGTTGCCGGGTACGGTCGATACGGCTCGACCGCTGGCCCGCCAGCAATGGCCCGTACTCGTAGCGGGACCGAGGCTTGGCGATCGGGGCAAGCAGATACTTGCCGCGCCGGTCGGCAACGGAATCGTAGACGACCACGGCAGTCGCCCGGCCATCCGCCGACAGCAGATCGAGATCGCAGACGCAATGGGCGGCGGTCAGCACAGTCAGATCGCTCACCAGCACGCCGGTGCAAAGACCGGAAAGCGCGGCATCGTCCTCGCCGGCGCCCCGTGTCTGGAGAATGGCCACGGTTTCGCGGAACCGCTGTCCTGCCGTCTGTGCATTTTGCCCGACGATGCGAGCCCCGATGCCGACGACAAAGGGGGTGAGGCTGCTGTCCCGCGGCGCGCTCAGACGGTTCTGCACCAGCGGATCGCGGTCGAGCGCGGTCTCGATGTCGCGCCCCTGGCTTGGTCCCCCCCGTTTCATCCAGTCGTTGAATATCGCCCTGTAGGTCTCGGGGCTGGTGAATGTCTGGCTTCCACGATCCGAGAATGTCTCGATCTTCTGCGCGCCGGACGCGTAGTCCTCGCCCAACTGGTCTCTCAGTGCGTTCAGGTCGCCAAGAGTGTCGCGGAATTCTCGCTCGACCGACATTTGCGCCCGTGCCGGCCCGCTCGGCAGCAAAGCCCCGCCGGCAATCGCCGCGACGCAGCACACCAGACGCAGGAGGGCGGGGCCGGCCATCGCAACCCCTACTGTCCGACCGAGCAATAGCGGGCGCAGTCCGGCGTGTCGCCGCGCCCAGAGCACAGCAGCTGGCACGCGCAGATCGCCTCGCAGCTGTCGCTGCCGCCAAAGCTGCTGCAGCGCGCGATGCAGGCCTGCACGCCTCCCCCCGAGGACAGGGCCAGCCCGGCGGCCACCGTCTGCGCGTCGGTCGCTCCACCGCCTCCGCTGCCGCTTCCACCGGTTCCCTCTCGCGCTTCCCTGAGGGCCGCAAGGGCGGTGATCAGTTGCGCTTCCGCGGAGATGAGATCGGCACGCGCACGAATGAGGTTTGCCTCGCCGCTCCCGATATTGATCTTAAGCTGGATGATCTGGGCCGGCAGGTTGACGATGGCCTGGGCGATGTGGAGCGGAACCTTGACGAAGGATTCAAGCTCGCTGGTCTTTTCGATTGTAACGTCCCGCAGCATTCCCTCTTCGAAATCCAGGGTGGTGGTGCGGGTCGCGAAGAAGGTGCGATTGACGCCGACGGACAGGATCGGCGCCTCGTTCTCCATGGCGATCATCGACTTGTCGAGGATCTGCCAGCCGCCGGCGAGCTTGCGGTTCTTCTGCGTCAGCACATAGACCGCATAGGGCAGGCGAGGCCGATAGAGGATGCCGCGATTGTAGCTGGCGGCCGGCAGCGCGGCGCCGCCGCCTTCCCGGTAGGCAAGTTCGCCCGTGCTGCCTGAGCCGAGCAGAAGCCGGTCGCGCTCGCGGCGGCTGAGCTTGCGCTCGCACACGGACGACAGATGCGCGAGCGACACGACCTCGTCCTGTCCGGGCACGACGACGCACAGGCCGAAGCTCCTGAGGTTGTCGTTGAGCACCCGCATGGATGCCGGATCGAACGGGTCGAACGTATCCTTGTATCTGCGTTTCAGCCCGGCTGCCTGAAGTCCCGCTTCGCTGCGCAGGGCCGCGGCCTTGGCCAGCGCAAAGCCGGTGTCGGCGATCGTCTTGAGGATCTCTTCCGACCTGTCCTCGGCATTCGCGGTGATCTTGGACAGGAGCTGGCTTGCTGTCTTGACGATGGCGAGCTTGTCGTTGGAGGTCGGTGAGCCGAGAAAGTCGAGGCAGTAGCTGCGCCGCCGGTCCGGAAGCCGCACGGGCGTGAGCGTCTGGACGCGCACGTCGGTCGGACCCGTCTCCTCGACCGAGATGTTGAGGTAGGTCTTCGGCAGGAAATACGAGCCCGCGCTGCCGTGGCACCCGTTCGTGGCGGTGGCGCCGCCGGTCTCATAGTCCTGCGTGCCGACCATGCTGCAGGCGGCGGTCGCGAGCGCGGCAAGAGCGGCAAGGGCACTGATGATCAGGCGTCGACCGTGTCCCTGTTCCTGCGCCCTTGCGAATATGCGAGTGGAAATCATCCTGTGCCTCGCCTGTCATTTCGGGTTCGAAAAGCCGGCCACCGGATCGACCGATGGGCCGGCGAGTGCCGCGGGGCAGCCGTAGTAATCCGTCGCCTTGTCGGAGAAGAACGCCTGCTTCCGCCATTTCTCGCGGGCGGTCTTGCGCTCTCCGTCCAGTTTCGCGGCTTTCAGGATTTCGTTGAATTTCGCGTCCGCGACCGCCGTCGGCAAAGCGCTGGCGCTTCCGGTGGAGGGGGCGGAGCCCAGTCGCGGTTCGCGGTCTTCCGCCAGAGCGGCGATCATCTCGGTCTGCAACTCGGCAAGGTAAGTCTCGAGCTCGGCCAGCCGTTCGCGGTCCTGCGCGGTGTTGATCTTCACCTGGATCAGCGTCGCCGGCAGGGCGACGAGGGCGCTCGCCACCAGGAACGGGACGGTCGCGGCCGCTTCCAGTTCGCTGCCCTTGTAGATGCAGACATTGCCGAGCACGCCGTTGTCGAACCGCAATATCGTGATCCGGTCGGAGAAGAAGGCGCGGCTCACCCCGACCGAGAGGATCGGCGAGACGTTTTCCAGCAACAGCCGCTCGCGCCGGGTCAGCTCCCAGCGGCGATGCGCGCGCTTTTCCAGTACCAGCAGCGTATGATCGAGGCGCGGCCGGTAGAGGATGCCGGACAGCAGCCTCGTGTCGGTCACCTTCGGCGCCAGTGGCGTGGTCGGCAAAAGGGCGCCGCGACGTCCTGCGCCCTGCCGCCTCTGGGCCGCGACCCATTTCGGCGGAGCGTGTCGCGCCGTCTTTTCCGGCGCGTCGCAATAGGCGTCGATGCCGGCCCGGTCCGGGTCGAAGGACCAGCCCGGATTGATCAGGCAGAAGCCGAGCGAGGAAAGCCGCTCGTTCATCGCCGCCATGTCGGCATGGTCGAACGGGTCGACCTCGTAGCGGAATGGCACGCTGCGCGTTGTATCGGAGCCCAGCGTCTGCGACCGCAGACCCGTGGCGAGCGTGAAGGCCGCCCGCGTCAGGGTGACGGCGATCTCGCGGCTCCTGTCGATGATGTCGGTGGCAACAAGCGTCAGCAGGCCGCCATTGGTCTTCTTCACGTCGACGATGTCGTCGGAGGTCGGGCTCGCGAGATAGTCGAGGCAGTAGACATGGCGCGGATCGGCAACGGCCCGCACATTCGGACCATCCAGGATGCGTTGTTTCCCTCCGCCGTCCGTCGTCTCGACCACGGCGATCTGCAGCACGGAGCGCGGCAGCGCGTAGCTGCCAAGGCTCGCCGAGCGGCAGGCGACGGCATGCGTCTCGTCGAGAAACTGCGATCCCGCGACGGCGCAGCCGGAAAGGGCGGCGGCTGTCGCGACCAGCAGCGCGGCAAGGCGCCACCGGCGCGCGGGCGCCGCGCATCCGTCGCGCGCCAAGCGCGCGCTCCAGGTGGTTTCGGTCCCGCTCATGGGCAGACCAGTGTCAAGGTGCCGCCGCTGACGATGCTGGCTCTGAGCTGCTGGCCTCCGGGGCCGCAGCGGAAGAAGACGCTGATGAGCCGTTCGCCTTGCGGATTGGGGTCATAGCCTCCGCACACGGTGGTGATGTCGACATTGGCGATCTGGCAGGCCGCAACCTCGGTCCGTCGTTTCAAGGCATTGCTGCTGCTGACGTCGCCGCCCGGCTTGACCGGGTCGAAAAGGCACTTCGAGCGCACCCAGTTGGTCACCGTGGAGCTCTCGCATCTGAGGTTCTGGATGGCCCGGTCGCCGGCCCAGGCGCCGAGAATTTCCAGTTGAGGCGGGAGGAGATCGGCGGGGGGAGGAGGGGCGCCAGTTGCAAGGCTGGCCGCAAGAGCATGGGTGTTCTGCGTCGCGTCCTCCAGGCACGCGGAGAGAAGCTGCAGGTTCGACAATCGCTTGGAGAGTTTTTCGTCGGCTGGGGCGTCGGCCTTGATCTCGCTCGTTCCCTCGCATTTGCAACTGGCGGCGAACGCCGCCTCCGACGGGGTCAGCAGCTTGATGATATCGTTGTGGCAGGCCTGGGCGCGGGCCGAGCCTTCCTTGAGCCGCACCATCAGCGCGCCGGCTTCGGCAAGCCCCGTCAGCGGCCCAGCCGTCTTCGCGGGTGGCGGCGGGCTCGCAGGCTCGGCCGGCGGCGCATCGGGAGCTTTCGCGCCCGTGGCCTGAGCGGGCCCGGCGTCGTTTCGCGCTTCCCTGTATTTCTTCGACTGTTCGTCGCAGACCACCGCCCGCACGTCCGGCGGCGCGCAGTCTTTGTCGTCGTTTGCACCGGCGTTGCCGTTAAGAACGGCCAGAAAAAAGACGCCGGCAACCACCCCCCGTAGCGCCATGGTAAACAAATCCTTAAAGTGCAATGCGCAACCCTAGGTCAGTTTGTGGTGAAAACTCAATCTGAATCTCTTGCCCATCCGGAAGGGGCGGTTGCCGAGAGGGCCTAAAAAATGCCCCCGGTTGCGGCCAGAAAGTGCTAGTTTCCCGTCGGATAGCGTGGCATGCGACCACGATATCGGGTGCTATAGTGACGTGGGCTGGGGCTGGAACTTGCGTAAGGAAAAGTCGATGACGCGGGCGCCGGCGGGCGCAACGGTGGTGGACCGGGTCTTCCGCAGCGTGAGGTCTGCGCTTTTCGGCGTGGCGGTGGTCAGTCTTCTGGTCAACCTCCTGATGCTGACCGGCCCCGTTTACATGCTGCAGGTCTATGATCGGGTCCTGGCCAGCGGTTCCGTGCCGACGCTGCTGGTGATCAGCGGGTTCGCGCTGGTGCTCTATGCCGTTTTCGGCATTCTGGAGGGGCTGCGCTCCCGTATCCTGGCGCGCATCGGCCAGCGGATCGATGCCCAGCTTTCCGGCCTCGCCTTCGCGATCTCGTCCCGGCTGCCGCTGCGCATGGGCGCCGGCGCGGCGAAACTGCGGCCGGTGCAGGATCTCGACGCCGTTCGCACATTCATGTCCGGCCCCGGACCGGCGGCGATCTTCGACCTGCCCTGGATGCCGGTCTATTTTGCCCTGCTTTTCCTGTTTCACCCGCTGCTCGGCTGGCTCGCCGTCGGCGGTGCCGCACTGATCTGCGTCCTGATCGGCCTCAACGAGGCGACCTCGCGCAAGCCGGCCACGGAGGCCGCGCGCGCCGCCAGCCGCCGTGCGGCGGTCGAGGAGGCCGGCCGCCGCAATGCCGAGGCGCTGGGCGCCATGGCGATGGATGGCCCCCTGACGCAGCGCTGGGAGCGGGAGAACGAGGCCTTTCTCGATGTCCAGCGCCGGGCGCAGGACTGGTCCGGCTTCTTCGCAACGGCGATCAAGACCGTACGCTTCCTGCTGCAATCCGCTGTGCTCGGTCTCGGTGCCTGGCTGGCGATCCTGGGCGAGGTGACGCCGGGCGTCGTCATCGCCGGGTCCATTCTCACCTCCCGCGCGCTTGCCCCGGTGGAGCAGGCGGTGGCCCAATGGCGCCCCTTCGCAGCGGCCCGTCTTGGCCGTCGCCGCCTGCGCGAGGTGTTCGCCCAACTGTCGGAGCCGGAGATCGAGCGCCTGGAGCTGCCGCTGCCGCAGCGTTCCCTGACGGTCGAGCAGCTCGCCTGCGGCCCGGCGGGCGTGCCGCGTCCCGTGGTGCAGGGCGTCGCGCTGGAGCTTTCCGCCGGCGACGGGCTCGGCATCATCGGCCCCTCCGGGTCGGGCAAGTCCACGCTGGCCCGCGCCCTTGTCGGCCTGGTGCCGCCGCTGCATGGCTCCGTTCGCCTCGATGGCGCGGAGCTTTCGCAATGGCCGCCGTCTCGACGGGGCCGCATCATCGGATATCTGCCGCAGGACGTGCAGCTGTTCGACGGGACGGTGGCGGAGAACATCGCCCGTTTCGAGCAGGAGGGGGAAGACGAGGCGGTGATCGAGGCGGCCCGCATGGCCGACATC
The DNA here is from genome assembly GCF_058448995.1 of Stappia sp. G46H5W. NCBI lineage: Bacteria > Pseudomonadati > Pseudomonadota > Alphaproteobacteria > Hyphomicrobiales > Stappiaceae > Stappia > Stappia sp. G46H5W. Next base: position 36,482 of record NZ_JBZFLL010000007.1, on the reverse strand, counting down.
CACGACTTCATCACCGGCCTGCCGGAAGGCTACAACACGCTCATCGGCTCGGAAGGCATGGTCCTGTCCGGCGGACAGCAGCAGCGCATCGCGCTCGCCCGCGCGCTGTTCCGCAAGCCGTTCCTGGTGGTTCTCGACGAGCCCAATTCGAACCTTGATTCCGACGGCGAGGCGGCCCTGACGCGGGCGATGCGCGACATGCGCGCCGCGGGGTCCGTCGTCGTCGTCATCGCCCATCGGCCCAGTGCGATCGCCGCTGTCGACAAGGTTCTGTGCCTGCGCGATGGCCGCATGGCGGCCTTCGGCCCGAAGGACGAGGTGCTGAAGCGCGTCGTCGCGCCGGTGCCGCAGTCGGGAGTGGCGTGAGATGGCCCCTCGCGAAACCGACCGCTCTGCCGGTGCCGGTCATGTCGACCGCCAGCTGAGCCGCAGCGTCCGCCGCCATCTGCTCGTCTCGCTGCTGGTCGCCGTGCTGCTGCTCGGCGGGTTCGGCGGATGGGCGGCACTCGCCCGCATTTCCGGCGCGGTGGTCGCGCCCGCCGTCGTCGTGGTGGAAACGAATGTTCGCCGTATCCAGCATCAGGAAGGCGGCATTGTCCGCGAGATCGCCGTGCAGAACGGCGACCGCGTTTCGGCCGGCGATCTCCTGGTGCGTCTCGACGACACGGTGACCCGCGCCAATCTGGCCGTGGTGACGCGCCAGCTTGTCGACCTGTATGCGCAGGAAGCCCGCCTGGTCGCCGAGCGCGACGAGAGCGAGGAAATCGCCTTCAACGAACGGGCTCGCGAGCTTGTCGACGAGGACCAGCTGGCGCTTGTCGAGGACAGCCAGAAGAGCCTGATGGACGCACGGCGCAAGTCCGTCAGCGGCCGCAAGGACCAGCTGGGCGAGCAGATCGTCCAGTATCGTCGGCAGATCGAGGGGCTTGACGCGCAGCTTGCCGCCAAGGGCGAGGAGATCGCCCTCATCGAGGACGAGCTGAAGGACCTCATGGGGCTTCTCGAAAAGCGCCTCGTCGCGCGTGCCCGCGTCACTGCCCTGCAGCGCGACCGCACGCGGCTCAAGGGCGAGCATGGCGGCCTCGTCGCCAAGATCGCCGAGGTCAACGAGGCGATCAGCGAGCGGCGCATCCTGATGCTGCAGATCGACGAGCAGTCCCGCGCCGAGGTGCTGGAACAGCTGCAGGACACCCGTGCCCGCATCGCCCGGCTGGAGGAGCAGAAGATCGCGGCTGAGGACCAGCTCCGCCGCGTCGAGGTGCGCAGTCCCCACGCCGGCACGGTCCACCAACTCGCGGTGCACACGATCGGCGGCGTCGTCGGCCAGGGCGAGACCTTGATGCTGATCGTGCCACAGGGAGACCTTCTGGTGATCGAGGCGCAGGTGCAGCCGCGCGACATCTCGCAGATCGTGCCGGGGCAGGAGGCGCGTGTCCGCTTTCCCGGCTTCGACCAGCGCACGACGCCTGAGCTTGCCGCCCGCGTGCGCACCATCTCGGCCGATCTGGCCCGGGACAATGTGACCGGCGCCCGCTACTTCATCGCCCGTCTCGTCATTCCGGACGAGGAGCTGGCGCGTCTCGATGGCGAGCTTCTGGTGCCCGGCATGCCGGCGGAGGCCTTCATCACGACCGAGGACCGCACGGTACTGTCCTATCTGGTGCGTCCGGTGACCGATCAGATCGCCCACGCCCTTCGCGAGCGGTGAGCCCGCCCCCCGCTTGACGTCCCCTTCCTTCCCTCCTATCGTGCCGCAAAATTCGTTGGGGTGCCTTAACCGGCTGAGAGACGCGAACCGCGTCAACCCACTGAACCTGATCCGGGTCATGCCGGCGTAGGGAACGAATGCAAGCCCGAACGGCCGCAAGGCCGGGCTCTGCCGCAAGATCGTCGCGGCCATCCGTCTTCCCGAAACCGCAGTCCGGATCGTGCCTTTCACGCGGCGCGTCGCTTCCCTTCGTCGGAGCCGCGCCCGGCAGGAACGGGGAACGTCGTGGCAAGGGACACGAAACCGGACTACGCCGCGGGCGGATCGGGCAAGGGCCCGGCCATCGCGCTGACCATCGCCGGCTCGGACAGCAGCGGCGGCGCCGGCATTCAGGCGGATCTCAAGACCTTTTCCGCACTCGGCGTTTATGGCGCCAGCGCGATCACGGCGATCACTGCGCAGAACACCCGCGCCGTGACCCATATCCACGACATCCCGCTCGACGTGGTCACCGGACAGATCGTCGCCGTTCTCGATGATCTCGACGTCGGCGCGGTGAAGATCGGCATGCTGTCCTCGCCGGAGATCGTCACCTGTGTGGCCGCCGCGCTTGCCGGCTATGCGGGACCCGTGGTCGTCGATCCGGTCATCGTCGCCAAGTCCGGCGCCAAGCTCCTGCGCGAGGAAGCGATCGCCGCGCTGAAGGAGCAGCTGCTGCCGCGCGCAACGCTGATCACGCCGAACCTGCCGGAAGCCGCCAGCCTGCTCGGCGAGGCACCGCTGCGCGACACCGGCGAGGCGGAGCGCCAGGGCCGCGCGCTGCTGGCGCTCGGTCCCGGCGCCGTCCTGATGAAGGGTGGCCACGGGGAAGGGGCCGAGTGCACCGACCTCCTGCTCGCCGCCGGCGAGCCGCCGCTCGCCTTCACGGCGGAGCGGCTTCACACCCGCAACACCCATGGGACCGGCTGCACGCTCTCCTCGGCCATCGCCGCCGGTCTGGCCAGAGGCCTTCCGCTCGCCCGTGCTGTCGCCGAAGCTCATTCCTGGCTGCACGCGGCCATCGCCGCCGCCGACACGCTGCACGTCGGCTCCGGCCACGGCCCGGTGCATCACTTCCATGCCCTGTGGCGGGAGGATGCACGATGAAGATCTCTGTCATCGGCGGCGGCGTCGTCGGCCTCTGCGTTGCCACCGTACTTGCCGAGCGCGGGCAGGAGGTGACGCTGTTCGAACGTGCCGAGGCACCGGGCCCGACCTCCTGCTCCTGGTGGGCGGGCGGCATGCTCGCCCCCTGGTGCGAGGGCGAGAGCGCCGAGGAGCCGGTGGTGCGGCTCGGCCGCGACGCCATCTCCTGGTGGTCGCAGCGCGTCGGCGGCGTCGTCCTCAACGGCAGCCTGGTGGTTGCCCCGCCGCGCGATACGGCGGACCTGCGCCGCTTCGCACGGATGACCGAATGCCATGAGGCGGTCGACGGCGAGCGCATCGCCGAGCTGGAGCCGGACCTTGCGGGCCGCTTCCGCCAGGGGCTGTTCTTTGCCGGCGAAGGACATCTCGATCCGCGCCGGGCGCTGGCCGATCTCGTGGCTCGGCTGCAGGGGCTGGGCGCCGACCTGCGCTTTGCGACGGACATGCTGCCGCAGGATGCGCCGGGCGACCGCGTGATCGATTGCCGGGGCCTGGGCGCTGCGGCCGACGTGCCGGAACTGCGCGGGGTCAAGGGCGAGATGCTGGTCCTGCATGCGCCGGACGTGTCGCTGTCCCGGCCCGTGCGCCTGCTGCATCCGCGCATCCCGCTTTACGTAGTGCCGCGCGGCGAGGGCGTCTTCATGGTCGGTGCCACCATGATCGAAAGCGGCGAGCGCTGGCGCATCACCGCCCGCTCGATGATGGAGCTGCTCGGCTCCGCCTACACGCTGACGCCGGCCTTCGCCGAGGCCGAGATCCTGGAGACCGGCGTCGATGCGCGCCCGGCCTTCCCCGACAACCTGCCGCGCCTGTTGCGCGACGGCCGCATCCTGCGGGCCAACGGCACCTATCGGCACGGCTATCTGCTGTCGCCGGCACTGGCCCAGCAGGCGGCCGATCTGCTTCTCCACCCTGAAATCGAACCGGAGTTCTTCCATGGCCATAACCGTCAACGGCGCTCCGCTTGAGCTTGCGCCGGGGTCGCTGGCCGCGATCCTCGAGGCGCTTGACTATGGCGACGCCATCGTCGCCACCGCCCTCAATGGCGATTTCGTCCCGGCAGAGGAGCGCGCCGACACGCAGGTGCGCGACGGCGACCGGGTCGAGATCCTCGCCCCCATGCAGGGAGGCTGACCCATGCCCGTCTTCTATGGCGAAACCATCGAGAGCCCGATGCTGCTCGGCACCTCGCTCTATCCCTCCCCGGCGATCATGGCCGAGGCGGTGCGGGCCTCTGCCTGCGATATCGTCACCGTATCGCTGCGGCGCGAGTCCGGCTCGGCCCGCGCGGGGCAGGATTTCTGGGGCTTCATCCGCGACCTCGGCGTGCGCGTCCTGCCCAACACCGCCGGCTGCCATTCGGTGCGCGAGGCGGTAACCACGGCAAAGATGGCGCGTGAGGTGTTCGGCACGCCCTGGATCAAGCTCGAGGTCATCCATGACGCAGAGACGCTGGCCCCCGACGTCTTCGGCCTTGTCGAGGCGGCGCGCATCCTCTCGGGCGAGGGGTTCCAGGTGTTCCCCTACTGCACCGAGGATCTCGGCGTTGCCGAGCGGCTCGTCGAGGCCGGCTGCGAGGTCCTGATGCCCTGGGGCGCGCCCATCGGCTCGGCCCGCGGGCTCAACAACGTCTACGGCCTGCGCTCCCTTCGCGCGCATTTCCCGGACATTCCGCTGGTGGTCGATGCCGGCCTCGGCGTGCCCTCCCATGCGGCGGCCGCCATGGAGCTCGGCTACGACGCGGTGCTGCTCAACACGGCGGTGGCCAAGGCCGGCGATCCGGTCGCCATGGCTCGTGCCTTCGCACAGGCCGTGGAGGCCGGACGCCTCGCCTACACGGCCGGGGCGATGGAGCCGCGCGACATGGCCGCCCCGTCCACGCCGGTTCTCGGAAAGGCTTTTCTGGAATGACCGCCTTCGACCGCTTCTATCCCATCGTCGACAGCGCCGCCTGGATCGACCGCATCGTGCCGCTCGGCGTGCGGCTCGTGCAGCTGCGGATCAAGGACCGCAGCCCGGCGGAACTGCGCGCGCAGATCCGTGCCGCTGAAGCGACCTGCCTTGCGAATGACTGTCTGCTGGTGGTCAACGACTATTGGCAGCTCGCTATCGAGGAGGGCTGCCGCTTCGTTCATCTCGGCCAGGAAGACCTTGCCGATGCCGATGTCGGCTCGATCCGCCGCGCCGGGCTCGGCCTTGGCCTCTCCAGCCATGACGGTGAAGAGCTTGAAACCGCGCTTGCCGTTTCGCCGGACTACATCGCGCTCGGGCCGGTCTATCCGACCATCCTGAAGAAGATGAAGTGGGCGCCGCAGGGGCTGGAAAAGCTCGGCGACTGGAAGCGCCGGATCGGCGACATCCCGCTCGTCGCCATCGGCGGCATGAGCGTGGAGCGCGCCGCCGGTGCCTTCGCCGCCGGTGCCGACATCGTCTCCGTCGTCACCGACATCACCCTCAACCAGGATCCCGAGGACCGGGTCCGGCAATGGCTCGCGGCAACGCGCGCCTGATCTTGCACACCTTCAGCCGAGGTTCGTCACCAATGCGTATCCTGACTTTCGTTCTCGCCCTTCTCGTCGCCCTGCCGGCCGTTGCCGCCGACAAGATGACGCTGCTGCTCGACTGGTACGTGAACCCCGATCACGGCCCGATCATCATCGCTAAGGAGAAAGGCTTCTTCGCCGACGAAGGCCTCGACGTCGAGGTCGTCGCCCCGGCGGATCCGTCTGCGCCGCCGAAGCTGGTCGCCGCCGGCAAGGCGGACCTTGCGGTCTCCTACCAGCCGCAGATCCACCTGCAGGTCGCCGAAGGCCTGCCGCTCAAGCGCGTCGGCACGCTGATCGCCTCGCCGCTCAACTGCCTGATGGTCAAGGACGACGGCCCGGTGAAGACCATCGCCGACCTCAAGGGCCGCAAGGTCGGCTACTCCGTCGCCGGCGTCGAGGAGGCGCAGATGCGCGCCGTGCTCTCCCGCCACGGGCTGACGATGGACGACATCGAGATGGTCAACGTCAACTGGTCGCTCGCCCCGTCCGTCATGTCCGGGCAGGTCGACGCGGTCATCGGCGCCTATCGCAATGTCGAGCTGCACCAGATGGCCATCGAGGGCGTGAAGGGCCGCTGCTTCTTCATCGAGGAAGAGGGCATGCCGTCCTATGACGAGTTGATCTACGTTGCCAATCCGGAGCTGATGGACAAGGCGAAGATCGTCCGCTTCCTCGCCGCGACCGAGCGCGCCACCCAGTACATCGTCAACCATCCGGAAGAGAGCTTCGAGATTTATGCCGGCACCGCGCCGGAGCTGAACGACGAGCTCAACAAGCGCTCCTGGGCCGACACGATCCGTCGCTTCGCCCTGCGTCCGGCCGCGCTCGACCATGGCCGCTACGCCCGTTTCGAGGAGTTCCTCAAGGAGCACGGCCTGATCGAGACTATCCGCCCGGTGTCCGACCTCGCCATCGACGTGAACGTCCAATGAGCGGCGCGGAGAGGATCGTTGAGGCGGCCTACGGCTCGCCGGTCTACGGCGCCTGGCGCCAGGAGGCGGCCGGCGACTGGCAGGCCTACACGCACCATGCCTTCGTCGAGCAGCTCGGCGCCGGCACGCTGCCGCGGGAGATCTTCCTGCACTACCTGACGCAGGACTACATCTTCCTGTTCCACTTCGCCCGCGCTTGGGCGCTGGCGGTGGTGAAGTCCGAGACGATTGCTGAAGCGCGCTTTGCCTCCTCCATCGTCGACGGGCTGATGAACACCGAGATGAGCCTGCATGTCGACATCTGCGGCAAGGCCGGCATCTCGGAGGCGGCCCTGCTTGCCGCCGCCGAGGAGCGGGAGAACCTCGCTTATACGCGCTTCGTGCTGGATGCCGGCATGTCGGGTGACTTCCTCGATCTCGTCGCTGCGCTGGCGCCTTGCGTCATGGGCTATGGCGAGATCGGCGCGCGGCTTGCCCGCGAGGGGGCAGCCGACACGCCGTACCGGCAGTGGATCGACACCTATGCGGGTGAGGACTACCAGGGCCTTTGCGCCAGCGTCGGCGAATTGATCGAGACCTCCGTGCGCGGGCGGCTCGGCGATGCTCCTGCCGCCCTGCCGCGCTGGGCCAGCCTGTCGAAGCGCTTCCGCACCGCTACGCGGCTGGAAATCGGCTTCTGGGAAATGGGGCTGCGCGGCCCGACCGTCGCCCCGGATCTGACGTGAGCAAGGCACCCGCGCCCGCTCAGGCTCCGGCGCCCGCTTCGGCGCCGGCGCTGCGGCTGACGGGCGACTTCCACCACGCCGGGCGGCCGCTGTTCTCCGGTCTCGATCTCCCGATCTCTGCCGGCAGCTGGACCTGCCTGCTCGGCCCGTCCGGCGTCGGCAAGTCTACGGTCCTGCGCCTGCTTGCGGGGCTCGACACCGGCGGCACGTTCGAGGGGGAACTCTCGGCGAGCGACGGCGCTCCGGTCGCAACCCGCATCGCCTTCATGGCCCAGTCCGATCTTCTGGCGCCCTGGCTCGATGTGCTCGGCAATGTGACGCTCGGCGCGCGGCTGCGCGGCGAGGCGCCCGACCTTGCCCGCGCCCGCGCCCTGATCGAGCGCGTCGGCCTTGCCGGCCATGTCGACAAGCGCCCGGCGAGCCTTTCCGGCGGCATGCGCCAGCGCGTGGCGCTTGCCCGCGTGTTGATGGAAGACCGGCCCATCGTGCTGCTCGACGAACCGTTCGCCGCGCTCGACGCCCGCACGCGGGCCGAGATGCAGGAACTTGCCTTCGAGGTTCTGGAAGGTCGCACCGTGTTGCTCGTCACCCACGATCCGGCCGAGGCCGTTCGTCTCGGCCACCATCTCTTCATCCTCTCCGAGGAGGGGCTGGCGCGGGTCGAGGCCCCCGCCTCGCCGCCGATCCGCGAGGTGGACGCGCCCGAGACGATGGAAATGCAGGCGCGCCTGTTCCACGCCTTGCGGGGGAGGCCGGCATGAGCGCACCCAGCCGTCTGACGCCGATGCAACGGCTGCGCGATGCGCTCGTCGCGGTCGCGGTGGCCCTGTCGCTGTGGCAGGCCATCGTCTGGATGAGCGGCGTCCCGCCCTTCATCCTGCCGGGCCCCTGGCGGGTGGCGGTGACGCTTGCCGACAATATCGGCCTGATTGCCGACCACGCGCTGGTCACCATCGCCGAGGTGCTGATCGGCCTCGTCTTCGGCGCCCTGCTCGGCGCCGCCACGGCGCTGCATCTGATGGTCTCGCCGGCCGCGCGCCGTATCGCCTTGCCGATCATGGTGTTCAGCCAGGCCGTGCCGGTCTTCGCGCTGGCGCCGCTGCTGACCCTGTGGCTCGGCTACGGCATGGCCTCGAAGATTGCCATGGCGCTGCTGATCATCTATTTCCCGGTGGTCTCCACCTTCTATGACGGGTTGCGCCGCACCGATCCGGGCCTGCTCGACCTTGCCCGCACCATGGGCGCAACACCCACGCGCACCCTGCTGCACATCCGCCTGCCGGCGGGTCTGCCGGCCTTCGGGTCGGGGCTCCGGCTTGCCGCCGTCTATGCGCCCATCGGCGCGGTGATCGGCGAATGGGTGGGGGCGTCCAACGGCCTCGGCTACCTGATGCTGCTGGCCAATGGGCGCGCGAAGACCGACCTGATGTTCGCCAGCCTCTTCGTGCTGGCGGCCTTCGCGGTGGCGCTCTACGCGCTGGTCTCGTGGGCAACGCGGCGGATGACGTCCTGGTCGCGCGAGAGCCTCGATACGCTCTAAAGACCGTCCGGATGGGGCCGGGCGAGCAACACCGCGTTGCCGCGCCCGAGCCCGACCCTCAGGCCCTCGCTTCCCGCCACCCGGTTGGAGAGGGTGAGGGACGAGCCCATCGGCACGTCGCGGCTCGTGAGCGGCCACTCGACGCCGCGCAGCGTCAGGCCGGCCAGATCTGACAGCGCGAGCACCGAAAACAGCGAGCCGGCGGGCAGGTCGATCTCCTGCTCGCCCGGCAGCAGCGGCCAGCCTTCCTCGTCGCCGCTGGTCATCAGTACGGGAATGCCGCGGGCCCGGAGCGCGGCCCCCTGCAGCAGGTTGCCCATGGCGTGGTCCGAGCGCGCGCCGCCGAAGACGCCGGCGATCACCAGCCCGCTGGCGCCGCGGGCGATGGCCTCCGCCGCCGCCAGCTCGCCGTCGGTCATGTCTTTTGCCGGCGGGTGGCTCTGGCGCGGCACGTCGCGCCACGCGGCCGCCATGTCGCTGCCGCTGGAGTCGAAGTCGCCGACCCACAGCTCCGGGCGCACGCCGAGAGGTCCCGCATGACGGATGCCGCCGTCGGCCGCAATGGTGCGCGCGCCGGCGATCTGCCGCAGAAGCCGCGGCGTCGGGTCGAGATCCCCGCCGAGCAGGATCAGGAACGGCATCGTTCCGATCATCGGTCAAGCCTCCTGTCCGATATGACTTATTGCGAAATCAGCCTTGTATTATCGGTTTTTTCCCGTCCATGCTCGCGCAAAAGGGAGGACTTCATGAATCTGTCCAACATGCTTGCCCACCGCGCGGAGACGGGCCGTCCGGTGCGTGTCGCGCTGATCGGCGCCGGAAAGTTCGGCTCCATGTACCTGACCCAGGCGCGCCTGACGGTCGGTGTCCATGTCACCGCCATCGTCGATCTGGATCCTGCGCGCGCGCGCCGCACGCTGGCGACCTGCGGCTGGCCGGACGAGCAGTCGCGGGCGATGTCGCTGGACGATGCCTGCACCAGCGGTGCAACCTTCGTCACCGACGATCTTGCCGCCGTGCTCGCCGACGGGCGCATCGAGGTGGTGATCGAGGCGACCGGCGATCCGTCGGTCGGCATCCGCCATGCGCTGGCGGTGATCGAGGCCGGCAAGCATGTGGTGATGGTCAATGTCGAGGCCGACGTGCTGGCCGGACCGCTGCTCGCCCGCCGGGCCGAGCAGGCCGGCGTCGTCTACTCGCTGGCCTGGGGCGACCAGCCGGCGCTGATCTGCGAACATGTCGACTGGGCGCGCGCCTGCGGCTTCAAGGTCGTGTGCGCGGGCAAGGGCACCCGCTACCTTCCGACCTATCACCAGCTGACGCCGGAGACGGTCTGGGACGTTCTGGTCCAGTATCTCGGCATCACCGACCGCAGCCTGATCAATCCGAAGATGTTCAACTCGTTCCTCGACGGCACCAAGTCGGGCATCGAGATGACGGCGGTTTGCAACGCCACCGGCCTGTTGCCCCAGCCGGACGGATTGTCCTTCCCGCCGGCCAGCCGCTTCGAGCTGTCCACCGTGCTGCGGCCTAAGGAAGCCGGTGGCACCCTGCCGATCACCGGCACCACCGAGGTCGTCTCCTCGCTGACGCGCGATGGCGCCGACGTGCCGCATCACCTGGCCATGGGCACCTTCGTGGTGATCGAGGGCGAGACGGACTACGCCCGCCAGTGTTTCCGCGAATATCACATGCTGGAGGACGAGACCGGCCGCTATGCCGCGCTCTATCGCCCGACCCACATGATCGGCATGGAGCTCGGCCTGTCGGTCGCCTCCGCCGTGCTGCGCAAGGAGCCGACCGGCATGCCGCGCGGCTTCGTCGCCGACGTGGTGGCGACCGCCAAGCGCAACCTCAAGGCCGGCGAGATGCTGGACGGCGAGGGCGGCGCGACCGTGTGGGGCAAGCAGCAGCCGGCCTCCGTGTCGCTGGATCGCGGGCTGCTGCCGCTCGGCCTTGCCGCTCATGTCAAGCTGGTGCGCGACATCGCCGAAGGCGAGATGCTGCGCTGGGACGATGTCGCCATCGACACGACCCAGACCGCCGTTCGCATCCGCCGCGAGATGGAAGCGGCCTTCAGCGCCGGCTGACGCGTCGGCCCTCAGCAGGCCACGACATTGACCGCAAGTCCGCCTTTCGAGGTTTCCTTGTACTTGTCGGTCATGTCGAGGCCGGTCTGCCGCATCGTCTCGATGCAGCTGTCCAGCGGCACGAAATGGACGCCGTCGCCCCTCAGGGACAGGGAGGCGGCGGTCACCGCCTTGACCGCGCCGAAGGCGTTGCGCTCGATGCAGGGCACCTGCACCAGCCCGCCGATAGGATCGCAGGTCATGCCGAGATGGTGCTCGAGCGCGATCTCGGCCGCGTTCTCCACCTGCTCGTTGGTGCCGCCGAGCGCCGCGCACAGGCCTGCCGCGGCCATCGCCGAGGCCGATCCGACCTCGCCCTGGCAGCCGACCTCCGCCCCCGAGATCGAGGCATTCGCCTTGATGATGCCGCCGATCGCGGCCGCCACCAGCAGGAAGGAGCGGATGCCTTCCTGATTGCAGTCCGGGCAGTGGTCGAGATAGTAGCGCAGCACCGCCGGCACCACGCCCGCCGCCCCGTTCGTCGGCGCGGTGACCAGCGTTCCGCCGGCCGCATTTTCCTCGTTCACCGCCATCGCATAGACGCCCAGCCAGTCCATCACCGTATGCTGGAAGGGGCGGTTCTGCCCGGCCTCGCCCACCAGCTTGGCGTGGATCTGGTGCGCCCGGCGCTTGACGTTCAGTCCGCCGGGCAGGGTGCCGCCGCGCGACAGCCCGCGCTCCAGGCAGGCGTTCATCACGCTCCAGATGCGGTCGAGCCCGGCATCCAGGTCGCCGTCGGGGGTACGTGCCACCTCGTTGCGCCGCTTCATCTCGGCGATGGGCAGACCGCTGTCGCGGCCCATTTGCAGCATTTCCGCTGCGCTCTTGAAGGGGAAGGGGACGCCCGTTTCCACCGTCGCGGCCATCGGCTCGTTCTGCGCGGCAAGCTCCGCTTCGCTGACGACGAAGCCGCCGCCGACCGAATAGAGCGTTTCCTCCGCCAGCACGGCGCCGTCCGCATCGAAGGCGCGGAAGATCATGCCGTTGGCATGGCCCGGCAGCGGCGGGCCGTAGTCGAAGACGAGATCGGTGGCCGGATCGAAGTCCATGTGGCCGACGCCTTCGACGGCCAGGCGCTTGTCCTGCGTCAGCCGGGCGATCTCCTCCTCCACGCAGTCGGGGTCGATGGTCGCGGGATCATGGCCGAGCAGTCCGAGGCAGATCGCCCGGTCGCTGGCGTGGCCCTTGCCGGTGAAGGCGAGCGAGCCGTGCAGCGACACGGCAAGACGCGCCGGCTTCAAGCCCTGCGCGCGCAGCAGATCGAGGAAGCGGGCCCCTGCCACCATAGGCCCCATCGTGTGCGAGGACGACGGGCCGATCCCGATCTTGAAGATGTCGAAGACGCTGATGAACAATTGATCCTCCCGAAACCGCCGGCGGTGTCGCCGGTGCGCGCAAGCCTCTCCCGAACCCGTCGCGCGGTCGCGATCATGCGTCGGGAAGCGGCTCGTGTCACCCGTTGCCGGGGGCGGTGACGGTTAAGGCAAAATCGCTGTCGCTTTCGCAAGGCCGCGTGTCGCGGCTCAGGCGTCCCCCTCAGGCGTCTTCAGGCCACAGGAAGGCGTAGACGGCCAGCGAAAAGCCGATGTGCTCGGCCAGCAGCGCCACCGCACGGGCGCTGTCGCGCGCCAGCGCCGCCTCCATCAAGGCCGTGTGATGGGCAAGGCCGAGCGTGCGTTCTACCAGGGCGCGGAAGTCGGCCATCGCCGCCTGCGGCAGGCCGTGGCGGGTTTGCGGGTCGAACAGCATGTGCCGGTGATGGCGCTGCAGCTGCTCGGTGATCTGCTGCTGGAAACGCGACAGGCTCTCGGAGCGCCCGGCCGACAGCAGCGCGGCGTGGAAGGCGTCGTGCCGCTCTTCCCACAGCGACATGCCGGCATCGTCGATGCCGGGTTGGGGCGCGGGCGTCAGCGACAGGCGGTGATGGGCGGCGACGATCCGCGCCTCCCAGTCCGCATCGCCCGCCTCGATGGAGCGCACCAGCAGCGCCTCTTCCACCGTGCGGCGGGCGAGCTGCAGGTCGCGGATCGCGGCGGCGGAGACCGGTGCGACCCGGTAGCCGCGATTGTGCTCGGAGATCACCAGCCCTTCCGCCTCCAGCCGCGACAGCGCCTCGCGCAGCGGCGTCCAGCCGAGGCCGTAGCGCGCCTTCAGGCCGGCAACGACAAGCGGCGCGCCCGGCGCGATGCGGCTGCGCAGCAGGTCGGCCTTCAGCCGCTCGTAGGCTTCCTCGGTCTTCGCCATGGGCTCCCGCGCTCTGTCGCCGGATCCGGGGTGGATCGGCACTTCGATATAATCAATACAATTATATATAATTCTTGGCACTCCTCGTCCACACTGTTAGGATCGCCGGCGACAGAACGGAGCGCCTTTTCTGCGAGGCGACAGGAGACGGACATGCTGACAGGCCAGGACGCGGCCGGCGGAGCCTTTGGGAAGGCTCCCGACATCGCCGCACTCGATCGCAACGACCCGCTTAAGGACAGGCGCGAGCTCTTTTCGATACCCGAGGGTGTGATCTATCTCGACGGCAATTCCCTCGGCGTGCTGCCCAGGGCCGTGCCCGCCCGCCTTGCCGAGGCGGTGACGAAGGAATGGGGCGAGAGCCTTATCCGCGCCTGGAACGAGCATGGTTGGATCGACCTGCCGCAGCGCGTCGGCGACCGTATCGCGCGCATCATTGGCGCTGCGCCGGGACAGGTGACGGCCTGCGACAGCACCTCGGTCAACGTGTTCAAGGTTTTGGCCGCTGCGCTGGCGCTGCGCCCTGACCGCAAGGTGATCCTCTCTGACAGCGGCAATTTCCCGACCGACCTTTACATGGCGCAGGGCCTGCGCGACTTGCTCGGCCAGGGCCACGAGCTGAAGATCGTCGCGCCGGAAGAGGTCGAGGCGGCCATCGGCGAGGATGTCGCCGTCGTCATGCTGACCCAGGTCGACTATCGCAGCGGCCGCCTGCACGACATGGCGGCGATCACCGCGATGGCGCATGCCGCCGGCGCGCTGACCATCTGGGATCTTGCCCACTCGGCCGGTGCCCTGCCGGTGGAGCTGGATGCAGCCGGCGCGGATTTCGCTGTCGGTTGCGGCTACAAATATCTGAACGGCGGTCCCGGCGCCCCGGCCTTCCTCTATGTCGCGCAGCGCCATCTCGATCATGTCGCACCGCCGCTGACCGGCTGGATGGGCCACGCCGCGCCCTTCGCCTTCGATCTCGACTACCGCGCCGATGCCGGCATCGGCCGCATGCGGGTCGGCACGCCGCCGATCCTCTCGCTGGTGGCGCTGGAGGCGGCGCTTGCCGCCTTCGACGGCGTCGATATGGGCGTGCTGCGCGCCAAGTCGATCTCGCTGTCCGAGCTGTTCCGCGCCGAGGTCGAGCGCCGCTGTCCGGAGCTGGAACTGGCCAGCCCGCGCGATCCGCAGGCGCGCGGCAGCCAGGTCTCGTTCCGTTTCGAGCATGGCTATGCCCTGATGCAGGCACTGATCGCCCGCGGCGTCATCGGCGATTTCCGTGCGCCCGACATCGCCCGCTTCGGCTTCACCCCGCTCTACCTCTCCCATGCCGACGTGATGGCCGCTTGCGACATCCTTCAGGAGATCGTGGAGACGCGGGCCTGGGACCGGCCGGAGTTCCACCGGCGGGCCAAGGTCACATGAGCGGGAAGGGGGGGAGAGATGACGACGGGTAGTCCTTACGCGAGCGGGCCTTTCGATCCGGCCGAGGACGGCGCGGAGATGGAATTCGACGGTCGCATGTCCTATGGCGACTATCTCAGCCTGAGTCGCATCCTGACGGCGCAGAACCCGCTGTCCGAGGCCCATGACGAGATGCTGTTCATCATCCAGCATCAGACCTCGGAACTGTGGATGAAGCTCGCCATCCACGAGCTGGCCGCGGCCAAGGGGCGCATTGCCGCCGACGACCTGCAGCCGGCCTTCAAGATGCTGACCCGCGTCTCGCGGATCTTCGAACAGCTGACCGGCGCCTGGCAGGTCCTGCGCACCATGACGCCCTCGGAATACACCCTGTTCCGCGGCGACCTCGGCCAGTCCTCCGGCTTCCAGTCGCACCAGTACCGGGCCATCGAGTTTCTCGCCGGCAACAAGAACGCGGCGATGATGCGCCCGCATGCGCATGTGCCGCGCGTGCACCACTGGCTCGACCAGATCCGCCGCGACACCAGCATCTACGACGAGGCGATCCGCCTGCTTGCGCGTTCGGGCCTGCCGATCGACGAGGCGCATCTGACCCGCGACATCTCGCAGCCCTACGAGCGCAACGACAGCGTCCGCCTCGCCTGGCTGGAGGTCTATCGCGACCCGCATCGCTATTGGTCGCTCTACGACCTTGCCGAGAAGCTGGTGGACTTCGAGGACTATTTCCGTCGCTGGCGCTTCAATCACGTCACCACGGTCGAACGCATCATCGGCTTCAAGCGCGGCACCGGAGGCACGTCCGGCGTCATGTATCTGCGCCGCATGCTGGAAGTGGTGCTGTTTCCGGAATTGTGGGAGATCCGCGCCGACATGTGAGAACGGCGCGCTATATGCCGTATCAGGCAAGGCCGGCCTTGGGAGAGGCCGATGGGGACGGGGTCATGGGGAGGACTTCATGCCGACGGGACTGATCGACATCACGCCGCCGCTGCGCCCTGGTGCTGCGGTGTTTCCGGGCGATGCGCCCTACCGGGTGGAGAGAACCTTCGCCATCGGCCCCGGCTGTCCGGTCAATGTCACGTCGGTTTCCTTCTCCACCCATTGCGGCGCCCATGCCGATGCGCCGCTCCATTACGATGCGGACGGGGCCTCCATCGACGCCCTGCCGCTGGAGGACTTCATCGGTCCCGCGCGGGTGATCGATGCGCGGGGGGAGGGCCCGCTCTGCCTGCCCCGGGAAATCGAGGAACATCTGGACGGCGCGCCGCCGCGCGTGCTGCTGCGCCTTGCCGAGTCGCTCGATCCGCAGATCTGGCCCGAGGGCTTTCGTGCGCTCAGCCCCGAGACGGTGGAGCTGCTTGCCTCCCGCGGCGTGCGCCTTGTCGGCGTCGATGTCCCTTCGGTCGATCCCGAGACCTCGAAGGACCTGCCGGCCCATATGGCATTTCGGCGTCACGACATGCGGATTCTGGAGAATCTCGCCCTACGGCATGTCGAAACCGGGGATTATGAGTTGATCGCCCTGCCATTGAAGCTAGAAGGGCTGGACGCGGCGCCGGTGCGCGCCCTGTTGCGGCGCCTCTAGGGGCTTGACCCAGGGGCGCGCGGAAAAAACACCGGCAGGGAGAGCGGCCGGAAAGGCCGCCACATCGGACCGGGGAGGTCCTGGCGAGGGTACGATGAGCGGACAGGACACGATGCTTGAGGTCGAGGACCTCGTGATGACCTATGGCGGCTTCAGGGCCGTCGACGGGTGCTCCTTTTCCGTGCGCGAGGGGACGATCACCGGGCTGATCGGTCCCAATGGCGCCGGCAAGACGACGATGTTCAATCTGGTGGCCGGCGCCTTCCCGCCGACATCCGGGCGCATCCGCTATCTCGGGCGCGACGTCACCGATCTTTCCACCGACCGGCGGTTCCATCTCGGCCTGGTGCGCACCTTCCAGATCCCGCACGAGTTTCACCGGCTGACGGCGCTGGAGAACCTGATGATGGTGCCGCCGCGCCAGTCGGGCGAGGGCCTGCTGGCCAACTGGCTGTCGCCGGGCCGGGTGCGCGCCGACGAGGAGCGCGTGCGTGCCCGCGCGATCGAGACGCTGGCCTTCCTGGAGCTCTCCCATGTTGCGGACGAGCGCGCCGGCAACCTGTCGGGCGGCCAGAAGAAGCTGCTGGAGCTCGGCCGCACCATGATGACGGATGCCAAGCTGGTGCTGCTCGACGAGCCGGCCGCCGGCGTCAACCGCACGCTGCTGCGCAAGCTGGAGGAGAAGATCGCCATTCTCAACCGCGAGCGCGGCTACACCTTCGTCCTCATCGAACACGACATGGAGATGATCGAGAAGCTCTGCGACCCGGTCATCTGCATGGCCGAGGGGCGCGTGCTGATCCAGGGCGACTTCTCCTCCGTTCGCTCCGACCCGCGGGTGCTGGAAGCCTATCTCGGCGAGAGCGTGGGAGACGCCGCATGAACGACATTCTCGACATGCGCGATGTCGTCGGCGGCTATGGCGAGGCGGACATCCTGCAGGGCGTGACCCTGCGCGCGGCGAATTCCGAGATCGTCGTCATCGTCGGCCCGAACGGGGCCGGCAAGTCGACGGCGATGAAGGCGATCTTCGGCCTGCTGCATGTGCGCGGCGGCTCGATCCGCGTGGACGGCGCCGACATCACCGGCCTTGAACCCAACCGCATCGTCGAGGCCGGCGTCTGCTACGTGCCGCAGGTCAACAACGTCTTCCGCGAGATGACGGTGCACGAGAACCTGGAAATGGGCGCCTTCCTGCGCTCCGGCGACCTGTCGGCCGCCTATGACCGGGTCTATGCCCTGTTCCCGGACCTGAAGGAGCGGCGCAAGGCGCTCGCCGGCAACCTGTCCGGCGGCCAGCGCCAGATGGTCGCCATGGGCCGGGCGCTCATGCTGGAGCCCAAGCTGCTGCTGCTCGACGAGCCGACGGCGGGGCTTTCGCCGAAATACATGGAGCAGATCTTCCAGATCTGCCGCGACGTGCGCGACACCGGGGTGACGATCCTGCTTGTCGAGCAGCACGCCAAGCAGGCGCTGGCCTTCGCCGACCGCGGCTATGTGCTGGCCGCCGGCGCCAACCGTCACGAGGGGACGGGCGCCGAACTCCTCGCCGACGAGGATGTCGCCGCCATGTTCCTGGGAGGCTGACCGACATGGATGCGATGGAACTGATCAACTTCTATCTGGTGCCGGGCATCGTCGTCGGCTCGATCTATGCGCTCGGCGCGGTCGGCATCACGCTGGTCTTCGCGATCCTGCGCTATGCGCATCTCGCCCATGGCGACCTGGCCACCCTCGGCGCTTTCCTGGCGCTGGCCGTGGTCACGCTGGGCGGCGTGTCTCCCTATGTCGCGCTGCCGATTGCAGTGCTGGCGACCGCCGCCGTTGCCGTCGGCATCGACAAGGCGTTCTACGCCTATCTGCGGGAGCGTCCGAAGATCGTCACGGTGATGGCCTCGCTCGGCGTCGCCCTGATGGTGCGCGCCGTGGTGCAGATCGTGTGGGGCGTCGATTCCCAGACCTATACGCGCGGCATCGTGCGGCCCGAGAACTGGTTCGGCATCCGCATTCGCGACCGCGAGATCGTCACCGTGCTGGCGATGATCGCTCTCGTCGCGGCCCTGCAGCTCTTCCTCAAGTACAGCAAGTGGGGCAAGGCCATGCGGGCCATGTCCGACAATCCGGACCTTGCGCTCCTGTCGGGCGTCGACAACCGCAAGGTCGTGGTGCTGACCTGGCTCATCGTCGGCGGGCTGTGCGGCGCGGCCGGCGTCTTCCTCGGCCTCAATTACGAGCTGAAGGCGATGATGGGCTGGACCATGCTGCTGCCGATGTTCGCCGCGGCGATCCTGGGTGGTGTCGGCCGGGTCGAGGGCGCGGTGCTCGGCGGCCTGATCGTCGGCATCGCCGAGGAAATGTCGGCCCTGTTCCTGCCGACCGAGTACAAGGCGGCCACCGCCTTCGCCATCCTGCTGTTGATGCTCCTTGTGCGGCCGACCGGCCTGCTCAAGGGCAAGGTCCTGTAAGGAGGTCGCGCGCGATGGAATGGCTCGGCTTCGTCAACTACGCCGTCTTCATGGCGATCTTCATCGGCATCTATGCGCTGCTGGCGCTGGGGCTGAACATCCAGTGGGGCTATACCGGCCTCTTCAACGCGGGCATCGCCGGCTTCTTCGCCGTCGGCGCCTACACCTCGGCGATCCTGACCACGCCCTTCGTGGACGGGCGCGTCGGCGGCTTCGATCTGCCGGTTCCGGTCGGCTGGCTGGGGGCGATGGTGGCCGCCGGCCTGATCGCCTGGCCCATCGGCAAGATCTGTCTGCGCCTGCGCTCCGACTATCTGGCCATTGCCACCATCGGCGTCGCCGAGATCATCCGCCTCGTCGTCAAGTCGGAAGGCTGGCTGACCAACGCCGCGCGCGGCATCACCAACATCCCGCGTCCCTTCGGCGATCTGGCCTACACCATGTCGCAGCTGGCCTATCTCGCCATCGTCGCCGGCGTGCTGCTCGTCGCCTACCTCTTGGTCGAGCGGCAGTTCGCCTCGCCCTGGGGGCGGATGATGCGTGCCATCCGCGACAACGAGGACGCCGCCCGCGCCATGGGCAAGGACGTGCCCTACCGGCGGCTCGAGGCCTTCATCTTCGGCTCGGCGCTGATGGGGCTGGGCGGCGCGCTCTTCGCCCATTTCAACCGCACGATCACGCCCGAGGCGATCGACCCGATGGTCGCGACCTTCCTCGTGTGGATCATGCTGATCCTCGGCGGGTCGGGCAACAATCGCGGCGCCATCCTCGGCGTTGCGGTGGTCTGGATCATCTGGTCCATGTCGGAGATCGTCACGGACCGTTTGCCGCACGAATATGCCGTGAAGGCCAAGTACCTGCGCGTCTTCCTGATCGGCCTGATGCTGCAGGTGGTGCTGCGCTTCCGGCCCGAGGGGCTTTTGCCCGAACCGCAGGGGAGGGGCCGCAAGCCGGACCCTGCGGCAAGCGGTGCACGCCCGCCGGCGGCGTCCGATTGAGGCTTGTGAGGGCGGCGCGTTTCGGTTGAAACTGCCGCCACCGGGCAGCCGGGCCTCCGGCTGCCGCAAGCGCGGAAGGCGCCGTTCCGGGCAGGGCCGCATGGCCCGCGGGGAGCGCCTGCCGCGAGACAGAGAACGGCCGGGGAGATTTCATCCCGGGCGGATAACCATAAGGTGGAGGTTTATCATGAGGACGTTCCGTATTGCCGCGGCTGCGGCTCTCCTGGGAGCGACGGCGCTCGCGGCGCCCGCCCATGCGGACGTGAAGATCGGTCTGCTCGGCGGTGTTTCCGGTCCGATCGCGGCGATGGCGCCGGCGATGATCGACAGCGCCAATCTCGCCATCAAGCAGGTGAACGATGCCGGCGGCGTTCTCGACGGCCAGAAGCTGGTCGGCGTGGTCGGCGACAGCGCCTGCAACCCGCAGAACGCCACCGACGCGGCCACCAAAGCGGTCAACATCGAGGGCGTCGTCGCCATCGTCGGCCCGCATTGCTCGGGCGCGGTGCTCGCCGCCGCCAACTCGGTGACGATCCCGGCCGGCATAGCCATCGTCACCCCGTCCGGCACCTCGCCGGAGATCACCTCGCTGCAGGACAACGACACCGTGTTCCGCACCGTGCCCTCCGACGACTATCAGGGCCGGGCGCTCGCCCGCACCCTGCTGGAGCGCGGCACCAAGAAGGTGGCGGTCGCCTA
Organism: Stappia sp. G46H5W; assembly: GCF_058448995.1. Taxonomy (NCBI): domain Bacteria; kingdom Pseudomonadati; phylum Pseudomonadota; class Alphaproteobacteria; order Hyphomicrobiales; family Stappiaceae; genus Stappia; species Stappia sp. G46H5W. Next base: position 16,310 of record NZ_JBZFLL010000007.1, on the reverse strand, counting down.
TCTCAACAACGATTACGGCAAGGGCCTTGCCGAGTCGTTCCGCGCCGAGTTCGAGGAGAAGGGCGGCGAGATCGCCGGTTTCGCCGCGCATGAGGGCGAGAAGGCCTCCTACCGCTCGAACCTTGCGGATCTGGCATCCGGCGGCGCCGACACGCTGGTCATCCTCGACTACGGCGACGGCTCGGGCCTGACCATGCTGCGCCAGGCGCTGGAAAACGGCTTTTTCGAGAACTTCATCGGCGCCGACGGCATGAAGTCCGATGCGCCGATCAAGGAGCTCGGCGCCGAGAACCTCGAGACCTTCCTCGCCTCGGCTCCGGTCGGCGAGCAGTCCACGTCGCTGGATGCCTTCAGCAAGGCCTTCTCCGATGTCGGCGGCGACCCGAGCGCGATCTTCGTGACCACGTCCTACGATGCGGCCTTCATGCTGGCGCTCGCCATCGAGAAGGCGGGCGGCGACAAGGCCAAGGTGGCCGCTTCCCTGCGCGAGATCTCCAACGGCGAAGGCGAGCCGATCCTGCCGGGCGAATGGGCCAAGGCCAAGGAGCTGATCGCGGCCGGCAAGGCCATCGACTACAAGGGCGCGGCCGGCGACCACAACTTCGACGAGGCCGGCGACGTTCCGGGCGCCTATGCCCTGTTCAAGGTGTCGGGCAACGCGTTCGAGGTCGTCTCGGAGATGAAGTAAGCCTTCGTCCGACCGGGGCGCTCGCGTCCCGGTCGGATCCTCCCCTTGGCGGGGAGTAGAAACGCGAAACGGCGGCCCTGCGAGGGGCCGCCGTTTTCATTTCGCGATCAGGAAATTGTTATGCGCCTCAGGCGCCGGCGCCCTGCAGGCTCGCCATCTTGCCGGAGGTTGCGATCTCGCCATCCATCTTCAGCAGGAAGCGGATCTCGGTGCGGTCCTCGGCCAGCTCGGCGATGGTGTGGGAATCGAGCACCATCATGAAGGCTTCGAGCGCCTCGTGCAGCAACCCGTTGAAGCCGCAGGACGTGATCAGCGGGCAGTCCTTGCGGCCCGATTCGAAGCACTCCGCGAGCAGGAAGCTCTCTTCCGCTGCGCGCACCACCTCGCCGACGGAAATTTCCGCCGCCGGGCGCGCGAGCAGGATGCCGCCGTTGCGGCCGCGCAGGGTGCGCACGAAGCCACCGTCGACAAGAACCTTCAGGATCTTGAAGAGATGCGTCTCCGACATCTCGAAGCTGGCCGCGATATCCGCGACACGGCTCGGGGATCCGGGATTTGCCGCACAGTAGATGAGGGTGCGGACAGCGTAGTTGGTCTGCTGGGTCAGGCGCATGTGCATAGATATGCGGTGCCGGGGCGGGAACGTCAACGGCTTTGATGGAAAAACATGACGATGTAATTCAACTTTTGCAACGCCTTTATGCCGCTACGTCCGATTGGGGTGGGAGGGGACGGGAGAGTGAGGGAAGGGCAGTGTAGTCTACAGAACGCGAAATAATGTGAAGGGTGATGCGGCTCTCCTTCGCTCTGGAAGCCCATAGGCCCCGATCTCGCGATGCTCGTCCGGGGTGACGGCAGAAGGGATGCGAGGCCGTGCCTCTGCCTCGGAAGGTCATCCCGGGCAAGGCGCAGCCGCGACCCGGGACCCATTGGCACCCTCAGCCGGGGTGAGGCGGGAACGCATTGCCATCCCCAAGGCTGTCATACCTGCGAAGGCAGGTATCCAGTATCCGCCGGAACAGATGGCGGCGCCAAGCCAGCCGCCACCGGTGGTCCAGCGGCAGCGCCGAGGCTCGGGCAAAACCGTTCCGGGATTACTGGATCCCGGTCTTCGACTTCGCCGAAACCGGGATGACATCCTGCGGGTAGGGTTCACGTCGGAGGATCGTTTCCACCGTTCCCTCGCTCCATCCTCTCCCTTGCTTTGCGCTTGAAACTCGCTCCCAGAACATGAATAGTGATTCATAATTCATATTACACGGGGGGGACGTCGTGGGCGAAGCGAGAACGGGCAGGGGCGCGGGGCAGGCCGCAGGCCGCGGCACCGCCGCGCGTGGACGCAAGGCTCCGGCCGGGGCGGGCGTCGGCAAGCCGCGCGCGCCCAAGAATGACGCAACGGGAGCTGTTCCGGCAAGTGCCGTCGCCACCGGCGGCGAGGAGGCCGCCTCCGGCATGCCGAAAACCGCGCGCGGTGCGGCCACCCGTCGGGCGATCCTCGAGGCTGCCGAGCGTGTCATCGGCCGTCAGGGCTTCAACGAGGCTTCCATCGGCTCCATCACCCGTGAGGCCGGCGTCGCGCAGGGCACGTTCTACATCTATTTCGCCAGCAAGGACGAGGTCTTCTCCGAACTCGTCGCCGAAATGGGCCGCATGCTGCGCCATGCGATCAGCGAGGCCACGTCCGGTTACGCGGACCGTCTTCAGGCCGAGCGCGAGGGCCTGCGCGCCTTCCTCGCCTTCGTCTCCGCCCATCCCGAGCTTTACCGCATCGTCCAGGAGGCGCAGTTCGTCGACCGCGACGCCTATCTCGCCTACTTTCGCACCTTCGCCGAAGGTTATCGCGAGGGGCTGGAGCGAGCCGCAAGCGCCGGCACCATCCGCCCCGGCGATGCCGAGATCCGCGCCTGGACGCTGATGGGCATCGCCCGCTCGCTCGGCGAGTTCCAGGTTGTGTTCGGCGGCGACATTCCGGTCGACACCATGGTCGAGGTGGCCCACGATCTCATCGAGAACGGCCTGAAGGTCGGCGCAAGGGACGGCGAATGAGCGCCGCCGCTGCCGCCCCGGTGCATTTCGACCGGCGGGAGGATGCCGTCTGGCTGACGCTGGACCGTCCCGGGCGCGGCAATGCGCTGGTGCCCGAACTGCTGGCCGCCTTGCGCGAACGGATCGACGAGGCACGGCGGGCCGAGGCCCCGGCACTCGTGTTGACCGGGCACGGCCGGGCCTTTTCCGCCGGCGGCGATGTTGCCCGCTTCGCCGAGCTTGCCTGCGACCGCGAGGCCCTGCTGCGCTTCGCGCGCGAGATCGTCGGCGCGCTCAATGCGGCGATCCTCGATCTTCTCGCCTTTCCCATGCCGGTGATCGCCGCCGTGAACGGTCCGGTCACCGGCGGCTCGGCCGGCCTGATGCTGGCCGCCGACATGGTGGTGATGAGCGAGGACGCGTTTCTCCAGCCCTATTATGCGCAGATGGGCTTTGCGCCCGATGGCGGCTGGACCGCGCTGCTGCCGGGCCGCATCGGCACCGCGCGGGCGCTGGAGGTGCAGTATCGCAACCAGCGCCTCACCGCCTCCGATTGCCTGCGCCTTGGTCTGGCGAGCGAGATCTGCCCGCGCGCCGAGCTGGAGGCGCGCGTCGCTGCGCTGACCGCCTCCCTTACCGAAATGGACCCCGGCACCCTCGCCATGACCCGCGCCAATGTCTGGAACAGGGAGCGCCGGGCCGCCGCCGCCGAGGCGCTGGAGCGCGAGCTTCAGGGCTTCCTGGCGCTGATCGCCCGTCCCGAAACGCGGGCGCGGATGGAGGCCTTCCTCGCGCTGGCGATGATGGCCAGGGAGGGGCGGCGATGATGTCCTGGGTCACCGACATGGCGGCCAAGCGCGCCGAGCTGACGCCCGCGCGCATCGCCTTCACCGATCACGAGACCGGCGCGCAGCTGACCTTCGCCGAGGTCGAGGCAAAGGCCAACCGCTCCGCCCGCGCCCTGCTGGCGCGCGGGATTGCTGCCGGCGAGCGTGTCGCCGTCCTGAGCCACAATCATGCGGATTTCTTCGTCCTGCTCTTCGCCGCGCAGAAGACCGGCATCGTGCTGCTGCCGCTCAACTGGCGCCAGCCGCCGGCCGAGCTTGCGCCGGTCGTTGCCGCCTCCGGCGCGCGGCTGCTGCTGCATGACGACGCAACGGCGGCGACCGCTCAGGCGCTTGCCGGTGGTCTCGGGCTGGATCTTGTCGGCTTTGCCGATGCGCCCGTTGCGGGCGAGGCGCTGCATCTCGACGGGCTTGCCGCAGACCTTTCCTGGGCGCCGCTCGGCGACATGCGGGTCGAGGCCGGCCGGCCCTGGTACCTGCTGGCCACCTCCGGCACCACCGGCACGCCGAAACTGGTGATCCAGACGGCGGAAATGGCCTGGGCCAATGCGGTCAACTACACCCAGGCGACCGGCCTTTCCGGCACCGACCGCGCGGTCAACTTCCTGCCGCTGTTCCACACGGCCGGCATCAATCTGATGACCCTGCCGCTGTTCCTTGCCGGCGGCGAGAGCATCGTCCTGCGCAAGTTCGATGCCCCGGCGGTGCTGCGGTTGATCGGTGCCGGCCGGCTCACCGCCTTCTTCGGCGTGCCGGCGATCTATCAGGCGATCGCGCTGGAGCCGGGCTTTGGCGAAACGGACTTTTCCGCCCTGCGCTCGCTCGGCTGCGGCGGCGCGCCGATGCCCGCGCCCTTGCTTGAGACCTATCTGGCGCGGGGCGTCACCGTGTGCAACGGCATGGGCATGACCGAGACCGGGCCGACGGTGTTCCTGTCCGATCCGGAGAATGCGCCGCGCAAGATCGGCTCCGTCGGCAAGGCGCAGATCCTGGCCGAGGTGCGCCTTGTTTCCGTCACCGGCGATGTGGTCGAAGGGGAAGGCGAGGGCGAGCTGCAGATCCGCGGGCCCGGCGTCACGCCCGGCTATTTCGGCAATCCGCAGGCAAGCGCCGCGGCCTTCGCGCCGGGCGGCTGGCTGCTGTCGGGCGATGTCGCCCGCCGCGATGCCGACGGCTACTACTACATCGTCGACCGCATCAAGGACATGTACATCTCCGGCGGCGAGAACGTCTATCCGGCCGAGGTCGAGCGGGTGCTGGTCGCCCATGAGGACGTGCTCGACGCGGTGGTGATCGGCGTGCCGGACGAGAAGTGGGGCGAGGTCGGCGCCGCCTGGCTGATCGCCCGCCCCGGCGTGGCGATCGATGTCGCCGCGCTGACCCGTTGGTGCCGCGAGCGGCTCGCCGGCTACAAGGTGCCGCGCAGCTTCCAGGTCGTGGACGACCTGCCGCGCACCGCCGCCGGCAAGGTGCAGAAACACATCCTGAGAACGCTGCATGGGGAGAGTGGCCGGTGACCACGGCAAGGGACGAATGGACGGCGCGCTGGGTGCCGACACAGGCGGATTTCGACGCTTTCGCGGAACTGTCGGGCGACGACAACCCGATCCATGTCGATGCGGAGTTTTCGGCGCGCACCCGCTTCGGGCGCACCGTCTCGCACGGCATGCTGCTCTATTCGCGCCTCTGGGCCCTGCTGCGGCAGCGCTATCCGGAGCACCGCCACGTGGTGCAGGCGCTGATGTTCCCCAATCCCGCCTATGCGGAGGAGGAGCTGGAACTCGCCTTCTCGCAAGCCGGTACCGGCGAGGCCGGCGAGGTCGCGATCACCATTTCGCGGGTTGCAGACGGGGCACCCGTGCTTGTCGGTCAGTGCAGGCTGGAGGCGGGACGATGAAGCTGGAAATCGGCCGCAGCGCCGAGGTGAGCCGCCGCTTCCCGGCCTCGGATGCTGCCGTCTTCGCCGGTCTTGCCGGCATGGACACGCTCCCGCAGGAGGTGCCGCAGCCGCTGATCGGCGGGCTCTTCTCCTATCTGCTCGGCGTCCGGCTGCCGGGCTTCGGCACCAACTACCTGAAGCAGGAGATGCGGTTCCTCTCGCCCGCGGGCTTCGGCGAGATGCTGACGGCACGCGTCACGGTCACGCGCCTGCGCCCGGAAAAGCACCTCGTCGACCTTGAGACCGTGTGCCTCGGCGAGGACGGGCGGCGCGTGTGCGAGGGCCGCGCGCTGGTCTATGTCGAGGATGCGGTTGCCGCCTGAGGGCCTCCACAACGAAAAACGCCGCCGGCGGTGCCGGCGGCGTTAAAACCGGTTCCTCGCGGAACGGCCCGTCTCGTCGTTAGGCGAGCTCGAGCTGGGCGGCCTGGAGGCCGCGACCGCGACGGTCTTCCTCGGTCACGAAGGTGAGCGTGGTGCCCTCGGCCGGCACGGCCAGGCCCGAACGCTCGAAAGCGGTGATGTGGACGAACACGTCCTTGCCGCCCTCGGCCGGGGTCACGAAGCCGAAGCCACGATCATGGTTGAAGAACTTCAGGGTGCCGGTCTGGCGCATGGGAGAACTCCTGTCCCGTGTCGATAGTTAAGCGCAAGTAAGCGCGCTTGCTTGCGCGAGCGTGGCATTCAGAAACGGGAAAGGCAGTTCTGTTCGACAGAACCGGTCGACTGGACCAGGAAGCGCCGCATACCGAAACTTTCTTAACCGGGTTCGAATTTTCAAGCCCGCTGGGGCCGGTCCGAAAACCGACCGGGCGAAGTGTATGCGAAAACCCTGAGACCGGCAAGCGCCGCCGCAGCGTCCGCAGCGGTTCGTCATGCGTTTGCAGCGCCTTGCGCGCGTCCCCGGCGCTCGATCAGGCCCGCCAGCATGTCATTGAACCTGCTCGCTTCCTCCAGATGCGGCGAGTGGCCGGACTGCGCGAAGGTCTCGATGCGGGCATGGGGCAGGTGCGCCGCCTGCCACTCGGCGGCGGCGAGGCTGTAGAGCTGGCTGCGCGCGCCCCGCGCCAGCACCACGGGCACGTCGATGCGCGGCGTCAGCGGGCGGAAATCCTGGGTGGTGAGCGAGCGCCACATGGCCGCGAGCAGCCGCGGGCTCGCCTTGCGCATCTCTCTCTCGGCGAACTCGACCAGCTCCTTTTGCGCGTCCAGCGCGAAGCTCCGCCGGGCGGTCGCCGGCGCCAGCAGCGGCCACTGGCTCTCGATGGCCTTGAGGAACACCGCGTTGCGCGGCCCGTCGAGGCCGTTCAGCGTGCCCAGCGTCCAGTCCGGCCCGTTGATCACCCGCGGCGCCATATCTTCCACCACCAGGGTGGCCAGCCGGTCGCTGCCGTGGCGCTCGATCATCGACCAGGCAACGAGCGCGCCCATCGACCAGCCGACCAGCACCGCCTCGTCGATGCCCTCCTGCTGCATCGTTGTGGCCAGCGCGTCCGCGCCCGCCTCGATGCTGGGCGTCACCGCATCGGCGGTCTTGCCGTGGCCGGGCAGGTCGGGGGCAATCACCTCGGTGAGGCCGCCAAGGGCCTCCAGCTGCGGCGCGAAGAAGCCGCCATGGCAGGACCAGCCGTGCAGCAGGATCAGGATGGGCACGCCCGGCCGTCGCCGGCCGGCCCGGTGCAGATGCAGCCTGCTCATCCACGGTTCCTCAGCCGGCCGACGATGCCGTCCGGGAAGAAATAGACCGACAGGATGAACAGCGTGCCGAGCCACAGCAGCCAGCGTTCCGGCGCCACCAGGTCGGGCAGCAGCGGCAGGCCGCGCGTTGCCGCCTCGGCGCTGGCCATCAGGCTCTGCAGATAGGTCTGGGCAAGAATGAACAGGCTCGCGCCGATCACCGCCCCGTACATGGTGCCCATGCCGCCGATCACCACCATCAGGAGGATGTCGATCATGATCTCCATGGACAGGGTCGTCGCCGGTCCCGTGTAGCGGATCCAGATCGCCAGCAGCGCGCCGGCAAGGCTCGCCATGGCGGCGGACAGCACCGTCGCCGTGGTGCGATAGAGCACCACCCGGTAGCCGATCGCCTCGGCGCGGAAGGCATTGTCGCGCACGGCCTTCAGCGTGGAGCCGAAGGGCGAGTTGACGATGCGCAGCATCACGAGGAACAGCACCAGGGCGCTGAAGAAGACGAGGTAATAGGCAAGCAACCGTCCGTCGATCCGCACGTCGAAGATGCGCATGTCGGTCAGGCGAAAGGCCGGCGTCAGCTCGCGCGGGATCCGGTAGGTCAACCCGTCCTCGCCGCCGGTGATCGACGACAGCTGGGAGACCAGCACGGCGAAGGCGCTGGCGACCGCCAGCGTGACCATGGCGAAGAAGATCGCCTTCACCCGCAGGGAGAACAGGCCGATGGCGAGCGCGAGTGCGCAGGACAGCACCGTTCCGGCCAGCACGCCGACGAGGATCGCCAGGAACGAGGCGCCGAGACTGCCGAGCGCCAGCGCCACGCCATAGGCGCCTATGCCGAAGAACATCGTATGGGCGAAGGAGACGATGCCGGTATAGCCGAGCAGCAGGTCGTAGCTCGCCACCAGCACGATGAAGATGCAGATGCGCGCGGCCGTATCCAGCGGCTTGGTGCCGGGAAACAGGAACGGCGCAAAGGCAAGGCAGAGGCCGATTGCGACCAGCAGCAGCGCGAGCGGCCGGCTGTGCGGGCGGTCGCCGGAAAGGAGGGTGTCGATCATCTTGCGCCTACTTTGCCTTGACCACGGGGTAGAGGCCCTGCGGCCGCCACATCAGCACGCCGACCATCAGCGCGATGGTGGAGACCAGCGCCACCTTGGGCGCCAGGAACGCCATGTAGTTGGACAGGAGACCCACCAGCAGCGCGCCGATGAAGCAGCCCTCGATGGAGCCGAGCCCGCCGATGATCACCACGACGAAGACCAGCACCATGATCTCCGAGCCCATATGCGCGGTGATCGTCTCCTGATAGAGGCCCCACATGATGCCGCCGAGGCCGGCGAGCGCGGAACCTGCCATGAACACCAGCAGGAACAGCCGGTTGATCCGGTAACCGAGCGCCTCGACCATTTCGCCGTTTTCCACCCCGGCCCGCACCAGCAGGCCGAGCTTGGTCGCCCGCAGCACGTGGCGCATGGCGACGAACAGCACCAGCCCGATGGCCACCGCCAGCATGCGGTATTTCTCGATGGCCGCCTCGCCGACGATGAACGAGCCCTGCAGCGAGGGCGGGCGGGCGACATGGATCGCGTCCGGCCCCCAGACCACGTGGATCAGCTGCTGGGCGACGATCAGTCCGCCCATGGTGACGAGGATCTGCTTCAGGTGGTGGCCGTAGACCGGCTTGACGATCACCCGCTCGAAGGCGAGCCCGAGCGCGCCCGTCACCGCCATGGAGGCGAGGATCGCCAGGAACACGGCGGCAAGGTTCAGCACCACGGCCGGGTTCTGTGTCCAGCCGGACAGCCAGGCGAGCACCGTGAAGCCGACGAAGGCGCCGACCGAGACGAAGGCGCCATGGCCGAAATTGATCACGTCCATCAGGCCGAAGACGACGGTGAGCCCCGAGGCCATGATGAAGATCATCAACCCCATGGCGAGCCCGGCGACCGTCAGCGTCAGCCAGACGGACGGATCGCCGACGGCGACAAGCCCGACGAGCGCCAGCACCGGCGCCAGCAGCAGCGGCGCCGCTTTGCCGAGCCGTTCCATCGCCGTCGGCCCGACCAGACGGGGGCGGATCGCGGTTTCGCTCACTGGTGCACCTCCAGGCTGAGGCCCATCAGCTTTTCCTGCAGCGACGCGTCGGCGGCAAGCTCCGCCATCGCGCCCGCATGGACGATGCGCCCGTCATCCATCACCGCCACCGTGTCGCCGAGCGCCGAGGCCATGGCGAAGTTCTGCTCCACCAGCAGGATCGTGGTGTCGGTGTCTTTCAGTTGCTTCAGGGCCGCCGTCATCGCGGCGATGATCGCCGGCGCCAGGCCCTTGCTCGGTTCGTCGATCAGGATCAGCCGGCGCGGTTCGATGATCGCCCGGGCGACCGAGAGCATCTGCTTCTGCCCGCCCGACAGCGTGCCGGCGGCCTTGTCCCAGAACGTGCCGATGGGCGGAAACAGCTCCTTGATCCAGGCGAGGCGCTTTTCGTCGAACGGCCCGCTCGTGGCGGCAAGGCGCATGTTCTCCGCCACCGTCAGGTCGGCGAAGATGCCCATGTTCTCCGGCACATAGGCGATGCCGGCGCGGGCGATGTCGGGGGTTGCCAGCGCCTGGATCGGCCGCCCGTCGAACGTGATGGTGCCCCGGCTCGCCTTCCACAGGCCCATGATGGTGCGCAGCGTCGTCGACTTGCCGGCGCCGTTGCGCCCCAGCAGCATGGTCACCCCGCCGCGCGGCACCGCGAAGCTCACCTCATGCAGGATGTGATAGGGGCCGATATGGGTGTGGACGCCCTCCAGCGTCAGCAGCGCGTCAGCCATGGGCTGTCTCCGTTGCGGCTGTTTCAGGTGTCGCGGTATCTGGCGCCTTGCCGAGATAGGCTTCCTGCACGATGGCCGAGCGCATCACCTCGCCCGGCTCGCCGTCGGCGACCAGCGCGCCGTTGTGCAGCACGACGATGCGGTCGGCCAGCGTGCGGATCACGTCCATCTTGTGCTCGACGAGGAGGATCGTTCGGTCCTTGTCGGCCTTCAGCTCCCGGATCAGGTCGAGGATCACCGGCACCTCGTCGACGCTCATGCCGGCGGTCGGTTCGTCGAACATCAGCACCTGCGCGCCGAGCGCGATCATCAGCGCGACCTCCAGCTTGCGCTGGTCGCCATGCGGCAAGGCGGAGACGGTGACGTCGCGCTTGTCGGCGAGCCGGACCTCGGCCAGCACGTGCTCGGCCCGCTCGATCAGTTCCACATGCGAGCTTGCCCGCGAGAACAGGTCGAAGCCGCGCCGCGCGCGCGATTGCGCCACCAGCCGCACGTTCTCGCGCACGCTGAGGCTGGGAAACAGGTTGGTCAGCTGGAACGCCCGGCCGATGCCGCGCTCGCAGCGGTCGGCGACACCAAGGCGCGTGATGTCCTCGCCGTTGAGGCGCACCGTGCCGGCGCTGGCCTTCAGTTGGCCCGAGACGAGGTTGAAATAGGTGGTCTTGCCGGCACCGTTGGGTCCGACGATGGCGGTCAGCGTGCCGCGCTCGAAGGCGCAGGTCACCGCGTCGACCGCGACATGGCCGCCGAAGCGGATCGTCAGGTCCTCGGTCGCAAGAACGGGCGGTTCGCGCATGAGGGGGCGGCTCCGGGAAAGGCTCGGTGTTGGAAGGTTCGGGCGGCCCGGCCGCGGCGAAGGGGCCGGGCCGCCTCGCGTGGCGGACTTTGGAACACGCTTTGGGAGTGCCGCCGAAACGGCGCGTATTCCAAACCCGCCACGCCAGAGCGTCAGCGCGTGTTGCGGATCGGGATGTTCATGTCCTCGATCTTCAGCTCGCGCACCAGTTCCGGAATGCCCCATTCGACCTCCGGGTCGACCCGGATCTTGAAGTGGTACATGGACTGCAACGCCTGGTGATCCTCCGCGCGGAAGGTCATCGTGCCCTTCGGCGTTTCGAAGGACATGCCCTCCATCGCCGCGATCAGGTCTTCCGTGTCGGTCGACCCCGCCTTGCGGATGCCCTCGACGACGGCGATGGCGGCCGACATGCCGCCGGCGGTGAAGAAGTCCGGCGGCGAGCCGTGGCGCTTCTCGTGCTCGGAGACCAGCCAGTCGTTCGCCGGGTTCTTCGGGATGTCGTGGTAGTAATAGGTGGCGCCCTCCATGCCCGGCAGCGCCTTGTAGGCCTTCATCGCCGCCAGGATGTTGCCGCCGGTGGCGATCTCGATCCCGAAGCGCTCCGGCTCCATCGCCTTGATCTTGCCGATCGGGTTGTTGGCGCCGGCCCAGATCACGAACAGGAACTTGCGTCCCTCGATGTCCTTCATCGCGTCGAAGATGCGCTGGGCGCTGGCGGTGAAGTCCTGGGTGTCGGTCGGGGCGTATTCCTCGAAGGCGAGCTTGGCGCCGGTACCGGCCAGCGCCTCGCGGAAGGCGGCGACGCCGTCGCGGCCGAAGGCGTAGTCCTGCGCCAGCGTGGCAATGGTGACGCCGTCCTTGCCGAGCGCGACCGCGTTGGCGATGGCGTCCTGCGAGGAGTTGCGTCCCGTGCGGAAGACGTAGCGGTTCCAGTTCTCGCCGGTGATGGAATCGGCCACCGCCGGCTCGACCAGGAGCAGCTTGCCGTATTCCTCGGCGACCGGCAGCATCGCCAGCGCGACGCCCGAGGACACCGGGCCGACGGCCAGATGCACGTCGTCGTCGCCATAGGCCTCGGCCAGCGCGGCGCGGCCGATATCCGGCTTCAGCTGGGTGTCCTTCTCGATGACGACGATCTTGCGGCCGTCGATCTCCATCGTCCCGTCCGTCGCGTATTCCAGCCCCATCATGAAGCCGATATGCGACTGCTTGGCATAGGCCTCCAGCGCGCCGGTCTTGCCGTAGACATGGGCGATGCGGATGTCCTCGGCCTGTGCCCCGGCGCCCAGCGGCGCGGCGGCAAGGGCTGCGGCGAGCAGCGCGGCCGCGGTGGCATGTCTGATCATGGTGTCCTCCCTGTGGCGCGGATCGCGGGCCGCTCCTCCAGCCCGCCGGTCCGTATCGCCATCGTTATATGACGCATGATTCATGTTTCATGTCAATTCAGCCGGGCGGCAGCCCTCGCAGGGCCGCGAAGAAGGCGGCTCCCGGGATGCGTCATCCCGTGATCGCCATCACAGTTGTCTTGGCAAAACCCGGCTATCTTCTGATCATGGACGCAGGGAAAAGCGGCGTCATAGGGATCAGTAAGAAGCATCAAGCAGAGGGAATGAAGTCATGTTCAAGAAGATCGCAGCCACAAGTCTTGCAGTCGCCCTGACCACCGGTGCGGTTCTGGCATCCGGCACCACCGGCGCCGAGGCCAAGAAGGGCTGGCACCACAATAACGGCTGGGCCGCCGCCGGCGGATTCGTTGCCGGTGCGGTGATCGGCTCCGCCCTGTCGCAGCCGCGCTACTACGAGCCGGCCCCGCGCTACGAACCGGCCCCGGTCTACTATGGTCGCCCGGCCCCGTGGACGCCGGAATGGTACAGCTACTGCTCGTCGAAGTACCGTTCGTTCAACCCGGACACCGGCTACTTCCGCACCTATTCGGGGCGCTACCAGTTCTGCCGCTAGTCACCCGAAGCTGAAGTTCGCCACACCAGGCGGAACACCCCTAGCTGGGGATCTGAAGAGGGCCGGCCTTTGCCGGCCTTTTTCCGTTTTGCGTAGGGGAGGGCTACCGGCCAACCAGTGTCCGGGCGATGCCGTCCGCCGCCGCAACGCCGCTGGCGAAGGACGCCTGCAGCAGGTAGCCGCCCGTCGGGGCTTCCCAGTCGATCATCTCGCCTGCGACATGGACGCCCGGCAGCTTGCTAAGGCCGAAATCCGCGCCGATCTCGCTCCACGCGATGCCGCCGGCCGTGGAGATCGCCCGGTCCATGCCGGAGAACCCCGTCGCGGTCAGCGCCAGCCCCTTGATCCGGCGGGCCAGCTCGAGCGGGTCGCTGGTGCGCTCGCCCGTCTCCCACAGCAGCGCGATGGCGCTTGGGGGCAGGCCGGCCACCTTGCGCAGGTGGTTTGAGAGCGACTGCTTGCCGCGCGGGCGGGCAAGCCGCGTCGCGAGCGCCGCCTCGTCGAGGTCGGGGCGCAGGTCGAGCACCAGCTGCGCCGACCCGTGTGCCTCGAAGGCTGCGCGCAGCTCCGCCGACAGCGCATAGACCGCGCCGCCCTCCAGCCCGCGCGCGGTGATCATCGCCTCGCCGGCAACGCGCGTATCGCCCGTGCTCACCGCGATTCGCTTCAGCGGCGTTCCGGCGAAGCGCTCCTTCAGCAGCTCCGACCAGTCGATGAGAACGCCCGCATTCGCCGGCGTCAGCGGCGTCACCGCCACGCCGTGCCGTTTGAGCATCGGCACCCAGCCGCCGTCGCTGCCAAGGCGCGGCCAGCTTGCCCCGCCGAGCGCCAGCAGTACCGCATCGGCCTCGATGTCCTTTGCCCCGTCCGGCGTTTCGAAGGAGAGGCGCCAGCGCGGCGGGGCTTCCGCGCTCGCCTCCGGTCCTGTCTTCTCCAGCCCCGTCCAGGTCCAGCGTGTGTTGAGCTGCACGCCGCGCGCGGCGAGCCGCGCCAGCAGCGCCCGCACCAGCGGCGAGGCCTTCATCTGGACCGGGAACACCCGTCCGCTCGAACCGACGAAGGTCTCGATGCCGAGCTCCGCGCACCAGGCTCTCAGCGCTGCCGGGTCGAAGGCGGCGATCGCCGGCGCCAGCTGCGCTTCCGCGTCCCGGTAGCGGGAGAGGAAGACCGGCATCTCCTCGCCATGGGTGAGGTTCAGCCCGCCGCGCCCGGCCATCAGCAGCTTGCGCGCAGGCGAGGGCATGCGCTCAGCGATGGTGACGGCAAGGCCTGCTGCCGACAGCCGGTCGGCGGCGATCAGCCCGGCCGGTCCGGCGCCGACGACGACCACCTGCGGGACCGCCCGCGTGCCGCTCTCGCTCATGTCTGCGTGTCCCGTTTCGGCCCGTGCGCTCAGCGCAGCGGTGCCCGGCCCTTGGAGAACAGGAAGCCGCGCTTGGCCTCGAACAGCCACAGGCCGAGCTTTGCCAGCAGCTTTACGTCGCCGGCGGGCAGCAGCGACTTGCGCCCGACGCGGGTGAGATTGAAGCCGCGGAAGGTCTGGAACACCCGGCGCGTCATGCCGAAGGTCTTGTGGAAGCGCGGATGTCCGCCGGCCGCAAAGCGCGGATGGAACGAGACGAAGCAGTCGACCCGCTCGCGCTGCAGGAGCGGCGCCAGCATCGGCGCCACGTCGTATTCCGCACCCTCGATGTCCATCTTGATGAACAGCTTGTCCTTCGGCCCGATCATCGCGGCGATCTCCTCCACGGAGATGCAGTCGACGTCGAAGGTGACGCTGGCGTCCTTGTGCACGAAGGAGGACATCGAATCGCCCGGCGCGGTCTTGGCGGCCATCTTGCGGCTGCCGCTCTGCGTCCACACCGCCTTGCGCAGAACCGTGACCTTGTCCTTGATCGCCGGGTTGAGCGCGAGATTCGCCTCCAGTTCGTCGGCCGCCGCCGGGTCCGGCTCGAAGGCGATGACCTTGCGCGCGCGCTGCGCCTCGTAGAGCACGGTCGGGCCGACCCAGGCGCCGAAGTCGAGGCAGACGGTGTCCTCGTCGACGCAGGCGTCGAGAATGTCGTAGGTCGGCTTTTCCCAGTTGCCGTTTTCCGCCTGCCGCCAGAAGCCGGGGCGCGCATCGTTCACCTGGAAGGAAATGTCGCGGATCGTCACGCTATGCATCTGGGTGCCACCGGCTCTCTTTATCTATATGTGTCCTGCAAGGTGCCTCGCCGAAGGGGCGGGCCTCAGCTCCGCCGGCGCTGTTCGGCCCGCTCGCAAAGCTCCCGCTCATAGGCCTTCGCAAGCCGCAGGAACCTCGTATAGGCGAAATTGACGGAGATCACGATCCCCCACCAGCCATAGAGGGCATAGCGGCGGATCGCATAGGCCTTCAGGAAGGCGAGGGGGAATTCGGTGGCGATGCGCCAGCGGGCGATCCGCCGGCCGCGCGCGGCCATGTCCTCGGCCTGCATCGTTGAGTAGCGGTTCATCTTCTCCACGTGGAAGGCGACGGAGCGAATCGAACGGTGCTCCATCGCTCCCTTCAGGCGCGCGCGCCTTGCGCCGTCCGGCGGGCGCACCGTGTCGTGCACTGGCGAATCGGAAAAGCGTCCCGCGCGCCGGTCGTAAAGGCGGATCTGGATATAGCCATAGGCCCAGGGCGCCGGACCGTCCTCATGGGCGAAGACGTCCTTGATCGCCACGTCCCAGAACGGCGCCGAGGTCAGCGCGCCGGAGGCGGCCAGTTGCGCGATCTCGCGCGCCAGCGCGGGCGTTGCCGCCTCGTCCGCATCCAGGTTGAAGATCCAGTCGTTGCGGCACTGGTCCTCGCCGAAGCGCTTCTGTTGTCCGTAGCCCGGCCAGGCATTCTCTATGACGCGCGCACCATGCGCGCGCGCGAGGTCCTGCGTCCCGTCGGTGGAGCCGCTGTCGACCACGACGACCTCGTCGGCGAATCCGGCGACGCTGTCGATGGCGCGGGCGATGCGGTCGGCCTCGTTGTGGGCAATGATGAAGACCGATATGGCGACGGGCGTCCCGCCAGCTGTCGTCTGCATCCGTTCACGTCCCCGTTTCCAGCCCTGTGGGCGTCTTGACTGCCACGAATCGAGGCAGGGCCTGCCTGCAAAAGCACGCCGATGCGGCATTCGGGCCCTCTTTACGGGTCGCGAGGGGCCGCTTCAAGGCTCTCGCAGCGCAGCATGGCGCGGAAGGCCGAAAAGCCGCGCCGGCGGCCGAAAACGGCAGAACCGCAGGAAACCTCGGTCATTTGCTAACAGAGGCTTAACGGGGTGTCACCACAAAGACACACTGTGTCCGTCGAGTGCCGCTTTCGGGTATTTGCCGGTTGCTAGCCGCCGACGGCCTCGCTTAGAAAAGGATCGAGCTCGCGGGGAAGCTTGCTCAACTCTTCATCTCCCGTTGGCCGCTAGGTCACACAGGGAATAACGACGAGGTCAGGAAATGAACATCAAGAGCATCCTGCTCGGCGCTTCCGCTGCTGCCATGGCAGCCACGGGCGCTCAGGCCGCCGATCTCCCGGTGGCTCCGGAGCCGGT
>NZ_JBZFLL010000006.1:0-544340 GCF_058448995.1 Stappia sp. G46H5W | reverse complement strand
CTGCCAAGCTGCGCCAGCTTGCCGCCGACCTGCGCCTTCACCGTGTAGCTCAGCACCGTCTCGGCCCCGTCCTCGGCCAGCGACACATCCGCCGCACCCTTGGCAAAGCCGGCAACCCCGCCCTTGCCCTCGCCGACGATCGTGTAGCTCTCAGGCGGGTTCAGGTTCTCAAGCGTCACCGCACCCTTGAACGTCGCCTTCACAGGCCCGATCTTCGCAACGACCGTCGCCGTCATCTCCCGATCCGAAACCTTCTCGAGCTCCTCGCAACCGGGAATGCAACGACGCAAAACATCCGCATCGTTCAGCGCGGCCCAAACCGCCCCGCGACCTGCCAAAATCCGATACTCACCAACCAAATCCATGGAAACGCCAATCCCTCTCTTCGGCGCGCGCCCTGCGGAACGCCGACCCTTTCCCTAAGCTTGGCCAAGCCGGTCACACCTTTCAAGTGCTTGAAAGAAAATCAGCTACAAACTTCTCTTTGGTGCAGCGCAGCAGCGCGCGGGCGGCCCGAGGAGATTGACCCGCGCCATGAACCGCCCTAAGGCCAACGGAAACGGCACCCGCGCGACGGTGGGCGCCAGATCTTGCCCGGCCCGGCGCCGGGCCGTACGAAAAGGCAGTTCGTTCCCGTGTCCGCTCGCTCCGCCATGCCCGGCTCCGATCCCGTTCCCGCCCCTGCCGGCAAGCCGCCGGCCGCATGCTGGCCGCTGATGCTGGAAACACGCGGCTGGGAGGACTACGCGCTGCTCGACTTCGGGCACGGACGCAAGCTGGAGCGCTACGGCCGCATCGTCGTCGACCGGCCGGAGCCCCAGGCGATGGGCGCGCCGCGCCTGCCGGAAAAGCGCTGGCTGTCGGCCGATGCCGTGTTCACCGGCAATGACGAGGACGACGGCCCGGGCCGCTGGCGGCTGAACCGCGACCTGCCCGAAACCTGGCCGATGCGCTTTCACGACGTCCACTTCCTCGGTCGGTTCATGTCGTTCCGCCATGTCGGCGTGTTTCCCGAGCAGGCCGCGCACTGGCAGTGGATGGCCGAGCGGGTGGCCGCCCGCAAGGCAGCCGGCGGCAAGCCGATGCGCATCCTCAACCTGTTCGGCTATACCGGCCTTGCCTCGCTGGTGCCGGCCGCGGCCGGGGCGGAGGTCACCCATATCGATGCCTCCAAGAAGGCGATCGGCTGGGCGCGCGAGAACCAGGCGATGTCCGGGCTGGACGACCTGCCGGTGCGCTGGATCTGCGAGGACGCGGTGAAATTCGTCGCCCGCGAGGTCAAGCGCGGCAACCGCTACGACGGCATCCTGCTCGATCCGCCGAAATACGGCCGCGGCCCGAAGGGCGAGGTCTGGGACCTCTATGAAAGCCTGCCCGCATTGATGCCGATGATCGAGGAGATCCTGTCGCCGGAAGCCGACTTCCTGGTGCTGACGGCCTATGCGATCCGGGCGAGCTTCCTGTCGCTGCACGAGCTGATGGCCGAAACCCTGTCGCGGCGCGGCGGCGTGCTTGCCTCCGGCGAGCTGGTGCTGCGCGAGGAAGGCGGCAGCCGCGCTCTCTCCACCTCGCTCTACAGCCGCTGGAGCGCCTCATGAGCACGAACCTCCCGCGTCCCGGACAGGTCAAGCAGGTCACCTCCTTCTCCAATCCGCTGGTCAAGGACATCAAGGCGCTGATCGCCCAGCGCAAGCACCGCCAGAAGAGCGGGCGCTTCGTCGCCGAAGGGCTGAAGCTTGCCACCGACGCGCTGGCTGCCGGCTGGGAGGTCGACATGCTGGTGCTCGGCCCGGAGGCGCGCGACAGCGCCCCGGCGCGCGAGGTCGCAGCCACCGCGCGGGCGCGCGGCGCCACGATCCTGGAGGTCTCCACCGCCGTACTGGCCGCAATGACCCGGCGCGACAATCCGCAGATGGTCGTCGGCGTATACGGGCAGCGCCTGCTCTCCGCTTCCGCGCTGGAGAAGGCCTTCGCCGCTGCGCCGCAGGGCGTGTGGGTGGCGCTCGACCAGGTGCGCGACCCTGGCAATCTCGGCACCATCATCCGCACCGCAGACGCGGTCGGGGCATCCGGTGTCATCCTGGTCGGCGACACCACGGATCCCTTCGCCGTCGAGGCGGTGCGCGCCACCATGGGATCGCTGTTCCATGTGCCGCTGGCCCGCCTCACCCGCGAGGGCTTTCGCGAGCTCGCCGCACGCTGGCCGGGCACGGTCGTCGGCACCCATCTCAAGGGCTCGTCCGACTATCGCACCATCGACTATCGCCGCCCGTCGCTGCTGCTGATGGGCAACGAGCAGTCCGGCCTGCCGCAGGAGATGGCGGAGGCCTGCAGCGCGCTCGCTCGCATTCCGCAGACAGGCCAGGCCGACAGCCTCAATCTGGCGGTCGCGACTGCCGTGATGCTCTACGAGATCCGTCGCGGCGACCTCTCACTCACCTGATCAGACCTTTTCGGGAGCCTGAACCATGCGCCTTTTCGTCTTCGGCCTCGGCTATTCGGCGGATGCTTTCGTCCGACGCGTCTCCAGCCGCTGCGAGACGATCACGGCGACTACGCGAAGCGAGGAGAAGGCCGCGCGGCTTGCCGAGCGGGGCATTGTGCCCGTCCTTTTCGACGGCACTGCGCCCAGCGAGGCAGTGCGCGAGGCGCTTGCCGATGCCACCCATGTGCTCGTCTCCATCGCGCCAGGCGAGGCCGGCGATCCGGTGCTTGCCCATCACGCCGCCGACCTTGCCGCCGCGCGCCCGAACTGGGTGGGCTACCTCTCCACCGTCGGCGTCTACGGCAATCACGACGGGGGCTGGGTCGACGAGGAAACGCCCTGCCGGCCAGTATCGCGGCGCTCCCGCCAGCGGGTCGAGGCGGAAGAGGCCTGGCTCGCCTTTGCAGCGGAACATGACGTTCCGGTCCAGATCTTCCGCCTGTCTGGCATTTACGGGCCGGGCCGCAATGCCTTCATGAACTTCGAGAAGGGCACCGCCCGCCGGCTGATCAAGCCGGGCCAGGTGTTCAACCGGATCCATGTGGAAGACATTGCCGGTGCGCTGGAGGCGGCGGTCCATGCCACCCCGGCGACGCGTATCTTCAACGTCACCGACGACGAACCGGCGCCGCCCCAGGACGTGATCACCTATGCGGCGGAGCTGTTGGGCGTTGCGCCGCCGCCGGAGCAGGATTTCGAGACCGCCGACCTGTCGCCGATGGCCCGCTCCTTCTATGGCGAGAACAAGCGCGTCTCCAATGAGCGGGTGAAGCGGGAGCTCGGCTACACGTTCCGCTATCCCGACTACCGGACCGCGCTTGACACCCTCCACCGCGACGGCTGGCGCTGAGCCGCCGCGTCAGTCCACCGCCGTCTCGGCTGCCGCGCCGAAGCGCACCTTCGGTCCCTCGAGTGCTGCAAGATTGCGCCGAGGCGGAATGGCGGCGATTTCCAGGATGAGCTTCTTGCGGACCGCATCGGCGAAGGTCGCGGTGGAATCGGCCGAGACGACGAAGGAACCCGGCCCCCCGATGATGCGCTCGGCGAAGGCCGCCTCCAGATCGTAGGAGACCGGTCGGCCGGAACAGTGGCGGCACAGCACGGCGAGACCGTTGATGACGATGCCCGAGGCAACCACCTCGGCGCGGGCCGTTTCCAGCGGCGGCCCGCTCCAGCTGTTCGCGCTGTCGGCGGAAACGTCGATCACACGGCGCAGGCCCGTGTAGTCGTTGCCCTCGATCAGCTGCTTGCCCTTCAGCAGGGCCGAGCCGATGGCATTGCGACCGAAGGCGCGCCGCGGCGCAGCCATCAGCTTCTGTGCGAAGTCTTGCGCCGCCTGCGGTCCGTCGATGACCGTCCACGCGACCACCACGTCCTGCGAGACGTCGTTGCCCCATTCGACATAGGTCACCGCGATCTTGCCGTAGACATTGTCGAGGATCGCGGAGAGGACCATCGGGTCGGTGATCGCATCGGCATAGCCCTGCCGCTGGAACCGGATTTCCGCATCATCGATGGAGCCGGTGGAATCGGCGAGCAGCACCAGTTCCAGGTCGAGCTCCTCGGCACCTGCCCGGTGGACCGGCGCGGCGAGCGCCACGAGGAGGGAAAGGGCAAGGCAGGCGAGTGCGCGCATGGCCGTGTCTCCTGAACGTCCGGGACCTTCAGTCAAACACGGCCCGCGGCGGAGCCGAAAGGCCAAACAATCGGCAGTCCTTCACATTATCGCCAGCCCGAGCAGGCTGTGGCTAGCAAAGGTCAGCCGCCTTGGCGCCCCGGTCACGCACCAGTTTCGTGCGTCTTTCCCTCATGCCAGGGACCGTGGACGCTCCCCACGAGGCATGTGGTCTTGCACTTGGTGCGGCACCGCTTGCCGGAGTTTCGGACAATGCCGGCCCGTGCCAGCAACGACGGCCGGAACGTCCAGGATGTGTCGAGATCCTGCCCGCGGTCGCGCAGCGGCAGCCATTCGGGCGCCAGGATCTGGCGCCGCCCGGCCTCGTCGGTGCGCTCCACATGGATGCGCAGCGGCCAGGAGCGAAGCCCGCCCTGTGCCAGACAAAGGCCGAACCGCCCCGCCTGCCCGGTCTCTTCCAGCACGCGCCCGATCCGCTCCATCGCGGCCGCAGCCCGCGACAGGTCCGCCTCGCCCAGCCCGTGGCGGGCGAAGGCAAGCGGCAGCCAGCGGCCGTCCAGAAACCGCCACGAGGTCGGCAGGCCGCCACGGGAGAGAACGGAGGCCTGCGCACACACCCCGGTCGAGAGAGTATTGGCGCGCCTGTCGTGGCTTTCCCAGACCACTTCGCCGGCTCCGAGCGTGAAGTGAACATGAAGAAGACTGACGCCGAACGTGTTTTCGAGGCCAGCCTCGACAAGAATGTCGGCAATCTTCGAAAACAGATGCCCATCTCCCGTCTCATCGAAACGCTCGACATCGTCGACATAGGGCAGTCCGGCGTAGGGAAGTGGCAACGCATGCAAGGAATGGCTGGTCGCGGACATGATCGTCTCCTGAAAAATGCATGAATGAAGCACCATCGGGTCTCCGCAAGCGAAACCCCGAAAGGCATTCAATCCCGATTACGGGCTATTTTCAATCATAAGACGAAATTCACTATAGGTAATGCTCTCAATGAGTGCGAAACACCCTAACCTCCGCCGCCTCCTGCCGGCAGGGGCGGCATCTTTCGCCCACGGCGCTGCGCGAAGGCGGTCGTGGCAAGGCTGCCGACCACCAGCACCATGGCCACGGCGAGCGTCAGCGTTGGCGCTGCCCCCAGGAACACCACCGACAGGATCACCGCCGTCACCGGGCTGAGACCGAGAAAGGCCGTGACCACCGCGGCCTGCAGCCGGCTCAGCGCATAGAGCCAGAGCAGGAAACCAACGCCGCTCGACAGGCCGACAAAACCGACCAGAACCAGCGTCTGCCGCGACCAGTCGCCCATCGGCAGGCCCTGCCCTTCGAAAAGCGCCATGACACCGAGCGGCACCAGCGAGGCAAGCATGGCGATGACGCTGACCTTGGCGACGCCGCAGCGCTGCAGATACGGCCGGTAGAGATGGGAACATAGCGCACCGGTCAGCGTCGCCAGCGCCGCGCAGCCGACGCCGATCCAGTCGGAGGCGAGCATGCGGCCAGTCAGGGCCTCGCCCGCCAGCAGGAAGACGACGCCGATCACCGACAGCACGATGGAGGCGAGCTCCAGCGGCGAAACGCGCCCCGATGCAAAGCGCAGCCCCAGCGCCAGCGTGACAATGGGCAGGGTCGCGAACACCAGCGCCACCCGCGGCGAGCCGGTATGCAACACCGCCACGTTGAGCAGGGCCACTAGGACGCCGAACTGGCCGATGCCAATCAGCGCCACGGGAAGCATGTCGCGCCGCGAGACCGGCGTGCCGGACGAGAGCAGCGCGACCGGCACCAGGATCAGCAGCGCGATGGCATAGCGCAGGAAACCCAGCCGCCCGGCGCCGACTTCGGCGACCACCGCCTCGCTCGCCACCAGCGTGGCTCCGACCTGCAGGCCGGTGAAGATCGAGGCGAAGATCGGCCCGTTCACAGGTTGCGCCCCCAGATCTGGCCGACAAGGTCCTTGCCGAAGCTGCGGTGCCGCTCCTCCTCCAGCAATTCGAACCCTGCCGCCTCGTAGATGCGCCGCGCGGACACCAGAATGTCGTTGGTCCACAGCACCATGCGCCGGTAGCCGGCGCTGCGGGCAAAGCGTAGACACTCGTCAACGAGCGCCCGGCCCAGCCCGCGTCCGCGCGCTGCCGGGTCGACATAGAGCATGCGCAGCTTGGCGACCTCCTCGTCCTGGCGCACGACGAAGACCGAGCCAACGATCTCGCCTTCCATCTCGGCGATCCAGCAGCGCTCATGGGCCGGATCGAACTCAGCGATAAACTTGCCGGCGATTTCCGAGACCAGCCCCTCGAAGGTCCAGTCGAAGCCGTATTCCTTGGCATACAGAGCGGCCTGCCGATGGACGATCCAGCCGAGATCGCCGGGGCGCGGATCGCGCAGGATGAAGGTGCGGGTGTCCGGCGTGTCGCCCAGCAGTCGGCGGATGCGGGCCATGGCGCCGGTGACCTGGCTGCGCTCTTCCTGCGACAGCGGCGCCAGCAGCGCCCCGACTTCCCGGGTCGATGCCTCGTTGAGCCCGGCATAGACCTCGCGCCCGCTATCGCTCAAGGCCAGCGCCAGCCGCTTGGCGTTCTCCGGCGAAGGCGTACGGACCAGCAGCCCGTCGCTCTCCAGTCCCGACAGCAGCCGGCTGAGATAACCGGCATCCATCTGCAGGACATCTCCCAACTCGCGCGCCGAAGGCGGCGCATCGGGGCGGGCGCAGGCGAGTTCATGGAGAATGCGTACCTGGGCAAGCGTATAGTCGGTGGCGAGCATGCGCTCGTTCAGCGCGCCGACCAGCCTTGTGTGGAAGCGGTTGAACTGACGGACGGCAGCGACGTCCTCGTCGCGCACGGCAGAGTCCAACATGTTGCCGATCTCCTGATAGTGTTGCCTTAGTCAAGATATCGGATCGCATGCGTTGGTCAACGGAAATGGCCATGGCGGAATTACGCAGAACGAAAAACGCGCAGCCTTAGGGACTGCGCGTCGTTTCCTGTCGGTTCTCAGGCTGGGCGACCAGCCTCGCGTCAGGCGCTGCGGGTTCTGCGCACCGCGTCCTGCCAGCCGGCATGGAGGCGCGCCCGCTCGCCTTCCTCCATCTGCGGCTCGAAGCGGCGGTCGAGGTGCCAGGAGCGTGAAAACTCCTCCATTCCCGGCCACACGCCCGCCTTGTAGCCAGCAAGCCAGGCCGCCCCCAGCGCGGTCGTCTCCAGCACTTGCGGCCGGTCGACCGGCGCGGCAAGCAGATCGGAGAGGAACTGCATCGTCCAATCCGAGGCAGTCATGCCACCATCGACGCGCAGTACGATGTCGTCGGTGTCCATGTGCGCCGCATCGGCCCGCATCGCCTCGATGAGGTCCAGGGTCTGGTAGCCGACGCTCTCCAGCGCCGCACGGCAGAAGTCGGCCGGACCGCTTGCCCGGGTCAGGCCGAAGATAGCCCCGCGTGCATCCGGGTCCCAATAGGGCGCGCCGAGCCCGACGAAGGCCGGCACGAGATAGAGACGGTTCGCCGGGTCGGAAGCTTCGGCCAGCTTCTGGCTCTCTGCCGCCGCCCCGATGATGCCGAGCCCGTCGCGCAGCCACTGCACGGCACTGCCGGCGACGAAGATCGAGCCTTCCAACGCGTAGGTGGTCTGCCCGTCAAGACGGTAGGCGATCGTCGACAGCAACCGGTTCTGCGAGGCCACCCGGGTCTCGCCGGTGTTGAGCAGCGCGAAACAGCCCGTGCCGTAGGTCGACTTGATCATGCCGGCTCGGAAGCAGGCCTGGCCGACGGTTGCCGCCTGCTGGTCGCCGGCAACGCCGAGGATCTTCAACTCCGCGCCGAAATGCTCCGGATCGACCGTGCCGAACTCGTCCGCGCTGTCCTTCACCTCCGGCAGCATCGACATGGGCACGCCGAGCAGGCCGCAGAGCTCCTCGTCCCAACGGTTCTCGTCGATGTTGTAGAGCAGCGTGCGCGAGGCATTGGTCGCGTCGGTGACGTGCGACCGGCCGCCCGTCAGCTTCCAGATCAGCCAGCTGTCGACCGTGCCGAACAGCAGCTCGCCGCTTTCCGCGCGTTCCCGCGCGCCGTCCACATTGTCGAGGATCCAGGCCAGCTTGGTGCCGGAGAAGTAAGGGTCGAGCAAAAGGCCGGTCTTGCGGGTGAAGAGTTCCTCGTGGCCCTCGCGCTTCAGCGCGGCGCAGGTCTCGGCCGTGCGGCGGTCCTGCCAGACGATGGCGCGGCACACCGCCTCGCCCGTCTTGCGGCTCCACACCAGCGTCGTCTCGCGCTGGTTGGTGATGCCGACGCCGGCGATGGCCGAAGCCCCGCCGTCGATGCCGGCAAGCGCCTCGCGGCAGACGGCAAGCGTCGAGGTCCACAGGTCCTCCGGCTCATGCTCGACCCAGCCGGAACGCGGGAAATGCTGGGCGAATTCCTGCTGCCCGACGGCAACAGACCGGAATGCGCCATCGAAGACAATCGCCCGGCTCGAGGTGGTGCCCTGGTCGATCGCGAGTATGTATGCGCCGCTCACGCGTTTCCTCCAAATGTTCGCTTTCTTTCCTTATTGCCCCAAATCGACAGTCAAACGAAGCAGAAAACCGGAAACCCGAAAACCCGCCATCTCCCGTTGGCGTCGTGTCAGGCGCGGCGGTGCATCGACGCAAGGCCCGGCCGCTGTTACTGTCGCCAGACTGCCGCCCCGCCGGATCGCCGGCAAGTCTTCCGACCAGCCGCCGCTCCGCCATGTTCCTTGCGCCCAAGACACGCTCGCTCTTGCTCCTGGCCCTGGCGGTCATCGCGGCGCTGTCGCTGTGGTTCGTCTCCGCCGCGATCCTGCCCGAGATGCTGGCCGAGCATCCGATCACGCCGGTGCGCCAGGCCTTGCTGTCGAGCGCGGTACAGATCGGCTTCGTGATCGGCGCGCTCGCCTCCGCCATTCTCGGCCTGCCCGACCGGCTGCATCCCGGGCGCCTCTTCGCTGCCTGCGCCGCGCTTGCGGCCCTAGTCAATGCGGCTCTGCTGATCCTGCCCATCGGCGGCACGGGGGCGATCCTGGCGCGGGTCGCCACCGGTGCGCTGCTTGCCGGCGTCTATCCGGTGGGCATGAAGATCGCCGTCGGCTGGGGATTGAAGGATCGCGGCTTTCTCGTCGGCCTGCTGGTCGGCGCCGTGACGCTCGGCTCGGCTCTGCCGCATGTGATCGCACTTGGCGGCGGCGCCGACTGGCGGGCGACCGTGCTGATCGCCTCCGCCGCCTCGCTCATCGCAGCAGGCCTTGCGCTCGCCGTACGGCTCGGGCCGCATCATGCGACCTCCCCGCGCTTCGATCCGGCGGTGATCCGCCGCGCCTGGACGGACCGGCGCATCCGCCTCGCCTATGCCGGCTATTTCGGCCATATGTGGGAGCTGTATGCCATGTGGACCTGGGCCGGAGTGGCGATGGCCGCCGCCTTCGTGCCCGTGCTCGGCGAAGGCGAAGGGCTGGCGCTCGCCCGCATCGTCACCTTCGCCGCCATCGCACTCGGCGGTCTCGGCTGCATCGTCGGCGGCTGGTTCGCCGACAGGATCGGCAAGGACACGGTGGCGATCATCGCGCTCGCGGTCAGTTTCGCCAGCGCGATAGCCGCGGCGCTTTGCTTCGGCGGGCCGGTCTGGCTGCTGGCGGCGATCTTCCTGCTCTGGGGCGCCTCGATCATCCCGGACTCGCCGCAATTCTCGGCCCTCGTCGCCGACTTCGCCCCGCCGGAACAGGCCGGCAGCCTGATGACCCTGCAGACGGCCATCGGCTTCGCGCTGACCTTCGTCACGGTACAGGCCGCGCCGGTGATCGCCGGGCACTCGGGCTGGGCGGTGCTTCTGGCCCTGCTGGCGCTGGGGCCGGCGGCCGGGCTGATCGCGATGCTGCGGCTGCGGCGCCTGTCGCGGACGAAGGAGATCTGAGCCGCCCCTGAAACGCAAAAAGCGCCGTGCCTTGTCCGGGCATCGGCGCTTCGCGCATCACGCAAGCCTTGCGTGAAAGGTCGTCTTCGGCCGGGTCCTCCCGGCCGGGCACGTTACAGGACGCGCAGGTTCTCAGCGACCGTGTGGCCGCGAAGATAGGCGAGGTCATAGACCACCAGCTGGCCTTCGCTAAGGCTCGGGACACCCGACTTGCGCAGCGCCGCCATATCCACGTGAACATAGTCGCCTTCGTTGGGCTCGATCGCGCCGATACCGGCCTTGATGTCGAACCACTTCACATTACCAAGTTCCATAGTCAGTCTCTTTCTTATCGTTCTTGTTTTACCTTGCACCAATCGGTGCGAGTGCCTCGCGCTCGCCTTCGCCATCGCGAAGTGCCGGGCTGCGAAAGGTCCATCGCGGTGCGGAACGTGTCGCACCGACGCATGACGAGTTGCGCCAACGTCGTTTCGGGTCGTTTTTCGAAAACGCCCTACCCCCTTATGCAATGAGAGGGTGACAGGCTTGCGACACCGTTCGGCGCGCGTGATCGTCAATCAATCATGAACAGGCACTGTTAACAAATGGTGAGCGAATTCCATTTTGCAAGGTCTTCCGCCGGAGCATCGCACCGGGCAGCGAAAGAGAGCGCCAAATCCCCTGACCAGATGCCGTTAGGACACAACAAACCTCGCCGGGTCTGATAGTCTGCACCGAGAAGACCAAAGCTCCGCATCATCCTTGAGGGATCCATGTCGCGACCGGCCATCAACGTCCTGCTTCTGTACCCGCGCTTTCAGGCGGGCTCTTTCTGGAACTACCAGGAAACCTGCACGTTGGTCGGCGCCAAGTACCCGGCCCCACCGCTCGGCCTGATCACCGTCGCGGCCATGCTGCCGGCAAGCTGGGAGCCACGGCTGGTCGACCGCAACACGACGGAGCTGCGGGACGAGGACCTCGCCTGGGCCGACGTCGTCTTCACCGGCGGGATGCTGCCGCAGCAGCGCGACACGCTGGCGATCATCGCGCTGTGCCAGGCGGCCGGCATTCCCGTCGTCGTCGGCGGACCGGACGTCACCTCCAGCCCGGAACACTATGCCGCGGCGGACTTTCGCGTCGTCGGCGAGGCGGAGGGCATTTTCGGCGACTTCGTCGCGGCGTTCGAGCGCGGCGAGCGGCACGGCACCTTCGAGGCAGAGAAATTCAAGGCCGACGTCACCACCACGCCGGTCCCGCGCTTCGACCTGCTGAAGTTTTCCGACTACGTCCAGGTCAACGTGCAGTTCTCGCGCGGCTGTCCGTTCACCTGCGAATTCTGCGACATCATCGAGCTCTACGGCCGCAAGCCGCGCACCAAGGGCAGCGCCCAGATCCTGGCGGAACTGCAGGCACTCTACGACCTCGGCTATCGCGGCCATGTCGATTTCGTCGACGACAACCTGATCGGCAACAAGAAGGCGGTGAAAGCGTTCCTGCCGGACCTCATCGCCTGGCAGGAGGCGCATGGACGCCCGTTCGAGCTGTCCACCGAAGCCTCGCTCAATCTGGCGGACGACACCGAACTGCTCAAGATGATGCAGCAGGCCGGCTTCTTCGTCGTCTTCGTCGGCATCGAAAGCCCGGACCCGGACGTGCTGGTCGCCACCCGCAAGAAGCAGAACACGCGCCGCGACATCGCCGCCAGCGTGCACAAGATCTACGAAGCGGGCATCTTCGTCATCGGCGGCTTCATCGTCGGCTTCGACGAGGAGAGCGACCGGGTGGCGGACGAGATCGCCGGCCTGATCGACGAGGCCGCCATTCCCGTCGCGATGACGGGCCTGCTCTACGCCCTGCCGAACACCCAGCTCACCCGGCGCCTGGCAGCCCAGGGGCGGCTGCATGCCGAGTTCGACATCGCCGATGCCGAAGACATCAAGGGCGACCAGTGCACGGCCGGGCTCAATTTCGAGACCCTGCGCCCGCGCGCCCAGATCCTGGCCGACTACCGGCGCGTCATCGAGCGGGTCTACTCGCCCGGCGCCTATTTCGCCCGGCTGCGCAAAATGGTCTCGATGCTCGACATGAGCGGGCCGAACGGCGACGTGATGAATGCGCGGCTTTTCAGCGACCTGAAGAAGCTGGGCCGGCTGGTCTGGTCGATCACCCTGCACAAGCCCGAGCATCGCGGCCATCTGTGGCGCATGATCGCCTACACGCTGCGGCACAATCCGCGGGCGCTCAACCCGATGCTGCAGATGGTGGCACTCTACGTGCACCTCGGCCCGTTCTCGCGCTTCGTCCTGCAGCGCATCGACGAGCAGATCGCAGAGATCGAGGACGGCAACTGGGAGCAGCCGGCCCTCGTCGCCGCCGAGTAGGCGGCGACGGGACGCGGGATCAGGAATCCATCTTCAGGGCCTTGATGAAGGCTTCCTGCGGGATCTCCACCTTGCCGAACTGACGCATGCGCTTCTTGCCTTCCTTCTGCTTTTCCAGAAGCTTGCGCTTGCGCGTCGCATCGCCGCCATAGCACTTGGCGGTCACGTCCTTGCGAAGGGCCGCGATGGTCTCGCGGGCGATGACCCGGGCGCCGATGGCCGCCTGGATCGGGATCTTGAACATGTGCCGCGGGATCAGGTCCTTGAGCTTCTCGCACATGGCGCGGCCGCGCCGCTCGGCCTGCGAGCGGTGGACCAGCACGGAAAGCGCATCGACCGGCTCGGCATTGACCAGGATCGACATGCGCACGAGGTCGCCCTCGCGATAGTCGGTAATCTGGTAGTCGAAGGAGGCGTAGCCCTTCGAGATCGACTTCAGCCGGTCGTAGAAGTCGAACACCACCTCGTTCAGCGGCAGGTCGTAGGTGACCATGGCGCGGCTGCCGACATAGTTGAGGTCGACCTGCACGCCGCGCCGCTCCTGGCAGAGCGTCAGGATCGCGCCGAGATACTCGTCCGGCGTCATGATCGTGGCGCGGATCCACGGCTCCTCGATCGTGTCGATCTTCACCGGATCCGGCATGTCGGCCGGGTTGTGCAGTTCCTTCAGCGTGCCGTCGGTCAGGTGCATGCGATAGACGACCGAAGGCGCGGTGGCGATCAGGTCGAGATCGAATTCGCGCTCCAGACGCTCCTGGACGATTTCCAGATGCAACAGGCCGAGGAAGCCGCAGCGGAAGCCGAAGCCGAGCGCCGCCGAGGTCTCCATCTCGAAGGAGAAGCTGGCATCGTTCAGGCGCAGCTTGCCCATCGCCGCGCGCAGGTCCTCGAAGTCGTTGGCATCGACCGGGAAGAGACCGCAGAACACCACCGGCTGCGCCGGCTTGAAGCCGGGCAGCGCCTGCGCGCAAGGTTTGCGGTCGTCGGTGATCGTGTCGCCGACGCGCGTGTCCGCCACTTCCTTGATCGAGGCAGTGATGACGCCGATCTCGCCGGGGCCAAGGCCGTCGACCGACAGGAATTTCGGCGTCATGACGCCGACCCGGTCGATCTCGTAGGCCGCGCCCGTGCCCATCATCTTGACCTTCTGGCCCTTCTTCATCGAGCCGTCGATGATGCGTACCAGCACCATCACGCCGAGATAGGCGTCGTACCAGCTGTCGACCAGCAGCGCCTTCAGCGGCGCGCCCGGGTCGCCTTCCGGCGCGGGCAGGCGGTTGACGATCGCCTCCAGCACGTTCTCGACGCCGAGGCCCGTCTTGGCCGAAATCATCACCGCTTCGGAGGCGTCGAGGCCGATCACGTCCTCGATCTGCTCCTTGACGCGCTCGGGCTCGGCCGCCGGCAGGTCGACCTTGTTGAGCACCGGCACAATCTCGTGATCGTTGTCGATGGCCTGATAGACGTTGGCGAGCGTCTGCGCCTCGACGCCCTGGCTGGCGTCGACGACGAGCAGCGATCCCTCGCAGGCGGCAAGCGAGCGCGAGACCTCATAGGCGAAGTCGACGTGACCCGGCGTGTCGATGAGGTTCAGCTTGTACTGCTTGCCGTCCTTGGCGTTGTAGATCAGGCGCACGGTCTGCGCCTTGATGGTGATGCCGCGCTCGCGCTCGATGTCCATCGAATCGAGCACCTGCTCCTTCATCTCACGCTCGGTCAGCGTGCCCGTCATCTGGATCAGACGGTCGGCCAGCGTCGACTTGCCGTGGTCGATATGCGCCACGATGGAAAAGTTGCGGATGTCGGAGATTTTCTGCGTGCTCATGCGCGCCCATTTACCATCGCCGGATGCGCCGGCAAAGCGGATTGCGCGGCGCATCATCGAAAAAGACAAGGACGGGTCCACGCCGCCACGGACAAGATGCCGAAGAGCAGCGCGCGGGTCCGTCTACCGCGCGACCAGAACCTCGGTGCAGGCCTTGGGCAGGGCCGCCAGCGTCATCTGCTTCTTCTTCGCAGGTGCGGCCGGCTTGTCGGTCTTTTTCGGCTTTTTCGGCACCCAGGGCTCGTCGGACAGCCACCAGGCCAGTTCCTGGCCGCAACCGTCGCCCGGCGGCGGTGCGTCCTGGTCCTTGCAGCCGATGCTGCCCTCGGGACAGGCGATGCGCACATGGAAGTGATAGTGGTGCCCCCACCAGGGCCGGACCTTGCGCAGCCAGCCCCGGTCGCCGGTCTCGAAGCGGCACAGCGCCTGCTTGATGCCGGGATGTACGAAGATGCGCGAGACGCGCGGGTCCTGCGCGGCACGGCGGATCAGCCGGGCGCGCGAGGCGCTCCATTTCGCCGGATCGACGCCCCGGTCGGCGCCCGGCAGTTCGGACGAACCTTTCAGCATGGACACCGCCGACATGCTCTCGCGCTCCTCGCGCGACAGCGTGCGGTCCGGCATCGGCGTCAGCCAGATGTCCGCATCGAGACCGATCTGGTGGCTGGCATGGCCGGAGATCATCGGCCCGCCGCGCGGCTGGGCGAGATCGCCGACGAGCAGGCCGTTCCAGCCGAGCGCCGGTGCGTCGCCGGCCAGGCGCTGCAGCATGTCGATCAGCTGCGGGTGGCCCCAGTTGCGGTTGCGCGACAGGCGCATGACCTGCCAGGCCGGCCCGTCGACAGCGAGCGCCGTCGCCCCGGCAAGGCAGCCCTTGGCATAGGAGCCGATGGACCGGGCGGCCAGCGGCGCGGGCGCGCGCATGGCGCCGAAAAGCTCCTTGGCAACGGCGGTCGGCCGCACGGCGGCGGGCGACAGGGCGGGCTGCGACACGGCAGCCTGCGAAGCGGAAGGCGGGGCGGAGAGCAGCTGCATGGGCGCGGCGGCAACCGCCACGGGACGCTCCGCCGGGGCCGGACGCGGCAAGGGCGGAGATGCGAAGCTGGAATAGACCTCGCCGGACGGGGCAGCCGGCGCGACGGCGCCGGTTCGCGCATCGACGAGGCCGCCGATATCGGTCGCCGGCAGGACGCGCGTCGTCGTCACTCGCCGTTCCTCAAGCCGCGACATGGCCTCGGCGGCGATCAGGCTCGCCGGCTTCTCGCGCGGCAGGGGCGCAGCGCCCGCGGGCGCCGGCAAGAGGAGAGCAAGGCCCGCGATGGAGGCGGAGGCCAGGAGCGCGAGCAGGAGCGATCGGCGGTCGCGGTGCGGCGCAGCTCCGCAAGACCGGTTGATCGAGGACATGGCTGATGCACGCATGCGTGTCATGGCCGGCTCCTTTCGTTCCGCGCTGGCCCTGCCCGCCGGCACACTGCGCCGAGGGTCATATCCAGTCTCGCGCCGGAGCGTTTACGAACGGTTAACCATAAATCCAAAAAGGACGCGGTGCGGGGCGAACACTCGCTATTCCGGCCACTCGCTCATCTCCTGCGCCAACCGGTCGAGCAGCAGCGTGTTGTCGCGGATGATCCGGTCGGCAACGCCGTTCAGCTCGATGATGTTACCCGGACGGGTGTTGTCGATCGCCTCGGCCCCCGCCGGCAGGTCGCCGTCGAGACGCACCACCTCGCCGATGCCGGCGGCCGGCAACAGGCGCTGCGCCTGATAGGCGGCGGTGGTCGCCTGGCCATGCGAGAGCACCGAGAGCAGCGGCACGCCGTTTGCCGGCAGCAGCCAGCCGAGAGGACCCCAGGACGCGGCCTCGCGGAAGCTCCAGGAGCGTCGGGTATCGGCACCGGTTCCCAGCGACAGGATGGTGATCTCCTCCGGCTTCCAGCCGAGCTTCATCGCCTCCAGCCAGACCGCCAGCACCGGGTTGTTCATCACCACGCCGCCGTCGATCAGCGTGCGCTCGTCGCCATGGGTCAGGTTTTCCGCGCGCATCGGCTCGAAATAGACCGGAGCGGCCGTGGTCGCCCGCACCGCCTGCCAGAAATAGTAGTCGTCCGGCCGGCTGCCGTCGCTCTGGCGCCCGTTCGTCATGAACACCGCCTCGCGGCGGCCGAGATCGTAGGCCGTCAGCACCACGCGGGTCAGCGCCGACTGCAGCGAGGTCCAGCCGAGCTGCTCCTTGAGGATGCGTTCCAGCGGCCGTTCGTCGTAGCGTTCGTCGAGAATCGCACCCGGGTTGGCAACGAACCGCTCGAACAGGCTCTTGCGGCGGAAGACCTCGCGCGCCTCCACCTCGAAGAAGCGGCGCAGGTCCGAAATGCTGGCCGCCGGCGCACCGCTGGTGTCGTCCGGACGCGGTGCGGCAAGGCCCACAGCGATCAGCCCGCCCGTGGAACTGCCGCCGATCATGTCGAAATAGCGATGGAGCGGTTCGGTCTTGCCCAACATGCGCAGCCGCGCTTCCAGCGTCTCGAGGATCCGCAGCGGGATCAGTCCGCGAATGCCGCCTCCGTCGATCGCCAGGATGAAACGCCTGCGTGCTGCTGCCATGGATTGCGTGCCTCCGCTTGCTGTCCGCCCGCGCGTTCACCCGCGGGGCGCTCCCCGGCCGGCTGCGCAGGACCGATCATGCCTGCTCAAGCCTTTGCGCGAAATAAGACAAAGCGATGACCCGTCCTGCAAAAAGAACAGGCATAGCAATGCAACAGCCCTGCCCTCGCCCCTCCGTCCGGGTCAGGCGCCGCCGGCGCCGGCCTCGGCTTCGCTTGCCCGCACCTCGACAGCGGCGATCAGCCGCTCGATGTCCTGCGGACGCGAGAGCCGGTGGTCGCCGTCCTTGATCAGGGTCAGCACCACATCGTCCAGCGCCAGGCATTCGGTCAGCCGCAGCGCATGGCGCCAGGGCACGGCATCGTCGCGCTGGCCCTGCAGGATGGTGACGGGGCAACCGGTCTCGATGAGGCCGCCGAGCAGCAGGTTGTCGCGGCCATCCTCGATCAGGGCGCGGGTGATCACATACGGGCTGTCGTCATATTCGGACGGGCGCTCGAAACGGCCCTCGCGCAGGATCGTCTCGCGGATCTCGTCGGTGAACTCGTGCTTCCACATCAGCTCTTCGGTGAAGTCCGGCGCCGGGGCGATCAGCACCATGCCGGCGAGCGGCGCGGCCTCAACCGGTCGGGCGACCAGCGCCCGTGCCAGCAGCAGGGCGATCCAGCCGCCCATGGACGAGCCGACGACGATGGTCGGCTCGCGGCAGAAGGCGGCATGCACGGCCAGCGCCTCCTCGGCCCAGCGCGAGATCGTGCCGTCCTCGAACTCGCCGTCCGAGACGCCGTGGCCGGAATAGTCGAGACGGGTCACGGCGCGGCCCGTCGAGCGGGCCCATGCGGCCAGTTCCTCGGCCTTGGTGCCGGCCATGTCCGACTTGAAGCCGGAAAGCCACAGGACGCCGCAGCGGCCGGGCTCGCCCTCCTCGCGCAGGACGGCGATGCGCCGCCTGTCGGCACCGACCTCGATATGGCGCACCTGATCCTGAGCCTGCCCGTCCATTGCTGCCTCCGCCTGCCTTGCCTGAGTGTCTTGGTCTGAGTGTCTTGCCTGATTGCCGCCCGATGTGGCACAGCTCGCGTGCCTTGAAAAGTCCGCGCCGGGCTTTCGCTTGCCCCATCCGACAGGAGCCTCCGTGACCCGCCGAACCGTGCTGCAAGTCATTCCGGACCTTCAGACGGGCGGCGCCGAACGCACGACAGTGGATGTGGCACGGGCGCTGGTGGCGGCCGGGCACCGGGCCATCGTCGCCAGCCGCGGCGGCCGTCTGGTGGCGGAGCTGGAGGCTGTCGGCGGCGAGCATGTGACCCTGCCGGTGGCGCGAAAGTCGCCGCTGTGGATCTGGCGCAATGCCGGCGCGCTGACGCGCCTTGCCCGCAAGGAAGGGGTGGACCTGATCCATGCCCGCTCGCGCGCGCCGGCCTGGGCGGCACTGATCGCGGCGCGGCGGCTGGATCTTCCCTTCGTCACCACCTATCACGGCATCTACAATCAGACGAACGCCTTGAAAGGCCTCTATAATTCGGTGATGGCGCGCGGCGATGCGGTGATCGCCAATTCCCGCTACACGGCCGCGCTGATCGCCGAGCGGCATCCTTTCGCGAAAGAGCGCATCACCGTCATTCACCGTGGCTCCGACCTTGCCGCGCTCGATCCGGCCTCGGTCTCGACCGAGCGCCGGCAGGCGCTCGCCGACGCCTGGGGGCTTCAGGACGGCGAGCGGGTGATCCTCAACCTTGCCCGCCTCACCCACTGGAAGGGCCAGACGGTGCTGATCGACGCGCTGGCGCGGCTCGCCGCCTCGCCCGGGGCGCCCGCCGGCTGGACGGCGATCCTGGCCGGCGATGCCCAGGGCCGGGAGACCTATGTGGCGGAGCTGAAGACGCGAATCGCCAACGCCGGCCTTTCAGACCGGGTGCGCCTGGTCGGCCACTGTGCGGATGTTGCCGCCGGCCTTGCAATGGCCGATGTCGCGGTGGTCGCCTCGATCGAGCCGGAAGCCTTCGGGCGGGCCGCTGTCGAGGCGCAGGCCGCCGGCGTGCCGGTGGTCGCGACGAACCTCGGCGCCGTGCCCGAGACGGTGCTGGCGCCGCCCGATGTCGCCGAGGACGAACGCACCGGCTGGCGCGTGCCGGCGAACGATGCCGCCGCACTGGCCACAGCGCTCGCCGAAATGCTTGCGCTCGCGCCGCAGGCGCGCGAGGCGCTGGCCGCACGGGCGCTCGCCCATGTGCGGCGCGACTTCACCGTCGAGGCGATGTGCGAGGCAACGCTCGCCGTCTACGACAGGCTGGCGAAGACCCGCTGACGCGCAAGCGCCAGCGGGAGAGTGCATGCGTCAGGCGGCGTTTCGGATATGGGCGAGGAAGCGCTCGACCTCCCGGCGCATCTCTTCCGACTGACCCGACAGCGTCTCGGCGGCGGCCGTCACCGTGGTCACCGCGTGACGATTCTCGCGCGAGGCGGTGCTGACGCCCGAGATGCCATCGGAGACCGCGCGACTGCCCGAGGCGGCCTCGACCACATTGCGCGACACCTCGCGGGTGGCCGCACCCTGCTCTTCCATCGCCGCGGCGATGGCCGTTGCCGTGCCGTTGATGTCGGAGATCAGGCGGCCGATTCCGTCGATGGCGGCAACCGCGGTGCGGGTTTCGGCCTGGATCTCGGCGACCAGCCCGGAAATGCCGTCGGTTGCCCTCGCGGTCTCGCCGGCCAGGGCCTTGACCTCGCCCGCGACCACCGCAAAGCCCTTGCCCGCTTCGCCCGCGCGGGCCGACTCGATCGTGGCGTTGAGCGCCAGAAGATTGGTCTGGGCGGCGATGCCGGAAATCATCGACACGACCTCGCCGATGCGGTTGGCGACGGATGCAAGCGCTTCCATCTGCCCGCTCGTGCGCTGGATCTCGTTCGCCGCCTGCTGGGTGGAGTCCGAGGTGCGCAGGATCTGGGCGCTGATCTCGGAGATCGAAGCGCTCATCTCCTCGGTTGCAGCCGCGACCGTGTGAACATTGGCGGCGGTCTGTTCGGAGGCCGCCGCGACATTGGCCGAGCGCGTGTCGACGTCTTCCGACAGGGAGGCCATGGTGTGCGAGGCGGTCGACAGGTCGTGCGAGGCCCGCGAGATCATGCCGACGATGCGGCCGACGCTGGCGTCGAAGTCGCGGGCAAGCTGCTCCATCGCCTCGCGCTTTTCGGCTGCGGCACGCTTCTCGTTTTCCGCCTGCCGAGCCTCCAGCTCGCGGTTGCGGATCGCGTTGGCGCGGAACACTTCCACCGCGCGGGCCATCGCGCCGATCTCCAGATGCCGCGAGGCATCGGGAATCTCGACCGAGGTGTCGCCGTCGGCGAGCGAGCGCATTGCACCGGTGAGGCCGATCACCGGGCGGGTGATGCCGCGGCCCAGGAACCAGGCAAGACCAAGCGCGATGACCAGCGTGGCGACAGCACTGGCGACGAAGACGATCGAGACCGTGCCCCGGGTTGCCTCAAGATCGGCTTCCGCTGCCGCAAGCCCGTCCTCCGCCGCCTGTTCGACGGCTTCCACCTCGGGCGTCAGCCGCGCGAAGATCTCGGCCAGGACGCCGGTCTCGGCACCGATGGTCGCGTTGATCGTCGCATAGGCCTTGAAGCCGCCGACATAGGCATCCATCAGTTTGGCGATCTCGCCCTGCTCGGCGGCCGCGAGCGGCGAGGCGGCAAGCAGCGCATCGAACTCGGCACGGCGGGCCTCGACCTCGCCGACATATTTCATGTCGCCGCGCAGCATGAGGTCCTTCTCGTGCCGGCGCATCATCAGCATCTTGACCGTCAGCGTGTCGAGGTCGGCCGCCTTCAGCTGCGTTTCGGCCGCATGCACGGCACCGCGCAGTTCACCCTGCAGGCCGCTCTTCTCGTCGAAGCCCATGACGCGATACGCCTCGACGACCTTGGCGAACTGGTCGCGATGGGCCTCGACCTCGCTGCGGACCGTATCGATACGGTCGAGCACGGGGGCGGCCGCATCGAGCCGGGTCATGGCATCCAGTTCCTCGAGCGCGGTTGCGACGGACGCGTTGTAGCGGGCCACGTCCGCCTCGTCCCGGCGCAGCAGGAAGTCCTTTTCGCGGCGGCGCATCTGCAGCGTCTCGTTGGCGACGCTGGCGGCCAGCGACTGGAGGGCACGGTTGTCCGAAAGCTGGTCGAGCGCCGCGCTCATGCCCCTGTCGCCGGCGTAATGGGTGAAGGAGAGGACGGCGACGGCAATCACCGCGATTGCCGCAAGCACGCCGACACGGGCGGCCATCGGCACGCCAGAGCGAAAGAACGGGAAGGACACAGTACACTCTCCTGCAACGACGGATGATCTGTCGGTGACGCGCTCCTGCACGCGGACGTCCGGACAGTCTTTTCATTCCCCCATGCAGTTCATTGCAGACAGAATTGAACATGACGTTAATACTGGACAGAAGCACAACTTCTGATTTTATTACTTCAAAAGTTCAATGTTGGCTAAATTTATCGGGAAAGTATACATCACGAAGACAATCAACCTGGAGTGACAATAGGCAGGATGCGGGTTGTCGCCCGCGGCCGCTGCGTGAAAGCGGTTGACTCAGGGCCGTTTTCACTGGATTTTCCGGTGATGGCGTCCTGCGGCGCACACAGGCTTCCCCGACGCCCGGCGTTCGGGGTATTCGTGTTGCAGGGCAAGTCGCCGGCTGCGGCCGGTTTCGCCAAGTCGTTGAAACGTTAGAGGAGATTGCGACCATTCGCCGTCCATACCGCGCACCGCCGCCGACCAAGGAAGGCCCGCGCACAAACCAAGAGATCCGCGTTCGGGAAGTCCAGCTCATCGATCAGGATGGACAGAACCTCGGTGTCACGCCCACGGAAGACGCCTTGAGGATGGCCGAAGAGGCCGGTCTGGACCTTGTCGAGATTTCTCCGAACTCTTCGCCGCCCGTCTGCAAGATCCTTGACTATGGCAGGTACAAGTACCTGAGCCAGAAGAAGGCAGCAGAGGCGCGCAAGAACCAGAAGATCGTCGAGGTCAAGGAAATCAAGATGCGTCCGAACATCGACACCCATGATTATGAGGTGAAGATGCGGAACATGAAGCGTTTCTTCGACGAGGGCGACAAGGTGAAGGTCACCCTGCGGTTCCGCGGACGCGAAATGGCGCACCAGGACCTGGGCATCGCGCTGCTCAACAAGGTGCGGGACGAGACGGCGGAATTCGCCAAGGTCGAATCCCACCCGCGTCTGGAAGGCCGCCAGATGGTGATGGTGCTGGCGCCGATCGCGCGCTGAAGCCTGCCATCCGACGCGGCCGCGACAAGCGGCAGTTTTTCGCGGAACCCGGCCTCGAAAGGGGCCGGGTTCTGCAGTTTCAGGGGGCAGTCCTGCGCCGGAACCGTGCAGGGCCGCCACAGGCCTCCGGAGCGCTTGCGTTTCCCGGCGGCTTTGCCTATAAGCCCCTGTCCCGAGCCGCCCGGCTTCACGGGACCGGTCGTGTTACGACCGGAGCCCGCGACAAAAGGGCATGCCGTGGCGGCTCATAAAACGGCTTCCAACAACAACCGGCGGATCAGCACTGCCGGGTCGAGAAAGGATGCAAAATGCCCAAGCTGAAGACGAAGTCCGGCGCCAAGAAGCGCTTCAAACTGACCGCGACCGGCAAGGTCAAGACCGCTCAGGCGGGCAAGCGTCACGGGATGATCAAGCGTTCCACCAAGTTCATCCGCAACGCGCGCGGCACGACCACTCTGGCCGAGCCCGATGCCCGCATCGTCAAGAAGTTCCTGCCCTACGGCTGAGCCTGACGGCGTTCTAGACTTTTCAAGGAGTTAAATCCCATGTCGCGTGTCAAAAGGGGCGTTACCGCCCACGCAAAGCACAAGAAGGTCCTCAAGGCCGCCAAGGGTTACTACGGTCGTCGCAAGAACACGATCCGCGTCGCCAAGCAGGCTGTCGAGAAGGCCGGACAGTACGCCTATCGCGACCGCAAGGTTCGCAAGCGGAACTTCCGTTCGCTCTGGATCCAGCGCATCAACGCCGCTGTCCGTGAGCACGGCCTGACCTACGGGCGCTTCATCGACGGCCTCAACAAGGCCGGCATCGAGATCGACCGCAAGGTCCTCTCCGACATCGCCATCCGTGAGCCGGATGCGTTCAAGGAGCTGACCGAGAAGGCGAAGGGCGCCCTCGCAGCCTAAGGCGCGAGCGTTCGTCTGCACCGCGCAGACCACACGGTTTCGAAGGGCGCGCCGGCCAACGGCGCGCCCTTTTTGCATGCCCGGACGGCGTGCCGGAACTTGAGAAATTTCGAGACGGATTTTGCAAAATCCCGTCTCAATATCGGCGTTCCGCGTCTCAATCGTCGCAATCTCGCCAAACCCCGGCCCGCCCCCTGGACGGAGACATCAGCGGGGATAGCGGCGGGGACAAGTGCGCGCGGCGGGCGCTGGGGGCACTGCCCGGACCTGCCTGCCGGGCCGGGTGCCCGCCGCGCCCTTATCCCCGCGCGCCCCGTCGCTAATCCCCGGCCAGCATCGCCGTGATATGGTCGAAGACGATCCGGATGCGCCGGCTGGTGTGCAGCTCGCGGTGGGTGACCAGGAAGACCGGGACGGGAATCGCGGGAAGCTCGGGCAGCAGGCACTCGACCTCCGGCGCGAGGCGGGCGACCTCCTCGATCATGGCGCCGACGCCGAGCCCGGCACGAACGTAGTGCCAGGCGACGACGCCGTTCTCGCTGACGAGCGGGAAGCTGTCCTGGGTCAGCGACAGGCCCTGGGCGTTGAGCGCCAGGCGAAAGCGCTCGGAGCGCTCGAAGCCGACGAAGGGCCAGGCGGACAGCGCGGCGGCATCGCGCGGCGGCCCGCCCCGGCGGGCGATGAGATCGCGCGACGCGTAGAGCCGGGCCTGCATGTCGGGCATCCGGCGGGCGATCAGCTCGCCGTCCTGCGGCTCGACATGACGGATGGCGATGTCGGCCTCGCGGCGGCGGATGTCGCGCAGGCTGTTGGTGGCGACGATTTCCAGCGACAGGCCGGGCGCGGCCTCGCGCAGACGCTCCAGCACCGGCGGCAGCAGCCAGGCGGAGATGACGTCGCTGGCGGTGACGGAAACCTCCCCTGCCACCGCCTCGACCCGGCCGGAGGCGGCAAGCGAGACGCGGCCCGCTGCCGCGCCCATGGCACGGGCGTGCTCCAGCAGCTCCAGCCCCGAGCGCGTCAGGCTGAGGGAGCGGCCGACCCGCTCGAAGAGGGCAACGCCGAGCTCCTGCTCCAGCGCGGCGACCTGGCGACCCAGCGTCGGCTGGGTCAGCCCGAGGATGCGGGCGGCGGCGGAAAGCGAGCCTTCCTCGGCGGTGACGAGAAAGGCGCGCAGGCGGTTCCAGTCGAAGTTGGCGCGTGAATTCATGCAAAAACGTATAACGACGTTGCGTTTTTATGCAATTTCATTTGGTTTTTGGTCGCGCTACATCGAAAGCCGGGCGGCAAGGGGCCGCCCCGGCACCAGCGGAGCCACGAGATGCGCAGGCAGGACGACTTCTGGGACAAGGCGGCCCGCAAATATGCCGCCGACCCGATCAAGGACGAGGCATCCTACCGGCGGACGCTGGAGGCGACGGCCGCGCGGCTGACGCCGCAGGACCGGGTGCTGGAGGTCGGCTGCGGCACGGGAACGACCGCGTTGCGGCTGGCCGCAGGCACGGGCAGCTATCTCGGCACCGACATTTCGGCGCAGATGATCGCCATCGCAAACGAGAAGTCGGCGGCCGCAGGGGCCGGCAACGTCGCCTTCCGCAAGGCTTCGGTGATGGAGGCCGGGCAGGCGGAGCTGGACGCCGGCGCCCCGCCCTTCGACGCGGTGCTGGCCTTCAACATGCTGCATATGGCGGAGGATCTGCCGAAGGCGCTCGCAGCGCTGAAAGCACGGCTGAAGCCCGGCGGGCTGCTGATCTCCAAGACCGTCTGCCTGAAGAGCTGGGGCTGGTACATGCTGCCCCTGATCAAGGCGATGCAGCTGGTCGGCAAGGCGCCGCATGTCGGCTTCTTCACCATTGCCGAGCTGGATCAGGCGATGGTCGATGCCGGTTTCCGGATCCTGGAAGCCGAGTTGCACCCGGCCTCGCGCAAGGCGCGGTTCCTGGTCGCGCAGAAGGTGTGAGGCGCAAGGCGCGCCCTAAACGGTGCCGAGAAACCGGTCGAGCAGCGCCTCGGTGGTCTCGCGCACGGCCTGACGGGCCATGTCCGGCGACAGGCGGGCAACGTCGTCGAGCGCGATCATCGCCTCGGTGCCGGTTGCCGCCGACAGCGCGCCGACCAGAACGGCAAGACGGTCCGCCGGCAGGGCGGGCCGGACCTCGGACAGGGCCTGCCGGTACATGGCGACACGGCGGGCCCCGCGACGCGTCGCCTCCCCTCCCCCTTCGGCCAGCCAGCAATCGAGATTGCGCGCCAGGAACTGGCGGAAGGCCGCCTCATGGGCAAGCGCCAGATCGAACATGTAGAGGCTCACGGCCAGCACCTTCGCGCGCGGGGTGTCGCAGCCCTGCACGATCACCGCATAGTCGCGCACCTCGACCGCAAGGCCCGCCT
The DNA here is from genome assembly GCF_058448995.1 of Stappia sp. G46H5W. Classification (NCBI taxonomy): domain Bacteria; kingdom Pseudomonadati; phylum Pseudomonadota; class Alphaproteobacteria; order Hyphomicrobiales; family Stappiaceae; genus Stappia; species Stappia sp. G46H5W. Next base: position 518,919 of record NZ_JBZFLL010000006.1, on the reverse strand, counting down.
CGGCCGCCAGCACCGCCGGATCGGAGAAGTAGCGATAGGCCGTCGCCTTGGAGATGCCGCTCTCGGCCGCCGCGGCGGTGACCGTCACCGCTTCGCCGCGCTCGATCAGGGCACGCGCGCCGGCAAGGATCGCCTCGCGGGTGCGGTTCTTCTGGGACGTGCGTTCACGAGTTGCCACTCTGATTCCTCATAATAAGACACTTGTCTCATAAAAAGACTTGTGTATCATAAAGCCATTCCAACTCTCTCACAAGTGGAGGACAGGCCGTGGCAGACACTCGCGCCAGAACATATGAGACACTCGGCATCTTGCTGAAATTTCACGCCTTTCCCGGCGACACGCTGGGCAAGTACTGTCTGGTGGAAGCCGTGGTACCGCCGGGACTGGGCGCCCCGCCCAACCATCATGCCGGCGAGACGGAAGCCTTCTACGTGCTGGAGGGCGAGATCGAATTCATGGTGGCTGGCGAGACGCGCGTCGCCGGGCCGGGCAGCCATGTGCCGATTCCCGACGGGGCGGTGCATGCCTTCACCGCACGCGGAACGACGCCGGCACGGGTGCTGATCCTGAACGCGCCGGGCCACATGCACGAGCAATTCTTCACCGAACTCGGCACACCGGTTGCCGAGGGGACGGCAGCGCCCGCTCCGATGGACGGACCGCCGGATGTGGCGAAGGTGATGCAGGTGGCCGGCGCGACCGGCATGACCATCCTGCCGCCGCCGGCCTGACGCGCATCAGGTCTGAGGCCCGCCGTCCTCAGGTGCCGGACGGCGCGGGACGCAGGCACAGGGCCGCTTCAAGACCCGGATCGCGATTCTCGATGAGGAGACTGCCGCCCCAGGCCTCGGCGATCTCCGAGACGATGGCAAGGCCGAGACCCGCGCCGCTGCCGCCGGCAAGATCGAGCCGGCCGCCGCGCGCGGTGAGCCCGCCGATCAGGTCCGCCGGAATGCCCGGCCCGTCGTCCCGCACGGCGAGCCGGACAAGGCCAGGCGCCTCGCCAATACCCCCGCCAGGAGCCTCGTCCAGGGTGAAGCGCACCCGCGCGACAGCGTGGCGGGCGGCGTTTTCAGCCAAATTGCCGAGCGCCTCGGCCAGATCGTCGGGATCGATGGCAAGGCGCGCATCCCCGGCAATCTCCACCTGCCAGTCGAGCCGCGAACCGGCCGGCGTGCGCGAGACGACGGCAACGACGGCGCGTGCCACAGCGGCAGGGGCGGCCGTTGCCGTACCCCGGCCGGAGGCGAGGCGGGCACGGGCAAGCTCTCGCTCCACATGGCGGCGCATCGACAGCGCGACGGTTTCGATTTCGGCGGCGATCTCGGTCTCTCCCCGCGCCTGCAAGCGCTCCACATCGCCGGCAAGCACCTGCAGCGGCGTGCGCAGGCCATGGGCAAGGTCGCCGGCCCGGGCGCGGGCGCTCTCCACCTGCGCCTCGCGGGCGGCAAGCAGGCCGTCCAGTTCGCCGGCGAGCGGGCGGATCTCGTCGGGAAAATCGTCGCCCAGACGCGCGCGGCGACCGGAGCGGATGGCGGCCAGCCCGTCGCGCACGGCCGCAAGCGGCCGCAGGCCGACGGAAACCTGCGCGACCGCAGCGGCCATCAGGAACAGGGCGAGCACAGCAAGATAGGGCGCAAGATCGAGGCCGAAGGCGCGTGTCGCCTCGTCGATCTCGCGCCGGTCGATGGCAACGGCGACACGAACCGGGGTACCGCGCAGTTCGACCACCCGTTCCAGCAGCAGAAGCTGCGTGTCGCCGGGACCGGCAACCGTGTGGCGATGGGGCAGCGGATCGCCCTTCTCCTCCGCCGGCAAGGTCAGCTCGACATCCCAGAGCGAACGGGACCGCTGGATGGAGCCCTGAACCGCCCCCTGGCCCGCATCTTGGCCCTGATACTGCCAGTAGAGGCCGGAAAGCGGCACGGCAAAACGCGGATCGCCGGGCGGGCGCACAAGAACCAGCGCGCCGTCGGGAGCGCGGTCGAGGCCGGCGACCAGCTGGTCGAGATGGACGGACAGCTCCTGGTCGATGCGCCGCTCGACATGACGTTCGAACAGCACCAGGAGACCCGCGGCGGCGAGCGCCAGCGCGGCGAGCACCGAGACGGCGCCGGCCAGGATGAGGCGCAGGCGCAGCGAGCCGCGCCGCCTTGCGCCCCGCGAGCGGGAGGGCGGCGTCACGCGGGCGCGTCCGAAACGAGATAGCCGAAGCCGCGCCGGGTCTCGATCGCGTCCGGCCCGAGCTTGCGGCGCAGCCGCGCCACCACCGCTTCCAGCGCGTTGACGTCGCGGGCATCGTCGTCGCCGTAAAGATGCTCCAGCAGCTCGGTCGGCGGCACGACCCGGCCCTTGTGGTGCATGAGATAGGCGGTGAGGCGGTATTCGAGCGGCGACAGGGCGAGCGGCACGCCATCGCGGGCAACCCGCATCTGCCGCGTGTCGAGCATCAAGGGGCCGGCGGCAATGGCGGGGGTGGCGACGCCGACGGAGCGGCGGATGAGCGCGCGGACGCGGGCGACCAGCTCCTCCATGCGGAAGGGCTTGGCGAGATAGTCGTCGGCGCCGGCATCGATGCCCTCGACCCGCTCCGCCCAGGCGCCGCGGGCGGTCAGCACCAGCACGGGCATGGTGCGCCCGGCGCCGCGCCAGCGCTTGAGCACCGACAATCCGTCGAGAACGGGAAGGCCGAGATCGAGCACGACGAGGTCGAAATCCTCCGTGTCGCCGAGGAACCAGGCGTCCTCGCCGTCGGCGGCACGCTCGACCACATAGCCGGCGGCCGTAAGCCCGGCCGCGACATCGCGGGCGATGCGCTCGTCGTCCTCCACCAGCAGAAGCCGCATCAATCGTCCTCGATCTCGATGATGCGGGCGGTGGCCGCGTCCACGGTGACCTCGCGCACGCGCCCGGACGGCATCACCATCTTGAGCTCGTAGACATAGCGGCCGTCGTCGCGCTCGAAGTCAACATCCAGCACCCGGCCGCCGATGCTGCTTTCGACGCTGGCGAGAATTTCGGACAAGGGGCGGATCTCGCCGGAGCGCAGCAGGCGGCGGGCGCGCTCGTGATCGTCGTCGTCGGCGATCGAGACGACCGGCCAGGCGCCGGCGGCCAGAACGGGCAGCGCTGCGGCAAGGGCAAGGAGGAAACGGCGGCGGGTGGGATGTGCGGTCATGACCTTCCCCCTGTAGCGCAACGATCCTGACAATTGCCTGACGAGGCGCATCGGCGAGGCGTCAGGGCGGCCCGGGCATGATGGCGACATTCGCGGTTCGACAGCGGGCCGCGGCACCGCAAAGACAGGAAGACCATCATGAAGAAGACCCTTGCCATCGCCCTCATCGCCCTTGCCGCCGCCCCGGGCCTGGCCCTGGCCGGCGACGACGACGGCCGCAACCGCTGGGGCATCGACGCCCCGCGCGACCAGTGGATGAGCCTTGCCGACGTCACCGCGAAGATGGAAGCCGCCGGCTACACGATCCGGGAGGTCGAGATCGACGACGGCGTCTACGAGGTCGAGGGCCACGACGCCAACGGCGTGCGCATCGAGGCCGACGTGCATCCGGTGACCGGCGAGATCCTGCGCCGGGACGACACGCGCGGCAAGCGGGGATGAACAGCCCCCTGAACCAGGCGGAAACGGACGGCGCGATGCCGTCCGTCACGCCGGCAGGCGCGGATGCGGCCCCGGAAGCAGGCGGGACCGTGCGGGTCTGGGATCCGCTGGTGCGCCTGTTCCACTGGTCGCTGGTGGGGGCTTTCGCCCTCGCCTATGCGACGGCGGAAGAGGTGCAGCAGGTGCACGAGATCGCCGGCTACACCATCGCCGCGCTGCTGGCCCTGCGCATCGTCTGGGGCTTTGCCGGCCCGCAGCATGCGCGCTTTGCCGACTTCGTGCGCCCGCCGGGCGAGGTGCTGCGGTTTCTCGCCGACAGCCTACGGCTGAAGGCACGGCGGCATCTCGGCCACAATCCGGCCGGGGGAGCCATGGTTCTGGCGCTGATCGCGGCCATCGCCGGCATCTGCGTCACCGGCTACATGATGGAGACGCTGGCCTATCGCGACGCGAGGTGGCTGGAAGAGCTGCACGAGGTGCTGGCGAACGGCACGCTGGCGCTGATCTTCCTGCATGTGGCCGGCGTGCTGCTGGCCAGTTTCGAGCACCGGGAAAACCTGGTGGCGGCGATGTTCACGGGCCGCAAGCGCGCCTGAGACCTGCGATCCCGCCCGCCCTGCTCCTCGCCGACCTTACAAAGGCCAGACGAGGAGCAGCATCGGCACCGCCACCGCCGCCACGATCAGCTCCAGCGGCAGGCCGAGGCGCCAGTAATCGCCGAAGCCGAAGCCGCCCGGCCCCAGGATCAGCGTGTTGTTCTGGTGGCCGATGGGGGTGAGGAAGGCGCAGGAGGCGCCGATGGCCACCGACATCAGGAAGGCATCCGGGTTGACGCCGAGCGTCGCCGCGATGCCGATGGCGATGGGGCACATCACGGCCGCCGTCGCCGCGTTGTTCATGACATCCGACAGGAACATGGTGACGACCAGCACCATCGCCAGCGCCGCGACGGGATGGCCCTGCGCCAGGGTGCCGACCAGGAAGGTGGCGATGAGCTCGGCCGTGCCGGTCGCCTCCATCGCCCCGGCAACGGGAATGAGGGCGGCGAGGAGCACCACCACCGGCCAGTCGACGGCGGTGTAGACCGAGCGCAGCGGCACGGTGCGCAGCAGCATGGAGGCCAGCACGCCGGCGGCGAAGGACACGGCCGCCGGCAGCAGGCCGATGACCGTGACGAGGATCGACAGGCCGAGAATGCCGGCGGCGAGCAGCGCCTTGCGCTTGTCGGGAATGCGCAGTTCGCGCTCGGCCAGCGGCACGCAGCCGGTCTCCGCCGCGAATTCGGCCAGCACGTCGGCCGGTCCCTGCATCAAGAGCAGGTCGCCCGACTGCAGCTGCAGGGTGCGCAGGCGCGAGGTGGAGCGGCGGCCGTTGCGCGAGACGCCAAGCAGGTTGACGCCAAAGCGGCTGCGCAGGGCAAGGTCCCGGGCGGAGCGGCCGACCAGCGGCGATTCGGGCCGCACCACCAGCTCGCGCAGCACCACTTCCTCGGCTTCCGTATCGCGGCGGACCTCGCGCGCGTCCGATTCAGCGGAGCCCTCGCTCGCTTCGCTCTTGTCCGCGTCCGTCTCGCTCTCCTGCGGGCTTTCCGGCTCGACCGGTTCGGGCTCCGGCTCCAGCGCCACGTCGCCGAGGCTCGCGGCCTCGTCGATCTCGCGGCGGCGCTGCTCGTCTTCCTCGCGCCGGGCCTCCTTCTCGCGCACGCGCTCCTTCTTCTCCAGTTCCTCGTCGCGCGCCTTGACCTGCTCCTCCAGCTTGAGGTCGAGCTTGGACAGCGCCTCGGCGATGCCCTCGACATCCGCTTCCAGCACCAGGACGTCGCCGCCCTGGACGCGGCGGTTGCCGCGCGGGGCGCTGACGCGCAAGCCGCCGCGCACCAGGCCGACGATCTGGGCATCGGCCTTGTCCAGCTCGGCCTCGATCTGGTGCAGGTTCATGCCGTCGGCCTTGCCCTTTTCCTCCACCCGCACTTCCGTCAGGTAGGAGCCGACCTCGAAGGCCTCGCCGGCGGCCGCGCGGGTGACCGGCACCAGGCGCCAGCCGACCGTGACGATGAAGGCAAGGCCGGCCAGCGCCACGGCAAGGCCGACAGGCGCGAAGTCGAACATCGAAAAGCTGCCGCCGCCCCCGCCGGCGGAGGCACGGAAGCCCGAGACGATCAGGTTCGGCGGGGTGCCGATCAGCGTCGTCATGCCGCCGAGAATGGTGCCGAAGGCGAGCGGCATCAGCATGCGGCCGGGCGTCATGTCGAGCCGGCGGGCGAGCTGCAGCGCCACCGGCATCAGGAGCGCCATGGCGCCGACATTGTTCATGAAGCCGGAGAGCGCGGCGCCGAGGCCGGTCAACGCGGCAAGGCTGAGCGTGCGCCCGGCGCTGTCCGGCAGCACGGTGCGGGCCAGCACATCGACCGCGCCGGAGGTCTGCAGGCCGCGGCTGAGCACCAGCACGCAGGCGACCGTGATCACCGCCGGATGGCCGAAACCGGAGAAGGCCTCCTCGGACGGGACCAGGCCGGCGGCGACACAGGCGATGAGCGCGCCCATCGCCACCATGTCGTGACGCAGGCGGCCGGACAGGAAGGCGGCCATCGCAAGAGCGAGGATAACAAGGATCGCGATCTGGTCGCCGGTCATGGGCTGCTCCGAAGGGTTGCTCCAGAAAACTGTTTAGCGGCCCGAAGGTTGCACGGAAACACGGGAAGTCGTGACGCCGCGTCAGGGAGGCTTTACAAGCTCGTCAGAATTACTAGTTTTCTTCCGCAAAAGCACCGGGAGGGATCCATCGCCCCCTCTCGTTGGGGAGAACAGTGCGGGAGGCAAGGTGAGGGATACGATGAAGACCGGCCAGAAGCTGGAGGCCGGATGCGACTGCGCGATCTGCGGCACGCGCGAACGACGGATCGTCTCGCTGGTGGGGCGCGGGTTCCAGAAGCTGACCACCGTGATCTGCACCGGCTGCGGCCTGGTGCACAGCCATCCTATCCCCTCGCCGGAGGAACTGCAGCGGTTCTACGCCGACGACTACCGCAAGGCCTACAAGGGCACCCACAAGCCGAAGCTCAAGCATGTCTACCGCTACGCGCCGGGCGCGTATCAGCGGGTGGCGCAGCTGGCCGCGCTGGTCGGCCCGCATCAGCGCCGCTTCCTCGACATCGGCTCGGGCAGCGGCGAGATCCTCTACATGGCGCGCAAGGCGGGCTTCGAGGTGGCGGGCGTGGAGCCGAACACCGGCTATGCGGACTACACGCGCGAAGAACTCGGCCTGCCGGTCCAGAACTGCAACTACGAGCAGGCCGACCTGCCGCGCGAGCATTTCGACATTCTCAACCTGAACCACGTTCTGGAGCACCTGCCCGACCCGCTCGCCTCGCTGCGCTTCCTCAACACGCTGCTGCGGCCGCAAGGCATCCTGTGCGTTGCCGTGCCCGACATCTCCCAGGCCAGCCACGCGCCCTGGACCCGCTTCCACTACGCCCATATCCACAATTTCAGCCACGAAACATTGAAGGCGATGGTGCTGAAGGCGGGCTTCGAGATCCTGCCCGAAAGCAGCAGCAGCACGACGCTGATCGCCCGCAAGACGGGGGCGGCGTTCTGCGACATGCCACGCCCGATACCGGCGAACTACGAGATGCTGTGGAAGACGCTGACGGCGGAGCATGCGGGCGTTGCGCATGTGACCGGCAAGCGCGGCATCGTCCGGCTGCTGGGCAAGCTCTACCGCTATCCGCGCGACCACCTGATGGGCCGGCTGATGGGCTCGCCGCGCCGCATCCTCGACAAGGTGCATGCGCGCATGTGCGAGACCTACGGCACCTTGATGACCTTCGTCATCGCCGCCGTGTGAGGCCGGACGGCGCAAACGGGCGGGTCCCGCGTCGCGCCGGCGGCTATGCAACGCGGGGCAACTGACTTAAGAGGGCCAGCGGAGGGACGGGCTGACAGGACGAGGCCGGCAGAACATGGACGAGAGCGGCGACACGGGCGCGGCGGGAACCCCCGCAACGGCTCCCGATACAGCTCCCCAACCAGCTCCCGGCACGCTGGCGCTTTTCGATGCGCAGGCGGGAACGGCGCTGCTGTTCGACCGGCCGCGGCGGATCATCGCCTGCCGGCAGGTGAGCGAGGTCGAGACCGCACTCGCCGAGGCCGAAGCGGCCGCGCGCGCGGGCTTCCACGTTGCCGGATACATCGCCTATGAGGCGGGCTTCGCCTTCGAGGACAAGCTGCGGCCGCTGGCACCGAAGGACCCGGCGCTGGAGCTCGTACGTTTCGGCGTCTATGACGCGGCCGAACAGCTGGGCATGGGCGAGGCGCTCGAGCGGATCGGCGCCGGCGGCATCGCGCAAGAGGGATGCAGGCGAACGGATGCCCGTGTCGACGGCTTCGAGCTGACGCGCGAGGAGTACGATGCGGCCTTTGCCGCCGTGCGCGGTCATCTCGCCAAGGGCGATATCTACCAGGCCAACCTGACCATGCGGGCGCGCGGGCAGATCACCGGCGAGCCGGCGCGGCTGTTCGCCCGGTTGCTGCTGTCGCAGCCGGTCGGCCATGCGGCATACCTGCGCACCGACACCCATACCGTGCTGTCGCTGTCGCCCGAGCTCTTCATGGAGCGACGCGGCACACGCATCGCCACGCGGCCGATGAAGGGCACGGCACCGCGCGGGCGGGCGGACGAGGAAGACCGGCGGATCGCGCGGGCGCTCGCGAGCGACCCGAAGTCAAGGGCCGAGAACGTGATGATCGTCGACCTGATGCGCAACGACCTGTCGCGCATCGCGGAAACGGGAAGCGTCGAGGTGCCGCGCCTGTTCGAGGTCGAGCCCTATGCGACGCTGTTCCAGATGACCTCGACCGTGGAGGGCGAGGTCCCGGCAGAGACCGGGTTCGCCGCCTGCATGCGCGAGCTGTTTCCCTGCGGCTCGATCACCGGGGCGCCGAAACTGTCGGCGATGCAGATCATCCATAGCCTAGAGAGCGGGCCGCGCGGCATCTATACCGGCGGCATCGGCCATCTGGAGCCCTCCGGCGACTTCCGCTTCAACGTGGCGATCCGCACCCTGGCGGTAGACCGCAACGGCCGGTTCGAGGCGGGTGCGGGATCGGGGCTGGTGTTCGATTCCGCCAGCACGCCGGAATACGACGAGTGCCGGCTGAAGCTCGCCTTCCTGGAGCGCCGGGCGCCGGACTTCTCGCTGTTCGAGACGATGGCCTGGCACCCGGCGGAGACCCTCGATCCTCTGGACGGATACCTGCTGCTGGAGCGACATCTTAGCCGGCTCATCAACAGCGCCGCGCGGCTCGGCTTTCCGCTCGATGTGGAGGCCGCGCGGGCGCTGCTGGCAGGCCGGGCCGGCGCTTTCGACGGCCCGCGGCGGGTGCGGCTGGAGCTGGCCGGCAGCGGCAAGCTGTCGCTGGAGGACCGGGAGCTGCCGCCGGCTGTCTCGCATTGGACCGCGGTCCTCGCCGACGTGACGATGGCGGCCGACGATCCGCTGCTGCTGCACAAGACGACGCGGCGCGAGACCTATGACGGCACACGGGCGCGGCTTTGCGCCGCCACCGGCTGCGACGAGGTGATCTTCGCCAATGCCGAGGGTTTTCTGACCGAAGGAAGCTTCACGAACCTCTTCCTCGCGCGCGGCGGCCGGCTGCTGACGCCGGCGCTGCGGCACGGGCTGCTGCCGGGCACGCTGAGGGCCGCGCTGCTGGACACCGGGCGCGCGGTGGAAGCGGACCTGCGCCCCGAGGACCTGGCCCGCGCGGACAAGATCTATCTGGGAAATTCGCTCCGCGGCCTGGTGGAGACGCGAATCCAGTCGCGGGCAACGCTGGCCGCCGGCTGATCACGGATCACGGGCCCGGCCGGGTCCCGGTCCGGGGCTGGTGCCGCATCCGCGCCTTTGCCTTCGTCCCTGCCTTCGCGCCCGTCCGCATCCGCAGGCTCGCCCCGCACGATCTGTGGCCGGAAGTCGCCTTTCACGAGGCGGGCATACCGGTCGCCGGCCAGATGGCGGCGGAACGGGCTTTGCCGCAGCAGCGCCTCGCGGTGGGACAGTGCCGGGGCCGGCGCATCGGCCTCCCCCTGACTTTCGTCCCGTATTTCATCTCGCGTTTCGACCTGCACTTCGTCCCGGCTGTCTGCCGGCGTGCTCTCCGGCACCGGCCGTGCGGCGGGCTCCGCCGGATCGCGCGACCTGGAGGCGGAGGGCCAGGGCACGATCTCCAGCTCCGGCCAGGCGGCCTTCATCCGCAGCGCCTTGTCCATGTAGGTCGAGGCATTGTCGAGCACCGGGTTCGGCACCAGCCGCATGGCGAAGATGTCGGCGAGGCCGAACGGGGCGGCGAGCGACAGACGGCCGTCCGCCTCCAGCCGCACGGCGACCGAATGGGTGCGCGCGGCATAGTTGACCAGCGCCTCGTCGGTGCAGGAGAGCGGCGGATAGTCGATGCCGTGCTTTTGCCGGAACCACAGGGGCACGCGCGCCTGGTTGCGGATCTCCACCGGAGCCGGCAGGGCGGAAAAGCGCGGGCGGGCACGGGTGATCACCCGGTCCTCGGCCTCGTAGCTGGTGTCGGTGCCGTCGAAATAGAGCAGGTCGAAATCGCGGATGCCGTGGCCGGCGGGACGGCCGGTCAGCGCGTTCCAGACGGTCTGGTAGATGGCGCCGCTGGCCAGACGCCAGTCCGGCAGGGCAAGGCCGCGGGCAATCCGCAGCACCCGCATCACCACCGGATCCGTGCGCAGGATGAGCTCCAGGATCCGCCTGCGGTCATCCTCGCCCGTCAGCGAGGGATCGCCCAGCGTGGTGCGCCCGAAGGCAAGGCCCTGGCCAAGGGCGGGAGGCACGGCTTGCGCCGGCTTCATCGCATGACCCTCTCCTGATGCGCGCAGGCAATACCGCGCGTCGCCCCCTTGCCCGCAAGGATGAAGGGCACGCCCGCGCGGCGCAAGTCCCGTGACGGGCCGCCGCCCGGTCCGGGGCGGCAGCACAAGCGGCAGGCGCCGGCGTCAGCCGCGCAGGGTGCCGCCGGTCGCCTTTTCAACCGCGGCGCGGATCTTGGCGCCGACCGCGTCGATCTCCTCCTCGGTGAGGGTGCGCTCGCGCGGCTGCAGCGTCACGTCGATGGCCAGCGACTTGTGGCCCTCGGCAACGCCGGCACCGCGATAGACGTCGAACAGCGTGACATCGCTGATCAGGGTCTTCTCGGCGCCGCGCGCGGCCTTGAGCAGCCGGTCGGCGGTGACCGCCTCCTCGACCACGAAGGCGAAGTCGCGGCGCACCGGCATCAGGTCCGAGGCGGCGAAGGCGCCCTTGGAACGGCTGGCCTTGCCCTTGGGCAGCGGCACCGCGTCGAGATAGACCTCGAACACCGCGAGCCGGCCGTCGAGATCGAGCGCCCGGGCGATGCGCGGATGCAGCTCGCCGAAGCGGGCCAGCACCGTCTTGGGGCCAAGGCGCAGCTCGCCGGAGCGGCCCGGATGCAGCCAGGGCGCGCTTTCGGAGAAGACCATCAGCTTGTCGACCGGCGCGCCGATGGCGGCCAGAACCGCCTCGGCATCCGCGCGCGCGTCGAACACGCCGACCTGGGGCGCGTTGCCGGCCCAGTGGCGGTCGGCGCCGGTCATCACCGCGGTGCCGCGGCGCAGGCCGGCGGCCACCATCGACTGGCCCTGCGGCGTGTCGTCGGCAAAGACCTGGCCGACCTCGAACAGGGCGACGTCCGGATAGCCGCGATCGGCATTGCGCTGCGCCGCCGTGGCCAGACCCGGCACGAGGCTGGGGCGCATGTCCGACATGTCGGCGGAGATCGGGTTGGCAAGGCGCAGGACGGACGAGCCGCCGCCGAAGGCCTCGGCCTGATCCTGCGGAATGAAGGACCAGGTGACCGCTTCCTTCATGCCGCGCACGGCCAGCGCGCGGCGGGCCTGCGAGCGGCGGACCTGCGCCGGGGTGAGCATGCGGCCGGCAACGGTAGCCCCGCGCGGCAGCGGCGTGGAGGCAACCGAATCGAGGCCGACGATGCGCACGACCTCCTCGACCAGATCGGCCTTGCCGTGGACATCCGGGCGCCAGGACGGCGGGGCGACGCGCACGGTGTCTCCCGTGCCGGTGACCCAGAAGCCGAGACGGGTGAGCACGCCCTTGATCTCGGCCTCGGAGAGCTTGAGGCCGGACAGGCGCTTCACCTCGGCATAGGGGAACTCGATGCTGCGGTCCGTCTCCGGCACGGCGCCGGCGAGCTTCACCTCGCTCGGCGTGCCGCCGCACAGGTCCATGACCAGGCGGGTGGCAAGCTCCAGGCCCGGCACGCAGAAGGCGGGATCGACGCCGCGCTCGAACCGGTAGCGGGCATCGGTGTTGATGCCGAGCCGGCGGCCGGTGCGGGCGATGTTGGTCTCGTCCCACAGGGCCGATTCGATCAGCACGTCGGTGGTCTCGTCGGTGCAGCCGGACAGCTCGCCGCCCATGATGCCGGCAAGCGATTCCAAGCCGTTGTCGTCGGCGATGACGCAGATGCCATCGTCCACCTTGTAGGTGCGTCCGTCGAGCGCGAGAAGCTCCTCGCCCTCGCGGCCGCGCCGCACGACGAGGTCGCCCTTGACCTTGGCCGCGTCGAAGACGTGCAGCGGGCGGCCCCGGTCGAAGGTGACGTAGTTGGTGATGTCGACCAGCGCGTTGATCGGGCGCAGGCCGATCGCCTTCAGCCGCTTCTGCATCCACTCCGGCGAGGGGCCGTTCTTCACGCCGCGCACGAGGCGCAGGGCGAAGGTCGGGCAGAGCGGGGGCGTGTCGCCGAATTCCAGCCGCACGTCGACCGGGCACGGGCCCTGGCCCGGGATCTGGGCCGGGCGGTTTTCCTTCAGCTTGCCGAGGCCGACGGCCGCAAGATCGCGGGCGATGCCGGCAACGCCGGTGCAGTCCGGGCGATTGGGCGTCAGGCCGATCTCGATGACCGGATCGTCGAGCCCGGCATAGGCAGCGTAAGAGGTGCCGACCGGGGCGTCGTCGGGAAGGTCGATGATGCCGTCATGGGCGTCGGACAGCTCCAGCTCGCGCTCGGAACACATCATGCCGAAGCTCTCGACATCGCGGATCTTGCCGACGGACAGGGTCACGTCGATGCCGGGCACATAGTCGCCCGGGCGGGCAAGCACGCCGACGAGCCCGGTGCGGGCATTGGGCGCGCCGCAGACGATCTGCAGCGGCGGCTGGCCGTCGCCGGCATCGACGGTGAGCACGCGCAGGCGGTCGGCATTGGGGTGCTGGCGGGCCTCCAGCACCTTGGCGATGGTGAAGGGCTTGAGGCGGTCGGCCGGGTTGGCGACATCCTCGACCTCCAGACCGACGCGGGTCAGCGCCTCGACGATCTCGTCGAGGGTGGCGTCGGTCTCCAGGTGTTCCTTCAGCCAGGACAGAGTGAACTTCATGGTCTTGCGTCTCTTCGAATGTCTTGGCGGGACCGGCGCGGCGGGGCTCCGCGCGCCGGTGCGTGTCGCGTCAGTTCTGCGGCGTGAAGCGGTCCAGGTCCGGGACGATGGAGGCGCTGCCGTAATTGTTGGCGAAGCGGATGCCGATCTCGTGCAGGCGGTCGGTCCAGCGATGGATCGTCGCCTCGTCGATGCCGCGCCCGGTGGCGATGGCGTGGGAGGCCTCGACCTCCACCTGGTCGCGCAGCAGGCCAAGCTCGAGCATCGCCGCATCCTCGGCCCGGTACTTGTCGAGCCAGCCGAGCGTCAGGATCGCCACCATCACCAGCACGCCGGCGGCCGAGGTGACCGACGACCACTTGGCGATGCCGGAAATGCGGCGCTCGGCGGTGACCAGCACCATGGTCGCGATCGACAGGAAGGCGACGATGGCAACGGCGGTGAGGAAGCTCTCGTAATTGCTCTCCGCATTCACTTCCTGGCTGGCGCGCAAGGTGGTGATGCGGTCGCGCAGATACAGGATCGTGTCCGCCTGGGGGCCGAGCGACTCGCGGAAATAGTCGTCGCAATAGCGCAGCCGTCCGCGCTCCTGCGACTTGCCGGCGCAGGCCTCGACGAAGGAGACGGGCTGGGCCGTCTGGGCAGCCGCGGTCAGGGGCGCAGCAAGCCCCTGGACCAGCACGGCGAGCGCCAGCAGCGGCAGCACGAGCGCACGAAGGCGCGAAACGAGGGTACGGGCGATCATCGCGACAGGCCTCCGAACAGGGTCGGCAGGTCGAGCGGGCGGAAGCCGTAATGCTCGATCCAGCGGACATCCGCGTCGAAGAAGGCGCGCAGGTCCGGCATGCCGTATTTCAGCATGGCGATGCGGTCGATGCCCATGCCCCAGGCGAAGCCCTGGTAGACGTCCGGGTCGAGGCCGCAATTGCGGATGACATTGGGATGGACCATGCCGCAGCCGAGGATTTCCAGCCAGTCGTTGCCCTCGCCGATCTTCACCTCGTTGCCCGAGCGGTCGCAGCCGATATCGACCTCCATCGACGGCTCGGTGAAGGGGAAGTAGGAGGGGCGGAAGCGCATGCGCACCTCGTCGACCTCGAAGAAGGCCTTGCAGAACTCCTCAAGCACCCATTTCAGGTGGCCGATATGGCTGCTCTTGTCGATGACCAGGCCCTCGACCTGATGGAACATCGGCGTATGGGTCTGGTCGCTGTCGCAGCGATAGGTGCGGCCCGGGATGATCACCCGGATCGGCGGCTCCTGCGACATCATGGTGCGGATCTGCACCGGCGAGGTATGGGTGCGCAGCAGCATGCGCTCGCCGTCCGCCTTCTCGGGCAGGAAGAACGTGTCGTGCATCTCGCGCGCCGGATGGTCCGGCGGGAAGTTCAGCTGGGTGAAGTTGAGATGGTCGGTCTCGATGTCCGGGCCTTCGGCGATGGAAAAGCCCATGTCGGCGAAGATCGCGGTGAGCTCGTCGATCACCTGACTGACCGGGTGGATGCGCCCGGCCTCGGCCGGAGCGGCACGCAACGGCAGGGTGACGTCGACCCGCTCGGTCTCCAGGCGCGCGTCGAGCGCGGCATCCTGCAGCAGCTCGCGGCGGGCGGCGAGCGCATCGGTGACCCGGGTCTTGAGGCCGTTGATCGCCGGGCCCATCTCGCGCCGCTCGTCCGGCGACAGGGAGCCCAGGGTCTTCAGCTTCTCGGACACGGACCCTTTCTTGCCGAGGGCGGCGATGCGCACCTCTTCCAGCTCGGCCTCGTTCGACGCGGACGCGATGGCCGCGAGGATCGCAGTTTCAAGGGATTGCAGTTCGGACATGGCACCGTCGTGACTGGCGGCGCGCGGCCGGCATGCCGGCGCGGCACGTGTGAAGGGAAATTCGGGGGTCTTTTACCAGACTTTCGGCCGCTTTCCAGCGGCGGGGCGAAGACCGGCAACAGGAACGGGCCGGGAACCGGACACGGAACCCGGCACAGGGGTCAGCTCGGCAGCCGCCTAAATCGACCGCAGGCCGGGCCCTGATGCATCAGGCGGGACTGCAGGATGCGGAAACGTGCGGCATGGAGACGTTCGCCCGGCAACAGGTCGCGGCCGGCCGATGAAGGCCGGCACGTCGGTGCCGCGGAAAGGGCGGCCGGAGTGTAACCGAGAGCCACGTCTGGTCCTGCCGGGTTGCCGTTCGAAGGCTCTTTCCTTCGCAGATCGGCGGGCGGAAGGCAAGCGCCGGAAGCGCACCAAGGCACGCATCCGGCGCCGGCTCCGGCAGCTCTCGCGGGGGAGGCTCGCGGCAGGAGACGGGAGGGCGGGGCAGGCCCCGCCGCAGACCTATTTGGTCAACAGCAGCTTTTCGAAGCGGGTGATCGACAGCCGGTAGACCATGTCCTTGTGGCGGATATGGACCTCGCGAGCACCCTGGAACAGGGCGGAGCTGTCCAGTTCCAGCGGCTCCTGCGAGACTTTCGCCGTTTTCGGCAGGGTCAGGGTGCGCTGTTGGGTGCGCGGCCGCCGGCAGGCGGCGGCCTGGGCCTGAGAGGCGGGGTTCGCAGACTGGGACATGATCGACTTGCTCCTTCGATCGCTTGGGCCCTGGACGAGAATGGCCGGAAACTCCGGTTCAGCCGTCCGTGGTTTGGAATAGCTCTAAACTTGCGAACCGTTCGCAAGAATATTCTTGACTGAAATACTCATGTTTTATACGAAAGGCAATGTCCGTTTCGCCTCTCGCTGTGCCCGGAGACGGCAGACGGAGATCCAAGCGCCAGCCAGCTACCCGTCCACTCCCTCGACGGACAGCAAGCCACGCTCTTGACCAGCCGAATCGTGACCAAGCGTTTTCAACCTGTTTCAGGAAGGGGCACGGCTCCATGTGCGCCAGGGATGACAAGCTGCGAAAGGCGATCGAGACCGCGGTCGCCGCGCATTCGGGACGCACCCCGCTCGCCTGCGAGGAGATCGGGAGCGATGCCCAGGCCGCACGCAAGCGCATCGCGCTATGGGAGCAGGCCGACAGCGTCCACTGTTCCATCGTCGGCACCTGCGCCAGCGTCGCCGACCTGCGCCGGACCGCAAAAAAGACCGGCATCGACGTTTCCCCCGACACGCCCGACTACGACGTGCACGGCCATTTCGTGCGCCTGTCGACCACCGATTGCGCCTTCTCCCGCGCCTTCCAGAAACTGCTCGACGGCCGCTTCGAGGGCGCGCTGCGCCGGGTCGGCCGGTCGCGCACGGCGGCGGAACTGGAAGCCCTGTGGCGCGACATGTGCGACCGGGGCCAGGTCGGTCCCGCCTATTGGGCCTTCATGACGCACCAGCACGTGCCGGGCGCCTTGCGAGCGCGCATCTTCGGCGAGGTGCACATGTGGTCGCATCTGGCCGGAGCCTCGTTCCGCCAGAAGAACGAGGAGGCCGCGACCCTGCGCGACCAGCTGCAGGAGGCCGAGGACCGGGCACGGCGCGTGGAAAGCGGGCTGCGCGAGGCATTGGCCCAGCGCGACCGGGAACTGATCGAGCTGCGCGCGGCGCTGGCCAAGCTGAAGGCCGGACGGGCGGCGGACGAGGCGCGCCAGCCGGAGACGGCTGAGACGGCACCGGACGCAGCCTCCCTGCGCCGCCGGCTCGACAAGGCCGGACGCGCCCTGCAATCGGCACGGGTGCGCGCCCGCCAGGCGGAAGCGCGGTTGCGCGAGATCGACGACGAGACCCGGCGCCCCGCGCCCCAGCTCATGCCACGGCAGGCGCGGCCGATGGCGGCCCTCGCCGCAAGCCCGGCCCCTTTCGCCGTCGTCGGCTCTGCGGTCCGCGCACTCCCCGGACAGGGCGAGGCGGCAGCACGGCCCAAGGCGATCCTTTATGTCGGCGGCATGCACGGCCACCGCGACCGGCTGCGCGGCATTGCCGAGGCCTTCAACACCACATTCGTCCACCACGACGGCGGGGTGGAGGACGCACCGCAGCGCCTCGACCACCTGTTGCCGTCCGTCGACTGCGTCTTCTGCCCGGTCAATTGCGTCAGCCATGACGCCTGCCTGCGGGCCAAGAAGATCTGCCAGAAGCTCAACAAGCCTTTCGTGCCGCTGCGCAGCACAGGCCAGACCGCGTTCCGCAAGGCCCTGCAGGACCTTGTCGGCGAGCGGTCGGCGGCACAGTTTGCCCTGCAGGGGCCAGTGTCAGAAGAGGGAGAAACTATCTGATGTACATTGCCATGAACCGCTTTCGCGTGAAGTCCGGCAACGAGGACGCCTTCGAGGAGGTGTGGCGCAACCGCGACCGGCATCTTGGCACGATGGACGGCTTCGTCGAGTTCCACCTGCTGAAGGGACCGGACCGCGAGGACCATACGCTCTATGCCTCGCACACGATCTGGCGGGACAAGGATGCCTTCGTTGCCTGGACCAAGAGCCAGGCCTTCCGCGATGCCCACAAGGGCGCGGGCGACAACAAGCCGCTGTATCTCGGCCATCCGGAATTCGAGGGTTTCGAGACGGTGCTGGCCGAAAAGGCCTGACGCACCCGTTTCGCAGACACGGGTTCGGTGTCCTTTCAGGGGCAGGTTCCGCAAAGGGCCTGCCCCGTTTCGTTTTCTCCTCCCCGCACCGCCGCTTCGCCGTGCTGCGGGTGGCAAAGCGGCGAGAAAGATGCTTTAGCTCCCCGAAAGAAAGGCGACCGGAAGGCGGGTGCCCCTGCCCGGCCCTACTCCTCCTGGCCCATCGAAACGGAGATGTCATGAAGATCGACGGCGTTGCCCATCGCTCCATCTGGCCGGCAGAGCATGGCCGGTCGGTGCACATCATCGACCAGACGCAGCTGCCGCACCGCTTCGTCACGACCGAACTGGCGACGCCGGAGGCCGCCGCGACGGCGATCCGCGACATGTGGGTGCGCGGCGCGCCGCTGATCGGGGCCACCGCCGCCTATGGCCTGGCCATGGCGCTGGCGCGCGATCCCTCCGATGCGGGCCTGGCGCAGGCTGCCGCCATGCTGGCGGCGACACGGCCGACCGCGATCAACCTGCGCTGGGCGCTCGACGCGGTGACCGCAAGCGTCGCCCCGCTGCCCGAAGACCAGCGCGCGGCCGCCGCCTGGGCCAAGGCCGGCGAGATCTGCGACGAGGATGTGGAGGTCAACCACGCCATCGGCAGGCACGGGCTGTCGCTGATCCGCGAGATCGCCGCGCGCAAGGCCCCAGGCGAACCGGTGAACATCCTGACCCATTGCAATGCCGGGTGGCTGGCCACCGTCGACTGGGGCACGGCGACCTCGCCGATCTACCAGGCGCACGATGCCGGTATCCCCGTGCATGTGTGGGTGGACGAGACCCGGCCGCGCAACCAGGGCGCCGGGCTGACCGCCTGGGAACTGGGCCGGCACGGGGTGTCGCACCGGCTGGTGGTCGACAATGCCGGCGGCCACCTGATGCAGCACGGGCTGGTCGACATGGTGATCGTCGGCACCGACCGCACCACGGCGACGGGTGATGTGTGCAACAAGATCGGCACCTATCTGAAGGCGCTCGCGGCCCATGACAACGGCGTGCCGTTCCATGTCGCCCTGCCCTCCTCGACCATCGACTGGACCGTTCGCGACGGCCTGCGCGAGATCCCCATCGAGGAGCGCTCGGGCCGCGAGGTGACGCATCTGACCGGCCTGACGGAAGACGGCCGCAGCGAGACCATCGCCATCACGCCGCCGACGACGGAGGCGACCAACCCGGCCTTCGACGTGACGCCGGCACGGCTGGTGACGAGCCTGATCACCGAGCGCGGCATCTGCGCGGCCAGCGCCGACGGGCTCGCGAGCCTCTTCCCGGAGCGCCGCGCCGCGTCCTGACCGCGCAAGGGGGCACGCCCTCTTGCGCCGCGGGCAAGGGGCGGCGACACTGGCGGCAACGGCCCGGGCACGGTTCCGGGCCTTTCAGCCAGCCTCGCACGCCCCTTCTCCCAGGACACGACATCCGAATGAGCCAGATCCCCGTCTTCGACGGCCATAACGACACGCTGCTCAAGCTGGAGCTCGGCGCCGGAACGGCCCGCGAACGCTCGTTCTTCGAACGCGCGGCGCGCGATCACATCGACCTGCCGCGCGCCCGCCACGGCCGCTTCGCCGGCGGGCTCTTCGCCATCTATGTCCCCTCGCAGCTGGGGGATGCGCTGAAGGTGCGCTACGACCCGGACGATCCGGCGAACTTCGCCGAGGTGGCGCAGCCGGACGCGCTCGCCTTCACGCTGCGCATGTTCGCCCGCGCGCTGCGGCTGGAGCGGGAAAGCGCCGGCGAGGTGCGGATCTGCCGCGATGCCGACGAAATCCGCGCGGCGATGGCGGCCAAGAAGCTCGCCATGGTGATGCATGTGGAAGGCGCGGAGGCGATCGACGCCGACATGACCGCGCTGGAGGTGCTGCACGCCGCCGGCCTGCGCTCGCTTGGCCCGGTCTGGAGCCGGCCGAACATCTTCGGCGACGGGGTGCCGATGACCTGCCCCTCCTCCCCCGACACGGGACCGGGACTGACGGATGCGGGCAAGGAGCTGGTGCGCGCCTGCAACCGGCTGAAGATCATGGTCGACCTGTCGCATCTGACCGAAAAGGGCTTCTGGGACGTGGCGGCGATCAGCGACCGGCCGCTCGTCGCCTCCCATTCCAACGCCCATGCGGTCTGCCCCTCGGCCCGCAACCTGACCGACCGGCAGCTAGACGCCATCGCCGAAAGCCGCGGCCTTGCCGGGCTCAACTTCCATGTCGCCTTCCTGCGGCCGGACGGGGCCAACATCTCCGACACGCCGCTGGAGGTGATGGTGCGGCACACGGACCACCTGCTGTCGCGGCTCGGCGAGGACGGGGTGGCGCTGGGCTCGGATTTCGACGGCTGCATGGTGCCGCGCGCCATCGGCGACGTGTCCGGCCTGCCGGTGCTGCTGCAGGCCTTCCGCGAGGCGGGCTACGGCGAGGAGCTGATCGAGAAGATCGCCTGGAAGAACTGGCTGTCGGTGCTGGAGCGGACCTGGAACTGAGCGGCGCGCGCCTGTCTCACTCGTCGCCGAGCGGGCTTTCGGCGGCGATGCGCTCTTCCAGATACTGCGCGATGCTGGTGGCGACTGCATGCAGGCGGCGCAGCTCCGCCTCGCGGCGGGTGGCGGCCAGAACCTCGCACGGGCTGCCGCTGCGCGCGCCGTTGCCGAAGCGTCCCGTCCCGCGCACGATGAAACGATAGGCTGCGCCGTCCCGGGATTTGGGCGTGTGCAGGATGTCCCCCACATGCTGTTCGGCAAAACGCAGGCTGTCGTTCAAGGTCGGCAGGGACTGGACAAAGGCTGACATGACGCTCCCCGGAAATACCCTGCGGCAGGTCGGGCCCGCCGCCGCTTAAATGGTTAACGAAACCTTGCTCCGATTCGCTTCGGAGTCAAAAGCCTCAATGCCAAAGGCCCAATGTGTAGAATCCCTTATGCCCGCTGCGTTCCCGCAGGTCCGCCCCGCCGGCGGCGCGGGAACCGGGACGATTGACCACCGGCCGGGGCGCTGCGCATGATCGCGCCATGACCGCCGAGACACGCCCGGACGCCGAGCCGCAGGACCCGCCCTTCACCCGTTTCCGATCCGCCGTCCGCCGGCTCTATTTCGGCAGTTCGGCCCGCTCGCGGCGCTGGCGGATGGGGCTGTTGCTCTTCGACTTTCTCGCCATCGGCTATTTCTTCGCCTCGATCCTGTTCGGCCTCAGCGACACCGACAATCGGCTCGACTACGTCATCGGCGCGGTGATGCTGGCCGACTACCTGCTGCGGCTGGCCGCAGCCAGCCGGCCGCTCAAGGCGATGGTCAGCTTCATGGCGCTGGCCGATGCGGTAGTGATCGCCTCGCTGTTCGCCAGCGCGGTCGTGGAGGGGCTGGCCCTGCTCTTGGTGGTGCGCATGCTGCGGCTGCTGCGCTCCTATCACCTGATCCGCGAGCTGCAGGGGCACATGC
Source organism: Stappia sp. G46H5W (assembly GCF_058448995.1). Classification (NCBI taxonomy): domain Bacteria; kingdom Pseudomonadati; phylum Pseudomonadota; class Alphaproteobacteria; order Hyphomicrobiales; family Stappiaceae; genus Stappia; species Stappia sp. G46H5W. The sequence goes on along the minus strand of NZ_JBZFLL010000006.1, from coordinate 497,899 downwards.
CGTTCTTCCGCCGCAACGAGCAGGTGATCCAGGCGCTGGTCAACCTGACGGTGTTCATCTTCGTCGTCTCGGCGGCGGTGCATGTGCTGGAAAAGGGCCGCAACCCGGGCATCAATACCTTTCTCGACGCGCTCTACTTCACGGTGACGACGCTGACCACGACCGGGTTCGGCGACATCATCATGACCGACGAATACGGGCGGCTGCTGACCATCCTGATCATGATCGTCGGCGTCGGGCTGTTCCTGCGGCTGGTGCAGACGATCTTCCGGCCGCTGAAGGTCGCCCACAAATGCCCCGAATGCGGGCTGAGCCGGCACGATCCGGACGCCGTCCACTGCAAGCATTGCGGCATATCGCTCAACATCCCGACCGAGGGCGACTGGCGCTGAGCCGGTCGGGCCGCGTTCAGGCCGCGCCGCCCGGACCTTTGCGCGAGGGATGCTCCATCTCCTCGACCCTGCGGTCGTAGGACGGGTGCAGCGTGCCCATCACCCGGTCCCAGACCGAGAACGTGTTGCTGAAATTGCAGCGGAAATTCGAATGATGCTGGTCGTGAAAGGTGGTGCAGACCAGCGGCCAGGGCCTTCGCGCACCCGGCGAGGCGACATACTCGAAGCCGCAATGGCCGATCATGCCGCTGCCCTGGTCGTAGATCTTGTGCAGGATCAAGACGAGCGGCGGGATCGGCAGCACCAGCGGGGCCACCAGGAAATAGGCCTGCTCTGCCGCCGTGCCGAGGAACCCATCGGAATTGTTGGCCCAGGGCGTGGGCGTGACCGAGCGGTGGTGCAGGGCATGGAAACGGAACAGCGCCCTGGTGTGCATCGCCCGGTGGAACCAGTAGAACCAGGTGTCGTAGGCAATGGCGGAGACGAAGGACCAGCCGAGGAAGGAGAGCACCGTCAGTTCTCCCGGCTGGAACAGCGCATAGCCGTTGGCCTGCAGGCAGAGACCGCCCGCGACATATCCAGACACCGAGATCAGGGCGACGAGGCTGTGGCGGATTTCGGCGCCGGCCCGGTCCGAGCGCCGCGTCTCCTGGATGCGGCATTCCGGATGGCGGCGGTTTGCAGCGACCAAGGCCAGCCCGAACCCCAGATACAGCAGCAAGAGCACGGCGTAGGACGCCACCCAGACTTCAAGAAATCCCGACCAGCCGATCGGAAGCCAAATCATCCAGCCTCCTGCCGCAAGTTTTCGTAGCGGCAATCTAGCCGGTATGCATCGCCCCCGAAAGGGAGCGGGCCGGCAAGCGTTGCGGCATTTCGCGCAAGGCCGGCCCGCCGGACGCCGGGAAAGGCCGGAACCGGTCATTTCCGGCCCTGGGGGTTGCCAGCGGGCAGGCAGCGGGCTTCAATCGGTCGCATGGCCAAGCCCCGGTGCGCGCGCAAGTTTCCGGACCGAGGACCCCGCCTGCCCATCCCGGCGGGGCAAGAGCCAGCGGAACGAGCAAGGGTCGCAACGTCCCGGCCAGACCCGCGAAGGAGCCAGTATGATGGACTTTTCCGCAATCGACCTGGCGCGATTCCAGTTCGCCTTCACCGTGTCGTTTCACATCATCTTCCCGTCCTTCACCATCGGCCTCGCCAGCTACCTGATGGTGCTGGAGGGCCTGTGGCTGGCGACGCGGCGCGAGGTCTACCTGCAGCTCTTCAAATACTGGCTGAAGATCTTCGCCGTCGCCTTCGGCATGGGCGTCGTCTCGGGCATCGTGATGACCTACCAGTTCGGGACCAACTGGTCGGTCTTCTCCGACAAGACCGGGCCGGTGATCGGGCCGCTGATGGGCTACGAGGTGCTGTCCGCCTTCTTCCTGGAGGCCGGCTTCCTCGGCATCATGCTGTTCGGCCTCAACCGGGTGGGACCGCGGCTGCACTTCATGGCAACCGCGATGGTCGCCTTCGGCACGGCGCTGTCGGGCTTCTGGATCCTTTCGGCCAACAGCTGGATGCAGACGCCGGTCGGCTATTCGATCAACGAGGCCGGGCAGTTCATCCCCGAGAACTGGTTCGAGATCGTCTTCAACCCCTCGTTCCCCTATCGCTTCGTCCACATGATGCTGGCCGCCTACCTGACCACCGCATTCGTGGTCGGCGCGGTCGGCGCCTGGCACCTCCTGAAGGAGCGCGGGAACGAAGGCGCCAAGGTGATGCTGTCCATGGCGATGTGGATGGCCGCCATCGTCACCCCGGTGCAGATCATGGCCGGCGACATGCACGGGCTGAACACGCTGGAGCACCAGCCGGCCAAGATCGCCGCGATGGAAGGCCATTTCGAGGGCGAGAACGGCGCGCCGCTGATCCTGTTCGGCATCCCCGACATGGAGGCGGCCGAGACGCATTACCGGATCGAAGTGCCCAAGCTCGGCAGCCTGATCCTGACGCATTCGCTCGACGGGCGGGTGCCGGGGCTGAAGGACTTCCCGCGCGAGGACTGGCCGAACGCGAGCATCGTCTTCTTCTCCTTCCGCGTGATGGTGGGCATCGGCTTCCTGATGCTGGGCATCGGCGTGTGGAGCCTTTACCTGCGCTGGCGCGGGACGCTGGCGGAGACGCCGCTGTTCCACCGGGCCGTCCTGCTGATGGGGCCGACCGGCTTCATCGCGGTGCTGGCCGGCTGGATCACCACCGAGGTCGGCCGCCAGCCCTACACGGTCTACGGCCTGCTGCGCACCAGCGACAGCATCTCGCCGGTCGACGCACCGGCGGTCGCGACCTCGCTGCTGGTCTTCATCGTGGTCTATTTCATCGTCTTCGGCATCGGCACCGGCTACATCCTGAAAGCCATGGGCCACAGGCCGGGCGGCGATGCGCAAGGGCCGCAAAGGGGCGAGCCGACCCGCGCGGCGGGCGTGACGCCCGCCCCTGCCTATGCAGACGAACCCAAGCCGGCGGAGTAGAGCCATGATCTTCGACCTCGCCCTCATCTGGGCCCTGCTGATCGCCACCGCCGTGTTTCTCTATGTCGTGCTGGACGGCTTCGACCTCGGCCTCGGCATCCTGTTTCCCACCGCCCGTTCCAAGGCCGAGCGCGACGTGATGATGAATTCCGTCGCCCCGGTGTGGGACGGCAACGAGACCTGGCTGGTGCTGGGCGGCGGCGGGCTCTATGCCGTCTTCCCGCTGGCCTATGCGGTGCTGATGCCCGCCCTCTACGTGCCGATCATGGCGATGCTGTTCGGCCTGATCTTCCGGGGCGTCGTCTTCGAATTCCGCTTCAAGGCACCGGCGCACCGGCAATGGGTCTGGGACGTCGCCTTCTTCCTGGGTTCGCTGACCGCCGCACTGGCGCAGGGCATCGCGCTCGGCGCCATCATTCAGGGCATCGAGGTGGAAGGGCGCGCCTATGCGGGCGGCTGGCTCGACTGGCTGACGCCGTTCTCGCTGCTCACCGGCCTTGCCGTGGTGATCGGTTACGCGCTGCTCGGCGCCACCTGGCTGGTGTGGAAGTGCGAAGGCCCGATGCAGGAGCATTTCCGCGACAAGGCGAAGGTGCTCGGCGGACTTCTGCTGGCGATGATCGCCGTGGTCAGCCTGTGGACGCCGGCGCTGCATCCGCAGTTCGCCGCGCGCTGGTTCGAGGTCCCGCAGATCTTCTACACCGCACCGGTGCCGATCTTCGTGGCCGCGCTCGCCGTGCTGCTGTTCACCAGCCTGCGCTCGACCCGCGACGGGATGCCGTTCCTGGCCAGCCTCGGGCTCTTCCTCGTCACCTTCGTCGGCCTGGGCGTCAGCCTGTTCCCCTATGTGGTGCCGACCTCGATCACCATCTGGCAAGCGGCCGCTCCCGACAGTTCGCTGGAATTCCTGCTGATCGGGGCGGTGGTGCTGATCCCGATGATCCTGACCTATAGCGGCTATGCCTACTGGGTGTTCCGCGGCAAGGTGCGGCCGGACGAGGGGTATCACTGATGACGCGGGACGGCTCCGAGCGGCCACTTTATCAGCGGCTCGCCTGGTTCGCCGGGCTGTGGCTGGCGGGCGTGGCGACGCTGTTCGTGATCGCCAGCCTCATCCGCTGGGCGATCCTCTAAGCTCGGCAAGCTGCAAACCCGGGCGACCGGCGCCCCTCACCGAAGCGTGAGGGGCGGCAGGCAGCACACGCTTGCCGAGAGGGAGGATACGGGCTCATGCTGGGGCCCGCATCCGTCCTGCCGGGAGTTGCCGATGTTCCGTCCCGCCTCTTTCGCACGCCGCTTCCCCCCGCTCGCCGCCGCCGTTCTGAGCGGCCTGGTGCTCTCAGTCCCCCCTGCCGCCTCCGCCGGCACCGCACCGGGCTGCGGCATCGAGACACCCTGCACCATTGCGGGGGGCGAATACCGCATCCGCCTGCCGCAAGGCGGAGCGCCCAAGGGAGCGATCATCTTTCTGCACGGCTGGCGCGGCTCGGCAGAAGCCGAGATGCGCAACAGCGCCTGGGCGCGGCTTGCCGACCGGCTGGGCGTTGCCTTCGTCGCCCCGCAAGGGGAAGGCGGCACCTGGTCCTATCCCGGCGCGCCCCGGCAACTGCGCGACGAGTTCGCCTTCTTCCGGGCGCTGGCGGCGGATCTGAAGGACCGCTTCGGCATTGCCGGCGAGAAGACCGTGCTGACCGGCTTTTCGATGGGCGGTTCGATGGCCTGGAACATCGCCTGCCGCGAGGGCGAGCTCTTCGCCGGATATGTGGCGGTGGCCGGAGCGTTCTGGGATCCGGTGCCGGAGGCCTGCCCCTCGCCCGTGCCGATGCTGGTGCATGTGCACGGCACGGCGGACCAGACGGTGCCGCTGGAGGGCCGGGCCATCGGCGAGCACTGGCGGCAGTCGGACGTCGCCAAGAGCCTTGCCCTGTGGCAGCGGCAGGCGGGGCTTGCACCCGCGTTTCCGCAAGAGGCACCGGCGCAGGGCCTATCCTGCCAGCTGCAGGAGGCGAGCGCGGGTCCGGGTCTTCTGGAAGTCTGCCTGCATGCGGGCGGGCACAGCATTCGCGCCGAATGGGTGGAGCAGGGCTGGCAGCTGATCGCGCAGCGGCGCGGCTGGACCGGTTGAGGCTGAAGCTGGCGCCAAAATCAGGACCGGGCCGGGCGGGCGGGATATCCTCGCCCCGCCCGGCCGATCTTTCCTAGTTCGTCATGGCCGGATCGGTCCGGGCCGGCTGCGAGGCACGGGCGGCCGGGCTGCGCTCGGATCTGGCCGAGCCGCCGTCGGAGGACTTCGGCCCCGGCCCAGACTTTCCGGCGGGCGAGCGGCGCCAGGGCTGCTTCTTGTACCAGGAGACGAGATAGGCAACGGCAATCAGGCCGGCGAAGCCACCCATATTGGCCAGGAACTCGGCCAGCGGATCGCCGCGGCCCCAGGCCATGTCGCGCAGGATGCCGATGGCCTGGGCCAGCACCAGGCTGGCCAGGAAGACGGCGAGCGACTGCTGGCCGACCTTCCGCACGACATTCACGAAACGGCCCCAGAGATTTTCCGCAAGCAGGCGCGCGCCGCCCGCGCCGACCGCCACCCAGGCGAGATAGGCCAGCGCAAGGAAGTGCAGGTAGCGGAAGGCACCGAAGGTGGTCTTGTCCCACAGCGGCGTGATCGCGTCGCGAACGGCGAGGAATTCCGGCACTTCGTTGTAGGCGACGTGCCAGGCGAAGGGCACGGAGGCCAGCACGACGACCGCCGACAGGGCGACCAGCGCCGCCGAGACCGGGGGAGCCGGGATCCAGCCGCGCATGAAGGCGAAGCCGGTGAAGAAGACGAGCTGCCAGGCGAAGGGATTGAAGAACCAGGGCCGGTCCGACCAGGGCTCGGCCGGGAGATCGAGCAACCCCTGCCCCGCTGCCAGCCAGAGACCGGCCATCAGGGCGAACACGGCCCACCGCGAGATGCGGGAGAAGGCCATCACCACCGGCATCAGGGCCAGGATGACGATGTACATCGGCAGGATGTCGAAATAGTTCGGCACATAGGTGAGGATCAGCAGGCCCGGCAGCGCCTCGCCCGTCTGCTCGAAGAAGGGCCACAGGTTGAGCGAGGCGACATAGTCCTCGCTCAGGCCGCAGCACTCCGACAGATAGCCGCTTTGCTGGATCCACACGAGACCGGCGGCGATGACCAGGAACTGGCAGACATGGGCGAAATAGACCTGCCAGATCCGGTGGCCGGTGCGCGCGACGCCCATCAGCCAGCCGTGCTGGTCGAAGACCTTGCCGAAAGCGAGTGCCGAGGCCATGCCGGAACAGAAGACGAAGATCTCGGTCGCGTCGGAAAAGCCGAAACGGGCCGGGATCCACAGCGTCCAGGTGTTGCCCGGCAGATGCGCCACGAAGATGATGAACATGCCGAGGCCGCGAAAGAAATCGAGCCTTGGATCGCGCGGACGCGGGGGGCTAAGGGCCGGCGAAACATGCATGTTCACGAGCAGAAGATCCTCTTCCTGCCGCCGGCGAGCCTGCCGGCGAGGCGGGTTCTTTCACCCGCCGATCATGGCCCAATAAGGGCAGAACAACCCCAGGCATGCCTGGCTGCACCGAATTCCCGCGGTTTTCCCATACCGCTCACGCCGGGATCGCCCGCAGCGCCTCGTCCTGCATCAGGCGGGTGGCCCGGCGCATCCGCTCGGCCCGTTCCAGCCGGACCTCCGCAAAGCGGTCGATCCCGCCACGAAGGGTAACGCGCTCGCGCAAAAGCCGTTCCGCATCGATGCAAAGGCCGGCGCGCAGCGCCGCCTCGATGGCCAGCCGCTCGAACACGTCGCGCTGCGCGTGGCTGCCGCCAATGCGAAAGAGCTGCGGGCGGGCACGGTCGAGATGGCGGAAGGCGGAGAAGTAGTTGCCGCGTGCCCAGGCCTCCAGACCGAGGACGGCCGGCATGCCGGCGGCGGCGGCGATGCGGCCCATGTCGGTCTCCTCCCCCGCATGGGCGCCCATGGAGGCGATCATCGCGTCGGCGGCCTCGCGCCGGTCGCCGCCTTCCAGCGACAGCATGTAGTGAAGGTCGGCAAAGATGTTGCAGCGGTCGTCGACCCGCGCCTCGGCAAGGCGGGCGAGCTCGTCCCAGCGGCCGCCGACATTGACGCCCTCGATCTCCAGCCGCACCAGGAGCGAGGCCGCGTTGGAGATGTCGCGATAATCGTCGGTGCGCTCAGCGCGGATTTCCTCGTCGTAGAGCTCCAGCACGCGGGTGATGTCGCCGCGCTCCAGATACATCAGCGCCAGGTGCCACCAGACGTGAAAGCGGAAGTTGTTGCAGTGGGAGAAGGCGGCGGTGTTGGCCTCCAGCCAGGCGCGCCCCTCCTCCGCCCGCGCGGTCATGTCGTAGACATGGGCGACCGCATGCAGGCCCCAGGCATCGTCCGGCGCAAGCGCCACGGCCTCGCGGCCGAGACGCTCGGCAAGCGCGTAGTCGCCCGTCTCCTCCAGCGCGAAGGCCTGGCAGCCGAGGAAGTAGCCGCGCTCGGGATGATCGGCGTCGAAGGCCTGCTCGACGCCGGCCAGCGAGCGACGCATGCCGCCGGCATCGCCCAGCACGAAGTGGATGGCGTGGACGAGCTTCATCAGGAGAGGGTCGGCCGGATGATCGGCAAGGGCCGCATCCAGCCGGGCGGCCGCGCGGGCGGGATGGCCGGCGAGCCAGTCGCCGAGCGCATTGACCACGGCGGCCTCGCGCGGGCTGACCCCGACGGCGGCCGAGGCGGTGCGCGCGCGCTCCAGATCCTCGGCGGCAACGGCGACCAGCTCGCGCCGGCCGAGCAGCATGCAGAAGAGGCCGTGGGCGGCGTGGCCGAAGGCGAAGTCCGGGGCAAGGCGCAGCGTCTCGGCAACGAGATCGGGCGTCGCGCAGCCGTGGGAGAGGAAAGCGCGCACCACTCCCCGCCAGGGCGTCAACGCGCCGGCATGGGAAAGGGTGAGCGGGTAGCCATAGGCGTCGGTGAGTGTCATCGTCGCATCCTGCCGGCGGCCTTGAAGCCGCCTGCCGCAGACCGGCGATGAAAGCCGGGCAGCGGACGTGGGTCCTGTCAGCCCCAGCAGTGTCCCGCCCGCTCCGATGACAAGCAAAACACAAAAGCTTGCGGCCGGCGTGTACAGCACTCCCCGTCAGGAGACGTATCTTCCAAAGAAGGCGAAATGGCGGAACCCGATTTGCGCCGAGGCGCCCGGTCGTGGAATGCGATACCTTTCGCAAACGCTCGCGCTCGCGCTAGATGAGGATCATGACAAGCCTCGCCCAAACCCTTTCCGGCCCCAACCGCAACGTGCTGGCGCTTTCGCTCGCCGGCCTTGCGAGCGTTGCCGTGCTCGCCGCCAATGCCGGCGGCTGGCGGCTCGGTGCCGCCGTCGTGATCGGCGGCTTCGCCGGTCTTGCGCTCTACCACGCCAGCTTCGGCTTCACCGCGGCCTGGCGCCGGCTGGTGACGGAAAAGCGCGGCGGCGGATTGCGGGCCCAGTTCCTGCTGATCCTGCTGACCTCCGCGGTCTCCTTCCCGCTGATCGCCTGGGGCGCCTCCTTCGGCATGCCGACCGGCGGCTTCGTGTTTCCCTTCGGCATCGCCGCGGCCATCGGCGCCTTCGCCTTCGGCGTCGGCATGCAGCTGGGCGGCGGCTGCGCCTCCGGCACGCTGTTCACCGCCGGCGGCGGCTCGACCCGCATGATGGTGACGCTGGCGGCCTTCATCGCCGGCTCGGTCGCCGCGACCCCGCACATGCACCTGTGGGGCCAATTGCCCAAGCTGCCGGCGGTCTCCCTGGTGAGCGAGTTCGGCCCGCTCGGCGCCTATGCCGCGACCGCCGCCGTGCTGGCGCTGATCGCGCTGTGGAGCGTACGGATGGAAAAGCGTGCGCATGGTAGCCTTGCCGAGCCGCGCGCCACCGTCTCGTTCCTGACCGGCCCGTGGTCGCTGGCCCTCGGCGCGATCGCCATCGCGCTGGTCGGCATCGCCACCTTCATCGTGCTCGGCCGCCCCTGGGGCATCACCTCGGGCTTTGCGCTGTGGGGCGCCAAGATCCTGCAGGGCCTCGGTGTGACCGTCACCGACTGGCCTTACTGGCAGTGGCAGAAGGGCGCGCTGGAGGCCTCGGTCTTCGCCGATGCGACCTCGGTGATGAATTTCGGCATCCTGTTCGGCGCCATGGCGGCCGCAGCGCTCGCCAGCAAGTATGCGCCGGTGTGGAAGCTGTCGGGCCGCGACCTTGCGACCGCGATCCTCGGCGGCCTGTTGATGGGCTACGGCGCAAGGCTCGCCTATGGCTGCAACATCGGCGCCTATCTCGGCGGCATCGCCTCCGGCTCGCTGCACGGCTGGCTGTGGCTGGTCTTCGGCTTCATGGGAAGCCTGGTCGGCACGCGCCTCCGCCTGAAGCTCGGCATGGGCTGAGACAGCCAGGCACGACATAGGCACGAGGGCCGGGACGCGCTACGCGTTCCGGCCCTTTTGCTTTGGTGCCTCCGCCACGGAATGCCGGGAGGCTCCGACAATCGTGATCGCGGCTCAAGCGCTCGTGCAGGGCGCGGGCGGCGTGCACGGGCTAGGCTCAAGGCTCTTTCACTCCTTGCGACCGGAGCCGAACCGATGCGCCCGCTGCTGCTTTGCCTCACCCTGCTGCCGCTGCTTGCCGCCACCGCGCATGCGCAGATCGCCCCGCGCCCGGGCTGGACGGTGATCGAGACGCAGCACGGCTTCGCCGAATTGGTCGAGCGGCTGAAAGACGCGGTCGCGGCGGAAAAGATGGGGCTGGTGACGCAGGCGAGCGCCTCCGACGGGGCGGCTATGCAGGGCATCACCATCCCGGGCAACCGGGTGATCGGCGTCTATCGCAACGACTTCGCCCGGCGGATGCTGAAGGCCAGCATTGCTGCCGGCATCGAGGCGCCGATCCGCTTCTATGTCACGGAGACCGCAGAGGGAACGGCGACGCTCTCGTGGAAGGAGCCGAGCCGGGTCTTCGCTCCCTACATGGAGGAAGGCGGCGAGGATCTGGCGGCCCTCGCCGGAGAACTCGACGTCATCTTCCGGACAATCGGCGAGCGGGCGGCAGCCAAAGAGTGAGGCCGCGCGCCGCTGTTCCGGCGTCCCTCAGAACTTGCCGTCATAGGCGCGCCGGCCGATGCGGCAGGCGAGCAGGGTGTAGGTGTCGCGGGAAAGTGCCGCCTGCGCCTCGCGGGCGAGCGTTTCGGCATCGTCCACCCACACACCGTGGCCGCCGAGCGCGCGGGCAAGGGCCGGAAAGTCCGTGCCCGCAAAGTCGACGCCGACATTGGGGCGCTGGCTGGCGCGCTGCTTCAGCTCGATGAGGGCAAGGCTCTCGTCGACCAGAACGCAGACCAGAACCGGCAGGCCGAGGTCGCGCAAGGTGGCGAGCTCGCCGAGCCCCATCTCCAACCCCGCATCGCCGACGAAGACGACGACCGGACGCTCGGGCTCGGCGATGGCATGGCCGATGCCGAGCGGCAGGGCGCAGGCCATGGTGCACAGGGCCGACGACTGCAGCATGGCGCGCGGGAAGCCGGCACGCCAGACCTGTGAAACGAGGATGCGATGGGCGCCGCTGTCGGCAGTCGCCACCGTCTCAGCCGGCAAGACGTCCCGCAGGGTATGGAACACGGCGGCCGGACCCCAACCAGAGGGCTCGGGTGAGAACTGGGCGGCAAGCGCTGCGCGCGCGGCCGCAATCTCCCCGCCCGGCCAGGTGGCGCGCGGCGCAAGCCCCTCACCCAAGGCGGCAAGCGCCGGCGCAACCCCGCAGGGCAGGAGATGACGGACGGCATGCATGCCGTGCCGGCGCGGGCTGGCTGCGATTTCCACCACCGGCGCATCGGCCGGCCACGGGTTTCGCCAGTTGATGCGCATCTCGATCGGGTCGTAGCCGAGAAGCAGGATGCAGTCGGAAGCCGCCAGCAGCGGCAACAGATGTGCGTCGGCGCGCGGCGACAGGCCGGCGCCGCCGAGCGCCAGCGGATCGGCCTCGTCGAGCAGGCCCTTGGCCTTGTAGCTGGTAATGAGCGGCACGTTATGAGCCCGGCAGAAGGCGGCGACAGCCGCTCCCGCATCCTCGTTGACCGCATCGACGCCGGCGATGGCGATGGGACGCTCGGCGCGTGCAAGCAGCGCGCGCGCCGCCTCCAGCGTAGGGCCGGTCGGCGCAAGATCGCGCGGCGACACGCGCGGCGGCAGGGGGTGGAGCACCTCCCCGCAGGCGCCTTCCGCGACACCGATGGGCACATCGACATGGACCGGACCAGGCTGGCCTTCCAGCGCGGTGAGGATCGCCTTGTCCATCATCGCCCCGAGCGCGCCGGGGGCGGCGCGGAAGCTCGCCTTGACCACCGGGCGCAACAGGGCGCCATGGTCGAAGACCTGATGGGTGTAGGTTTCCGCCTCGCCGGCATCGACGCAGCCGGTCAGGAAGACGAGAGGCACCCGGTCCTGCAGCGCGTTGGCGACCACGTTGACCGCGTTGGCAACGCCGGGCCCGAGGGTGGCGAGCAGGACGGCGGGCGCCTCGCGCCTGGCGCGGGCCTGCGCATGCCAGACGCCCTCGCCCATAAAGCCGCCGGCATTCTCGTGCTTGACCAGCTGGAAGGCGATGCCCGCCTCCTCAAGCGCGCCCATCAGCGCCAGCACCTCGCCGCCCGGCATGCCGAAGGCATGGGTGCAGCCGGCCTGCCGCAGCTTTGCGGCGATGAAGTCCGCTCCCGTCCCGCTCATTCCGTCTCCGCCAGCACGATGGCGCCGCTTTCCGCGAGCGCCCGGATGCCATTGTCGTCCTCTCCGAGCCATTCGGCCAGCGCTTCGCCACCGCCCTCGCCAAGGCGCGGCGGCGCACGGCGATAGGTGACGGGCGTGCGCGAGAGCTTCAGCGGGTTGCCGATCAGCGCGACGCGTCCGTCGCGGCTCACGGGGTGCTCCATCTCGATGCGCATGCCGCGATGCAAGGCCTGCGGATCGGCGAAGACCTCGCCGACATCGTTGATCGGGCCGCAGGGCACGCCGACCGCCTCCAGCGCGGCGATCCAGTCGGCCCGGTCGCGGGTCACCGTCAGCCGCTCAACCTCCGGCTCCAGCTCCAGCCGGTTGCGCACCCGGTCGGCGTTGCGCGCAAAGCGCGGGTCGCTGGCAAGCTCCGGTTTGCCTGCCACCTCGCAGAAGCGGGCGAATTGCGCATCGTTGCCGACGGCGAGGATGAAGGACCCGTCGCGCGCCGGATAGGCGTTGTAGGGCACGATGGTGGGATGGGCATTGCCCCGGCGCGGCGGCACGTTGCCGTCAGTGAGACAGGCGACGCCCTGGTTGATCAGCCAAGCGACCTGGGTGTCGAACAGGGCGATGTCGAGATGCTGGCCCTCGCCGGTGGCGCTGCGGTGATGCAGCGCGGCGAGGATGGCGCTGGACGCGTACATGCCGCACATGACGTCGGCGATGCCGACGCCCGCCTTGGTCGGCTCGCCGCCTTCCGCATCCGGCCGGCCGGTGAGCGACATCAGCCCGCCCATGCCCTGGATGAGAAAGTCGTAGCCGGCCCGGTGCGCATAGGGGCCGTCCTGACCGAAGCCGGAGATCGAGCAATAGACGAGGCCGGGATTTTCCGCCGACAGCGCCTCGTAGCCGAGGCCGCGGCGGGCAAGGTCGCCGACCTTGAAATTCTCCACCAGCACATCGGCGCAGCGCACCAACCGGCGCACCAGGGCAATGCCCTCCTCGCTCGACAGGTCGACGGCGAGCGAACGCTTGTTGCGGTTGGAAGAGAGGTAATAAGCGCTTTCGCGGGTCTCGTTGCCGTCCGCATCGCGCAGGAAGGGCGGTCCCCAGCCGCGGGTGTCGTCGCCGCTGCCGGGCCGCTCGATCTTGACCACATCGGCACCGAGATCGCCGAGCAGCTGGGTGGCAGTGGGGCCGGCGAGGATGCGGGACAGGTCGAGCACCTTCACTCCGGCAAGCGGCCCCCTGCCGCCGGGAGCCGGATCGGCAGGGGAAGAAGCGGTATCGGACGACGTCATTTCACCTCGTTAGGGAACAGGGGCGACAGGAACGGCGGAGGCCGGAACGGGGACGGCTCATGCCGGCATCCGCCAGCGCACCACGATGCCGACGACCAGCCCGAACAGGAGGTGACCGATGAGCGAAGCCCAGGTCAAGGTGATGAAGTTCAGGAAAGGCGGCAGGCCGGCGAACAGATGCGCCATGATGTAGAGCGCGAAGACCCACAGTCCAACTCCATAGCCCAGCGCCACGACGGGCCAGGGCAAGAACGGCAGGAAGCGGTCGGCGATGGGCTTTGCGATGAAGAGATAGCCGAGCGGATAGAACACCACGCCGACGACGAGGTGGATCGCCTCGGCAAGCGCGAAACTGCTGAAGCCGAAAACCGACTGGACGAGGGCTGCCGGCTGCAGCGGACCGCCGACCCATAGCGGCGTGATCACCCTTGCCCAGATCTCCCAGGTGCCGTCGGCAAGCACGCCAGCGATGAGCGCGGTGACGAAGGTTGCCAGGGTGAGCGGCGGAAAGAAGCGGACAGCGGCGTCGGCCGGGGCGGCGTGAGATTGCATGGCATCTGTCTCCCGTGGCCGGGCGGCGCGCCCGGCGGCAGGGACAAAGTGACGCAAAGGCGCGATCCGCTCAAATCAACGGCCCGCGACAGGATGGGCACGGCGGATCACCACGGCGAGAGGCCGGAGTGATCCGCCGGGACGCAAGAGCCGAGCTCAGCCGTCGACGCGGGCGAGATCCGGCGCCATGGCGCCGCCATGCGCCCCGCCGAAGGAGACGCCGAGCGAGGCATGGGCGGGAAGACGCAGCGGCAACAGGCACTCGGCCGGCGTGACCTCTTCCGGCAGGCGCCACAGATGCGAGGCGAGCGCCAAGCGGCCGGCGGTCTCGCCCGAGGTCAGGCGGGCAAGCGGCACGGCCAGGAACGGACCGAGGATGACCGGCAGCAGCGGCCAGACCAGATCCGGCGTCACGGTGAACGCAAAGGTGAAGCCGGCAAGACCGAACAGGGTCTGCGGCCACAGCTTGGATGCGCACAGGCCGAGCGGCAGGGTGCGGTTGTCGCGGATCTGCGCGCCCCAGCCGATGGCCTTGCCGAAGGGCAGGCCGGCGACGAACAGGGTCACGGCGACGGCGACGATCGGCGCCATCAGCATGGAGAAGACCAGCTCGGCGACCCAGCTTGCCGTCACCCGCAGACCGCCGCCGAAGGCGTTGCGCAGCTTCCGGTCGGCAAGAATGTCGAGGAAGGTCGCGATCTTCGGCGCGAAGATCATCGTCATGACGATGAGGAACAGCGCAAAGCCGGCCGTCAGGTCGAAGCGGATCAGCTCGCCGCTGCCGAAGGCAACCAGCGATGCACCGGTGACCATGAAGGTGAGCCAGGCGGGGGCGGAGACGAACATCAGGATAGCCAGCACCAGCTGGATACGGCTGACCGGCTTGAGATCCGGCAGGCCGAGCAGCTTGATGTACTGGAGATTGCCCTGGCACCAGCGCAGCTCGCGGCGGATGAACTCCAGCATGTTGGGCGGGTTCTCCTCGAAGCTTTCGCTTTCGACCGGAAGTACGCGCACCTCGTAGCCGGCACGGCGCATCAGGACCGCCTCGACCTGGTCGTGGCTCAGCACCCAGCCGGACAGCGGCCCCTTGCCCGGGAGCTTGGGCAGGTGGCAATGCTCGGCGAAGGGCGCGACGCGCAGGATCGCGTTGTGGCCCCAATAGGGACCGCAATCGCCCTGCCACCAGGCGCTGCCCAGCGTGTAGGAGCGCATGCCGAGACGCATGCCGAACTGGAAAATGCGGGCGAAGGCGCTGGTGGTCGGCATGCCGACGACGAGCGTCTGCAGGATGCCGACGCGCGGGTTGGCATCCATGCGCGCGACCATGTCAAGCATGGTCCTGGCCGACATGAAGCTGTCGGCATCGAGCACGATCGCATAGTCGTGCGCCGCGCCCCAGCGGTCCAGGAAGTCGCGGATGTTGCCGGCCTTGAAGCCGGGGTTCTCCGACCGGCGGCGGTAGAGAACCGGCAGACGGCCCTCCCAGCGCGCGGCGAGCTCGGCGAAGGCGCGCTCCTCGCGGCCGGCGATCTCCTCGACATTGGTGTCGCTGAGGACATAGAGCGTGAAGCCGGCGGACCGGCCGGAGCGCACGAGATCGGCGGCCATCGCATCGAGCGAGGCGGCGACATCGTCGACATCCTCGTTGCGGATGCAGGACAGGATCGCGGTCGACGACGTGCTGTCGCGGGTGACATCACCCGGGCGCAGGGTCGAGACGGTGGCCAGCGGGTCGCGCGACAGGCGCATGACCGCAAGGCCGACCACCGCGTTCCAGAAGCCGATTGCCGTCCAGGGCAAGGTCAGCAGGAAGCAGGCGATCATCAGCCACTCGGCCCAGGTGACGCCGCCGTCGCCGGAAAAGGCGATGCCCAGCAACGTGGTCAATCCGGCCATGGAGGCGAGGACGAGAGTGGCGAAAACGGCGCGCCGGCGCGCGAGCCTTGCGGCATCTGCGGGCGCAGCCTGGTGAAGGTCCGGGGACGGCGCAATGACGCCGGTGCCGGAGGAATCCGGTGTGAGGTAAGTCGGCAACCTGCTCTGGAACATGAAACACAGCCTCGTAAACAGATGGTCGGCGATAGCGGATGCCCAGCCCCTTCTGTTGCGCTATACGTTGCCTCGGACTAAGGAGGATTTGTGACGCAGCGCAGCATGCCAAATAAATTTTCTTGCGATGCACAAGCACTCTGGACCACGGGCCCGGAGACGCTGGAACTGCGCCTGCAAGAAGTACGGAGGCCGGCTGAGGGCGAGGTTCTGGTGCGCACCTTGTGGAGCGGCATCAGCCTTGGTACCGAGCGCCTCGTCTTCACCGGAGCGGTGCCGGAAAGCGAATGGCAGCGCATGCGCGCACCCTTCCAGGAGGGGGATTTCCCCTTTCCGGTCAAATATGGCTACGCCTGTGTCGGCGAAATCGTCGAGGGCGATCCGGCGCGAACCGGCGAAACCGTTTTCGTTCTCCATCCTCATCAAACTCACTTCACCGTCTCCGGTTCCGCCGCCGTGAAGATTCCTGCCGGCGTGCCCGCGCGGCGGGCGATCCTGGCGGCCAATATGGAAACCGCGCTCAACGGGTTATGGGACGGCGGCGCCTCACCGGGAGATCACGTTGCCGTGGTCGGCGGCGGGGTCGTCGGGCTGCTGGTCGCCTATCTGGCCGCCCGCCTGCCCGGCACGCGGGTCACCGTGGTCGACACCGATCCGGCGAAGGAACGCCATGCGCATGCCTTGGGCGCAGCCTTCGCCCTGCCGGGCGATGCCCCGCTCGACCAGGACCTCGTCTTTCACACCTCGGGCCACCCGTCCGGCCTCGACACCGCACTTTCGCTGGCCGGACGCGAGGCGAAGGTGGTGGAGATGAGCTGGTATGGCGCCAAGCCGGTGACCGCGCATCTGGGCGGCGGCTTCCACAGCCGGCGGCTGACGCTGCGTTCCAGCCAGGTCGGCAGCCTGCCGCCCGACCGGCAGGCGCGCTGGACCTATCGCCGGCGCATGGAGACCGCCCTGTCACTTCTGTGTGACCCGGCGCTCGATACGCTGATTTCGCCGCCGATTTCCATCGCGCAGGCCGCCGAGCGGCTGCCGGACATCTTCGCCGGCCGGGTGCCGGTGCTGGCGCAGCCGATCCGCCATGGGGCGGAAAACGACGTGCAAAACAACGACGGACCGGCTGCCGCGCCCTGAAGTCGGCGCAATTTGACGTCACATGCGCGCCGCACCGACCCGGATGCGGCCGCCTTGCGTATCGTCCTCAGACCAGAAGAGCGTCCGCCCGGTTCCAACAGGAGATCCCGACACATGCATGCCGTCGAAGTCCGCGACCACATCATGATCGCCCATTCGTTCAAGGGCGACGTCTTCGGCCCCGCGCAGCAGCTGCACGGTGCGACCTTCGTGGTCGACGCCGCGTTCTTTTCGCAGGAGCTCGACGAGAACGGCATCGTCATCGACATCGGCCGTGCGCACGAAGTGCTCAAGGAAACGCTGACGCCGCTGAACTACCGCAATCTCGACGACGTGCCGGAGTTCAAGGGCAAGAACACGACCACCGAGTTCCTGAGCCGTCACATCTTCGACGCGCTGGCCAAGGCCGCGCGCGAGAACCGTCTCGGCCGTCCGGGCAGCGAGCTCGCCTCGATCCGGGTGACGCTGCACGAGTCTCATGCCGCACGGGCCTGGTACGAAGGCAAGATCTGATGACGGCCGCAGCCCGGCTCACCTTTCTCTATCCGGGCCGGCTGGAGACGCCGACCGGCGGCTATGTCTACGACCGCGAGCTGCTCGCGGCCCTGGCCGCCATCGGCGTCGAGGCAACCGCGCTGACGCTCGGCGAGGGCTACCCTGCGCCCTCGCCGGCCACGCTTGAAGCCGGCGAACGCCTTCTCGCCGGCCTTGCCGATGGCGAGGCGGTGATGATCGACGGGCTGGCCTTCGGCGTGATGGACGCCATCGCCGCGCCGCATGCCCAGCGGCTGCGCCTGATCGCCCTCGTCCACCATCCGCTGGCCCATGAGAGCGGCGTGCCCGCAGACCGGGCGGCGGAGCTGCATGCCAGCGAGCGCCGGGCTCTGGCACTGGCGCGCCATGTGGTGACGACAAGCGCGGCCACCGCCGCCGCCGTCATCGCCGAATTCGGCGTCGCCAACGAGCGGGTGAGCGTGCTGGAACCGGGCCTTGTCCTGCCGCCGCTGCCCACTCGGATCCGCCGGCAACCGGGCGATCCGTTCCGGCTGCTGTGCGTCGGCTCGCTGGTGCCGCGCAAGGATCATCCCACGCTGCTGGCAGCCCTTGCCGGCCTTGGCGACACGCGGATCACCCTCGATATCGCCGGCAGCGCCGAACTCGACCCCGCCCACGCGAGCCGGGTGCGCGCGGAGATCGACCGGCTCGGCCTGTCGCGGCAGGTGCGCCTGCACGGCGCCCTGCCGAAGGCGGCGCTCGAGGCGCTTTATGCCGAGACGGATGCGTTTGCCTTGACCACGCTCTACGAGGGCTACGGCATGGCCTTCGTCGAGGCGATGGCGCATGGCCTTCCCGTCATCGCGACCGGCACCGGCGCGGTACGCGACACCGTTCCGGGTGCGGCAGGCATCCTGTGCAAGACCGGCGACGCGGACGACGTGGGCGCGGCGATCCGGCAGCTGGCGAACGATCCGCAGCGCACCGAAACCATGGCACAGGCGGCGCGCGCCCATGCGCAGGGCCTACCGGGCTGGCAGGACCAGGCCCGGCGGCTGGCTGCCCTGATTGCGGAGATTGCAAGATGAGCGGCTTTTCCGGCGACTGGCTTTCGGCACGCGAACCGGCGGACCTGCGGGCCCGCAACGCGGAGGTACGCGAGGCCTTTCTCGATCATCTGGAGGCGCGGGCGCGCAGGAAGGGCGACGCGCCGCTGGTGATCCTCGACCTTGGCGCGGGAACCGGCGCGACGATGCGCGCGCTGCACCCGCATCTGCGCTTTCCCACCAGCTGGCGCCTTGCCGAGCACGATCCAGCGCTGATGGCGCTGGCCGCAGACATGGCCGAACGCGACGGACTGGCGGCGGAGATCGTCGCGGCGGACCTGGCGCCGGGGCTCCCGGCAGGGCTGCTGGACGGGATCGACGCGGTGACCACCTCCGCCTTTCTCGACCTCGTGTCGGCGCAGTGGATCGACGGGCTGGCTGAGACGCTGGCCACGCGCGGGCTGCCGTTCCTCGCCATGCTGACCTATGACGGGCGGCAGGAGCTGGAGCCGGAACATCCCTTCGATGAGACCGTGCATGCGGCGATGCGGGCACATCAGGGCAGCGACAAGGGCTTCGGGCCGGCGCTGGGGCCGAAAGCCCATGCCCATGCCGCCGCCGCGTTCCGCAAGGCGGGCCTGCAGGTCACGGACGGGGCCGCCGACTGGGAGGCGCTGCCGGGGGAAACCGCATTCCAGACGATGCTGGTGGAAGGCTGGGCGCAGGCGGCACGCGAGACCGGCGCGGATGCCGCTGCCCTGGAGGCGTGGCTGGCCCTGCGACTGGAGCAGATCCGGGCAGGCGAGCTGGTGACCCGGGTCGGCCATTTCGACCTTGCCGCCCTGCCCCGCAGCTAGGATCAGGTCAGGTTCTTCAGCCAGGTGAGGGGTTCGGAAAACTCCACCCCCATCTGGTTTTCCTCCTGCCAGATGACCTTGACCGGGGTCCGGATATTCTCGGGAAGGAAGACGAGGTCGACGGCCTCGCTGCGGGTCAGCGGCGTTTCCAGCTTCAGCCGGGCGCCATGAGGCGAGAGATTGACGATCCGGCAATCGATGCCGAACCCTCCCTTGCCCTGCAGCACCAGTCTGCCCTGCTTGAGCGTTCTCACCCGGCTGCTGCGCCGTGGATCGTCCGCGCCGTCTTCCATGTCGATCTCCATATTCCGGCCGCGGCGAAATCCGCCGCGGTCTGCCCCATTTTCCGGAATCTCAGTGCGGTTGTCCGCCCGCGGACCGCCGACCGTCAAGAGACTGCGGGAAGTTTCTTCCCAGATAACTAAGGCCTCAGGCGCGCTCGATGGCGCAGGCAATGCCCTGGCCGACGCCGATGCACATGGTGGCGAGCGCACGCGACTTGCCGCGCTCGGCCAACTCCAGCGCCGCCGTGCCGACGATGCGCGCGCCCGACATGCCGAGCGGATGGCCGAGCGCAATGGCGCCGCCATTCGGGTTGACATGCGCCGCGTCGTCCGCGAGCCCCAGCTCGCGCATCACCGCCAGCCCCTGCGCCGCGAAGGCCTCGTTCAGCTCGATCACGTCGAAATCCGCAATCGACAGCCCCAGCAGCGCCATCAGCTTGCGGGTCGCCGGCACCGGACCGATGCCCATGACGCGCGGCGGCACGCCGGCCGCCGCCCCGCCAATGATGCGGGCGATCGGCGTCAGGCCATAGGCCTTCACCGCCTCTTCGGACGCGATCAGCAGCGCGGCAGAACCGTCGTTGACGCCGGAGGCATTGCCGGCGGTCACCGAACCGCCCTGACGGAACGGGGTCGGCAGCTTGGAGAGTTTTTCGGCGGTGGTACCGGCGCGCGGGTGCTCGTCGCGGTCGACGACGATCGGATCGCCCTTGCGCTGAGGGATGGTCACGGGGACGATCTCGCGGCCAAGGCGGCCGTTCTCCTGGGCCGCGACGGCGCGGTCCTGCGAGCGGGCGGCGAAGGCGTCCTGATCGGCACGCGCGACCTTGTAGTCCTCGGCGACGTTTTCCGCCGTCTCGGGCATGGAATCGATGCCGTATTGCGCCTTCATCACGGGATTGACGAAGCGCCAGCCGATGGTGGTGTCGTGGATCTCGGCATGGCGGGAATAGGCGCTGTCGGCCTTGGGCAGGACGAAGGGCGCGCGGGACATGCTCTCCACGCCGCCAGCGATCATCAGATCGGCCTCGCCGGTGCGGATGGCGCGCGCGGCCATGATCACCGCATCCATGCCCGAGCCGCACAGGCGGTTGACCGTGGTGCCCGGCACCTCGACCGGCAGGCCGGCAAGAAGCGCGGCCATGCGCGCGACATTGCGGTTGTCCTCGCCTGCCTGATTGGCGCAGCCATAGATCACGTCGTCGACGCGCGCCCAGTCCACGCCGCCATTGCGCTCGATCAGCGCACGGATCGGCACCGCGCCCAGATCGTCCGCCCGGACCGAGGACAGCGCACCGCCGAAGCGGCCGATCGGCGTGCGGACGTAATCGACGATATAGGCATTGCGCATCAGAAATCTCCCTGGTCCGGCCGGGCCGTTGTTGCCGGCGTCTTTTTCCCCGCCATGCGGGCAGGCGTCAACGCCCATCGCCGGCATTTAATAATTGATCGACCGGACGGTCAATTAAAACGAGCAGCGCCGACTTCCGGCGCAGGACGGCCACCAGCAGACGGTGGCTGCGAAGAGAAGACGTCTTTTCCGCCCTGCCCGCAGGGCTTGCTGATATAGCGTGTCCCTGTGCACGGCGAGGACGGCCCGGCGCGGAGGAGAAGTTCAATTTTAACCTTAACAAATTTCGCGACGACGTCTGTATTCAAGTTTAGATATTTTCAATTCGAACATGCGACAACACGTCCAACACCGCCACAAGAAGCAGAAACAATTTAGCAGAGCGCCGAATTTACAGGAGAACGACAATGCCGATTACCGAGGACGTGAGGAAGATCATTGCCAGTCACGGCAAGCTTCCCGTGGATGTCGCCACGCTTGCCGATGATGCGGATCTCTATGCCGCCGGCCTGTCGTCCTTCGCCTCGGTCCAGCTAATGCTGGCGCTGGAGGAGCGGTTCGACATCGAGTTCCCCGAGACCATGCTCAACCGCAAGACCTTCTCCAGCATCGGCGCGATCTCTTCGGCAGTGGCCGAACTCGCACCGGGCGAGCAGGTGGCGTGATGAACGCGCTCGGCTCCGCAACGGCCATGACGCTGTTCGAGCGCATGCGGCGGGTGGCAGCGATCGCCGCCACCCACGCGGATGCGGTCGACATCGAGGCGCGCTTCCCGCGCGAGGCGGTCGACGCCATGCGCCAGGAGCGGCTGCTCGGCTGCCAGATCCCGACGGACCTGGGCGGCGACGGTGCATCGGTCGCGGAGATTTCCGAGCTTTGCACGATCCTGGGGCAGGCGTGCTCGGCCGCGGCGATGGTCTTCGCCATGCACCAGATCAAGGTTTCCAGCCTCGTCAGCCACGGCGAGGGCGACACCTGGCATCGCGCCTTCATGACCCGGGTCGCGGGGGAGCAGCTGCTGCTGGCCTCGGCGACCACGGAAGGGGGCATCGGCGGCAACCTGCGCAACTCGATCTGCGCGATCGAGGTCGAGGGCGACACCTGCCGCCTGCAGAAGGACGCCACCGTCATCTCCTACGGCACGGAAGCCGACGCCATCCTCATCACCTCGCGCGCGCACCCGCAGGCTGCCTCAAGCGACCAGGTGATGACCGTCTTCCTGAAGGACCAGTACACGCTCGAACGCACTCATGTGTGGGACACGCTGGGCATGCGCGGCACCTGCTCGGACGGGTTCCTGTTCAAAGGCGAGGCTCCGGCGCAGCAGATCCTGCCCCGGCCCTTTGCCGAGATCGCTGCCCAGTCGATGCTCGCCCATTCGCATATCCTGTGGAGTGCGGTGTGGTACGGCATCGCGGCCGATGCCTTCGTCAAGGCGCAGGCCTTCGTGCGCGCGGCCGCCCGCCGCAGCCCCGACCAGACGCCCCCCGGCGCGCTGCGCGTGGCGGAGGCCTCGGCCCTGCTGCAGGGCGTCAAGGCCAGCATCGTGGCAGCCATCGAGAAATACGACGCGGCACGGCTGGACGAGGACAAGCTCTCGGCCATGAGCTTTGCCGTGGCGATGAACAACCTGAAGATCGCCAGTTCGCAGACGATCCTGTCGATCATCAATCATTGCATGCTGATCTGCGGCATCCTCGCCTACAAGAACGGCACGCCCTTCAGCCTCGGCCGGCACCTGCGCGACGCGCATTCGGCCCAGCTGATGATTTCCAACGACCGCATCCTCGGCAACACGTCGACCATGCTGCTCGTGCACAAGCAGGACACCAGCCTTTATGGCTGATCGGGAGGGAACCATGGACATGCAGAGCTCGCTGCTCGACCGGCTGCTTGCCGCCGGCCTGCTGATCGACACCGGCATCGACGGCCTCTACGGCCGCAGCGGCGCCTTCGAGGACGTGATCGCGCGCTTCGAGAAGCTGATCGACGCCCATGCGCCGGCAGACGCGCGCCCGGAGGTGATCCGCTTCCCGCCGGGCATGAACCGCGCCCATTTCGAGGGCTCGGGCTACATGAAGAGCTTCCCGCAGCTGGCCGGCACGGTGCACAGCTTCTGCGGCTGCGAGCTCGACCACATGAACCTGCTGCAGTGCATCGCCGAGGGCGGCGACTGGACGGAAGGCCAGAAGGGCACCGACGTGGTGCTGACGCCGGCCGCCTGCTACCCGCTCTATCCGGTGGTGTCCAAGCGCGGACCGCTGCCGGCCGGCGGCGGGCTGTTCGACCTGCAGTCCTACTGCTTCCGCCATGAACCGTCCAAGGACCCGGCCCGCATGCAGCTGTTCCGCATGCGCGAGTTCGTGCGCATGGGCACGCCGGACGAGGTGATGGAGTTCCGCGAGGACTGGATGGAGCGCGGGCAGAAGCTGATCTCCGCCGTCGGCCTCGATGTCGAGCTGGACACGGCGAACGATCCGTTCTTCGGCCGTGCCGGCAAGATGATGGGCAACAGCCAGCGCGAGCAGAAGCTGAAGTTCGAGCTGCTGATCCCGGTGACCTCGTCCGCCAACAAGACCGCCTGCCTCAGCTTCAACTACCACCAGGACCACTTCGGCACGACCTGGGGCCTGAAGACCGCCGATGGCGAGACCGCCCACACGGCCTGCGTCGGCTTCGGCCTGGAGCGGATCGCGCTCGCGCTGTTCGCCCGCCACGGGCTGGACACGGCCGACTGGCCCGCGGACGTGCGCAAGGCGCTGTGGGGCTGACCATGCCCGCGTTCGACAGGCTCTCCGCCCTTCGGGCCGACGGCTACCGGCCGCATCCCCTGCACGACGCAGGCCGGATGTGGCCGGAGACAAACTGCTATGTCGATCTTTGGATCGAGGTGCTGCATGCGCTCGGCCTGCCGGTGGAGGCGATGCTCGGCTTCACCGTGGCGCAGGATTTCGAGGGCGACCAGTTCACCTTCTTCAAGGTGCCGCTGGAGGACCTGGAAACCCTGTACGGCATCCGCGCGACGGAACTGGCGGTTTACGAGCCGGTCGAGCAGCATGTGGCGACGCAGATCGCCCGCGGCCGGCTGTGCCTCGTCGAGGTGGACAGCTATTTCCTGCCCGACACGCAGGGCGTCAGCTACCGGATCGAGCACGGCAAGACGACGGTGGCGATCACCGCGCTGGACGAAGATGCCAAGCGCCTGCGCTACTTCCACAATGCCGGCTTCTTCGAACTGGAGGGCGAGGATTTCGACGGGGTATTCCAGCGCGGCACGCATGCGCAGCCCCTGCCCTTCCTGCCCTATACCGAGTTCGCCAAGCTGCCCGAGACGGCGCCCGATGCTTCCCTGGCCGGCAATCCGCGCGAGATCGCCTGGAAGCTGCTCGCCGGGCATCTGGCGCGACGGCCGAAGGACAATCCCTTTGCCGCCTATGCGTCTAGCTTCGCAGCCGAGATCGAGGCCCTGTCGGAGCGTCCCTTCGAGGCCTTCCACAAATACGCGTTCAACACGCTGCGCCAGGCGGGCGCCAATTTCGAGCTGGCGGCAAGCCATCTCGACTGGCTCGCCGAGGACGGCAGCCTTGCGGCGGAAGCGGAGGCTGCACGCGCCATCTCCGAATGCTGCAAGACGCTGCAGTTCCAGCTGGCACGGGCGCTGGCGCGCAAGCGCTTCGCGGGTCTCGGCGAGGCCTTGACCCCGGCGGCCACGGCCTGGGACACGCTGATGGCGGGGCTGGAAGAGAAACTCCCCGCACGCCTGCGCATGCTCGCCGCGTGACGCGCACACGGTGCGGCCAGACCCGATATCGGGGAGCCAGATGATCGACCTTGCCACCCTCCCCGAGGCCGCGAACCGTCTCGCCGGTGCCGACTGGCAGCTCTGCGTCACGCCGGCGTATGCCTGGACGACGCCCTCCGACATGAACGTCGAGGCAGACTGGGTGCCGGCACAGGTGCCTGGAACGGCGGCGGCCGCGCTGGAGGCGGCCGGCCGCTTTTCGCGCGAGGCGCCGACGCCGCTGCACGACAAGGACGTCTGGTATCGCTGCCGGATCGCACCGTCCAAGTCCGGGACGCATGTGTTGCGCTGCGACGGGCTGGCGACGGTCTGCGAGGCCTGGATCGGCGATGCGCCGCTGCTGACCTCCGACAGCATGTATCAGCCGCTCGAGATCGAATTCGACCTCGATGGCCCGGCGGAGCTGGTCTTCTGCTTTCGCGCGCTGACGCCGCACTTCGCCCGCAAGGGCCCGCGCGCGCGCTGGCGCACGCGCCTTGCCGACGAGCCGGGCCTTCGCATGGTCCGCACCACGCTGCTCGGCCATATGCCGGGCTGGTGCCCGAGCGTGCATGCGGTCGGTCCCTGGCGAGAACTGACGCTCGCCGCTCGCTCCGATGTGCTGCTGCAAGGCCTTTCCGTCCGCACGGCTCTCAGCGAGGACGGCACCGGACGGCTTACCGTTTCGCTGCGGCCCGGCGACGGGCTTGCGCCAGGCGCACGCATCGCCTGTGCCGGCATCGAGGCGCCGCTGGAGGAGCAGGCGGACGGCAAGCTTGCCGCGACGCTGGAGCTTCCCGATATCGAACCCTGGTGGCCGCATACCCACGGCACGCCCACCCTGCACGACGTCCGGCTGGTCTGCGAAGGGCGCGAGGTGCTGCTGGCACGCACCGGCTTCAGGCGGATCGAGGTGGACCGGGGCCCGGACGGCAACGGCTTCGCCCTCCTCGTCAACGGCGTGCCGGTGTTCTGCCGCGGCGCGGTGTGGACCAGCGCCGACATCTGCGCCCTGCCCGGCACCGTTGATGCCTATCGCCCCTGGCTGGAGCTGGCGCGCGACGCGCATATGAACATGCTGCGCATCGGCGGAACGATGGCGCCGGAAAGCCCTGCCTTCTTCGAGCTGTGCGACGAACTCGGCATTCTCGTGTGGCAGGACCTGCCCTTCGCCAATTTCGACTATCCGGCGAGCGATCCGGACTTCGCTGCGAAAGTCGCCAGCGAGACATCGGACCTGCTCGGCGCGGCGAGCGCCTCGCCGTCCCTCGCGGTCATCTGCGGCGGCAGCGAAATGCACCAGCAGGGCGCGATGATGGGCCTGCCCGAGGAACGCTGGCGCGGGGCACTGACCGAGGAGATCCTGCCGGGTGCGGCGGCAAGCGCGCGGCCCGACGTGCCCTATGTGCCGAACTCGCCGAGCGGCGGGGCCATGCCGTTTTCGCCCAATGCGGGAATCGCCCATTACTACGGCGTCGGCGCCTATCGCCGGCCGCTGGAGGATGCAAGGCGGGCGCATGTGCGCTTTGCCGGCGAATGCCTCGCCTTTTCCAATGTACCGGAGCCCGGCGCCGTCTCCGAGCTGGCTCCCTGCCACCATCCGGACTGGAAGCGCGGCGTGCCGCGCGACCGGGATGTCGGCTGGGACTTCGAGGACGTGCGCGACCACTATGTGCGCGAGCTCTACGGCACCGATCCGCTCGACCTGCGCTATGGCGATCCGGCTTCCTATCTCGACCACGGCCGGGCGGCCGTGGCCGAAATCATGGAGACCACCTTCGCGGAATGGCGGCGCAAGGGGTCGGGCTGCGGCGGCGCGCTCGTGTGGACCTTCCAGGACCTGATGCCGGGCGCCGGCTGGGGCGTGGTCGGTAGCGACGGCACACCGAAATCCGCCTGGCATGGGTTGCGCCGGGCGTTTGCGCCGCTGCGCCTCACCGTGACAGACGAAGGCACCAACGGGCTCGACATCCACCTGCAGAACGATACGCCCGACGCGCGGGCGCTGCGAATCGAGATCGCGTGCCTGCGCGAAGGGCAGATGCCGGTGGCGAGCGGCGGCGAAGTGGTGGAGATGCCTGCGCATGGCAGCCTCACCCTTCCGGCGACCCGGCTGATCGGCGCCTTCTTCGACACGACTTTCGCCTTCCGCTTCGGCCCGCCCTCGCACGACTGCGTGCATGTGCGGGTGCTCGATCCCGACACCGATGCGGTGCTGGACGAGGCCTTCCACTTCCCGCTCGGGCGCAAGGCGTCGGCGCGCGGGGCGAAGATCTCCGCCGACGCATTCGCGACAGCGGATGGCGGCTGGTGCCTGCAGCTTTCGAGCGACAGGGTGGCGCAGAGCGTGTCGATCCGCGACGAGGCGTTCCTGGCGCTCGACAACTGGTTCCACCTCGCGCCGGGGCATGTGAAGACGGTGGCGCTGCGCCGCCGAGCGGGCGCCCCCACCGACGCCAGGCCGCAGGGGCAGGTTCTGCCGCTTTACGGACAGCCGGTGCCTTACGCGGCGGGCTGAGCGCCCGCGGCTTCACTCGTGGCCTCGGCCAGGGCCGCGCCGATCACCTGCTCGCGCAGGGCCAGACGGGCGGCCTCGGGCGTGAGATTGTGGTCGGCGTCGGAGATCATGACAACATCGATATTCGGATAGGCGGCCAGACGCTTCCAGGCTTCGCCGAAGAACGTGTCCAGCTGCGCCAGCCCCGGATCGCCCTCGCTGAAGACGAGGACGATGGCAACGCCGCGCATGGACAGCGCCGCGAGATTGGCATGCACCTGACGATAGAGCCGCGAGAACGGTGCCAGGCCGAAGAGCCAGGGCGCAAGACGCCGCTCGCCCTGCCGCCAGGCCCGCACGGCAAGGCTGCGCAGGATGCCGAGCGGGTCGGACTTTCCGGCGAGCACCCGCTTCCACTTGCTGGGGTCAAACAGCTTGCGGCCGTATTCGCTCGCCGAGCTGTGGCCGAAGCGGAGCACCTCGGCAACGTCGTCGCGCGGGTCCCACAAGAAGCGCTGCAGGTTGACCGCGACCACATGGGCGATGCGTGTGTCGGAGAGCGCGCCATTGAGCGCCAGATAGGCGCCGCCGCAATTGCCCGTGACCACGACGCGATCGCCGCCGCCCATCGCCTGGCAGAGGTCGATGGCGGCGGAGAGCTGCGCCGGCAGGCCTGCATGATAGTGGACCACCTCCGGCCCGCCGGGCAGCGGCCGGCTGTCGCCGATATCGGCAATGTCGAAGCGGAAGGAGGGAACGCCGGAGGCCGCGAGCGCACGGGCAAGCTCCACCCCGCCGCGCGCCCAGCCCGCGCGCGGATTGCCGCCGGCATTGAGCAGGATCACCGGAAGGGCCTGAGGGTCCGGATAGGCCGGTGCGCACCAGACGCCGACCATCGTCTCCTGCGGGCCGAAAAGGCACAGCGTCTCCGTGAAGGACGGCCCGGCAAGCCGGGCGGCAGGCAGCACCGGCGCGCCATCGGTGGTAACGGGAGCGACACCAGCAGCCTGCGGCAGCAGGCTCTGCACCCAGGACAGGACGCGAGAGTAGTCTGCCTCCGGCACGAGAGAACCGGTCGGGTCGGTCATCAGCTCGTCATAGCCGGTCATGATGCCGGCTTCGCCGCCGGTGGCAGCGGCAAGCGTCTCGCACAAGGTGCCTTCCGCGGCGCGCCCCTCGCGCGCCAGCGCCAGAACCGGACAGGCGGGCATTTGATCGAGCACGGTCAGATCGAGCGCGCGCAGCTCGGCAGCCAGCGCGTCGGACATCGGCAGGCCGGCGATGCGCAAAGCCTCGCCGGGCCCGGGCGCAGGCGCCGAGCCGGTGACCTCGCCGATCATCACCGCGCGGGCCTGCAACTCGCGCAGCCACATGCGGCCCTTGGCCGGAGGCGCCAGCAGCACGAGGCCCGCTACGGTGTCGGGATGGGTGCCCGCATGGCGCAGGCACAGGGCCGCACCGAGGCCGAGACCGACCAGCACGACGCGGGTGGCGCGGGTGTCCCGCAACAAGGTCTCGCAAGCGGAGGCGAGCGCGGCGTCGAACGGGGCGAGCCCGCCGATATCGGCGGCGGAGGCGAGCGCATCGCCGGAGCCGGGCTGGTCGTAGCGCAGCACCGGGCAGCCCAGCGCCGACAGGCGGTCGGACAGGACCCGCAAGGCGCGGCGGGCGCATTGCGCCTCGTAGCCCCAGGGCTCGCAGATCACCACGCCGACATCGCCGCCGGCCAAGTCAAGCAGGCCGACCGTCCCGGCGAAGGCCACCGGCAGGCGCGGGACGGGTGCCGGACCTGTCATCGGCGGCGCAGCGACTCGCACGAACGCTCCTCCGGTGTCTTGCGCGCGATGAACGGCTCGATCGCCACCATCTGCGGCCGGTCGAGGCCGTCCTCCAGCGGCTGTACCGAGAGCGGATAATCGCCCCACCAGTCACCGGCGGCCCAGATGGTCCAGCCGGTCCAGATGTCGGGGCGCGAGTTCAGCAGGCTGACGACACGGGCAAGGCCGCGATAGCAATCGGGGCGGGCATGGCCGCCGAACTCGCCGAGAAAGGCGCGGTTGCCGGTTTCCTCCATCCAGGCGGTGACGCGCTCCAGCCCGGCAATCGCCTCGTCCACCTTGTTGCAAGCGGTCTTGGTGCCGGAATAGTCGTCGTCGAGATACTGGTGGATGTCGAAGCCGTAGTGGTTCATCGGGTCGACGACGCCGCGCATCACCTCGGCGTTGGAGCCGCCCTCCTGGTCCGCGTACCAGTGCACGGCCGCTGTCCAGATCGTGCCGGGCACGAGGATGAAATTGTCCGCGCCGGCCTTGCGCACTTCGGCGATGGCGGCATTCGCCGCCGGCAGCCACTGCTGCGCCGTGACGAAGGCCGGCTCGTTCATGATCAGGTAGATGATGTCGTCGCGCCCCGAAAAGAGCGGCGCGAGCCGGCGCCAGAAGTCGGCAAAGGCCTCGATGGGCACGTCCTCGCCGCCGATGTTCTTCTGGTAATACATGGCGAAGTTGCTGGGATCGAGCACCACCGTCATGCCGAGACCGGTGGCGGTGGCGACCGTCTCCTGAAGCCGCTTCAGCTCGGCCGGGTCGAACTCGGCGAACTGCTTCTTCTGCAACCGCTCCCAGCGGAACGGCAGGCGGATGACGTTCATGCCCTTGGATCGCAGGTAGCGCAGGGTTTCGGCCGAGGGGTAGATGTAGTGGCGGCCGAACTCGCCGGGCAGGACCTCGCCGAACTCGGCTCCGGCGGCATTGGCCCCGCGCAGGCACTCGGCGGCGTTCGCACCAGCCGGGCCGAGCAACAGCGAGGCGAGAACGCCCGCGGTGACGAACTCACGAACGCCCATTGTCTCCTGCTCCCGCCGCCTGGGCCGCCTCCTCGCTCACCGGCCGGGCGGCCGCGCGCTTCTCGCGCCACCGCAGGGTCAGGAAGGAAATGGCTGCATTGTCGACCTGCCAGTGGCGCAGGACCCAGCGCCGCGAGATCAGGTGCAGCGTCACCAACTCGATGACGCCGGCCATGGCAACGCCCTCCGGCCCGAACTGGCTGGCCAGCACGAACAGCAATCCGAGATAGACCACAAAGACCACGCTGCGCGCCTTGAGCAGATGCGCCTCGCCGCCGCCGATCATCATCAGCCAGGTGCCGGGGCCGAAAAAGGCATGGGCGATTGCCCCGATGGACAGCAGCACGAGCACCGGAAAATGCTCGACGAAGGACGGGTCGAAGAGATGCAGCACGAAGGGGCCGATCACGAACAGCACCACCCCGCCGATGAGGGCAAGGGCGAAGCTGCCGGCCGAGAGCATGGAGACGAGCTTTTGTGCGCCTTCGTGGTCCCGCTCCTGAAAGCGGGCGGAGATCAGCGGAACGCCGACCGTATCGATCGCCAGCACCGGCAGGATCAGCAGGGAGGCGATGCGGGTGGCGACGAAATAGAAGGCGGCAATGTCGAGCCCGATGGCAACGCCGATCAGGATCGTCTCGAAGTACAGCGCCGCTGCGGAAAAGAAGCCGTTGGCGGAGAAGGTCAGCGTCTCGCGCCGCCATTCGCCCGAGGGCACCTCGGCGCGCGCACTGGGGGCATGCAGGAAGCCGAGCCCTTCATGGGCGACGAAGCGGACGAACTGGTAGCCGACCATCAGCGCGAGCAGGCCGGTGACGATCTCGATGGCGAGCGCACCTGTCTGCAGCAAGCCTGCCCAGGCAAGCACGGCCAGAGCCACACAGGACAGCAGGCGCCAGAGGTTCTCCCGCGGCACCAGGGCCAGCACGATCCGCGCATGAACGATGAAGTAGCTCTGCATGTACTCGCTGAGCGTGAAGATCGCGCCGAACAGCAAGGCGATGGGCAGGTGGTCGTACGGATAGGGAATCCGGTCGGAAAACAGCCAGATGACGAGGGCGGCGAGCACCTGTCCGCCGCAGCCGATGCCCAGCCACAACGCGTTGTAATAGAGGAGCGACTGGTTGGTTTCCCCGCGCGCATGCGTCGCCAGTCGGAAGTGCTTCACCAGCAGGACCTGCTGGCCGAATACCGCGATCAGGCCCAGCGAGGACCCAACGGAGAAGAGGAAGATGTAGAGGCCGTACTCGTTCGTATCGAGCACATGGCTCGCCACGAACAGCAGGGCGAAGCTCAGCACGGTGCTGCTGCCCCGGCTGACCAGGGACCAGAAGATCTTCCGAAAGCCCTTGCCGGCGGCGATCGCTCGGATCCGCTCGATCATGAGGCCACCTGCTCCCGCACACCGCCGGCGCGCGCTGCCGCATGTTCCACTGCAGTCTCCAGAAACTGGGTATAGGCTGCCGCGATCTGCGGCCGGTAGTAGAGCTCGGCAGAGGCGAGCGCTCCTTGCGAAAGACGTTCGAAGAGGGCGCCGTCGCCGGCGACCTGCTCGATAAGCCCGGCAAGCGATGCTGCATCGCCGGCCGGGAACAGGAAGCCGTTATGGTCCGGAATAACGGTTTCGGCAATGCCGCCAAGGTCGGAGCCGAGCACCGGCACGCCATGGGCGAAGGCCTCGATGGCGACCCGGCCGAAGGCCTCGCGGCCGATGGAGGGAAAGACCAGCAGGTCGACCTGCGGGAAGAAGGTCGCCGGGTCCGCCCAGCCGAGGAACCGGGTCCTGTCCGTGGGGAAGCCCCGCGTCAGCTCCGTCGCATCGCTGCCGTCAGGCGAGGTGCCGGCAATGACATAGTCCACCGGGCGCGCGGAAGCGATCCGCGCCGCCGCCTCGCCCAGAACCTGCAGTCCCTTGAAAGGGGTATGAACGCTGAGGAAGCCGACGCGCAGCGGCCGGTCCGCCGGAAAGCGCCGCGCCGTCGCGCCGGGCACCGGATCGATGGCGCCGGGAATGCGCCGGGTCACCGCGTTGGGGAAGTAGCCGGCCGACACATGGCGCTCGATGACTTCCCGGCTTTCGCCGCACAGCCCGTCGACATAGCGGGTGAAGTGCCGCTTGCCGAGCGAGGTCAGCCAGCAGGTGGAACACTGGCCGTCGCAATTGCGCCCGTCGGACGTTTGCATCACGCCGCGCCAGCACATCAGGAAGGCGCTGCGCAGCGTATGCGCAACCGGAACGCCGAGCGAGCGGGCCGCCGCCCAGGAGGCGACGTTGATGTTCTCGATGCTGTCGGTCAGCAGAACGTCGGGACGGAAGTCCGCAATCTCCCGGCGCATCGCCGTGAAGGCGCGCGGGTTGCCGTTTTCCAGCAGATGCCAGGCGATCTTCTTCCAGGTCGGACGCGGGCGCCGATAGTTCCAGTAGACATTGGGCGGGCGAATGCGCCGGACCTCGAAACCGTCGGCCTGCTCCAGCGCCTCCTCGTCCGCGACATTGACGACGCGCAGCACATGCCCCTCGCCCGCAAGCATGCGGGCCAGCATCAGGGCTGAAATGGGCCCTCCGCCGTCCATGAAAGGGGGAAAGGCAGCGCAAGCCATCAAAATTCGCATCGGCCCGGGCATTTCCGTGGGTCTGGTACGTGCTGGTTTCAACTCACCACCTGACTAGCCAAAACATGTTAATCGGCCGTGTTCGCGGCGAGGTCCGGCACAAACGGGGTGCGGTTTCCGGCCAATGGCGTTAACCGGAGCTTGCCGCAACACAAAAGACCGGGATCGGCACCTGCCTTCAAATTTGCTTTACCATGGCAATCGAAACGAAAGAGAGACGTGGTGCCTGCAACCTGACGTTCATGGTCTGCGGCTAGCTTTCGACCAGACAAGACACGAAAACGACAGACTTCCTGCACAACAGGATGGCCACAAGATGACGGCACGAACACACAGCCTGCTGCAAGCCGTACCGACCGTTACGCCGCAGCTGACGACCGGCGAGCGGACACGCCGGCGGATCAAGACGTTCGGGCTGCGCATGCTGGCAAAAAGCCGTCTCACCCGACTGATCGGGTACCGCTACGGCGGGTCCGGCGTCATCCTGATGTTCCACCACTTTACCCGCGACACCCGGGCAAATCTCGACCAGGGCTGCCTGATCGGCGACTTCGAGCGGATCCTGGCCGGACTGCGGCGGCGCAAGCGGGAAGTGGTGACGCTGGACGAGGCGACGCGGCGCATCGCCCAGAACGACCCCCGTCCCTTCGCGGTCCTCACCTTCGACGACGGCTATCGCTCCAACATCGACCTTGCCCTTCCCATTCTGGAGAAATACGCCGCGCCGGCCACGATCTACGTGCCGACCGAAATGATGACCCGCACCATCAATGCCTGGTGGTTGGGTCTGACCGAGCTGTTCCGCTCGCGCGAGCGGATCGAGATCGAGCCGATGGAGCAGCGGTTCACCTGCCGGGACATCAACAGCAAGATCGCCGGGCTGCGGCGCGCCGTCGCGTGGGTCTGGGAAGACTTCCGCCGGGCCGAGATGCTGGGCCCGACATTCAAGGCGCACGGGATCTGCCTTGCCGACGTCGTCGCCCGCTACGTGCTGGACGATGCCGGCGTCAGGGCCGCCGACCGGCACCCGCTGATCGAGATCGGCGCCCATACCACGACGCACCGCGCCCTTGCCCTGCTGGACGAGGACGAGCTGCGCGCCGACATCGCCGACAACAAGGCCTATCTGGAAGCGTTGCTGGACCGGGAGGTGCCGCATTTCGCCTATCCCTACGGCCCGCCGTCGCTCTCCGGCGAGCGCGAGCCGAGGGTCGCGCGCGAGGCGGGCTTCCGTACCGCCGTGACCACCACGCCCGGCTGCCTGTTCCCGGCCCATGCCGACCACATGTTCACCCTGCCGCGGCAGAATGCCGAGTTCACGACCGATTCCGCCTCCTACACCGAATGCGGCATCGACGGACTGTTCCGCGCACTCGCTACGCGCGGCGGCAATCCGCTGGCCGGCGTGACGGCCCCCGCCGCATGACACAGCAAGACGGCGAGCTCCATCTGGTGCATGTGGTGCGCCAGTACAGGCCGAGCGTCGGCGGGCTGGAAGACTTCGTCGCAAGCCTGGCCGCCCGCCAGAAGGACCGTTTCGCCAGCGTCAGGATCGTGACCTGCGACCGGGTGTTTCGCGGCGGAACGAGAGAGCAGCTGCCGGCGCGCGAGATCATCGACGGCATCGAGGTGATCCGCCTGCCCTGGCACGGATCGACGCGCTACCCCGTCACGCCGGGTATCTTCAAGGCCATTGCCGGCGCGGATCTCGTGCATGTCCATGCCATCGACTTCTTCTTCGATGCGCTCGCCCTTGCCGCCCCGTTCCACCGCAGGCCGCTCGTCGCCACCACCCATGGCGGCTTCTTCCACTCCGGCACGGCCGGCGGACTGAAGACGGTCTGGTTCAATACCCTGACGCGGCTTTCCGCGACCGCCTATCGCGGCATCGCCTGCTGCAGCCAGAGCGACTACGAGCGCTTCGCCGCCATCGCCCCCAGCAAGGTGCGTTTGATCGAGAACGGCGTCGACCTTTCCAAGCTCGGCGATGCAGGCGCCAAGGCCCCGGTGAAGGGCATCGTCAGCATCGGCCGGCTGTCGCACAACAAGCGCATCGACCGGGTGCTCGACGCCTTCGCGGTCCTTGCCCGGCGCGATCCGGAGTGGACGCTCGACATCGTCGGCACGCCGTTCGACTGGAGCGGCAAGGACGTGGAGGCGATGATCGGCGAACGCGGGCTCGCAGGCCGGGCCCGGCTGCATGTCGGCCCGGACGATGCAGCCATGCGGGAGATCGCGGGCCGGGCGAGCCTGTTCGCCAGCGCCTCCGTCTATGAAGGCTTCGGCATTGCGTTGATCGAGGCAATGAGCGCGGGCCTGGTGCCGGTGGCCGAACCCAATGCCGCCTTTTCCGCCTTCGCGCAGCGCCATCCCGGGATCGCGCTGACGGATTTCGGCGATGCGGAGCAGGCGGCGAACGCGCTTGCCGCTGCCCATGACCGGCTTGCCGCCGATCCGAAGGGATTGCGCGAGGAGGTCATGGCCGTGGCGCAGACCTATTCCTGGGAGAGCACGGCCGAGCGCTACGCGGACTTCTACCGCGAGGCGCTCGGGTCTTCGACGCGCTGACGGCCAGCTGCAAAGCCGCGCCACACGTCGACGGCACCGGCGCAGAACCACAGAAGCCCGGCGGTCTTGATCGAATAGAACGAGGCCGAGACCACCATCAGCAGGCAGATATAGGTCACGAGCGGGGCGCGGAAACGCCAGGCATCGGGCGAGCGCACCGGCGCAAAAATGTAGAGCGACCACAGGCCGGCGATGCCGATGAGACCGAGCTGGTGGAGCGAATAGGCATAGCCGTTATCCTCCAGGAAGCCGCCATAGCTGGAAATGCCGAACACGCCCTGCGTGTCGAGCTTGAGCAGCAGCCAGGAGGCGTGCAGCCAGCGCCCGCCCAGATCGTCTTCCCAGCGCAGCGCATCGGTCGACATGCCGTAGACGGCCATCGCCAGCGTGATGAAGGCCGGCACCAGCACCCAGATCAGCCGGGGAATGACGCGGTAGACCATGATCACCGCGATCAGCGCAAAGCAGACCATCATGCCGAAGCGCGCATCGCCGAGAACGATGACGATGGAGGCTGCGGCCAGAAGCAGCCAGCGATGGGTCATGTCCTTTCGGAAGACCGCCCACAGCACCAGGAAGGCGCCGTAATTGCCCATCGCCACCGGCTCGAGAAAGACCGACGACACCCGGTGGGTGCCGAGGAACGGCAGCAGGTTGCGGCCCTGCATGCGGGTGCCGCTGATGAAGAGCGAGGAATCCTCGATGAGGTTGTCGCCGACCTCCAGCGTGCCGCGGGAGATGTAGTATTTCAGCACGTTGACATTGGCGATGAAGACGTCGAGCAGGAAATACTCGAAGAAGCCGATGGCCACGACGATGCCCGCCGACAGCAGCACGATGCGGTCGACGCTCTCGATGTCCCGGACCCGGCGCCCCAGGAAATAGAACGCGATCGGGATCAGCCCGTCGCGGATCGCCTTCAGGTCGAGCTCCGGCCGCAAGGCCAGGATCAGCGCCACATAGGCGAGATAGACGGCCAGCAGCGCATAGAGCCCAGCGCGCCGGTCGGCTGCCAGGATCATGGCGCCGGCGATCAGCACAAGCTCCGCCAGCATCACGATGTTCTGCGACACCCCCATCACGCGGGTGTTGAGGAACGCCAGGAAGAAGTTGAAGACGATGGTGCCGATGACCAGCAGGCCGGCGGCCCGGATCCACAGGTCATAGGTGTCGGGCCGACGCACCGCGGTCGGCCGTGCAGCAGGAAGTCTGCTCCAGACGGGACCGCCCGACGTTTCAGGCCGCCAGCGCGACATTGCCGATCATCCGCTCTTCCCAGGGCTTGAGCAGGGCGAGCGTGCGGTCGAGATCGGAGCGGGCCGTGTCGCCGACCCGGGTGACCAGCAGGATCGCGTCGCTGTAGTCGAGAAGCATCGGGAGGTGAGGATTGGACAGCGCCGACCCGCCGTCGATGATCAGGAACTCGTCCCCCGTGGTCTCGAAGGCGTCGACACCCGCCCGGCCGGCACGTCCGTCCAGCCGCTCCACGGTAAAGGGCGCGGCCGGCGCCAGCGCGGCGGTCTCGGCCTGCCGGCGACGGGCGGACAGGCGCGAGCGCCCTCCCGCCTCGGCAACGGCGGTGGTCTTGGACGGCGCCGCCAGACGCTCCGTCCCGTCGCCCGGACGGGCCAGCAGCACATCCTCGCCCATGTCGTAAAGGCTGGCGGCAATCGCGCGCGACAGCGGCGCGATATCGGTGCCGCTGCCGGTTGCCAGCACGAGTACATGCGCGGGCCGCTCGTTCTCGAAGGCGTGGCGCAGCGCGAAGGCGATGCGGGTGACGGCCAACTGGCGCTCCGCCACGTTGTCGTCGGCGCGTTTGCGCAGGCCGCGGCGGGTACCGGGCACCGACATGCTGGCGATGAGCGGAACGCCGGTGATGTCGACCAGCTCGCGCTCCGAGCCGAGCTTGCCGTTGAGGATCTCCCAGCCGACGGCACAACCGGCCGCCATGATGGTGCCGAAGACGCCGGCCGCCAGCAGGACGATAAGGCCGGAGGGGCCCATCGAGCGAAGCGGCGCCACCGCCGGCGAAATGATGCGGGAATTGCTGGTGTCGATGCTGCTCTGCTCGTCCAGTTCCTTCGCCCGGCTGAGGAAGGCGCGATAGACGGTGGCGAGCGAGTCCGCCTCGCTTTCAAGCTGGCGCAGCTGGATCTCGGCCCTGCTCTGGTCGACGCTGGTGGAGGTCACCCCCTGAAGCTGGGTTTCCAGCGCCGCGACATTGGCTTCCGCGCGCTGCAGGTCGGCATTGGCGGAGCGGCGAACCCGGCTGAGCTCGTCGTCGATCATCTCGCGCGTGTTGGTCAGCTGGGAGCGCAGCTCGCGCAGCTGGGGGTGATTGGCACCGAGCGTCGTTGCCGCCTGCGCCTCGCGTTCGGCGATACGAGCATACTGGACGCGCAGGGAGCCGAGCGTCGAGGTCTGGAGGCGGACCGGCAGGGAGCCGCCCTCGATGGCATCGGCGGTCAGCCCGGCAAGCAGTTCGGCATTGGCACGCGCACCCTCCAGCTCCACCCGCGCCTGGGTGAGCTGCGAGTTCAGCTCCTGCAACCGCTGCCCCACGACAAGCCCGCGCTCGCTGGTACGGATCAGGCCGTTCTCGGCGCGGAAGGCCTCGACCTTCGCCTCGGCTTCCTCGACGCGCTTGCGCAGGCCATCCGCCTGGGCCTGCAGTTCGACCGAGGCGCGCAAGGTGGACTCGGTGCGCCGCGTGCGCTGCTCGTCGAGATAGATGCGGGCCGCCTCGTTGGCGATCTCGGCCGCCTTGAAGCGGTCGGGGTGCTGCATGAAGATGTTGAAGACGAAGGAGTTCTCGATGCGCATTACCTGGAGGCGCTCGCGCAGGGCGTTGACGGCCGCCGCGCGCCGGTCCTGCGCCGACGGCTCCTTGCCGCTACCCAGGAGCCGCGACAGAAGTCCGCCGGACTTCGGCAGGATCGCCGGGTCGTTCTCCAGGTCGAGCTTGTCGATGACCTCGTTGAGCGCGGAATTGGAGAGAATCACATAGGTCTGGCTGTCGATGGCCAAACGCTGGACGCTGTCTCCGCCCTGGCGCGACACGATTTCGTTGCCGACGATCTGCAGCGCCTGCGGCTCGATCAGCAATTCGACCACCGCCCGATAGTTCGGGGTGCGCATGGTCAGATAGACGAGCGCAAGGGTCATGAAGAGCAACGGCAGGATGATCAGCCAGATCATGCGCTTCTTCAGAATGCCGGGGATCTGGTAGATATCGATCATGCTCGGGAAGCCATCGCTGTTCTCACGCGCCGGAGGCCCGGCTCACCGCCACGCCACATGGCCGGCATGTTCTCCAGTCTCGTCCGTCATGGTTAACATTTCCCCAAAGGGCAGCTGCAAACAGCGAGCCCGTCCGCGCGGTTAACCGGGTGTTCATGCTGCCCCAATTCCTGCGGAGTATCGTTAGACTGCTGTTGATCGGAACACCCCATACCTGTGACAGTGCCGGGCGAAGGCAACGGACGGAAGCGGATGACGCGCGAAATCGCCAAGACAGACCAGGACAGCGTGCAGATAGGCCCGGTGGCCATCGCGCGCCTCAGCCGCACGGACGCGATCCGCCGCCTGCTTGCCGTTCCCGGCTCTGGCACCCGTCTTGCCGTTGCCTTTGCCAATGCCCACGGCCTGCTGCTGGCGATGGACGATCCGGCCTTCGCCAAGGCGCTCGCCCAGTTCCTCGTGCTCAATGACGGGATCGGCGCGGAAATCGGCGCAAGGGTTCTGTCCGGCGCGGGTTTCGAGGACAATCTGAACGGCACCGACTTCGTGCCCGCACTGCTGGACGCCACACCTCACGGCACCCGCGTCTATCTGTTCGGTGCCCGGCCCGAAGTGGTGGAGAAGGCCGCCGGTGTCTTCGCCGCCCGCCACTCCGCAATCACCATCTGCGGGTGGCGCAACGGGTATTTCGGCGAGGACGAGATCCCGGAGATCATTGCCGACATCAACGCCGCCCGCCCCGACATCCTGCTGGTGGCAATGGGCAATCCGCGCCAGGAGTTTCTCATCAACCGGCTGTGGAGCGATCTCGACGTGCCGCTGGCTCTGGGCGTCGGCGCGCTGTTCGACTTCACCGCCGGCGAGGTGACGCGCGCGCCTTCGCTGCTGCGGCACAACGGGCTGGAGTGGGTCTATCGCCTGTGGCA
Organism: Stappia sp. G46H5W; assembly: GCF_058448995.1. Classification (NCBI taxonomy): domain Bacteria; kingdom Pseudomonadati; phylum Pseudomonadota; class Alphaproteobacteria; order Hyphomicrobiales; family Stappiaceae; genus Stappia; species Stappia sp. G46H5W. Next base: position 458,690 of record NZ_JBZFLL010000006.1, on the reverse strand, counting down.
GGAGCCCAAGCGTCTGGGCCAACGCTATACGAGCGGCATCATCCGCTATCTGTGGAAGATCCTGTGCCTGAAGCTGTCGGGAAAGTCCGCCCGCGCCTGATGCATCAAAGCCGCGCTTCCAGCCAGGCGAGCGCGGAAGCGACATCCTCGACCACCTCGCCGCCAGCAACGACCGGCCGGCGCACCACCACCACCGGCAGGCCGAGACGGCGGGCGGCGAGCAGCTTCGCCTCGCCGAAGGGACCGCCGCTGTTCTTCGTCACCACATGGGTCGCGCCGTGCCCGCGCAAGAGGGCGACCTCCGCATCCACGTCCCTGGAGGGACGGGCAAGCACCAGCCGGCCCGGCGGCAGCTGGGTGCCGGCCTCCGGCGGATCGATCATCCGCATCAGGCAGTCGAGATCGCGGCGCTCGGCGAAGCGCGAGATTTCCTTGCGGCCGACCGCGAGAAAGGGCCTTGCGCGCAACGGCAGAATTGCGGCCGCCTCGTCCAGATCGGCAACCTCCTGCCAGTCGTCGCCCGGCCCGGCCTGCCAGGCCGGACGCTCCAGCCGCAAAAGCGGAATGCCGGCGATACGCGTGGCTGCAACGGCATTGGCCGAGATGCGCGCGGCGAAAGGGTGGGTGGCATCGACCACTGCAGCGATGCCCGCGCCCCGCAGCCACGTGCCCAGCCCTTGCGCCCCGCCAAAGCCGCCGATCCGCACGGGAACCGGATAGGCCTCGGGCCGTTCGACGGCACCGGCAAGCGACGCTGTGACCGCAAAACGGGGATCGTCGGCAAGCCGGCCGGCAAGGGCCCGCGCCTCGCCGGTGCCGGCCAACAGAAGGACGGGGAGCGGCAGGCTCATGCAGCGCCTTCCGCATCGAACGGACGGTGCGCAACGACGGCGCCGGCCCGGTCGACCACCAGCACCTCGACATCGACCGGGGCGTCGCGCAGCACGGCCCGGGCGGCAGCCTGGGCGCCGCGCGCGACCTCGGCGGCAACATCGATGCCGGCGGCTTCGGCGCGGTCGAGCACCTCCTTGGCGGTGTTGGCGCCCCTCGCCGCCTCGACGATCTCCGCCGGCGCCCCGGCCCGCTCCAGCAGCAGGGCAAGCGCGGCAAAGTCCACCTGGCTGCGCGCCGAGTGCAGGTCCAGCGCCCCTTGCGCCAGCTTGACGAACTTGGCAAAGCCCCCGGCCAGCGTCAGCCGCGGCACGGGATGGGCCCGCAGATACTTCAGCAGCCCACCGGCAAAATCGCCCATGTCGAGATAGGCCATCTCGGGAAGATCATAGCGGGCCTTCACCGCTTCCTCCGAGGTCGTGCCGGTGGCTCCGACCACATGCGACTGACCTGCGGCGCGCGCAACATCGACCCCGCGATGGATCGAGGCGATCCAGGCCGCGCAGGAGAACGGGCGCACGATGCCCGTGGTACCAAGGACCGAAAGGCCGCCGAGAATGCCGAGGCGCGGGTTCATCGTGCGCTGCGCCAGCGCCTCGCCGCCGGGGATCGAGATCTCCACCTCGACATCGCCGGTCACACCGAACAGGGCTGCCACCTCGGCAATGACGCCGCGGATCATTTCGCGCGGCACCGGATTGATTGCCGGCTCGCCCGGCGGGATCGGCAGTCCGGCGCGCGTCACCGTGCCGACCCCCTCGCCGGCACGGAACAGGACACCGGACCCGGCCGGTGCAATGCGCACGCTGGCGATCACCGTCGCGCCGTGGGTCACGTCGGGATCATCGCCTGCATCCTTGACGATGCCGGCACGGGCAAAGCCCTGTCCCAGTTCCTCCAGCGCAAGGGCGAAGGCGGGCCGCTCGCCCTTCGGCAGGGTCACCTCGACGGGATCGGGAAACGTGCCTGTCAGCAAGGCCTGATAGGCGGCCTTGGCTGCGGCGGTCGCGCAGGTGCCGGTGGTCCAGCCCCGGCGCAATGCGGTTGTTTCCTTGCGGTTCATGCGCCGGACTATAGGGGCGCACATGGCAAGGTCGCAATTGCTATGGAAGCCGACGTCAACCGACCTTGGCGCGGCGGGCGGAGCGGCGTAAAAACGATCAGGATGTCAAACGAGAAACACGCAGATCAGCCCGCCCCGACCGTGGCGCCCAATTCCTGCCCGCCGCTCAGTGAAGCGCTCGAAGGGCTGGCCCGGCGCGGCTTTCCGCTGCCGGACTTCCTGCCCGGCTGGGTATGGCTGGCCGGCGCCGGACCGGGCGACCCCGGCCTGTTGACGCTGCATGTCCTCAACGGCCTCGCCCAGGCAGACGTCATCGTGCACGATGCGCTGGTCGATGCCTCGATCCTCGGCCTCGCCCGGCCGGACGCGATCATCGACTATGCCGGCAAGCGCGGCGGCAAGCCGAGCCCGAAGCAGCGCGACATTTCGCTGAAGCTCGTGGACTATGCGCGGGCGGGCAAGCGGGTGCTGCGCCTGAAGGGCGGCGATCCGTTCGTCTTCGGCCGCGGCGGCGAGGAGGCCCTGACGCTGGTCTCGCACGGCGTGCCGTTCCGCATCATTCCCGGCGTCACCGCCGGCATCGGTGGCCTCGCCTATGCCGGCATTCCCGCGACCCATCGCGACACCAACCAGGCCGTCACCTTCCTGACCGGCCACGACCAGACAGGCCTGACGCCTTCGGCCATCGACTGGGACGCGGTGGCGCGCGGGTCTCCCGTCATCGTCATGTACATGGCGATGAAGCATCTCGAGCTGATCGTCTCCAAGTTGCTGGCCGGCGGACGCCGGGGCGAGGAACCCGTCGCCATCGTCTGCAATGCCTCGCTGCCCGACCAGAAGGTGCTGGAGACGACGCTGGCCAGTGCCTCCGCCGATGCGGAAGCCGCCGGGCTGGAACCGCCGGCCATCGTCGTGGTGGGCGAAGTGGTGCGGCTGCGTGCCGGGCTCGACTGGCTCGGCGCGTTGGAAGGACGGGAGCTCTATTCCGACCCGCTGGACCTGCGCGAGACGACCACCGCACGGCCGGCGAGCGGCGGCTGACCATGACCGCCAAAATCACGGCAGGCGAATCCAGGCCAGTTGGTGGCCTTGTCATCGCCGCGCCAGCTTCCGGCAGCGGCAAGACCACGCTCACGCTCGCCCTGCTCAAAGCCTATCGCAAGGCCGGGATCCGCGTCGCCAGCGCCAAAACCGGGCCCGACTATATCGACCCGGCCTTCCACGCGGCGGCCAGCGGCCGGCCTTGCGTCAATCTCGACCCCTTCGCCATGCGCGGCGCTCTCATCGACAGACTGGCCTCGGCCCAGGCCGAGACTGCCGACCTGTTGCTGGTCGAAGGCGTCATGGGCCTTTTCGACGGCGCCGCCGACGGCAGCGGCTCGACCGCCGATCTTGCCGCACGTCTAAGCCTGCCGGTCGTTCTGGTGGTGGATGCGGGAAAGCAGTCGCAGTCGGTCGCCGCGCTGGTGCGGGGCTTTCGCGACCACCGCGCGGATGTGACCGTCGCCGGCGTGATCCTCAACCGGGTCGGCAGCCCGCGCCACGAGGGGATGCTGCGAGCAGCGCTTGCCGGCATCGCCATGCCGGTCCTCGGCGCTGTGCCGCGCGATGCCAGGCTCGATCTGCCCGAGCGCCATCTCGGTCTGGTGCAGGCGGGAGAACACGGCGATCTCGCAGGGTTCCTGGAGCATGCGGCCGCGCGCGTCGCCGGGAGCTGCGATTTGGATGCGCTCCGCGCACTGGCATCTCCGCTGGCGCGCAGTGAATCGACCGCGGCCGCGACGCTGCCGCCGCCCGGCCAGCGCGTCGCCATCGCCCGCGATACCGCCTTTGCCTTTGCCTATCCGCATCTGCTGTCGGGCTGGCAGGCGCAGGGCGCCGAGCTGTCGTTCTTCTCGCCTCTCGCCGATGAGGCTCCCGACGCACAGTGCGACGCTGTCTATCTGCCCGGCGGCTATCCGGAACTGCATGCGGAACGAATCGCGGCGGCCAGCCGGTTCCGGCAGGGGATGCAGGCAGCCATGGCGCGCGGCGCGCTGATCTACGGCGAGTGCGGCGGCTACATGGTGCTCGGCGAGCATCTGACGGACGCCGAGGGGGCGCGGCACGCGATGCTCGGGCTGCTGCCGTTGGAAACCAGCTTTGCGACACGCAAGCGGCATCTCGGCTACCGGCGGCTCAAGGCCCTTCCCGGTGCGCCGTGGCAGGGCGAGCTGACGGGCCACGAATTCCACTACGCGACCATCCTGCGCGAGGGGCAGGCGGAGCGGCTGTTCCAGGCGGAAGACGCGCTTGGAGCGCCGGTCGGCGATGTCGGACTGCGCGTCGGCCGCGTGTCGGGCTCGTTCATTCACCTGATAGATGGCACCTGATCGATGGCACCCGATCGGCGGCACCCGATCGACCGGGTGTGACCCCGGCCGATCGGGCAAGGGTCAGGCGGCCTCAAGCAGGCAGAGCTTGCAGCGATAGCCTTCCTTTTCGTGATAGGCCGAATCGCGGATGGCACGGATGCGGGCGATGCCCCTGTCTTCCATCGTCTTGAGATGCGCGGGATAGCCGTCGCTCTCCCAGACCTTCTCGTGCACGGTGACGACGAGCGGCGCGCCGGGACGCGCGACACGCGCCAGTTCGTCGATGGCCTGCGGGCCGACATGGCCGCTGGTGAAGACGCCGACGCTCACCACCCCGTCATAGGCATTGTCGGGCAGATCCAGCGGACGGGTCAGGTCAGCCTCGGCGAGTTGCCGGTAGACGCCCTTCTCCGAGGCCTGCTCCAGCATGCCGGGGCTGAGATCGACGCCGTCGATATCCGCTTTCGTACGCCGGCTCAGTTCCAAGCCGACAAGGCCGGTTCCGCACCCGGCATCCAGCACGGCGCCGGCCCCCTCGCCGATCTCGCGCGCCAGAGCTTCGGCGGCAAGCGCCGGGGCGACATAGCCCATGCCGGAGACCGTGTCCGCGTCGTAACTGCCGGCCCAATCGGCATAGAGATCGCGGATACGCTCCCTGTCGCCATCCAGGGCATAGGCACGTTGCAAGAGCGGGTTGTCCGTCTCCATGGCGGGTCTCTCCTTTGGCTGTTGGGATGGCCCAAGCCTAAGGAGAGGCGCCGCGAGATGCAAATGACGGCCGGTCCGGCCGCCTCAGGCCTCGGTTTTAGCCGTTTTCTTCTTTTTCGGCCGCAGCACATGGACATGGTCGGCGTGATAAAGCGCGCTGTCGCGGAAATCCGCCTGCGGCTGCAGCGCCCGGCCGACGAAGATCAGCGCCGTACGGGTGATCTTCGCCTCGCGCACCTTCTCGCGAATGTCGGTGAGCGTGCCATGGATGAAACTCTGGTCCGGCCAGCCGACCCGGTAGGCGACGACGACCGGGCAGTCTGCACCGTAGAGCGGGACGAGCTGGCGCTCGATTTCGCGCAGGTTCCGGATGGACAGGTGGATCGCCAGCGTCGCGCCGCTCTTGCCGAGCGTTTCCAGGTCCTCGCCCTTCGGCATATCGGAGGACTTCATTGTCGTGCGGGTGAGGATCACGGTCTGGGCGATCTCCGGCACGGTGAGTTCCTGGCCGAGGGCGGCGGCGGCAGCGGCAAAGGCCGGCACGCCGGGCGTCACGTCGAAGGGAATGTCCTTCTCCTTCAACCGGCGGATCTGCTCGGCAATCGCGCCGTAGAGCGAAGGATCACCGGAATGGACGCGCGCCACATCCTCGCCGCGCGCATGCGCCGCCTCGATCTCCGCCATGATCTCGTCGAGGGTCATCGGCGCGGTGTCGATGACGCGCGCCCCCTCGGGCGCCGCCGCGACAATCGCCTCGGGCACCAGCGAGCCGGCATAGAGACAGACGGGGCAGGCCTCGATCAGCTTCAGCCCGCGAACGGTGATGAGGTCGGGATCGCCGGGCCCGGCGCCGATGAAGTGGACGGTCAAAGCTTTTCCTCGATGCGCTTGGCGTAGCCGCGGGGGGTGTAGACGAAGGGACGGCCCGAGCCGGTCATGACCGCGCGCGAGGCGGACGAGCCGACCAGCACTGTGGTGAGCATGTCGACATCGTCGACGCGCAACTCGCCGAGCGTCGTCACGGTCAGCGTCTCGCCCTCGCGGCCGAGATTGTAGCCGAGCACCACCGGCGTATCGGCCGGACGGGCGCCAAGCAGGATCTCGCGTGCGGCCGCCAGCTGGGTGCGACGGCGCTTCGACACGGGATTGTAGAAGGCGACGACGAAATCGCCGTCGGCCGCGGCCCTCAGCCGCTGCTCGATCGCCTCCCATGGGGTCAGGAGATCCGACAGGGAGATGGTGCAGAAATCGTGGCCGAGCACCGCGCCGATGCGCGCGGACGCCGCCTGCAATGCCGAGATGCCGGGAGCGTTGACCACCTCGACACGCTTTGCCGCATCCGAAACGCCGCCCTCCGTGGTCTCGCGGTGCAAAAGCTCATAGACCAGCGCGCCCATGGCATAGATGCCGGCATCGCCTGACGACACCAACGCCACCGAACGGCCCTCGCCGGCACGTTCCAGCGCGAAGCGGACGCGCTCCTCCTCCGCGCCGAGCGGGAAGGCATGACGCTGCTTGCCCTGGATCAGCGGCGCGACGATGTCGAGATAGAGCGAGTAGCCGACCGCCTCATCCGCATCGGCGAGCAGGCGTGAAGCTTCCGGCGTGCGCCAGTCGTCGCGGCCCGGCCCGATGCCGATCACCGAGAGACGGCCGCGCGGGCGCCCCGCCTCGGCCGGGTCGACCGGTGCGGGCGCAAGGGCGACGGCAACGGTTGCATTGGCGGTCTTGCGCTTTTCGACCAGCAGCGAGCCGTCCGCCCCGGTGGCGGCAAGCGCCGCGCCCTCGGACACGCCGTGGCAACCGACCTCGGCGAAGACGACGTCCGAGGGATTGGCAAGGCGCGGCGCCTCCTGCTCCAGCCGGGCGGCGGTGAAGACGCGCAGCGGCACGCCGAGCTGAGCGGCGAGCGCGTTGACCGCCGCCTCGTCCGCCTTGAGATCGAGGGTCGCGACAAGCGCCACCGCCCCTTCGGCAATGCCGGTGCCGGCAAGCGTCTCGCGCACCAGCGCAGAGAGTTCTTCCGCCGGGCAGCCGCGCGCGCAGCCGACACCGACGACGAGGCGGCGCGGGTGATAGACGAGACGGTCGGCACCGGGCGCGACAGCCTCGACGCTGGCGACGATCTCCATCTCCGCCTTGTCCGCAAGCGGCAGGCGCGAGCGGCTGATCCAGGGGGCATCGCCCTTGAGAGTGACGGGCTCTCCGGCCAGGAGGCGCGCCATGATGCCCTTGGCATCCTGCGGATTGGCGAGCCACCACCCCTTGGGCGGCGAATCGAGCGCAACGCCCAGCGCCGTATCTCCCTGCGTCGTCACCGCGGCATGACCGTCCAGCGCATCCGCCACCTGGCGGGCGAGCGAGTTGGCGCCGCGATGGCCACCGAGCAGCGGCACGACGCTCGCCCCGTCCTCGGAGACGGCGAGAACCGGCGGCTCGGACCGCTTGTCCTCGATCACGGCGGCCAGCGCGCGGATCAGGATGCCAGAGGCGCAGACGCCGACGATGGGCGTGCCGGCCTGATAGAGCGCACGGATATGGTTCAGCGTCTCGGCGAAGGAAACGTCGAGGCCGGGCACCCGGTGGGCGAGCCCATGCAGCGTGGCACCCGGCAGGGCGGCCGCGATGCGGCGCGCGACAGGCTCCGCCGCCGGCGTCAGGACGAGGATTGCGGCGGTAGCATCCACGCTTCGTCTCCCTTGTAGATCAGGATCATCGAGAAATAGGGGGCGGCGGCTTCCGTCACATCGGCAAGAGGCATCGCCTTTTCTGCCCGGAGCGTCGCCCGCTCCACATAGCCTGCATGATCGATGAGGCCCAGCCCCTCGATCAACTGGCGCAGGCGCGGCAGGTGGCGCCCGACCTTCATGATGGCGATGGCGCCCGCCGCCTCGATCCGCGCGGCAATCTCATCGTCCGGCAGCGGTCCGGGAATGACGGTCAGGACATCGTTGCGCGCGGTCAAGGGCCGGGCAAGGCGGGCAGCACACGCGGTGAGCGAGGTCACGCCCGGCACGATCTCGCAAGGAAAGCGCCGCGACAGCCGCTCGAACAGATACATGAAGGAGCCGTAGAAGAACGGGTCCCCCTCGCACAGCGTCACAACATCGGTGCCGGAGGCGAGGACCTCGCCGATCTCCTCGGCCGCGCGGGTATAGACCGCCTGTGCCGGGAAGCGCTCGACGCGCATCGGCACGACAATCGGGATCTCGCGGGCGGACGGCGGGATGATCGCGGCCGCGATGGAGCGGGCGAAGCTCTCGCCGTCGTCGGGCGCCGGATAGGCGACGACCTGCGCGCCCGAGATCAGCCGGTGCGCTTTCACCGTCATCAGGTCCGGGTCGCCCGGCCCGAGGCCGACGCCGTAAAGGGTTCCAGCAGTCATGGGAGGATCAGGCTCCACTGGGTCACCGGCATCAGCGGGCGCCATCCGGTCATGCCGCCGACGGCACCGGCCCGCGACACCGCAATGCGCACCAGCTCGCCGCCGTGGCGGGCATGGGCGGCAAGAAGGATCGCCTCGCTTTCCAGCGTCACCGCATTGGCGACGAGCCGGCCGCCGGGCCGCAGCGCCGCGAGTGCCGCCTCCAGCGTGCCGGGTGCGGTCAGGCCGCCGCCGAGGAAGATCGCATCGGGTGGCGGCAGACCCTCAAGGCCATCTGGCGCCGCGTCGGGACGGAGGTCGAGATGCGGCACGCCGAGAGCCGCCGCATTCGCCCGCGCGGTGGCGCGGCGGGTGTCGTCCGGCTCCAGTGCGATGGCCCGGCTGCGGGGCGCCGCACGCAGCCATTCGATGGCGACAGCCCCCGAGCCCGCGCCGATATCCCACAACAGGGCACCGGGCATGGGCATCAGGCGAGCGAGCGTCACCGAGCGCACCTCGCGCTTGGTGATCTTGCCGTCATGACGGAAGGCATCGTCCGGCAAGCCGGGCAGACGCGGGCGCAGCGGCGTATCGCGCACCGCGACCGCCTCGAGTGCCACGACGTTGAGGGCGGCAACCTCGCCGCGCCAGCCTTCGGCACTTCCCGACAGGATGCGCTCGGCCGGTCCGCCGAGATGCTCCAACACGGTCAGCCGGCTCGCGCCATAGCCCTCATCGACGAGAAGGTCGGCGATCTCTTCCGCTGCCCCGGCACCCGAGGTGAGGCAAAGCACCCTGGCGCCGGGATGAAGAGCGGCGCGTAACAGATCGATCGGACGGCCATGCAGCGACAGGATCTCGATGTCCTGCAACGGCCAGCCGAGCCGTGCGGCGGCGAGCGACAGGGACGACGGTGCCGGCAGCACCAGCATTTCCTCCACCGGCACCGAGCGCGCGAGCGTCGAGCCGATGCCGAACCACATGGGATCCCCGCTCGCCAGCACCGCAATGGGTTCGCCGCGCGCAGCAAGCAGCGCTTCCAATCCCTTGTGGAACGGGCTCGGCCAGGTCTCGACCTCGATCCCGAGCGGAGCGACAAGCTCGCCGTGGCGGGCCCCGCCGAAGACGCGTTTCGCATCGGCAAGCGCCTGCCGCGCAATCGGAGAAAGTCCCTCGACACCCTCCTCGCCGAGGCCGATCACGGTCAGCCAGGGGGCGCGTCGCGCCTTGTCGTCAAGGCTCATGCCGGGTCCTCCTCCGGCACCCCGGCGGCAAGCGCATTGACCGCGGCAGCGGCGATGGCCGATCCGCCGCGCCGGCCGCGCAGCACCAGGCAGGGGATATCGAGCGGGCTCTCCAGCAGCGCCTCCTTCGATTCCGCCGCGCCGACGAAGCCGACCGGGAAGCCGAGGATCGCGGCCGGGCGCGGAAAGCCCTCGCCGATCCGCTCCAGCAGATGAAACAGCGCGGTCGGCGCATTGCCGACAACCACGACAGCTCCCTCGAGCCGGTCGCGCCACAGATCAACGGCCGCGGCCGAACGGGTGGTGCCAAGACGCCGGGCAAGACCGGGCACGGGAGGCTCGTTGAGCGTGCATACGAGATCGTTGCAGGCCGGCAGACGGCTGCGGATCACACCTTCGCAGACCATGCGCACATCGGCGAAGACGGGCGCGCCGGCAGCCAAGGCGCCACCGACCGCCGCCGCGACATCGCCGCGCCAGGCCAGATCCGCCACCACCTCGGGCATGCCGCAGGCATGAACGATGCGGATCGCGGCCGGATGCAGCGCCTCGGGCAGGGCGGAGAGATCCGCCTCCTCGCGCACGATGGAAAAGGAACGGCGATAGATCTGCGCGGGATCGCGCTCGTAGTCGTAACGGCCGCCGCTCACGCCCCACACCTCATGTGGACCGCTTCTTCATCGACTTCGGCCCCAGCGGGTGGTCCGCATGAGGATAGGGCGGATGGTGATGATCGTGCCCATGATCATGGTGCCCATGCCCATGAGTGTGGCCATGACCGTGGTGATGGTGACCGTGATCATGAGCATGATCATGATGATGGTCGTGGTCGTGGTCGTGGTGATGATGGTGATCGTGCGAGTGGCCATGGTCATGATGGTGGTGGTGACCTGTCGCCTGTTCCTCGCAGGCTCCGGTGCACACGTCATCGCACAGCTTGCACTCGGCGTCCGCGCCAAGGCCCTCGACATGGTGATGGTGACTTTCCTGCGGCCGCCCGACATCCGCCTCGAAGCCAAGCACCTGCTCGCGGTACTTGCACATCTGGCAGTTCATCAGGTTGGCGCCCTGCAGGATCTCGGTGACCCGGTCCGCCATGGTGTCGATCACCTGCGGATGGTCGTTGAGATAGCCGGCCTTGACGAACTCGATGTCCGGATGACGCTCCGCCACCTCGTCCGTGTTGTTGTAGATGCGGCTGACGAGGACGCCGGAGAACAGGAAATACGGGAAGACGACGATGCGGCGATAGCCCAGCTTCGCTGCATGCTCGAGCCCGGGCTCGACCAGCGGGAAGGTGACGCCGGAATAGCACGTCTCGGCCCAGCCGAAGCCGAAGCCTTCCCACAGCATGCGGGTGATCTTGGCGACGTTGGAATTGGCGTCGGGATCGGACGCGCCGCGTCCCACGACCATCAGCAGGGTCTCGTGCAGCGGCACATCGTCGCCGGCCTTTTCCAGAGCCTCGCGAATACGGTCGCCGGCGGCGCGGATCATCCTCGTGTCGACGGCAAGTTCCCGGCCGTAGGTGATTGTCAGGCCTTCATGCTGCGCCTGGTAGGTGTTCAGCACGGACGGAATGTCGTTCTTGGCGTGGCCTGCGGCAAACAGCATGCCTGGCACGGCGAGAATACGGGTGCAGCCCTGCTCGCGCAGCCGGTCGAGACCGTCCTTGATCACCGGATTGGCGAATTCCAGATAGCCGTATTCCACCGGCCATCCGGGAAAGCGCGCCTTCAGCCCCTCGGCAAGCTGCGCGAACTCGCGCACGGCGCCGCGGTTGCGGCTGCCATGGCCGCAGATCATCAGGCCCAGCTTCTCGCCCGTCTCACTCATCACGTCGGCCATCATGCCCCTCCCCGGTCGCAACGGGCGGGACGCTCGGCCAAAACGGCGGCGAAGACAAATTCTGGTTTCATCTCAAAAGCTCCCTCTTGGCCACGCGCCCGCGTGAAAAGCCGGACAGGTCCGGCGCAGCGCCGCAGGGAGAGAGTGAAAGCGGCCGGATACAGGACAGGGCCCCCGCGCGACCGTGCCGTCGCGCCGGACCGAATACCGCTCGGACAGCTCCGGACTGGACCCCCGATTTGGGTCGGTCACCACCGGACTTGCTTTCAGTCCCTCCAGGGACGCCGTCATTGGCCGGGCACGCTAGTGGAGCCTTGCGCCCCTCGCAAGGGGCAAATGCGGCAGCTGCTGTCGGCAACGCGGCGGGCAAAACGCACCCATTGCGGAAACCGGTTCTTCACGGCTTGATGGTACAACGGGAGAAACCACAAGAAGGGAGAAGACCGACCATGACCGACACTGCGTCCGCCAGCGCGCTGGGAGCTGCCATGGGCGTAGCCGACCGCACGCCGGCCGGCCTGACATTGGCGCGCCTCGACGGGCTGGAGCTCCTGCCCGCGCCGATCAATCCGGACTGGGTTCTGGAGGGAGATCCGCAGGCACGTGCAGTGCAGTTGGCCAGCGGGCAGGACCGCAATGCGAACATGTCGGTCTGGGACTGCACGGACGGTCGCTTCAACTGGTATTTCGGCTGCGACGAGGCGGTCTACATCCTGGAAGGATCGGTCACGGTCACCGGTCCGGACGGCGAAGTGCGCAAGCTCACCGCCGGCGACACCGCCTATTTCCCCGCCTTCAACTGGTTCGAGTGGCAAGTGCACGGCTATGTGCGCAAGGTCGCGTTCTGCCACGATGTCGTGCCGCCGCTGGCGCGCCTGCCGCTGCGGATCTATGCCCGCTTGTCGCGAATCAAGGCCCGGCTCTACACCGCCGCCTTCGGTTCTTCGCCGGACCGCCGCCGCCGCATCTCCTGAGACCGGGCTCGTTCCGGTTTCCATTGACCGCGCTATGGTCTAGCCTGCCGGAAAACCTCCGGGAGGCGCACGCCCATGTCCATGATTTCGCTGGTTCTCACCGCGATCGCCGATGATCGTCCGGGGCTCGTCGAACGGCTGTCGGACGTGATCGCCGCCCATGACGGAAACTGGATCGAAAGCTCCATGTCCCGGCTCGCCGGCACCTTCGCCGGCCTCGTGCGGGTCGAGGTGCCGCAGGAGCGTGTCGAGGCGCTGGAAACCGCGCTGTCGCAGCTGTCGGCCGACGGCATCGCCACCACGCTGAAGCGCAGCGAGGCGAGCCACGAAAACCACGGCCAGGCCGCCCGGATGACCGTCATCTGCCAGGACCATCCGGGTATTGTGCATGCGGTGGCCGCCGTGCTGGCGGCCAAGGGCGTCAGCATCACCGAACTGGAGACGGAGGTGTCCGCCGGCTCCATGAGCGGCGAGCGGATGTTCCGCGCGCAGGTGGACGTCGTTCTTCCGGTGGATCTGTCGGCAGGCGATCTTTCCGCCGCGCTCGAGACGCTGGCCGGCGACCTGATGGCCGAGATCGACTTCAGCGACACGGTCTGAGGCGACAGACAGCCTTTCCTCAGGCCGGATCGATCGCCACCATGTGATTGTCCCAGGAAATGCCGGCTCCGGAGGCGAGCAGCATCGGCGCGCCCGTGCGATCCCCGCTCTCGCTGAGGCTGCCCTGACCGTCCGAGATCAGGAAGCCGCCCTGATCGAGCGCCGCAAGGCCGCAGGCATCGGCGCGCTGCTGGCTGGACAAGAAGGCGCCGGTCTTGGCGGAGAAATAGAGGATACGGCCGGCGCGCGGGCAGGAGGCGGCAACCACCTCGCCATCGCGGCTCATGGTCACGGAGCCGACATAGTTGGCAAGACGCCCGCGCAGATCATCCGGCACATCATGCAGCAAAAAGCGCCCGTCGGCCGTATCGAGCGAGGCCATCAGCGGCGGCGTCTCCTCCAGGCTGCCTTCATATTGGCCGCCGATCCAGACCTTGCCTGCGCCCCCCACCGCCATGTGGCGGAGCGACAACTTGTGCAGATGCGCCGGCAGGTCCGCGACGCCGCGCACGGTGCCGCTTTCGCGGTCGATCACGGTCACGTTCGGTTGCATCGTTTCGATGTTGAGCTTTTCCCGCCCCTTGTCCGGGTGAGTCTCGATGCCGCCATTGGCAACGACGAGGCTGCGCCCATCGGGCAAGGGCAGAATATCGTGCGGACCGATGCCGCCGGACCAGAACTCGCCGACACGCTGCGGCCGGTCGCCGCTGAGATCGTAGACGCCGATCACGCCCCGGTTCGCGACGTAGTCGTTCTCCGTCGCGAAGGCCAGACGGCCATCCGGCGAAAAGGCGCCATGGCCGTAGAAGTGCCTGCCGGGCACGGCCTCGAACACGACCGGAGGACGGGCGCCGGACACATCGAAGCTGACGGCGAACGTGCCGGGGCGACGGGCAAAGGCGAGGCAACGTCCGCTGACCGGGCAAACAGCGACATCATGGCCGCGGCCGGGAAGCGGAATCACCTGGCGGTCGATGCCATCGAGGCCGGTCACGACGATGCTGTGGCTGCCGTCGGCCTCCCGCCGTGCGGCGGCAAAGAGCGGGTCCTCGGAGAGCTCCGCCCCGCCGGCCCGAGCCCCATCCGGCCCGAGCGCCAGCGCCGCCAGGGCAGCCCCGCCGCCGACGAGCAGGGACCGCCGGTCAATCGCCGTCCAAAGCATTGAAGCCTCCACGGAAGTCGAGATAGGCGGCAAGCTCTCCGCCAAGCGTGGTGCGCAGCCCTGTCAGAACCGTGAGGACATAGGCAAGACGACCGCTTGCCTCCTTGTCGGACAGCGCGGCCTCCAGATCGGCCGGAACCGCCGCCAGCGCCTTCAAGGCATTGTCGCGCTCGAAGTCCAGCGTGTTGACGATCCACTCGCCGTCGCCGGAGGCCTGCGCGAAGCCGGCAGCCGAGAAGGCCTGCGACAGCCCGCCGATCGCGCCGGACAGATAGGCCGTGCCGTTGTGCGAGCGGGAGAAGGGCACGCGCGCCACAAGCGACGCCGGCGCCCCCTCGCCGACCAGCGGCGCCAGCATCTGGTCGCGGATCAGCTCCAGCGACGTCATCAGCGCATTGAAGACGAAGCCCGCCGCTTCCTTGTGCGTCTTGGCAAGCCCGTTTTCCTGTGCCGGCGACAGCAGCAGGGCGGTCTGTCCAATTGGCGCGGCAAAGGCGCCGCTAATCTCCTTCGCGGTCTCGCCGAGACGGGCGGCCAGAGCGGCCGCATAGGCGCAGCGATAGGCGCCCTCCTCGCCGCTGTCGGCAAGAAGGACCTTTCCGTCCTTGTCGAAGGCCACCCATTCGAGCGCCGTCAGTCCTTGCAGCGCGACGCTCTTGCCGCGCAGCCGGGTCGCATCCAGCGCCGTTTCGTCGCGATCCGCGATCAGACGCGTCACCTGCCGGCGGACCACGCCGCGCCCGTCGGGAATGAAGGCAATGCGCTCCAGCCTGTTCTCGTCGGCAAGGGCCCCGACGCGCAGCATGGAAAGACGCGCCACCGCCTCGACAGCCTCGGTGAAGGCGGACGCGAAAGGCTCGCCCGACCCGCCGGTGCAGGCCGCCTCGATACCACTGGCCAGCGCCGGTGCCGCCTTGCCCAGCGCATCGCTGGCGGGCAGGGCGAAACCGGACAGGGTCTGCGGCCAGAAACGGGAATAGTCGATCTCTGCGGCGGCCTGCCGCGGCATCGCCACCACAGCGGCTGCAACCAACAGACAAGTCAGGACCACTGCGCCGGCACTGCGCGTCAATCGCCGGGCCGGCATACGCCCGCCATACCGCTGCTGCGACCCGCGTCTCGCACCCGTCATCACCGTGCTCCTGTCCCTGTCTTTTCGCTCTGCCGCTCCCTAGAGCGACTTGAGGAACCGCAACAGCGCCTCGCGGTCCGCGCGATCGAGCGCCGCATAGCCATCGCGGGCCGCCTGCCCCTCGCCGCCATGCCAGAGGATCGCCTCCTCCAGCGTGCGGGCGCGCCCGTCATGCAGGTAGCTTTCCTGCCCCGACACCAGCTCGGTCAGTCCGATACCCCATAGCGGCGCGGTGCGCCATTCCCGGCCGGAGGCATTCGCCAACGGCCGGTTGTCGGCAAGCCCTTCTCCCATATCGTGCAGCAGCATGTCGGAATAGGGCCAGATCAGCTGGAACCGGTGGGCCTCCAGCTCCGCCTTGCGCGAGGTGACGAATTTCGGCCGGTGGCAACTGGCGCAGCCGAGCTCGTGAAACTGTGCCTTGCCGGCGAGAACCTGAGGGTCGTCGACATCCCGGCGGCGCGGGACGGCCAGATTTCGCGAGTAGAAGTCGACCAGCTCAAGAACCGGGTCCGGCCCCTCGGTCGGGCCGAGATTCGCCTGCTCGCCCGTCGGCATGGCCAGGCATTCGGTCTGCGCCGGCGTGCAGTCGCCATAGGGGTTGGGCTCGTCCGGGGTCGAGATGCCGATGTCGCCGGCGAAGGCGCCCGCCGACTGCGCACGCACGGTCGGCGCCTCGCCCTTCCAGCCGAACCGGCCGAGCACCTTGCCGCCGGTCGCCGGATCCGGCAGCCAGCTCGGGCGGCCGGAAATGCCGTCGCCATCGCTGTCGTCCGGATCCGCGCCGGCAAGAATATCGCCCGGGTGAATCGCCTCGAGGAGCCCCAGGCCGATCATCTGCGGCGCGACACGCGGCGAGACCAGCACGTCGGGCGACATCGGCCCGTAGCCGAGATCGGTCATCCGGTAGTCGGGCACGCGCAGGCTGACACGCGTGCCGTCGCCCAGCGTCACGGAGGTCTCGCTGTAGCGAACCTCCAGCCGGCCCTCGGACTTCAGGCCGGGAACGGCGTAATTCTGGAACTGGGTTCCATAGGTCGGCTCCGGGCGCAGCAGCTTGCCGGGGTCCGGCTCGCCCGGCACCGAGAGGCGCAGGAACAGAGCCACCGGCTCCTCACCGTCGCGCGGCGGGTGGCCACGCCCATCCTTGAGGTGGCAGCCCTGGCAGGAGCGCGCATTGAACAGCGGGCCGAGCCCGTCGGACGCGTTCGTCGAAGACGGCGAAGACACCCACAACTTGCGGAACAGCCCGTTGCCGACCGCGAACCGCTGCTGGTCCTCGAAGGAAATATTGGCGGAAGGAAACGAGAACGCATTGACGTTGATGCGCTTGATATAGGTCGCAGCCCCGCCCGGCATCGCCTCGAAGGCTTCTGCTGCGGAAAAGTCCGCGGGATCGGCAACCACCCTGGCGACCCTGGCGCGATCACGCGGGCTCAGATCATCCCGGTGCGGGAGTGCGCCCTCGCCGGCATGGGCGGGCAGGGCGAGGCTCGCAGCCACACACAGGCTGGCAGCGGCGGAAAGATAGGCTGACGGCATGGAAGGATCGCATTACCTGAGTGCCCGACGCCCCGGCCGCCGGCACATGGGTGGAGGCCGCGGCGGGCCCGTGTCCCCCGCCGCGGCCGGTTCGTCAGATCAGCGTGCTTACTGGAACACTGCGCCCGGATTGTCGAGGCTGTCGGAGCCCTCGAAGGCAATCTGGTCGAGACCGAGCGTCGCAACGGCCCGTTCGATGGAGCGGGTCTGGTCGACGAGCGAATCGACGGCAGCCTGCACCACCGCATTGCCCTCGTCGTTGCCCTCGCCGATCATCTGATCATAGGCCTCGACCGTCTCCGCACGCTCGCGCAGCGCCTCGAAGGCCGCGAGCGTCGCGTCGAGCTTGGCCGTGACTTCCTCGGCAACGGCCGCATCCTTGGCAGCGACCAGATCGCGCAGCGACGCGCCTTCCACCGACTTGCCGGCAAAGCCCTCGTAGCGGCCGAACCACACGTTGCGGATGCCCATCACGTCGTCGTAGTGCGACATGTGGGTGTTGTCGGAGAAGCAGTCGTGCTCTTCCTCCGGATCGTGCAGCATGAGGCCGAGCTTCATGCGCTCGCCCGCCAGCTCGCCATAGGAAAGCGAGCCCATGCCGGTCAGGATCGTGGCAAGACCGCCGGCCTCGCCCTTCTCAGCAAGCTCGGCGCGGGCCGCACCGCCGTCCTTCCAGGCATCGGCCATTTCCTTCAGGTCCGACAGCAGCAGCTCGGTCGCGGCCTTCAGGTAGGCAGCGCGACGCTCGCAATTGCCGCCGGTGCAATTGGCGGTGTCGAAGTCGGTCGCCGGACGGTTGCCCGCGCCCTTGTCCGTGCCGTTGAGGTCCTGCCCCCAGAGCAGGAACTCGACCGCATGGTAGCCGGTCGCCACATTGGCTTCGATCTCGCCGGCTTCCTGCAGCTCTTCCGACAGAAGCGCCGGGGTGATCTCGGTCGCGTCGATCTCGCGGCCGCCAGCGGTGATCTTCGGATTGGCGATGACGTTGGCGGTGTAGAAGGCGTTCTCCGGGTTGTCGCTGCCATAGCCGGCGTCGACATAGTCGATGAGCCCCTCGTCCAGCGGCCAGGCGTTCACCTTGCCTTCCCAGTCGTCGACGATGGCATTTCCGAAGCGGTAGACCTCGGTCTGCTGGTAGGGCCGGCGGGCGGCAAGCCACGCCTTGCGGGCAGCGGCCAGCGTCTCGTCGGACGGCTTGGCGATCAGCGCGTCGACGGCGGCGGACAGCTGCTCGGCGGTTGCCACGGACTCGGCATAAGCGGCCTCGGCGATGTCGCCATAGGTGTCGAGAACGGCGGCGGCATCCGCCGCCCGCGCCAGACCGGCCGGCAGCAGGGCGATGCCCGCCAGCGTCGTCGCAAGCAACAGGGTTTTCTTCATCTCGGGCGATCCTTCCTTTTCATTCGGTTCAAGCGTTTGGTTCGATACACGTGCGCGGAACGCACAAAGGCAGTCAGTGCCGGGTCTCGGCTGCCGCAAGCATCGCCACCGGCATGGGCCGACGGCAGGCAAGGCAGGCGGGATCCGGCAGAACCAGGTCGAGGCGGCGGAGCGTCTCCGCGAAATTCGCAGCCGCCTCCAGGGTGAACGGCAAGCCGCCGGAGATCACCAGTTCCTCGGCGATGTTGGCGGCCGCCTCACGGTCACCGCGCTGCCAGGACGCAACCAGTGCGACCGCAAGGCATTCATGCGCGCAGCGATGCGGGCAGTCGTAGGGCAGAAGCGACAGACCGCACTTGGCCCAGCCGTTCAGCGCCCGGGCGAAACAGGACAGTCCGGTCACCGCCTGGCGAGCCCGGTTGACGCCCAGTCGCCCCGCATAGAGCGACCAGGCCATTTCCCAGCATTCGATGCTGCCCGTCTGATAACCGGCGAGCCAGCGCCGCAGCCCCTCGACGACAAGCGTCTCGACCTCCTCGCCGGGAGCGAACGCCGGCGAGCGGTCCTGCAATCTTCCAATCACGTCAGCCTCCAATCACCGGGGGTAAAGGCCCCGACATCAAAGGTCCCAGCCAGCCGGGATTGGCTGAACTAACGCTATTCTGAGTTTTACAGTCAAGATAATATTCCAATAAAATCAATATATTAGAAAAATTCTAAACTGAATCCGGCCACAGCCCTGCCCGCGCCGGACGGTGACCGGACCGGATTCTTCCTTGCAAAACAGGGAGGTTCGGCTCGCCGGAGGGCATGCGCCCTCAGCCGTTTGCGGCCTGCGGCAAACGGGCGGAAACGATGCGCCGGGCGCTCCCCAAAAGGCCGGGGGCGGGCGGGGCGAGCATCAGGCGCTGCAGATCGCCGGCCGGAACGGGGCGCGAATAGAGGAATCCCTGGATAGAGCGGCAGCCGGCAGCACGCAGGAAAGCCAGTTGCTCGTCCGTTTCCACACCCTCGGCAAGCACGGGCGTGCCGAGCGACTGACCGAGCATGAGCACCGAATGCACGATGGCGCGGGCCTCGTCGGACACCGCAAGATCGGAGGTGAAACCCCGGTCCAGCTTGATCCGGTTGAACGGATAGACCCGCAGGCTGGCAAGCGCCGAATAGCCCGTGCCGAAATCGTCGAGCGCGACCGAGACGCCGAGCGCCTGGATCTCCCGCAGAATTTGCAGGCTGAGGTCGAGGTCCGCCATGAACGAGGATTCGGTCACCTCGATCTCCAGCCGGGCCGGGTCGAGCCCGGTCTCGCGCAGGATCTCGCCGATGCGCTCGGGCAGGCCGCGCTGGCGCAGCTGAATGGCGGAGAGATTGACCGCCACCTTCACCGGCTTGGCCCAGGTTACGGCCTGGCGGCAGGACTGTTCCAGCACCCAGTCGCCAATGGGGATGATCTGCCCGTTCTCCTCGGCGATCGGGATGAAGACCGCCGGCGACACCGAGCCGTAGTCGGGATGGGTCCAGCGCGCGAGAGCCTCGGCGCCGGAAAACTCGCCGGTCGCCAGGTCCATCTGCGGCTGGAAAAAGAGGCAAAGCTCGCCGCGCTCGACAGCACCGCGCAGGGCCACCGCGAGCTCCCGACGGTGACGTTCGGCCTGATCCACGACGCTGTTGGAGAAACAGGTGCGCTCGAGAGTCTCGTCCTTGGCGCGGGCAAGCGCCAGCCCCGCATTGGCAAGCAGGTCCGAGGCGGACAGGCCATGATCGGGATAGATGGCAACGCCCATGCCGGATGCGCAGGGCATCACCATGCCAGATGCCTTCAAGGGGCGGCGGAACAGGGTGTCCAGCCGCTCCAGGAACTCGTCGACCTTTTCGGACGCGGACAACCGGCGCATGACCGCGAACTCGTCGCCGCCGATGCGCATGGCGACTTCGCCGGCCCTCAAGCCGTTGCCGACGCGGGCCCCGAGCGCCGCCAGAAGCGCATCGCCGGCCGAATGGCCACGCAGGTCGTTGACCGTGCGAAAATCGTCGAGATTCACCAGCACCAGACACAGGCGGCCGTCATGGCTGTCGGCCCACAGGCACTCCTCCTCGAGGCGACGCGAAAACAGCGACCTGTTGCCAAGGCCCGTCAGAGGATCGAATTCGGAAAGGCGCTGCAGGTCGGCATCGGCAGTGGCGCGGGTTTTCAGGTCCAGCAGGGCCGTAACGACACCCATGCCGATCACCAGGGCTCCAACGCCGGCAACCGCCAGCGCAAGCGCCGAGAACTGGTCGACATTCGGCGAGAAGAGCGGCCGGAGCGGCGTCACGGTCATCGCCGTCATGCCCGTGAAATGCAGCAGCACGATGCCCAGCACGAGTGCTGTCGTGGCGCCATACCGGCACCAGCGGGTGGTCGGGCGCATGAACCGGTTGAGCGCAAGCGCCGAGAAAACCAGACTGGCGATCACCGAGGCGATCACATAGTTCTGGTTCCAATGGATGAGGCCGTCGACCCGATATCCCGCCATGCCGATATAGTGCATGCAGGCCACGGCCGCGCCGATGACGACGCCGCCGGCCTCCGGCGCCAGGCGAAACAGGCCGCTGCAGGCCAGCGCGAAACCGAGCGCCGAGCCGACAATGGCGAGAAACAGCGACAGGATCGTCAGGGTCGCATTGAAATAGACGGCGGTCTGCGTCTCATAGGCGAGCATCGCGATGAAATGCGTGCACCAGATCGACGATCCGGTGGCCATGCCGTTGAGAAACAGCCAGCCTCCGCGCATCCAGCCTTCAGTATCGCGGGCGCGCTGAAACAGGCGGAAGCTGATCCACGCACCGACCACGCACATGCCGGCTGCCAGCGCGACCAGCGCTGCATTGTGATCTAACGTAATGCAGGCGATGATATCGAGCACGAACGGCTCACCTCGTAGGTCGCGCCAACCATCCTCCGGCGGATTGGACGCACGGCAAGAGACCCAGACACGATCATCTCCCCGAGGACACGTACCCGCGACAGATCACACTATCCCGGAAAGACCTTAACGGATCCCTATCCGGATTTTCCCTTAGGCGGAAAAACGCCCGGTAATCCGGCGCAAAAACCCTCGCAGGGCCTCGGCCTCGGCCGCATCCAGATCTCCAAGCAACCGACGCTCGGCGTCGGCGATGCGCGGCCGCACGGCGCGGAACCGCTCCCTCCCCTCGCGGCTCAGGCGATAGGCGACGCGGCGCCCGTCCCGCGCGACGCGGACCTGTTCCAGCAACCGGGCGGTCACCAGCGGCTTGAGCGCCGTCGTCAGCACCGAGGGCGCGCTGGACATGGCGGCGGCGACATCGCGATGGGTGATGCCCGGATTGCGGTCGACGAGTTCCAGCACCATGAACTGCAGCGGCGTCAAGGCCTCGCCGGCGAAGACCTCGCCAAAGACCTGATGGCCGCGCAGGAAGGCATGGCGCAGGAGGTGGCCGACCAACTCGTTGAGGAGGCCATAGTCGAGAGACGCGCCCGACGGGACTTCGCCCTGGCCTGCGCCGGCGCTCATGATCACGCAGCCGGGACGATCGGCGGGCGCTGGTTCAAGGCCTCGACGTCGAAGCCGGCGATCCGCTTGTACCCGGCCGCCGTTTCCAGAAGCTCCTCGCGCGAAAGCACGTCCTCGATCCGGCCGAACCCGTCCGGCGCCCGCTCCTCAACCACGTCGAGCACCTTGTCGGGCCCGTCGGCGCGGTTGGCGAGGACGATGCGGGCCGTTGCCGGACGCCGCTCCTCCTCATAGGCGGCGAGCGCTGCCGGTACCGCGCCATGACGCAGGATCTCGCGGGTCAGCACGCGCGCGTCGAGGATCGCCTGGCTCGCCCCGTTGGAGCCGATCGGATACATCGGGTGCGCGGCATCGCCCATCAGCGTCATCGCCCCATGGGTCCAGCGCGGCAGCGGGTCCCGGTCGACCATCGGATATTCGAAGATGTGCTCCGCATTGCGGATCAGCGCGGGAATGTCGAGCCAGTCGAAGCGCCAGGTGTCGAAACGCGGCAGGAAGTCGTCGGGATTGCCCGGCCGGTTCCAGTCCTCGCGCCGCCAGATGTGATCCGCCGGCATCCTGAGGTCGGCGATCCAGTTGATCACCGTGCCCGGTCGGCCGTCGTCGAGCGTGATGTCCTCGATGGGATAGCAGACGAACTTGCGCGGCTTGCAGCCGGTCATCGCCATCGAACGGCGGGTGAGGAAATGCGGCGCGCGGGTGACACCGCGCCACATGACGATGCCGCCCCACGCGGGCAGCCCCTCGTCCGGATACAGCCCCGCACGGGCGGTGGAGTGAATGCCGTCGGCAGCGATGAAGACAGCGCCCTTCGCGCTGCCGGCCGGAGCGCCGGTCTCCCGCTCGACGAGATCGATCTCGACGCCGCCGTCGATGTCGCGCCATCCCGCGGCCGAAACGCCGCAGGTGACCGCATCGGGACCCAGTCGCTCGCGCACGGCATCGAGCAGCATCATTTGCAGCCGACCGCGGTGGATGGAGAATTGCGGCCAATCATAGCCGGCGGACATCCCGCGAGGCTCCGACCAGATCGGCTGGCCGTGACTGGAGAAATAGGCGACTTCCTGCGTCCTCAGGCCGATGGCATCCAGGCGGTCCAGCAGTCCGAGTTCATCGAGCTCGCGCACCGCATGGGGCTGCAGGTTGATGCCGACGCCGAGCGGGCGGATCTCACGCACCGCCTCGAATACGCGAACGGGCACGCCAATCCGATGCAGGCTGAGGGCGAGCGTCAGGCCGGCGATGCCAGCGCCGGCAACGAGAACGGTCATGACGGAAATCCTTGCGCCAGAAAGACGCCCCGCCGGCCGCAGCCCGGCCGGCGGGGCCGCCGGTTACTCGCCGGCGTACTTGGTGATCAAGGCCCGGGCGTCCTCGACCATGGCGGCGCCGTCATAGCCCTTGCCGGACACTTCCTCGACCCAGGCAGCAACGACCGGCTCGGCCGCGGCCTTCCAGCGATCCACCTCTTCCGGCGGCAGCTTGCGGATCGTGTTGCCGGCCTTTTCGGCGGCAGCGATACCCGGCAGGTCGCCCTCGTCCATGACGCGGCCGACCCACTTGGACACTTCGCGGCCGCTGTTGGCGTCGATGATCGCCTTCAAATCGGCGGGCAGGCTGTCGTATTTCGCCTTGTTCATCGCGAAGACGAACGTCGCCGTGTAGAGCCCGCGCGAGCCTTCAAAGTCGGTATGGCTGTTGACGAGTTCGGCGACCTTCAGCGGCGTGGTCACTTCCCACGGCACGACGGTTCCGTCGATCACGCCCTTGGACAGCGCCTCGGGCATGGCCGGGACCGGCATGCCGACCGGGGTCGCGCCGAGCGCGCCGAGCAGCGCGTTGGTCTGGCGGGTCGGACCGCGCAGCTTGAGGCCGTTCATGTCCTCCAGCTTGGTCACGCCGTCGCCCTTGACGTGCAGCAGGCCGGGGCCGTGCACATGCACCGCGATCGGATGGACGTCCTTGAACTCGTCGGTGAGGTACTTCTCGTAGAAGTCCCAGAAGGCCTGGCTGGTGGGCTCTGCCTTGCCGGCCATGAAGGGCAGCTCGAACGCCTCGGTACCCGGGAAGCGGCCCGGCGTGTAGCCCGGCAGGGTCCAGACGATGTCGACGACGCCATCGCGCGCCTGATCGTAGAGCGAGGGCGGCGTGCCTCCGAGCTGCATCGCCGGGAAGACCTCGACCTTGATGCGGCCGTTGGACTCGGCCATCACCTTCTCGGCCCAGGGCGTGATGAAATTCTTGGGGACCGGCGCGGGAGCCGGCAGGAAGTGGTGCACGCGCAGGGTCACATCCTGCGCCAACGCCGGAGAAATGCCGGCACAGGCCAGCGCCGTCGCGGCGACGGCGAGCGTTTTCAGTCGAAGCATTCGGTGTCCTCCCAGGTTACCTTGCACGGTCCCGGCGCGTTTGCGCCGACCGCCCCTGCCCGCCGGCTGTCGCCGATCCGGGCCAAGCCCATGCGGACGCGGCCACCCCGGCGGACCGCATCCAGATCGTTTATTATGTAAACGATTATGCCCGTGAACGGGCAGACGATCAATCGTCTAAGCGGCCGCGATCAGAACCGCGAGACCATCCGGTAGGACTGGGGATGCAGCATCCGCACATGGGTGATCGGCTGGTCGATCAGCCATGTCGTGCGCTCGAACACGAAGACCGGCGCGCCCGGCTCGAGGGCGAGCAGCGTCGCTTCTTCGCGGCTGGCGGCGGCGGCGCTGAGGCCGATCTCCATTTCCGAAAAAGGAGCGAACTTCACCAGCCACTCGTTCGGGCTCATGCGCTCGAACGGCTCTTCGGCGATATCGGGAACGGCGGCGATGTGGATCCAGCGATCTTCGTATTGCCACGGCCGGTTGTCGGCGAAATGCAGGCAGCGCACATGGAGCATCGGCGTTCCGGCCGGCAGGTCCAGCCGGGCCCGCATCGCCTCCGGCGCCTCCAGCCGCTCGCGGCTGAGAACCGAGAAGCGATACTGCGCGCCTCTGGCCTCGACCTCGCTGCGCACCACCGGAATTTCCAGCCGCGCCTCGCGCAAGGGATGCTCGGCGATGCGGGTGCCAGCGCGGCGCTTGCGCTCCACCAGCCCGATCTCCGCAAGCTCCCGCAGCGCCCGGTTGACAGTGACGCGGGCGCAGCCGAACTCGCGCGCCAGATCCTCCTCGCCCGGGATCAACTCGCCGGGCAACCAGACCCGCTCGCTGATGCGCTTGAGGATTTCCGCCTTGATGGCCCGGAAGGATGTCGGCACCCGGATGCCGGCCGGCACCGGATCGCCGTCCTTCGCAGGCACGACGGGTCGTGACATCACATGCTCCGCTTCAGGGTCTGCATCGCATTGCGGTAGCCGGCCTCGATCCGCGCACGGTCTACATGGCTGCCGTCGCGCACCATATGGCGCCCCGCCGCCCATACGTCACGCACCAGCCGGTTGTCGCCGGCGAAAATCCATGCATCGAGCAGGGTATCGCCGGCAAGCCCTTCCAGATGCAGCGAGGCCGCATCGAGGGCAACGAGATCCGCCCACGCGCCCGTGCGGATCGCTCCGCTGTCGCGGCCGAGCGCCCGTGCCCCGCCCTTGAGCGCCTCGTCGTAGAGCCTGCGGCCGCAGGACCGGTCGCTTGTCGCCAACACCGCCCGGTGCCGGTCGCGCAGGCGCTGGGAATATTCCAGCGTGCGCAGTTCCTCCGACAGGGCAATGCGGATGTTGGAATCCGAGCCGACGCCCAGCGTGCCGCCATCGGCGAGATAGCGCGCGCCGTCGAAGATCCCGTCGCCGAGGCTCGATTCGGTGATCGGACACAGGCCGGCCACCGCGCCGCTCGTCGCGATCGCCTTGCGCTCGCCGTCCGTCAGATGGGTGCAGTGGATCAGGCACCAGCGCTCATTGACCGCGTGATTGTCGAACAGCCATTCGACCGGACGGCGGCCATGGGCGGCCAGCACCTCCTCCACTTCGCCGGTCTGCTCGGCAATATGCATGTGCAGCGGATCGGCAGGCCGCATCGCGGCGACCTTCGCAAGGTCCTCTGCCGGCACCGCGCGCAACGAATGCGGCGCGATTCCGAGCCGCGCATCGGTGGGAAGCTCTGCCACCGCCTGCCCGGCGCCCTCGACGATCCGCGCGAAACCCTCGAGATCGGAGCCAAAGCGGCGCTGCCCACCCGCCAACGGGCGGCGGTCGAGCCCGCCGGTCGTGTAGTAGACCGGCAGCAGTGTAAGGCCGATGCCCGAGGCCCGCGATGCAGCCGCGATGCGGCGGGAGAGCTCCGCCCGGTCGTCATAGGGCGTGCCGTCGGCCTGATTGTGGACGTAATGGAACTCGGCAGAGGCCGCATAACCGGCCTCCAGCATCTCCATCTGCACGAAGGCCGCCACGGCCTCCACCGTCTCCGGCGTGAAGGCGCCGAGGAAGCGGTACATGATCTCGCGCCAGGTCCAAAAGGTGTCGTGCTCGGCGGTACCGCGGAATTCGCTCAGGCCCGCCATCGCCCGCTGAAAGGCGTGACTGTGCAGGTTGGCCGGCGCCGGCAGCAGGATCCCGACGGTGCGTTCCGCGGCCGCATCGGCCCGGGCAACTCCTTGTCGAACCTCGCCGATCCGCCCGTCCGCGGTGATGTCCACCACCACGTCGCGCGCCCATCCCGTGGCCAGCAAGGCCGTCTCCGCCCAGATCCGCATCCTGTCCGCCTCATTTTTGCGATTGACAATTATGTACATACATATCGTAATTAAACAAATACATATTGCAGCACTCCGGAAGGGCCTGCCGACCGGAAACCCTGGGAGGGGTCATGCCAGAAACTGCGACCGGATCCGCCGTCGGCGAGGTCCTGACCGCATTGCGTCTTGCGACCATGGTCGCGGGCACCGCCCCCTATGGTCTCGTCGAAAACGGCGCGCTCGCAATCGGCCCCGATGGCCGCATCGCCTGGTGCGGCCATGCCGCCGACCTGCCGGCGGACTACGCATCCTGGCCATCCCGGTCCCTGGGCGGGCGCCTCGTCACTCCCGGCCTCGTCGACTGTCACACCCATATCGTCCATGGCGGCAACCGGGCCCGCGAGTTCGAGCTGCGCCTCGAAGGGGCGAGCTATGAGGAGATCGCCCGCGCCGGCGGCGGCATCGTCTCCACCGTCGCGGCGACGCGGGCTGCAAGCGAGGACGACCTCGTCGCCTCCGCCCTGCCCCGGCTCGACACGCTGATCGGCGAAGGCGTCACCACCATCGAGATCAAGTCGGGCTACGGCCTGACCATCGCCGACGAAATCCGCATGCTTACGGCCGCACGCCGTCTCGGTCGGGAACGCGGCGTGCGCGTCGTCACGTCCTGGCTGGCCGCGCATGCGGTGCCGGTCGAATACAAGGGCCGTTCGCAGGCCTATCTCGACGAGGTGGCGCTGCCGGGCCTCGATGCGGCGCATGCGGCCGGCCTGGTCGACGCCGTCGACGGCTTCTGCGAGGGCATCGCCTTTTCCCCGGCCGAGATGGCGCAGGTCTTCGAGCGGGCAAAGGCTCTCGGCCTGCCGATCAAGCTGCATGCCGAACAGCTGTCGGATCTCGGCGGGGCGAAGCTTGCCGCGCAATACGGAGCGCTGTCCGCCGATCACCTGGAACATCTCGGCCAGGACGGTGTGGATACGATGGCGGCCTCCGGCACGGTCGCCGTGCTTCTGCCCGGCGCCTTCTACACCTTGCGCGAACCGCAGGCGCCTCCCGTTGCAGCGCTGCGCGCAGCCCGCGTGCCGATCGCCCTTGCCACCGACTGCAATCCCGGCTCCTCGCCGCTGACCTCGCTGCTGCTCGCGATGAACATGGGCGCCACCCTGTTCCGCCTTACGCCGGAAGAGTGCCTTGCCGGTGCGACCCGCGAGGCGGCACGGGCGCTCGGCCTTGCCGGCGAGATCGGCACCATCGAGGCCGGCAAGCGCGCCGACCTCGCCGTCTGGAACGTCGCGGAGCCGGCCGAGCTGACCTATCGCATCGGCTTCAACCCGCTGCACGAACGCATCTTCGGAGGCGCACAATGAGCGTCATGACCCTTACGCCGGGCAGCGTCACCCTGGCCCAGCTCGAACGCATCCACCGCGAGAGCCTGCCCGCGCGCATCGACCGCAGCGCACAAGCCGACATCGAACGCGCGGCCGAGCGGGTCGCCGCGGCTGCCATGGGCGAGGAGGCCGTCTACGGCGTCAACACCGGCTTCGGCAAGCTTGCCAGCGTCAAGATCGCAGGCGCCGACACGGCGACGCTCCAGCGCAACCTGATCCTGTCCCATTGCTGCGGCGTCGGCGAGTTGCTCGACGGCGCGACGACGCGGCTGATGATGGTGCTGAAACTGCTGTCGCTCGGGCGCGGCGCCTCGGGCGTACGCTTCGAGGTATTGAAGCTGATCGAGGACTGCCTTGCCGCCGGCATCACCCCTTGCGTTCCCTCGCAGGGGTCAGTCGGCGCCTCGGGCGACCTTGCCCCGCTCGCCCACATGACCGCCGTACTGATCGGCGAAGGCGAGGCGGACTACGAGGGCACACGCATGCCCGGCCGCGCCGCGCTGGAAAAGGCGGGGCTCACGCCGGTCGTGCTCGGCCCGAAGGAGGGTCTCGGGCTGATCAACGGGACCCAGTTCTCGACCGCCTGCGCACTTGCCGGACTGTTCACCGCATGGCGGCTGGCGGAAGCCACCGTGCTCACCGCGAGCCTGTCCACCGATGCGATCATGGGCTCGACCGCCCCGCTGCTGCCGGAGATCCACGCGCTTCGCGGCCATCGCGGCCAGATCGAGGTCGCGGCCGCCATGCGTGCCCTGATGGAAGGATCGCAGATCCGCGAAAGCCACCGCACCGGCGACAGCCGCGTGCAGGACCCCTATTGTATCCGCTGCCAGCCGCAGGTGGCCGGCGCCTGCGTCGACCTGCTGCGCATGGCCGGCCGCACGCTGGAGATCGAGGCAAACGCGGCGACCGACAACCCGCTTGTGCTGATCGACGAGGGACGCATCGTTTCGGGCGGCAATTTCCACGCCGAGCCGGTCGCCTTCGCCGCCGACCAGATCGCGCTGGCGATTGCCGAGCTTGGCGCCATCGCCCAGCGCCGGGTGGCGCTGATGGTCGACCCGACCCTGTCCTTCGACCTGCCGCCCTTCCTTGCCCGCGATCCCGGCCTCAACTCCGGCATGATGATCGCCGAGGTGACGACGGCAGCCTTGATGAGCGAGAACAAGCACCTCGCCCATCCCTGCTCCATCGATTCCACCCCGACCAGCGCCAACCAGGAAGACCATGTCTCCATGGCCGCTCACGGGGCGCGGCGGCTGGAGCGGATGAACGCCAATCTCGCGGTCATTCTCGGTGTCGAGATGCTGTGCGCGGCCGAAGGCATCGAGCATCGCGCCCCGCTCGCCACCAGCGCGCCGCTGGCCGCCGCCGTCGCCCGGCTGCGCCAGCATGTGGCCCCGCTGGAGGCCGACCGCTACATGGCGCCCGACCTGCAGGTCGCAGCTCGCCTCGTCACCAGCCGCGAAGTCGTGACGGCCGCGAGCGAAGCCGCCCTGCTGTCGCTGGGAGAGGCCGCATGACCCCCGTCGAAATCCGCAAGGGCACGAGCCCGATCGTCCTCGGCCTGCCGCACACTGGCACCCACGTGCCGCAAGAGATCGCCGACCGGCTCAACGCGCGCGGCCTGGAGCTGGCCGATACGGACTGGCACATCCACCTGCTCTATGACGGGCTGCTGGACGATGCCACCACGGTGCGCGCGACCTTCCATCGCTATGTCGTCGACGCCAACCGCGACCCGGCAGGCGCGAGCCTTTATCCGGGCCAGAACACCACCGGCCTCGTGCCGGAGACGGATTTCGACGGCGTGCCGATCTGGAAGGACGGCGAGGCTCCGACCGAAGCCGACGTCGCTGCCCGGCGCGAGGCGTTCCATGCGCCCTATCATGCCGCGCTTGCCGCCGAGATCGAGCGGGTGAAGGCCATCCACGGTGTCGCCATCCTCTACGACTGCCACTCGATCCGCTCGCACATCCCCTTCCTGTTCGAGGGCAAGCTGCCGGACTTCAACATCGGCACGAATGGCGGGGCGACCTGCCATCCCCTGATCGAGCAGGCCACTGCGGAGGTCTGCGGCGGGGCGGACGGCTACACCAGCATCCTCAACGGCCGCTTCAAGGGCGGCTGGACCACACGCCACTACGGCCGGCCGGCCGACAATATCCACGCCATCCAGATGGAGCTCGCCCAGTCGACCCATCTGGCGAGCGAGAGCGCGCCCTTCGCCTATGACGAGGCGAAGGCGGGCGCCCTTCGCGTCCATCTCAAGACCCTTCTCACCCGTCTGGAACGCCTCGCGCTCGACGGGTCGCTTGTCTCCGGAGGAAACACATGACCAACCCGCGCCACAACACCCGCACCGTGCGGGCGGCCACCGGCACCGAGATCACCGCGAAGTCCTGGCTGACCGAAGCTCCCTTGCGGATGCTGATGAACAACCTCGATCCCGACGTGGCGGAGAAGCCGAACGAGCTCGTCGTCTATGGCGGTATCGGCCGGGCGGCACGCACCTGGGACGATTTCGACCGCATCGTTGCGACCCTGCGCGACCTTGAGGAAAACGAGACGCTGGTCGTCCAGTCGGGCAAGCCGGTCGGCGTGTTCCGCACCCACAAGGACGCCCCGCGGGTGCTGATCGCCAATTCAAACCTCGTCCCGCACTGGGCCAACTGGGACCACTTCAACAAGCTCGATAAGGCCGGGCTGATGATGTACGGCCAGATGACCGCCGGCTCGTGGATCTATATCGGCAGCCAGGGCATCGTGCAGGGCACCTACGAGACCTTCGTCGAAGCCGGCCGCCAGCACTATGGCGGCTCGCTCAAGGGCAAGTGGATCCTCACCGGCGGCCTCGGCGGCATGGGCGGTGCCCAGCCGCTCGCCGCGGTGATGGCCGGCGCCTGCTGCCTTGCGGTCGAGTGCAATCCCGAATCCATCGATTTCCGCCTGCGCACCCGCTATGTCGACGAAAAGGCGGAAACGCTGGACGAGGCGCTGGAGATGATCGAGCGCTGGACCAAGGCGGGCGAGGCCAAGTCCGTCGGCCTTCTGGGCAATGCGGCGGAGATCTTCCCCGAGCTGGTGCGCCGCGGGGTGAAGCCGGACATCGTCACCGACCAGACCTCGGCCCACGACCCGATCAACGGCTACCTGCCGAAGGGCTGGACCATGGCCGAATGGGCGGCCAAACGCGAGAGCGACCCGAAGGCCGTCGAGAAGGCCGCACGCGCCTCCATGCGCGAGCACGTCGCCGCCATGGTCGACTTCTGGAACATGGGCGTTCCGACACTCGATTACGGCAACAACATCCGCCAGGTCGCGCTGGAGGAAGGGCTGGAAAACGCCTTCGCCTTCCCCGGCTTCGTGCCCGCCTATATCCGCCCGCTGTTCTGCCGCGGCGTCGGTCCGTTCCGCTGGGCGGCGCTGTCCGGCGATCCGGAAGACATCTACAAGACCGATGCCAAGGTGCGCGAGCTGCTGCCCGACAACACCCATCTGCATCGCTGGCTCGACATGGCGCGCGAGCGCATCTCGTTCCAGGGCCTGCCGGCGCGCATCTGCTGGGTGGGCCTGGGCGACCGCCACCGGCTGGGTCTTGCCTTCAACGAGATGGTGCGCAACGGCGAGCTCAAGGCGCCGATCGTCATCGGCCGCGACCATCTCGATTCCGGCTCCGTCGCCTCGCCCAACCGCGAGACGGAGGCCATGCAGGACGGCTCGGACGCCGTGTCCGACTGGCCGCTGCTCAACGCGCTTCTCAATTGCGCGAGCGGGGCGACCTGGGTCAGCCTGCACCATGGCGGCGGCGTCGGCATGGGTTTCTCGCAGCATTCGGGCATGGTGATCTGCTGCGACGGCAGCGAAGATGCCGACCGCCGCATCGAGCGGGTGCTGTGGAACGATCCGGCGACCGGCGTGATGCGCCATGCCGATGCCGGCTATGACATCGCGCTCGACTGCGCCAGGGAACACGGCCTGCGCCTGCCCGCCATCCTCGGCAACTGAGGGGACGGGTCCGCGGGACGTTCAAAGGGCCGGAAAGGCCCGACGATGCTGTGAAGGAAAACCAACCAGAGGACTGTGCTGCCATGAAGAGACGTGATTTTCTGAAGACCGCCGCTGTCGGCGGCCTCGCCACCGCCGCTGCAGGCGGTCTTGCCGCTCCCGCCATCGCCCAGGACGTGCGGCGCTGGAAGATGGTCACCGCCTGGCCGAAGAACCTGCCGGGCCCGGGCGTCGCCGCGCAGATGCTGGCTGACCGCATCACCGCCCTGTCGGGCGGCCGCATCGAGGTGCAGCTTTACGCCGCCGGCGAACTGGTGCCGGGCAACGGCGTGTTCGACGCCGTGTCGGAAGGCACCGCCGAGCTCTACCATGCGGTCCCCTCCTACTGGGGTTCCAAGTCCAAGGGCATCCTGCTGTTCGGCTCGCAGCCCTTCGGCCTGCGCGCGGACGAGCAGTTCGGCTGGCTCGCCCATGGCGGCGGCCAGGAGCTCTATGACGAGATCTACGGCCGCTTCGGCCTGAAGCCGTTCCTGTGCGGCAATTCCGGTCCGCAGTGGGCCGGCTGGTTCCGCAACGAGATCAACTCTGTCGACGACCTGAAGGGTCTGCGCTTCCGCACCACCGGTCTTGCTTCGGAAATGTGCGCCAAGCTCGGCATGGCCGTGCAGGCGATGGGCGGGCGCGACATGTTCCAGGCGCTGCAGTCGGGCGCGCTCGACGCGGGCGAGTTCATCGGCCCGTGGTCGGACTCCGCCCTCGGCTTCCAGCAGGTCGCCAAGAACTACTACTGGCCGGGCGTCGGCGAGCCGTCCTCGGCCGAGGAATGCGCGGTCAACAAGGCTGCCTATGACGCGCTGCCGGCCGACCTGCAGCAGGCCGTCGCGCTGGCTTGCGAGTCGCTCTACAACCCGGTCTGGACCGAGTACACGACCAAGCATGCGATGGCGCTGCAGCAGCTCGTCGCCGAGCAGGGCGTGCAGGTCAAGAAGCTGCCGGACGACGTCATCGTCGCCATGGGCAATGCCGCCGGCGAGGTCATCGGCGAGCTGCGCGAGAACGACGACGAGCTGGTGCGCCGGATCGTCGAGAGCTTCCTCGCCTATCGCTCGTCGGTCGCCGACTACATGGTCTATGCCGACAACGGGCAGATGAACGCCCGCGCGATGGACTACAAGTACTGAGCAAGCCTCGGTAAAACCTGCTAGGGTTCGGGCGCGGTTTCGGACCCTGGCACCGCTCGTCTTACAGGTCGCGGGCCGGTCTCCGGCTCGCGATCATCCCCCTGATCGCCCGCACGAGAGGACAAGGCCCGTGCTCGCCCGCCTTGCAGACAGGCTCGACCTGGTCAACCGCTCCGTCGGCGCCCTGGTGCGCTGGCTGGCGCTCTTCATGGTGCTGCTGCAGTTCGGCGTGGTGGTGCTGCGCTACGTCTATGGCATCAGCTTCATCTTCCTGAACGAGGGCGTGCTCTACATGCATGCCGCCCTGTTCATGCTGGGCGCCGGCTACACGCTGCTGGTCGACGGTCATGTGCGCGTCGACATCTTCTACGCGAAGTTCGGCACCCGCGGCCGCGCGGTGATCGACGCGCTGGGGGCTCTGGTCTTCCTGCTGCCCTCGCTTGCCATCCTTGCCTGGTGGTCCTGGCCCTCCGTGCGCAATTCGTGGGCCGTGATGGAGGGCGCCATCTCCGTCGGCGGCATCCCGGCCTCCTTCCTGCTCAAGTCGCTGGTGCCCGCCTTCTGCGTGCTGCTGGCCATTCAGGGCCTCGCCTGCCTGCTGCGCGATCTCTCCCGCATCGCGGCGCCGCAGGACGCCAACGCCGCCTCCGAAAACGGGACCCGCGCCTGATGCTGCCGCTCGACCTCCTGATGTTCGCCGCGCTGATCGTCGCGATCCTGATCGGCTATCCGGTCTCGTTCATTCTCGCGGGCATCGCGACGCTGTTCGCCATTCTCGGCCATTTCACCGGCCAGTTCGACATGAGCCTGCTGGGCGCGCTCGGGCAGCGCGTCTTCGGCGTGATGACCAACGACGTGCTGATTGCCATTCCGCTCTTCGTCTTCATGGGCGTGGTGCTGGAAAAGAGCCGCATCGCCGAAGACCTGCTGGAGACCGCAGGTCGTCTGTTCGGCACGCTGCGCGGCGGTCTCGGCATCTCAGTCGTGCTGGTCGGCGCGCTGCTGGCCGCCTCCACCGGGATCGTCGGCGCCACTGTCGTGGCGATGGGCCTGATCGCCCTGCCGACCATGCTGCGCAACGGCTACGACGCCCGGCTCGCCTCCGGCATCGTGTGCACCTCCGGCACGCTCGGCCAGATCATTCCGCCCTCGACCTTGCTGATCATCCTGTCCGACGTGATGTCGAACGCCTACCAGCAGGCGCAGTTCCGCCAGGGCAAGTTCACCATCGAGACGATCTCGGTCGGCCAGATCTTCGCAGCAGCCCTGCTGCCGGGCCTGATGCTGGTCGCGATCTATATCGGCTACCTGCTCGTCAAGGCCTGGCTGTCGCCGGCCTCCGCCCCGGCCATGCAGCACGAGGGCGCGCGCCCTTCCGCTCGGGAGATCTCCGGGGCCATCGTGCCGCCGGTCCTGCTGATCATCGCCGTGCTCGGCTCGATCCTCGGCGGCATCGCGACGCCGGGCGAGGCCGCGGCCGTCGGCGCCATCGGCGCGCTGCTGATGGCCTCCGCCCGCTTCGGCAACGGCCAGCGCAAGCTGGTGATCGCCGGTGCGGCAAGCCTTGCCCTGCTCGCCGTGCTGATCTCGGTCCATCCCGTTCGCCTGCAGCGCAGCGACGTCGGCCCGCTCGACTGGGCGGCCGGCGCCCTGGCAACGGTTTTCGTCCTCGTGGCAGCCGCCGCGATCCTGCAGGCGCTGGCCCGCACCTTCCGCGCCGATGTCCTCAAGCCGGTGATGAACTCGACCCTGTCGGTGACAGCAATGATCTTCGCCACCATCCTCACCGCCAGCATCTTCTCGCTGGTGTTTCGCGGGCTCGGCGGCGATCACCGGATCGAGGAATTCCTGACCAACATGCCGGGCGGCCCGGACGCTGCCCTGCTCTTCGTCATGGCAATGGTCTTCCTGCTCGGCTTCTTCCTGGATTTCGTCGAGATCTCGGTGATCCTGCTACCTCTGGTGGCGCCGGTGCTGATCCTGATGGGTCACGACCCGGTCTGGCTGTCGATCCTCATCGCGATCAACCTGCAGACCTCGTTCCTGACCCCGCCCTTCGGCTTCTCGCTGTTCTACCTGCGCGGTGCAGCACCACCCGAGGTCACCACCGGGCAGATCTATCAGGGCGTCATTCCCTTCATCGCCCTGCAGATCGCCGGAGTCGGCCTGATCTGGCTGTTGCCGCAGATCGCGACCACCCTGCCCCGCCTGATCTTCTGACCAAAGCCTCCTGGAGGCTCAGATCGGCGCGATGACCACGCTCTCGCCCTCGGGGAAGAACACTTCCTCCAGGTTGACGCCCGGCCCGCTCCGGTCGACGACCAGGAAATCCTGCAGGGGCTGGAGCACCAGCAGCGGGTGATGCCAGACGCCGCGGGCGATCTGGACGCCCTGGTCCCCGCGCGCAAAGAAGCATCGGCAATCGGCCGGGCGCGCATCGCTGGCGACGACCACCAGCCATGCATGATCCTGCATCGGCACGAAAGCCTGACTGCCGAGCGGATGACGCTCGAGCATCCGCACGGTCGGCGGGCTCGGCCAGGGCGTTCCCCGGAAAATCGAGAGTATCGGCTTGCCGTCCGGGCCGGGTTCGGCCTCGGCGAGAGCATGAAACCTACGGGTGCGCCCCTCGTTGATGAGGTGGCTCGCCTCGTGGCGGGCTTCGATGACATCTCCGAACGAGGAAAAGGCCTCGCGGGTCAAGGGTTCGGGCGTCAGCACGTGGGTCATGCTTTTCTCCTGGCAGACAGGTGACCTGGGACAACCTTCTAATATTCAATAATTGCCAAGAAACACAGGGTCATAGCGCGCCCGAGGCGGCAGTCGTTGCGAGTGTCACATCGGGGCAACAGGCCTTAATGATTCCTTACGGGAAGGGCTGTTTCGCGCGCGCAGCGATTGCAAGTGGCGCCATCTTGGGGAAAGTACTTGCCAGCACGATACCACTTTTGCGCGTGCGATTTTTTTTGAAAGCGTTCATGCACACCTTGGGAGGGTGTCATTTCTTATCGTTTCCCCCATAGCCGCTTTCGCGCGGTCTCCGGTCGCGAGTTGCTGTCCACCTCTTGCGTGGCAGCGCTCATTGCAGGTACCGGCTCCGCCGCTGCACAGGATGCAACCTCCCAGGTCGAACGCTACTGGGGCGCATGGGGCGAAATCGGCGCCCAGGCCGGAACGGAAGCCGCCTCCTTCCTCGAAGGGTTCATGCCCATCGGCCAGGACGGGGACAGCGTCGTCTTCCTCGACCTGCGTCTCGACTACGGCGAGAACGCGCGCGGCTCCATGTCGGTCGGCTTCGGCGCGCGCGAGCTGGTCGCCGACGACCTGGTGATCGGCGCCAATGCCTTCGTCGACGTCGTCCGCACGGAAAACAGCGAATACCACCTCGGCGCCACCTTCGGCCTCGAGGCCTTCACGTCCATCTTCGACCTGCGCCTGAACGCCCATGTCCCGCTGGGCGCCAAGAAGGTGCTGGGCAGCCGGACCGTGACCACCGGCGTCAACGTTGTCGGCAACCAGCTGGTCGAGCAGCGTGCCCAGATCGAGCGCACCGAAGGCCTGCTGTACGGCCTGACCGGCGAGCTCGGTGCCCTCTTCGATTCTCCGTTTTCCGAGAACCAGAAGCTGCGCACCTATGTTGGCGGCTATGTCTACGACCGCAGCGGCTTCAAGATGGAGACCGGCGCGCGCGTCGGCCTCGAATATCAGGTCAACGATGCCCTCGGCATTTCCGGCTCGCGCCTGACGCTGGGTGCCGAGCTCGTCTACGACAAGGACGACGAGTTCGACGCGATCGCCTCCGCGCGCTTCCGCATGCCGCTCTTTGCCGGCCAGACGGACGACGGCAGCGAGACCCGCTCGCGCCTGTCGCCGATCCGCGAGCGCATGGCCGAAGGCATCCGCCGCGACAAGGGCATTCGCTCCGCCACCCGCGCGCGCTCCTCCGCTCTTGCCAATATTCCGGTCGTCAACCCGACCACCGGCCGGGTCTACGGCGGCATCTACTATGCCAACCGGTCCGGCGGCGGCTCGGGCAGCTTCATCGACCCGACGAGCCTTTCGGCGGCCATCACCAGCGCCGGCACCGACGGTATCGTCGTGGTGCTGGGCGATGACGGCACGGTCACCACGACCGGCGTCACCATGCAGTCCGGCCAGGTGCTGGTCGGCGGCGGCGAGAGCATCGCCGTACGCCTGTCCAGCGGTCTGACCACCTCGTTCCTGACTTCGGGCACCGCCGGCACCATCGACGGCGATCCGGGCATCACCACCGTCACGCTGGCCGACGACGTTCTCATTCGCGGGCTGACCCTGCAGGGCGGCAGCACGGTGATCGGCGGCAACAACGTCTCCAACGTCACCCTGTCGAACCTGTCGATCCAGAACGCCACCGACGGCGTCAGCATCACCGGTGCGACCAATGCCACGCTGAACAGCCTCACCTTCAGCGGCATCACCGGCACGTCGATCTTCCTGAACAACGAAGCCGCGACCCTGTCGAACATCACCATCGACGGCGGCACCAACGGCATCTCGATCGCCAACAACACCGGCACGACCCGGCTGTCGACGATCAACATCTCCAACGTGACCGGAGATGCGCTGTCCTTCGACAACAACGGCGGCATCATCAACGTTGCCAACCTGACGGCGACGAACACCGGCGACGACGCGGTGGTCATCACCGGCGGCGGCACGTTCAACTTCACCGGCACGACGACGGTCGACGGCCTCGGCGCGGGCGCATCCAGCGACGGCTTCGATCTCTCGGGCACGACGAACGCGACCATCGTCGCCGGCCATGTCGACATCACCGGCCTGGGCGGCGGTACGGGCCTCAACCTGGCCGGCGGCGACGCCTCGGTCACGATGGCCAGCCTCGACGTCACCGGCACCGGTGTTGCCGGCTCACGCGGCATCGACATCTCCGGCACCCAGAACGGCCGGACGGTGACCATCACCAACGGCGGCAACATCTCCAATGTCGGCACCGGCATCGTGCTCGGCACCAACGGCGCGGCAGGCACTGCGGCCGACGCCATCTTCACCTTCGGCGGCGGCATGGTTGCCGGCAACGTGTTCGCGCTGGACGGCATCGGCATCCTGTCCGGCACCGGCAGCTACGGTTTCGGCACCACCGCCTTTACCGGCGCCTTCAATTTCGACATCAGCAGCACGCAGAATTTCTACGTCTCCGCGAGCGGCACCGGCGACGGTTCCTCGACGAACAATGCCGCCTCGATCGCCACCGCCATCGCGCAGGCCGGCAGCCTCGGCGCCGTCAACTTCATCCTGATCAACGACGGCTCGGCCATCGACACGTCGGGCCTGACCTTCACGCTCGCCAACGGCCAGAGCATCGACACGTTCGGCGGCGGGCGCACCTTCACCGAGGCCGGCTACCTCATTCCGCTGAACATCACCGGCGACAACCTGCCGACCGGCGGTGTCACCATCACCGATCCGACGGGCCTGGGCGCGGCAACGCTGACCAATTCCGGTGGCGGCGTCGCGACCCTGTCGCTCGCCAATGGCAACGCGGTCCGCAACATCACGGTCGGCAACGCTGCCGGCAACGCCATTTCCGGCTCCGGCATCGCCGGCGTCACCATCGCCGGCGTCACCTCCACCGCCGGCATCTCGCTCGCCAATACATCCGGCTCGGTCATCCTGACCGATGTCTCGGTGAACAACGGCAGCGGCACCGGCCTGTCGCTGTCGGGCAACACCGGCACCGTCACCGGCAGCAATGTCGACATTGCCGGCGTGAACTCTCTCGCCGTCTCCGGCGGCAATGCCGCCATCACCTTCGACGCCGACAGCTCGATCACCAATACCGGCGGGGCCGCCGTCGAGATCACCGGCCGCATCGGCGGCAGCTTCAGCCATTTCGGCTCGATCTCGTCGAACGGCGGAACCGCATCCGGCATCACCATCGCCGGCGCGACGGCGGCCAGCAACGTCACCTTCGGCGGTCTGGTCTCGCTCGGCACCACCACCGCGCTCGGCGGCGGCAGCGGCCTCAGCCTCGACAACAACGGCCAGTCTTCGACCATCGCCTTCACCGGCGGGCTCGACATCGCCACGGCCGGCTTCGACGCACTTTCGGCGACCGGCGGCGGCTCGCTCAACATCTCCGGCGGCTCCATCTCCGCAACCGGCGGCAGCGCGGCCTCCATCGGCGGCGGCATCGCCACCAACATCACGCTCTCCAGCGTCACCAGCAGCGGTGCTGCTGGCGATGCACTGTCGCTGGCGCTCGGCACCGGCAGCAGCTTCACCGTCACCGGCGCCACAACTCTGTCCGGAATGGGCGACGACGGTATCGACCTGTCCGGATCGACCGGCGGCAGCTTCAGTTTCGGCGACGTCGACATCACCGGCCTCGACGCAGGCGCCGGCCTCAACCTTGCCGGCGGCGATGCGACGCTCACCATGTTGAGCCTCGACGTCACCGGCACCGGCACCGCCGGTTCGCGCGGCATCGACATTTCCGGCACGCAGAACGGCCGTACGGTCACCATCACCAATGGCGGTAACATCTCCGCTGTCGCGACCGGCGTCGTGCTCGGCACCAATGGTGCGGCAGGTGCGGCCCCCAGCGCCAACTTCACGTTCGGCGGCGGCAGCATCTCGGGCAGCAACTATGCCCTCGACGGCATCGGGGTGAATGCGGGCGACGGCACCTATGCCTTCGGCTCGACCGCCTTCACCGGCGGGTTCAACTTCGCCGTCAACCTCTCGAACAACTACTATGTCGCCGCGACGGCGACCGGCACCGGCGATGGCTCCTCCACCGACAACCGCGCCTCCATCGCCACCGCCATAGCGATGGCCTCGACGCTTGGCACGGTCAATTTCGTGCTGATCAACGACGGCTCGGCCATCGACACCTCGGGCTTGACCTTCACGCTGGACGACGGCCAGACCGTCGACACATTCGGCGGCGGTCGGACCTTCACCGAATCCGGCTTCGTCATCCCGCTGAACATTACCGGCACCAACCTGCCGGCCACCGGCATCGCCGTCTCCGATCCGACGGGCCTGGGCGCGGCAACGCTGACCAATTCCGGTGGCGGCGGCGCCACGCTGGCACTCGCCAACGGCAACGCGATCCGCAACATCATCATCGGCAGCTCGGCCGGCAATGCGGTTTCGGGCTCCGGCATCGCCGGCGTCACCATCAGCGGCGTCACCTCGACCGCGGGCATCGGCCTGACCAACACCACCGGTGCGGTCACGCTCACCAACCTTGCGATCTCCAACACCACCGGCACGGCGCTGTCGCTGGCCGGCGTTGCCGGCAACGTCACCGGCACAAATGTCGACATCACGGGTGTGAACTCGCTCGCCGTTTCCGGCGGCAACGGCACGATCAGCTTCGACGCCGACAGTTCGGTCCTCAACAGTTCGGGTGCCGCGGTCGCCATCACGGGACGTGTCGGCGGCAGTTTCAGCCATTTCGGATCGATCTCGTCGAACGGCACAACCGCATCCGGCATCCTCATTGCCGGCGCGACGGGCGCCAACAGCGTCAACTTCGGCGGCCAGGTCTCGCTCGGCACGACGACCGCGCTCACCAGCGTCGGCGTGAGTGTCAACAACGGCGGGACTGCGTCCACTGTCGCATTCGACGGCGGTCTCCAGGTCGTCACATCTGCGACTGCCGCGCTTGTCGGCTCGGGTGGCGGCACCTTGCGGATTTCCGATGCGGGCACGGAAACGCTGTCCACGACGGACGCGATGGCGATCAACATCTCCAACATGGCCGTGGACATCACGTTGGACGAGGTGAATGCGACCAACGCGAACATGACCTCGGTTCTGCTGCAGAACCTCGACGGGTCGTTCGCCGTCAACGGCGGCACGATCAACACGATTGCCAGCGGCAGCTCGTTCAACAGCTTCAACGTCATCCAGAACGATGCCGGCGCAACCCGCGCACTGTCGCTTGCCGTCGACAACCTGACCATTGTCCACGAAGCGTCCGGTGCGACAGCCACTCCCAGCGAGCACGGCGTCGTCGTCACCACCAGCGGTGATGACAGCGCTGTCGTCGCGATTTCCAATTCGACGTTCCAGGTCGAGGACACCGGCGTCCGCATCATCGGCAACAACGGGCTGATCACCGTCACCGACTTCGCCAACAACACGCTGCTGGGTTCCGCGACGGCCTTCGATCCGAGCCTCTTCGGCAATGGAGTGAACTTCCAGGGCGTCACGTTCGATTCCGACCTGTCCACCGCAGGCCTGCAGGCCGTCAACGGCGGGACCTTTACCGCCGGCACTCCGGGTCTCGCCGTCAGAAGCGCCGTTTTCTTCGAGAGCACGGCAAACCCAAATATCGGCCGGATCGACTTCACCAACTACAACGTGAACGCGGTGAACCAGGCGCTCACGCTGGGGTCGGGCAACCCCGGCCTGACGGTCGGGATTGCCGATGGCGAGGTCACGGGCGGCCAGATGTTCCTGGGAACCGGTTTCGGCCTGGCGAATGGCGACATCACCCTGTCGAGCCTGACGCTGGGCGGGACGACGACCGGCCGGCTTTACGCGGACCAGTTCGCCGGCTCGTTCACTGTCACCGGTACCACAACCATCAACGCTCCGGATCGAGTCAACTTCACCGGTCCAGCCTATTCCCGCACCCCTGCCACCGGCATCCAAGTAACCGCGTCCTCGGGTGCCTTCAACTTCAACACGCTGACGGTGGCATCGACACCGGGAGCCAACCTGACAACCGGCGGCTCCACTGTCGGCATCGATCTGTCCGGCAACAGCGGCACGTTCACCGTCACGGGCACGACAACCATCTCCGACACGGTGGAAGATGCGATCCGCATCACCAATACCAGCGGAGCGATCTCCTTCGGGCGGACGGTGATCAACAACCCGCACGCCACCCCGCTGCCGACAGGCACCCCCGTCCCGTCAATCGAGGCGCGCAGCGCCGCCATCGACATTTCCGGCACGATCACCGGCGACATCTCGTTCGACGAACTCGACATCACGCTGAATTCACCGGATTCCACCGGTGTCGAGCTGACCGGCGCGACGATCAACGCCACCGTGAGCGCCGACACGTTCACAGTTGCCGGCAATGCGTCTACCGGGACCGTAGCGGTCGATCTGCGCGGGGCGCTCGGAGGCGGCACCGTCCGTCTCGGCGACACTGCGGCCGGCGGCAGCTCGAGCTCGATTTCCGGCGTCCACACCGGCGTGTTCCTCAACAGCGCGACCAATCTCGACTTCACCTATGGCGATGGCGAGGATGCGGTCGACACCGGCTCGACGATCTCGGCGACGGTCGCCATCGATGCCGGCAGCGCCCCGGTTGCCGGCACCTACAATTTCCGCGACGTCGCCTTCTCGACCAGCCCGGGCAACGGCTTCAGCCTCGGCCGGATCTACTTCGTTGATGCTGACGGCGCGGTCGGCGGCGGCGACGGCTCCGGCTCCGACGCCTCCAACCCGATGACGCTGGCGGCTGCCGAGGCGGCCATTGCCGCGGGCGACATCATCGTCCTGATCGACAATGGCGACGTCATTACCGCCCTGGGCAGCAATGCCAATGATACGCTGAACCTGCTCGACAACGTGCAGCTGCTGAGCTTCGGCGACGGCGCCGGCGGCAGCCAGTCCGTCGCAGTCAACATCACGGCGCCGCCGACCATCCTGCTGTCTGCGACGAGCATCGTCATCGCCGACCCGACGGGCAACGGCGCGGCGACGCTGACCACTTCGGCCGGCAACGACGTCGTCACGCTCGGCTCCACCGGCAACCGCATTTCCGGCGTGCATCTTGAAGGCAACGGCACCGCCTCGCGCGGTGTCCACGACGTCGCCGGTGCCAGCAATACCGTGATCGAGCGCTCGCTGATCAGCAACTTCTCGACCTACGGCATCGAGATCACGCCCTCGACCAACACCACGATCGACGGCGTCACCTTCTCCGGCAATACCGGCGACGTCTTGCTCAATGCCGCCAATTCGACCCTGCGCAACATCACGTCCACCGGCTCGGGCGCAAACGGTTCGATCACCCTCGACAACACCACCGGCACCACCACGCTGGAGAACATCTCCATCACGTCGGGCGCACATGGACTGACCTTCAACACTGCCGGCGGCACCATCAACGCCACCAATGTCGATGTCGCCGGGACAACCCTCAACGCGATCGCCATCACCGGCAGCACCGCCGACTTCAACTTCGATGCCACCAGTTCGATCGACGTCACGCAGGGCAATGTGCTCTTCATGCTCCAGATGGGCGGCGGAAGCCTCACCCATGCCGGCACCGTGGTTGCCAATGGCGCGAGCAGCGCCGGCATCTCGTCCTTCAATGCGACGGGCGCCCATTCCGTGTCCTTCACCGGCACGGTGGATTTCGGCTCAACCACGGCGATGGGCGGCGACGGCCTGTTCATCGACAACAACGGCCAGACGGGCACGTACAGCTTCA
Organism: Stappia sp. G46H5W; assembly: GCF_058448995.1. Taxonomy (NCBI): domain Bacteria; kingdom Pseudomonadati; phylum Pseudomonadota; class Alphaproteobacteria; order Hyphomicrobiales; family Stappiaceae; genus Stappia; species Stappia sp. G46H5W. The sequence goes on along the minus strand of NZ_JBZFLL010000006.1, from coordinate 415,188 downwards.
CCAATCTCAACATCAACGTCGAAAGCGCCTTCGGCGTGGTCTTCCAGCAGGGCGGCGCGCTCGGCATCGCCGCCGGCACGGTCGCCGCCAATGCCGGCCGGGGCATCAACCTTTCCAACACGGCGATCGCCGCCGGCGGCATCAACCTGACATCGCTGTCCAATACCAATGTCGCGGGCGCGGCTGGCATCGGGCTGAACAACCTCACCGGCGGCGCCTTTACCGTCTCCGGCACGACCACGGTTTCAGGCACCACCGGTTCGGCCGTGTCGCTCGCCAATGTCGCGGCGAACGTCAACCTGGGCACGGTCGACATCTCCGTCACCGGTGGCGACGGGCTGCTGCTCAACGGCAATTCCGGCACGCTGACCACCGGTGACATGACCATCGCCATGGGCACCGGCGGCAACGGCATCCGCGCCACCGGTACCAACGGTGCCATGACCTTCGGCAATGTCGACATCACCGGTGTTGGCGCCTCCGCGACAGGCCTCAACCTGTCGGGCGGCACGTTCGACGGCGAGATCACCTTCGCAACGCTCGATATCACCGGCACCGGTCAGGTCGGGTCGCGGGGCATCGATCTCACCGATTACGACAACAGCCAGGACGTGGTGACCACGGGATCCGGCACGATCCAGGGCGTGCAGTTCGGCGTCGACCTGACCAATGCCAATATTGCCGACGGCGTGCGGTTCCAGTACGGCGACGGCTCGGCGCCGGTGGCCAGCACCATCGACACCTCGGCGGTCGCCGGCAACATCGCCATCGTCACCACCGGCGTCACCGCGACCGGCGAGTACGATTTCGAGGACGTCGGCTTTGCCACGAGCAACGTCACGAACCTCCAGGGCGCCAACTACTTCGTCGTCGACACGAACGGCACGTCCGGCACCGGTACATTCTCCGATCCCGGTACGATATTCCAGGCGATGTCCTCCGGCGCCGATGTGATCGTGCTGGTCGATGCGACGACCGGCGGCGTGCAACAGACCATCGATCTCAGCACTGCATCCCTTACTCTTTCGGACGGCCGGGCACTGCTCGGCATGGCTGGCGGCGACAGCGTCGACCTCACGACGCTGGGCATTGCCGCCGGTGGCGCACCGGCGAGCGTCCTACTTACCGGTATCGCGTCCAATTCGACGATCACCGCCCCGGGCAGCTTCGACACGGTGGTTCCGATCCTGACGTCGGCGGCAACCGGCGCCACGGTGCTGATTTCGGGATCGGTAACAGTCCAGAATGTCTCCATCGCCAATACCAGCATCAGCGGCCATGGCATTGGAGTGGGCTTGAACGCGGCATCGAACGTCAACATCCGTTCCAGCGCGATCTCGACAGCCAGCTTCTTCTCCCGCGCCATCCACGCGTCCACTTCCGCCGGAGCATCGGAGCTAAACCTGTCGGATGTGACGCTGACGGGCGGCCTGCTCCTGGACGGCTCGGGCGGAGGCTCGCTGACGGCGACGGCTACCGGCACCAACACGATCACCACTTCGGGTGCCAGGGCGCTGGATCTCACCTCGGTCGCCATCGGTGCCGGAAATTTCACGTTCGACCAGATCACCTCGACCGGCAATCTGGCGGGCATCGAACTCGACACGGTGTCGGGTGCCGGCGGCATCACCATCCAGAACGCGAGCTTCAACCGGTCGGGCACCACGACCTACGACGTCGTCAGCCTGAATAACCTCACCATGACCGGCGCGCTGACGATCGCAAATCTGGACATCGATTCCAGCAACACGCAGAGCTTTGCCGGCGTGCAGACGACGGGCGCCAGCACCTCGACGATCAATATCGGCACCGGTGCGAACGGCGTGACCATCGACGACACGCAGTTCGGTTTTCTGTTCAACGGCTCGCACGGCACGGTGAACATCGGTACGGCGGGAGCGGGCGTACAGATCTCCAGCCGCGGCTCGGCGATCTCGTTCAACAACAACAGCACCGGCACGTTCCAGGTCGGCCATGCGGGGGCGACATCCACGATTGCCGTCAATGCAGGCAGTTCGCAGGCCTACGGCATCGGTTACCAGACCTCCGATGCCACGGTCACAGTCACGAACATCGACATCAACGGCACCGGCACGGACACGCTCTCCAACGGCATCCAACTCGTCGACAATGATGCGGTCGGCTCGTTCACGCTGGCCGGCACCAACACGATCGATGCGACCGGCGGCAACGGCGTCTTGATCCAGAACGCGAACGCCTCGATCTCCGGCCTGACGCTCGGCGCGTCCGCGACCGGCGCGGTGGACGACATCAGCGGCTCCGGTATCCTCATCAATCAGACCGGCGCAATCTCGAACACCGTGACGCTGTCCGACATCGTGATGGGTGCAGGCGGAAACGGCGACACCGGAGATATCTCCGGCGCCGGCATCCGCATCGCCTCGGTCGGCACCGGCGTCCTGACCTTCAACCTCACCGGCACCAACACCATCCGCTCGACCGGCCAGGCGCTCGATGTCGAAGAATTCGGAACTGGAACCGCCAACAACCTTCTGCTCTCGATCGACAACACGACCTTCGAGAGCGCGGCGTCCGGCGTACCCACCGTTCAAATCGTTGGCCAGAACGTCTCGGCCACCGAAAGCTCGATCGGCATCCGCTCCTTCTCGGGCAACACCGTAATCGGCAACGGCACCGGCGGCGGGATCCTGTTCCAGGCGGTCGACTTCGACAGCGACGGCGCAGGCGGTGCAGTCGCCGGCGGCACGCTCAATGTCGGCCAGGGCACCGGCAATCGTGTGGCTGGCGACGGTGTTTCGTTCATCGACACGACCGGCGAACTCGGCTTCACCACGCTGAACATCTTCAACAATGGCGGCACCGGCCTTGAGGTCGATACCAAGACGAACGGCTTCAATACCGTCTTCACGCTGAACGGCGGCGGGTCCGGCACGGTCGACACGACGGGCGGCACGGCGCTGTTCCTCGATCCGCTTACGATGAACCTCACCTTCGGCACGGTGAACTCGACCAACGCCGCCGGTTCGGGCGTCTATGTCGAGGGCGGCAACGCGACCGCGGCCGGCAACAACGCGCTGACCATCGGCACGCTGAATGTCACCGGTTCGGCCGGAGCCGGTCTCAGGATCACCGGTTCGACCGGAACGTTCAACCTTGGCGCGACCACCATCAACAATGCCGGATCGGCCGGCGCGGGCGTCGACATCGACCTCGGCGCGGGCAACACGACCACGGTCAACTTCACCGGCGCGCTCGATATCGACACGGATGCCGGCACCGGCTTCGACGCAAACGGCTCAGGCGGAACGCTGCTGACGCTGAATGTCGCAAGCAGCGGAACGCAGGCGGTCAACACGGCGACGGGCCGCGGCGTCATCATGAACACGGTCGCGGTCGGCACGGGCGGAGTCTTCTTCGACACTGCGGCCGCCTCCGGCCTGTCCAGCGGCAACTTCGTCGACCTGCAGAATGTCTCCGGCGGCACTTTCCGTGTCGCGGACACGAGTGTGTTCGATGTCAACGGGACCGGCGTGCGGATCGCCAATTCCTCGGCGGACTTCATTTTCAACGGCCTCGTCCTCGGCAACACCGGCACGCCGGGTTCGATGACCTACGGCATCGATCTCGACGGCAACTCGGGTTCGTTCACCACGACCGCTTCGAGCATCATCTACTACGCCCAGGACGCCGGCATCCGGATCACCAACGCCCAGTCGACATTCGTCGCCGATTTCCAGGCGCAGATGGAGGTCTCCAACCGCAACGACGCCGCTTATACGGCAGGGGGCGACGGCCTTCTCCTGCAGAACAACAATGCGGCCTCGCAAACCACATTCACCAGGTTCGTCCATACGGATTTCCAGCGGAACATCGGAGGGGGTACCACCACCGCCAACGGCCAGGGCATCAATGCCGATAGCGGCGGCATCCTCACGATCCTCGGCGGCAGCGTGAGCACCAACAACGCGCTCGGTGCCGGTGTCGCCTCGATCGACATCCGCAACACCACGACAAACGTCACGCTCAACTCCGTGTCCATCGACAATGACGATTTGGGCGAGAGCGGCGGCGGCATTTATCTCGAAAACAACGCCGGCAGCTTCACGCTCGAGGCGGCGTCCAATTACTCAACGAGCAATTCGATCGGTCTCTATGCCAACAATGCCGGCACCGTAACGCTCGGCAACGTCTCCGCCTTCAACGTCACGTCTTTCGGCGGCGGCCGCGCGCTCGACATCCGCAACACCGCGATGAACATAACGCTCGGCACCATCAACAATCCCGGCAGCTCGGGCTCGCCGATCAGGCTCAGCGACGGCACATCGGGTTCTCTGACGACCGGCAACCTGAGCCTGAGCAACGCGGCCGGTACGGGTCCGACGATCCTCATCTCGGATCTGGCCGTGGGGACCTCCGTCACGTTCGGCGGCAGCGCTGCCGTCACCAGCGGCGCCAACACCGCCGTGTCGCTCGCCAACAATGCGGGGTCGACGATCAACTTCAGCAATGGCGGGCTCGTCATCAACACGACGTCGGGAACCGGCTTCCTGGCGACCGGCGGCGGCACCGTGACGGTCACGGGCACCGGCAACACCGTGGATACCGGAACGGGCACCGCCGTCCAGTTCGTGAACACCCAGTTCGGCGCGGCCGGCGTGACCTTCCAGTCGATCAACACCAACGGCGCCGTCAACGGCATCGTTCTGGACAGCACGGGGAACACCGGAGGCTTCGCGGTCACCGGATCGGGCTCGACTCTGGGCAGCGGCGGCACGATCCAGAACTCCACCGGCAGCGGCATCATGCTGACCAACACCTACAACGTGGCGCTGACCAACCTCGACATCACCACGACCGGGGTCCACGGCATCTTCGGGTCCATCGTCACCAATCTCGACCTGACGCGCGTCCGTATCACCGATGCCGGCAACGCGGCAGACGAGAACGGCATCTTCCTGCAGAACCTCCGCGGAACAGCAGCAGAAGGCCTGGATAGCCGCTTCGACAGCGTCACCATCACCGGCGCCGCAGATGCAGGTATCGATATCGCCAACAGCACGGCAACGGCCTCGGGCGACACGTCCAATCCGGACCTTCTGACCATCGTCAATTCGACGATCTCCAACTCGGGCGTCCTCGGCTTGCTCGCCCAAACGAGTGACACAGCGGGCAACCTGCGCATCGACATGTCCGGCTCGACGCTGACCAACAACGCCTCGCGCGGCGTCGCTGCAAACGCCAGCAACGGCAACCTGCAGCTCAACCTCACCGGCGGCAACCAGCTTGTCCCGGGCGGTGGCGGCACGCAGTTCGTCGGCGTGGCAGGCACGGCCACCGGCAACGGCCAGTTGTTCTTCAACATCACCGGCAATACCATCACCCAGGCCGGCACCGCCGGCACGGGTCCGGCGATCATCGCGCTCAACGCCAACGACACCGGTCGTCTGCAGGGCACGATCAGCGGCAACACGCTGACGACGACGACAGCGGCAGGAACGCCGATCGACGGCATCGTCGTCACCAACTCGGGCAGCGGCAACAATGCCGTCACCATCCAGAACAACAACATCACCATCAATGACGGCTTCGGCATCTTCGCCAGCGGGCGCGATGCAGGCACCGGCCGCCTCGATGTCCAGGTCCTGAACAACACGATCAACGTGAACGGCACCGACATCGCCAATACCGGTATCGACCTGCGCAACCAGGGCACGGTCGGCCAGACGGTCTGCTTCCAGGTCCAGAACAACACGATCTCGACAGCCCCCGCCGGCAATGGCGACATCGTTATCGAGAACTCTGCCTCCGGCACGTTCCTGATCCAGGGTCTCGGCGGCACCTTCAACGAGGCGGCGGACTTCAATCCGGACACGCAGACGGTGGAGATCTTCCTTACCGGCCAGCAGTCTTCGGTGACGACAGGCAGCTTCATCAACCCGTTCTCGGCGTCCACGACCTTCGGCACCGGGACCTGCAACACGCCGACCGCTCCGTAGGCATCGATCGTATCACCGCCGCTCCGAAAGGGGCGGCGGTTTGCCTTTCCCGGAGCACTCGCCCCGCCTAACGTCGGGTTTCCACTGTGGCACCTGCCGCCCCGCTTTCCGGAAGCGCAATCCCAAAGCACATTTTATTAATTAAAGGTTGTATAATTCGCGATTAGGTAAATACTTTTCGCAATATAGTGGTGCTCTTTGCCCTTGATATCGACTGGAAATTGTCACAGGATCCGTGCGCAATCATTTTGGCCGGGCTTTTTCAAGACTAGTTTTCCCGGTCACGGCTCGCGACACACGAAAGCGCCTGGGAGGGCGGAATGTCAGAACCGTTTCTTGCGGAAATCAGGATCATGAGTTTCAACTTCCCGCCAAAGGGATGGGCCTTCTGCAACGGTCAGCTTCTGCCGATCAACCAGAACCAGGCTCTGTTCGCCCTGCTCGGGACGACCTATGGCGGCAACGGGACGACCAATTTTGCTCTACCCGATCTTCGCAGCAGGGTACCGGTGCATGTGGGAAGCGGTTTCACCCTCGGCCAGCGCGCCGGCGAGACAAGCCATACGCTGACGACACCCGAGATGCCCGAGCACAACCACCTGCCGATGGCTTCGGCAACGGCGGTCGACACCAACACTCCGACCAACAACTATCTCGGCAACAATCTCGGTCTGCTCTATGGGCCGCTTGCCAACTCGGTCACGATGTCGCCGAGCAGCCTCTCGAATGTCGGAGGCAGCCAGCCGCACCAGAACATGCAGCCGTTCCTGACGCTGAATTTCTGCATTGCGCTGCAGGGAATCTTCCCGTCGCCAAATTGAGCTTCACCTTTTCCCAAAAGCGAGGGAGGCCCTCATGTCCATGCCCTATATCGGCGAAATCCGCATGTTCGGCGGCAATTTCGCGCCGCTCGGCTGGGAGTTCTGCAATGGCCAGTTGCTGTCCATCGCCGAGAACGAAACGCTCTTCAATCTGATCGGCACCACCTATGGCGGCGACGGGCAGAACACGTTCGCACTGCCCGACCTGCGCGGCCGTCTGCCGCTGCATTTCGGACAAGGCCCCGGCCAGCCGGCCTATGTGTTGTCGGAATCAGGAGGATCCGAAGAGGTCACATTGACCCAGCAGCAGATCCCGAGCCACTCGCACATGCTGGTCGCCAACAAGGCGACGGGCACGGAAGCGTCGCCGCAGAACCACGTGCTGGCCTCGGCGGCTGCCGGAGATCCCTACTTCGCCTCGCAGACACCGCCGCCCTCCACCGAGTTGGGCCCGAATGCGATCCAGGTTACCGGCGGCAGCCAACCACACAACAACATGGCGCCCTATCTCGCCGTCAGCTTCATCATCTCGCTTTACGGCATCTATCCTTCGCCGACCTGAGAGGTTCACAATGTCCGATCCTTTCGTTGCGGAAATCCGCATATTCGCTGGCAATTTCGCCCCCAAGGGATGGGCGTATTGCGATGGTCAGCTGATGCCGATCTCGCAGAATACCGCCTTGTTCTCGCTGCTGGGCACTACCTATGGCGGCGACGGCAAGTCGACCTTCGCGCTGCCAGACCTGCAGGGCCGCTCGCCCATGCAGCATGGCCAGGGGCCCGGCTTGAGCTTCCGACATCTCGGCGAGTCGAGCGGCAGCGAGACCGTGACGCTGCTCCAGACGGAAATGCCGCAGCATACGCACCGGGTTCAGGCCGTGGCGCGTAGCCAGTTCACTGTCGGCAACACCAACGCCGTCGAAGGCAACTTGCTGGCCTCTCCGCGTACCGGCAACCAGTACACGGCCGGGCCGGCAGGCGAGATGATGGCGCCCCAGTCGGTCGGCGTGAACGGCGGCAGCCAGCCGCATAACAACATGCAGCCGTATCTAGCTCTGACGTTCATCATCGCTCTGCAGGGCATCTTCCCGCCGCGCCCGTGACAACGCGCAGCATGCCGATGCCGGAGCGCAGGCCATGAGCGAGCAAACCCGGGATTCGGACGGTTTCGACCGCCCGGATCCCGTCATATCGGCAGGCGATCCGCTGCCTGTGCTGCCACGCGCCGCCGCGCTGGGAATGGTCTTCCGCCGCATGAGGCCGGAAGCTGATCTGCCGTTTCTCTTTCGTCTCTATGCCTCGACCCGCGAGGACGAACTCGCGCCGGTGCCCTGGAGCGCAGAGCAGAAGGCCGCCTTCCTGGCGCAGCAATTCCAGGCGCAACACAGCCACTACATGCAGCACATGCCGCAGGCGGACTGGATGGTCATCGAACTGGCTGGCCAGCCTGTCGGGCGGCTTTATCTCGACACGCGGGAGACCGAGCTGCGCATCGTCGATATCGCCCTCATGCCGGCGCAACGCGGCCGTGGGCTCGGTCGTGCAATCCTGGAGGATGTTCTGGAACTGGCCGAGCGGGGCGGGCGCGGCGTCGGCATCCATGTGGAGCAGTTCAATCCGGCCATGCGCCTCTATCAGCGCCTTGGCTTCGTCAAATGCGGCGAGACGGGCGTCTATCACCTCATGCGCTGGGACCCGCCGACGCCGGAGTGAAAACGCCGGCCAGCACGGGCGCGCCGTTCAAGGTCTCGGCACCCGCTCGCAATGCCGGCTTCTCGGCCAGGGGCAGATCAGGTGAACACGGCCTCGTAGAGACACCCGTTCGCATCGTGGCCGACCGGCACCAGAAACAGCTCCAGCTCGGCCCGGTTCGCAGCATCAGCGGTCCCGATCTCCAGCCGATAGGTTCCCTGCTCGATGAACGGGGTCTGCGGGCCGCGAAAGATGATCGAGAACGCACCTCCATCCCGCAGTCCGGCGCCGCTGCCCATCTTCTGGATCTCGTCGATGGACAGCTCCAGCGACCCGTTCGCGGCCACCAGCAACACCGGCTCGGAGCGAACCGCCTCGAAATCCGCCAGCGTCACCCCCGCAATGTCTGCCAAGCCGCTCATGCTTCCCCCTCGTGTTTGTCCGTGATGCTGGCGCGCGGCTGACGGCGCAGCCGGGGCACCGGGAAGCGGCCGAAGCCGAGATCGATCACCCGCGCCCCCGGTGCGCGCGCCGGCCCGTCGGACGGCTGTGCCAACACGCCGCCGTCGCGGATCGCCGCCAGCGTCGCCTCGACCAGCGGAGCGAGCCCGCCTTGGTTCAGCGCGCCGAGCATCAGCAGCGTATTGGCTGCAGCGCCATCGAAATTCCAGCCGCAATCGATGAACTGGCAGCCCTCGAGCACCGGCAGCGGACCGCCTTGATAGAGCATCCGGCACTCACGAAAGATGCAGGCCCGATAGACCGCTCCGTCGAGGCGAATGTCCTCCCCGCTGAAGCTGATGCCCGTATGGCTTTCGCCATCTCCCGCCATGCGCCCCCCGTTCCGCTCCGGTCTGGCGTCCTCGATGGACAAACCGCCATCCTGCAACCTTATTGAAGGCGGGATGGCCTAGGCAACCAGCCGTTGGACTTGTACAAGAAATTCGCCCCCTCTCGTTGTGGGGCACATGCCATTCAACACAAATGCATAATCGAGGACGGACCAGGATGACCAGCACTCAAGCCGACACGGACACCCCGCGCCCGGCGCCGGGAGGGCCGTCCACCTTGCCACTTTTCTACAGCAGGCCGGAAGCGCTGCGGGCTGATCGCCATGGCGAACTCGGTGTCGATCTTGCGCCGGACTATCGCTTCGCCGCCAAGACCCACGCTGTGCCGCTCAACGCCATCGAGTTCGGCATCGCCGCCCGGCACTATCCGATCGTCTTTGCCGCCGGCACCAATCCGCCGGCAGCCGTTGCCGTTCTGGGCCTGCGCCAGGACCGCAATCTCTTCGTCGACGAGAACGGCGCCTGGGCGGCCGACACCTACGTACCGTCCTATGTGCGGCGTTACCCGTTCATCCTGGCGCGCAACGACGAGGCGAGCGAGTTTGCGCTGTGCGTCGACAGGGCCAGCGACAAGGTGCGCAACGACGGCGAGACGCGGTTCTTCGACGGCATGGAGCCGACCGAGGCCGTACGCAAGGCCCTCGACTTCTGCGCCGCCTTCCAGCGCGAGACGCGCGAGAGCGAAGCCTTGATGCGCAAGATCGCCGAGCACGAGCTGTTCGCGCCGAATGCCGGGCGCTTCACGCTGCCGGACGGCGAGGTGCTCAACGTCAACGACTTCAGCATCATCGATGAGGCGCGCGTGAACGCCCTGTCCGACGAGGCCTTCCTCGACCTGCGCAAGGCCGGAGCGCTGCCGGTGATCTACGCGCATCTGTGGTCGATGCGGAACTGGGCCGATCTGGTCCGCCGCACGGCCGACAGCTGACGCTTTACGAAGCGGCTTTTCGCTCCAAACGAAAAGGGCAGGTCCTCACGGGCCTGCCCTTTCGATTTTCTGCCGGTCATTCCGCCGCCTGTCAGCGGCGGCTCCGCGGCGTCCGCCGGTCAGCTGCCGAGCTGACCGTAGGCGGAGGTGAAGCCGATCAGTGTCACGGGGATCGCCAGGTCCTGCTGCTGCGCGGTCTTGAAGGCGACGATCAGGCGCTGGCCCTTCTTCAGCGAGGCGAGAAGCTCGTCGCTGATCGCCGTGCCGGCATAGGCGCCGTTGGCATCGCTGGTCTGGATCGCCATCGGCACCGGCTCGCCCTCGTCGACGCGGATCTGGGTGCCGGCCGGGAGGAACACGCCATGCGGCAGCGCCAGCACCAGCGCGTGGTTCGGCGCGCCCTCGCGCGGCTCGACCACCACGGTCAGCAGCCGCTGGCCGCCTTCCTGCATGACAATGTTCTGCAGCGCGCGGCAACGCTTGGGAGCCTTGTCGGTTGCCTCCGAGCACTGGACAATCCAGTTGGGCGCCGCCGCGCCTTCCGCCGGCTTGGGCGCTGCATCCTGCGCCGCGGCCGAGCCGAGGCTCGCGGTCACGAAAAGGCCGGCGAGCGCGGCACAGCGGGCAGAAGAAAGGACATGTCGAAGATCAAAGCGCATGGGCGGAGTATCCGTGAACTGGTGCAGCCCGCAGGGCGGGCGGTTGCAATCGGAGCGCGATCCTAAAGCAACGCGAGCAAATGTGAAGCCTGCCCGGCGGGCCCACGCCCGCTTGTCCTCGGGCAAGCCTCGTCGCCGACGGCCGAAACTGCCGCAAAGGCAAGTTCATCGCCGCGATGCAGCATGAATATCCGACTTTCCGAAAGCACCCGGACCGCTGCGGAAAACTGCAATCATGACGCTCATTGCATCCATGCAACACTTCAATCAGTTTTTAACTGCTGGTTCCTAAGCTCTGGCAAACAAAGGGCAGATGGGGGCCTGGCGGGGATATGGCGGCACAGGATTCATCGGTTCGGCATCTGGCAGCGACCGGCTTAGCCGTCTCGGCCATGCTTGTCGCAACGACTGTCGCCGCCTCCGCGGAGGAGGCCGAGAGCTTCGCTTCGCTGCACCGCACCCTCGACTTTGTATGGGTCCTGCTCGCCGCCGGGCTCGTCCTGCTGATGCAGGTCGGCTTCCTGCTGCTGGAAGCAGGCATGGTGCGGTCGAAGAACTCCATCAACGTCGCACAGAAGAACCTCCTCGATTTCACCTTTTCCGTGCTGGTTTTCGCCGGGGTCGGCTTCATGTTCGCCTTCGGCGCCGGGTCCGGCTTCGGGGTCGGCTACGATCCGGCCCTGTTCATGCTCGGCGGAGTGGATTCCTGGGGGCTCGCCTTCTTCGTCTTCCAGGTGATGTTCTGCGGCACGGCGGCGACCATTGTTTCCGGCGCGGTCGCAGAGCGCATGCCGCTTGCCGCCTATATCGCCTGCTCCGTCTTCATCGCGGGCCTCGTCTATCCGATCTTCGTGCACTGGGCCTGGGGCAACGCGCTCGGCGAGAATACCGGCGCCTTCCTCGCCAATGCGGGTTTCGTCGACTTCGCCGGCTCCACCGTGGTGCATGGCACCGGTGCGTGGATCGCGCTTGCCGCCTGTCTCGTCATCGGCCCGCGGATCGGCCGTTTCGATGCGCAGGGTCGGCCGGTCCGCTTCCAGGGCCACAGTCCGGTCCTGGCCACCACCGGCGCCCTGCTGCTGTTCGTCGGCTGGATCGGCTTCAACGGCGGCTCGACGCTCACGGCCTCGCCCGACATTGCCCATGTCATCGCCAATACCGTGCTGGCGGCCGCCGCAGGCACCTGCGGAGGCTATGTCATCGCCTGGGCGCGCGAGGGCGTGCTTTTGCCCGAGAAGGCGTTCACCGGCATGCTCGGCGGCCTCGTCGCCGTCACCGCCGGCTGCATGGTGCTGCAGACGCAGGGGGCGCTCGCCATCGGTCTGGCTGGCGGTCTTGCCGCCGTCATCGGCGTTTCCGTGCTGGAGCGGCAATTGTGCATCGATGACGCGGTCGGCGCCATCGGCGTGCACGGCATTGCCGGCGTGGTCGGCACGCTCGGGCTTGCCCTGCTGGCCCCGATCGAGAACCTGCCCGCCGGCGGCCGCCTCGCCCAGCTCGCGGTGCAGGCGGGCGGCGCGGCGCTGAACTTCGTCTTTGCCTTCGGTCTCGGCCTTGCCTTCTTCCTGGTGCTGAAGCGTGTCATCGCGCTGCGCGTCGACCGCGAGGGCGAGATCCGCGGACTCAACGAGGCAGAGCACGGCACCAGGCTGGGCATCGGCCATGTGGAGGATGCCGTTGGGCGGCTGGTCGAGGGGCACGCCGATCTCAGCCTGCGCCTGCCGGTGGAGCCGGGAGACGAGGCGGAGCGGATGACCCGCCTGTTCAACCGGCTGATGGACTCGATCCAGAACGAGGAGCTTGCCCGCGGGCGCAAGGCGGAGCTGCGACGGGCCGAGGAGGAAGCCGAGCGGCTCACCGCCCTCGCCAATGCGACGTTCGAGGCGATCGTCATCTCCGTGCGGGGGCGCATCATCGACGGCAACCATGCGCTGGAACAGCTGATGGGCTGCTCGCTCGACGAACTCAAGGGCACCGACATGCTCGGGCATATCGCCCAGGAGGACCGGGAACGGGTTCGCGAACAGCTGTCGCACAAGGAAAGCGGGCCCTACGAGCTGCACATCATCCATGCCGACGGGACCCGCATCCCCGTGGAAGTGCGCGCCCGTGAGGTTCTGTATCGCGGCGAGCGAACCCGCGTGTCGGCGATGGTCGACCTGCGCGACCGCAAGAAGGCCGAACAGCATATCCGCCACCTGGCCGAACACGATCCGCTGACCGACCTGCCGAACCGCACCGTGTTCTCCAACCGGCTGGCCGCCGTCCTGGCCGACGCCCGCCGACGCGACGGCTCGGCCGCGGTGCTGATGATCGACCTCGACCGGTTCAAGGAGATCAACGACGTGCACGGCCATCTGGCCGGCGACCAGGTGATCCGCGCGACCGCCGACCGGCTGCGCGCGCTCGTACCGGCCAGCGATACCATTTCCCGTCTGGGCGGCGACGAATTCGCCATCATCCAGCACCAGATCGCCTTCGCCAACCAGGCCGCCGATCTCGCCCACCGGCTGGTCCATGCCCTGTCGCAGCCCATCGACTGCGGCAACGGCTTGACGCTGCGCAGCGGGGCCAGCATCGGCATTGCCGTCAGCCCGCTGCATGGCGAGGACACCGAGATCATCGTCTCGCGCGCCGATACGGCGCTCTACAAGGCCAAGAATCTCGGCCGCAACACCTATTGCCTGTTCGAGGAAGGCATGGATGCCGCGCTGCTCAAGCGCCGGCTGCTGGAAGCCGACCTGGTGCAGGCCATCGAGCAGGAGGAGTTCGAGCTCTACCTGCAGCCCAGGCTCGACCTGCGCAGCAGCTGCATCGGCAGCTATGAGGCGCTGATCCGCTGGCATCACCCGGAAAAGGGGATGATCAGCCCCAACGACTTCATTCCCGTCGCCGAGCAGTCGGGCCGGATCATCGCCATCGGCGAATGGGTGCTGCGCCGCGCCTGCGCCATCGTCCAGGCGCATCCGGAAATCCCGCGCATCAGCGTCAATGTCAGCCCGCTGCAGTTCCGCGACAAGCACTTCATCGAGACGGTGCGCGACGTGCTGGAGGCGACCGGTCTCGCCGCCGGGCGGCTGGAGCTGGAAGTCACAGAAAACGTCCTCATCGACGACGACCGGCGTGCGCTGCAGATCCTCACCGCGCTGAAGGCGCTCGGGGTGCGCATCGCCCTCGACGACTTCGGCACCGGCTATTCCTCGCTCGGCTATCTGGCGCGCTTCCCCTTCGACGTGATCAAGATCGACCGCTCCTTCATCCGGGCGATGCGCAAGACACCGAGCGCGCGCTCCATCGTGGAGACCATCGTCCGGCTGGGCGACGCGCTCGGCATGAGCGTCGTGGCCGAAGGCGTCGAGGAGGCGGACGAACTGCGCGTTCTGGCCGAGGAAGGCTGCAACGAGGTGCAAGGCTACCTGATCGGCCGGCCCGCCCCCTTGTCGAAGCTGCAGACGCGGCTCGACCAGGCAACCGTCGCCCTGCTGGTGGCCATGCGCTGCGCCGCGCCCGACGACGACAGCGTCGACCGCCCTGCCGTGCCTGCCCTGCGCAGCACCGCCGGACGCATGCGCGATACGCTCACTTCGCGCGCGCCGCATCCTTCGAAACGCCGCACCGTTCAGGTTCGCGGCGGCGATTGAGGACGCCCGGCGACCGTTTCAAAACTTCGTGTTGCGCTGCAAAAAACCTGTTGCATCTAACCGGGGAGAATATATATCCATCCGGTTGGAAAAACGGGATCGGCATGGGACGCAAGCGGACAATCAAGCGCGACACGGTACTGGACGCGGCCGAGCAGGTCGTGATGCGGGACGGTGCTGCGCGCCTGACGCTGGATGCGGTGGCCTGTGAGGCCGGCATCAGCAAGGCCAGCGTCCTTTACGACTACAAGACCAAGCAGGCCCTGATCAAAGCCGTCGTCGAGCGGCGGCTGGCAGCGCACGCAACCTGCGAGCAGGAGGCTGCGGCGAATTTTTCCGGCGATCCGAACGCGGCGATTCGCACCCGCATAGAGGTTGCTTCGCACCTGCTTACCGAGGAGGACCGGGCGGTGGCGCTCGGCCTGCTCGCCTCGCTCGCCCAGGATGCCGACCTGCGCGAGCCGATTGCCCGGACCTATGGCGAGCGCATCGCGCAGGTCACCGGCAATTCGCGCAGCCCCCGTGGCGCGTTGCTCGCCTTTCTCGCCATCGAGGGGCTGATGTCGCTCGAATGGCTCGGACTGCAAGACTGGGCGCCGGAAGAACGTGCCCGGATCATTTCCGAAATCGGCTGGCTCGTCGACCAGGTGCCTGCACCGGTATCCGTGCCCGCTCCCGCACTTTCCTCTTCCCCCGAGAGGTCGACCCGATGAAATTCAGATTGTCCGCCGTGATCCTCGCCGCCGCCCTGCTGGCCGGCTGCAACGAGGTCGCCAGCAAGAACGAGGCCGGTGGCGCGCCCGCCATGCCGCCTACCGGTGTGAGCTTCGTGGAGCTCAAGGCCGAGACGCTGCCGATCACCAACGAGCTGCCGGGTCGTATCGCCCCGACGCGGATCGCCGAGGTGCGCCCGCGCGTCTCCGGCATCCTGGTCGAACGGGTGTTCGAGCAGGGCAGCATCGTCCAGGAAGGCGACGTCCTCTACCGCATCGATCCCGAGCCGTTCCGCGTCCAGGTCGCGAGCGCCCGCGCGACGCTGCAGCGCGCCCAGGCGGTGCAGCTGCAGGCCCGCCAGGAGGCGGACCGGCAGAAGGAACTGCACGAGCGCCGGGTGACCAGCGTGCAGGCACGCGACAACGCGATCGCCTCGCTCGCCCAGGCCGACGCGGATGTCGCGATCGCCCAGGCGGGTCTCGACGCGGCCGAGCTGAACCTGCATTTCTCGGAGGTGCGGGCACCGATCTCCGGCCGCATCGGCCGGGCCCTGCTGACCGAAGGCGCGCTGGTGGATTCCTCCAGCGGCGTGCTGGCGACGATCCAGCAGCTCGATCCGGTCTATGCGGACTTCACCCAGTCCGCCAACCAGCTGCTGAGCCTGCGCCGTTCGCTGGAGGTCGGTTCGCTGACCGGACCGAGCGCCGGAGAGGCGGCCGTGCAGCTGAAGCTGGATGACGGACAGGAGTATCCGCACAAGGGCCGGCTGCTGTTCTCCGAGGCGGCGGTCGACGCCACGACCGGGCAAATCACGCTGCGCGGAGAGTTCCCGAACCCGGACGGCGACCTGTTGCCGGGGATGTATGTCCGGGTCCTGATCGAGCAGGGCATCGAACAGAACGCGCTTGCCGTGCCGCAGCAGGCCGTGCAGCGGAACGCCGGCGGCCAGGCTCAGGTCTATGTGGTCGGCGCCGAGGACAAGGCCGAGCTGCGCTCCGTCGAGACCGGCCGCATCATTGGCACCCGCTGGGTCATCACCAAGGGCCTTTCCGCCGGCGACAAGGTGATCGTCGAGGGCTTCCAGAAGCTGCGCCCCGGCGCACCGGTCGCGGCGACCCCCTGGGAAGATGCAAGCAAGACGGCCGCCGTCGCGGCCAAATAACCTGTCGGGACGGGCGCGCCCTGCGCAAGGGGCAGCGCCCGCCCCGTCCTGACTCAACGGCCCGCCCACGGCCGCCGGCGCCCTCCCGCGCCGCCTGCGGGCCGGTCTCACAGGATCCGATCTGATGCCGTCCTTTTTCATCAACCGGCCGGTCTTCGCATGGGTCATCGCCATTTTCATCACGCTTGCCGGCGTGATCGCGATCCCCTTCATGCCGGTTGCCCAATATCCCAACGTCGCCCCGCCGCAGATTTCCATCTCGACCAACTATCCGGGCGTGGCGCCTGAAGACGCCTATCTCAGCGTCACCCGCCCGATCGAGGAAGAGCTGAACGGCGTCGAGGGGCTGATCTATTTCGAGTCCACCTCCGAAACGTCGGGCCGGATCTCGATCACCGCGACGTTCCAGCCCGGCACCGACGTGTCGCAGGCCTCGGTCGACGTGCAGAACGCGGTGCGCCGCGTCGAGCCGCGACTGCCCGGCATCGTCACCCAGCAGGGCATCCGCATCGAGCAGGCCGGCGCCGGCTTCCTGATGGTGGTGTCGGTCACCTCGACCGACGGCTCCTACAACGTGGTCGATCTCGGCGACTATCTCAGCCGCAACGTGCTCGGCGAGATCCGCCGTATCGAGGGTGTCGGTAGCGCCCAGCTCTTCGCGACCCAGCGGTCCATGCGCGTCTGGCTGGACCCGGACAAGATGCTGGGCCTCAACCTGACGTCCAGCGACGTCATCAATGCGATCCGGGCGCAGAACGCCCAGGTCGCGGCCGGCCGCATCGGCGCGCTGCCCAACCCGATCACCCAGCAGATCTCGGCCAGCGTGCTGGTCAAGGGGCAGCTGTCGTCCCTCGACGAGTTCGGCCAGGTGGTGCTGCGGGCCAATCCCGACGGCTCCACGGTCCGCCTCTCCGATGTCGCGCGCCTCGAAATCGGCGGCGAGGACTACAACTTCTCGACACGCCTGAACGGCCAGCCGAGCGCGGCCATCGGCGTGCAGCTCTCCTCGACCGGCAACGCCATGGCGGCATCGGAGGCGGTGCGCGCCAAGATGGAGGAACTGGCCCAGTTCTTCCCGCAAGGCATCGCCTACGAGATCCCGTACGACACCTCGCCCTTCGTCGAGGCGTCGATCGAGAAGGTGATCCACACCCTGCTGGAGGCCGTCGCCCTCGTCTTCGTGGTGATGTTCCTGTTCCTGCAGAGCTTCCGCTACACCGTCATCCCGACGCTGGTGGTGCCGGTGGCGCTGCTGGGCACCTGCGCCGTCATGCTGGCGGCCGGCTTCTCGATCAACGTGCTGACCATGTTCGCGATGGTGCTGGCCATCGGCATTCTCGTCGATGACGCCATCGTCGTGGTCGAGAACGTCGAGCGCATCATGGCGGAGGAAGGCCTGTCGCCGCGCGCGGCGACGCGCAAGGCGATGTCGCAGATTTCCGGCGCCATCATCGGCATCACATTGGTGCTGACGGCGGTGTTCGTGCCGATGGCGTTCTTTCCCGGTGCAGTCGGCGTCATCTACCAGCAGTTCAGCCTGACCATGGTCGTGTCGATCCTGTTCTCCGGCTTCCTGGCGCTGTCCTTCACGCCGGCGCTCTGCGCCAGCATGCTGAAGCCGATCCCGCAGGGCCACCACGAGAAAACGGGCTTCTTCGGCTGGTTCAACCGCGGCTTCGCCCGCACGACCAACGGCTACAGCTCGGTCGCCGGGTGGATCTCGCGCCGCGCGGGGCGGATGATGATCATCTATCTCGCCCTGCTGGTCGGCCTCGGCTGGGGCTTCATGCGCCTGCCGTCCTCGTTCCTGCCGAACGAAGACCAGGGCTACCTGCTGGTCAACATCCAGGCTCCGCCCGAGGCGAGCGCCAACCGCACGCTGGAGGTCATCGAGCAGGTCGAGGCGATCTTCGGCAAGGAAAGCGCCGTCTCGCGCATCGTCGGCATTCTCGGCTTCAGCTTCTCCGGCACCGGACAGAATGCCGGCCTTGCCTTCGTGACGCTGAAGGACTGGTCCGAACGCGGACCCGAGGATGCAGCCGGCGCCATTGCGGGCCGCGCCAACGGCCAGCTCTTCGGCATCAAGGACGCGATCTCCTTCGCCCTGTCGCCGCCAGCGATCCAGGGCCTTGGCACCTCGAACGGCTTCAGCTTCCGCCTGCAGGACCGCGGCGGACGCGGCACCGAGGCGCTTGGCGCCGCACGCGACCAACTGATGGCGGCGGCCTCGCAAAGTCCGATCCTGGCGGGCCTGCGCATCGACGGCCTTCCGGATGCGGCCCAGGTCGACCTCATCATCGACCGCGAGAAGGCCAATGCGTTCGGCGTCGCTTTCGCCGACATTAACGCGACCATCTCGGCCAATCTCGGCTCGACCTATGTCAACGACTTCCCGAACTCGGGACGCATGCAGCGCGTGACGGTGCAGGCCGACCAGGACGCCCGCATGCAGACCAACGACCTGCTGCGCCTGAACGTCCGCAACAACAACGGCGGAATGGTGCCGCTTTCGGCCTTCGCCAGCGTGGAGTGGCGCAAGGGCCCCTCGCAGATCGTCGGCTATAACGGCTACCCGTCGATCCGTATATCCGGCGAGGCCGCGCCCGGCTACTCGTCGGGCGATGCCATTGCCGAGATGGAGCGGCTTGCCGGCGAGCTGCCGGCCGGCTTCGGCTACGAGTGGACGGGCCAGTCGCTGCAGGAAATCCAGTCGGGATCGCAGGCGCCGTTCCTGATCGGCCTCAGCATCCTGTTCGTGTTCCTGCTGCTGGCCGCGCTCTACGAGAGCTGGTCGATCCCGTTCGCGGTGATGCTCGTCGTGCCGCTCGGCGTGATCGGCTCGGTCGCCGCGGTGACGCTGCGCGGCATGCCGAACGACGTCTACTTCACTGTCGGCCTGATCGCCATCGTCGGCCTGTCGGCGAAAAACGCCATTTTGATCATCGAGTTCGCCAAGGACCTGATGGCAGAGGGGCGCTCGCTGATCGACGCCACCATCGAGGCGGCGCATCTGCGCTTCCGGCCGATCCTGATGACGTCGCTGGCCTTCACCCTGGGCGTGACGCCGCTGGCCATCGCGAGCGGTGCCAGCGCCGGCAGCCAGAACGCCATCGGCACCGGCGTGATGGGCGGCATGATCTCCGGCACGATCCTGGCGATCTTCTTCGTGCCGGTGTTCTTCGTCTTCGTGATGCGGATGTTCCGCCGCATCCCGATCGACGGCCACCTGCCGAAGCACGAGGACGAAGACCATCCGGCGCCCGCCGCCGAGAAGACCCCGGCGGAGTAAGGGCGAAGCAGGCAAGGCGCGCTTCCCCGCGGAACGTCTTGCGATTGCAAAGAGAAAGGGCCGCCGGTTTCCGGCGGCCCTTGTCGTTTGCGGGCAAAGGCTTGTGCCGGCCGTCAGACCGGAACCGGCTCGCCCGGTTCCGGCGGCAGGTCTTCCGAAAGACCGCGCAGGCCGACCGCCGCGACAAGGTCGCCGGCGACATTGACCACCGTGCGGCACATGTCGAGCAGCCGGTCGACGCCCAGAATGATCACCATCCCGTCTGCCGGAATGCCGGCGCTGGCGGCAACGCTCAGCAGAATGGCGATGCTGACGCCGGGCGTGCCCGGAGCCCCGATGGACGAGGCGACCAGCGTCGCCGTGATCACCCCGATCTGCGCAAAGGACAGCTCCACCCCGGCGAGCTGGGCCATGAAGAGGATGGCGACCGACTGGTAGAGCGCGGTTCCGGCCATGTTCATGGTCGCGCCGAGCGGCACCACCAGATTGGCGATCCCTTCGGGCACGCCGAGCCGGCGCGCCGTCTGGATCGTCACCGGCATCACCGCCGAGGAACTGGAGGTCGAGAAGGCCAGCAGCAGGTTGCCGCCGGCCACTTGGAAGAAACGGCGCGGCGAGATCCCGCCCATCAGCCCGACCAGCGCCAGATAAAGCAGGAGCAGCAGGGCGAGACCGAGCAGAACCGTGCCGACATAGCCGGAAATTCCGGTCAGGGTTTCCGGGCCGACCCGGATGACGAGCTGCGCCATCAGCCCGAAAACCGCCAAAGGCGCCAGGAACATAGCCCATTTGACGATGTTCATGGAGATCGACAGCAGCGCTTCCATCAGGCGGAGGAAGGGGTCCGCGCGCGAGCGGTCGATCTGGGTCACCGAGACGCCGACCAGCAGGGCGAGGACCACAACCGCGAGCATGTCGCCCTGGGCGATGGAGGCGGTCGGATTCTGCGGCAGAACATTGACGATGAGGTCGGGCAAGGTGCTGGAGACCGGCGCGGCAACGGCATCGGGAGCCTCGACGCCGGCAGCAGCCTGCGCGCCGGCCTGGCGCAGGCCGACAAGCGCAGCGCCCGGGCGCAGCCATTCGGCCAGCATCACGCCGACGACCGCCGCTGCCGCCGTCGTCGCCAGGATGAAGCCTGCAAGCCAGAGCCCGACCCGCCGCAGCGTGTCGCCGGACCCGGCGCCGGCAAGACCGCCGACGATGGACGAAAAGACAAGCGGAACCAAGACCATGGCGATCAGCGCCAGGAAGATGCGGCCGGGCAGCGCCAGCCACAGGCCGATGGCCTCGGCGGTGTCGGGCGCCACCAGGCCGGCGCCTTCGCCGAGCAGCAGGCCGAGGCCGAAGCCCAGCACCATGCCTGCGACCACCTGGGCCCAGAGCCGCGAGGTGATCCAGACCCGAAGCTTGAAGCGCTGGCCCGAAAGATGGCCCGCTCCCGGCTGGTGCCCCGCCTCTGTCTCGCCCGTTCCGCCGGTCCGCAATTCCGTCATTCCCTGCCGTGCCTCGCTGCTGCCCGCCCCGGCGCACCATAGCCCGCAGGCGGCGGGCCGGGGCAAGTAGGGAAACCCCGCAAACCGGCGCAGAAAAGCCGAAACCCCTTGCGAAAGCTGGCGAAACGGCGCGATGTCGACCGGGAAAGGGTTTGAGAATTTCGAGACGGATTTTGCAAAATTCCGTCTCGAAATCGGCTGAACCCGTCTCAATCGTCGCAAAATCGCCAAGCCGCGCGCAGCCCCTTTCCACGGGCGCGGCGCGTGTTAAAGTTCGCCGCCCGGCCGCCCACCGTTTTCGCGCCGGCTGCACGTTATCCCCGCCCGCCCGTGTGGAGTGCCGGCATGAGCTTCGATCTGTGGTTGGTCTACCTGCTGGCCTCGCTCGCCCTGTCGCTGACACCGGGACCGAACGGCCTCCTCTGCCTCAATCACGGGGTCCGCTACGGGCTCGGCCGCACCGTGTTCACCGCGCTCGGCTGCATCACCGGAATGGCGCTTCTGATCGGCGCCTCGCTCGCCGGCCTCGGCGCGTTGATGCTGACCTCCGAGATGCTGTTCAGCGTCGTGAAGTGGGTGGGCGCTGCCTATCTCATCTGGCTGGGCATCCGGCTGTGGCGGGCGCCGGCCTTCACCGCCGGCATCCAGGCGGCGAGCGAGGGCGGCCCGGCGGCACGCCCGATCAGCCGCCGCCGCGCCTTCACGCAAGGCCTGCTGGTGGCGCTGTCGAACCCCAAGGCGCTGATCTTCTTTTCGACCTTCCTGCCGCAGTTCATGCAGCCGGGCACCTCGCTCCTGCTGCAGTTCGCGATCTTCGCCGGCACCTACGCGGCGGTGGAGTTCGCCTACGAGGTGGTGCTGGCGGGCGCGGCCGGACGGCTGGCACCCTGGCTGACGCGCTGGGGACAGGTGTTCAACCGGGTGACGGGCGGTGCCTTCATCGGCGTCGGCGCGATGGTCGCCGCCTCGCAGCGCTGAGAGCGTCTCAGGCTTTGGTTTCTGGCGGCAGCAGCCGCTCGAGCGCGGCGACGTAGCCCGGAACGGTGTCGCGGGCGGGGTCGAACCATTCCAGCGACCAGTTGAGCGCGCCGATCAGGGCGTGGCGCAGGTAGCGGACGCGCAGGCCGTCGGCCTCCGCCCCGAGGTAGTCGCGGATGATCGCGCTCCAGACCTTGTCGTAGTTGCGGCGCGTCGCCAGCAGCTCCAGCTGCACCGCTTCGGGCACGAAGGGGTAGCAGCGGATATGGGCCGAGGCGAAATCGCTCGCCGAGAGCAGCGTCTCCAGATGGACCTTGAGGGCGATGACGATCCGCTCGCGCGGGCTTGCGTCCGGTCGCTTCGCCAGCGCCTCGTCGACTGCATCGCAGACAAGCTGCACGCCGAGCCGCATGACCTCGATGGCAAGCTCGTCCTTGGAGGCGAAATGGTAGTAGAGGCTGCCGGCCTTCATGCCGACCTCGGCCGCCAGATCACGCAGCGAGGTGTCGGCATAGCCGCGCTCGCGCATCATCCGGGCGGCGGCGGCCATGATGACCTGCCGCGCTTCGAGCGCCTTCTTCGTCTTCTTCTGCGGCTTGGGAAGGGAGGCGGTCAACGGGACGGGTCCTGCGAGAGCGAGAGGCATATGTTTCCGAAGTGCTCTCCCTTTTCAAGGGTGCGGAAGGCCTCGTGCGCCTCTTCGAAGGGGAAGACCCGGTCGACCACCGGGCGGATGCCGCCCGCCGCCAGCGCGCCCATAAGCGCCTGAAAGGCCTGGCGCGAGCCGCAGGACACCGAATGCAGGGTGATGCGGCGGGTCAGGACCAGCGGCAGGAAGAGCTCGGCCATCGAACCGGTGACATTGCCGATCAGGAGGATGGTGCCGCCAGTGCGCACCGCCTTGACCGACTCGTTCAGCGTCGCCGCCCCGCCGAGCTCCAGCACCCGCTCGCAGCCGCGCCCACCCGTCGCCTCGCGCACAGCGCGGGCCCAGTCGGGCGTCGCATTGCGGTCGATGACGAGATCGGCGCCGAGCGCGGCAAGGCGCGCCGCCTTGATCGGCGAAGAGGTGGTGACGATGGTATGGGCGCCGGCACGGCGGGCAAGGGCCAGCGCCATCAAGGCAACCCCGCCCGTTCCCTGGATCAGCACGCTCTCGCCCGGGCGCAGCGGCCAGGGCTCGGACAGGGCGCTCCAGGCGGTGACGCCGGCGCAGGGAAGCGTTGCCGCCTCCGCATTGGACAGGCCCTCGGCGATCTTGACGAGGCCGCTTTCGGGAAAGACGCAATGGGAGGCGAGCACGCCATCCAGCGGCCCGCCGAGACGGCCGGCCTCCAGATCGTCGGGTGGGGCCCCGCCCTGCCAGTGCTGGTAGAAGGCCGGCGCCACCCGGTCGCCGACGGCAAGGTCGCGCACCCCCGGCCCGGTCTCCACGACGATGCCGACGCCGTCGGACAGCGGCACAAGGGGCGGGCGCACGGCGCGGCCATGGCCGCCGGCCACCACCACGAGATCGCGGTAGTTGAGCGAGGCGGTGCGCATTTCCAGCAGCACCTGGCCCGGCCCCGGCATCGGCGTTTCCCGCTCCCGCAGCACCAGGTTGTCGAGGCCGAAGCCGGTTTCCAGCACGAAGGCGCGCATTGCGGTCACATGCGCTTGGCGACTTCTTCGAGCATCACCTCGGTCGCCCCGCCGCCGATCGCCTGGACGCGGGCATCGCGCGACATGCGCTCGATGGTGCTCTCGCGCATGAAGCCCATGCCGCCGTGGAACTGGACGCAGGCATACATGACCTCGTTGACCAGCTCGCCGCACAGCGCCTTGATCATCGAGACCTCGCGCACCAGCTGCTCGCCGCGCGCCGACCGGGCGGCGGTGGCGTAGACCATCTGCCGGGCCGCCTCGACCCGCGACGACAGCATGGCGAGGCGCTGGCGGATCGCCTGCTTTTCCCAGAGCGGAGCGCCGAAGGCCTTGCGGTCGCGAACATAGGCGACCGTCAGCTCGATGGCGGCCTGGGCCTCGCCCATGGCCATGGCGCCGAGCACGAGGCGCTCGTTCTGGAAGTTCTTCATGATCTCGTAGAAGCCGCGCCCTTCCTCGCCGAGCACGTTCTCGGCCGGGACGCGGACATCGACGAAGGAGAGCTCGGCCGTGTCCGAGCTGCGCCAGCCGTGCTTGTCAAGGGCGCGCGAGACGGTGAAGCCCTCCATGCCCTTCTCAATGATGAACATGGTCACCGCCTTGCTGGCCGGCCCGTCGCCGCCGGTCTTGGCGGCGATGCAGTAGACATCGGCCAGCACGCCGTTGGTGATGAAGGTCTTGGTGCCGTTCAGGACGTAGTGGTCGCCCTCGCGGCGGGCGGTGGTGCGGATGCCCTTGACGTCGGAGCCGGCGTCCGGCTCGGTGACGCCGACGGCGGTGATGGTCTCGCCGCTGATGATGCCGGGCATGTATTTCGCCTTCTGGGCGTCGTTGCCGGCGTTGAAGAGATGGACCGAGGCCATGTCCGTGTGGACCAGCGCGGTGATGGCGACGCCGGCATAGGTGCAGCGGCCGAGCTCTTCCGACAGGACGACGGTGGCGCGCTCGTCCATGGCGCTGCCGCCATAGGCTTCCGGATAGCGGATGCCGAAGAAGCCGAGCGCGCCCATCTTGCGCAGCAGCTCGCGCGGGGTGGCGCCGTCGCGCTCCCACTGGTCGGCATGCGGCTTGATCTCCTCCTCGACGAAGCGGCGCACCTGATCGCGCAGCATCTTGTGCTCTTCCTCGAAAAAGAAGTCGCTGGCGCTGGTCACATCGAAACCGGAAGCTGTCATTCGGTCCATCCCGTGTTGCGTGCCGGCCGGCCTTGCTGCCGGCGGCGAAAACTGGATCCTGGTCTTGTCAGGATCCTGGTATTGTCAGGCGCCGCCGAAGCGGGGCTCGCGCTTTTCGACGAAGGCCGCCGCGCCCTCGGCAAAGTCGGGTCCGCCGGCAAGGCGGGCATTGACGTCGCGCTCCAGGTCGAGCGCGGCGTCGAGGGTCGAGGCAAGGCCCTGCGCGACCGCCTCGCGGATTTCGGCGAAGGCCGCAACGGGCCCGCGCGCCAGCCGCCCGGCAAGGGCAAGGGCCTCATCCATCAGCTCGCCATCTTCGACACAGCCGGCAATCAGCCCCCAGTCGGCGGCGGTCTCGGCCTTCAGCGGATCGCCGGTCAGCATCAGATGCAGCGCGCGGGCGCGGCCCAGCGCCTGCGGCAGGAACCAGGTGCTGCCGACATCCGGAACGACGCCGAGGCGCGGGCCGAAGACCTGGATGAAACTGGCGGAACGGGCGGCAAGCACGATGTCGCAGGCGAGTGCCAGACCGACACCCCCGCCGGCGGCAATGCCGTTGACCGCCGCGACCACCGGCTTTCGCAGGGCGCGGATCTGGCGCACCGCGCGGTTCCAGCCCTCGTCGAGCAGCCGGCCGACGGCAGGACCCTTGTCGGAAAAACCCGCCATCTCGCCGACATGGGCGCCAGCGCAAAAGCCCCGCCCCTCGCCGGTCAGCACCAGCGCGCGGATGGCGTCATCGCCCGCGACCTCGGCCAGCCTTGCATGCAGCTGGCGCATCATCGGGGCGTGGATGCCGTTGAGCTGCTCCGGTGCGGCCAGAACGAGGACGGCGACCGGCCCGTGCCGGTCGAGCCGCACCCAGTCGCGGGCGCTCCCGTTCGGTTCGCTGGTGGTTCCCGTATCGGGCTGCGTGTCGGATTTCGTGTCTGGCATTGCGCGATCTCCTCCCCGAGCCTCGTCGCATGCGGCTGATGGGTCAGCCTGTTGACAGTTTTTCTAACGGTCGTTAGGTAGATTGTCAATCGCCCAACCGGGGCCGAGGGTCTCGAACCGGGCGAAGCGATGCAAACGGGAGGAGCAGCTCGTGGCAGGCATGGACGACCTGGTGGCCGCACTGAGACAGGTGCAGGCGGCGGCAGCGCAAGGCGGCGGCGAGAAGTTTCGCGCCCGCCACGCGGAGCGCGGCAAGATCTTCGTGCGCGAGCGCATCGAGCTGGCCCTCGATCCCGGCACCGCCTTCCTGGAGCTGTCGCCGCTGGCCGCGCACGGGCTCTATGGCGGCGAGGTGCCGGGAGCAGGCATCGTCACCGGCATCGGCCTGATCCACGACCGGCCCTGCATGCTGATCGCCAACGATGCCACGGTGAAGGGCGGTTCGTTCTTCGCCGAGACGGTGCGCAAGCATTCACGCGCCCAGGAAGTGGCGGAGGAGCACGGCCTGCCCTGCATCTATCTGGTCGATTGCGGCGGCGCCTTCCTGCCCGAGCAGGACCGGGTGTTTCCCGACAAGGACCATTTCGGCGGGGCGTTCTGGCGCCAGTGCCAGATGTCGGCGGCCGGCCTGCCGCAGATCTCCGTCGTCTTCGGCGGCTGCACCGCGGGCGGCGCCTATATCCCGGCGCTCAGCGACCAGGTGATCATGGTGCGCGGCACGGGCCGCATCCATCTCGGTGGCCCGCCCATCGTCAAGGCGGCGATCAACGAGATCGTCGACGGCGAAACGCTGGGCGGTGCCGACATGCACACCACCGTCTCCGGCGTCAGCGACCACGTCGCGCCCGACGAGGAAAGCGCCATGCGCATGCTGCGCGAGATCGTCGCCAATCTGGGCGAGGGCCGCAAGGTGACGCCGCCGCCGCGCGAGGCCCTGGCGCCGCTCGTTGCCGCCGGGCGCCCGTCCGAGCATGCGCCGGTGGACCTGAAGCGCCCGGCCGACATGCGCGCGCTGATCCGCTCGATGGTCGACGGATCGCAGCTCGCCGAGTTCAAGCCCGACTACGGGGCGACGCTGATCACCGGCTTTGCCCATATCTATGGCTACCCGGTCGGGATCCTGGCCAATGACGGGGCGCTGTTTTCCGAAAGCGCGCTGAAGGGGGCGCATTTCATCGAGCTGTGCGACCAGCGCCAGATCCCGCTGCTGTTCCTGCAGAACATCACCGGCTTCATGGTCGGCACCGACGCCGAGCGCGGCGGCATCGCCAAGCATTCGGCCAAGCTCGTCTATGCCGTCTCCAATGCGCGCGTGCCGAAATACACGGTGATCGTCGGCGGCTCGTACGGCGCCGGCAATTACGGCATGTGCGGGCGCGGCTTCCGCCCGCGCTTCCTGTTCTCCTGGCCGAACGCGCGCATCGCGACGATGAGCCCCGATGTCGCCGCCACCGTGGTGACGGAGCTGCGCCGCGCCAGCCTGAAATCGCAGGCGAACGAAGCGGAGATCGCCGAGCTGGACCGGCGCACCCGCGCCCAGTTCGAGGAGCAGAGCGATCCCTACTACGCCACCGCGCGGCTGTGGGACGACGGCTTGATCGAGCCCGACCAGACCCGCGACGTGCTGGGCCTGTGCCTGGCGCTGGGCGCGGGCGGCGACAAGGACACCGGCCCGCGGCCGGTCTACAGGATGTGAGGCGCACCATGTTCGACAGCCTGCTGATTGCCAATCGCGGCGAGATCGCCTGCCGCATCATCCGCACCGCGCGCCGCATGGGGCTCGCCACCATCGCCGTGCATTCCGATGCCGACCGAAACGCGCTGCATGTGAGGATGGCCGACCGGGCGCTCGCCATCGGCGGGGCGGCGGCAAGCGACAGCTACCTGCGCCTCGACCGGATCATCGCCGCGGCCAGGGCGAGCGGGGCCGGCGCGATCCACCCCGGCTACGGTTTCCTGTCCGAGCGGCCGGAACTTGCCCGGGCCTGCGAGGAAAACGGCATCGCCTTCGTCGGGCCGAACGCGCGGGCCATCGCGGCGATGGGCGCCAAGATCGAGGCGAAGCGCCTGGCCGAAGGCGCCGGCGTGCCCTGCATTCCCGGCTATAGCGGCGAGGACCAGTCGACAGGCAATCTTGCGCGGGCCGCGCGCGAGATCGGCCTGCCGGTGATGGTCAAGGCCTCGGCCGGCGGCGGCGGCAAGGGCATGCGCGCCGTCCACGACGAGGCGGGGCTGGAGGCTGCCATCGATGCGGCCCGCACGGAGGCCGAGCGGGCCTTCGGCGACGGACGGCTGCTCATCGAGAAGCTGGTGCGCAACCCGCGCCATGTGGAAGTGCAGCTGATCGGCGACAGGCACGGCACCTTGCTGCACCTGTTCGAGCGCGACTGCTCGGTCCAGCGCAATCACCAGAAGCTGATCGAGGAGGCGCCGGCGCCGGGCTTGCTCCCCGAAACCCGCGAGCGGCTGTTCGAGGCAGCGCTCAGGCTCGGCCGGGCCATCGGCTACGACAGCGCCGGCACGGTCGAGTTCGTGATGGATGCGGTGACGCAGGAAGTCCACTTCCTGGAGATGAACACGCGGCTGCAGGTGGAGCATACGGTGACCGAGGAGATCACCGGGCTCGACCTTGTGGAGCTGCAGCTGCGCGCGGCGGCCGGCGAGAAGCTGGCTCTGACGCAGGACGACATCACCTGCAACGGCCACGCGATCCAGGCGCGGCTGACGGCGGAGGACGCCAGCGCCGGCTTTCGCCCGGACACGGGCAAGGTGCTGTTGTGGTCGCCGCCTGCGGAACTGCGCTGCGATGCCGGCATCGAGCCGGGGGCGGAGATCGGGGCGGCTTACGATTCCATGATCGCCAAGCTGATCGCCCACGGACCCGACCGGGACGCGGCGCGGCGCAAGCTGCTCTCCGGCCTCGACCGGCTGGAGGTGGCGGGGCTGGCCACCACGCGGCTGTTCCTGCACGACGCGCTGGCCTCGCCGGACTTCGCGCAGGGCGAGGTCACCACCGACTTCATCGCCCGCAACTGGCCGGACGGATGGAGGGTGCCGGAGGCGGACGGCCTCGCCCTTGCGGCGGCGGCGCTTGCGAGCCGGCCGCGCGCGGCGGCAACGCCCTGGCAGGCGCTTTCCGGCTTCCGCCTGCTCGCGCAGGCCGGCTGCCCGGCGCGGGTGACCTATGTGGATGCGGCCGCACCCGAGAGCCGCGTCGTGCTGGAAGCGCGCGAGGCGGGCAACTGGCGGGTCCTTGCCACGGACGGCGAGACGCAGGAGATCGCCGCGCAGTGGACCGGGCCGGACCGGGTGCGCATCACCCGCGATGGTGTGGCGGAAAGCTTCGCCGCCGCTCACCATGACGGACGGATGTGGCTGTGCGGGCCGGGCACGGAGATCGCCTGCGCGGTGCTGCCGCTCGGCGATCTCGGCCAGGACCGGGCGGCGGGCGACGGCGCCTCGCCGGAGCGGATCGCCGCGCCGATGCCGGGCCTCGTCGTCGAGATCCGCGTTGCGGCGGGCGACAGGGTCGCCAAGGGCGACACGCTGGTGGTGATGGAATCGATGAAGCTCCTGATGGAGCTGAAGGCGGCGGCCGACGGCACGGTGGCCGAGATCGCAGCAAGCGAACGCGACACGGTGGAGGCCGGCCGCCTCCTGGTGCGGCTGGAGCCTGCGGAGCGCTGAGACCTACGGCAGGAGCTGCTTGATATCGCGCGCGCCGACCCAGTAACGCGGGCCGGCGCCCAGCGCCCCGGCGCGGTCGTCGGGATTGGCAAGGCGGCACTGGGCGAGCGACAGGCAGCCGCAGCTGATGCACTCGGCAAGGCCGCGCTTGAGCCGCTGCAATTCGGCGATCCTCTCGTCCACCCGCTGCGTCCAGACCTGCGACAGCTGCTCCCAGTCGGCGCCGGTCGGAATGTGGTCGCTCGGCAGCTTGTCGAGCTCCTGCTTCACCTCCTCAAGCGTGAAACCGAGACGCTGCGCGAAGACGATGAAGGCGATGCGCCGCAGCACGGATCGCTCGAAGCGGCGATGGCCGGAGGCCGCGCGCTCGGCCGAGATCAGCCCGCGCTCCTCGTAGTAGCGCAGGGCGGAGGCGGCGACGCCGCTGCGCCGCGCCACCTGCTGGATGGTGAGGACAGGACCTGGCTTGGCGCGGCGGGAGGGGCTGGGCATGGCTTGCGGAGCCTTTGCGGCGGGCAGGCGCGAAAACCGTCCGCGCGACTGTTGACTTAAAGTGCACTTGAACTTTTATCACGTTGCCCGGACAAGACAACCGGAGCGACAGAATGACTGCAACACCCGTCCCGGCCCCCGCGGCCGCGGCCCGCCTCGCCCCCGCCGAAGCGCCCCTCCCCTACACGATGATCAACATCTTCACCCCGACGGGCGGCACCGCCGACCGGCTGCTCGACATGCAGATGCAGGAAATCGCCCGCCTGAGCGAAGCGGCCGGCGAGGCCGGCTGGCTCGGCAACGAGGTCTACTGGGCCTCCGACAGCAGCTGCCTCGTCGTCATCACCCGCTTCACCGACGCGATGGCGGCCGCCAACTGGCGCGCAACGCCGGACTTCGCCGCGCATCTGGAGCGGATCGCACCGCTGATCGCCCGCGTCGATTCGATCCCCGTCGAGCTGATCGCCAGCCACAGCGCCCGGCGCGGCTGACCCCGTTTTTCGAACACGAAAGGACCTTCCATGAGCAAACTGAAGCTGGGGATCATCGTCGGCAGCACCCGCGAGGGCCGCTTTGCCGACAAGCCCGCCCGCTGGATCCGCGCCCAGGCGGAGAAAACCGGCGCCTTCGACGTCGAGGTCATAGACCTTGCCGACTTCCCCTTGCCCTTCTACGGCGACCCGGCGGCGAGCACGGCGCAGAAGCAGGCGGCAAGCGCCTTTGCGGCAAAGGTGGCGACCTGCGACGCCTATGTCTTCACGGTCGCGGAATACAATCACAGCCTGACGGGCGTGCTGAAGAACGCGCTCGACCATGCCTCCTGGGTGCGCCGGCCGGCCGGCAGCATCGCCTATGGCGGCGTCGGCGGCGCGCGGGCGGTGATGCATCTGCGCCAGATCTCGGCGGAGCTGGAACTGGTCTCGGTGAAGGCCGCCGTCCACATCTCCTACGGCGACTATCTGGCGATCCGCGAAGGCCGAGCCGACTTCGAGGCGCTGCCGCATCTGGGCACGGCGGCGGAGCGGATGCTGGATCAACTCGCCTGGTGGGGCCGCGTGCTGCGCAGCGCCCGCCAGGAGGAACGGGGCGTGGAAGCGGTGGCCTGAGGCGCCACGCCGGATCGCGCCCCGGCGCGAAACCGGGCTGGCATTTGCCGCCGAACACGGCGATAGGACTCCCTGCCGGATGTCCGGCAGGGAGAGACCCGCATGACTCGATTGCTCCGAATTGCCCGCCCCTTCGCCTTGTCCGCAGCCGCTGCGCTTCTTTGCGCGGCGCCGCTGGTCCTCGCCGCGCCGGCCGGCGCGCAGACCGCGGATGGGCAGACGGACGCGCAAGCACCCGACATCCGCCCGCAGGACATCCTCGATGCCGCCGTCGGCGACTGGAACAAGGACGGCCGCGAGGACCTGGCCTTGCTGGCGACGACGCGCGGCGACGACATGCAGGTCGGCCTTTACGTCTACCTGCGCGCGGAGGAGACGAACGGGAGCCTGCTGGCGCTGGCGCTGGCTGTACCGGACAAGATCTGGGGCGGGCGCGGCGGCGACACGGCCGCCTTCGGCCAGGAGCCCTCGATCAAGGCGCTTGCCAACGGCTCCATCGCCATCACCACGCAGAACTCCGCCATCGGCCGAAACCGGTGGGAGCACACGATCTCGCTCGCCTATCGCGACGGACGGTTCGTCGTCGCCGGACTGACCTTCGCCTCCTACGACACGCTGCAGGAGGAGGAGCCGCTGAGCTGCGACCTCAATCTCCTGACCGGCCGCGGGGTGGTGAACGAGCGCAAGATCTCCTTCGCGCCGCGGGCCCTAGAGCTGCAGAACTGGGAGACGCAGGACGGCGAGGATCCCGGCATCCGGATCTGCCGCGAACAATAGGCGCGCCTCCGGCCGACGCGAGCCCTGCAACCGCTGCCCACTGGACAAGCGGGTGCCGTTGGTCATCTATTTGATCCGAAACCGTTACCCGAACCCGATCCGCCGACCCGCCAGCCTTCCCTCCCCGCAGGGCCCAGCCCGTTCAAGACGCGTGCCGCCGCATCCCCCGCGATGCCGCCCGGCGCGGCGGGGCCGCCGCGGGGTGAGGGCCAGCTCAGGCCGGATCGCCAGGAAGGACATTCGATGACCGAGCTCTTGTCGCCCCTCCCCTTGCGCGGGCTGACCCTGCCCAACCGCTTCGTCGTCTCGCCGATGTGCCAGTATTCGGCGCGCGGCGGCGTGGTCGGCGACTATCACCTCGTGCATCTCGGCCGCTTCGCGCTGGGCGGCTTCGGCACCGTGATCGTCGAGGCGACGGCGGTGACGGCCGAAGGACGCATCACCTATGGCTGCCCCGGCCTGTGGGACGATGGCCAGATCGCCGGCATGGCGCGGATCACCGCGCTGTTGCGCGCGCAAGGGGCGGTCGCCGGCATCCAGCTGGCCCATGCCGGCCGCAAGGCCTCCTCGATCCCGCCCTGGCTGATCGGCACCGACGAGCGCGAGGCCGATGCCGAGCACTGGGAGCCGGTGGCGCCCTCCGCCCTGCCCCATGCCGAGGACGCGCCGATGCCGCGCGCCATGAGCGAAGACGATATCGAGGCGGAGGTGGCGGCCTGGGCCGCGGCGACGAAACGAGCGGTCGAGGCCGGTTTCCAGCTGATCGAGATCCATGCCGCGCACGGCTACCTGCTGAACCAGTTCCTGTCGCCGCTGTCCAACCGGCGCGAGGACGCCTATGGCGGCAGCGCCGAGAACCGCATGCGCTTCCCGCTCAAGGTGGTGGAGGCGGTGCGCACGGCGATGCCGGACGACATGCCGCTGTTCCTGCGCCTGTCGGCGGTGGACGGGCTGGAGGGCGGACGCACCATCGAGGACAGCGTGGCCTTTTCCCGCGCAGTCGGCGAGCGCGGGGTCGACGTCATCGACGTGTCGGCCGGCGGCTTCACCGGCTCGCGCTTCGAGATCGGCCCGGGCATGTATCTGCCCTGGGCGGCGCAGATCCGCAAGGAGACCGGCCTGCCGGCAATGGCGGTGGGGCTGATGGGCGAGGCGGAGTTGGCGGCGGAGGCAGTCGCGCAAGGGCGCGCCGATCTCGTCGGGCTCGGCCGGGCGGCGCTCGACGATCCGAACTGGCCGCTGCACGCCGCCCGCCGGCTCGGCACGGAAACGCGTGCGTTGTGGCCGAAGCAGGCGGGCTATGCCATCGAACGCTGGCCGGGCCGCACCGCCATCGGCTGACGCAGACGGCCGTCGGCAGGAGAGGACAAGGACCGGCCGGCGGCTTCACTCGCCGGTGCGGCCGCTCCCGGTGCGGGGCGTCCGCATCACCGGCGGCGGCAGGATCCGGTTCTGCTCGGCCGTGCCGGGTTCCGCGGCGCTTTCGTCCGGATGGCCGACGAGATAGCCCTGAATCTCGGTGCAGCCCTGCTGGGTGAGGAATTCCAGCTGCGCCTCGGTCTCCACGCCTTCGGCGAGGATCGGGATATCGAGGCTTTCGCCGAGGGCCAGCACGGCGCGGATCATCGCCGAGGCCTGCGGCCCGCGGTCGAGATCGTCCATGAAGGACTTGTCGAGCTTGATCTTGTCGAAGGGGAACGAGCGCAGGGTCGACAGGGACGAATAGCCGATGCCGAAATCGTCCATCGAGATCGACACGCCCATCGCCTTGATCCGCCGCAGGATATGCAGCGTGCGCTCGGCATCCTGGATCAGCGAGGTCTCGGTGATCTCCACTTCCAGCCGCTGCGGCGACAGGCCGGTCTCCATCAGGATGCCGTGGATCACGTCGGGCATGTCGATGCTGCCGACCTGCAGCGCCGAGACGTTGACCGCGATCTTCAGCTCGTTGTCCCAGGACGCGGCCTCGCGGCAGGCGGTGCGCAGCACCCATTCTCCGATCGGCAGGATCAGGCCGGTGTCCTCGGCGATGGGGATGAACTCCATCGGCAGCAGCACGCCGCGCTCGGGATGGCGCCAGCGCAGCAGGGCCTCGTAGCCGGTCACCTCGTTCTCGCGGACCGAGACCTGCGGCTGGAAGACGAGGAAGAACTGGTTTTCCGCAAGCGCGGTACGCAGCTGCAGCGCTATGGCGCGACGCTCGCGCACGCGCTCGTCCATCCCCTCCTCGTAAAAGCAGATCGCCTCGCCGGGCGAACCCTTGGCCCGGTACATGGCAAGGTCGGCATTGTTCATCAACGTCGCCGGGCTTCCCGCATCGTCGGGGAAGATCGAGATGCCGATGGAGGCGCCGCAGATCAGGTCGACATGGTCGTAAGGCACGGTGGCAAAGAGCTCGCGCTCGAGCCGCGAGGCGATGCCGAGCGCCTGCTCGCGGTCCTGCACCAGCGCGGTGGCGACGAACTCGTCGCCGCCCAGCCGGGCGACGAAGGCCTCCTTGCCGACGGCCGTGCGCATGCGGTCCGACAGGACGCACAGCACATGGTCGCCCGCCGCATGGCCATGCACGTCGTTGACCTCCTTGAAGCGGTCGAGATCGATGGCCAGGAGCGCGATCCGGGCGCTGGCCGGGCGCGTTTCGATCTGGCTGTCGAGATGCTCCAGGAAGGAGGAGCGGTTGGGCAGGCCCGTCAGATTGTCGAAACTGGCGAGGTAGGAGATCTTCTCTTCCTGGGCGAGGCGCGGGCGCAGGTCGCGCACCGAATAAAAGCGGGTGGCGGTCAGATCGTCCCGCTCGTAGCGGTCTTCGCGGGCCGCGACCTCGACGGGAAGCAGCGCGCCGGCGGCGGTGAGCAGCGTCGCGCGCACCAGCTTGTCGACCGAGGACGGCGCGCGCGGCACCAGTTCGGCAAAGGTGCGCCCGACCAGCGCTTCCCGCTGCATGCCACTGAGCAGGATGAAGGCCTCGTTGCAATCGACGATGCGTCCGGCGGTCTCGATGACGATGCCGTCGACGGAACTTTCCAGGATCTGCTTGGTGCGGGCCCGGGTGCGGGCTGTCGCCTGGCGGTCCAGCAACTGGCTGGCAAGGCCCGTGCCGAGCACCAGCACGCCGACCGCCGCCACCGCCACCGCCAGCACGCCATAGGCATCCTCGCTGGTGGCGCCGCCCGGCTGGGGCACCGCCGGAACGATGCCGACCGCTGCCATGCCGGTGAAATGCAGTGCGACGATGGAGCCTGCCAGCAGCGCGGTGCCGAGCAGCTCGCGGGTCTGCAGGACCACCCCCTCGCGGGTGGCGGCAACGAAGGCGGCCGCGCCCAGCA
The DNA here is from genome assembly GCF_058448995.1 of Stappia sp. G46H5W. Taxonomy (NCBI): domain Bacteria; kingdom Pseudomonadati; phylum Pseudomonadota; class Alphaproteobacteria; order Hyphomicrobiales; family Stappiaceae; genus Stappia; species Stappia sp. G46H5W. Next base: position 379,836 of record NZ_JBZFLL010000006.1, on the reverse strand, counting down.
CCAGCGACAGCACGAGCGAGGCGGCCACGTAGGTCATGTCCCAGACGATGGCACCGTCGATGCTGAAGGCGGCCATGCCCGTATAGTGCATGACGGACACGCCGACGCCGAACATGCAGCCGCCGAGCATCGGGGCAAGCCGGCCGCGACCGGAGGCGATGGCCAGGCTGACCGCGGCGGAGACGACGGCGATCAGCAGCGAGATGCCGGTGAGCGTCGGATCGTAGGACACGGGCACGCCCGGCCGATAGGCGAGCATGGCGACGAAATGGGTACACCAGATGGTGGAACCGGCGGCCACGGCCCCGTGAAACACCCAGAAGGGCCGCGCCTCGCGCTCCGCCGCGCGGGTGCGCAGGAACAGGCGAATCGAGATCCAGGCGCCGAGGACGCAGATCGCGGCCGCAAGCGCGACCAGCCAAAGATCATGTTCCGTAAATAGGCAGCTGAAAAAGCGCACGGGAAAATCCTCGAAAGATGGCCCGAATGATCGCGGAAAACACCTTCGTTTTCCTTAATTTCAACCAGCCAACGACGTATCAGCAGCGTCGTTCCCAGATCAACCCGGCACCCATTACGGCACTTTCCGCAGAGTCGGGCAAGTCTATCCTCAAACGGCGCAGCAACGCCGGCATGGTTCGGCAGTGGGGATGCACGCATCCGCAGCGCAAGGAGGGGCGAGGCAGGGCTAGGGACGCACGAAATCCGGGCGCACAGGAAAGGATCGGGCTTGGATTTCAAATTGCTGAATTTTGCGAGATGCCTGGACGACCAGCTCTCGGGATCGTCCGAATGCGATCAGCCCCATCCTCATAGTGTCAGCGGTGTCCCGCATGGCTTCTGCCGGAGCACTGCGGCAATGACATCCAGGCCCTGGATGAGCCGTTGCTCACCGGGTTCATGGCTGACGCACAAGCGGATTGCCTCGGGCGCATCAGCGGCATTCATGGCAAAGCTGCGGCCCTCGCTGATGTGAACGCCCATGCGGGCGCATTCCGAGCGAAACACATCGGCTCGCCAGCCTTCTGGCAGCGGCAACCAGAAATGGAAGCCGTCAGGAAACTGCTTTGCCGTATCCATTCCCAATGCGCGTTGAACGAGCTGCTGGCGGCGGCTTGCCGTCTGCCGCTGCTGCTCAGCCAGCCTCGCTGCTGTTCCGTCTTTGATCAGACGGCTTGCCACCTCAAGGGGCATTGGCGGCGTCATCCAGACACTCAGATTGACGGACTGGCGTAGTGCAGACGCGAGTTTTCGAGGTGCATGAAGGAAGCCGATCCGCAAGCCGGGCGCCACACTTTTGGACAGGCTGGTCACATAGACTGTCAAGTCAGGGGCAAATCGCGCGATCGGAGCTGGCTTGTCGCATTTGAGCGGCCCAAAGACATCGTCCTCAATCAGGATAACGCCGTAATGGTCCGCAATCCGCGCAATCTCGGCGCGTCGATCCTCCGAGAGCGTCACCGTCGTTGGCGCTTGCAGGGTCGGTGTAAGATAGAGCGCTTTCGGGTTTGCCTCACGACAGCAGGCCTCAAACGCCTCCGGAATCAGCCCCTGCGCATCCATCGCGACGGCACCGGTCTGAAGGTTGAGGCGCGAAGCCATCGCGAGAACAGGTGTGTAGGTCAAGGCTTCGGCAAGCAACAAGTCGCCCGGCTTTAAAAGGGCCATCAGGGCACACAAAATGCCATGCTGGCCGCCGGCGACCGGAACAATGCACTCAAGAGAAGCCTCCACGCCGCAATCCGCGAGCCATGACTGACCTGCCTCAAGATGGTGAACCAGATCGGTATCGGTCTGATAGTCGAGCAGCGCGCGCAAGCCCGTATCGCTCGCGATCTCCGACATGACCCGACGAATGTGGGGTTCCGAAAAGCCGGGCAGCGGCAGATTGCGTGAAAGGTCGATGGGACCACGGCTTTCGCGAAGCAGTGTCTCGGGTTCTGCTTGATCTGGACTGAAATCAGCGGACCGAACGAATGTTCCCCGACCGACTTCCCCCTTGATGAGAGCCCGCTTCACAGCCTCCGCATAGGCGCGGCTGGTCGTGTTGGGAGAGATGTTGAGCTGATAGGCCAGTTCGCGATGCGGCGGAAGGCGCGTTCCGGCGGCCAGTCTGCCCGCCGCGATATCCTCAGCCATGGCCTCCAGAATCTGGAGGTATTTCGGGCCTTCGCGGCTCGACAGGTCTGGTATCCAAATTGCCATCAGATCAATGTTTTGATTGCACCTATTTAGACATGGATGCAATTCAGTTGGCCGTCAACACAATCAATGAGTTTCGGTCATGGCACTCACCTCTCCATCCGTCGGGAAAGGCGTTGGGTTTTCCCTTGTCAGCCTCACATTGCTGGGTGTCATGCCGATTGTCTCAAACCTGCGCCCTTCGGACATTGGCGCGCTGAGCTTTGCTTTCGCATTGTCGGTCTGGCAGGTGATCTTTGCGGCCCCGGCATTCGGGCTTGAACTGCGAAGCGGGACCAAAGGGATTTTTGGCCTAGATCTGTCGCGCCGCGAGCGCGGACGGATGATCCTCGTGGCGCTGTTCACCGGCGCATTGTTCGGTCTTTCGACCTATCTCTATGTGCTGGGAGTTGAGAAGGCCGGCGCGACGAATGCGGCGATTGCAATACAGGCCTACCCGCTGTTCGCCATCCTCTGGGAAACGCTTTTCCTGAAACGCCGCAAGACGGCAGCCGAACTGGCTCTGACCGCGATTTTGATCGGATCGCTCTACTATCTCGGAACGGCCGGCACCTTCATGGTATCCGGCATGTCGCCCTGGTTTCTCGTCTCTCTCGGTGTGCCCCTGCTTTGGAGCATTGCGCATGTCATCATCAAGGAAGAACTGAGCAATACGCCGATTACGCCCGTGCAGGTGACGTTCTTTCGGGTGGCAATCTCGACAGCGTTCCTGCTGGTGATCATAGCTTTCGCTACTCCTTCGGGCATCGCTGCCGGCCTGAGCGCGATCTTTCAGCCAATGTCGGCCATCATGGGGCTGGTCTATTTCCTGGAATTGATCGTCTGGTTCCATGCCGTCCGCCACATCGACGTTTCCCTGGCCAGTTCGATCACTACACCCTGGCCTGCGCTGACGATGGTGCTCGCCGTGCCTTTGCTCGGCGATACTGTCGAAACATATCAGGTTGTGGCGCTGATCATTGCTGTCGCCTGCATCTACGGGCTGACGCTTGCCGGGCTGCGAAAAGCGACGGTCAAACCTGCGACAGATGCGGGCAGGGTCTGAAATGCTCGGCATCTATGCCAGGGCCATGATGGTGGCGACGCGAATGGACGATCTTCAACACCATGTTCGCGTTGCCCGCACCGCTGACGAGGGAACCTTGCCCAGTTCAACTGACGAAAGGGGCTCACCCGACTCAAGCCACCAGCCGCGAGAGCGGGGACGAAAATGCGTCGACGATCAGAATCCATAACCGGCCGCCGATGGGGCACGCAAACCCTGCTCGGGTCACGCATTCCCATGGTATCGCCGGTCATACGCCCGCTGTCGCTGAATATCTGAACTTCAGGCACGCGGCGTCCGCCTGACCGAGGCCGGACGCCAGTTCGTTGAGCGGGTAGCGGTGGGCCTGGACCAACTCGGCCATGCCGTGAAGATGGCGAATATCCCAGCATCTGGGGAATGCGGATACCTGCGCATTGGTGTCCATGCGCCAATTCCGGGCGGGTTTTTTCGCGCGGCTTCGCACCAACATGCCGGACATCGAACGACGGCACATAGGCGGTTGCCGGCGGCAATCGATGATGAAATGGCGGGGTATCGCGGAGGGATTTCGAACCCGCAGGGTTCGCAAGGCCAAGGGCCGTCCGAGCTTATGCTCGGCCCCGACTGGAGCGAAGCCCGAAGGGCGACAGCGCGAAGGGCGACAGCGCGAAGTCAGGAAATGGCGGAGAGAGAGGGATTCGAACCCTCGGAACGCTTGCGCGCTCAACGGTTTTCGAGACCGCCCCGTTCAACCACTCCGGCACCTCTCCGCTATATGAGATGTCGTGGTCTCAAAGTGCGACGGTACATAGCGAAGTGCGGCGAGCCGCACAAGAGGCGTCTTGCAACTTTTCCCCGGCGGTGCACAGCGCCGGGCCGGCAAGGCGCCCCCGGCGCGGGAGCGCATGGAAGATCGAGGGGTTGCGCGCGTGTCACAAAAGCGCCGGCGCGCGCGGCAAAGCGCACAAAACCGCCCTTGCAAGCGTTGACTTTGCATCGCCGATCCGTATAGTCGCGCTGCTTCGCAAAGGGCCCGCAAAGGCCCATCCGTTGCCCGAGGCTCTCCGCCGTTCCCCGCAACCCACAGCCAACGCCCTTGAAAACGGGGCCTGACTGCGGCTTTTCCGGTGACCGGCAGACCTTTCCGCCAGGCTTCAAGGGCCCCGCCCGACGAGCCGGCAGGACGGTTTCAAGAGAGGCAATGTCCTCGTCAAGTTCCCGCAAGGGACGCCGAAGGGCAGGAAGGCGAAGCCCGGCAGACCAAAGACGGCCTGCCGGCGAGCAAAACGAAAAGAAGGACGTGCGAGACATGTTCGCAGTGATCAAGACGGGCGGCAAGCAGTACCGCGTCGCCCAGGATGACCTGCTCAAGGTCGAGAAGATCTCGGCCGAGGCGGGTGAGACCGTGACTTTCGAAGAGGTCCTGATGGTGGGCGGCGACACCGCCACCATGATCGGTGCCCCCCTGGTCGAGGGTGCGAGCGTCGTCGGCGAGGTCGTCGACCAGGCGCGCCACCGCAAGATCATCATCTTCAAGAAGCGCCGTCGGCAGAACTCGCGTCGCCGCAACGGCCACCGCCAGAGCTTCACGCTGGTCAAGATCACCGACATCCTGACCGGTGGCGCCAAGCCGGCGACCAAGAAGAAGGCCGCTGCTCCGAAGGCGGAGAAGGCCGAGGATGCAGGCACCGAGACCGAACTCCCGGTCCTGTTCACCGCACCGGATGCGCCCGCCGACGATCTGAAGAAGATCTCCGGTGTCGGCCCCGTGCTGGAGAAGAAGCTGAACGCGATGGGCATCACGACCTACGCTCAGGTCGCAGCCTTCACCGCGGAAGACATCGCCCGCGTCGACGAAGCCCTTTCCTTCAAGGGCCGCATCGAGCGCGACAACTGGGTCCAGCAGGCTTCGGATCTGGCCGGCAAGTGATTGCCGCCATTCAAGGCTGACTGAAGGTTTTCGACGAGGAGTTTCGTCATGGCACACAAAAAGGCAGGTGGCTCGTCCCGTAACGGCCGCGATTCCGCGGGCCGACGTCTGGGCATCAAGAAGTTCGGCGGCGAGGCAGTCGTCCCGGGCAATATTATCGCGCGCCAGCGCGGCACGAAGTGGCATCCGGGTACGGGTGTTGGCATGGGCAAGGATCATACGATCTTCGCCGTCGTCGAGGGAACGGTGACGTTCCAGGCCAAGGCCAACAAACGCACGTATATCAACGTGATGCCACTCGTAGACGCAGCAGAGTAAAGCCGACGTGTTTGGTTCGAACCGCCGGCGTCCCATCGACCCGGCGGTTTGAAACAAAACCGGCATGATCGCGACGGATCAGGGGAGATGGGCCGCCATCTCCCCTTTTTCTTTTCGTCGCAATGCCGGAGGACACCATGGTTGCGGATCTCGAAGAGAGCCTGGAAGAAGATAGTCTGGCCGCGGTTGCTGGCCCGCAGGAGACCGAGAGGCTGAAGCTGGACGCGCTGCGTCCGGACGACCTTGCAGATATCGTTTTCCTCGCCAACAACCGCCGTATCGCAACGATGGTGGCATCGATGCCCCATCCCTTCACGGTCGCCGACGGGCGAAATCTCATCGCCCTTTCGGCGAACCGCTCGACGACGCGCGCCAAGTTCGCCATCCGCCTGAAGTCGACGGGCCGCGTGATCGGCGCCATCGGCTATGGCGCTCCCGACGAGGGCGAGCCGCTGCATCTGGGCTACTGGATCGGCGAGCCGTTCTGGGGCCAGGGCTACGCCACCGAGGCGGCGCAGTCGGTGGTCGACCATGTCTTCGCGGCCCAGGGTGCCGACCGGCTGACGGCGGCGGCCCGCGTCACCAACCCCGCCTCGCGGCGGGTGCTGGTCAAGTGCGGCTTCCAGTTCGTCGAGCAGGGGATGATCCATTCCCGCGGCGCCGGCGGTGCGGTCTCGGTCGACCGCTTCGCCATCGACCGCAGCACCTGGCGCGCCCTCAAGCAGTGGGGGCGGATGACATGCCTCACCTCGGCCTGAATGAGGGACGCCTGAGCGACCGGCTCGCCACCCGGCGGCTGGTGCTGCGCCCGCTGGAGCCGGCGGACGCGGAAGCCATCGACACGCTGTGCAGCCGCGACCACGAGATCGTGCGCTGGCTGACCGGCATGCCGTGGCCGGCGAAGGACGGCGCGGCGGCGGAATTCGTCGCCGCCGCCATCAACGAGGATCCGCTGACCGGCGAGGCGGCCTTCGCCGTCACGCTGGGCGGCATCGTGATCGGCCTCGTCGCCATCAAGGCGCCGGGAGAGCTGGCCGAACATCCGGACTGCCCCTCGATCGGCTACTGGATCGGCCGCCCGTTCCAGGGCTTCGGCTATGCCGGCGAGGCCGCAGCGGCCGCGCTCGACTGGGGCTTTGCCGCCCATCGCTGCCAGGCGATGGCGGCGCGGGCCTTCGCCGACAATGCCGCCTCGCTCAAGGTGCTCGCCCGTCTCGGCTTTCGCCGGACGGGGCGGATGATGCGCCATTCGCTGGCGCTGGGACGCGAGGTGGAGAACGTGGTGCTGCGGCTGGAGCACGCCAGCCGTCCGGGCGCCGACGCGCGCCAGGTGGAGGCCGCGATATGAGCACGCTCGCCCATCCCTTGCTGAAAAGCGCAAGGCTGACGCTGCGCGCGCCCGTCGCCAGTGATCTCGACCGCCTTGCAAAGCTGGCAAACGATGCCGATATCGCGCGGGTGCTGGAGCGCCTGCCGCACCCCTATTCGCGCGAGGACGGCGAGACGTGGCTTGCCGGCATCGGCCGCGATCCGGCAAAATTCGAGCTTGCCATCGACGATGGCAGCGGGTTCGTCGGCGCGTTGTCGCTACGCGGATTGGACGAAACGCCGGTGATCGGCTATTGGCTTGGCCGGCCCTTCTGGGGGCACGGCTACATGAGCGAGGCTGCCGGCACCGCGCTTGCCTGGATTTTCGGGGCAGGAAACGCGCAAGCCGTCGAGGCCCGCGTGATGACAGAGAATACCGCCTCGCGGAACGTGCTCGAAAAGCTCGGCTTCCGCGACATCGGCGGGACGGAGTGCACGAGCCTGGCCTGCGGGATAAGCCGGCCGGCGCGCTGCTACCGGCTCGACCGCACGACATTCGAGTACCGGAACCGGGGACATGCCCCGGTACAGGCCTGACGACCGGCCCGACGGGCCAGCAGAAAGACACGACGCATGAAGTTCCTCGACCAGGCCAAGATCTATGTCCGTTCCGGCGACGGCGGCGCGGGCGCCGTCTCGTTCCGGCGGGAGAAGTATATCGAGTTCGGCGGTCCCGACGGCGGCGACGGCGGGCGCGGCGGCGATGTCTTCGTCGAATGCGTCGACGGGCTGAACACGCTGATCGACTTCCGCTTCGCCCAGCACTTCAAGGCCAAGACCGGCATGCACGGCATGGGCCGCAACCGCACCGGTGCCAAGGGCGACGACGTGGTGCTGCGGGTCCCGGTGGGCACGGAGATCCTGGAAGAGGACAACGAGACGGTGCTGGCCGACATGACCCGCGTCGGCGAGCGGCTTCTGCTGCTCAAGGGCGGCAATGGCGGTTTCGGCAACGCGCATTTCAAGTCGTCCACCAACCAGGCGCCGCGCCATGCCAATCCCGGCCTGGAGGGCGAGGAAAAGTGGATCTGGCTGCGGCTGAAGCTGATCGCCGATGCCGGCCTCGTCGGCATGCCGAATGCCGGCAAGTCGACCTTCCTTGCCGCCGTTTCGGCGGCCCGGCCGAAGATCGCCGACTATCCCTTCACCACGCTGCATCCCAATCTGGGCGTCGTCGAGATCGACGGTAACGGCTTCGTGCTCGCCGACATTCCCGGCCTGATCGAGGGCGCGCACGAGGGCATCGGCCTCGGCGACCGGTTCCTCGGACATGTGGAGCGCACCCGTGCGCTGTTGCATCTGGTCGACGGCACCCAGGAAGACCCGGGCGAGGCCTACCGCGTGGTGCGTGGGGAGCTGGCCGCCTATGGCGCCGGGCTCGACGAGAAGCCGGAAGTGGTGGCACTGTCGAAGGTCGACGCGCTGGACGAGGAGACCCGCGCGGAGCGGGCCGCGATCCTGGAGGAAGCCTGCGGGCAGAAGCCGCTGCTGCTGTCCTCCGCGAGCGGCGAGAATGTCGACCGGGGCCTGCGGATGATCCGCCGCGCCATCGACCGCGACCGCGAGCAGGAAGCGAACTCCGTGCCGCAGATGCCGAGCGAGCCCTGGCGCCCGTCGTAAGGCGCCAGGCACGGGAAGCGGACACGACGCGACAGGACGCAAGGCGATGGCGACAGCCCGCCGGAGACAGGAAACCAGGCCCGCGATGAAGACGGGCCGCAACGGAGGGGCCGTGATGGGCCGACCATGACCGGGAGCGCCTTTGGCGGGCGCGCGAGGGCGCCCCGCCCCACCCTCCCCTGTCTTCCGCGCGCGCCTGCAACGGGCCGCGCACCCGAACTGACGGACCACACCCGATGTCCACCCCCCTCTCCGATTCGCTGTCCGCCCTGACGGACAGCGACAGCAAGGCCGGCACCGCAAAAGCTGCCGGCCGCCTCTCCTCCCACCGCCGCCTCGTCGTCAAGATCGGCTCGGCCCTGCTCGTCGAGGACGGCAGGCTCAAGCGCGACTGGCTCGACGCGATGGCCGACGACCTCGCCATGCTGGCGCGGGCCGGCACGGAGCTCATCGTCGTCTCCTCCGGCGCCATCGCGCTGGGGCGCGGCGTCCTCAAGCTGCCGCGCGGTCCCTTGAAGCTCGAACAGGCGCAGGCTGCCGCCTCGGTCGGCCAGGTGGCGCTGGCGCAGGCCTATGCCGAAGCGCTCGGCGCGCGCGGGCTGACCGCCGGCCAGGTGCTGCTGACGCTCGGCGACACCGAGGAGCGGCGGCGCTATCTCAACGCCCGCGAGACGCTGGGCACGCTGCTGAAGCTCGGCGCCGTGCCCATCGTCAACGAGAACGACACGGTCGCCACCTCCGAGATCCGCTACGGCGACAACGACCGGCTGGCGGCGCGCGTCGCCACCATGGCCAGCGCCGACTGTCTGGTGCTGCTGTCGGATGTGGACGGGCTCTATACCGCGCCGCCCGCCAGCAATCCGGACGCGGTGTTCCTGCCCGAGGTCGCGGCGATCACCGGCGAGATCGAGTCCATGGCGGGCGCCGCCGGGTCCGAACTGTCGCGCGGCGGCATGCGCACCAAGATTGACGCGGCCAAGATCGCCACCTCCGCCGGCACGACCATGGCGATTGCCAGCGGCAAGCGGATGAACCCGCTGGCGCATCTGGAAGCAGGGGGCCGGGCGACATGGTTTCTCGCAAGGTCGACGCCCGCCACCGCCCGCAAGGCGTGGATCGGCGGCCATCTGGAGCCGCGCGGCGCGCTGCACCTGGACGCGGGCGCGATCCGCGCGGTGGAATCGGGCCGCAGCCTGCTGCCGGCCGGCATCCGCCGGGTGGAAGGCGACTTCAACCGCGGCGACGCGGTGCGGCTGGTGGCCCCGGACGGGCGCGACATCGGCCGCGGGCTGGTCGCCTACGACCACCCGGAGGCGGGACTGATCCTCGGGCGCAACAGCCGCGAGATCGAGACGATCCTCGGCTATGCGGGCCGGGCGGAGATGGTGCACCGGGACGATCTCGTGCTAAGCGGGCAGACCGGAGAGACGGTGACGGGAGGCGGCAGCGATGCTTGAACGGGTGGCGAAGACCGATATCGCGGGACTGATGCGGCAGATGGGCCGCGAGGCCCGCGCGGCGTCGCGCCGGCTGGCGACGGCCGATGCGGCAACGAAGAACGCTGCCCTGGCGGCGATGGCCGAAGAGGTGCGCGCTTCGACCGCCGAGATCCTGGCCGCGAACGCACAGGACATCGCCGCGATGACCGAAGGCGGCCAGACCGCCGCCTATCTCGACCGCGGCACGCTGACAGAGGAGCGCGTCGAGGCGATTGCCGCCGGCATCGAGGCGGTGGCGGCGCTGGACGATCCGGTGGGCGCGGTGATCGCCGCCTGGGACCGGCCGAACGGGCTGCATATCGAGCGCGTACGCACGCCGCTCGGCGTCATCGGCGTGATCTACGAGAGCCGGCCCAACGTGACGGCGGATGCCGGCGCGCTGTGCCTGAAGGCCGGCAACGCGGTGATCCTGCGCGGCGGCTCCGACACGATCCGCTCCAACCTTGCCATCCATGCCGCGCTGGCGCGCGGGTTGGTGCGCGCCGGCCTGCCGGAAGCGGCGATCCAGGTGGTGCCGGTGACCGACCGGGCCGCCGTCGGCGAGATGCTGGCCGGGCTCGAGGGCACCGTCGACGTGATCGTGCCGCGCGGCGGCAAGAGCCTCGTTGCCCGCGTCCAGCAGGAAGCGCGCGTGCCGGTGTTCGCGCATCTGGAAGGCCTCTGCCACATCTTCATCGACCGCAGCGCCGATCCGGACATGGCGCTGAAGGTGGCGGTCAACGCCAAGATGCGCCGCACCGGCATCTGCGGGGCGATGGAAACGCTGCTGATCGACCGTGCCGTGGCGGACACGCTGCTGGTGCCGATCTGCACTGCGCTGATCGAGGCGGGCTGCGAGATCCGGGGCGACGCGGACGTTTGCGCCGCCGTGCCGCAGGCGCGCGCGGCGACCGAGGACGACTGGCGCACCGAATATCTCGACGCGATCCTGTCCGTCCGCGTCGTCGACGGGCTGGAGGCGGCCATCGAGCATATCGAGACCTACGGCTCGCACCACACCGACGGCATCATCGCCGAGGACCCGCAGGCGGTGGCGCGGTTCTTCGCCGAGGTGGATTCGGCGATCCTGACGCACAATGCCTCGACCCAGTTCGCCGATGGCGGCGAGTTCGGCATGGGCGCGGAGATCGGCATCGCCACCGGGCGCATGCATGCGCGCGGGCCGGTGGGCGTCGAGCAGCTGACGAGCTTCAAGTACCGGGTCCACGGCACCGGGCAGGTGCGCCCCTGAATGGACCTTCGGCTCGCCATTCCGCATGCCGAGCCGGGCAACCGCATCGGCCTGTTCGGCGGCTCGTTCAATCCGCCGCATTCCGGCCACCGGCTGGTCGCCGACATCGCGCTGGCGCGGCTCGGGCTCGACCGGCTGTGGTGGCTGGTGACGCCGGGCAATCCGCTGAAGGACCATTCGGAGCTGGCGCCGCTGGCCCGGCGGCTGGATGCGGTGGAGGCGATTGCCCGGCATCCGCGCATGGTGGTGACCGCGATGGAGACGCAGCTGGGCACCGCGTATAGCGCGCGCACGCTGGCGCGACTGACGCGGCTGCGGCCGCGGCTCAACTTCGTCTGGGTGATGGGGGCGGACAATCTCGCCGGCTTTCACCGCTGGCAGGACTGGCGCGACATCTTCGCGCGCGTGCCCATCGCGGTGGTCGACCGGCCGGGCGCGACGCTGCCCGCGCTCGCCTCGCCGGCGGCGCAGAGCTTTGCCGGCAACCGTCTCGACGAGACCGATGCGCGGCTGCTGCCGGGCATGGCGCCGCCCGCCTGGACCTTCCTGACCGGACCGCGCGATGCCTCCTCCTCCACGCGGATCCGCGCGCTCGCGCAGGACCGGTGAAAGGGTCCGTTCGGCACGTTGCCGGGAATGTCTTGAAAACGCCACCAACGAGGGCCACTCTTTTACTTGCGCCGGAAGAGTCGCGCCGTATCGCATTTCGGCGTACAAGGCCGGATAACGGACGACCTGCCCAAGGCAGACGTCCCTATCCATCAGGCCGCAGCCCCAAAGGATGCACCATGACGTGCAGCCGCCGGCATGCGGCCGGACGAACCGGATGAAAGGCAATCCGTCTGAGCATGACCTTCGAAACCGAGGCGACGGCGTCCACCGCCCCTCACCCCGCAGCAGCCGGCACGCAGCAGCGTGCGAACCTGCTCGACACCGTCCTCGCCTCCCTTGCCGATTCCAAGGCCGAGGACATCGTCACCATCGACATCACCGGCAAGTCGCCGATGGCCGATCAGGTCATCGTCGCATCGGGCCGTTCGCACCGGCATGTCGGCGCCATCGCCGACCACCTGCTGCGCGACCTGAAGGATGCCGGCCACGGCAATGCCCAGATCGAGGGCGCGCCCCAGTGCGACTGGGTGCTCATCGACGCGGGCGACGTGATCGTCCATGTGTTCCGCCCAGAGGTCCGCGCCTTCTACAATATCGAGAAGCTGTGGTCGGTGGACGACGTGAGCGCGCCGGTACACTACGCCGGCTGATGCCGGCGTAGCGAGGAAACGGACAGGACCGTCTCCCGCCAGGCCTTGCGCCGGCGGGACGAAGGGTCTCTGCCGCCCGCGCCCCAAGGTTCCGGCTGTTCGGACCCCGTGGGCGCAAGGGGTGGAGAGAACGGCCCTGCGAGGCCGAGCGGGACCGTGTGCGCCCGGCCGTATCAGGCCGCCTGTGGCCGCACTCGTGGGCCGGCTCCTGGCAGGATCGCTATCCGCGCCCGCCTCCAATCCCGCCGCACCCGCAGAACCTGGAAAGTTTCGGCCCGCCCATGCGCCTTCACATCGCCTGCATCGGACGCATGAAGGCCGGTCCCGAGCGCGAGCTCTTCGACCGGTACGGATCGCGCATCGACAAGGCCGGCCGGGGCGTCTCGCTCGGTCCGCTGTCGGTGACGGAGCTGCCCGAATCCCGCAGTCCCCGCGCCCAGGACCGCAAGGCGGAGGAAGCGCGCGCGCTGCTGGCCGCCCTGCCGGCGGGCACGGCGATCCTGTGTCTCGACGAGACCGGCCGGGACATGACGAGCGAGGCCTTCGCCGCCGAGCTGGAAAAGATCCGGGATGCGGGAACGGCGGATCTGGCCCTGGCGATCGGCGGTCCGGACGGCCATGGCGAGGCGCTGCTGGAGGCCGCGCGGGCAAAGCTCGCCTTCGGACGGATGACCTGGCCGCACCAGATCGTGCGGGCGCTCGCCGCCGAGCAGCTCTACCGGGCGGTGACCATCCTTTCGGGCCATCCCTATCACCGCGGTGCGTGACGCAGCGGACTGCCCGTATTCCGCCCTATTTCTCGTCTAGGCCTTCTTTCCGCAGGCAGGAGTGAAGGGTTTACCATTCATTAGGGTTGACGTTTCTTTAACGTCCCTGGGGCAAGCTGGTCATCCTTAGTCAGCCCCTCCCGGGCTCCCCGCGTCCGGCGGATCCGCACCGGCAAGACCGGCAGCGCGACCCGAACGGGCGGAACGGTGAACATACGACCAACTGCCGAGAGCCATGCGGACAGGCCATCTGCTGCTGATCCTTCCTCTCGCCGTCGCGCTTGCGACAGGCGTGTTGCCGCAGGGGCCCGGACAGGGCCTGGCAAGCGAGGAACAGATCGAGACGGCGCAGGAGCCGTCCACCGCCGCGGACCCCGCATCCGGCACGGCCTCCCAACCGGAGAGCCTGGCCGAGCGCAAGGCCCGCCGCGAGGAGGAACTGTCGACGCTGACGCGCGATTTGTCGCTGTCGGCGGACCGGCAGGCCGCGCTCGCCCGAGAAATTCGCGCCATCGAGCGCGACCGGGAAGCGCTCAATGCCGACCTGCTGCGCACGGCGCAGAGGGTCACCCGGCTCGAAGAGCAGCTGGCGGCGACGGAAGATCGCCTGCGCCGCCTGGGAGAGAACGAGGACGCAGTGCGCGCATCCCTTGTCAAACGACAGGACGTGCTGGCCGAGGTGCTCTCGGCACTGCAGCGAATCGGCCGGCATCCGCCGCCGCCGCTCGCCGTGCGTCCGCGCGATGCGCTCGGCGCGGTGCGCAGCGCCCTGCTGCTCAACGCGGTGATGCCGGAGCTGCATGTGGAAGCGCAGGCGCTGGCGAGCGACCTTGCCTCCCTGCGCCAGCTCAAGGTGTCGAGCGCGGCCGAGCGCGACCGGCTGGTCGCCGACGGACGGCGCCTGGCCGAGGAACGCACCCGCGTGGAAATGCTGGTCGCCTCGAAGAAGCGCGACTATGAGAGGAGCGAAGCGGAACTGGCGCAGGAGCGCGACCGCACACGCCAGCTTGCCGAGGAGGCGGGCACTCTCAAGGAATTGATCGCGACGCTGGAGCGGGACATCACCAGCGCGCGGGACGCGGCGGAAGCCGCCCGCAAGGCCGACGAGGCCCGGCGCAACGCCCCGCCCCCGTCCGATCCGTTCAGCGATCCGGGACGGCTGGCGCCGGCCATCGCCTTTGCCGACGCGAAGGGTCGCATCGGCCCGCCGGTGACCGGCACGGTGCTGCGGGACTTCGGGGCGCAGGACAGTTTCGGCGGCACGACCCAGGGCCGCTCGATCGCCACCCGCGCCAATGCCCAGGTGGTGGCTCCGGTGGACGGCTGGGTCGTCTATGCAGGACCGTTCCGTTCCTACGGGCAGGTCTTGATCCTGAACGCCGGCGATGGATATCATATCCTTCTTGCCGGCATGGACCGGACGAATGTCGAGCAGGGGCAGTTCGTGCTGGCAGGGGAGCCCGTCGCGACGATGGGAGAGACGCGCGTTGCAAGCGCGGCGACTCTCGATCTCGCGGCACCGCAACCCGTGCTCTATGTTGAATTTAGGAAAGACGGCGTTTCGATCGATCCCACACCTTGGTGGGTTCGGCCCGAAGAAGAAAAGGCTCGCGGATGATTCGGAAAGCTTCCCTGTTGCTGGTCGGTGCGCTCATCGGTGGCGCGACAATCACCGCCCTCTCGCAGATGCCCGTGCGTGTCAGCGGCGTGGCGAATGCCGCCGCCTCCGACACCTACCGGCAGCTCAACCTCTTCGGCGACGTGTTCGAACGGGTCCGCTCCGACTATGTCGAGGTTCCCGACGATGCGGCTTTGATCGAGTCGGCCATCAACGGCATGCTGAGCTCGCTCGACCCGCATTCGAGCTACCTGTCGCCCAAGCACTTCCGCGACATGCAGGTGCAGACGCGCGGCGAGTTCGGCGGCCTCGGCATCGAGGTCACGATGGAGGACGGCCTGGTCAAGGTCGTCACCCCGATCGATGACACGCCCGCCTTCAAGGCCGGCGTGATGGCCGGCGACCTGATCACCCATCTCGACGGCGAGCAGATCCAGGGCCTGACCCTGTCGGAAGCGGTCGACAAGATGCGCGGACCGATCAACACCGGCATCGAGCTGACGATCCGCCGCGAGAACGTGGCCGAGCCGGTCAAGCTGACGATCACCCGCGACATCATCCGCATCAAGTCCGTGCGCTTCCGCGAGGAAGGCGAGGTCGGCTATCTGCGCGTGACCCAGTTCAATGAGCAGACCTATGACGGCCTGAAGGACGGCATGGACGAGGTCGCGAAGAAGATCGGCTCCGACAAGCTCAAGGGCTTCGTGCTCGACCTGCGCAACAATCCCGGCGGTCTGCTCGACCAGGCGATCGCCGTCTCCGACGCCTTCCTGCAGCGCGGCGAGATCGTCTCGACCCGCGGCCGCAACGCCGACGAGACCCAGCGCTACAACGCCCGCTCGGGCGATCTTGCCAACGGCAAGCCGGTGATCGTGCTGATCAACGGCGGCTCGGCCTCGGCGTCCGAGATCGTCGCCGGCGCCCTGCAGGACCACCGCCGCGCCACCGTGCTCGGCACCCGGTCCTTCGGCAAGGGTTCGGTGCAGACCATCGTCCCGCTCGGCGCCAACGGTGCGATCCGGCTGACGACGGCGCGCTACTACACCCCGTCGGGCGTCTCGATCCAGGCCAAGGGCATCACCCCGGACATCGAGGTGCTGCAGGAGCTGCCCGAGGAACTGCGTGCCAGCGGCGCCGAGACCAAGGGCGAGGCGGGCCTGCGCGGCCACCTGCAGGGCGAGGGCGAGGAGCAGTCCGGCAGCCAGGCCTATGTGCCGCCGGATCCCAAGGACGATGCCCAGCTGAAGCTGGCGCTCGACCTGCTCAACGGCGTCCAGGTGAACAGCGCCTTCCCGCCGGTCGGCGACCAGAAGGCCGCCGTTCCGAACTGATCAACGACCGGATGCGGGCGCCCTGGGGAGGGGAGCCCGCTTCCGCCCGTCTTGAAAGCGGATGAGGCACCATGGCGGGAAATGACCTCTCGACTCCCCTCGGGCTGAGCAAGAAGAAATATCTCAATCTGCCGCTCGGGCTGATCGGCGCCGGCATGATCACCCTGCTGGGCCTGACCGTGCTTGTGTGGATCGGCGTTGTCGACGACCCGCTCGGCGGCGAGCCCACCGCGTCGATCCCCCTGGAACGCTCCCTCGACGGCCTGACCGCCCGCGATTTCGGCGTGGTGGAGATCCGCCCGACCCTGCCCGACCAGAGCGAGGACGGCGACCAGGTCGCTGCGGCCGAAGACGAATCGCTCGGGCCGCGCTTCGAACCCAAATCCATCGACAACCAGGACAGCGCGCCCGCGACCGACCGGGCCATGCCGTCGCTGGCCAGCGGACAGGGACTGTCCGAACGCCCCGACGCGCGGGTGAGCGAAAGCGGGCCGCACGGCAAGCTGCCGACCGTCTCGGAGGGCGGGCTGCGGCCGCTCGACATCTACGCCCGGCCCGTCGGCCAGTCCTTCGCCTCCGTTCCCAAGATCGCAATCATCGTCGGCGGCCTCGGCCTGTCGCAGACCAGCACCCAGGCGGCGATCGACCGGCTGCCGCCGGACATCACCCTCGCCTTCGCGCCCTACGGCTCCAGCATCGACCGCTGGATGCAGCAGGCCCGCCGCGCCGGCCACGAGCTGCTGCTGCAGCTGCCGATGGAGCCGTTCGACTATCCCGACAACGATCCGGGCCCGCACACGCTGCTGGTCAGCAACGCGCCGGGCGAGATGCAGGACCGCCTGTCGTGGCTGCTCAGCCGGATCAGCAACTATGTCGGCGTGATGAACTACATGGGCGCCCGTTTCACCGCCTCGGAAAACTCGTTGAAACAGCTGTTGGGAGAGGTGACCCGGCGCGGGCTGATGTATGTCGACGACGGTTCGTCCTCGCGCAGCGTGGCCGGGGCGACGGCAAACGGCTTGCGCACGCCCTACTCCCACGCGGACCTGGTCATCGACGATGTGCCGCGGCCCAAGGACATCACCGCCCGGCTGCTCCAGCTGGAAGGCACCGCACGGGCGCGCGGCATCGCCGTCGGCGTCGCCAGCGCGCTTCCCGTGACCATCGACGAGCTGGAGAGATGGTCGCGCGACCTGGAAGAGCGCGGGCTGCAGCTCATCCCGATCAGCGCCTCGATCGACCGCGCCGGCCAGTAGCACCCTGCCGGCCGCGGCCGATCCCCTCTTTCCCTCCCGTCCACGATCCTCAGGAGACCTGCCGCGTGCTCAGCCCCGCCGCCCTGCCCGACTACCGCCCCTGCGTGGGCGTGATGCTGCTCAATGCCGACGGCCTGGTGTGGGCCGGCAAGCGCACGCCGGAGGGCGGGGTCGATCCCGACTATTGCTGGCAGATGCCCCAGGGCGGCATCGATGCGGGCGAGGACCCGCTGGTGGCCGCCCGCCGCGAGCTCTACGAGGAGACGGCGATCCGCTCGATCTCGCTGATCGCGGAGGCGCCCTCGTGGTTCTCCTACGACTATCCCGCCGACATCGTGCCGCTGCGCCACAAGGCCCGCTACAAGGGCCAGACGCAGAAGTGGTTCGCCTTCCGCTTCGAAGGCGAGGAGAGCGAGATCGACATCCTGACACCCCCGGACGGCCACAAGCCGGAATTCAGCGAGTGGCGCTGGCAGCGGGCCGAAGAGCTGCCCGGCCTCGTCATCCCGTTCAAGCGCGCGGTCTACGAAGGCGTGGTACAAGCCTTTTCCGCCTTCACCCGCTAAGCCCCCTTCGGCCATGCGCACAGGCCAGCGTGTTCCCGCACGCCGGCCAATCGGCCATGGCGCCCGGCGCCCCCGCCTGCCATGATCCGGCATCCGCGCCTGCGGGCCGCGCCCTTGCGGCCCCGCGCGATCCAGCCCGAGCGGCGCCTTCCCTGAGGCACGTCCCGCTCCGGCGCAACATGCTCACGGGGGACACCATGACACTTTCAGCGGACCTGTCCGGCAAACGGATGCTGATCACCGGCGCCTCGAGCGGGCTCGGCTCCCATTTCGCGCGGGTCGCGGCACGGGCCGGCGCCTCCATCGTCGTGGCCGCACGGCGCCAGGACCGGCTCGACGCGCTGGTGAGCGAGCTGCGCGAGCTCGGCGCACCGAAGGCGGCGGCGCTGGCGCTCGATGTCGGCGACGGGGCGGCGATCCATGCCTGTCTTGCCGGCGCGGTCTCGGCGCTCGGCGGGCTCGACATTCTCGTCAATAATGCCGGCATCGCCCGGGCCGGCCTTGCCGTCGACCAGACGGCGGAGGATTTCGACGCGGTGATGTCGGTCAACCTGCGCGGGGTCTGGCTGATGGCGATCTCCGCCGCCCGCCACTGGCGCGAGACGGAAACGCCCGGCAACATCGTCAACATCGCCTCGATCCTGGGCGAGCGGGTCAGCATGGGTACCGCCTGCTATGCGGTCTCCAAGGCCGGCGTCGTGCAGATGACGCGGGCGCTGGCGCTGGAATTCGCGCGGCTGAACGTGCGGGTCAACGCGCTGGAGCCGGGCTATTTCGAGACGGAAATCAACCAGGGCTATTTCGACACCGACGCCGGCAAGGCAATGATCCGGCAGGTCCCCATGCGCCGCATCGGCCAGTACGAGGATCTCGACGGGCCGTTCCTGCTGCTGGCGAGCGACGCCTCGAGGTTCATGACCGGAGCGGCGATACCGGTCGACGGCGGCCACATGCTGGCCTGAGATCAGTCCGGCCCGGCCGCCCCCTCCTCGGCGGCGGCAAGGGCCGCCTGCCATTCCTCGCGCACCTCCTCGTCCTGCTCCCCTGCCAGCGCGGC
The DNA here is from genome assembly GCF_058448995.1 of Stappia sp. G46H5W. Classification (NCBI taxonomy): domain Bacteria; kingdom Pseudomonadati; phylum Pseudomonadota; class Alphaproteobacteria; order Hyphomicrobiales; family Stappiaceae; genus Stappia; species Stappia sp. G46H5W. The sequence continues at coordinate 360,784 of NZ_JBZFLL010000006.1, read as the reverse complement.
GGCGGCGAGGGCGGCAAAGCGTGCCGGCGGCAGCAGGCGCGAGGCCGCCCACACGGCGGCTCCGCGCACCAGCGGGCTGTCGTCGGCGAGCAGCGGCTCGACCCTTGCCACAAGCGCGGGCGAGCCGGAATTGCCGGCGGCGACCAGCACATTGCGCAGGAAGCGGTCGCGGCCGATGCGCTTGATCGGCGAGCCGGAAAAGAGGGTGCGGAACGCCGCATCGTCCAGCTGCAGAAGGTCGGCGAGCGCAGGCGCGCGCAGCTCGTCGCGGGCAACGAGGCGCGCCTCGCGCGCCTCGACCGCGAACTTGTTCCAGGGACAGGCGGCAAGGCAGTCGTCGCAGCCATAGATGCGGTTGCCCATGGCGGGGCGGAAGGCGCGCGGGATCGGTCCCTTGTTCTCGATGGTGAGATAGGAGATGCAGCGGCGCGCATCGAGCCGGTAAGGCGCAGGGAACGCTTCCGTCGGGCAGACTTCCAGGCAGGCCCGGCAGGAGCCGCAATGGTCGGTCTCGGCCTCATCCACCGGCAGCTCCAGATCGGTGAAGATCTCGGCGAGGAAGAACCACGAGCCGAGGCGGCGCGAGACGAGATTGGTGTGCTTGCCCTGCCAGCCGAGGCCGGCCTGCTGGGCCAGCGGCTTTTCCATCACCGGGGCGGTGTCGACGAAGACCTTCACCTCGCCTTCGCCGAGCCCCATGCGCCGGGCCTGCGCCAGTAGGTGCTGCGCCAGCTCCTTGAGCCGGCCCTTGATGATGTCGTGATAGTCGCGGTTGCGGGCATAGACGGAGATGGTCGCCTGCTCGCGCGCGGCGAGCGTCGCCAGGGGATCGTCATCCGGCGCGTAGGACAGGGCCAGGCTGATCACCCGGCGCGCATCCGGCCACAGAGCCTGCGGCGCCGCGCGGCGCTCCGCCGTCTCGGCCATCCACTCCATCGAGCCATGATGGCCCTCGGTGATGAACCTTGCGAGGTTTTCGGAGGTCCGGGGCGGTGCATCGGCGAGGGCGACGCGCATGTCGTCAAAGCCGAGCGCCCGCGCCTTTTCGGAGAGCGAGGCCTTCAGCCGGGCCGCCTGCTGCGGGCTCAGAAGTCCAGGTCGGCGTAGACCGGCGCCGGCGGCATGCCCAGCATCTTCTCCGCCAGCAGCGGACGGAAGCTCGGACGCGACTTCATCCGCGCGTACCATGCCTTGACGTTTTCCTCCTCCGCCCATGGCACCTCACCCATATAGTCGGCGCAGGACAGCTCCGCCGCCACGGCGAAGTCGGCGAAGGACAGGCGCTCGCCCGCCAGCCAGTTGCGCGAGGCGGCAAGATAGCCGAAATAGCGCAGATGGTGGCCGATATTGGAGCGCGCAGCGCGCAGGATGGCCGAATCCGGCGATCCCCCGCCCTGCGAGGACGGCATGTCCTGCTTGTAGATGCGCTCGCGCACGAAGGGGCCGATCACCTCGTTGTCGAGCTTGTTGACCGCCCAGTCGACCAGCCGCCGGGTCTCGGCCCGCGCATCCGGATGGTCGGGCATCAGCCGGCGGTCGCCGACCGCATAGCCGCGCGTCTCGTCGAGATATTCCATGATGGCGAAGGCCCCGCACACGGGCGGGCCGTCGTTTTCCCGCAGCACCGGCAGGGACCCGGCCGGATTGAGCATCAGGAACTCGCGGCGGCGCTCCCAGGGGCGCTCGGTGACGAACTCCACCTTTGCGCCGTATTCGGCCAGCACAAGCTGGACGAAACGCGACTGGGGCGAGAACGGATGGCGATACAGCGTCAGCATAAGAGGATCGTAACCGGTTACGGTTAATCAAACGGTGCAGAGCGGGCAGCACCGTTGCCAGGGGCCCCGTATACGCCGCACCACGCCGTCGTACAACGCGGCAATTCCCGCAAGGAACCCCCGCAAGGAACCGGAGAGTCCAGCCCATGCAATCGGAGACGCTCGTCGGAGCGCTGATCCTCGGCCTCGTCGAGGGCCTGACCGAGTTCATTCCCGTGTCCTCCACCGGACACATCCTGCTGCTCGGACATTTCATCGGATTCGAGAGCACCGGCAAGACCTTCGAGGTGCTGATCCAGCTCGGCGCCATTCTGGCCATCCTGTCCGTCTATTTCCACCGCCTGTGGACCATCGCGATGGCGCTGCCGCACCAGGCGCAGGCGCGGCGCTTCGTCGCCGGCATCCTGCTCGCCTTCCTGCCGGCGGCGGTGATCGGCGTTTTCGCCCACAGCTTCATCAAGGAAGTGCTGTTCGAATCGCCGGCGCTGATCTGCACCACGCTGGTGCTCGGCGGCATCGCGCTGCTGGCCGTCGACCGGATGAAGCGGCCGCCGCGCTACGACGACGTGATGAACTATCCGCTGTGGCTGTGCCTGGCCATCGGCTTCTTCCAGACGCTGGCCATGGTGCCGGGCGTCTCGCGCTCCGGCTCGACCATCGCCGGCGCGCTGCTGCTGGGCACGGACAAGCGCTCTGCGGCGGAGTTTTCGTTCTTCCTGGCGATGCCGACCATGGCGGGCGCCTTCGCCTACGATCTCTTCAAGAACCGCAACATCCTGTCGGTCGACGACGTGACCATCATCGCCGTCGGTTTCGTCGCGGCCTTCGTCACCGCCGTCTTCGTGGTGCGCGGCCTGCTCGACTTCGTCAGCCGGCACGGTTTCGCGCCCTTCGCCTGGTGGCGCATCGGCGTCGGCCTTGCCGGTTTCGCCGGCCTATATCTCTTCGGCTGAGGCCTCCGCCGCCATCGCCGCCAGCTCCCGCGCGAGCCGGCGGCGCAGCTCGTCCGGGGCAAGCAGGCGCGCCCCCGGCCCGAGCCAGCGCACCAGCGGCAGGATCACCTCGGCATCGGTGCTGGGGATGCGCACCTCCAGAAGACCGCGTCCCGCACCCTCCCCGTCCTGCATGCCGAAGATCGCGTGGCGGTAGTACCAGTCGCGCTGCAGGCGCTCGGCCTGCTCGCGCGTGACGAGAAGCCGGCTGACCCGCCCCTCGCCCTCCCAGCGGCGCATGGCGCGCGACAGCCAGGCGCGGCCGATCTGGCTCTGCACCGAGAGCGCGGCACGCGGTCGGAAGGCGAAACCGGAAACCTCGATCTGCCGCACCCGGTCGGCACGAATCAGCCGCTCCGAGCCCAGGTCGACATCGTGGCCGAACAGGTACCAGCGGTCGCGGTCGAACAGGATGCCGTGCGGCTCCATGTCGTAGTCGACGCTGCGGCCGCGATAGGGGTTCTCGTGGGTCAGACGCACGCGCTTTGAGGCGAGAAGCCCCTGCATGAAACGATCGACGGCAAGCTGGGTGTCGCCATCGCCGACCCCGTCCGGCTCGGGATGGAAGATGTCGGCGGGCGGGCACTCGATGCCGACGATGCGCTCCCCTTGTCCGAAGAGCTCGCGCGCGGCACGTGGCAGGGAGGCCAGCAGCTTCGCCTCGGCCGCATCCAGCTCCGACAGGAGCGGCGTCGCGCGCAGGCCGCGCACCAGGGCCAGCGCCACCAGCAGGGCCGCCGTCTCGCCGCGGGTCAGCGCCACCGGCGGCTGCAGATAGTCGCGCGCCAGCCGGTAGCCGCCCTCCGCCCCGCGCTCGGCCTCCACCGGAATGCCCAGCGCCAGCAGCCGGTCGACATCGCGGTAGATGGTGCGCACGGACACGTCGAATCGCTCCGCCAGCTCGGCCGCGCTGCGCTGGCCGCCGGTCAGCAGCAACAGGATGCCGAGCGCCCGTTCGATGGCGTTCATCGCTCTCTTCTCCCGAAGGTTCGGCCGCCTCAGGGGCCGAAAAAATCACCTGCCATCACAAGGCCGGAACATACCTGACGCGCTGGTGTCAGGTATCACCCGTCATCCTGCTTCGCATCGCCGCTTTCCACAACGCAGCGCCCTCACCGGGCCTCACGGGAAACGCGGCCAGGCAACAGGAGAGCCAGCCATGACCGACATGCGCGTGAACAGGACGGGGGCCATCAAGACGGGGGCCATCAGGACCGCTTCGGTCGAGACCTGCCCCGCCCGCAATACAGCACCGAAGAACGGGCGCAGGGCGCCCGACCCGTACGACTTTCCCACGCCCCCGCGCTTCCTGCCGGCACTGCTGCTGGCGCGGGCGGCACGGGCCCTCGCCGCCCGCTGGCGGCGCTGGCGCTCGGTGCGCCGCACGCAGGCCGCGCTGGAGCGGCTGGACGAGGCGGGACTGCGCGATATCGGCCTGTCGCGCGGCTATTTCGGCTACGAGCCGGATGACGGGCTGAGCCGCCGCGAGCGGCAGCGTATCCGCCGGCTCGGCTCGGATTTCGGCCTGTGGCGGCACGGGCTCGACTGATGCGGGCTTCAGCGGAAAGACAACGAGCCGGAGCGGCGATCAACCGCTCCGGCTCGCGAGCATTTCGCGTCAATGAAACGGCGATCAGACCTCGGGGCCGGCCGTCATGCGGTTGGCGTCGTACTGGCCGTGCTCGCGGAAGCGCTCCAGATAGGTCGGCAGGATCGCGGCAAGGGTGCGCGGCTCGACGCCGAGCGCCTTGAGCGTGCGCCCTTCGGCTTCGGCCTTCTCCGAGACCACGTTGTCGACCTTCAGCATCTCGACCTGATCGACCGTGAGCAGCGGCTTGGGCAGCAGCTGCAGGAAGCGTGCCTGGATGCGGGCCACGCCGAAAGGCAGCGGCACCAGCACCCGCTTGCGGCGAATCACCTTGAGCATGGTCTCGAGGCACTCGCGGAAGGAGAGCACTTCCGGCCCGCCGAGCTCATAGACCGTGCCCGGCGCCAGCTCGCCGTCGACCGCGCGCGCCACCATCTCGGCAACGTCGCCGACGAAGACCGGCTGGAACTTCGTGACGCCGCCGCCGATCAGCGGCAGCACCGGCGACATGCGCGCCATGGAGGCGAAGCGGTTGAAGAAATCGTCCTCCGGGCCGAAAACGATGGAGGGGCGCAGGATCACCGCCTGCGGCGCGGTCTCCAGCACCGCCTGCTCGCCGGCCGCCTTGGAACGGGCATAGGCCGCGGGCGAATCGGCATCGGCGCCGATGGCCGACAGATGCACCACCCGGTCGATGCCGGCAGCGCGCGCCGCCTCGGCGACCGCACGCGGGCCGAAGGACTGCACCGCGTCGAAGGTCTGGGCGCCGGCCTCAAAGAGAATGCCGACGAGATTGACCACCGCATCGGAGCCGACCACCGCCCGGTCGACCGACCAGCGATGACGCAGGTTGGCCTGCACCGGCATGATCTGGCCGACGGCGCCGAGCGGCTGCACGTGTTCGGCAAGATCGGGGCGGCGCACCGCGACGCGAACGCGGTAGCCGCGCCGGGCCAGCGCCCGGACCACATGGCGGCCGATGAAGCCGGACCCGCCGAACACGGTGACGAGCTTGCCGTTCAGGGCCTTCGAACCAGATGCCGCGGACATGACCGTCGCTCCCTCTGTGACCATTCGTGCTTCATGGGGCGCAGGCCCCGGATGTCGGCGGGTGGTGCCCCGGGTCGCCGCTGCCGGCGCCACCCGTCACGCCGCCGGATTGCGAATCTCTCAGGGCGGGACTCGTCCTGCCAACGCGGCGCCGATTCGCGGCGCCTGACCGTAGGAAGCCGGAAATCCCGCCTGCCCGGTCTCAATAGCCCTTGCACCGGCGTCTGTGAAGGCCGGTTTTGCACATACGCAGGCGGTTTCAAAAACCCCCGTTGACAAGCCCGCAAGCGTTCCTTACAAGCCCGCCTCACAGCCCAGGTGGCGGAATTGGTAGACGCACTAGCTTCAGGTGCTAGCGCTCGCAAGGGCGTGGAGGTTCGAGTCCTCTCCTGGGCACCAAATTCGTCTCGGACATGCCAATAGGTCCGAGGCACACGAGAAAGGTCCGGTTCGCCGGGCCTTTTTTCGTTTTGGCGGGCCTTGCGATGCCCGACCTTGCAGACGCGGTGTCATACTGCGTGCGTTTCCGCCGCAAAACCGCTGCCGGCATCGCCTCTCGCATGATGGACGCGGCCGAAAAACGCCGATATCAAGAGCGTCACTTTCGACAAGGCACTGAACACGCATCCCGCCCGGAGGCACCTTTTCATGACCATCCGCCTGCATCGCGGCGACCTGCCCGACCTCGCTTCGCCCGAAATGGCCGCCTACCGGACCGCCAGCGCCGTGGCGATCGACACCGAGACGCTCGGCCTCAAGCCGCATCGCGACCGGCTTTGCGTGGTGCAGCTCTCGGCCGGAGACGGCAGCGCCGACGTGGTGCAGATCGCCAGCGGCCAGACCAGCGCACCGAATCTCGCAAAGCTCCTGGGCGATCCCGCCAAGACCAAGCTGTTCCACTTCGCCCGCTTCGACGTCGCCGTGCTGTCGCACGGGCTCGGCATCGACTGCGCGCCGGTCTGGTGCACCAAGATCGCCTCGCGGCTGGTGCGCACCTATACCGACCGGCACGGGCTGAAGGATCTCGCCCGCGAGCTGATCGGCGTGGAGATCTCCAAGCAGCAGCAGAGCTCCGACTGGGCCGCAGAGACCCTGACCGACGCGCAGCTCGCCTATGCCGCCTCCGACGTGCTCTACCTGCACGCGCTGAAGGACAAGCTGGCCGAGCGGCTGGAGCGCGAGGGCCGCACGCAGATCGCCGAGGCCTGCTTCCGGTTCCTGCCGACCCGCGCCGCGCTCGATCTCTCCGGCTGGGACGATACGGACATCTTCGCCCACAGCTGAGGCCGCCCCCGGCGGCCCGCGAGGAACGGACGACAGCCGCGCCGCTCCGGGGAAGGAAGACAGCACGCACGGGCGTGCCTATATAGGGGCAGGACCACAGGCACGGGGCGACGGGCGCCCCCTGCCGGATTTGCCCGAATGGCAGACAGGCGCTGACAGGACCGACGGACGGATACGGCTTGGACCAGGAGGCCTACAGACTGCAGCCCGCCTTCGACGGGCAGGATCTCGGCGGGCCCGAAGATGCGGGCGCGTACGATCCCGCACGCGAGGCAGCCCGCCGCGATGCCGCGCGCAAGGCGTCGCGCCGGCACAGCCGCCACGTGCGCGGCCTGCGCGTGCTGGTGCCCGGGCTCGGCGTCCTGCTGATGCTGGCCATCGTCGCGATGATCGCCGTCAGCAACTATCTCTCCGGCCTCGGCTTCGGCGCCGTGACCATCACCGCCGACGGCCTGGTGATGGACAGTCCCGAACTGTCGGGCCACGACGGCGAACGCTCCTACAAGGTGTCGGCGAGCCGGGCGATCCAGCGCATCAGCGACCCGCGCATCATCGACCTGGAACGGATCGTCGCCGACCTGCGCCTGTCGGCCGACCAGCAGGTCCGCATTGTCGCCGCACGCGGCACGTATAACAGCTTCGAGGAAACCTTGAGGCTCGCCGATGGCGTCGATGTCACCACCAATGGCGGCGAGACGGCACGGTTCGGCACGCTCGACGCCAACCTGAAGACCGGCCATCTGCGCAGCGAGGAAAAGACGCTGCTCACCTCCTCCTTCGGCTCGCTGACCGCCGGACGGATGCGTTTCGACCAGGACGCGGGTACACTGACCTTCACCGACGGCATCTCCATGACGGTGATGCCGCCGAACGCGGAGAAAGCTCCATGATCCCATCGCGGCACAGCCTGCCCGCCCTTTCCGCCCGCCTCGCGGCCGCAGCGGGGGCCGCCCTTCTCGGCCTCGCGCTCGCCGCCGGCAGCGCCGGGGCGCAGACCTTTTCCGACGCCTTCGCCGGCTTCGGCTCCAACGAACGCGAACCGATCCAGATCGAGGCGCGCGAGCTGCAGGTGCAGGACAAGAGCCAGAGCGCGGTGTTCAGCGGCGATGTGGTCGTCACCCAGGGCGATGCGATGCTGAAGACCCAGCGCCTGGTCGTGCATTACGACGGCTCCGCCGCCGGCGGCGTCAACCAGCGCATCTCCAAGCTGGAGGCGAGCGGGCGCGTCTACATTTCCTCCAAGGACCAGACGGCGACCGGCGAGCGCGCCACCTTCGACATGAACCGGCAGCTGATGGTGATGACCGGCGGCGAGGTGGTGCTGTCGCAGGGGCCGAACGTGGTGGTCGGCAACAAGCTGACGGTCAACCTGAAGACCGGCAAGGCGGACCTGGAAGCGAAGAACACGGGCCGGGTCAAGGTGCTGATCCAGCCGAACTCGCTGCGCGAGACCACGCCGCAGAACTGACGCGGGCGGGCGCGCCGCCGGCCGTTCGTGCGGGGCCTCGGCCGCGCAGCGGATTGAACGGCGGCCGCCTTTCATGCAAATAGGCAGCAGCAAGACGAGAATGACGAGGCGGTCCGCGAGGGCCCGCGCCACGCAGACCTGGACCGACCCCTTGAAAATCCTCTCCATCTTCCGCCAGGGCACGCAGGACCGGACCGACGAGGCCGCACAGCCGTACGATCCGGCGAGCGAGGACGGGCTGCTCGTCGTCGACGGCATCGGCAAGAGCTACAAGCGGCGCCAGGTGGTTCGCCATGTCAGCCTGATGGTCCAGCGCGGCGAGGCGGTCGGCCTGCTCGGCCCCAACGGCGCGGGCAAGACCACCTGCTTCTACATGATCACCGGGCTGATCCAGCCCGACCACGGCACCATCCGCCTCGACGGCTTCGACATCACCCGTTTGCCGATGTATCGGCGTGCGCGGCTCGGCATCGGCTATCTGCCGCAGGAGGCCTCGATCTTCCGCGGCCTCTCGGTGGAGGACAACATCCGCGCCGTGCTGGAAGTGGTGGAGCCGGACCGCAAGCAGCGCCAGCACGATCTGGAGTCGCTGCTGGAGGAATTCGGCGTCACGCATCTGCGCGACTCTCCCGCCATCGCCCTTTCGGGCGGCGAGCGGCGGCGCGTCGAGATCGCCCGGGCGCTGGCGAGCCGCCCGACCTTCATGCTGCTCGACGAGCCCTTTGCCGGCATCGACCCGATCGCCGTCGGCGACATCCAGCAGCTGGTGCGCCATCTCACCCATCGCGGCATCGGCGTCCTGATCACCGATCACAACGTGCGCGAGACGCTCGGCCTCATCGACCGGGCCTATATCATCGCGGCCGGCGAAGTGCTGACGGAAGGCTCGCCCTTCGAGATCGTCGCCAACCCGGACGTGCGCCGGCTCTATCTCGGCGAGCAGTTTACGCTTTGATGCGAAAACTCCCTTAGGCTACAAAGCAAGAAGCGGACCAATCGCACCGGGGGCAGGTGCGACGCGTGCCCGCATGCGCGGCAGACATCGCGCGCGCGGCAGGCAGGATCCGGGGAGCCGGCGGACGGGGGCATGTCCGCCGCTGCAACCGTGCAGGCGCGCGCCTGGAACGGCCGCAGACCTTTGCATCGAAACGCCCCGCAGCAGTCCGGGAGCCTTCATGGCGCTATCGCCGAAGCTCGAGATCCGCCAGGGCCAGACCCTGATCATGACGCCGCAGCTGATGCAGGCGATCAAGCTGCTGCAGATGTCGTCGCTCGACCTGACGAGCTATGTCGAAGCGGAAATGGAGCGCAACCCGCTGCTGGAGCGCGCCGACGGCGAGGGCGGCCCCGGCGAGGGCGAAGGCAGCAGCGAGGGAGCGGGCGAACGCGAGGCGGGCGAGGCCCCCTCTTCCGGCAACGAGGGCGGCAACGAGGGCAGCGGCGAGGGCGATGGCGACGTCTGGCTGAGCTCGGAGCTGTCCGACAGTTCCCGCGACATCGCCCAGCGCCTCGACACCGATCTCAGCAACATCTATCCCGACGATCCCGGCACCGGCCGGGCGGAGGCGGGTGCGGGCGACGCGCAGCAGCGCGACCCCTGGCAGACCGGCTTGACGACACGCACCGGCTCGGGCGGCGCCTCGGAGGATTACAATCTGGAGGCCTTCGTCGCCTCCGACGTGTCGCTGCAGCAGCATCTCGGCGACCAGATGGTGCTGGCCATCGCCGATCCGGTGGAGCGTCTCGTCGCCCAGGTGCTGATCGACAACCTGGACGACGCCGGCTACCTGCGCCTCGACCTCGATGACACGGCCGAGAAGATGGGCATCGAGCGGGCACGGCTCGACGGCATCCTGACCGTGCTGCAGACGCTGGAGCCCACCGGGGTCTTCGCCCGCTCGCTCGCCGAATGCCTCAAGCTGCAGCTGATCGAGAAGAACCGCTTCGACCCGGCGATGGAAAAGCTGATCGAGAACATCGACCTGCTGGCGCGCCACGACCATGCGGCGCTGCGCCAGGTCTGCGGCGTCGACGACGAGGACCTGAAGGAGATGATCGCCGAACTGAAGGCGCTCGACCCCAAGCCGGGCAGCTCCTTCGGCGAAACGCTGATCCAGCCGGTGGTGCCGGACGTGATCGTGCGCCGGGCGCGCGACGGCGGCTGGTCGGTGGAGCTGAACACCGACACCTTGCCCAAGGTGCTGGTCAACCAGACCTATTACGCCCATATCAGCCGGCAGGCGCGCGACGAGGCGGAAAAGACCTTCCTCACCGAATGCCTGCAGACCGCCAACTGGCTGGCCAAGAGCCTCGACCAGCGGGCGCGCACGATCCTGAAGGTGGCGAGCGAGATCGTCCGCCAGCAGGACGCCTTCCTGGTGCACGGCGTCCAGCATCTGCGGCCGCTGAACCTGCGGACCATCGCCGAGGCGATCTCGATGCACGAGTCCACCGTCAGCCGGGTGACCTCGAACAAGTACATGGCAACGCCGCGCGGCATCTTCGAGCTGAAATACTTCTTTTCCGCCGCCATCGCCTCCGCCGGCGGAGGCGATGCCCATTCCGCCGAAGCGGTGCGGCACCGCATCAAGGTGCTGATCGACGCGGAAAACCCCGACGACATCCTCTCCGATGACACGATCGTCAAAATGTTGAAGGACGAGGGGATCGACATTGCCCGCAGAACGGTTGCAAAATACCGGGAGTCCCTGCGCATCGCCTCCTCCGTCCAGAGACGGAGGGAGAAGAAGGCAGGCAGGGGCTGAATCCAGCGCGCACGCCGCAGCCGCGGCGTCGGGCCGGGGCGGCAGGGAAAGGCAGGGTGGCAATGAAACCCTTGTTTCTTCAGGCACTTGGTGAGGCCATCGGCCTCCGGGCCGGCCACTGCCGCAATGCCGTGAGCCGGACTCCATTTGACTTCACGCAGCCGCACGCTTATAGACCCGCGCTCATGCGTGCCGGAAACGGCCCGCATGGTCGTATCGCGCGCAAGGACAGCGTCTTGGACGCGATCCGGGCGCGAGAGGCGGCCGGCAGACGAACCGCCGGAAGGCGCCGTGCTGCAGGCAAGACCCCGAACCGGGATGCAATAGGTCGGGTTGCGGATATCAATTCGGAGCCCGGTTTGTCACAGTGGGGTCGCCCATGATGAAACTGGCGGGAATCACGCCATAATCAGGCATGGGTCGGTACGACCAAAACAAGAAGAGGTTCTCATGACACTGCGGATATCGGGAAAGAACGTCGATGTCGGCGATGCTTTGCGGACGCATATCGAGGATCGCGTCGCTGAAGCCATCTCGAAATATTTCGACGGCGGCTATACCGGCCACGTGACGGTCGGGCGCGAAGGATCCGGTTTCCGCTCCGAATGCCTCCTCCACCTCGACACCGGCATTGACCTGCAGGTGTCGGGCGACAGCCAGGACCCGCGCCAAAGCTTCGATGCCGCCGCAGAGCGGATCGAAAAGCGCCTGCGCCGCTACAAGCGCAAGCTCAAGGATCATCACGCCAATGGCGCGGCCAACGGGCGCGAGGTGTTCGAGGCGACCTCCTATGTCCTTGCTTCCGTTGAGGAGGACGAAGAGGTCCCGGCCGACTTCACCCCGCTGGTGATCGCAGAGACCGCCGCCAAGGTGAAGACCATGACCGTCGGCATGGCGGTGATGCAGCTCGATCTGGCGGAAGCACCCGTGGTGGTGTTCCGCAATGCCGGCAGCGGGACGGTGAACGTCGTCTACCGCCGCAAGGACGGCAATTACGGGTGGATCGACCCGGACAACGCAGCCCGATAGACCATCAACGCAATCCGGCCCGCCGCATCCCCTCAGCGGGATGCGGCGGCGCGCCGGTTGCTTTCCGTTTCTCGAACCAAGAGTCGCCTTATGGATCTCAACGATCTCATCACATCGAAAGCGATCGTTCCGAGCCTGAAAGCGAACAGCAAGAAGCAAGCGCTCCAGGAACTCGCCGCCAAGGCCGCGGCCGTCACCGGCCTGCCCGAACGGGATGTCTTCGATACGCTGTTGCAGCGCGAACGCCTCGGTTCCACCGGGGTGGGCAACGGCATCGCCATTCCCCATGGCAAGCTCGTCCGCCTGGACAAGCTTGTCGGCCTGTTTGCCCGTCTGGAGCGTCCCATCGATTTCGATGCGCTGGACGACCAGCCGGTCGATCTTGTGTTCGTCCTGCTCGCGCCGGAAGGTGCCGGCGCAGATCACCTCAAGGCACTCGCCCGCATCGCCCGGCGCATGCGCGACCCCGGTACGGTCGCCAAGCTGCGCGCCACCAGCGATGCCGACGCGCTCTATTCCATCCTGACCCAGCCGGTCGCCTCCAACGCGGCCTGAGGGCCAGGAGCGCGCAGCTGACGCCCGGACATGAAAAAGGCCCCGGTTCCGCGATGGAGCCGGGGCCTTTTCATGTCGTTGAGGGATGGGATCGGAAGATCCGGGATGCGCCCCTCGTCAGTGCAGCGCCACCGTGTGGAGCTGGTGCTCGGCCGCATTGGCCAGCGCCGTCTCGCGGCTGTCGGACAGCATGATCGGCGTTCCGTCCGCGTTGAGCAGAACCCACAGGTTCAGCCCCGGGCGCATGCGCGGCGCCTGCGGAAACAGCGTGGTCAGGTCGTCGGAGGTCATCGCCTTCACATAGGCGATCTCCCCCGTGCCGAGAGCCTGGAATTCGCCGGGCTTCATGGTGAAAGTCTGTTCGTCACACGTCATGGCATCGCTCCTTTCGCGTGGCCGGCAATGCGCCGCACCACCGCTCCGGTCCGTGCATCGTCGGGATCGGTTGCGGGGTCAGTCCCGCGCGTCGATCTCGATGCGGCGCACGATACGCTCGGGTTCCGGGCGGATGAGATCGATGGAAAGCAGGCCGTCCTTCAGTTCCGCGCCCAGGATCTCGATCCCTTCGGCAAGAACGAAGGCCCTTTGGAACTGTCGGGCCGCGATGCCGCGATGCAGAAACTGCCGCGTCTTGTCGTCTTCCTGGCGTCCGCGGATCACGAGCTGGCTTTCCTCGACGCTGACGTCGAGCTGGTCCCGGGTAAAGCCGGCGACCGCCAGGGTGATGCGGATGATCTCGCCACGCGTCTCGGTCTTGGGCAGGCGCTCGATATTGTACGGCGGGTAGCCGTCATTCGCGCCCTTGCTGACCCTGTCGAGCATCCGTTCCAGATCCTCGAAACCCAGAAGCAGGGGAGAGGAAAACGCAGACATACGCGTCATATGCTTCAAGCCCTTTTGCAAAGCGGCCCAATTCCAAACGATCCGTCCGCCGGCTGACCGGCCAGACCGGAGCGTCCAACACGCCGGACCCTGACGGCATCCGGCCGGAACACACGCGTTCCGTCTCGTCATATATGGCGAGAGCGGCTGTGGAGTTCAAGAAAGGGCTTCGGCAAGGGCCTCGGCGGGACCGTTCAGCCCCCTCCTGCCGGGGGATTGGACCGATACTTGCTAGGGTGATCGCGGTTGCTTTTCTCCCGCAAGATCGGGCCTGTGGAAGACCTGAGAACTGTCCCAAGGTCAAATCTGGCAAAGCTCCACAACTCCTGAATTGCACAAATTTTTGCCAGCAACCTGCCAACTATTTGTTCTCATTGCACAAAAATTATATTTCCCCGCCTAAAGGTTCCTTTAACCCGGAGAGAGGAAGCCTCAATCGATCCGATTGTGGACAGGAGCCTTCCAAATGCGACGCCTTGCGGGAATTTTCTTGTTGTCGTCCCTCGTGCTGAGCGGACAGGCGGCGGCCGAGCCGCCGGTACCCGACATCAAGGCACTGGTCGACGATGCATTCATCGCCCAGACCCGCGAATGGCTCGCCAACCCGATCGTGGCGCTGTCGATCAACGCGCAGAACGAGCTGCGCGGCAATCTCAGCCAGGCGGAAATCGACGCGCTGGACCAGCAGTGGGTGGCCGAGCGCGAGAGCAACGACAAGCCGCTGATCTCGGCGACGCTGTCCGCGCCCCTGTCCATCTACCTGCTCCGCGTCCAGGCCAAGACCCTCGGGCTCTATACCGAGATCTTCGTGATGGATGCCAACGGCCTCAATGTCGGGCAGAGCTCTATCACCGGCGACTACTGGCAGGGCGACGAGGCGAAGTTCCAGAAGACCTTCCCCAATGGCGCCAATGCCGTGTTCCTCGACGAGCCGGAGTGGGATGGCGATCGCAAGATCTGGGTCGCCCAGCTCAACCTGACGATCGCCGACGAAACCTCCAAGCCGATCGGCGCTGCCACCGTCGAGCTCAACCTTACCGAGCTCGCGCGCCGCGCGGCTCCTGCCAGCTAAGCCGGGACTGACATCATGCTCGCCAAGCTTTCGGTTTCCACCAAGGGCGCAATCGCCTTCTCGTGTCTGGCGCTGATCGGCGCCGTCGGCGGCGCCATCACCTGGTCCAAGACCATCTCTGCCGCCGATGCGGTCACCCAGGCCGAACAGGTGACGGCGATCTCGCGCGATGCCGACGAACTGCGCGAGGCCGTTCTGGAACAGGCCTTGTGGGTGAAGAACTTCCTGCTGACCGGCAACCGGGACTGGGTCGGCAAGGTCGAGAGCCAGACCACGGCCATTTCCGGCCGGATCGACGAACTGAAGGCAAGCCTTGCCTCGCTCGACGGCTCGCTTGCCGGCCAGGCCGACACGATCCGCACCGCCTGGAACGGCTGGCACACTGACTTCGCCAGCGAGCAGATCCGCCTGATGCGGGTGCCCGAAACGGTCGATCTCGCCCGTGCCATGGAGCTGACGCCAACCGGTGCCGGCCTGCTCAATGCGACGTTCGACGGCGTGACACAGCTCCAGGCGACCTTGCAGAACCGCGAAACCGCCCTGCTGGCACAGCAGCGTGCAGAGCTTGCCTCCGCCCAGATGATCGCGCTCGGCAGCGGCGTTCTCATCACGCTCTTTGCCGCCATTCTCGGCTACCTGAACTTCGCCATCGTCTCGCGGCCGCTCGCAAGGCTCGCCGACGTGGTGCGCAAGCTCGCCGACGGCGACACGAACGAGGAGATCGACCTCGGCAACCGTGCCGACGAGATCGGCCGCATGGGCAATGCGCTCGGCGTGTTCCGTGCCAACCTGATCCGCACCCGCGAGTTGGAGGAAGAGACCGAGCAGGCCCGCCTCGACGCAGCCGAGCGCCGGCGCATCGAGATGGAGCGCGTTGCGGCGAACTTCGAGGAAACGGTGATGACCATCACCCGCGAGATGATCGGCGGGCTGGAAACGCTGAACGGCACGGCCGGCGCGCTGGCCGATATCGCCGAGGGCACGACGCGCCAGGCGCTGTCGGTCTCCTCCGCCTCGCAGCAGGCGACCGAGAACGTCAACACCGTCGCCAGCGCCACCGAGGAGCTGTCCGCCTCCATCGCCGAGATCAACGAGCAGGTGCATGCCTCCTCCAAGGTGGTGACCGAGGCCTCCACCGAGGTCGAGCGGTCCAACCAGGCGGTGAGCAAGCTGCAGCAGGTGGTGGCGCGGATCGGCGACGTGACGAAGCTGATCACCGACATTGCCGAGCAGACCAACCTGCTGGCGCTCAACGCCACCATCGAGGCGGCACGCGCCGGCGAGGCGGGACGCGGCTTCGCCGTCGTCGCCTCCGAGGTCAAGGCACTGGCCGAGCAGACCGCCAAGGCGACCGAAGAGATCGACACGCAGATTTCCGAGATGCGCCATGCGGCCGACGATTCCATCGTCGCCACCGGTTCCGTTGCCGAGATGGTCCAGACCATCCGTCAGCGCACCTCGGCGATGGCGGCCGCGACGGAGCAGCAGAACGCGGCGACCAACGAGATCGCCCGTAATGTCGCCGAGGCGGCCCAGGGCACGCGCAGCGTCAGCGGCTCGATCATCGAGGTCAGCGAGCAGGCCAACCACACCGGCACGCTCAGCAACGAGATGCGCGAGTCCATCCGCGACCTGCACGACCGCTCCAGCCGGATGCAGACGGCGATGAACGAGTTCCTCTCGACCATCCGCGCGGCCTGACCGGACGCATCGACAAAACACCGAACGCCCGCGAGGAGGTTCCTCGCGGGCGTTCGTGCATCCTGCGCCCGGCCGGGCACCGGCAGCAGGACAATCCGGATCGGCAGCGGCGGGGTTACCGCTCGATCAGCTCCAGCACGACACCGTCGCCGGGATTGCGCAGATAGGCGATGCGCTTGCCCTTGTTCGGGCCGGCGCTGACCACCACCACATCGCCGAGAAGATCCAGCGACCACTCGGCGCAGCGCTTCAGCATCTCGTCCATGTCGTCGACATCGAAACCGAGATGCAGGGAGCCGAGGTCGCAGGGACGCGGGCGGAAGTCGCCGCGCTCTTGCGGTGCCGAGTAGCACAGCAGCTCCACCGTCGCCGTGCCGTTGCGCATATAGGCGATCTCCACCTCGCAGCCGTCGACGCCGATCACCCGCGAGATGGTGCCTGGGTCGCGCGGCGCGCGCGAGACTGTCTCGAAGCCGAAGAGATCGCGGAACATCGCCTCGGAACGGTCGAGGTCGGCCACCGTGATGCCGGTGTGGTTTTGCGTGACGGACATGGATCCTCCCATAATGTCGTCAGTGGGCGAGATAGCCGCCGTCGACGGGCAGCACATGGCCGGTGACCATGGCCGCCGCCGGGGCGCACAGATAAAGCACGGCCGCGGCCGCGTCACGCAGGGTGGCGAAACGGCCGAGCGGCATGGACGCGAGCAGCGGTTCGGAAACGCCCGGCTGGTCGAGGAACGCCCGGTTGAAGTCCGTGCGGATCCAGGTCGGCGCGACCGCATTGACGCGGATGCCGAGCGGCCCCCACTCCATCGCCAGCCCGCGGGTCAGGTTGACCATCGCGCCCTTGGACGCGTGGTAGGAGGCGATGGGATAGAAGCCGCCGCCGGACAGCGCCATGATCGAGGCGATGTTGACGATGGCCCCGCCGCCCTTCGCGGCCATGCCGGGCTGGACGAGACGGCTCAGCTCGAACGCCGCGTCCAGGTTGACCGCCATCGCCTGCCGCCACATGTCGGGCGTCAGCTCGGTCGCCGGCACGCGCTGCACCAACGCGGCATTGTTGACCAGGATATCCGGCGCACCGGCCCAGTCCGACACCTCCTCGACCACGGCCGGCAGGCGCGCCGGCTCGGCAATGTCGGCGGTGACGGCAAGACAGCGCACCCCGCCGGCCCGAAGGCCGGCCACGGCCGCCTCCAGCGCCTCACCGTCCCGGTCGACCAGCGCCACGGCGGCGCCCGCCTCGGCAAGCAGCCGCGCGCTTTCCAGCCCGATGCCGCGCGCCCCGCCGGTGATCAGCGCGACGCGGCCGGTGAGGTCGAACAGCTCCTCCAGCATCGCCATCTCACGAGGCCAGCAGCAGGGGCGTCTCGATCAGGGTCTTGAGCTGCTGCAAGAGCTGCGCCCCCACCGCCCCGTCGATGGCGCGATGGTCGACCGACAGGGTCAACCGCAAGCGCTGCACCTCGACCGCCTGGCCGTCGCGCAGCGCCAGCTCGGTCTCGGTGGTGCCGACCGCAAGGTTCATGCTCTGCGGCGGATTGATGATCGCCGAGAACGCACTGACGCCGTACATGCCGAGGTTGGACAGACCGGCAAGACCGCCGGAATACTCCTCCGGCATCAGCCGGCCGGCACGAGCCCGGGCAATGGCATCGCGCGCGGCCTGCGACAGGGCGCCGGGCGACAGCCGGGCGGCGTCGCGCAGGATCGGCGTGATCAGCCCGCCCTCGAGCGCGACGGCAAGGCCGATGTCGACGCTGGTGTGACGCACCAGGCCTGCCTCGCTCCAGGTCACCATGGCATCGGGCGTGCGGGCGATGGCCAGCGCATAGGCCTTCATCACCAGGTCGTTGACCGTCAGCCTGGCGTCCGAGCCGGAGGCCGCCAGCGCAGCGTTCAGCTCCTTGCGCAGCGCCAGCAGGGCATCGGCCTCGCAGCGGACCTCCAGATAGAAGTGCGGGACGGTCTGCTTGGCCTCGACCAGCCGCTGGGCGATGGTCCGGCGCATCGCCGTGTGCGGCTCCACCTCGCCGGCAGGGACCGCCTGCGGCGCGGGAGCGGCAACAGGCGCAATAGCGGGAGCCGGAACGGGTGCCGGTGCGGGCCGCTCGGCCGCCTCGCGGATGTCGGCGGCGAGGATCCTGCCCTTCGGGCCGGTGCCGCGCAGGCCTTGCGTCTCCACGCCCATCTCGCGCGCCAGACGGCGGGCCAGCGGCGAGATCCGCCGGGGCGGCGCGTCCGGATCAACGGCCGGCGCGGAAACCGCGACCGGTGCCGGAGCGGGAACGGGCTCCGCAACGGCTGCAGGCGCAGGGGCGGCAACGGGCGCGGGCGCCTGAGCCGGTTCGACTGCCGGTTCGACTGCGCCGCTGGCCAGGATCCCGATCGGGGTCTCCACCGGCACGTCGGCGGTGCCGCCCGGCACGAGGATCGTCTCGAGCACGCCGTCGGCCGGCGCCTCGATGTCCATCGCCGCCTTGTCGGTCTCCAGCTCGGCGAGAATGTCGCCCTGCCGCACCCGGGTCCCGGGTTCGACATGCCAGCGCACCAGCTTGCCCGAGGTCATCGAGGGCGAGATGGCCGGCATCAGGATGTTGATGCTCATGGCTCAGGCCCCCGCAAGATCGCGGTGGCACATGCGGCGCACCGTTTCGGCGATGCCGGCAGCGCTCGGCATCACCTCGCGCTCGAGCCGGTCGTTATAGGGCATCGGCACCTCGGCCGAGCCCATGCGCTCCACCGGGGCATCGAGCCAGTCGAAGGCCTCCTCGGTAATCTGCGCGGCGATTTCCGCGCCGAGGCCGCCGGTGCGCCAGGCCTCGTGCACCACGAGGCAGCGGCTGGTCTTCTTTACCGAGCGCACGAAGCAGTCCATGTCGAGCGGCCGCAGGCTGCGCGGGTCGATCACCTCGACGCTGATGCCCTCGCGGGCCAGCGTCTCGGCCGCCGTCAGGGCGCGCTCGACCATCGCCAGCGTCGCGATCACGGTCACGTCCGTGCCCTCGCGCTTGATGTCGGCCTTGCCGATCTCGATCTCGTAAGGCGCTTCCGGCACCGGAGCCGCCCCGCCGAGATAGAGCAGCTTGTGCTCCAGGAAGACGACCGGGTTGTCGTCGCGGATCGCCGCCATCAGGAGGCCCTTGGCGTCATAGGGCGTGGACGGCGCCAGCACGGTGAGGCCGGGAATGTGGGCGAACCAGGCTTCCAGCGACTGCGAGTGCTGGGCCGCAAGGCGGATGCCGCCGCCCTGGGGACCGCGGAACACCACCGGCACCGAGGCCTTGCCGCCGAGCATGAAGCGCAGCTTGGCGGCCTGGTTGACGATGGGGTCCATCATGAAGGTGACGAAGTCGAAGATCTGGATCTCGGCGATGGGCCGGCGACCGGAGAGCGCCGCACCGACGGCCGCGCCCGAGATCACGCCCTCGGAGATCGGCGTGTTCATGATGCGGTCGGGGCCGAACTTGTCGAACAGGCCGCGGGTGACGCCGAAGGTGCCGCCGACCGGGCCGACGTCCTCGCCCATCAGGAACACGGTGTCGTCGCCCTCGATGGACTGAGAGATCGCTTCGCGCACCGCCTCGGTATAGGTGATCGCGCGCGAACCCGGCGCGGGCGGGGCCGGCGGGGTGCGGCGCGGCGCCAGAACCTTGTCGAACAGCATCGGCAGTTCGGGCTCGGGCAGGGTCTCAGCCCTGGTGATCGCCGTCTCGATCTCCTCGGACGCCTCGGCCTCGAGCGCGGCGAACTCCTTCGCATCGACGTCCCAGTCCTCGGCAAGGCGGCGGGCCAACCGGGTCAGCGGGTCTTCGTCCAGCCACTTGCGGATCTCGTCGTCGGTCCGGTAGCCGAGCAGATTGCCGCGCACGGAATGGTCGCCGTGGCGATAGGTCAGGCCCTCGATCAGGGTCGGCCCCTCGCCGGCGCGCGCCCGGGCCAAGGCCTCGGACACCGCCGCATAGACCTCGACCGGGTCGTTGCCGTCGATCCGCTCGCCGGGGATGCCGTAGGCGGCAGCGCGCGCCGCCACCGATCCGCCGGCCGTCGCCTGCTCGAAGGGCGTCGACATGCCGTAGAGATTGTTCTCGCAGAAAAAGACAATGGGCAGCTTCCACAGGGCCGCGAGGTTAAGCGCTTCGTGGAAGATGCCCTCGTTCGAGCCGCCGTCGCCGAAGAAGGCGATGCCCGCATCGTCCGAGCCGCGCTGCTTGGCGGCGAGCGCCGCACCGACGCCGAGCCCCATCGAGGCGCCGACGATGCCGTTGGCGCCGAGGATGTTCAGCTCCACGTCGGCGACATGCATCGAGCCGCCGATGCCGCCGCAGATGCCGCCGAGCTTGCCGCACAGCTCCGCCATCATGCCGTCGATGTCGGCGCCCTTGGCGATGCAGTGGCCGTGGCCGCGGTGATGGGTGGTGATGAAGTCGCCGCGGCGCAGCGGCAGGCAGGCACCGGCGGCAATCGCCTCCTGCCCGGCCGAGGAATGCGCGGTACCCTTGATGACGCCGGCCTTGAACAGTTCCTCGGTGCGCGTCTCGAAGCGGCGGATCCGCAGCATCGTGCGGGCGAGCGCCAGCATGTCGTCGCGGGTCGGCTCGGGGACGTTGCGGTTGAGCCGCTTGGGCGTGTTCTTGCCGACAGGCAGGGTCAGGCTGCCGCCGGCAGCCGAACTGGCGTTTCTTGCCACGGATTTTTCCTCCCGGGATTGGCAGGCCGACACTCGCGGGATGCGGCCTTTTCCGGGGGAAGCAAGCATGTTCGCGCGCGCAGGACAAAATCAATGCGCATATGTCTGGAATAACCTGATGTTATGTCTGTGAATTCAAGATCAGTTTAATCTATGTCCAATGGCCGCAGACGCTGGGTCAGCCCGCAGAAATCCTCGCGTTTTGCGCGAAGTCAATCCTCCGGGGGCAACTCGGCGGTAATCCAGACCCCGTCCGCCGCCAGCCGGCGGGCATGGCCGAGCAGAAGATCGGTGAACACCCGCATGGCAGCGGTGCGCGGCCGGTCGCGCGAGGTCGCTATGACCCAGGGCCAGGTGACGCCGGCAACCGGGGCGATGGAAATCTCCCCGCGCGTATAGGCCTGATGGCAGGCGCTGTAGGGCAGGATGCTGTGCAGGCCGCCGCGCGAGACCAGATCGACGATGATCGAGTTGGTCTCCACGATCACCGGCGGATTGCGCAAGGTGGCCGACGGCGGCAGCAGGTCCTCCACCACCCGGCGCAGGCCGTTTGGCGAGGGGGTCAGCACCAGATCGAGCCCGACCAGCGACGTGCTGGGAACCGGCGCATCCATGCGCAGCCCCGCCTCCGGCGAGGCGAGCAGAACCAGCCCTTCGGAGCACAGCGCCTGCCGGTTGAGTCCGCGCGAGGCGCCGTGATCGGAGTAGATGGCAAGGTCGACATGGCGCGTGACCAGTTCCTCGCGCACGTTGATCGACACGCCCTCGTGGATCTCCAGATTGACCTGCGGATAGAGGCGATGGAACTCGGCGACCACGTCGGCGATCAACAGGCCGCGCAGGGAATAGGCGGAGGAAATGCGCAAGGAGCCCGCCGGCATGGTCTCCGCCGCGATGATGTCCTCCTTGATCAGCTCGACATTCTGCATCAGGGCGCGCACATGATCGGCCAGCCGCTGACCGGCAGGGGTCAGCGCCACGCCGCGCGGCCGGCGGTCGACGAGCCGGGTGCCCAGCTCCTCCTCCAGCAGCTGGACCTGACGGCTGAGAGCGGGCTGCGAGACATTCGCCCGCTCCGCCGCATGGGTGATGTTCAGCGTGTTCACCACATGCATGAAATACTCGAGCTGCCGGATTTTCATCGCTTCTCCTCCCCCCAAGCGCCACCGGCGTGAAATGTCTTTTAATTATGGTTTGCATGTCAATTATCTATTTTACACATGCCTTGCGCATCCCTAGCGTTCGTCGGGCAACGGCAAGGGATCGCCTCCGCGACGCCCAGCCCACGCCAAAGCGCAAGTTTCGGGAGCATCTGCGCACCCCCTCGCGACAGACATGGCACTCCGCTCACAGGCGGCAGGAAGACGAGGACTTCCCGCCGGCTCCGCGGATGCGCCTGCATGCTCGCGAGCCTGAAACGGGAGGAAACACGATGAATAAGGTTTATGGCCGCATGTTCGCCCTGATGGCGAGCACTGTGCTGACGATGCCTGCCCTCGCGGACGAGGACCAGGTCAAGATCGCCCTGATGACCGATCTGGCCGGCGCGACCGCCGACTATGGCGGCCAGGGCGCCATCGAAGCGGTGAAGATGGCGATCGAGGACTTCGGCGGCACGCTGAACGGCAAGCCGATCCATGCCGACTTCATCGACCACCAGAACAAGCCGGACATCGCCGTCACCAAGGCGCGCGAGGCGTTCGACAGCGGCACCGACATGGTGATCAACCTGTCGAACTCGGCCGCCGCGCTCGGCGTGATGGAGATCGCCCAGTCCAAGGACAAGGTGGTCGTGGTGACCGGCGCCGGTTCCGACCGCATCACGGGCGATGCCTGCTCGCCCAATGCCGTCCACTTTGCCTTCAATTCCTACTCGCTCGCCAACTCGCCGGTGAAGGCACTGGCGGCGAAGGGCGTCGACAACTGGTATCTGATCGTCTCCGACTTCGCCTACGGCCTGTCGGTCGAGGCGGCGGTGACCGGCGCCATCGAGTCGTCCGGCGGCACGCTGTCCGGCAGCGTCAAGCATCCCGCCTTCATGGCCAGCGACTTCTCGTCCTACGCCCTGCAGGCGATCTCGTCCGGCGCCCAGGCGATCGGCCTGTCGAACTCCTCGTCCGACACCACCAACAGCATCCGCGCGCTGAAGGAATTCGGCCTCGGCGGCGACCAGCAGATGGTGGCCTTCACCCTGCTGATCAACGAGATCCACGGCCTCGGCCTCGACCAGGCGTCCGGCCTGCTCTTCGCCGACGGCTTCTACTGGGATCGCACCGAGCAGACCCGCGAGTGGTCCAAGCGCTTCTACGAGCGTGTCGGCAAGATGCCGAACATGGTCAATGCCGGCGACTATTCCGGCACGCTGCACTATCTGCGCGCGGTCGAGGCGGCCGGCACCACCGATGCCAAGACGGTGCTCGCCAAGATGCGCGAAATGCCGATCAACGACATGTTCGCCGCGAACGGCAAGATCCGCGAAGACGGCATGATGGTGCACGACATGTATCTGGTGCAGGTCAAGACGCCGGAGGAGTCGCAGTACGACTGGGACTACCTGAAGGTGCTCGAGACCATTCCGGCGGACGAAGCCTTCCTGCCGCTCGACCAGAGCAAGTGCCCCCTGGTCAACAAGGGCTGAGCATACAGTCCATGACCCACATCCTGGAAACGGTTGGACTCTGCAAGGAGTTCCGCGGGTTCCGGGCGGTCGATGACGTCTCCCTGCGGGTCCGGGAGGGCGATATCCACGCCCTCATCGGGCCCAACGGGGCCGGCAAGACGACCGTCTTCAACCTGCTGACGAAGTTCCTGTCGCCCAGTGCGGGCAGGATCGTGTTCGATGGCCGGGACATTACCCGCGAGAAACCCGCCGCCCTCGCCCGCCAGGGCATGGTGCGCAGTTTCCAGATCTCGGCCACCTTCCCCCACCTGACGGTGCTGGAAAACGTGCGCGTGGCGCTGCAGCGGCGCCACGCGCCGACCTATGCGTTCTGGCTGCCCGGGAGCGTGCTCTCGCGCCTCGACGCCAGGGCCATGGACCTGCTGGAGCAGGTCGACATGCAGGACTTCGCCCACGCCAAGGCGGCCGACCTTCCCTACGGGCGCAAGCGCTCGGTGGAGATCGCCACGACCCTGGCGATGGAGCCGCGGCTGATGCTGCTCGACGAGCCGACCCAGGGCATGGGCCACGAGGACGTGGAGCGTGTCACCCAGCTCATCAAGCGCGTCTCGGCGGGGCGCACGATCCTGATGGTGGAGCACAACATGAAGGTCGTCGCCGGCATCTGCGACCGTATCTCGGTGCTGCAGCGCGGCGCGCTGCTCGCCGAAGGGACCTATGCCGAGGTCTCCGCCGACCCTCGGGTGCTGGAGGCCTACATGGGCAGCGAGACCGAGCTGGAGGGGGCACACTGATGGACGAGACCATCCTGTCCCTGAAGGGGGTGAACGGCTGGTACGGCGAGAGCCACGTGCTGCACGGTGTCGACCTGTCGGTCCGCCGCGGCGAGGTGGTGAGCCTGATCGGCCGCAACGGCGCCGGCCGCACCACGATCCTGCGTGCCATCATGGGCCTGCTCGACCGGCGCGAGGGCCGGCTTGAGATCCGCGGCAAGGACATGAGCACGACACCGGCCTACCGCATCGCCAAGGCCGGGCTCGGCTACTGTCCGGAGGAACGCGGCATCTTCGCCTCGCTGAGCTGCGAGGAGAACCTGCTGCTGCCGCCGGTGACGCGCACCGACGGCGGCATGGCCATGTCGCTCGACGAGATCTACGCGATGTTCCCCAACCTGAAGGAACGCGCGCACAGCCCCGGCACCCGCCTGTCCGGCGGCGAGCAGCAGATGCTGGCGATCGCCCGCATCCTGCGCACCGGCGCGGACATCCTGCTGCTGGACGAGATCTCCGAAGGGCTCGCCCCGGTAATCGTGCAGACGCTCTCCAGGGTGATCCAGGATCTCAAGGCCCGCGGTTTCACCATCCTCATGGTCGAGCAGAACTTCCGCTTCGCGGCCCCGCTCGCCGACCGCTTCTTCATCATCGAGCACGGCCGTGTGGTCGAGGAGATCGCGCAAGCCGATCTTACCGCCCGTGCCGACGACATCCGCACGTATCTGGGAGTGTGACCATGACCGAGATCTTCGGCGTTCCCGCCCCCGTGCTCTACGGCCAGCTGCTGCTGGGCCTCGTCAACGGCAGCTTCTACGCGCTGCTGTCGCTCGGCCTGTCGCTGATCTTCGGCCTGCTGAACATCGTCAACTTCGCTCATGGCACGATGTACATGCTGGGCGCGTTCCTCGCCTATCTGCTGCTGCAGCCGCTCGGCCTCGGCTACTGGTGGGCCGTCCTGCTGGTGCCGCTGATGGCGGCGGGCCTCGGCATCGTCATCGAGCGGACGATTCTCAAGCGCATCTACAAGCTCGACCATATCTACGGCCTGCTCGTCACCTTCGGCCTGACCATGGTGATCGAGGGCTTCGTGCGGGTCTATTTCGGCGTCTCGGGCCTGCGCTACGCGGTGCCGCCGTCGCTGCAGGGCATGGTCGACCTCGGCTTCATGCGCCTGCCGATCTACCGCATCTGGGTGATCGTCGCGGCCCTCGGCCTGTGCCTCATCACCTGGCTGGTGATCGAGCGGACCCGCCTCGGCGCTACCTTGCGGGCCGGCACGGAGAACCCGAGTCTGGTGCAGGCCTTCGGCGTCAACGTGCCGCTGCTGGTCACCCTGGTCTTCGGCTGGGGCGTCGGGCTTGCCGCCTTTGCCGGCGTGCTCGCCGCGCCCCTGATGCAGCTCACCCCGCAGATCGGCCACTCCATCATCATCACCGTCTTCGGCGTGGTGGTGATCGGCGGCATGGGCTCGATCCTCGGCTCCATCCTCACCGGTCTCGGCCTCGGCCTGATCGAGGGGCTGGCGAAGGTCTATTACCCGGAGGCCTCGTCCACCGCGATCTTCGTCCTGATGATCCTGGTCCTGCTGGTTCGCCCGCACGGCCTGTTCGGAAAGCAGTGAGGACAGGCCATGCTCAACACCCGCACCCTCATGATCGTGCTGGCCGTCGCGGCGCTCGCCGTCGCACCGGCCTTCATCTACCCGATGCTGATCGTGAAGCTCCTGTGCTTCGCCATCTTCGCCTCGGCCTTCAACCTGATGCTCGGCTATACGGGGCTGCTGTCCTTCGGCCACGCGATGTTCTTCGGCTCGGCCGGCTATGCGCTCGGCGTGACGATGAAGCATCTCGGCTGGCCGCCGGAACTCGGCATCCTCGCCGGCGTCGCGGTGGCGGCCCTGATCGGCTTCCTCGCCGGCTCGGTGGCGATCCGCCGCCAGGGCATCTACTTCGCGATGATCACGCTGGCTATCTCGCAGCTGATCTACTTCGTCGCCATGCAGATGGAGTGGACGGGGCGCGACGACGGCTTCCACGGCATCCCGCGCGGCACGCTGTTCGGCATCATCGACCTGCAGGACGACATGGCCCTCTACGGCCTGGTCGCCGCCTGCTTCCTGCTGGCACTGTTCGCGATCCACCGCATCGTCACCTCGCCCTTCGGCCAGGTGCTGACCGCGATCCGCGAGAACGAACCGCGCGCCATCTCGCTCGGCTACGACGTCGACCGCTACAAGGTGCTGGCCTTCACCCTGTCGGGGGCCCTGTCCGGGCTGGCCGGCGCGCTGAAGGCGCTGGCGCTGTCCTACGAGTCGCTCAACGACCTGCACTGGGCGCTGAGCGGCGAGGTGGTGATGATGTGCATCCTCGGCGGCCTCGGCACGCTGGGCGGCCCGGTGGCCGGCGCCTTCTTCGTGATCCTTCTGCAGAACTTCCTCGCCGACAAGGTGGGCGAGTGGCTGTCGGTGATCATCGGCGTCGTGTTCCTCACCTGCATCCTCGCCTTCCGCAAGGGCTTCGTCGGCGAGATCGGCGACTGGATCGAGAAGATGCGCGCCCGCAAGGGCGGGTCCGCCGCGAAGCAGGAGGGCAACCGATGAAGGGGCGTTCCGCCATCGTCACGGGCGCTGCCCGGGGTCTCGGCCAGGCCATCGCCCGCAAGCTGCTGGAGGAAGGCGCGCGCGTCGCGATCTGGGACCAGGACGGCGAAGCCGCGCAGGACAGTGCCGAGCAGCTCTCCGATATCGGCCCCACCCACTCTTGCGCCGTCGACAT
Source organism: Stappia sp. G46H5W (assembly GCF_058448995.1). Lineage (NCBI taxonomy): Bacteria > Pseudomonadati > Pseudomonadota > Alphaproteobacteria > Hyphomicrobiales > Stappiaceae > Stappia > Stappia sp. G46H5W. Next base: position 333,758 of record NZ_JBZFLL010000006.1, on the reverse strand, counting down.
CACCTCGCCGGAGGAGGTAGCGACCGCGCTGGCCGCCACCCGCAAGATGCTCGGCGAGATCTCGATCCTGGTGTGCAACGCCGCCATTCCCGGCCCCAACGTGCCGGCGGCGGAACTCGCCAGCACGGACTGGGCGCGGGTGATGGAGGTCAACGTCACCGGCACGCTGCTGTGCTGCCAGGCGGTGATCCCGGACATGGTGGCGCGCGGCTATGGCCGCATCGTCACCATCGGCTCGGTCGCCGGCAAGGAACCGGGCCCGCGCATCGCCGCCTATGCGGCGAGCAAGGCTGCGGTGATCTCGCTGACCAAGACGCTGGGGCGCGAACTCGCCACCACCGGCGTCACGGTCAACTGCGTCGCCCCCGGCGCGATCCGCACGCGCATCTTCGACGGCTGGCCGGAAAGCTACGTCCAGGAGCTTCTCGCCAAGATCCCGATGAACCGCTTCGGCACACCGGAGGAACTGGCGGAGATCGTCGCCTTCGTCGCCTCGCGCAGGGCATCCTTCTCCACCGGCGCAGTCTTCGACATGTCGGGCGGCCGGGCGGACTACTGACCGCCCTCCTCCCGCACGCAAAACAAAAAACAAGGCCACGGCGGAACCACGCCGTGGCCTTGTTTTTTGAAACCGGCCTTGGCCCGTCGTGTCTTTCCTGCCCGCATGCCCAACACCCGGGCAGATGTCCTGCAGCGCTCAAGAGCGCCAGCAAGACGCACTCCTTCGGGCAGTCATTCAATTCCCGGATCACAGACTGTCTTTTCTGAAGATACGACCGATAGACGCCATCTTCCCCTGCGTTCGATGACGTTTTTATTTGCCTCTTGCGCACTGAACACCAATGATTGGTGGTCTGGCGAAACGGCCTTGCGCCTGACGACCGGAGACCGGGTCTCACGGCCGGAACGGTCGGGTTCGCCGCTGCAAGAATGGCGCCGATTGCCGGGCCTGAACTGCTGGGCGCGGGTGCTCCCAAGCGGCTGGGGCACCATCCGCCGAAGCGCCAGGGCTCAAACGATAGACTTGCTCTTGGATCCGCTGCGGACCGTCCGCCGGCCCCATGAACAGGACAGGCATTTTCAAGATAGCGAATTGTATGAGGGCATCATGGGCAGCTGGGTCGATGATCTTGACCAGGAGATTCTCGATTATCTCGATTCTCTCGTGAAGAAGGGCGTCTTTCCGGACAGGGAAGCGGCCGTCAAAGGCGTGTTGCGGATCCTGGTCAGGGCCCGCAAGAGCAGGACGCACCGCAAGGCAAGGCCAGTCCTCCCCGGAAAGACGAGGCCCCCGAGAGACATCGGCGACGATATCACCATCATGCTGCGGAAGGTCCTCTAGCAGGCCGGGGGAGAGTTGGTGATGACGGACGAGACCCAGGGGGATCGCTACGCCAAGGCGCGGGCGGACTTGCGGGATACCGCTAAGTGGTTTGCGGCCGCACTGGCCGGTTTGGGCGCCGTGCTGGCCGGCGGATTGTCTTTCGGCATTCTTCCCGACCTTGGCGAAAAGCACCTGGGCCTCGGGATTGTCTTCGGGGCGGTGGTGGTCGTCGCGATCCTGGCCGCCGTCATGACCGTGCAGGAACTCCTGTTTCCCAAGGCGTTTTCCCGCGACAGGCTGAAACAGACGTCGGTGCAGGCCATGCTCAACCCGTATCTCGACGAGCTGCTGCCGAGCGACATAGGATCCCTGGAGGATCTGTGGGCCAAATACGAGAACGCGGACAGCGAGCAGGAAATCGCGCGTTTCAGGGCCATCCTGTCCAAGGTGACCAGTTTTGCCGCATACCTGACGCTTCAAAATCAGGTCCGCAAGGCAAACCGGATCATTCTCGTGCTGTTCGTTGTCGTCTGCGCCTGCGTGGCCAGCCTTGCCTATCTTCAAGGCCTCGCCAAACGGGAGAGCGGGCAGTCCTACGTCTCTCTTCGCTTCGCCCCCGGGAAGGACTGGCAGGATCTCGCAGCAGCCTTGAGCAGGGCCTGCCCGGCGTCCGACCCGATCTCCGCCGAAGGACTGGCCGACAAGCCGTTCGAAGGCTGGTGGACCGTCAGAGTGAAGCAGCCCGAGGCCTGTGCCGGTGCACAGTTCTCTGTCCCGGCCGCCATTGTCATGCCTGGAAAATAGGGGGCCCCGCCCCTGCCATCTGGATGGAGCGGCAAGTGCGAGGGAAGCACCTTGAGGCGGTGATCTCCGGCAAGGAGCAGTTCGGCCCGTGCGCGGACCGTCCGGCCGAGCTCAAGGTCGACATCGCCCAGGTCGCGTTCGCTGCCCCCGAGCGCGCGGCTCGCACGTGCAGGCAAGCACTTGCCCGCGTCATCATGATGATATCTTGGGGATCTTCACATGAAGGGGAAGACTGGTGGAGCCAAGGGGAGTCGAACCCCTGACCTCTTGAATGCCATTCAAGCGCTCTCCCAACTGAGCTATGGCCCCGTCTTCCAGTGTCTTGTCCGAAGCCGTTGGCCGGAAACCTCCGGGACCCTCTTGCTTCGAACCGTCCGGCGACGCTTGGGTTCGCCTTGCCGGTGCGGGCGGAAAATACGTCTTCCGCCCCTCAAGTCAAGCGGAATAATCCGCTTTCCCGAACAGGCCCTGAGGAAAAGTTTCAGGGCCTGTGGACAACGCCGTTTTCAGCGGTCGGTGTCCTCGTCGTCGCGCTCGAGCACGATGCCCGGCACGTCGCCGTCTTCCTCGTCCTCATCGTCGATGAAGACATCGTCGGCATCGTCGTCGCCGATTTCCTCGTCGACCTCGTCGTCGTCGATCGCGACGGCGGTATCGCCTTCGGTCTCCGCGTCGGCTTCCTCGAGGCTGACCATCTCGGCGCCCTCGTCGTCCAGCTCGACGTCGTCCTCATCCTCTTCGACGACCGCAGCCTTGGCGGCGGTCTTCGCCCGCATCGCCTGGGCCACGATGAACACCGTGCCGCACTTGGGGCAGGTAATCGGATCGCGATTGAGGTCGTAATATTTCGTGCCGCAACCGCCGCACAGCCGCTTGGTGCCAAGATCGGGTTTTGCCACGTTTCCAACCCTTGTCTGCAGATAATCGGGCGTTCGCATAAAGGCTGCCCGGCTTCCTGTCAAAGCCTAATCCGCCCTGCTTCGTCAAACGCTTTGTCGGCCCGCCCCGTTGCTTTCTCCGGCGCGTTCCAAAGACCGCGGCCAAAGGCCCCCTGACGGAGGCAACACCCACGGTGACGTATCGGTTCCAGCATGATACGAGGTGCAACGCAACAGTCGGCTTCAAGCTTTCGGAATCCAGCATGTCCCACTCCACCGCCGCAAGGCCGCTGACGGCCCGCTCCGGCACCGCGCTCAAGGGCCGGGTCACCGTGCCCGGCGACAAGTCCATTTCCCACAGGGCCCTTATGCTGGGCGCGCTGGCCATCGGCCGGACCACGGTTTCCGGCCTTCTGGAATCGGAGGACGTGCTCAATACCGCCGCCGCCATGCGCGCCTTCGGTGCCCGCATCCAGCGCGATGCCAATGGCCTGTGGACAGTCGACGGCGCCGGCCTCGGCAGCCTGGTGGAGCCGGAAACGGTGATCGACTACGGCAATGCCGGCACCGGCGTGCGCCTTGCCCTCGGCATCGCCGGCACCCATCCGATCGCCGCCACCTTCACGGGCGATGCCTCGCTGATCAAGCGGCCGATGGGCCGCGTCCTGGAGCCCTTGCGGATGATGGGAACGCGGGTGATCTCGCGCTCCGGCGACCGGCTGCCGCTGTCGGTGCACGGCCCCGGCACCCCCGCCCCGATCAGCTACCGCGTGCCCGTGCCGTCCGCGCAGGTGAAGTCGGCGGTGCTGCTGGCCGGCCTCAACGCACCGGGCCAGACCACCGTCGTCGAACCGATTCCCACCCGCGACCATACCGAGCGCATGCTGGCCGGCTTCGGCGCGACCATCCAGGTCGACCATGACGACACCGGCGGGCGGGTGATCACCGTCACCGGCCAGGGCGAACTGCAGCCGCAGGACGTCACCGTGCCGGCCGACCCGTCCTCGGCCGCCTTCCCCATCGTCGCGGGGCTGATCGTGCCGGGCTCGGAAGTGACGGTCGCGGACGTGCTGCTCAACGAGCACCGCACCGGCCTCCTGACCACGCTGCAGGAGATGGGCGCGGATCTGGAGATCACCAATATCCGCGAGACCGGCGGCGAGCGGCTCGGCGATGTGCGCGTGCGCCATTCGCGGCTGAAGGGCATCGAGGTTCCGGCGGACCGCGCGCCCTCGATGATCGACGAGTATCCGGTGCTGGCCGTGGCCGCCGCCTTCGCGGAAGGCACCACGACCATGCTCGGGGTGGAAGAGCTCAAGGTGAAGGAATCGGACCGGCTTGCGGCAGTCGCCGCCGGCCTGCGCGTCAACGGCATCGAGTGCGAGGAAGGCGAGAGCACCTTGCGGGTGCACGGGCGCAAGGGCCCGATCGGCGGCGGCACCGTCACCACCCATCTCGACCACCGCATCGCCATGACCTTCCTGGTCCTGGGGCTTGCTGCCGACCGGCCGGTCACGGTGGACGACGGCGGGGTGATCGCCACCAGCTTCCCGACCTTCGAGACGCTGTTCGCAGAGCTCGGAGGCGACATCAGCGAAACGGGAGAGCAGGCCGCATGATCATCGCCATCGACGGGCCTGCGGCCTCGGGCAAGGGCACCCTGGCGCGCCGGCTGGCCGACCATTACGGACTGCGCCATCTCGACACCGGCCTCACATATCGCGCGGTCGCCGCAGCCCTGCTCGCCCGCGGCCTGCCGCTCGGCGACGAAGCGGTGGCGGTGGCGACGGCGCGCAATCTCGACCTGTCCCGCCTCGACCGCGACGTGCTGTCGGCGCACGAGATCGGCGAGGCCGCCTCGCGGATCGCCGTGCTGCCGGGCCTGCGCGAGGAGCTGGTGCGGCTGCAGCGGCGCTTTGCCCAGGAACCGCCAGGCGCCGTTCTGGACGGGCGCGACATCGGCACCGTGGTGTGCCCGGATGCGGACGTGAAGCTTTATGTGGTGGCAAGCGCTGCCGAGCGCGCGCGCCGGCGCACCCAGGAGCTCGTCTCCAAGGGGCAGGACGCGGAATACGCCCGGGTGCTGGCCGATCTGGAACGCCGCGACCAGCGCGATGCGGGCCGCGCCGTGGCGCCGCTGAAACCGGCCGACGATGCGGACTTGCTCGATACGTCGGAAATGGATATAGAAACCGCGTTCAAGGCGGCTGTGGATATCGTCGATAGCGTGCACGCAAGGTAGCGGTCACGAGATCGGCGCTTTTTCGCATCGCGCCCGAGCCGGATGCCTGCCTTCGCGTGCCGACATCCGCGCCCATTGGCCTCATGGTCCGGCTCGCCCGCGACCGGCCGGGCGAAGACTGGCGGATCGCGGACATGTTTTTCCCCTTTCGGTGAAGAACGGCCACGCATTTCCCGCAAGACATGACTGAGCGTGCGGTTTCGCCTTCCGCCTCGCCGGCCTGCGCAATCCTGTTGCCAAAGGGCAGATGGAGCGCGCGGATGCAGCCCCCCAGACAAACGCGGGGTTGCCGGATGGAGGAGCCGCCAGGACCAACACAAACCCGCCGGCGACGAGCCAGACTTGGCTGCCAGGAGTTTCGATGAGCAGTTTGAACCCTACCCGCGATGAATTTGCCGCCCTTCTCGAGGAAAGCTTCGAGCAGCAGGAGCTGTACGAAGGTTCCGTCGTCACCGGCACCGTGATCGCCATCGAGAAGGATCTCGCGGTGATCGACGTCGGCCTGAAGGTCGAAGGCCGCATCGCGCTGAAGGAATTTGGCGTCAAGGGACGTGACGGCGACGACGCCGGCGTCTCGATCGGCGACAAGGTCGAGGTCTATCTGGAGCGTGTCGAGAACGCGCTCGGCGAGGCCGTCCTGTCGCGCGACAAGGCTCGCCGCGAAGAGAGCTGGGTCCGTCTCGAGGTCGCTTTCGAGGCGAACGAGAAGGTCACCGGCCAGATCTTCAACCAGGTCAAGGGCGGCTTCACCGTCGACCTCGACGGCGCCGTGGCCTTCCTGCCGCGTTCGCAGGTGGACATCCGTCCGGTGCGCGATGTCGCCCCGCTGATGCACACCCCGCAGCCGTTCCAGATCCTGAAGATGGACAAGCGCCGCGGCAACATCGTCGTGTCGCGCCGTGTCGTCCTCGAGGAGACCCGTGCCGAGCAGCGCTCGGAGCTGGTCCAGAGCCTCGAGGAAGGCCAGGTCATGGAAGGCGTGGTCAAGAACATCACCGACTACGGTGCGTTCGTCGACCTGGGCGGCATCGATGGCCTGCTGCACGTCACCGACATCGCGTGGCGCCGCATCAACCATCCGAGCGAGGTCCTGTCGATCGGTCAGACCGTCAAGGTCCAGATCATCCGCGTCAACCAGGACACGCACCGCATCTCGCTGGGCATGAAGCAGCTCGAGGCCGATCCGTGGGACGGCATCGAGGCCAAGTACCCGGTCGATGCCAAGTTCACCGGCCGCGTGACCAACATCACCGACTACGGTGCGTTCGTCGAGCTGGAGCCGGGCATCGAAGGCCTGATCCACGTCTCCGAGATGTCCTGGACCAAGAAGAACGTCCATCCGGGCAAGATCGTCTCCACCTCGCAGGAGGTTGAGGTGATGATCCTGGAGGTCGATCCGGTCAAGCGTCGTATCTCGCTCGGCCTCAAGCAGACCCTGCAGAACCCGTGGGAGGCCTTCGCCGAGAAGTTCCCGACCGGTACCGAGGTCGAGGGCGAGGTCAAGAACAAGACCGAGTTCGGTCTGTTCATCGGTCTCGACGGCGACGTCGACGGCATGGTCCACCTCTCCGACCTCGACTGGAACCGTCCGGGCGAGCAGGTCATCGAAGAGTACAAGAAGGGCGACATGGTTCGCGCCGTCGTGCTCGACGTCGACATGGAGAAGGAGCGTATTTCACTCGGCATCAAGCAGCTCGGCGGCGATCCGTTCGACACGGCTGCGGCCGGCGAGCTGCGCAAGGGTGCGATCATCACCTGCGAAGTGGTCGAAGTGAAGGACGGCGGCCTCGAGGCCAAGATCGTCGACACCGACCTGACCACCTTCGTGCGTCGTGCCGACCTGTCCCGCGATCGTGCCGAGCAGCGCCCCGAGCGTTTCTCGGTCGGCGAGAAGTTCGACGCCCGCGTCACCCAGTTCGACAAGAAGACCCGCCGCGTGTCGGTCTCCATCAAGGCGCTGGAAATCGCCGAGGAGAAGGAAGCCGTTGCGCAGTACGGTTCGTCGGACTCGGGCGCTTCGCTCGGCGACATTCTCGGCGCGGCCCTCAAGGCCCGCGAGACCGACGACTGATCGCCAAAAGCGACATCGCAAAAAACAGAACCCCGGCCTTGCGGCCGGGGTTTTTTCATTTTGGAGGGCCTTGCAGCCGGGGAGCTTCCCTCTCCGGCCGGTTTTCCGGGATGGTCCGGGCCGTGCTGCAGCGGCTCAGGCGATATCGGCGCCGCGTTCGCTCAGCAGCTCGCGCAGGACCGAGCGGTGGCAATGGGCCTCCTCCTCGCAGTAGCAGCCGAGCGAGAAGGCGCCGGAATGCGACAGCGCTGCGAGCATGTCGAGCAGGCGCGCGGGGCCAGGCGCTGCCATCTCCTTGCGGAACGCCTTGACGAAGGCCGTCCAGTCCGCGTCCGACTGCGCGGCCCGCGCACTCGCCACCAGTTCCGCGCTCGGCGACAGCTCGGGCAGCCAGGTGTCGTACCAGTTGCCGGCCGCGTAGTCCTGCTTGCGCACGCCGCGCGGCGGCCGGCGCACCGTGCCGAGCCGGGGCCCCTCGCCCTCGCTGCGCTGCGTTCCAAGCCGCACGATCCGAACGCTCATCTTTCGCTCCCTTGCCGTGGCCTGCGCAAAGGATGACACATCCGGTCCCGTGCCCGGAAGATGCGAACGGCACGCGCCCCGAGCGGCTCAGCCGTAGCAGTGCTCGGGCGCGGGATAGGCGCCGGAGCGCACCTCCTCGCCGAAGGCGCGCAGCGCCTCGGCGATGCTGCCGCGCCCGGCAAGGTAATCCTTCACGAAGCGTGCCTTGCGCCCCTCGCCCAGCCCCAGCATGTCGTGCAGGACCAGCACCTGCGCATCGGTCGCAGGCCCCGCACCGATGCCGACCACCGGCACCGTCGCGGCCTCACTCACCGCCCGCCCGAGCGCATCGGGCACGCATTCCAGCAGCAGCAGGCGGGCGCCGGCCTCCTCCAGCATGCGGGCCTCCTCGCGGATGCGCGCGGCGGCCGCCTCATTGCGGCCCTGCAGGCGGAAGCCGCCCAACATGTCGGCGGTTTGCGGCGTCAGGCCGAGATGGGCGCAGACCGGCATGCCGCGCTCGGTCAGATGGCGGATCGTCTCGGCCACCCACGCGCCGCCCTCGATCTTCACCGCATTGGCGCCGGCCTGCATCAGCCGGGCGGCATTGGCCGCCGCCTGATCGCGCGCATTGGCCGCGCCGAACGGCATGTCGGCCAGGATCAGCGGGCGGTGCTCGCCCCGCTCCACGCCGCGGCGGACGCAGGCCGTGTGATAGGCCATGTCGTCCATGGTCACGGGAACGGTCGAGCCGCGCCCCTGCACCACCATGCCGAGACTGTCGCCGACCAGCAGCGTCTCGATGCCCGCACAGGCAGCGGCCAGGGCAAAGCCGGCGTCATAGGCGGTGACCATCGCGAAGCGGCGGCCCTCCGCCTTGCTCGCGTCCAGCGTGTTAAGGGTGATTTGCGCCATGGTTCGTAAGGCCCTCCCCGACCTGTTATCGTGCACCGCAACAAAACGTGGCGAGCGCCTGAGTGCCAGACGACGCGGCGTCCGGCAAGCGCTGCGACGAGGGTCGAGCGGCCGTTTCCTGCAGTTCGGGCTTTTCAACCGGAGCGCAGCCATGTAGCGATAGGCCTCCCCAAAACGGGAAGAGCGAAAGGTTTGGTCCATGGCCCTTGATGCGGATGCGCTGGTCGACCGCCGGCGATTGCGCCGGAAGGTGATGTTCTGGAGGGGATTTGCCTTCCTGCTGGCGATCGTGGCAATCGGCGGGATCCTGTCCTGGAGCGGGGCTTTCGGCTCGCTCGACCGGCGCGGCGATCATATCGCGCGGCTTCCGGTCGGCGGACTGATCGTCGACGACCGCGACAGGGTCAAGCTGATCAAGGAGCTTGCCGAGAACAACCGGGTGAAGGCGGTGATCATCGACCTGAACTCCCCGGGCGGCACCACGGTGGGCGGCGAGACGCTGTACATGGCGCTGCGCGAGCTGGCCGAGAAGAAGCCCGTCGTCGCGCAGATCGGCACGCTGGCCGCTTCCGCCGGCTACATGACCGCCATCGCCTCGGATCATATCGTCGCACGGCATACCTCGATCACCGGCTCCATCGGCGTCTATATCCAGTACGGCAATTTCGGCGGGCTGCTCGACACGCTCGGCGTCAAGTTCGACGTTGTCCGCTCCGGCCCCCTCAAGGCCGAGCCGAACTTCCATTCCGAGACGCCGCCGGCCGTGCGCGACAATTTGCAGGCATTGATCAACGACAGCTACGAGTGGTTCGTCGCCCGGGTGGCGGAACGCCGCGGCCTGGACACGGACGCCGTGCGGGCGGTCGCCCAGGGCGGTGTCTATTCCGGCGAGGCGGCGCGCGATCTCGGGCTGATCGACGATCTCGGCGGCGAGGAAGCCAGCTTGAAATGGCTGGAAACCGAGCGCGGCGTCGCGCCTGACCTGCCGGTCCTCACCTGGCGGGTCCAGCGCGAAAGAGAGGGCGGATTGCCCTTCGTCGGCCGGATGGCGCACTGGTTCGGCTCCGGGGTCGCCAGCGGCGCCCTCGAGGCGGTGGCAGGTGCCGGAGCCATCATCCCGGAAGGGCTTGCGCTTGACGGTCTTGTGTCCGTTTGGCACGCTCGCAACGCGGCGGAAAGTCTCGACCGAACAGGGGGACGCGAATGATCAAGTCGGAACTGGTGCAACGGATCGCCGAACAGAATCCGCACCTCTACCAGCGGGACGTTGAGAACATCGTCAATGCGATCCTCGACGAGATCACCGATGCCCTGCGCAGCGGCAACCGGGTCGAGCTTCGGGGCTTCGGCGCCTTTTCGGTCAAGAACCGGCCGGCTCGCACCGGGCGCAACCCGCGCACGGGCCAGAAGGTCGATGTAGAAGAGAAGTTCGTTCCCTTCTTCAAGACCGGCAAGGAGATGCGCGAGCGTCTCAACGACGGGGACGGTTCGGAAGACCCCGACGACGATTGAGATGCCCTGACCAGCGCCGCGAGGCCACAGGCGGATCGGACAGGGACCCCGCGGCCTTTCGGCCGCGCGCGGGCACGGCCCGTACAGGAGACTGGAATTGACGCGCTTTCTGAAGAACCTCGTGCTGGTGCCGATCGCCATCGTGCTGATCGCACTGGCGGTCGCCAACCGGCATGTCGTGACACTGTCGCTCGACCCGTTCAACCGTGTCGATCCGGCCTTGAGCCTGGATGTGCCGCTGTTCTGGATCCTGTTCGCGGCCGTCGCCTTCGGCGTCTTCATCGGCGGCGTCGCCTCGTGGGCGGCACAAGGCAAGTGGCGCAAGGAAGCCCGCGTCAAGCGGCGCGAGGCCGACCGCTGGCATTCCGAGGCCGACCGGCTGAAGGCGCAGCAGCAGGGCAATGGCGGCAAGGCGATCACCTCGCGCTCGGCAGCCTGATCCGCAGCGAAAATTCGACAATCCGGATTTCGGCCCGCCGCGTCAGTCGACGCGCGGGCCGATTTCGTTTCGGGCAGCTGCCCTGCCGTCAGGGCTTGTCGGAAGGCGTGTCTGAGGGGGGCGTGTAGGCCGGCAGGTTCCAACCCCAGATGATCGCCCCGCCGCGCAGCACCAGGGCCGCCGCAACCCCGGCAATCGCCGCCGGCCAGGCCTCGATGCCGAAGGTGAACAGGCCGACATAGACGCCCGCGCCGACAAAGGCCGGCGTCAGATAGAGCTCCGGGTTGACCAGCGCGGAGGGCTGGTCGGCGATCGTGTCGCGGATGATGCCGCCGAAGGTGGCGGTCGCCACGCCCATCAGCACCGCCACCGTCGGCGGATGGCCGAGGGCCAGCGTCTTCGCCGCGCCCATCACCGAATAGGCGGCAAGGCCCATCGCATCGGCCCAGCGCAGCGGCTTGCTCATCCGCTCCACCAGCGGCGTTGCGAACCACATCAGTGCGCCGATGGAGATGCAGACCACGAGATAGATCTCGTTCTCGACCCAGAAGACCGGCGCATCGAGCAGCAGGTCGCGCAGCGTGCCGCCGCCGACGCCGGTGAACACGGCGAAGAACACGAAGGCGAGACAGTCGAGCCGCAGGCGCGAGGCGACGATGGCCCCCGTCACCGCGAAGACGGCAACACCGAGAAAATCGAGGATCTGGAGCATGGTCGCCATGCGGCGATGCTAGGCCGTAACCCGGCGCATCCGCAACGGCCGAAGTGGGGTGCCCGCCCGCTGTCCCCGTGTTGCGGCACGCGCCGAGGTCTTGACTTCGCAAGGCGCAGCTTTCCAATGGCGGCATGACCCTGCCCAAAGCCCTTGCCGATTGCCTGATCATGAATACCGTGGCGACCTCCCGGGCGCTGCTGAAGCGCTGGGACGCAAGGCTCAAGCCCTACGGCGTCACCGTCCAGCAGTTCTTCCTCCTGTCGGCGATCCGCTATCTTCCCGGGCAGCCGGTCATGGCGCTGGCCGAGCGCATCGCCCTCGACCGCACCAGCCTCACGCGCAATCTCGACCTGCTGGACAAGAAGGGTCTGGTCCGGCGCGTTCCCGGCCTGCCCAGAAACCAGCGCGTCTGCGAGCTGACGCCGGAGGGTAATGCCGTTCTCGACCCGCTTCTGGAGGCCTGGCCGGACGCTTATGCGTCGGTGATGAAGGACATCACCGAAGAGGAGGCTGCGATCTATCTCAGCGTCGCCCGGCGGCTGGCGGCACCGTGAGGGCCGGATCGGTCCCTTGTGCTTGCCTCATTATGTGTATATGCACATCACTAACTCGAAACAGGAGGCTTGCATGTCGGTACCGATCGTCGTCACAGGTTTAGGAGCCGTGTCCCCGCTGGGCGCCGGCATCGAGGCGAACTGGCGCCGGCTGACCGCAGGGCAAAGCGGCATCGTTGCCAACACCCGCTTCGACACGAGCGGATGGAAATGCGGCATCGCCGGGCTGGTTCCCTCCATCGCAGAGGATGCGGACGGCTTCGACCCCGAGCGCTGCATGGATGCCCGCGACCGGCGGCGGAACGACCTGTTCATCCAGTATGCCATGGCCGCGGCCGTCGAGGCGCTGGACCATGCCGGCTGGCACCCGGAAGATCCCGGACAGCGGGCGCGCACCGCGACACAGATCGGCACCGGCGTCGGCGGCGTTCCGGCGATCACCGCGGCGAGCGAACTGGTGCGCACGGAAGGACCTCGCCGGCTCTCCCCCTTCGTCGTTCCCTCGTTCCTTCCCAATCTCGCGGCGGGCCAGGTGTCGATCCGCTTCGGCTTCAACGGGCCGGCCGGCTCGCCCACCACGGCCTGCGCCGCCTCGGCCCAGGCCATCGGCGATGCCATGCGGCTGATCCGCTCGGGCGAGGCCGATATCGCCCTGTGCGGCGGCGCGGAAGGCTGCGTCGATCCGGTCGCCATCGGCGGCTTCACGGCGGCCAAGGCGCTTTCCTTCGGCTACAACGACGATCCGCAGCGCGCCTCGCGCCCGTTCGACGCGGACCACGACGGCTTCGTCCTGTCGGAAGGCGCGGCGATGCTGGTCATCGAGCGGCTGGACCATGCCGAGCGCCGGGGCGCCCGCCCCCTGGCCGTCCTGTCCGGCTACGGCACCACCACGGACGCCCACCACGTCACCGCCGGCTGGCCGGACGGCCGCGAGGCGGCGCGCGCGATGGAGATCGCCATCGCGATGGCCGGGATCGAGGCCGCGGACATCGGCTATGTGAACGCACATGCCACTTCGACGCCTGTCGGCGATGCGGCGGAGCTGGCTGCTCTGGAACGGGTTCTCGGCGCTGCCCGCGGCCGCGTGCCGATCAGCTCCACCAAGTCGGCAACCGGTCACATGCTGGGGGCCGCCGGAGCCATCGAGGCCGTGTTCTCGATCCTCGCCATCCGCGACAGGACCCTGCCGCCCAGCCTGAACATCGCCCGCCCGATGGCGGAGGCCGAAGGCTTCGACCTGATCGCTGAAGGCGCCCGCTCGGCACCGGTCGACCATGTCCTGTCCAACGCCTTCGGCTTCGGCGGGGTGAACGCCGCGCTGGTCTTCAGCCGGTTCGGCTGACGCCGGCTATCCGAGGCAGAAAACAAAAAAGGCGCGCCATCGGGCGCGCCTTTCTCGTCAAAGCGTCGGGTTCTTGAAAGCACCTGGCCGGGCCGTGTCAAAGGCCCGGAAAGACATCCTCAGGCGGTGCGGTCGACCGTGGAGCCGGGCTCGCCCACCGGGGCCTCGCCCTCGGGCTTGCGCTCCTTCGGCCCGCCCTTCGACACGCCGACCAGGGCCGGGCGCAACACGCGGTCGCCGATCACGTAGCCGGCCTGCATCACCTGCACGACGGTGTTGTTCGGCACCTCGGTGTTCGGCACCTCGAACATCGCCTGATGGAAATTGGGGTCGAACCGCTCGCCGGCCGGATCGATGCGGCGCACGCCGTGCTTCTCGAGCTGGTTGAGCATCTCGCGCTCGGTCATCTCGACGCCCTCGATCAGGGCGCGCATGCTCTCGTTGGCCGCGTCGCGGGCCTCGGCGGAGATCGCCTCCAGCGCACGGCGCAGGTTGTCGCCGACGCCCAGCATGTCGCGGGCGAAGCTCGAGGCGGCATACTGCTTGCTGTCGCGGATTTCCTTCTCGGTACGCCGGCGCAGGTTCTCCATCTCCGCCATGGTGCGGAGCATGCGATCCTTCAGCTCGGCGTTTTCCGCCAAGAGCGCCTCGGTCGGGTCGATGGCAGCCTGTGCCTCGCCGCCGCCGTCGGCCTCGTATCCGGTCGCGACATCCTCGGGGTTCATATTGGTCTTGTCGTTGCTGTCGTTCATGGTCTTCCCGGCAATGCTCGGCGTCTTCAGAAAAGGTCTGGTCCGACCGGCGGGTCCGCCTCTCTCCCGGCCACGGATTGCAGCAGCAAGGGGAGATCCGGTTTCTCGCCGATGCGCTGGTCTGCCGGCCCGCCCTTCGGCCGGTCGGCATCGCACGCAAGACGCACCGATCCGGCAAGCCTCGAAAGGCAAGCCGGACCGGCGTGATTCGGTTCAGGGTCCGTCAGGACCGGACAGCGTCAGATCGCGGTCTGGATCCAGGCGGCCAGCTTGTTCTTCGGGGCGGCGCCGATCTGCGTGGCGACCGGCTGGCCGTCCTTGAACAGGATGAGCGTGGGGATGGAACGCACCCCGTACTTCATCGCCATGTTCTGGTTCTCGTCGATGTTGAGCTTGGCGATCTTCACCTGCCCGTTCATCTCTTCCGAGATTTCTTCCAGCGCCGGGGCGATCATCTTGCACGGACCGCACCACTCGGCCCAGAAATCCACCACGACGGTACCGGACGCCTTCAGGACGTCGGTTTCGAAGCTCTCATCGGTCACGACTGAAGTGGCCATCTCATGCCCTTTCCAAAAGCTCGCGGATGCGACGCATCCTTTCGTTGCCCCGAACGTAGGAAGGCGACCCGCCCGCGTCAAGCAAGCGATCATCCGCATCTCCCCTCACCGGGTCTCCTTCACGCGGGCGCGAGCGCGGCGACCGCCGCATCCATCGCCTCGCCCGGCAGCTCGACCAGCTTCGGCCCGGCCGTATAGACCAGCGCGGCCCGCACCGCGCGGCCCGGCCAGATGTCGGCAAGCAGCCGGCGATAGACCGCAAGCTGCACCACATAGGCTTCGCCGATCTCCTGCGGCCCCTCCGGCACCCGGCGGTCGGTCTTGAAGTCGAGGATCCACACCGCGTCCTCGTCGACGCGCAGCCGGTCGATCTGGCCCGACACCTCGTAGGCCGAGCCGTCGGCAAGGCGTAGCGTTCCGGCCAGCGGCACCTCGGCGCGCGCATCCGCAGAGAAGACGGCGGCAAAGCCGGGATGGTCCAGCACGCCGAGCGCTTCGCTCAAGAGCTGCTCCGCCCTCGTCGCGAAGACCGGGGTCAGGGCATGGGCGAGATAGCGCACGCCGGCGGCGCGGCGCTCGGCCGGCGGCAGTTCGGGCAGCAGCTGCAGCAGCCGGTGCAGGTGGCGGCCGCGCTCCAGCGCAAAGTCGGGAGCGGCCCGCGCTTCTGCCAGACGGTCGGTCGCCGGCACCGGTTCGGTTCCCTCCTTCGCCTCCATCTCGTCGAAGGCCTCGGACGGGCGCAGGCGGCGCGGGCGCTCGGGTGTTACCACCGGCGCGAACAGCCAGGCAGGCGCGGGCGCGCCGGCGTCCTCGCCGGCCTCTTCCTCGGCCCGGGCAAGGCGCGGCGCGGGCGCCGCCGTGCCGGGACGCTGCCAGATGCGGCAGGGCCCGCCGTCTCCCGCTTCGCCGTCGCGGGCATCCGGCTCCAGCGCCCTTGCCACCAGCGCGTGCCAGCACTCGTCCGACTGGCCGCGTGCGGGCATCCAGCCGCAGACGATCAGCCGGTCGCGGGCCCGCGTCATCGCCACATAGAGCAGCCGGCGATATTCGTCGGCCGCCGCCTGACGCAGGGCGTCCAGCCGCTCGCCGTGCCAGGGGCTGCGCTCGGCCTTGACCGGGTTCCAGACAAGGCCCGTGACCTCGCCGAGATTGCCCGGCATCGCCCGCTCGATGAACACCGGATCGTGATGGGCGCTGACCGGCGCCGCGCCCCCGTCGACCAGCACGACAAGCGGTGCCTCCAACCCCTTGGCCCCGTGCACGGTCATGATCCGCACCACGCCGCGTGCGGCGTTGAGCTCGCGCTTCACTTCCGTGGGCGCCGCCGCGAACCAGGCGAGGAAGCCCTCCAGCCCCGGCACGCCGGTCTGCTCGAACGCCAGCGTCACCGCCAGGAACTCGTCCAGCACGTCGTCGACTTCCGAGCCGAGGCGCGCGCGGAAGGCCCGGCGGCCCCCGTCGGCGCCCAGAAGGCGGGAGAAGAACTCAAAGGGCGGCATGAAGTCGGCGCGCGCGCGCCAGGTCTCGATCCGCTCGCGTGCCCGCTCGAATGCCGGATCGCCGTCCGCCTGCCGGCGCAGCGACTGCCACAGCGTGCCGGAGCGAAGGTTCGCCCCGTCCGGCCGGGCGAGGCGGAACAGCGCGTCGTCGTCGAGGCCGATCAGCGGGCTCTTCAGCAGGCAGGCAAGCGACAGGTCGTCCTCGGGCAGCAGCAGGAAGCGGCCCAGCGCCAAGAGGTCCTCCACCGCGATATGCTCGTTCAGCACCAGCCGGTCGCTGCCGGCCACCGGCACGCCTTCGCGCTTCAAGGCCCGTGTCAGCGCATCGACGAAGGGTCCGCGCTTGCGCACCAGCACCAGGACGTCGCCGGGCGCCGCCTCGCCGCTCTTCCACCAGCTCCGCACCGAGCGCGCCAGCCGGTCGGCCAGCCGCAGCATCGGGCTATCGGCACCGATGCGGTCGACCGGAGCGGTCCAGTCGTCCGGCACCTCCTGCTCCACCGGCTCCTCCGGCGGCCAGATCTCCACCATGCCCGGGTCGTTGCGCCGCACCGCTTCGTGGATCGGCGCGCCTGCCTCCTGCGACAGGCCGGCATGCATGTCGGGCGCCGCGAAAACCGTGTCGACGGCCGAGAGCACATCGGGCCGCGAGCGGAAGGACAGCGTCAGCTCGACCCGCGAGAAGTCCACCGCAGCCTCGTTGGCGCGCCGCTCGAAATAGCGGCGCATGTCGGCAAAATAGGCCGGCACCGCGCCCTGGAACGAATAGATCGACTGTTTCTCGTCGCCGACGGCAAAGAGCGTGCGCACGCGCTCGTTCGCGGAGGTGCCGACGAAGAATTCCTCGGCCAGCGCCTGCACCACCCGCCACTGATGCGGGCTGGTGTCCTGCGCCTCGTCGACCAGGATATGGTCGAGACCCTGGTCGAGCTTGTAGTGCACCCACAAGGCCGCCTCGTCGCGCGACAGCAGGTTGGCCGTGCGCACGATCAGGTCCTCGAAGTCCATCAGCCCGCGCCGGGTCTTCTCGCGCTCGTAGATGTCGAGCATCGCATCGGCGAGACGCAGCGCGGCCTCCGTGCCGGCCAGCGCATAGGCGATCCGCCGCCGCTCGAGCAGCGCCAGGAGGCGCTCCTGCTCGCCGTAAAGCCGCTCGACCACCTGCGGGAAGTTCTCTTCCACCTTCTTGGTGGCCAGCGCCTTGGTCGGCGCCAGGTCCTTGTTGAGGAAGACCCGGTGCCAGACCTCCCACCACTCGTCCGGTCTGTTGCCGGCGAGCCGGGCCGCCAAGCGCAGACGTTCGGCCCGCTCGTTGTCGCGCGATCCGCCGCTCGCCAGCGCCTCGGCATATGCCAGCGCCTCCTGCGGCGAGATCGAGACCTCCTCGCGCAGGGCCGCATCGAGGCGCGCCAGCGTTTCGCCTTGCGAAAGCCCGAAGGCACGGGTCAGCTGCGCCAGCGCCGCATCCATCGACCCGGCATCCTGCAGCCAGCGGCGCAGCGTGTCGCGGCGGGCGATCAGGTCGGCAAGCGCCGCCTCCACCGTCTTGTCGGGCAGCTCGGAGACCAGATGCACCAGCGCCCGGCCCAGCGGGCTGTCCGGCTCGCGCTCGGCCAGCGAGAGAACGCGCGCGCGCGCGCCGGCAAGCAGGTCCGCTGCCTGCCGGTCGTCCAGCACCTGGAAATGGCCGGCGACATTCGCCTCCAGCGGAAACTGGTGCAGGATCGCCTCGCAAAAGGCGTGGATCGTCTGGATCTTCAGCCCGCCCGGCGTTTCCAGCGCCACGGCGAAGAGATGACGCGCCCGCGCCAGTCCGCGTGCGTCCGGCCGCCGTCCCTCGATGACTTCCAGTTCCCTCGCCAGCGCCTCGTCGGTCAGCGCGATCCACGAGCCCAGTGTCTCGAAGACGCGGGTCGCCATTTCCGAGGCCGCGGCCTTGGTGAAGGTCAGGCAGAGGATGCGCGAGGGCGCGGTGCCGGCCAGCAGCAGGCGGATCACCCGCCGCGCCAGCACGAAGGTCTTGCCCGAGCCGGCATTGGCGCTCACCCAGGCCGAGCGGCGCGGGTCGGCGGCCAGCGCCTGCCTCTGCCGCGTCGCCTCGGGGATCTCGAAGGTGGTCATTCCTCCTCCCCTCCGCTCAGCGCCCATTCGCGCACCCGCGCCAGATGGTCGTACGGGCCGGACATCTCCGCTTCCTTGCGCACTCTTGAGCGCGACAGATAGCCCTTTTGCGGGTTTTCATAGCCGGCAAAGAGTTTCACCGTCCGGCCCAGCGCCTCGTCGGCCAGCTCGTCGACGCTGGTGTTCTTCGGCGTCCTGTCCTGCCACTCCAGCGGCGTGCGCCCGCCGGTCAGGCGCATATAGGCGAGCGTTGCGACGGGCGCCGCCCGGTCCACCTCGCCGAAGGCGCCGCGGCCGATCATCGCCACTTCCAGCGGCAATTGCGGCGCCAGCAGCGCGGCGACTTCCTTGTCGCTCGGCGCCTGCCCGGTCTTGTAGTCGATCACCGCAAGACTCCCGTCGGCCATCGCGTCGACGCGGTCGGCGCGGGCCGACAGGGTGACGCGCCCGCCGGGGGAAAGATCAAGTTCCAGCGCCCCGGAAATCTCCAGATGGCGGCCGGCGATCAGATGGGCGCGCGCCGCCTCGTGACGAATGAAGGCAGCGGCGATCCGCTCGAAGCGCAGCCACCACACGGCCCGGATCGCCGGGAAGGCATCGAGCGGGGCGAACTGCGCCCGGCCGATGGCGATGAGATGCGCCAGCGCCGCCTCATCGAACGGGCCGCTCCAGCTGTCCAGGAACTCGGCCAGGCAATCGTGGATCAGCGTGCCCTTTTCCGCTGCGCCCGGATCGCCGCCGATCGGCTCGACCGGGTCCAGCACCAGCACCTTGCGGGCATAGAGCGCATAAGGGTCGCGGATCAGCAGCTCCACCTCGGTTACCGAAATCCGGCGCGGGCGGGCGGCAACGGGCGGCGCCGGTTCCGGCCTTGCAACGGGCGCCGCCCCCGTCTCGACCCGGTCGAGATGGGCGGCCAGCGCCAGCAGGGCCTGCCCCCGCGCCTGCATCGCGGCGGTGACACCCTCGCCCAGCAGCGTCGTCAGCCGCAGCAGCCAGCGCGAGGCGACGGCCGGCGCGCCGCCCGAGCGCTCGGCCCGCGACAGGATCACTCGGCCGGCGCCCAGCGCCTGCGAGAAATCGTGGGCGGCCGCGCCGATGCGACGCTCCGGCGGGTCGAGACCGAGCCCGCCCTTCATCGGCCGGTTGAGCCAGGGGTCGTTGCGCGTCGCCTGCGGCCAGTTGCCCTCGTTCAGCGCGCCCAGCACCAGGATGTCGAAATCCTGCAGCCGGGCTTCCATCGGGCCGAAGATCGCGATGCGCGGATCGCCCGGCAGGCGGCGGCGGACATTGAGGCCGGAGACGAGGGCGATGAACATGTCCGGCCAGTCGGCGGGCGGCGCCTGCAGGCCAGAGGGACCTGCGGCGATCATCTCGGCAAAGGCGGCGGCAAGCCCCTCGCCGGCCTCGCCGGCATAGAGCTCGTCGGAGCTGCCGTCCTCGTCGCGGGCGAGGTTCAGCAGCACCGCCTCATGATCGGCGACCAGCTGCACCACATCCACCGGCTCGCGGGTCTCCGCATGGCGCTCCAGCGGCGCCAGCGCCTCGGCCAGCCTGTCGACGAGGTCGGCGACGTCGTCCCAGTCGTCCTCATGCAGCTTTTGCCAGCGCGGCAGGCGCGGCGGGGTCTCGCTCTGGGTCGCCAGATGCCGTGCAGCGGCAACCGCTTCGCGAAGACCCTGCGTCCCGGCTCTTGCGCGCGGTCCGCGCAGCACGGCGCGCTCCAGTGCGCGGGCGGCGGCGCGCACCTTGTTAGACGGCAAACCAAGCCGCGTCAGCGGGTGTTTCAGCAGCGCCAGCAGGGCCACCGGCTCCAGCCCGTCCAGCGCCAGCCGCGCGGCAAGGCGGGCCAGAACGCCGGGCGCGGTCTGGTCGAGCGGGCGGCCGGCGCTGTCGTCAGACTGCAGCCCCCAGCGCGACAGCTCGATGGCAACCCGGCGGGCCAGCGTCCTGTCCGGCGTCACCAGCGCCGCCGTCTTGCCCTCCTCGATGGCCGAGCGCAGGGCGGTGGCAACAGCGAGCGCCTCCTCCGCCTCGTTGCGCGCGACCATCATCGCGACATCGGCAAAGGCACGGGCGCGCGCCTCCGGCGGAACGTCCGCGACGACCTGCGGCCACACATCCGTCGTCTCGGCCGGGCGCAGGGCCTCCGCGACCAGCCTGTCGCGCAGCCGCAGGGTCTCGCTCGCGCCCACCGCCAGCGGCACCACCTCGTCGCGGGCGATCTTCAGCGCGCCGGCGAGCCGCGCCATGCCGTATTGCGGATGGCTGGGGCTCCCCGAAACGCCTTCGCCGCCAAGGATCGCCTGCCAGCTGCGCTCGTCCATTCCCGCATCGAAGCCGGGCAGCACCACCGCGCCGCGCTCCAGGCCGGCGATGACGGCCAGCAATTCGGCAATGGCGGGAATGGAGCCGGTGGCGCCGGCCGCGATCACCGGACCGCGCGGCGGGCTCTTGCGCAGCCGCTCCGCCTCGCGCCGCAGCAGTGCCGAGCGCCGGGCCTTCGGGTCGCTGGCCTCGCGGCTTGCCAGATAGGCCGGCCAGTGCTCCATGGCGATCTTCAGGAAATCCAGCGTGATCTGCCAGTAGCGGGCGTGGTCCTCCGGCACGAGACCGGCAAGGCCCGTCCACGGGATCTCCTCCGTCGCCATCTCGTCCATCAGGGCCAGCAGGTCGCCGGCCAGCCACGCGGCATCGGCGGCGGAGGCCGGCGAGCGCAGCACCGCGCCGGCCGGCAGGCCCAGCACCTCGCGGCGCAGCGCGCCCTCCCAGGCCTGCACCAGCCGCGTCATGGCAAAGCGCCGCTCCATCTCCGGCAGGGCCGGCGGCAGCCCGTCGGCCCAGGCCTCGACCTGCAGCAGCTGCAGGTCTTCCTCGACGTCGCCGAGCGGACGGATCGAGGGCAACAGCACGGGCGCCCCGCCCAGCTTCTCGCGGATCAGCGGCGCGATGGAGCGGGCGGCGCGGCGGGTCGGCAGGTAGAGGGTGAGATCGGCCAGCGCCAGCGGATCGGCGCGCGGGTCGAGCCCAGGCACCAGCCGCCCGTCGAACAGGGCATCGACCAGCGTCCTCAGAAAAGGGGCCGAGGGCGGAATCGTAAAGACACGCGGGCTTGCCTGGCTCGTCTTGGCCTCGCCCGTCCTGGCCTCGCCCGTCATCGGTCTCCGCCTCCCCTTTTGCCGTCGGACCGCACGCGGTCAGGCGGCGCTGTCGCGGATGGCCCGCTCGGCGGCACCGATCGCCTCCGGCGTACCGACATGCAGCCAGATGCCTTCCATCAGCACCCCGAACAGGGTGCCGCGCTCGATTGCCGCGTCGAACAGGCGGTTGAGCGAGAAGGCCCCTTCGGGCGCGCCGTCGAACAGCCGCGGATGCAGGATCGCCCCGCCGACATAGGCGAAGGGCGAGACTTCGCGCTCAGCCCGGCGGGCAAGGCGTCCGTCCGCATCCATCACGAAGTCGCCCTTGCCGTCATAGCCGACGGCGGACACGAGACCGGACAGGAGCAGCAGGCCGTCCATCTTCTGCGGATCGAAGCTGTTCGCCAGATGTTCCAGATTGGGCCGCACGCCCTCGATCCAGGTGCTGTCGGAATTGAGCAGGTAGAAGGGCTCCTCGCCCAGCAGCGGCAGCGCCTTGACGACACCGCCGCCGGTTTCCAGCAGCTCGGCGCGCTCGTCGGAAATCAGCACCCTGGGCGGCGCCGGCCAGCGCAGCGCATGCGCCTCCACCAGATCGGCGAGGTAATGCACGTTGACGACGACGGTCTCGACACCGGCGACCACCAGCTTGTCGAAGGCCCGGTCGAGCAGCGTCCGCCCGGCGACGGGGACCAGCGGCTTGGGCGTCGTCGCGGTGATCGGGCGCATGCGCTTGCCCATCCCGGCCGACAGCACGATGGCCGTCTTCGGTCCCTTTGCCCCTGCCTCGTTTTCCGTGTCTGGTCCTGCCTGCAAGTCCGCCTCTTTTCCGTTGGTTTGGCCGGTGTTTGGGGCCTGCGCCGTCTATCCGGTCTCGCCGAGGCGGCCGTCGAACCAGCCGGCCAGTTCGGCCAGCTCCGGATGGCGCAGGCAGCGGGCCAGATACTCGCGCACGCGCGGCAGATGCACAAGGTAGCCGGGCTTTTCGTCCCGCACCGCGAGCCGGGTAAAGATGCCGAGGATCTTGGTCGCCCGCTGCGCGCCCATGATCGCGTAGTCGCGGCGGAACGCCGCCTCGTCGAAGCCGGGCGAGGTCTGGTGCCGCCGGGCGATGTAGTGCTCGAGCACCTGCCGCTCCAGTTCCTGCGGCACATCCACGCGCGCATCCATCGCCAGCGAGGCGACGTCATAGGCGGCCGGGCCGATCATCGCGTCCTGGGTGTCGACCACGGCGATGCGATCCTCGCCGCTCTCGCCCTCGCGCCAGATCAGGTTCGGCGAATGGTAGTCGCGCAGCACCCAGTTGCGGTCCTTTGCGGCGCGCTCGAACAGCGGCTGCCAGCACCCGGCGAAGGTCTCCGCCAGTCCGTCCGGCACCTCCCCGCCCATGCGCGGCAGATACCAGTGGAGGAACAGTTCGGCCTCCACCAGCATCGCCCGCGGGTCGAAGCGCGACAGCCGGTAGCTGCCGCCGCCGCAGTCTTTCGGGATCGGCAGGTCCGCCTGCGGCGGGGCGCCGTGCAGCCGCGCCAGCACACCGGCCGCAGCGAGATAGCGTTCCGCTACCGGCCGGCCGCCGTCCAGCACCTTGCCGCGCCCCAGATCCTCCTGCAGCACCAGCCCGCCCGCGATATCGGCGCCGTATGTGCGCGGTGCGCAGATGCCGCGCGCCCGCAAGGCCTCGGTGACCGCGACGACCGCATCGACGCCGTCGGCCAGATGCACCAGCTGGCGGTAGGTCAGCCCGTCGCGCAGTACCGGCTGATGCTGCGGCGGCGGGGTGGAATCGATCAGGATCGCGTCCGCGCCCGAGGCCCGCACGGTCTCGAAGCGGCGTGCCGAGGCATCGCCCTGGAAGCGGCGACGCAGAGCGCCTGCAAGCGCGCTTCCCTCGATCAGCCGGCGGATCGCCAGCGTGCGCTCAAGGCGAGCGCGCCAGGCCTCGTCCGGCGGCAGCAGGGCGATCTTGCGCGCCTGCGGCGTGTCGCCGGCGGCGATGCGCAGGACGAGCCGGTTGTCCGGCAGCCGCGAGGCGCCGCGCTCCGGCCATTCGATCAGCGCTGCGCCGCTTTCCAGGATCTCGTCGAGGCCGAGTTCGTCGAGCTCCTCCTCGTCCTCCAGCCGGTAGAGGTCGAAATGGGCGACCGGCAGCGGTTCGAACGGATAGGACTGGACGAGGGTGAAGGTCGGGCTCGGCACCTCGAGCGCGGGATCGTCGGCCAGCGCGCGCAGCAAGGCCCGGGCGAAGGTCGACTTGCCGGCGCCCAGGTCCCCGACGAGGCACAGGCAGTCGCCGGGCTGGAGCATGATGGCGATGTCTTCGGCAAGGCGGACGGTCGCCGCCTCGTCAGGACAGGATAGTGAAATCTCGCCGGGAAACGGCTCCGCATCCCGGGACGGCGATGCAGGGCTGGTATCGCTCATGGCAGGAGCCGGTCACTCGGCGGCGTGCTGGAGGGCGTCGGGTGCGAAGGGAAATCGGCAGACGACATATGTGCCGACCCCCTCTTCCGATTCGATCGAGACCGTGCCGCCATGCAGCTCGACGAAGCTCTTGACGATGGACAGGCCGAGCCCGGCGCCGCGGCGGCGCTGGCCGGCATCGCGACCGACGAAGCGGGCGAAGACCTGGTCGAGCATGTCCTCGGGGATGCCGCAGCCATGGTCGCGGACATGGAACTCGATGGCATCCATCGTGCGCAGGCAGCCGACGTCGATGGTGCCGCCGACATCGGAGAAGCGCAGCGCGTTGGAGATCAGGTTGAACAGCACCTGGCGCAGGCGCCGCTCGTCGGCCTGGATCACGCCGACATCGTCGGCGACCGTCAGCTTCAGCGCGATGCCACTGTCGGCCAGCCGGTCCTTCAGCCCCTCCACCGCCGCCTGCACGGTCCGCGCCACATCCACGGAGGAAATGTCGAGCTCCATGATGCCGGCATCGATGGTGGCAAGGTCGAGAATGTCGTTGATGATCGCCAGCAGCGCCGAGGACGAGGAGAGGATGTAGTCGACATACTCTCCCTGCTTTGCGGTCAGCGGGCCGAATTTCGGGTCGGACAGCAGCTGGGCGAAGCCGATGATGTTGGTCAGCGGCGAGCGCAGCTCGTAGGAGACGTGCTGGATGAAGGCGTTCTTGAGCTGGTCGGCCTGTTCCAGCGCCTCGTTCTTGTCGAGCAGCGCGCGCTCGACATTCACCGAATCCGTCACGTTGACGAAGGTCACCAGCGTGCCGCCGTCCGGCAGCGGCACGGTGGCGTAGTCGATCGCCTCGCCGCTCTCCCGGTCCAGCCGCCCGGACACCGGCTCGCGGTTGTCGGCAAGGCTGGTCACCGCCGTTACCAGCTGGCGCCAGGTCGCCGTCTCTTCCGGCTCCAGCATCTCCATGTCGACGATGCGGGTGATGTGCGGGCTGTCGCCGAGCCGGTCGTCGGACAGGTCCCAGATGTTCTCGAAGGCCGGGTTCCACAGGCGCAGCCGCCCGTCGGACCCGAACACCGCCACCGCCTCGGACAGGTTGTCCAGCGTCTCGCCCTGGACGCGGATCAGCGAGTTGTAGCGGCTTTCCAGGTCCAGCCGCTCGGTGACGTTCTCGTAGATATAGGTGACACCGCCCTGCGGATGCGGGTTGGCGATGACGCGCAGCGTGCGCCCGTCCGGCAGGTGCCACCAGAATTCGCGTGCGTCGAGCGAGGTGTAGGTTTCCAGCAGCTTGTTGCGCCAGCCGCGATAGTCGGCCTGCTCGGGCAGCTTGCGCGCGGCGCGCAGCGCATCGAGCAGGGCCCCGTCGCTCGGGTTGCTCTCCAGGAAGGTCGCGTCGAGATCCCACAGGGAGCGGAAGGCGGCGTTGTAGAACTGCAGCCGCCGGTCGGCGCCGAAGATCGCCACGGCGGTCGCCAGCTGGTCGAGCGTACGGGCGTGGAAGTCGATGGTGCGGCCGAGTTCCTGGCGCACGTTTTCCAGCTCGCTGACATCGATGGCGATGCCGCCGGTGCCGGAGTCGACCGCAATCTGGGTGACGTCGAAGATGCGCCGGGCGCCGGCCGCCACCGCCGGCAGGCGGGCGCGCGAATGGCCTTTCTCGTCGCGGCCGCGCTCCATCTGGCCGCGTCCCTTGGCGTCGAGGAACTCGACCCGCGCGTCGATGGCCGCCTGGCCGCTGTCGGTTTCCACCGCCCGCGCATAAGCGGCATTGACCCAGACCAGGGCGCCTTCCTCGTCGCGCAACCAGGCCGGAGAGGGCACGCCGTCGAGCAGTGCGCGCAGGGTCTGCAACTCGCGGGTCATGGCGCTGTTGCGCTCGGCGGTAAGGGCCTGAGACTTGCGCTCGCCGGTCAGGTCGCGCAGGCGCAGCACCGGTGCGCTGGCGGTCACCCGGCCGCAGATCTCGACCATGCCGCCGGTGCGGGTCGGCACCGTCATGCGGAAGGCCTCGCCGTGCTGGCGCAGCCGGTCGACGGCCTGTTCGAGCGCGCCGGCCGCACGAGCCTCCAGCCAGCTGCCGAAGGCCAGCAGCCGGGCGGGCGAACGCGGCACGCCGGAGCTTTCCTCCAGCATGCCGGCAACGAAGGGCTCGTCCTCGCCGGGCTGCCACATGACGATGCGCTGGTCGTCGGAGGCGACGAGGCTTTCCAGCCGGTCGAGCCGCGCGGCGAGCCGGGCGCTGGTCTCGGTCGCGGTGTTCAGCGTACCGGAGCTTGCGCGCATGTTGCGGATGAGGGTGACGGCAGCGGTCACGGCAAAGGTCACGGCACCGCCGACGGCGGCCATCCAGACGACCTTTTCAGGGGTGAAGCTGCCCGAAAACAGCGGATGGGTGGCCCCGGGGACATCGTTGGCAAGGCACAGGCCGGTGGAGGCGACCCAGGCCAGCGGCGCGGTCGACAGACCCAGCCGAGCCTTGCGACTCACTCTCCGCCATGCGGCGCGGTCGCGCCCATGTTCCCAGCCGTCCGCCGGCATCCGCTCTTTCCCCTGTCGCCCTGTCAGGGCACCCGCATCGGGTCGCCCGCATAAGGCTGCCGCATCAGGCCCGTCGCAAAACACGGGCCTCAAGCAGTTCTGCCTTACGACCCGCCTGATTCGCAAAGACCATAACGCAAACGCGAATCGCGAAGAAGTGTCGGTTACCGAAAAGTAAACGGGGGCTGTGTCATCCACAGCCCCCGTCAAGGGATCGACCAGAGCTCGTTCCGGTGCCGATTTTGCCCTGCGTCCGGCAGGATTGCGCCTGCCGGATGCGCCGGGGACCGGCCGGACCGATCAGTAGCGGTAGTGTTCCGGCTTGTACGGGCCGGTGGTCTTCACGCCGATATAATCGGCCTGAGCCGTCGACAGCTCCGTCAGTTCGACGCCGAGCTTGGCCAGGTGCAGGCGGGCGACGCGCTCGTCGAGATGCTTCGGCAGGACGTAGACGTCCTTGTCGTAGGCGTCCGGACGGGTCCACAGCTCGATCTGCGCCAGCACCTGGTTGGTGAAGCTGGCGGACATCACGAAGCTCGGGTGGCCGGTCGCGTTGCCGAGGTTCAGCAGACGGCCTTCCGACAGGAGGATCATGCGCTTCCCGTCCGGGAACTCGATCATGTCGACCTGCGGCTTGATGTTGGTCCACTTGTAGTTGCGCAGCGCCTCGACCTGGATCTCGTTGTCGAAGTGGCCGATGTTGCCGACGATCGCCATGTCCTTCAGCGAACGCATGTGATCGAGGGTCACAACGTCCTTGTTGCCGGTGGTGGTGATCACGATGTCGGCGGTCGGGGCCGCTTTCTCCAGGGTGACGACCTCGAAGCCGTCCATGGCGGCCTGCAGGGCGCAGATCGGATCGATCTCGGTCACCTTGACGCGGGCGCCGGCGCCGCGAAGGCTGGCGGCCGAACCCTTGCCGACGTCACCATAGCCGCAGACGACGGCGGTCTTGCCGGCCATCATCACATCGGTGCCGCGACGGATGCCGTCCACAAGGCTCTCCTTGCAGCCGTACTTGTTGTCGAACTTCGACTTGGTGACGCTGTCGTTGACGTTGATCGCCGGGAACGGCAGCAGGCCCTTGGCCTTCAGCTGGTACAGACGGTTGACGCCCGTGGTGGTCTCCTCGGAGACGCCGCGGATCGCGTCGCGCTGCTTGGTGAACCAGCCGGGGCTGGCGGCCATGCGCTTGCGGATCTGGGCGAAGAGGATCTTCTCCTCCTCCGAACCCGGGTTGGAGAGCACGTCCTCGCCGGCTTCGGCGCGGGCGCCGAGCAGGATGTACATGGTGGCGTCGCCGCCATCATCGAGGATCATGTTCGCCGTGCCTTCCGGGAAGAGGAAGATGCGGTCGCAATAGTCCCAGTACTCTTCCAGCGTCTCGCCCTTCTCGGCGAAGACCGGGATGCCGGCGGCGGCGATGGCGGCAGCGGCATGGTCCTGGGTCGAGAAGATGTTGCAGGAGGCCCAGCGGACCTCGGCGCCGAGCGCGACCAGCGTCTCGATCAGCACGGCGGTCTGGATGGTCATGTGCAGCGAGCCGGCGATGCGGGCGCCCTTGAGCGGCTTCTTCTCGCCGAACTCCTCGCGGCAGGCCATCAGGCCCGGCATCTCGGTCTCGGCGATGTCGATCTCCTTGCGGCCGTAGTCGGCCTGGGAGAGATCCTTGACGTAATAATCGGTTGCGGTGGTCATGCGTATCGTCCGCTCGCTTTTCGTTTGAAACAGCACTTGCCCGTCCGGAACGGGGTCCGGGACAGGAATTTCCCGAAGGGGCGACCGGCAGCGGCCGGCAGCGCCCGTGTCCTGGGGCACCCTGGGGCTGCCCCGGAATTCGTCTTTCTGGCGCGTCTTGCACGATCATGTGTGGCGCCGGAACACGGGCCTTTCGGCCCCTTGTCCGGCGCGGACAACGCCTTGCGCCGGATGCAGGCAGCCGGCGGATGCCCGGTTTATAGGCCGGAAACCGATACAAAGCAATAAGGATATAAAGATTTCTTTATGTCCTTTTCAGTCGAAGGCCCGGTGCCTGTCCCTTGGGTTAACGAAGCGCCAACAGATCATGGAAGCATGCGGCAACACTCCGGCCCCCTCTCGGCCACCCTTCTGGCCAGAGATACGCAGAACCGGGATCGTGGAGGCATAGCGGCTGCCTTCGCGCCACCATCCGCTCCGGCGGATACTGGACGCCTGCCAGCGCAGGCGTAACGCCGTGGAGGGATGCAATGCGCTCCCGTCTCAACCTCGCCGAGGTTGCCAATGGGTCCCGGGTCGCGCTTCGCTTGCCCGGGATGACGACTTGAGAGGGAGGAAAGGCCGCTGCCACAACTACGGCCGTCACCCCGGACGAGCATCGCGAGATCCGGGGCCCATTGGTTGCCAGAGCGGCAGCGAAGATGCGCGACCGAAGCCTCAGTCGGTCTCGCCGAAGCCGCTTTCCACCAGCTCGGAGATGGCGGCGAGCGCGCTTTCCGCCTCCGTGCCGGTGGCGGAAACGCGGATCGAGCAGCCGGGGCTGGCCGCCAGCATCATCAGGCCCATGATGGAATTGCCGCCGACCGACTGGCCGTCCTTCATCACCACCACCTCGGCGTCGAAGGTTTCGACCAGCTTCACCAGCTTGGCCGAGGCCCGGGCATGCAGGCCGCGCCGGTTGACGATCTTCAGGTCGCGGGTGAGCCCGGCCGCTTGCATCTGGTCCATCATCGCGTCACCCCTGGCCCGACAGAACCTGGCTGGCAACGGAAATGTACTTCTGGCCGGCCTTGCGGGCCTCGTCCACCGCCTCGGCGATGGCGCTTTCGCCGCGCACGCTGGCCAGCTTGATCAGCATGGGCAGGTTGACGCCGGCGATGACCTCGATGCTGGTGCCGTCCATGACGGAGATGGCAAGGTTCGACGGGGTTCCGCCGAACATGTCCGTCAGCAGCACCACGCCGGAGCCGTCATTGACGCTCTCCACGGCCGTCAGGATGTCCTGCCGGCGCTGCTCCATGTCGTCGTCCGGGCCGATGCAGATCGTCTCGACCCGGTCTTGCGGGCCGACGACATGCTCCAGCGCAGACTTGAATTCTTCCGCCAATCGTCCGTGCGTAACAAGTACGAGACCGATCATGCCCTGTCCGTCGTTTGTCCGTCCGTCCGGTCCGCCTTCAGCGGCCGGCGTGGCGCATACCACAATGGACTTTTTCCGGATATCCCGCCGATCCAACGACCGGTGCAGATACCTTAGCCTCTTGCAGTCTTGCGCCGCTGCGACCCGCGGGCCGCACGCGACGGAGCGCTCCCCGCCCCCGGTCGTTCGATGCCGGGCGCCCAATGTCGGCAAGGTAACGCTGCAGCGCAAGAAAAATCGGACCCGGCCCCCGGCTTTTTCGCAAGGTCCCGCGCGGATGCGACAGGGACCCTGACGCAGCGCCCCCGGATCAGGCCCTGTCGGAGGCCCGGCCCGTCAGTACGGCCAGCACGTCGAGCGCCGTGTCCTGCTCGTGCCCGCAGGGCACGGCAAGGCGCGCAAGCGCGATCCCGCACAGGGTGACGCGCATCGCCTCGCTCTCCGGCATGCGCTCCAGCTCGCCCTCCGGCACCAGGTCGACCACCAGCCGCACCACGGCGCGCGTCTCGGCCGCCACCTCAACGATCCCCTCGCCGCGCCGCTCCCACAGGCCCGCCAGCTGAGGCGGACAGCTCGCGATCAGCCGGCCCGAGCGGGCGGCAAGCGCCACCCGGTCGTCGGCCACCGCCAGCGCCAGCAGGCCGCGCAAGCGCGCCTCGCTGAGAATCCGCTCGCCGAGGCGCGACTTGCCCGCACCCGAGCGGCCGCGGATCAGGATGCCGGCACTGCCGACCAGGATGCAGGAGGCATGAACCGTGTCGCCGCCGCTCATCCCCGGCTCTCGGCCGGCAGGCGCACGGTGAAGCGGGCGCCGTCGATGCGGGTCTCGCCGGTCTTGGCATCCACCGTTTCGCGGTTGGCGACCGAGATCGTGCCGCGATGAGCCTCGACGATCTGGCGCGAGATCGACAGGCCGAGGCCGGAATTGTTGCCGAAGCCCTCGGATTCCGGGCGGTCGGTATAGAAGCGCTCGAAGATGCGCTCGCGCAGCTCCGGGCGCACGCCCGGCCCGTCGTCGTCCACCATGATCTCGACCATGTCGGCGGTGCGGTTCGCCGTCACCCGCACCGTGCCGCCGGGGGGCGAGAAGGAGCGGGCATTGTCGATCAGGTTGTTGACCACCTGGCCGAGGCGGCTGTCATGGCCGAGCACCCGGTAAGGATGGTCGCGGCGCGAGGAATTGATATGCACCTCGACGCGCGCTTCGCCGGCCGCCGCCCGTTCGTTGGCCAGATCGCACACGCCCAGCAGCAGCGTCGAGATGTCGATGGGCTCGGCATCGGCGCGGGCCAGTTCCGCATCCAGCCGCGAGGCATCGGAAATGTCGGTGATCAGCCGGTCGAGCCGGCGCACGTCATGCTGGATGACCTCCATCAGCCGCTCGCGCGCCTGCGGCTGCTTGGCCAGCGGCAGCGTCTCCACCGCGCTGCGTAGCGAGGTCAGCGGGTTCTTCAGTTCGTGCGCCACGTCCGCGGCGAAGGTCTCGATCGCGTCCATGCGGTTGTAGAGCGCGTTGGTCATGTCGCGCAGCGCGCTCGCCAGATGGCCAATCTCGTCGCGCCGCTCGGAGAATTGCGGGATCTCCTCGCGCGACTTGATGCCCCGGCGCACCCGCTCGGCCGCCGCCGCCAGCCGCCGAACCGGGCCGGCGATGGTGCCGGCCAGCAGGATCGACAGCACCATGGTCACCGTCGCGGCGACCAGGAACACGCGCACGATGCCGATGCGCTCGGCCCGCACGATGGCGTCGATGTCGCCGCCTTGCGTCGACAGCAGCAGCGAGCCCAGCACCGCGCGGAAGCGCTGCACCGGCACCGCGACCGAGACGATCAGCTCACCGCGCGAGGACACGCGCACCACGCTAGCGGGCGAGCCGGCGAGCGCTGCCTCCACTTCCGGATAGGCCCGCCCGTTGCCCGCGCCGATCTCCTCGTAGAGCGGCAGGTCGCCCCGGCGGAACCACAGTTTCACGTCGGCCCAGATCTGGTCCCACAGGCCCGGTTCCTCGGTGGTCGGCGGCGGCAGGTCGAAGCGCAGGATCTGGCCTCGCGCGTAAAGATGCCGGGAATCGAGGATCAGGATGCCTTCGGGATCGTAGATCCGCGCCCTGGTGCGGGTCGGCGAGATCAGCCGGCGCAGCACCGGCGCGACGCGCTCGGGATTGATCGGAAAGTCGGTCAGCCGCGAGCCGTCGGTCGGCGAGACGCTTTCGCCCGCCTGCAGCTGCAGCAGCTGCTCGGGATCGACCATCAGCCCGTCGGTCTCCACCGTCGCCGAGGCGGCGATGGCGCCGGCGATGATCTCGCCCTGGGTCAGGAGGCTCTGGACGCGGGCATCGATCAGCCCGGCGCGAAACTGGTTGAGATAAAGGATGCCGCCGACCAGCGCGCACAGGCCGGCGAGGTTCAGCACCAGGATGCGGCGGGTCAGCGAGGAGGTGAGATAGGGCGAGATCGAGCCGGCGATGCGCGACAGGATGCGCCTGCGGAAGCGGCGCTGGCTGTTGGGACCGCGGGCAGCAGCCGGCGCGCCCCCGGCCTCGGCCGGAGGAGACGTCCGCCGGTCGGCCTCATGCTCGGCACGCCCGCTCGTGTCCACCTCAATCGCCATTCATCTTTCCCGGCACTTTCCCCGACCGGGGCCGTCCCGGCCACGCGTTGCAGGCACGCCGCCCCGCCTGCATCGCGCATCGACCGGGCGGGCGCGGCGCTGCCGTCAGCCCTCGCGGAAGCGGTAGCCGACGCCGTACAGCGTCTCGATCATGTCGAAGCTGTCGTCGACCAGCTTGAACTTCTTCCGCAGCCGCTTGATATGGCTATCGATGGTGCGATCGTCCACATAGACCTGATCGTCATAGGCCGCATCCATCAAGGCGTTGCGGCTCTTGACCACGCCCGGACGATGGGCGAGCGCGTAAAGGATCAGGAATTCGGTGACGGTCAGCGTCACCGGCTGGCCCTTCCACATGGAGGTGTGGCGCTCCTGATCCATGATCAGGTCGCCGCGCTCCAGCAGCTTGTCGCTTTCCTGCTTGCTCGTCGCCGGGTCGCGCGGCTGCACGCGGCGCAGCACCGCCTTGACGCGCTCCACCAGCAGGCGCTGCGAGAACGGTTTGCGGATGAAGTCGTCGGCGCCCATCTTGAGACCGAACAGCTCGTCGATCTCGTCGTCCTTGCTGGTCAGGAAGATCACCGGCAGGTCGGACTTCTGGCGCAGCCGCCGCAGCAGCTCCATGCCGTCCATGCGCGGCATCTTGATATCGAAGATGGCAAGATCCGGCGGATCGGTGATCAGCCGGTCGAGGGCCGAGGAGCCGTCCGTATAGGTATGGACCCTGTATCCTTCGCTCTCCAGTGCAATGGAGACCGAGGTCAGGATGTTGCGGTCGTCGTCTACGAGTGCGATCGTCGGCATGGTCGAAAGCCCTGAACCCGTTCTTCTTGTTCGCTCGTCTTGGTTTATCAGCCTTGCGGGTGCAAATGCGCATAAATTATGGCGATGCCCGGCAGCAATCGCCGACCGCTACAGCGGAACCACCGGCGAAAGGCGCCGCATCGCGCTCTGGCGCGCGAAGCGCAACGACAGGCCGGTGAAGGAGACGATGATGCCGGCGATCAGCCCGCCGATCAGCCCGCCCGCGCCGACCGCCAGCACGATCGCCATCACATAGGCGACCGGAATCGCGATCAGCCAGAACGCCCCGATCTGCCACAGGGTCGGCCACCACACGTCGCCAAGCCCCCGCAGGGCGCCGATGGTCACCGCCATCGCCGCGTCGATCGACAGCATGAAGCCGGCGACGAAGAGCGCCTGCGCCGCCGCCTCGACCGTGCGCGGGTCGGAGGTCACGGCCCTTGCCGCCGTTTCCGGCGACAGCAGGAACAGCAGCGCCACCGGCAGCGGCCACAGCCCGCCGAGCGCGATGCCCGTCCAGCCGGCGCGCCCGACATTGGCCATGTCGCCCTCGCCGAAGGCCCGGCCCACCCGGATGGCCGTCGCCCCACCGGTGCCGATGGCCATCATGAAGGTCAGCGTGACGAGACTCATCGTCGTCTGGTAGGCGGCGAGCTGCGCGGTGCCGAGCCAGCCGGCCATCATCACGACAGTGGCGAAGGCGGCGCTTTCCACGCCCTGGGCAAGGCCCATCGGCAGGCCGAGCCGGCGCAGCAGGCGCGCATCCGGGTCCGCCCACAGGCCGAGCGCGGCCGCCCCGGCGCTGCGGCGCGGCAGGATGCGGAACGTATCGTCGCGCCGGGCCTGCATCGCCAGGATGGTCAGGATGCTGAGGCCGGCGAGCGTGCGGGCGATGGTGCTCGCCATCATGATGCCTTCCGCCCCGCCGGCGGCGAACCACCCGCCCCAGCCGTAGCCGAGCAGCGCATTCAGCGGCACGTTGACGAGATTGGCGGCCAGCATGATCACCATGCCGGTCTTGGGCCGGCCGGTCGCCTCCATGAACAGGTTGCAGGCGACGAACAGCAGGATGCCCGGCATGCCGAAGCCGAAGGCGTGCGAGACGCGCGCGGCGCCCGCGGCCAGGTCCGCGTCCTGTCCCGTTGCCAGAAAGAACGGCTCGGCCAGCATCGACAGGAAGAGACAGATGAGGCCGAGCGCCAGCGCATGGGCGAGCGAGGCACGCAGCACCGCGCCGGCGCGCGGGGCATCGCCCGCGCCCAGCGCCTGCGAGGCCAGCACGGCGGTCGCCTGCAGCGCGCCGACGGCGACCATCATCAAGGTCAGCTGCGGCGCGACGCCGAGGCCGAAATAGGCAAGGTCGGCAGCGCTCGCCCGGCCCACCATCACCGTGTCGACGGTGAACATGATGACGAGTGCCGCGCGCGAGACGATGATCGGCAGCGCCAGCGCCACGGTTGCGCGGAAATGATGCCCCGCCGAAGCGGGAGCGGGACTGCGAAGTGTCGACATCTTGGCCTGACGGGTGAGACGGAAAAGGCGGGAAGCGGGCGCGAAGCTGTCTTGCGCCGGGCAATCGGGCCCCGACCATAGCCGAAAGCGCCGGGCCGGTCAGCCATGCGAATCCGCCATGGTCCGGCCCGTCCCGCGGCCCGGTTTCGCGACCATTTGGCGCGGTTCCGAACGGATGATCCGCGAATGATCTGATATGAAACGAGTATTCCACCGGAACCGGCGCCGGAACACGTATTATTTTTCCTTAAAAAATAATTATAACTGCAGAAACGGTGAATTAAATCGATTTAATCTCGAACCGGCCACCTTCGTTGCGCTTGTTGATTTGGGGGCCATCCACTAGGTTCGCTCTGCCAAAAGCGAAAAAGACAGCAGGGCCGGACCCGACACGGGGTCGACGGCCGTTCCGTGCGCCGGCACCAGGGCCGCCGGCAGTTCACACGCTACCGGACTCATATTGCGAAATCGCGACAGGACGCATATCGCGGCAGCCGGCAGTCTCAGCGGTCCACGAAGGACCGGTCGAACCAAATACGATACAGGGATCTCGGAAACATGGCGGATCAGGGCGTAGAGCTTTCTTCGAAAGACGCTGGCATGTGCGGCTTGAAGGAGCTCGGCGGACTTCATCGCAACCTCACGGCACCGGCGCTCTATGAGCATGCGCTGCGCCGCGGGGAGGCCGTCGTCGCCGATGGCGGCGCGCTCGTCGCCGACACCGGCGTCCACACGGGCCGCTCGCCGAAGGACAAGTTCATCGTCATCGACGACACCACCCGCGACACCGTGTGGTGGGACAATTCCAACTCCATGAGCCCCGAGCAGTTCGCCGCTCTCCATGCCGACATGGCGGCCCATGCCAAGGGCATGTCGCTCTATGCGCAGGACCTGCATGGCGGCGCCGATCCGGTCCACCGCATCAAGGTGCGCGTCTTCACCGAATACGCCTGGCACTCCCTGTTCATCCGCAACCTGCTGATCCGCCCGGATGCGTCGGAGCTGGCGGATTTCGCCCCCGAGATGACGATCATCGACCTGCCGAGCTTCCGCGCCGATCCCGCGCGCCACGGCTGCCGCAGCGAGACGGTGATCGCCTGCGACTTCACCAACCGCATCGTCCTGATCGGCGGCACCTCCTATGCCGGCGAGATGAAGAAGTCCGTCTTCTCGATGCTGAACTTCCTGCTGCCGGCCAGCCGCGTGATGCCGATG
Source organism: Stappia sp. G46H5W (assembly GCF_058448995.1). Lineage (NCBI taxonomy): Bacteria > Pseudomonadati > Pseudomonadota > Alphaproteobacteria > Hyphomicrobiales > Stappiaceae > Stappia > Stappia sp. G46H5W. The sequence continues at coordinate 298,171 of NZ_JBZFLL010000006.1, read as the reverse complement.
CACTGCTCCGCCAATGTCGGCGACGAGGGCGACACGGCCGTGTTCTTCGGCCTGTCCGGCACCGGCAAGACCACCCTTTCGGCCGACCCGACCCGTACGCTGGTCGGTGACGACGAGCATGGCTGGGGCCCGGACGGTGTCTTCAACTTCGAGGGCGGCTGCTACGCCAAGACGATCAAGCTGTCGGCCGAGGCGGAGCCGGAGATCTACGCCACGACCCAGCGCTTCGGCACCGTGCTGGAGAATGTCGTGCTCGATGAGCAGACGCGCGTTCCCGACTTCGACGACGGCTCGAAGACCGAGAACACCCGCTGCGCCTACCCGATCCACTTCATCTCCAACGCCAGCCCGACGGGCCGCGCGCCGCACCCCAAGAACATCATCATGCTGACGGCGGATGCCTTCGGAGTGCTGCCTCCGATCGCGCGGCTGACCCCGGCCCAGGCGATGTATCACTTCCTGTCCGGTTACACGGCGAAGGTCGCCGGCACCGAGAAGGGCGTGACGGAGCCGCAGGCGACGTTCTCCACCTGCTTCGGCGCGCCGTTCATGTCGCGTCATCCGTCCGAGTACGGCAACCTGCTGCGTTCGCTGATCGCCACCCATGAGGTTGATTGCTGGCTGGTCAACACCGGCTGGACGGGCGGCGCCTACGGCATCGGCAACCGCATGCCGATCCGTGCCACCCGCACGCTGCTCTCCGCCGCACTGGACGGTTCGCTGCGCGACGTCGAGTGCCGCACGGACGCGAATTTTGGCTTCGCCGTTCCGGTCGAGGTTCCGGGCGTCGATCCGAAGATCCTCGACCCGCGCTCGACCTGGGCCGACAAGGAGGCCTACGACGCGCAGGCCGCCAAGCTGGTGGACATGTTCGTCACCAACTTCGCCAAGTTCGAAAGCCATGTGGACGGCGCGATCCTCGCTGCTGCCCCGTCCTTTCGCGCCGCGGCCGAATAACGCCGCAGCGGACAGCTGACACGTCGAAGGGCGCCGCAGGCTTGCGGCGCCCTTTTTCTTTGCTGCAGCTGTGTACGGGGAGCGCCCGATGTCCCGCAAGGGCGAAGCGATGCCGTCGGCCACCTGCGTCCTCGCAACCGCTCTGGCAGCCAATAGGCCCCGGATCTCGCGTTGCTCGTCCGGGGTGACGGCCGAGGGGATGCGAGGTCTTCGCCATTTTCCCAGGCTGTCATCCCGGCCGCGCCTCCCCTCAGGCTGTCATCCCGGCCGCGCCTCCCCTCAGGCTGTCATCCCGGCCGCGCGTCAGCGCAGAGCCGGGACCCATTGGCAACTTCAGCGGCTGTGAGACGGAAGCGCATCGCCACCTCCACGGCTGTCACGCCTGCGCAGGCAGGCGCCCAGTATCCGCCGGAGCGAATGGTGGCGCGAAGCCAGCTGCGTTCCGGCAACAGCGCCGAAGCTCAGGCTGAACCGTCCGGGGTTACTGGATCCCGGTCTTCGGCTGCGCCGAAACCGGGACGACACCTTGAGAAAGTGGCACTACCTTCCCTCACCCGCCGACGTTGCTTCGCCTCTCCTTCGTCTTCCCGGGCAAGCGAAGCGCGACCCGGGACCGGAGAGCCGAGGGCGTTGCCGAAGCGCTCCGGGCCAAACCCGCACCCGCTGTGGCTCGCCGGTCCCGGATCTTCGGCCTTCGGCCTCGTCCGGGAAGATGTTGGGAGGGGTTGCAGCAAAAACACCCGCCAAAGGTGCCAATGGGTCCCGCACCCGCGCTGGAGCGCTGTGCGCGATGACGAGGAGAGGCCATCCCCTTCCGACCAAAGGCCAGCGACGGGAAGCCTGTGCAGGTCGGCGGCCTCGGCCTATATTCGAGGCAACGAAGGAGACGGACATGCAACAGGATGCAATCCGGACGGAGATCGATCCGCTGGTTCTGGCGGAAAGCTGGAGCCGCGACGGGCGCCGCGTCGCCCTTGCCACCGTTGTCGAGACCTGGGGCTCGGCGCCGCGCCCGGTCGGCGCGCATCTCGTCATCGATGCGGAGGGAAATTTCGAGGGCTCGGTATCGGGCGGCTGCGTCGAGGGCGCGGTCGTGGCCGAAGCGGCCGAGGTGATCGAGACCGGCAAGCCGGCCATGCTGGAATTCGGCGTCGCCGACGAGACCGCCTGGCGCGTCGGCCTGTCCTGCGGCGGGCGCATCCGCGTCTATGTGGAGCCGGTGGCACGGCCGTCCTGACCCGCGCGCGGAAGGTCCCTTCCGCGCCATCCGCCTTGCCTGCCTCAAGGTGCTGCTCGCCGGCGCCTCCCCATTTTCAGGACCGCTTTCATGGACCTACAGCTCCTTGCCCGTTTCAACGCCGCCCGCAGCGGCCGCAAGCCCGCGATCCTCGTCACCGAGATCGGCAGCGGCGCCCAGCGCCTCGTCGCCCCAAGCGACATCACGGACGCCGATCCGCTGGCGGCGGAGCTGCGCGCCAGGCTGAGGTCCGGCAAGTCCGGGCTGGTCGAGCTTGCAGGCGGCGGCCAGGCCTTCCTGACCGTCAGCGTGCCGCCGCCGCGCATCGTGCTGATCGGCGCCGTCCATATCAGCCAGGCCTTGGTGCCGATGGCACAGATCGCCGGCTTCGACGTGACCGTCGTCGACCCGCGCACCGCCTTTGCCACGCCCGAGCGGTTTCCGGACGGTACGCTGCTCGCCGAATGGCCGGCCGACGTGCTCGACCAGTTGGCGCTCGATCCCTACACCGCGCTTGCCGCGCTTACCCATGACCCGAAGATCGACGACGTGCCGCTTCAGGCCGCGCTGTCGGCCGGGTGCTTCTATGTCGGCGCGCTCGGCAGCCGCAAGACCCATGGCAAGCGGCGCGAGCGCCTGCTGGAGGCCGGCGTGACACCGGCCGCCTTCGACAGCATCGATGCCCCGATCGGCGCCGATATCGGCGCGGCCTCGCCGGCCGAGATCGCCGTAGCCGTGCTCGCCAACATCATCGCCGCCCTTCGCAAGAGCCCCGAACCCAAGGGAGAGGGAGGCCGGCCGTGAAGTTCGGCCCGCTCGCCACGCGAGAGGCGGAAGGCGCCCTGCTCGCCCACACGCTGCGGCTTGCCGACGGCGCGCTGAAGAAGGGCCACCTGCTCACCGCCGGCGACATCGCACGGATCGCGGATGCGGGCATCGCGGAGGTCGTTGCCGCCCGGCTCGGCCCGGACGATTGCCACGAGGACGAAGCGGCGCGGCGCATCGCGCAGGCTGCGTCCGGCGGCGGCATGACGCTGGAGCCGCCCTTTACCGGCCGGGTCAACTTCCATGCCGATGCCGACGGCCTGCTGGTGGTCGACAGGGACGCGGTCGACCGGACCAACCGCATCGATCCGGCCATCACGCTGGCCACACTGCCCGCCTACGCCCGGATCACCCGTGGCCGCATGGTGGCGACGGCCAAGATCATTCCCTTCGCCGCGCCGCGCGCCGATGTGGAGGCCGCCTGCCAGGCGGTGGGCGGGGCAGTGCGCGTCGCTCCGTTCCGCGCGCGCCCCGTCGGGCTGGTCGCGACCCAGCTTGCGCATCTCAAGCCCGCCACCCTAGACAAGACCCGGCGGATCACCGAAAGCCGCCTTGCCGTCTATGGATCGCAGCTCACCCGCGAGCTCCGGGTCGCCCACGAGGCGGGCGAGACGGCCAAGGCCATCGCCGCGCTGATCGCGGACGGGGCGGAGCTGGTTCTGGTCTTCGGCGCCTCGGCCATCGTCGACCGGGAGGACGTCATCCCGACCGCCATCCGGCAGGCCGGCGGCACGGTCACGCATTTCGGCATGCCCGTCGACCCGGGCAACCTGCTGCTTGTCGGCGAGGTCGGCGGAGTGCCGGTTCTCGGCGCGCCGGGCTGCGCCCGCAGCCCCAAGGAAAACGGCTTCGACTGGGTGCTCGACCGGCTGATGGCGGACCTGCCCGTCACTCCCCATGAGATCACCGGCATGGGCGTCGGCGGCCTCCTGATGGAGATCGGCACGCGGCCGCAGCCGCGCGAGGTGGCGCGCGAACCCGCACGCGAGGCGACGCAGGAGCCGCTGCAGGCGGCACCGCGCGGGCGGCGGATCGAGGGCATCCTGCTGGCCGCCGGCCAGTCGCGGAGGGCGGGCGGCGTCAACAAGCTGCTGGCCCAGATCGGCGGCGAGCCCCTGGTGCGCATCGCTGCAAGGGCGGCGCTGGCAAGCGGGCTGTCCCGCCTCACCGTGGTGACCGGCCACATGGCCGAGGAGGTCGCCGACGCGCTTGCCGGGCTCGACGTCGCGCTGGTGCACAATCCGGACTATGCCGACGGCATGGCCGGCTCGATCCGCACCGGCATCAAGGCCCTGGGAACGGATGCCGATGCTGCGATGATCCTGCTTGCCGACATGCCGGGCATCGACGGCCCCGTTCTCGACCGCCTGATCGAGGCCTATCGGCCGGATGAGGGCGTCACCCTGGTGCTTGCCACCACCCACGGCAAACGTGGCAATCCGGTCCTGTGGGACCGCAGCCATTTCGACGCGCTGGCGCGGCTGGAGGGCGACACGGGCGCCCGTCACCTGATCGGGCAGAACGCCTCGGCCATGCGCGAGGTGGAGATCGGCGAGGCCGCGCGCCTCGATCTCGACACGCGCGAGGCGCTGTCGGCGGCCGGCGCGGACTTCGGCGAAACGCCTTCGCCGGGCCCGTCACCAAACTGAAAAACTTCGAAGGATTGACGTTTTCTCCGCGATGGACAGTAATAGGACTGTTCCGCGCTCGCAGATACTGACGAGGGCGGAGCGGGAGCGGCTGCCCGTCAGGAGGAGGAGACGGCATGACGGCATCCATGACACGGCGTGCGCTGCTGGTCGGCGCCGGTGCGATGGCGACGAACATTTCGCTGCCCATGCCTGCATTCGCGTCCTCGAAATGGTTCGACGGGGCCGCCTCCGACAACGGGTTCCAGTACCGGCGCACCAATTTCTCGGTGATCAAGCCGCACTGGCGCCGGCAGATGGTCAAGTATTTCTCGCAAGAATCGCCCGGAACGGTGGTCGTCGATACCCGCAACCACTTCCTTTACTGGATCTGGGAAAACAACACCGCGCTGCGTTACGGCGTCGGCGTCGGGCGCGAGGGCTTCCAGTGGTTCGGCCGTGCGCAGGTCCGCCGCAAGTCGCTGTGGCCGCGCTGGGTGCCACCTCCGGAGATGCGCAAGCGCCAGCCCGACCTGCCGAAACTGGTCGAGGGCGGCGCCCCGAACAACCCGCTGGGGCCGCGTGCGCTCTACCTGCACCACGACAGCGGTGCCGATACCGGCTACCGGCTGCACGGCACGCTGGAGCCCTGGAGCATCGGCAGCGACGTCTCGTCGGGCTGCATCCGCATGTTCCCAGAAGACATCATCGACCTCTACCAGCGTTGCCCCGTGGGAACCCGCGTATCGGTTCTGGAGCATCTGGGCGCCGGCACCCCGAAGGATCAGGAGCGCACGTGACCGTCTTTCCGATGCCCGAAACCGGCCGCCCCGCCGCGCGGCCGCGTGCCCCGCTCTCGCCCCTGCTTGTTGCCGGGCTCGTCGCCTCGGCCCTGTTGGCCGGCTGCAACACGGTCGAGAACGTCGCCTCGCCGGACGTCACCAACGCGCCGGTGCTCGGCTTCGCCAACATGGAGCCGGGCAGCGAGGAAGCCTTCATGCTCAATGTCGGGCGGCGGACCTATTTCACGCCAGGCTCGGCCGACATCGACGAGACGGCGCGCATGACGCTCGACAAGCAGGCCGAGTGGCTCAAGACCAACCGGACCTGGTTCGCCAAGATCCAGGGCTTTGCGGACGATCCGGGCAGCGCCGGCGACAACACGGCCCTGTCGACGCGCCGGGCCAATGCGGTCATGGCCTATCTGGTCGGCAAGGGCGTTTCGCCGAACCGGCTCTGGGCCAAGGGCTATGGCACCGAGCGCAAGGTGCGCGACTGCGCCGAAGAAGAATGCAAGGCGCAGAACCGCCGGGTGGTCACCAACCTTCGCGAAGAACGCGAACGGTGAAGTAAGACTGCAACCGCTCGGCATTAACCACATCGTTGCACTGCAATATAGGCATGGCTCCCATGCCGGAGATGCGTTTGGCCTTTGGCAATGTGACACCTATATTACAGTCATCGGATCGATGCCGGGCCTTGGCCCGGCTTTTTTGACGCGCAGCCGCTGGCAGGCGCTCCTGACACCGATGCCTCGGCAAGCCCCGTGGATCGCGCTTCGGAGTGAAAGGCGTCACCAGACTGAAGGACAGAACGATGACCGAACTCCGTTTGCCGCGCGCCGGCCAGTGCAAGTGGGCCGAAGGCACCGGCGGCAACTACACCTTCCCGTGCCGCAACCGCGTCGATGCGGGGATTTCCTACTGCAGCGAGCATCACGCGCTGGTGTATATCTCTGCCGAGGAGCGTCGCCGCAACCGCGAGAGCACCCCGGTCGCCTTCAAGGCGCAGCGCCGTATCGCCGCCTGACACCGACGCAGGCACTTGTCCCCGCTGAGCCTGGGGCGAGATTGCGAGCGCCGTCGCAAAATCGGCGGAAATCGAGACGGGATTTTGCAAAATCCGTCTCGAAATTTGCAAAGCCAGTTTGATGAAGACGCCCGGCGGGACACCGACCGGGCGTCTTTCGTTTGTCCCCGTGGGCGGGATGGGGGACACGCCAGGCTGTCCCCCATCCCGCCCCCGATGCGAGAGGGGCAAGATCCGCGCAAGGCCGGGATGCGTAACCGGGAAGAGCCCCTTCTTTCCCCGCAGCTCCCGCGAGCCATGACCCAACCTGTCCTCATCCCGATCCTCGGCGACCAGCTCTCCTTCGGCCTCTCGGCGCTGCAGGACGTCGACAAGAGCGCTGCAAGACTGCTGATGATGGAGGTCGCTGAGGAAACGACCTACGTCCCACATCATCGCAAGAAGATCGCCTTCATCCTGGCCGCCATGCGCCATCACGCCGCTGCCCTGCGCGATGCCGGCTGGCAGGTCGACTATGTCGAGCTCGACGATCCGGACAACACCGGCAGCTTTGCGGGCGAGATCGGCCGCGCCGTGGCGCGGCACGGCCCCTCGCGGATCCGGGTGACCGAGCCCGGCGAATGGCGGGTGCTGGAGATCTTGCGCGGGCTTGAGAGCGAGCACAATCTGCCCCTCGAAATCCTGCCCGACAGCCGGTTCCTGTGCAGCCACAAGGAGTTCGCCGCCTGGGCTGAGGGCCGCAAGCAGCTGCGGATGGAGTATTTCTACCGCGAGATGCGGCGCAAGACCGGGCTGTTGATGGAGGGCGACGAGCCCGCAGGCGGCCGCTGGAACTTCGACAGCGAGAACCGCAAGCCGGCGGACACCGACCTCTTCATGCCGCGCCCGCTGGACTTTGAGCCGGACGCGACGACGCGGGCGGTGCTGGAACTGGTCGAGGCACGCTTTCCGGACGGGTTCGGCATGCTCACCCCGTTCCGCTTCGCCGTCACCACTGAGGATGCGGAGAAGGCGCTGGAGCGCTTCATTAAGGAGGCCCTGCCGCGTTTCGGCGACTATCAGGACGCCATGCTGACCGGGGAAAAGTATCTCTACCACTCGGTCCTGTCGCCCTACATCAATGCGGGCCTGCTCGACCCCTTGCACGTCTGCCGCAAGGCGGAGCAAGCATTTCTGGACGGTGCCGTGCCGCTCAACTCGGCCGAGGGGTTCATCCGCCAGATCATCGGTTGGCGGGAATATGTGCGCGGCATCTACTGGCTGAAGATGCCGGACTATGCCGGCGCCAACCATTTCGGCGCGAGCCGGCCGCTGCCGGACTTCTACTGGAGCGCGGAGACGAAGATGGCCTGCCTGCGCGAGGTCGTCGGCCAGACCCGGGACGAGGCCTACGCGCATCACATCCAGCGGCTGATGGTGACCGGCAATTTCGCGCTGATCGCCGGCATCGACCCGCACCAGGTGCACGAGTGGTATCTCGCGGTCTATGCGGACGCGTTCGAATGGGTGGAGCTGCCGAACACGGTCGGCATGAGCCAGTTCGCCGATGGCGGGCTGCTCGCCTCCAAGCCCTATGCGGCGAGCGGCAACTACATCAACAAGATGTCGGACCATTGCCGCGGCTGCCAGTACGACGTGAAGGACCGCACCGGCGAAAACGCCTGTCCGTTCAACGCACTGTATTGGGACTTCCTGATCCGCAACCGCGAGAAGCTCGGCGCCAATCCGCGCCTTGCCCAGCCCTACCGGACCTGGGACCGCATGTCGGCGGAGACCCGCAAGGACTATCTCAACGCCGCCGCGCGCAGCCTGAAACGGCTGGAGGCCGGCACGCTCTAGGTCGCGTGCCCGCTAATCCTGAAGCCCAAAAACATCAAGGCCTCCCGGACGGGTGTCCGGAAGGCCTCGACAAGACAATTCCCTGCCGGGTGCGACCCGGCCGGAAGCTTACTTCGGACGCTTGGAGCCGTAGAGCGAACGGCGCTTCTTACGGTCCTTGACGCCCTGGGTGTCGAGCACGCCGCGGATCACGCGGTAGCGCACGCCCGGAAGGTCGTTCGGGCCGCCGCCACGCACGAGCACCACGGAGTGCTCCTGCAGGTTGTGGCCCTCGCCCGGGATGTAGGCGGTGACTTCATTGCCATTGGTCATGCGAACACGCGCGACCTTACGAAGAGCCGAGTTCGGCTTGCGCGGCGTCGTGGTGTAGACGCGGGTGCAAACCGCGCGCTTCTGCGGGTTACCGCCCAGCGCGGGGGTCTTGGACTTCTTGACGGTCGGCTTACGGTTCAGGCGAACCAACTGGTTGATTGTCGGCATAGGTTGCTTGCAGCTTGTTTTTGAGGAATGTCTTGGCCGCTTCGTATAGGGGGGGCGGCCCGCTTTGTCAAAGGGAGAATCCCGCTTCCCGGCGTTTTCCGCCGCGTCGGAATGCCTGCGGCACGATTCCGGCGTCCGGTTTCGAGCCTGGGGCATTCCGGCCGGCGGGCCGAAGAGCGTCAGACGTCCAGGTTGGCGACCGCGAGGGCGTTCTCCTGGATAAAGGCGCGCCGCGGGTCGACGTCGTCGCCCATCAGCTTGGTGAAGATGTCGTCGGCAGCATCCGCCTCGCGCACCTTCACCTGCAGCAGGGAGCGCACGTTCGGATCGAGCGTGGTTTCCCAGAGCTGCTCGGCATTCATCTCGCCCAGACCCTTGTAGCGCTGCATCGCGATGCCCTTGCGCCCCTGGACGAAGACCGCGTCGAGCAGTGCGCGCGGGCCGCGAATGGCCGTCTCGCTGCCCTTGCGGGCCAGCGTCGCGGCCTTGACGTAGACCTCCTGCAGGTTCTGGGTGCGGGCGTCCAGCTTGCGGGCGTCGGCCGAGCCGAGCAGTGCCGCGTCGATGGTCGCCGCCTCCCGAACACCGCGCACCGTGCGCTCGAACACCAGATCGCCGTTGTCGAGCACCTTGCCTTCCCAGCCGCGCTCGAACTCGTCGGCCAGAATGTCCAGCCGGCGGGCGATATAGGCGGCCGCTTCCGCCGCGCGCACCGGATCGTCGTGCACGTCCGGGTTCAGCGCGCCGGCGATGGCCGCCTGCTCGACCACGTCGCGGTCGTAGCGCGAATGCAGGCCGTCGAGAATCCCGGCGACCGCCCGTGCCTTCTCGACCACGTCGCGCAGGTCGTGTCCGCTGCGCACCTCGCCGCTGGCAAGGGTCAGCGTGCAATCCTCCAGGCCCGTGTCGATCAGGTAGTTCTCGAGCGCTTCCTGATCCTTCAGGTACTGCTCGGAATTGCCCCGCTTCACCTTGTAGAGTGGCGGCTGGGCGATATAGACGTGCCCCTGCTCGATCAGATCCGGCATCTGCCGGAAGAAGAAGGTCAGCAGCAGCGTGCGGATGTGGGCGCCGTCGACGTCGGCGTCCGTCATGATGATGATCTTGTGGTAACGCAGCTTGGCGAGGTTGAACTCTTCCTTGCCGATGCCCGTGCCGAGCGCGGTGATCAGCGTGCCGATCTCGTTCGACGACAGCATCTTGTCGAAGCGCGCCCGCTCCACGTTGAGGATCTTACCGCGCAGCGGAAGAATCGCCTGATTCTCGCGGCTGCGGCCCTGCTTCGCGGAGCCGCCGGCCGAATCGCCCTCCACCAGGAAGAGCTCGGACTTGGCCGGGTCGCGTTCCTGGCAGTCGGCAAGCTTGCCGGGCAGCGAGGCAACGTCCAGCGCGCCCTTGCGCCGGGTCAGTTCGCGCGCCTTGCGCGCCGCCTCGCGTGCCGAGGCGGCCTCGACGATCTTGGAGACGAGCACGCGCGCCGGCGCCGGGTTCTCTTCCAGCCACTCGGCGAGCGCGGCGCTGATGGCGTTTTCGACCACCGGACGAACCTCGGAGGAGACCAGCTTGTCCTTGGTCTGGGACGAGAATTTCGGATCCGGCACCTTGACTGAAAGCACGCAGGTCAGCCCCTCGCGGCAATCGTCGCCGGTCAGCGAGACCTTCTCCTTCTTGAGGATGCCCGACTGCTCCGCATAGCCGGTCATCTGCCGGGTCAGCGCGCCGCGGAAGCCGGCGAGATGGGTGCCGCCGTCGCGCTGCGGGATGTTGTTGGTGAAGCACAGCACCTGCTCGTGGTAGCTGTCGTTCCACCACATGGCCGCCTCGACCGTGATGCCGTCCTTCTCGGTCCGCAAGACGATCGGCGCCTCGATGAGCGGGTGCTTGGCCCGGTCGAGATAGCGCACGAAGGCCTCCAGGCCGCCCTCGTAGAACAGCTCGACGGCCTTCTCCTCGACGCCGCGGCGGTCGGTCAGGAGAATGCGCACGCCGGAATTCAGGAAGGCGAGCTCGCGCAGACGGTGCTCCAGCGTGCCGAAATCGAACTCGATGCGAGTGAAGGTCTCCGGTGAGGGCAGGAAGGTCACCTCGGTGCCCTTGCGCCCTTCCGCCGGGCCGACGACCGCCAGCGGGGCCTCGGCCTCGCCATTGCGGAAGCGCATGCGGTGCTCGTTGCCGGCACGCCAGATGCGCAGGTCGAGCCAGGTCGACAGGGCGTTCACCACCGAAACGCCGACGCCGTGCAGGCCGCCCGACACCTTGTAGGAATTCTGGTCGAACTTACCGCCGGCATGCAGCTGGGTCATGATGACCTCGGCAGCGGACACGCCCTCCTCGGAGTGCAGGTCGGTGGGAATGCCGCGGCCGTTGTCGGTCACGGTGACCGAGCCTTCGGCGTTCAACGTCACGGTAACGCGGTCGGCGTGGCCGGCCAGGGCCTCGTCGATGGCGTTGTCGACCACCTCGTACACCATGTGGTGGAGGCCGGAGCCGTCGTCGGTGTCGCCAATATACATGCCCGGGCGCTTGCGCACCGCATCAAGGCCCTTGAGAACCTTGATCGAGTCGGCGCCGTAATCATCTGCGCCGTTGGTGGCTTGCGGTTCGCTTTCGCTGCCCGTCGGAGTGTCGCTCATTCGAATCAAACGCTCGCTGGATCTTGTGTGTCGTTCAGTTATACGGGCTTGCAACAGGGGTTCAACCGGCTGTCGCCAAGCTTTCCGGCCACTTTCGGCCCCTTGCGCACCGTCCCGACACGGGAGGCGCCGCCCTGTTTCGGGGCAGGCCGGATACGCCTTGGTTTTCCCGTTTCAAGTCAATGCGTTACCGGCGCATTCCGATCTCTGCCGATCACCGCGTCGCAACCGCGACCGCGGCCCCTGCCATGACCGAGCCCGCGACCCTGTTGAGAAGTCGCACGGCCCTTGGGCTGGCGAGCATCTTCCGCGCCCGCTCGGCAAGCACGCAGTATCCGCCCAGAACCACGGCAAGCACCGCAAAGGTGATCAGCGACAGCTCGGCATACCCGAGCACGGTCACCGTCTCCAACGCGATGATGTTGGGCAGGAGCGCCAGATAGAAGACCATCACCTTGGGGTTTCCCATGGTGACGGCGAGGCCGCCCATGGCCAGCGCGAAGGGGCTTTCCTTGCGCACGGGGCCGAGCGTTGCCAGGCCGCCATCGGCCGGCGCCGTCCACATCTTCCAGGCGAGATAAGCCAGGTAGAGCGCACCGGCATATTTGAGCATCAGGAATACGGTGCCGAATGTCTTGGCCAGCACGGCCAGTCCCGCCACGGCAAAGCCCAGCCAGATCACGTCGCCGAGCGCGATGCCGAAGCAGAAGGCAAAAGCCCCCTCGCGGCCGCGCGCGAGCACCCGCGCGACAATGGCGGCGATGCCGGGTCCGGGAATGACGGCCGCGACGAACAGGGCCGCAGCGAAGACGAGCAGCGCGGAAACATCCATGGAAAGCGTAATCCTGCAAGAGACCGGAGAGCGAGCCTGACAGCGGCGCCGCAAGCGGCCGTTCAGTCCTTCATATAGGGTGAAATGGTCGATTGTGCGACCTGGAGAATCTGGCTGCCTTCGGGAAGGTCGACGAAGAGCTGACTATCGGTGCCGGTCATCAGCACCTGCAGCCCCAGTTCCGACAAGCGAGAGAACAGAGCCTTGCGCCGGCCGGGGTCGAGATGGGCCGCAACCTCGTCCAGCAGCAGCACCGGCGTCATGCCGGCGGTCTGCGAAGTCACCTCCGCATGGGCCAGCACAAGACCGATCAGCAGCGCCTTCTGCTCGCCGGTGGAGGCGAGCGCTGCCGGCATGTCCTTGGCAAGGTGGCGGACCGCAAGATCGCTGCGGTGGGGGCCGTAAAGGGTGCGCCCGGCGGCGCGGTCGCGCATGCGGGTCGCGGCCAGCTGCTCGCGGTAGCGGTCTTCGATGTCGTAGGCGGGCACGCCCTCGCAGTCGCGCTCGAACTCGCCGGCGAGCTCCACCCCGGCCAGCGGGAAGGGAAGGCCGAGATCGCCCTGCTGGCGGATCCGCGCCTGCAGCAGCGCGACGGTCTCGCGCCGGGCGAAGCCGACGGCAACCGCAAGCGGGGCAAGCTGCGCCTCCACCGCGTCGAGAAATGCGGCAGACCCGCCCTCTTCCAGCAGGCGGTTGCGGGCCCGCAGGGTCTTTTCCAGATCGGCGACGCGGCGGCCGTGTCCGGGATCGATCGCCAGCACGAGCCGGTCGAGGAAGCGGCGGCGGTCGCCGGCCGGGCCGGTGAACAGCCCGTCCATCGCCGGCAGCAGCCAGAGCACCCGCATGTAATCGAGCAATTGTTCCGAGGAGCGGGCATCCGCGCCGTCGATGCGCACCCGTCGCCCGGTTTCGCCCGGGGCATGGCCGACGCCGATCCGGGTCTCGCCGGCCGCTCCTTCGACGCGGGCGGCAACGCTCCAGCCGGCAGCCGCGCCCTGCCGGCGGATGTCGTCGAGCTGGGCCCGGCGCAGGCCCCGTCCGGCCGTCAGCAGCGAGACCGCTTCCAAAAGGTTGGTCTTGCCCGAGCCGTTGTCGCCGACCAGCGCCACGAGGCGGGCGCCGAATGCGACGCTCGCCTGCTGATAGTTCCTGAAATCGGTGAGTGTCAGGCTGCTGAGGGCAACCTGGACCGGCTCGCCCATCCGGCCTCCATTACGGGTCGCTTGCCTGCGGCTCGCCTGCAGGGCCGTTCAAGGCGCACGCGGCACCAGATGTCGGCCGCGGGCAAAAGCCCGGCTGCTGCTAGACGCGCATCGGCATCAGGACATACAGCGCGTCTTCCACGCCTTTGTCCTGGATCAGCGTCGGTGCGCCGGCATCGGCCAGGCGGAAGCAGGCGGTGTCGCCGCGCAGCTGGCCGGTGATCTCCAGCAGGTAGCGGGAGTTGAAGCCGATCTCCAGCGGATCGCTGTCGTAGTCGATGGCCAGTTCCTCGGTCGCCGAACCGCTGTCCGGGTTGACCACCGTCAGGATCATGCGCCCTTCGGAGATCGCCAGCTTCACGGCACGGCCGCGCTCGGAGGAGATGGTGGACACGCGGTCGACGGCTGCCTTGAACTCGTCGCGCTCGACCAGCATTTCCTTGTCGTTGTTCTGCGGGATCACCCGGCCGTAGTCCGGGAAGGTGCCGTCGATCAGCTTGGAGGTCAGGATCACATCGCCGGTGGTGATGCGGATCTTGGTCTCGGAGATCTCGATGGCGGCTTCCGCGTCCGGCGCTTCCAGCAGCTTCTGGATCTCGCCGACCGTCTTGCGCGGCACGATGATGCCCGGCATGCCGACGGAGCCGTTCGGCGCCGGGATCTCGGCCCGCGCCAGCCGGTGACCGTCGGTTGCCACCGCACGCAGCCGGTCGCCGCCGTCGGTCGCCACCGAATGCATGTAGATGCCGTTCAGATAGTAGCGGGTCTCCTCGGTGGAGATCGCGAACTGGGTGGCATCGATCAGCGAGCGCAGCTCGCGCGAGGCCAGCGTGAAGCGATGGGTGAACTCGCCGGCGGTGATGTCCGGGAAGTCGGTCTCGGGCAGCATCTGCAGGGCAAAGCGCGAGCGGCCGGCCCGGATCTCCAGCGTCGCATTGTCCGACGAGGTCTCCAGCGCCACCTGCGCGCCCTCGGGCAGCTTGCGAACGATGTCGTAGATCATGTGCGCGGGCACGGTGGTCGCGCCTGGCTGTTCGACCAGCGCTGCGACCTTTTCCGAAATTTCCAGATCGAGATCGGTCGCCTTCAGCAACAGCTGTCCGCCGTCGGCGCGCAACAGCACGTTCGACAGGATCGGGATAGTGTTGCGGCGCTCGACGACACGATGAACATGGGTCAGGGACTTCAGAAGATCGGTCCGCTCGAGGGTCACTTTCATTGCATCGTCCATTGTCGAAAATCGTGGGAACCGCGACGGTCAAATGGGCGAAGACACTGCCCTTTTGCGCTGCGAAAAGCAAGTGCCGGCGATCCTGGCCCGAAGCCTTGCGGAAACCGCAAGCGGGCGGCCCTCCCCGTCAAGGGGATGCCGCCCGTGATGCCTGCCGGATGGAAGATCAGGCGTCCAGCATCCGCTTCAGCAGATCCAGCTCCTGCGCCAGCGAATTGTCGGACCGCGCCAGGTCCTCGATCTTGCGGACGGCGTGCAGCACGGTTGTGTGGTCGCGGTTGCCGAAGCGGCGGCCGATCTCCGGCAGCGAGCGCGGGGTCAGGACCTTGGCGAGATACATGGCGATCTGCCGCGGACGCACGATGGTGCGGGTGCGGCGGGCCGACAGCAGATCAGCCTTGGACACGTTGTAGTGCTTGGAGACGATGCGCTGGATGTCCTCGATCTTCACCCGGCGCGGCTCGGCATTGCGTACCAGATCGCGCAGCGTCGCCTCGGCCATTTCCTGCGTCACCGGCTGGTTGGTGAGCTGGTTGTGGGCGATCAGGCGGTTGAGCGCGCCCTCCAGGTCGCGGCCCGAATTGCCGACATGGCGCGCGACGTAGTCGAGCACGGCCTCCGGCACGGCAAAGGTGGCATGCGAACGGCGCACGCAATCGATGCGATTGGTCAGGATGGCGCGGCGCAGGCCGAAATCGGGCTCGGAGATCGAGACGACCAGGCCGCCGGCCAGACGCGAACGCATGCGATCGTCGAGCGTCTCGAGATCTGCGGGCGGACGGTCGGCAGCGACCACCACCTGGCGGGCACCGTCGATCAGCGCGTTGAGCGTATGGCAGAATTCCTGCTGGACCTGCTTGCCATGCAGGAACTGCATGTCGTCGATCAACAGCAGGTCGATGGTGCGCAGCGTGTCCTTGAAGGCAAGGGCGGACTGGGCCTTCAGCGCCGCGACGAAGCGGTACATGAAATGCTCGGCCGTGAGATAGAGCACGCGGCGGCCCGAGGCCTGTGCCGCCGAGGCGACGGCCTGCATCAGGTGCGTCTTGCCCAGGCCCACCGACGCGTGGATGTAGAGCGGGTTGAAGGTCACGGCCGCGGCGGTCGCGACCTGACGGGCGGCGGCCAGGGCCAGCGCGTTGGACTCCCCCTCCACGAAGGAATCGAACGTATATTTCGGGTCGAGCGAGGCGCCCTCCAGACCGTCGGAGCCTTCGCGCGGGGTCGCAGCCGCAGGCCGCGCCACACCGGACGAGACGGTCTCGACCCTGCCCGAGGCGGGGCTTTCGACAAGCTTGATCTGCTGAGACGCCCGCGGGGCCGCCGGCACGGGGCGGGCCACGCCGCCAACCGCCGGGCGGGCACGCACGGCGCCGCGCACGGTCAGCTCGATGCGATGAACGTCGTCGCACTCGTGCTTCCAAAGGCCCATCAGCCGCTCGCGGTAGTGGGACTGGATCCACTGCTTGAGGAACCGGGTCGGCACGGAGAGCCGCACGGTGCCGTCGGAGTGGTCCTCCAGATCGACACGGGCAAACCAGCTGGTGAAGACATCCTCGCCGAGCTCGGCGCGCAGGCGCTTCTTGACGCGTGTCCAGTGATCAATTCCTGCGGTCTCGGATGCCGGCAGTTCCTGCAAGTTCATCGTGATCGCCTCCAAATGGTCAACGAGATGCTCCGCCGCCGCAGAACCCGTTGCACTTGTTGTGTTTTTCGCCGTTTCGGCGCGGTCTTGTCGCAGGCCGTCATCGGCCCGCCAGGTGTCGCAAGAGCGACAGGTAACCCTCGCCGGGTGAGCGCTGCCCGCCCGGCTTGAAATCTCTTCTGCCCCTTGGGGCTTTCCGTGCCTCAACCTCCTGCGGGTCACGTGGGCGATTGATCGGCCCCGGATACGGGCGGGTCGCTAGATGCGAGAGGGCCGTACGGCGCTTGCGCGCTCGACGGCTCGCAGGGATGGATCAGGGCGAGATGCCATCAGATGGCAGCCACGCCGGAGCGGCACAGAAAGTAGATTGTGCAGTCATCGTCAAGCCCCTCTTTCCAGTCTTCGGCTTCCCTGGGCGCAACCGTCGCAGGCAGACCACACTGGCTGTCCGCGACAGGCGCCGATCTCCTGCCGTCTCCGCAAACGGCAGCCCGCAAGACACAGAAATCCCGGCCTGCCGAAGGACACGGCAAGTCAAAAACATCCGGTTCTTGCGAGGGGAGATAGTCCTTCCGGTCTACGACTTCAGATACGCGAGCCGCAGGTCCGGTAAACTACTGGACCGCCGCCAGGAGAACGCGCGACTACCACTCAATGTATATTTTTCACACAAATATAACATTGCTCTCCTGGAGGCCTCTGTCTTCTTAGTTTTGCGATTTTGCCCGGGCGAGCGCCCGATAAACAAGACCATACACAGCCCCCTCAGGGGCCGCAACAGACTCACCGGCCATTTCGATAGCGCAGTGCGCAGGGGGTCGGCGATGCCCGGAGGGCGAGGCGGCAGGTGTCATTTGGAATGCGTTTTGACTCAATGCGTTTCCGACGCAAAAGCCCCGCGTGAGCCCATTTTGCTGTGCACTAAAAAAAAATTCTCACCCTCAATCTTGACAGAGCTGAAACGGCGAGAGGCAATCGCCGCATTCCTCAACATGATCCTAACTTGTTGATTAACAAATAGTTTTCATGCCACGTCGGAAGCGCTCGGAAGCACCCGAATCGCTTGTCTTGATTAGGCGGTTAGCGGCTCTGCGACGCGACGCCGGCAAAAGAAAAACCCGACCAAAAGGCCGGGTTCGAAGTCTTTAGCGATGATCGCAACGCTCAGGCGCCCAGCACCTTGATGCGGGAGCTCAGGCGGGAGATCTTCCGCGACGCCGTGTTGCGGTGGTAGACACCCTTGGTGACCGCCCGCATGAGCTCGGGCTGGGCCGCCTTGAGGGCGTCCGTCGCTGCCGCCTTGTCGCCGGAGGCGATCGCCTCCTCAACCTTGCGCAGCTGAGTGCGCACCCGGCTGCGGCGGGCCTTGTTGATGGCCGTGCGACGCTCGATCTTGCGCGCCGCCTTCTTGGCCGAAGGGGTGTTGGCCATGTTCTGTCCTGATGCGTTACGTGAACAATCCGACTCGTTCAAACCAAGGCGCCAAAGCCACCTGTGTCAAACGAAAGCGGCGGCGGAACGGGCCGCCACCGGTCGACCGCGTTATAGGCGGCCACCTGCCCGTCGTCAACGCGAAAGTCACGAAAACTCGCAAAACTCCCGCGCTGGCGACCGGCAGGGGGCTCTTTACGTGTTCTTGAACTGCGGCGCGCGCTTTTCGACGAAGGCATTCATGCCTTCCGTCTGGTCGTCGGTGGCGAACATCGAGTGGAAGACCCGGCGCTCGAACCGCACGCCCTCGGCCAAGGTCGTCTCGTAGGCGCGGTTGACGCTTTCCTTGGTCATCATGGCGATGGGCAGCGAGAAGTCGGCGATCTTCTCGGCGACCCGCATCGCTTCCTCAAGCAGCTCGTCGAGCGGCACCACCCGGCTGACAAGGCCGGAGCGCTCGGCTTCGGCAGCGTCCATCATCCGGCCGGTCAGGCACATTTCCATGGCCTTGGACTTGCCGACGAAGCGGGTCAGGCGCTGGGTGCCGCCGGCACCGGGCATGACGCCGAGCGTGATCTCGGGCTGACCGAACTTGGCATTGTCGGCCGCCAGGATGAAGTCGCACATCATCGCCAGCTCGCAGCCGCCGCCAAGCGCATAGCCCGCGACCGCAGCAACGATCGGCTTGCGGAACCGCGACACCTGATCCCAGGAGGTGATGAAGTCGGTCTTGTAGGCCTCGACGAAGGAGAGTGAAGACATCTCCTTGATGTCGGCGCCGGCCGCAAAGGCCTTTTCCGAGCCGGTAAGCACGACGCAGCCGATCTTGTCATCGCTCTCGAACAGCGCCAACGCGGCGTTGAGTTCGGCGATCAGCTCGGAGTTGAGGGCGTTCAGCGCCTTCGGACGGTTCAAGGTGACGAGGGCGACCCGCCCGCGCTTCTCGACCCGAATATTCTCGTATCCCATGGGACCTCCCGGAATGGGACGGCGCGTCGTCAGCCAGCGCCGCCTTCGCGGCTCAAGGGGTATCCGAAGGCCCCCGCCGCCGCAACCTTGCAGTTTCTCGCGAGCGGGCCCCGAACGAGGCCTGCCGGCGCCCCTTCTACCGCTGACAGCGGGGGCAATGGAAAGTCGAACGACCCGACTGCACGATACGCTCGACCGTGCCGCCGCATGCAGGGCGCGGGCACGGCTCCCCCTCCCGCCCGTAAACGGCGAAGGAATGCTGGAAATAGCCGAGCTCGCCGTCGGCCTGGCGATGGTCGCGCAAGGTCGAGCCGCCAGCGACGATGGCCTCGGCGATGACCTCGCGAATGGCGTCGACCAGGCGCCTTGCCCCGGCCGTCGGCGCGCCGGTCGCGGTGGCCAGCGTGCCGGCGCTGCGCAGCGGGCTGAGCTTTGCCCGGTGCAGCGCCTCGCAGACATAGATGTTGCCGAGCCCGGCAATGGCGCGCTGGTCGAGCAGCAGCGCCTTGAGCGGGGTTGCCCGGCCTGCCGCAACCCGCGCCAGATGCTCGGCATCCAGCGCATTGCCGGTCGGCTCGGGGCCGAGCGCGGCGAACCAGGGATGGTGCTCGATCTCGGCGCGGGCAACGAGGCTCATGAAGCCGAACCTGCGCGGATCGTTGTAGACGATGCGCAGCCGCTCCGCGCCGCCATGCTCAAGATGGAAGATGACGTGATCATGCGCCCGGTCGACCGAACGCGGGTAGTGGAACGCATCGGCCGCGACCGGCTGCGGCCGGTCCTCGCCCACTTCCTCGATGCGGAAGGACCCGGACATGCCCAGATGCATCACCAGAACGGTGCCGTCCTCAAGATCGCCCAGCAGATACTTGGCCCGCCGGCCGAGCGCGACCATCCGCTGCCCGCCGAGCCGGTCGCGAAAGTCCGCCGGCAGGGGAAACCGCAGGTCGCCCCGGTTGAGCGTCACCTTGCGGATCATCGCCCCGTCGAAGACCGGGGAAAGGCCGCGGCGGACCGTCTCGACTTCGGGCAATTCGGGCATGGACATCTCCGCAAGACAGGGCGCGCGAGGGACAGGGCCGCGCGCTCCCTCTGCATAAAGTAGACGGTGCTCCCGTCAATCCTCCAGTGGGGGCCGTGCAGCGACCCTGCACGGGCGCTCTTCACATGCGGCGGATGGCGGCAGCGAGCAGCCGTGACCTCTTGACGAAAATGCTGTAAGCCAAGCCTCGATCAGCGGAAACACAGGCGCATGGAGAGCCTCATGGCGGCCAGCATGGACAGCGACCGGGGACGGACGAGCGGCCCGGAAATGGCGACGAGCTTCGGCTTTCGCAAGGTCGCCAGCGGCGAAAAGCAGCCCCTCGTCAACGAGGTGTTCCATCAGGTCGCGGACCGCTACGACCTGATGAACGACCTGATGTCCGGCGGCCTGCACCGGCTGTGGAAGGACGCGATGGTGTCGTCGCTGGCCCCGCCGCGCGCCGACCGGCGTGCGTTCCGGGTGCTCGACGTTGCCGGCGGCACCGGCGACATCGCCACGCGCATTGTCGAGCGCGGCGGCAAGGCGACCAGCGCCGTGGTCTGCGACATCAACGGCTCCATGCTGGAAGTGGGCAAGGCGCGCGCCGCCAAGGCCGGGCTTGGCGACCGCCTGAGCTTCGTCGAAGGCAATGCCGAGGACCTGCCCTTCCCCGACCGCTCGTTCGACGCCTACACGATCGCCTTCGGCATCCGCAACGTGCCGCGCATCGACAGGGCCTTGAGCGAGGCGCGCCGCGTGCTCAAGCGCGGCGGGCGCTTCCTGTGCCTGGAGTTCAGCCAGGTGGACGTCGCCGGGCTCGACAAGGTCTATGACTTCTTCTCCTTCAACGCGATCCCGGTGATGGGGCGGATGGTCACCGGCGACGGCGAGCCCTACCGCTATCTGGTGGAATCGATCCGCAAGTTTCCCAATCAGGAGCGCTTCGCCGACATGATCCGCGAGGCCGGGTTCTCCCGCGTCAGCTATCGGAACTATTCGGGCGGCATTGCCTGCCTGCATTCCGGCTGGGCGGTCTGAGGAACCCATGCCGATAGCATCCCTCTTCCGGCTGGCCCGCGCCGGCTTCGTCATGGCGCGCGAAGGCGTCTTCGGCGTCGTCGATCTGCCCGACCTGCCGCCGGCACAGCGGCTGGCCCTGCGCACGATCCGTCTGCTGGAGCGGCGCGCGGTGCGCGACAAGGCGGCCGACAAGCGCCTGTCCGACGCCCTCACCCGGCTCGGCCCGTCCTACGTCAAGCTCGGCCAGTTCCTGGCGACCCGGCCCGATGTCGTCGGCCGCGAGATCGCCACCGACCTGACCGCGCTGCAGGATCAGATCCCCTCCTTCGGCATGGAAGAGGCCAAGCGGGTGATCGAGAGCCATTTCGGCCGCCCGGTCGAGCAGCTGTTCGCCAGTTTCGAGGAGCCGGTCGCGGCTGCCTCGATCGCGCAGGTGCACCCGGCAGAGATCGAGGATGCCGACGGCACCCGCCGCAAGGTGGCGGTGAAGGTGCTGCGTCCCGGCGTTGCCGAGCGGTTCCGCCGCGACCTGAAGAGCTACTATCTGATGGCGCGGTTGATGGAGCGGTTCCATCCGCCCTCGCGCCGACTGCGCCCCGTCGCAGTGGTCGACACGCTGGCCCGCTCGGTCGAGCTGGAGATGGATTTCCGCCTGGAAGCGGCCGCCCTGTCCGAGATGGCGGAAAACACCCGCGACGATCCCGGCTTCCGGGTGCCGGAGGTCAACTGGACACGCACGGCCAAGGCGGTGCTGACCATGGAGTGGATCTCCGGGCGCAAGCTGTCCGACGTTGCCGGGATCGAGGCCGACGGCCACGACCTGCCGGCCATCGGTGCGCTGGTGATCCAGTCGTTCCTGCGCCACGCGGTGCGCGACGGCTTCTTCCATGCCGACATGCACCAGGGCAACCTCTTCCTCGACGAGGACGGCAACCTGGTCGCGGTCGATTTCGGCATCACCGGCCGGCTCGGCAAGGCGGAGCGGCGTTTTCTGGCCGAGATCCTGTTCGGCTTCATCACCCGCGACTATCGGCGGGTGGCGGAGGTGCATTTCGAGGCCGGTTACGTTCCATCGGACCAGGATGTCGACGTGTTCGCCCAGGCGATCCGCGCCATCGGCGAGCCGATCCACGGGCACGATGCCTCGGAGATCTCCATGGCGCGGCTGCTGACGCAGCTGCTGGAGGTGACCGAGCTGTTCAACATGCGGACCCAGACCCAACTGATCATGCTGCAGAAGACGATGGTCGTGGTCGAGGGCGTCGCCCGGACGCTCGACCCGCATCTCGACATGTGGCGGACGGCCGAGCCGGTGGTGCGCGGCTGGATCGAGCGCAATCTCGGCCCCGCGGGGCGCCTGCAGGATGCCGCCGGCGGGCTTGCCGCCCTCGGCCGGCTCGCCGCAGATCTGCCGATTCTCGCCGAGCGGGCGGGCCGCCTGTCCGGCGAGATCGAAACCATGGCGGAGAAGGGCCTGCGATTCGACGCGGCGACCGCCGAGGCTATCGGCCGCGCGGAGGCCCGGCACAGCCGCTCGGGCCGTATCGCGCTGTGGGTCATTGCCGCGCTGATCGCCGTCGCCGTCTTTACCTGACCGCGCCGGGGCAGCCCGGCGCACTCTCAGCCTGGCGTCACCCGCCTCAGGGTCAGGTTGATGCGCCCGTCGTCGCGCACGAGCGTCGAGGTGCCGGGCAACAGCCGGTCGATCCCGTGATGGGCAAGGCGCGCCTCGCCGCCCAGAACCAGCACATCGCCCGAGGCCAGTCGGAACGAGCGGGTCGGATCCTTGCGGCTCCGGCCGCCGAGGCGAAACAGCGCCGTCGCCCCCAGCGAGACGGACACCACCGGCGCCTCGAATGTCGCCTCGTCCTTGTCCTGATGCAGCCCCATGCGCGCCTTCGGTCCATAGAAGTTCACGAGACACGCTTCCGGCGGCGGCGCACCCGGCGCCAACTCTTGCCAGAGATCCAGCAGCGGCTGCGGCATTGCCGGCCAGGGCTGCCCCGTCACCGGGTGCAGCGGCTGATAGCGATAGCCGGCCCTGTCCGACACCCAACCGAGCGAGCCGCAATTGGTCATCCGCACCGAGAACGGCGTACCGGTGCGCGGCATGACCGGCGTGAAGAGGGGCGCGGCCGCGACGACCGCGCGGATCTCGCCGAGCAGCGCCTGCTGGGCCTCGCGGTCGAGCCGCCCGGGCAGCAAGCGGAACCCCGCTGGTGCCGCTGCCGGCCTGCTCTCGGTTTCCTGTGACTGTCTGTCCTGCATGCGGGAAGTCTCGCCGCTATTGGCTCGTCCTGTCCACCCGGAAGCGGACGTCGCCCCCGAACGGCAAACGCAAAAAGGGCGCCCGCAGGCGCCCTTTTTCAATCTTCGCGATGATGCCGGCCGGAGCCGGGTCCAGACGCAGGCTTCACGCCGCCTTGAGAGCGGCCTGAACCTCGCGCAGGTGAGCGAGCGTTGCCGCCGCCCGTGCGCGCGTCTCGTCGTCGGAGGCGTCCGAAAGGTCTTCTTCCGCATCCTTGATCTGGCGGGCGATGTCTTCCGCCTTGAGATCGTTCAGCGACGTCGCATGCTCGGCCAGCACCGTCAGGCCCTTCGGCCCCGCCTCGGCAAAGCCGCCGCGGACGAAGTAGACCTGATCCGCACCGGCCTCACGCGACACGCGCAGAAGGCCCGGACGCAGGGTCGACATCATCGGGGCATGTCCGGCCATCACGCCGAACTCGCCCTCGGAGCCCGGCACCACCACCATCGTGACTTCTTCCGAGAGAAGAAGCCGCTCCGGGGAAACGAGCTCGAACTGGAATGCTCCCGCCATGTCGTTCCTCGATCCTTCCCGTGCTTAGGCCGCTTCGGCGGCCAGGCGCTGTGCCTTCTCGACCGCCTCGTCGATCGAGCCGACCATGTAGAAGGCAGCCTCGGGCAGGTGGTCGTAGTCGCCGTTCACCAGGCCCTGGAAGCCCTTGATGGTGTCCTCGAGCGCGACGAGCTTGCCCGGCGAACCGGTGAAGATCTCGGCGACGAAGAACGGCTGCGACAGGAAGCGCTCGATCTTACGGGCGCGTGCCACGGTGAGCTTGTCCTCTTCCGAGAGCTCGTCCATGCCGAGAATGGCGATGATGTCCTGGAGCGCCTTGTAGCGCTGCAGGGTCGCCTGCACGGCACGAGCCGTCTCGTAGTGCTCGTCGCCGATGATGCGCGGATCAAGAATACGCGAGGTCGAGTCGAGCGGATCCACGGCCGGGTAGATGCCCTTCTCGGCGATCGAGCGGTTAAGCACCGTCGTCGCGTCGAGGTGGGCGAAGGTCGAAGCCGGCGCCGGGTCGGTAAGGTCGTCGGCCGGCACGTACACGGCCTGCACCGAGGTGATCGACCCCTTGGTCGTGGTGGTGATGCGTTCCTGCATCGCACCCATGTCGGTGCCGAGCGTCGGCTGGTAGCCCACGGCCGAAGGAATACGGCCGAGAAGCGCCGACACTTCCGAACCCGCCTGCGTGAAGCGGAAGATGTTGTCGACGAAGAACAGCACGTCCTGACCTTCGTCACGGAAATGCTCGGCGACGGTCAGGCCGGTCAGCGCCACGCGGGCACGGGCTCCGGGGGGCTCGTTCATCTGGCCGTAGACCAGCGCGCACTTGGAACCCTCGGTCGAACCGCCGTGCTCCTTGGGATCGCGGTTCACGTTGGACTCGATCATCTCCCAGTAGAGATCGTTGCCCTCACGGGTACGCTCACCCACGCCGGCGAAGACGGAGTAGCCGCCATGCGCCTTGGCGATGTTGTTGATGAGCTCCATAATCAGAACGGTCTTGCCGACACCGGCGCCGCCGAACAGGCCGATCTTGCCGCCCTTGGCGTAAGGTGCGAGCAGGTCGACGACCTTGATGCCCGTCACGAGGATCTCGGCCTCGGTGGACTGCTCGGTGAAGCTCGGGGCTTCCTGGTGGATGCCGCGCTTCGTCTCGTGGACGATCGGGCCAGCCTCGTCGACCGGCTCGCCGATGACGTTCATGATGCGGCCCAGCGTGCCGGCACCGACGGGAACCGAGATCGGCTCGTCCGTGTCGACGACCTTCTGGCCGCGAACGAGACCTTCGGTCGCATCCATGGCGATGGTGCGAACGGTGTTCTCGCCGAGGTGCTGAGCAACCTCGAGAACCAGGCGGTTGCCGTTGTTGTCGGTTTCAAGGGCGTTCAGAATCGCCGGCAGGTGATCGTCGAACTGAACGTCGACGACGGCGCCGATGACCTGAGTGATCCGCCCGACTGCTTTGTCAGCCATTTTGCTATCCTCGTCTCGATCCGGTCAGAGCGCCTCGGCGCCCGAAATGATTTCGATCAGCTCCTTGGTGATCTGAGCCTGCCGCTGACGGTTGTAGTTGAGCGTCAGCTTGTTGATCATGTCACCGGCGTTGCGCGTGGCGTTGTCCATCGCGGACATGCGCGCACCCTGCTCGGACGCTGCATTTTCCAGAAGCCCGCGGAAGATCTGCACCGAAATGTTGCGCGGCAGCAGATCCGCCAGGATCTCGCCCTCGTCCGGCTCGTACTCGTAGACCGCGTCGGTCTGGGCGGACTTCGCCGCCTCGCCGAAGGTCGCCGGGATGAGCTGCTGGGCGGTCGGGACCTGGCTGATCACCGACTGGAACCGCGCATAGAACAGGGTGCAGACGTCGAACTCGCCCGCGTCGAACATCTCGCGGATCAGAGTGCCGATCTCCTCGGCATTCTCGAACGCGACGCGCTTGACGTGCCGCAGCTCGATCGTCTTGACGATGTGCGAGCCGAGATCACGCTTCAGGGCGTCGAAGCCCTTCTTGCCGACGCAGACGATCTTCACCGTCTTGCCCTGCGCGATCAGCGACTTCGCCCGCTCGCGCGCCAGCTTGGCGATCGACGAGTTGAAGCCGCCGCACAGGCCGCGCTCCGCGGTCGCGACCAGCAGGAGATGCACGTCATCCTTGCCGGTGCCGGCGAGGAGGCGCGGAGCATCGTCCCGGCCCTCGAAGGCGCTGGCGAGGTTGGCGAGGACGGCCTCCATGCGTTCCGCATAGGGCCGCGCGGCCTCGGCCGCCTCCTGGGCACGACGCAGCTTCGCCGCGGCCACCATCTGCATGGCCTTGGTGATCTTCTGCGTCGCCTTAACGGAGGCGATCCGGTTTCGTAAGTCCTTCAGGCTCGGCATGGCCGCCCCTTGTCCTGGATGCCGTCAGTCGCGTCAGGCGAAGTTCTTGGCGAAGGCCTCGATGGCCGCCTTGAGACGGGCCTCAAGGTCAGCGTCAAGCGCCTTCTTCTCCCAGATACCGTCCAGGAGATCCGCATGTTCGCCGCGCAGGTTCAGAAGCAGGCCCTCTTCAAAGTCCCGGACCTTGTTGACCGGCAGCTTGTCCAGGTAGCCATTGACGCCGGCATAGATGACGGCGACCTGCTCCTGGGTCTTCAGCGGCTGGAACTGGCCCTGCTTCAGAAGCTCGGTCAGGCGCGCACCACGATTCAGCAGGCGCTGGGTCGTGGCGTCGAGATCCGAACCGAACTGGGCGAAAGCCGCCATCTCGCGATACTGGGCGAGCTCGCCCTTGATCTTGCCGGCAACCTGCTTCATCGCCTTGATCTGGGCCGAGGAGCCCACGCGCGACACCGACAGACCGACGTTCACCGCCGGGCGGATGCCCTGGAAGAACAGATCCGTCTCGAGGAAGATCTGGCCGTCGGTGATCGAGATCACGTTGGTCGGAATGAAGGCCGACACGTCGTTGCCCTGGGTCTCGATGACCGGAAGGGCGGTCAGCGAACCGGCGCCGTTGGCCTCGTTGAGCTTGGCCGAACGCTCGAGCAGGCGAGAATGGAGATAGAACACGTCGCCCGGGAAGGCTTCACGTCCCGGCGGACGACGGAGCAGCAGGGACATCTGGCGATAGGCCACGGCCTGCTTGGTCAGATCGTCGTAACCGATCACGGCGTGCATCGCGTTGTCGCGGAAGAACTCGCCGATGGCGGTGCCGGAGAACGGCGCCAGGAACTGGAGCGGTGCCGGATCGGACGCCGTCGCAGCGACGATCACCGAGTACTCGAGAGCGCCCGATTCCTCGAGCTGCTTGACGAACTGGGCAACGGTCGAACGCTTCTGGCCGACGGCGACATAGATGCAATAGAGCTTCTCGCCCTCATTGTCCGTCGCGTGCATCGGCTTCTGGTTCAGGAACGTGTCCAGAATGATCGCGGTCTTGCCGGTCTGACGGTCGCCGATGACCAGCTCGCGCTGGCCACGACCGACCGGGATCAGGGCGTCGATGGCCTTGAGGCCCGTCGACATCGGCTCGTGAACGCCCTTGCGCGGCAGAATGCCCGGCGCCTTGACGTCGACGCGGCGCATCTCGGAACCCTCGATCGGGCCCTTGCCGTCGAGCGGGTTGCCGAGCGGATCGACGACGCGGCCGAGCAGGCCCTTGCCGACCGGGATCTCGACGATGGCGCCGGTCCGCTTGACCGTGTCGCCTTCCTTGATGTCACGGTCCGAGCCGAAGAGCACGACGCCGACATTGTCGGTCTCGAGGTTCAGCGCCATACCCCGGATACCGCCGGGGAACTCGACCATCTCGCCCGCCTGGACCTTGTCGAGGCCATAGACGCGCGCGATACCGTCACCTACCGAAAGAACCTGACCGACTTCGGTAACTTCGGCGTCCTGGCCGAAGTTCTTGATCTGGTCCTTGAGGATGGCGGAGATTTCCGCTGCCCGAATATCCATCAGCCGACCTCTTTCATCGCGAACTTGAGGGAGTTGAGTTTTGTCTTGAGCGAAGTGTCGATCATCCGGCTGCCGACCTTGACCACCAGGCCACCGATCAGAGAAGGATCGACCTTCGACGAAATCACCACCTTCTTGCCGGTCGTCGCATTGAGCGCGTCGGCGAGGGCGGAGAGCTGTGCATCCGACAGCGGCGTCGCGGAGACGACATCGGCCGGCACTTCGCCACGGCGACGGGCAAGATCCGCGCGGAACGCGGCGATCATGCCCGGAATGGCGAAGAGACGCCGATTCTTCGCGGCGAGCTTCAGGAAGTTGGCGGCCAGCCCCGTAACGCCGGCCTTGTCCAGCACCACCGTCAGGGCCTTGAGCTGTTCATCGGCGGAAAACACCGGGCTTTCCACGAGGCGGCGCAGATCTGCGCTGTCCTGGAGCAGCTTGTCGAACGCATCCAGCGACTTCTCGACGTCCGCCACGGAGCCCTGCTCCTCTGACAAGTCGAGCAGTGCCGTCGCGTAACGGTGCGCCACACCTGAAATGAGAGATACGTTGTCGGTCACAGGGTCCGTGCTCTCTTAGGCAGGTTTGAGCCGATGCGCCCAGCTGGGCTGATCGCAAGGCTTTGGAAAATCTGAACTTTCTTTGGCACCGGGATGCGCTTGGTCGCATATCCCCCGGAAAGCCGCGCTTCGATTAGCACAGGCTTCATTGCGGGGCAACATCGCCACGGGGTCCAAATGCCGCAATTCGGCCCGAAAAAGGTCGAAGCCGGCACCATCGGCCCGCAAATGTTCGCTTGCGGCGCTCTTTACCCTGCTCAGAAGAAGCTCTGGGGATCGATATCCACCTGCAGGCGCACCCCGCCCGCGGGCTTGGGCAGGCGCGCGATCCAGGACCGCATGAGGGCCTGCAGGTCGACATTGCGCGGCGCCATTGCCAGCAGACGGAATCGGTAGCGCCCGCGCACCAGCGCCAGCGCCGCCTCCGCCGGGCCGAGCACCGTGAGGCCGGGGCTTGCCGGCGACAGCCGCGCCACCTGCCGGGCATAGTCCTGCGCCCTCGCCCTGTCGGGCGCCGAGACGATCAGCGCCGCAAGGCGGCCGAACGGTGGCAGGCCGGCGGCCTTGCGCGCAGCGATCTCCGCCTCGTAGAAAGCCGTGCTGTCGCCCGAGGCGAGCGCCCGGATGACCGGATGCTCCGGCGCGTAGGTCTGCAGCAGGCCGCGCCCGCCGCCGCCGATACGCCCCGCACGGCCCGTCACCTGCGCCAGAAGCTGGAAGGTCCGCTCGGCCGCGCGCGGGTCGCCGTTCGCAAGGCCGAGATCGGCATCCACCACCCCGACGAGACGCATCAGCGGAAAATTGTGCCCCTTGGCGACGAGCTGGGTGCCGACGACGATGTCGGCGCCGCCTTCCTCGATGATCCGCATTTCCCGCCGCAGGCGGTCGGGACCGCCTTGCAGGTCCGACGACAGGACCAGCACCCGCGACTGCGGGAAGAGGTCCGCCGCCTCTTCGGCGATCCGCTCGACGCCGGGGCCGCAGGCGACCAGCGACTGGGTGTCGCCGCAAGCCGGGCAATGGTCGGGGCTCGGCTCCTCGTGGCCGCAGTGATGGCAGGACAATCTGCCGCGGAAGCGATGCTCGACCAGCCAGGTGGAGCAGTTGGGGCACTGGAAGCGATGGCCACAGGAGCGGCACAGGGTCAGCGGCGCATAGCCGCGCCGGTTGAGGAAGAGCAGCGCCTGACCGCCGCCGGAGAGCGTCTCGCCGATGGCATGGCGCAGCGTCGGCGCCAGCCACTGACCACGCTCCGGACCGTCCTGGCGCATGTCGATGATCGAGATTTCCGGCATGGGCGCGCCGGTGGCGCGCTCGGGCAGTTCGAGGCGGACATAGCGCCCCTGGTCGGCATTGACCCGGCTTTCGACCGAAGGGGTTGCCGAGGCGAGGACCACGGGAAAGCGCGAGATATGGCCGCGCACCACCGCCATGTCGCGGGCGTTGTAGGGCACCCGATCGTCCTGCTTGTAGGCTCCGTCATGCTCTTCGTCGACGACGACGAGACCGAGTTCGCGGAACGGCAGGAACAGCGCCGAACGGGCGCCGACCACCACGCGCACATCGCCGCTGGCGACCCCGCGCCAGACCCGCGCGCGCTGGCGGGTCGCAATCTCCGAATGCCACTCGGCCGGTAGAACGGCGAAACGGCGCTCGAACCGCTGCAGGAAGGCGCTGGTGAGCGCGATCTCGGGGATCAGGACGAGTGCTTGGCGACCTTGGCGCAGCGCCTCGGCCACCGCCTCGAAATAGACTTCCGTCTTGCCCGATCCCGTCACGCCGTCGATCAGGAAAGTGCGGAACCCCTGTCCAACGGCCGCGACCAGCTCCTTGGAGGCACGCGCCTGCGCCGGCGTCAGCTGCGGCGGCGACCAGTCCGGATCGGGTCTGGGCAAGGGCGGGACGGCCGGCAGTTCGACGCTTTCCAGCACGCCATGTGCCAGCAGCCCGTCGACCACGGAGGAACTGACGCCGGCCGCATGGGCGAGCCCGCTGCGCGTGAAACCCGTGCCGTCCTGCAGGATCTCCAGCACCCGCTGGCGGGCAGGCGTCATGCGCTCGGGCCGGGCGCCGGAAGATGACAGGCGCACACCGGCGAGCGGCGGCTCGCTTTCCAGCGCCTCTTCCGAGCGCAGGACCATGCGCAACACCATGCCGGGCGCGGCGAGCGTCCAGTTCGCCACCCAGTCGACCAGCGTGCGCAGCTCCTCGTCGAGGGGCGGGGCATCGTCGTAGACATGCAGGATGTTCTTGAGCCGGGACGGGGCCAAATTGCCGGCGGCGGAACCGCCCTCCGGTTCCAGCGACCAGACGGCGCCCACCACTTCGCGCGGGCCGAGAGGCACGCGGACGATGGAGCCGGGCCGCACGCTCACCCCAGGCGGCACCCGGTAGCTGTAGGCCATGCCGATGGCGACCGGCAGCAGAACCCTGGCGACCGTCGCCGGCCGCACCTCGCCGCTATTGCCAAACAGATCGCTCACCCGCGTCCTCGTTCCTGCTCGTTTGCCGCCCGCTCCACGGGATGTTGCCCCCGCAATCCGGCCTGCTTCGGGCGAATCGGGGCTGTCACCACGCGCCATCCTAAGGTATGCAGTCAGGCCCGGGCGAGGCAGATGCCCCGCCGACCCGAAACTCCGCAAAAGCCCGTTTCCGATAAGGAGCCAGAGCCGCCATGAAGTTCTTCGTCGACACCGCAGACACCGGGGAGATCCGGGATCTCGCCGCGACCGGCCTGCTCGATGGCGTCACCACCAATCCGTCGCTGATCCTCAAGTCCGGGCGCCCGATGAAGGACGTCATTGCAGAGATTTGCGACATCGTCGAGGGCCCCGTCTCCGCAGAGGTCACTGCGACCGACGCCGATGCGATGATCGCCGAGGGCCGCGCGCTGGCCGAGATCGCCGACAACATCGCGGTGAAGCTGCCGCTGACGCTCGACGGCCTGAAGGCCTGCCGCACCCTGACCGACGCCGGCCACATGGTGAACGTCACCCTGTGCTTCTCGTCGAACCAGGCGCTGCTCGCCGCCAAAGCCGGCGCGACGTTCATCTCGCCGTTCATCGGCCGCCTCGACGACATCAACATCGACGGCATGGACCTGATCCGCGAGATGCGGATCATCTACGACAATTACGGCTTCGAGACCGAGATCCTGGCCGCCTCGATCCGCACCGCCAACCATGTGCGCGAATGTGCGCTGGTCGGCGCGGATGTCGCGACCGTCCCGCCGGCCGTGCTCAAGGGCCTGGTCAAGCACCCGCTGACCGACAAGGGTCTCGAGCAGTTCCTGGCCGACTGGGCCAAGACCGGACAGAGCATCCTCTGAACTCACGCCAAGAGACCGGTCGGCCGCACCGCCGGCCGGTCCGCTTGCTCTACCCGCAGGCATGATAGGATCGCGCCATGAGCGATCCTGATTCCCTGCTGGTGTCGGCCAAAGCCGACGTGAACGCCGCCGTCGGAGACTGGCTCGACCATCTCGGATCGGAACGGCGGCTCGCCGACCGGACGCTGGTCGCCTACGAGCGCGACGTCCGCCAGTTCCTGCGCTTCCTCACCAACCACCTTGCCGAACCGCCCGGACTGGACGCCCTCAAGGAGCTGCGCCCGGCCGATTTCCGCGGCTTTCTCGCCTCGCGCCGGCAGACCGGTGCCGAGAGCCGGACGCTGGCACGCGGCCTTGCCGGCATCCGCTCGTTCCTGCGCTATCTGGAAACGCTCGGCCAGGTGAACGCCGCCGCCAGCGCCGCGATCCGACCGCCGCGCCAGAAGCGCTCGCTGCCCAAGCCCGTTTCGGCCGGCGATGCGATGACGCTTGTCGATGCGGATGCAGCGGACGACGCCGAGCCCTGGGTCGCGGCACGCAACGCCGCGGTGCTGACCCTGCTCTACGGCTGCGGGCTGCGTATCTCCGAGGCGCTGTCGCTGACCGGCCGCACGGCACCGCGCCATGGCACCAGAAGCCTGCGCGTCGTCGGCAAGGGCGGGCGCGAACGCGTGGTGCCGGTGCTGCCGATCGTCTGCGATGCGGTGGAAGATTATCTGCGCCTTTGCCCCTACGTGCCGCAGCCGGAGGGGCCGCTGTTTCTTGGCGTGCGCGGCGGGCCGCTGGGCCCGCGAATCGTCCAGCTGGCGATGGCGAAGCTGCGCCGCGCGCTCGGCCTGCCCGAAAGCGCCACGCCCCACGCCCTGCGCCATTCCTTCGCGACCCATCTGCTGGCCGGCGGGGGCGACCTGAGGACCATCCAGGAGCTGCTCGGCCACGCCAGCCTCTCCACCACGCAGATCTACACGGAAGTGGATGCCGCACGGCTGCTGGATGCCTACGACCGCGCCCATCCGCGCAGCCGCAGGCCCGCATGAGGCTGTCGCCCCGCTTCACGTGAGCCACGACGCATTGCAGCATCGAATTTCCTTGCGGCGGCATGCGCTGCGGACAAGAATCCGGCATGTGGAGCCTTCTGATTCCCTTCGTCGTCGCCCTGACGGTGATTGTCGCCGCTCCCACCCCCGTCTTTGCTGAGAATCGCTGCCGCATCCCCGAAGCCGGGCGCTGGTACAATCCCCGCGCGGCAACGCAGCAAGTGCGCATCATCGAGATCGAAAGCCATTGCAGGGGCGGCCTGATCGTCTCGCGGATGCGCGTATTCACGCGCTGTGCGCCGCGCGACTGCAAATGGGGCTGGACCGACGCCATCCGCCTGACCAACGGCCGGCTGCTCGCGCGCTTCCCCGGCCTTTTCGGCGCCCGCGAGGTGGAGATCATCCCGATGAATCACCGCATCGAGGCCCTGGTGAAGATCCAGTCGCATACGGCTGGCGTGCAGGACGGCTTCCACGCGGCGATCCTCGAGCGCGACTAAGCTCGTTCGGTTTCAACGCGGCGGAACTGGTCGCTTTGCCTGTTTCGCACTAGACTTTCCGTAGCGTCTCCTTGGCGGCGCCCGGCATCTGCCGGGCAGGTCCGTCGTTGGAGATCGAGGCGTATCGTCCCGATACGCTGCCAGAACGGGAGAGTAGAATGCGCATTCTCGCAGGACTGACGGGGGTTGCCGCCCTCCTCGCCTTCTCCGCCGCACCGGCCATGGCCGAGTGCAACTGGTCCAAGATGTCGCAGAAGACGACGCCGACAACGACGGCCGAGGCTCCGCAGAGCCCGACCACGACCACAGGGACCCTGGTGGTTGCGGACAACACGACCACGCAGACGGCAACGCAGAGCGCCGAGTAACCGCACCGCGCCGTGCAACACGCACGGGGCGCGTGGCGGCCCCCGCGGCCAAGCAAAGGGCCCGCGCCGAGCATCCCGGCGCGGGCCCTTGTCATCTCGTCAGCCGGCGCTCATGCGCCGGGATGGTCAGCCGTCAGGCGTGGATCGGCTTGGCGAAGGCGGCCATTGCGGCTTCCTTGACGGCTTCGCTCATCGTCGGATGAGCATGGCAGGTGCGCGCCAGATCCTCGGCCGAGCCGCCGAACTCCATCAGCACCGCTGCCTCGTGGATCATCTCGCCGGCGCCATGGCCGATGATGTGGACGCCGAGGACCTTGTCGGTCTCCGCATCGGCCAGCACCTTGACGAAGCCTTCGGTGTGGTTGGTCGCCTTCGCGCGGCCATTGGCGATGAAGGCGAACTTGCCGACCTTGTAGGAGATCCCTTCAGCCTTCAGAGCCTCTTCGCTCTTGCCGACCTCGGCGACCTCGGGGCTGGTATAGACCACGCCCGGGATGACGCCGTAGTTCACGTGGCCAGCCTGCCCCGCAAGCATTTCGGCAAGGGCGACGCCCTCGTCCTCGGCCTTGTGGGCCAGCATCGGACCGACGATCACGTCGCCGATGGCATAGATGCCCGGCACGGTGGTCTGGTAGTGGCCGTCGGTCTTGACCCTGCCGCGCTCGTCGAGCGCAACGCCGACCTCCTCGAGGCCAAGGCCCGAAGTGTAGGGACGGCGGCCGATGGCGACGAGCACCACGTCGGCCTCCAGCGTCTTGGCGGCAGCCTCGCCGCCGCCCGCCGGCTCGACCGTGACAGCGAGCTGCTTGCCCGTCTTCTCCACGGCCGTGACCTTGGAGGACAGATGGAACTCGACGCCCTGCTTCTTCAGGATGCGCTGGAAGTTGCGGGAGATGTCCGCGTCCATCGGGCCGAGGATCTTGTCCATGAACTCGACGACCGTCACCTCGGAGCCGAGACGGCGCCAGACGGAGCCGAGCTCGAGGCCGATCACGCCGGCGCCGACGACGACCAGCTTGCCCGGCACCTTGTCGAGTTCCAACGCACCGGTCGAGGAGACGATCTGCTTCTCGTCGATCTCGACACCGGGGAGCGGGGCCACGTCGGAGCCGGTGGCGATGACGATGGACTTCGCCTCGATCTCCTGCTTGGAGCCGTCCTCGGCGGTCACCTCGACCCGACCGGCCGCAAGGATGCGGCCCGTGCCGTGGAACGGCGTCACCTTGTTCTTCTTGAACAGGAATTCGATGCCGCTGACATTGCCGTCGATGGTCTTCTGCTTGTGGCCCATCATCGCCTTGAGATCGAGCTTCGGCTTGCCGACCTTGATGCCGAAGTCCTCGAAATGCTCGGCCGCCTCCTCGAACAGCTCGGACGTGTGCAGCATCGCCTTGGAGGGGATGCAGCCGATGTTCAGGCAGGTGCCGCCATGGGTGGCGCGCTTCTCGACAACGGCAACCTTGAGGCCGAGCTGGGCCGCCTTGATGGCGCAGACATAGCCGCCGGGGCCGGTGCCGATGACGACGAGATCAAACTGTGACATAGCATTCGCCTCTTGTTTCGTTCGTTCGGGCGGACACGCCGCCATGTTTCGGTATCAGGGGAGGATCGAGCGGCCGCCGGACACGTCGAGGATCGCGCCCGTCGTGTAGCTGGCGGCGTCCGACAGAAGCCAGGCGATCGCCTCGGCGCATTCCTCGGCCCGACCGGCGCGCAGCATCGGCAGATCGCCCGCCACGCGCCTCGCCCGGTCGGGGTCGCCGCCCGAGGCGTGGATTTCGGTATCGATGATGCCGGGGCGCACGGCATTGACCCGCACGCCCTCGGCCGCCACTTCCTTGGCAAGACCGACGGTGAACGTGTCGACCGCCCCCTTGGCCGCGGCATAGTCGATATACTGCGCCGGCGAGCCGATCTTGGCCGAGGCCGACGAGACGTTGACGATGGCCCCACCCTTGCCGCCATGGGCCGTCGACATGCGTCGCACGGCCTCGCGGGAACACAGGATCGTGCCCAGCACGTTGATGTCGAAGATGCGCCGTAGCCGCTCAAAGGACATGTCCGTCAGCCGCGCCGCGACGTCGACCACGCCGGCATTGTTCACCAGTCCGGTCACGCGGCCGAGCCTGTCGGCCTCGGCAAAGGTCTTCAGGCAGTCGTCCTCGCTGGCGACATCGGCCTTCAGCGCCACCGCACGGTCGCCCTTGGCCTCGATCTGCGAGACGACCTCGTCGGCGCGCTCCGGGCTCGACACATAGGTCAGGAGGACCGTGGTACCCGGGCCCGCGAGGCGCAATGCCGCCGCAGCTCCGATGCCGCGGCTGCCGCCTGTCACGATCACGACATTCTCAGTCATGGGCTTCTCCGTTCAGGACATGCGCGGGCGCAGGTCAGCGGTCGGCGAGCGCAAGCCTTGCGCCGAACCCGGCGAAGGCGAGCGCGACCGTCCGGCTCATCCAGGTCATGACCTGACGGCTGCGCAGGATGCGGGCACCGAGCGCAGCGGCGAAGACCCCGTAGCCGATGAACACAACCAGCGTCAGCCCCATGAACACGCTGCCCATTGCCAGGATCTGCAGGGACACGGCTCCCTCGCCCGGGACGATGAACTGCGGCAGGAAGGCAAGGAAGAACAGCGACAGCTTCGGGTTCAGGACGTTGATCAGGAAGCCGGTACGAGCCACGGCGACGAGGCTTGCCGGCGCCGCCTGACGGTCGAACGCCATCGGTCCGGCCTCGCGGAAGGCCTGCCAGGCCAGATAGAAGAGGTAGGCCGCACCGGCATATTTCAGGACCTGGAAGGCCAGCGCGCTGGCATGCAGCAATGCGGCAAGGCCGAAGGTCGCCGCGATCAGTGCCGGCAGGATGCCGAGCGTGCATCCGAAGGCCGCGACGATGCCGGGAACCCGCCCGCGCGCCAGGCCGGTCGCCACCGTGTAGACCACGCCCGTTCCCGGAACGAGGACGACGACAAGAGCGGTGAGCAGGAAATCCAGTCCCATGGAAGTCTCCCTCAGTTGGCTGCGAGGCGACGGCGAACGCCGACGACGATGGCGCCATGCAACGCAAGGACAACGGCCAGCGACACGGCGTGCTGGGTGCTGTTCGCCATTGTGGCGATTTGCGAGAAAGCCACCACCCCCAACGGCAGGAAGAGCAGAACCGCAGTCCAGAGGCCGGGATTGCGCCTGCGCAGGGCCACGGCCTGTGCGACGTGCAGCACGGCGTTGACGAGCAGCAGGTACACACCGATCAGGCCCCAGCCGGGCGAGACCGAGCGCATCAGCCAGATCGTCAGCACCATCACGCCCCACACGCCAACGACGTTGACGACAAAGACGGTCCGGACGCTGAGGACCTCGCGCCCCTTGCCGATCACCTCATTGACGAAGGCGCGGAAACGGTCGCCGTCATGCTCCTCCAACTGGTGCAGCATGTAGACGGGCAGGGCGAGGTAGACGAGCCGTTCGGCCAGGGGCCAGCCGGCGGTCAGCAGCGGGCTCAGGACCAGAAGCACCGCGCCGTAAAGCGCGCCGCCATAGACCCAGTGTGCCTGCAACCGCCGGACGGTGTCGTTCATCCCCCGCCTCCGCTGGACAGTCCCGTGACCTTGCGCCCTTTCGCGAGGAGCGGATACCGGGCGCAGACCGCCCGATACCCGTGTCGCCGACGATCAGAGATCGAGGACGAGACGCTTGATGTCCTCGAGGCTCTCCTTGACGCGCACCAGGAAGGTAACGGCTTCCTTGCCGTCGACGATCCGGTGGTCGTAGGACAGCGCCAGATACATCATCGGCCGCGCCACGATCTGGCCGTTCACGACCATCGGACGCTCCTGGATCTTGTGCATGCCGAGGATGCCCGACTGCGGGGCGTTGAGGATCGGCGAGGACATGAGGGAGCCGTAGACACCACCGTTGGAGATGGTGAAGGTGCCGCCCTGCATCTCGTCCATGCCGAGCTTGCCGTCACGCGCCTTGCGGCCGAACTCGGCGATCTTCTTCTCGATCTCGGCGATGGACATCTGGTCGGCATCGCGCACGACCGGAACCACCAGGCCCTTGTCGGTGCCGACGGCGACGCCGATGTGGCAGTAGTTCTTGTAGATGATGTCCGTTCCGTCGATCTCGGCATTGACCGCCGGGATCTCCTTCAGTGCATGGCACACGGCCTTGGTGAAGAAGCCCATGAAGCCGAGCTTCACGCCATGCTTCTTCTCGAACAGGTCCTTGTAGGTGGAGCGCAGCTCCATCACCGGACCCATGTCCACCTCGTTGTAGGTGGTCAGCATGGCAGCGGTGTTCTGCGCATCCTTCAGGCGGCGCGCGATGGTCTGGCGCAGCTTGGTCATGCGCACCCGCTCCTCGCGGGCCGCATCCTCGGCACCCGACGGCGCACGCGCGGCAACGGGAGCCGAAGAGGCGGAGGACTGCTGCGTCATGCCGGTGGCCACGGCGGCGATCACATCGCCCTTGAGCACCTGGCCGCGCTTGCCCGAACCGGCAACCTGGTCAGCGGCAATGCCCTTCTCCGCCATCATCTTGGCGGCGGCCGGAGCCGGCGGCATGTCGGTGCCGGCCTTGGCGGCCGGAGCCGGCGTCTCGGCAGCAGGCGCCTTGGCCGGAGCGGCAGCGCCAGCACCGGCTGCGATCTTCAGCAGCAGCTGGCCCGGCGTGACGGTGTCGCCGGTCTTGGCGGAGATCTCCACCACGGTGCCGGAAACCGGCGCCGGGATCTCCTGGGCGGCCTTGTCGGTCTCCAGCTCGACGAGCACATCGTCGGCCTTGACCTGGTCGCCGACCTTGACGAACCACTCGCCGACATCGGCTTCGGTGACGCTCTCACCAGCGGACGGCACCACCACGTCGACGGTCTCTGCCGAGGCAGAGGCGGCCGGAGCGGACTTGGCACTCTCGGCCTTCGGCGCGGAAGCCTTGGCGGGTGAGGCGGCGGCCGCGCCGGCGCCTTCGGAAATCTGTCCCAGCAGGGCGCCGACCTCGACGGTGTCGCCTTCCTTGACCAGGATATCGGTCAGCGTGCCGGAGGCCGGGGCCGGAACCTCGACGGTCACCTTGTCCGTCTCCAGCTCGACGATGGGCTCGTCCGCGTTCACCTTGTCGCCGGGCTTCTTGAACCACTGGGCGATGGTCGCCTCGGTCACGGATTCTCCGAGGGTGGGCACTCGAATTTCGGTCGCCATGATCAAAATCTCTTTCATCCGGTGGCTGCACGGAGCCGCCTTCGGTTCCGCGCGCTAGCGATGGAGTCTTGCGTGTCCGGCTCCTAGAGGGCCGGGAATAGGCCGGCTCCCGGATCGTTGCCCGGGAGCCGCAAAGGCTACTCGGCGAAGGCCTCGTCGAGGAAGGCCTGCAGCTGCGCCATGTGCTTCGACATCAGGCCCGTCGCCGTCGCCGCGGAAGCGGCGCGGCCGACATAGCGCGGACGCGGATGCTTGGCGTCGATCTGGCTCAGCACCCACTCCAGGTAGGACTGGACGAAGAACCAGGAGCCCATGTTCTTCGGCTCTTCCTGGCACCAGACGAAGTCCGCATCCTTGAAGCGCGACAGTTCGGAGACGAGCGCCTTGGTCGGGAACGGATAGAGCTGCTCGACGCGCAGGAGATAGACGTCGTCGATGCCGCGCTTCTCGCGCTCCTCGAACAGGTCGTAATAGACCTTGCCCGAACACATCACCACGCGCCGGATCTTGTCGTCCGGCTTCAGCTTGATGTCGCTGTAGCCCTCGAGCTGCGCGTCGTCCCACAACAGCCGGTGGAACGCCGAACCGTCCGAGAACTCGTCGAGGCGGCTGACCACGCGCTTGTGGCGCAGCAGCGACTTCGGCGTCATCAGGATCAGCGGCTTGCGGAAGTCGCGCTTCAGCTGACGGCGCAGGATGTGGAAGTAGTTCGCCGGCGTCGTGCAGTTGGCGACCTGCATGTTGTCTTCCGCGCACATCTGCAGGAAGCGCTCCAGGCGGGCGGAGGAGTGCTCCGGACCCTGGCCCTCATAGCCATGCGGCAGCAGGCAGACGAGGCCCGACATGCGAAGCCACTTGCGCTCGCCCGACGACAGGAACTGGTCGAAGACCACCTGAGCGCCGTTGGCGAAGTCGCCGAACTGGGCTTCCCAAAGGGTCAGCGCGTTCGGCTCCGTCAGCGTGTAGCCGTATTCGAAGCCAAGCACCGCCTCTTCCGAGAGCATCGAGTTGATGACCTCGTAGCGGGCCTGATCCTTGCGCAGGTTGTTGAGCGGGATGTAGCGCTGCTCGTCTTCCTGATCGTAGAGGACCGAGTGGCGCTGCGAGAACGTTCCGCGCTCGCAATCCTGGCCCGACAGACGGACGGCATGGCCCTCCAGCAGCAGCGTACCGAAGGCGAGCGCTTCCGCGGTCGCCCAGTCGATCCCCTCGCCGGTCTCGAACATCTTCTCGCGATTGTCGAGGAAGCGGCGGATGGTGCGGTGGACGTTGAAGCCGTCCGGCACGCCCGTCAGGGCCTTGCCGACAAGCTTCAGGTCTTCCATCGGCATCGCGGTCTGGCCGCGGCGGGGATCGTCGAGATCCTGCGCCTGCTTCAGACCCGACCACTTGCCGTCCAGCCAGTCGGCCTTGTTCGGCTTGTAGGCCTGCCCTGCCTCGAACTCCTGGTCGAGACGGGCGCGCATCTCGCCGCGCATCCCCTCGAGCTCGTCGGAGGTGATGACGCCTTCCTTGATCAGCTTCTCGGCATAGATCTGCAGCGTGGTCGGATGGCTGCGGATCTTGCGATACATGATCGGCTGGGTGAACGCCGGCTCGTCGGACTCGTTGTGGCCGAAGCGGCGGTAGCAGATCATGTCGATCACCACCGGCTTGCCGAAGAGCTGACGGAACTCCGTGGCCACCTTCGCCGCGTAGACCACCGCTTCCGGGTCGTCGCCGTTCACGTGGAAGATCGGCGACTCGATCATCTTCGCCACATCGGACGGGTACGGCGAGGAGCGCGAGAAGCGCGGGTTCGTCGTGAAGCCGATCTGGTTGTTGATGATGAAGTGGATCGAACCGCCCGTCCGGTGTCCGCGCAGCGCGGACAGGCCGAAGCACTCGGCGACCACGCCCTGGCCGGCGAAGGCCGCATCGCCGTGCAGCAGCAGCGGCAGCACCTTGGAGCGATCGACCTCGGTGGTCTCGACCCAGCGGCCGTTAACGGCCGAGAGCTGGTCCTGCTTGGCGCGTGCCTTGCCGAGCACCACCGGATCGACGATCTCCAAGTGCGAAGGGTTGGCGGTCAACGACAGGTGAACCTTGTTGCCGTCGAACTCGCGGTCCGAGGACGCGCCGAGGTGGTACTTGACGTCGCCGGAGCCTTCCACGTCGTCGGGGGTGAACGACCCGCCCTTGAACTCGTGGAAGATCGCGCGAAGCGGCTTGCCCATGACCTGGGACAGCACGTTGAGGCGGCCGCGATGGGCCATGCCGAAGACGATCTCCTGCACGCCGAGCGCGCCGCCGCGCTTGATGATCTGCTCGAGTGCGGGCAGCAGGGCCTCGCCACCGTCGAGACCGAAGCGCTTCGTGCCGGTATACTTGACGTCAAGGAACTTCTCGAAGCCCTCGGCCTCGATCAGCTTGTTGAGGATCGCCTTCTTGCCCTTGGGCGTGAACTCGATCTCCTTGTCCGGGCCCTCGATGCGCTCCTGGATCCATGCCTTCTCCGCCGGATTGGAGATGTGCATGAACTCGACGCCGAGCGTCGAGCAATAGGTGCGCTTGAGGATCTCGAGCATCTCGCGGAGCGTCGCGAACTCGAGGCCCAGCATGTAGTCGATGAAGATCTTGCGGTCCCAGTCGGCCTCGGTGAACCCGTAGGACGAGGGATGCAGTTCCTCGTGATCGACCTGCTCCTTGAGGTTCAGCGGATCGAGGTCGGCATGCAGATGGCCGCGCATGCGATAGGCGCGGATCATCATCAGCGCGCGAACGGAATCGCGCGTCTGCTGCTGCACATCGGCGTCGGTCAGGGCTTTGCCCTTCTCCTCGGCCTTTGCCTTCAGCTTGTCGCCGAGAGCCTTCTCCACCGGCGCCCAGTTGCCATCGAAGGCGTTGACGAGATCGCCATTCGCCGCCGGCGGCCAGTCGGCACGCTTCCAGGATGCGCCACGCGCCTCCTTGAGCACGTCGGCCTTTTCGTCAGCCAGGTTGGAGAAGAAGTCGCGCCACGTCTCGTCGAGAGAGCCGGGGTCTTCCTTGTAGCGCGCATAAAGATCTTCGATATACGCTGCGTTGCCGCCGTAAAGAAACGACGTCATCGCGAAGGCATTGTTCGCGTCCTGCCGAGCCATCACTATAGCGAGGTTACCCCCGCCCGCCTGTTGAGG
The DNA here is from genome assembly GCF_058448995.1 of Stappia sp. G46H5W. Classification (NCBI taxonomy): domain Bacteria; kingdom Pseudomonadati; phylum Pseudomonadota; class Alphaproteobacteria; order Hyphomicrobiales; family Stappiaceae; genus Stappia; species Stappia sp. G46H5W. The sequence goes on along the minus strand of NZ_JBZFLL010000006.1, from coordinate 256,507 downwards.
GGAGCCCTTTCACGCAGCGCCCCGTTTAAACGGATGTGGGATGAAGCAGCGCGATGCGTGTCCCGCGCCGCTCCTGTTCAAAGCGGTACACGGGAAACTTCCTTGAGGGAAGCTCCCGTGCCCCATATGTGGCTGCGAACTCGGTAAAAAAACCGATAATCGCGAAAAATCAGCCCTTCAGGACCTCAAGAAGGGTCTCGCCGAGCTTGGCCGGCGAGGGAGAAACGCGGATGCCCGCCTCTTCCATCGCCGCGATCTTGTCCTCGGCTCCACCCTTGCCGCCGGAGATCACGGCGCCGGCATGGCCCATGGTGCGACCTGGAGGCGCCGTACGGCCCGCAATGAAGCCGGCCATCGGCTTCTTGCGGCCCTTCTTGGCCTCGTCCTTGATGAACTGCGCGGCCTCTTCCTCGGCCGAGCCGCCGATCTCGCCGATCATGATGATCGACTTGGTCTCGTCGTCGGCGAGGAACATCTCCAGGATGTCGATGAACTCTGTTCCCTTGACCGGGTCGCCGCCGATGCCAACGGCCGTGGTCTGGCCGAGACCGGCGTTCGAGGTCTGGAACACCGCCTCATAGGTCAGCGTGCCGGAGCGCGAGACGACGCCGACCGAGCCCTTCTTGAAGATGGAGCCCGGCATGATGCCGATCTTGCACTCTTCCGGCGTCAGGATGCCCGGGCAGTTCGGGCCGAGCAGGCGAGACTTGGACTTCTCCAGCCGGGCCTTGACCTTGACCATGTCGGCGACCGGGATGCCCTCGGTGATGCAGACGATGAACGGAACCTCGGCATCGATCGCCTCGATGATCGCAGCGCCCGCGCCTGCGGGGGGCACGTAGATCACGGATGCATCGGCACCGGTTGCCTCGCGCGCCTCGCCGACAGTGGCGAAGATCGGCAGGGACGCGGCGGAATCGAGACCGGAGGTCCAGTTCTCACCGCCCTTCTTGGGGTGCACGCCGGCCACCATCTGGGTGCCGTAGTAGCCCAGAGCCTGCTCCGTGTGGAACGTACCGGTCTTGCCGGTCAGGCCCTGGACGATGACCTTGGTGTCTTTGTTGACGAGAATGGACATCAGGCGGCCTCCTTCACGGCCTTGACGATCTTCTGCGCGGCGTCGTCGAGATCATCGGCGGCGATCACGTTGAGACCGCTTTCGGAAATGATCTTCTTGCCGAGTTCGACATTGGTACCTTCGAGGCGAACGACGAGCGGCACCTGGAGGCCGACTTCCTTCACCGCCGCCAGCACGCCTTCCGCGATCACGTCGCAGCGCATGATGCCGCCGAAGATGTTGACCAGGATGCCCTTCACGTTCGGATCGGAGGTGATGATCTTGAACGCGGCCGTGACCTTCTCCTTGGAGGCGCCACCGCCGACATCGAGGAAGTTCGCCGGCTCGGCGCCGTAGAGCTTGATGATGTCCATGGTCGCCATGGCCAGGCCGGCGCCATTGACCATGCAGCCGATGTCGCCATCGAGCGCCACATAGGCGAGGTCGTACTTGGAGGCCTCGATTTCCTTCTCGTCCTCCTCGGTGACGTCGCGAAGCTCGACGATCTCCGGGTGACGGAACAACGCGTTGCCGTCGAAGGAGACCTTGGCGTCGAGAACGCGCAGGCGGCCGTCCTTCATGACGATCAGCGGGTTGACCTCGAGCAGGCTCATGTCCTTCTCGACGAAGGCCTTGTGCAGGATCGGGAACAGCTTCATGCCGTCCTCGCGCGCCGCACCGGTCAGCTCCAGCGCATCGCAGAGCTTGGCCGCATCGGCCTCGGTCACGCCCGTGTCCGGATCGATCGGCAGGGTGTGGATCTTCTCGGGCGTCTCCTCGGCCACGGCCTCGATGTCCATGCCGCCTTCGGTCGAAACGACAAAGGCCGGACGGCCGACGGTGCGGTCGACGAGAATGGAGAGGTAGAGCTCGCGCTCGATGTCGGCGCCGTCCTCGATATAGAGGCGGTTGACGACCTTGCCGGCCGCGCCGGTCTGCTTGGTCACCAGCGTGTTGCCGAGCATTTCGGCCGCGTGCGACTTCACCTCGTCCAGCGAGAAGGCGAGACGAACGCCGCCCTTTGCGTCGGGGCCGAGTTCCTTGAACTTGCCCTTGCCGCGACCGCCGGCATGGATCTGGGACTTCACGACCCAGAGCGGGCCGGGAAGCTGCTTTGCGGCGGCCTCGGCTTCGTCGGCCGAGAAGATGGCCACGCCCTTGGCCACCGGCGCGCCATAGGCCTTGAGAACCTCTTTGGCCTGGTATTCGTGGATGTTCATGTGTCTATCCCCGGATGGTTTTGACAGAGCTCGCCCAATGCGAGACGGGAGGCCAGCGGCCTCCCGTGAAACTGTCCTCAGGCAAGCGCCGGCTGGATCTTCTTGCAGGCCTCGACCAGACCGTCGACAGACGCGACGGACTTGTCGAAGTTGGCCTTTTCCTCGCCCTCGAGAGAGATCTCGATGATGCGCTCGACGCCGTCGGCGCCGATCACCACCGGAACGCCCACATAGGTGTCGTTCAGGCCGTACTGGCCGGTCAGATGCGCAGCGCAAGGCAGCACGCGCTTCTTGTCCTTGAGGTAGCTCTCGGCCATGGCGATGGCAGAAGAAGCCGGAGCGTAGAAGGCCGAGCCGGTCTTGAGCAGGCCGACGATCTCGGCGCCACCGTCACGGGTGCGCTGGACGATCTCTTCCAGACGCTCGGCGGTGCACCAGCCCATCTTGACCAGATCCGGCAGCGGAATGCCGGCGACGGTGGAGTAGCGGGTCAGCGGCACCATCGTGTCGCCGTGGCCGCCCAGCACGAAGGCCGTCACGTCCTCGACGGAGACGTTGAACTCCTCGGCGAGGAAGTAGCGGAAGCGGGCGGAGTCCAGCACGCCGGCCATGCCGACAACCTTGTTCGCCGGCAGGCCGGAGAACTTCTGCAGGGCCCAGACCATCGCGTCGAGCGGGTTGGTGATGCAGATGACGAAAGCGTTCGGGGCATGCGCCTTGATGCCCGCGCCCACCTGCTCCATCACCTTCAGGTTGATCTCGAGCAGGTCGTCGCGGCTCATGCCGGGCTTGCGCGGCACGCCGGCGGTGACGATGACCACATCGGCACCGGCGATCGCCTCGTAGGAGTTGGCACCGGAGAGCTTGGCATCGAAGCCGTCAACCGGAGAGGATTCGGCAAGGTCGAGCGCCTTGCCCTGGGGCGTACCTTCGGCGATGTCGAAGAGGACGATGTCGCCGAGTTCCTTCAGGCCGGCGAGGTGGGCGAGCGTGCCGCCAATCTGTCCTGAGCCGATCAGAGCGATCTTGTTCCGAGCCATATCCTGTTGCTTCCCTTTACGTAAAATGGAGCATCGGCCGTTCTCAACGACCGCGCATGGCACTAAACCCTTTGGCGCGTGGGTGCAAGCTAATCGAAGGAATAGAGGCGGGCTGGCGAACCGGAATGCGGAGCCGGATTTCCTCAGGCCGGATCGCTGAGCCAGGCTTGCGACCGCATCTCGACAAGGCGTGAGACCGTGCGCTGGAACTCGAAGGATTCCGTTCCCGAGGTGGCGATGTAGAGCCCCTCCGGCTCCGCCTCGGCGGACACGATCAGCTTGTTGCGGTTGTTGTAGAGCGTATCCACCAGGTTGATGAAGCGCTTGGCCGCATTGCGCTGGGGCAGGTCCATCACCGGCACGCCTTCCACTACGAAGGTGTGATAGGACAGCGCCAGGCGCTGATAGTCCGCCGCGCCCAGCGGCTTTTCGCAAAGTTCCGCAAACGTGAAGCGTGCGACGCCGGCGGCCGTGCGCGAGACGGGGATCTTGCGCCCCTTCATCTCCAGCACCTCTTCATGCGCCGGCAATCCATGCGTGAGCTTGCGCCAGAGATCGTCGACGGAGCGGTCGGTCTCCGGCCCGAGCGGCGACAGATAAAGCGGCGCGCCGGCGAGCTTCTCCAGACGGTAGTCGGTGCGTGCGTCGAGGCAGACCACGTCGACCCGGGTCTTGAGCAGCTCGACGAAGCCGAGGAAATGCCCGCGGTTGAGCCCGTCCCGATAGAGATCGTCGGGCGCAACGTTCGACGTGGCGACGACGACGACGCCCAGCTCGAACAGGCGCGTGAACAGCCGGCCGAGGATCATCGCATCGGCGATGTCGGTGACGGCGAACTCGTCGAAGCACAGGAGACGGGTGTCGGCGGCAAGGTCGGCGGCAACCGGCGGGATCGGATCGTCGCCGGAAATGCTGCCGTCGCGGATCGCCGCCCGCACCGCATGCACCCGCTCGTGCACATCGGCCATGAACTCGTGGAAATGCACCCGCCGCTTCTTCTTCATCACGGCGATGTCGAAGAACAGGTCCATGAGCATGGTCTTGCCGCGGCCGACCTTGCCCCAAACGTAAAGTCCCTTGATGGGTTCCTTGGCGGCGCCGCGCTTGCCGAACAGCCAGCCGAGCGCGCTCTTCTTGGAGGCCGGGCCGGTCTCGACCAGCACCGCATTGAGCCGGTCGAGCAGGGCCGCGACTTCGGTCTGGGCCGGATCCCTTTCGATTTCACCGGCCTCGACCAGCGCGTCGTAGCGCCCCGTGACCGTATGCGCGATCGGAATCGTCCGTCCTGCCGGTTGCGTCGAAGCCATGATCCAGTCCTTGAAAGAACCGGGATCCCGGGGCCGGGTCCCGGAAAACGCAACCGTTGCCCGCAGGTTGCCTCCGCTTCGCTGGATAGCCCGAGCAAGCGGGCAAGAGCAAGCGCCGAGGATCTCGCCCGCGGCGCAGAGTTACTTTTGGGGGAGGAAGGCGTCGTCGACCGGCACCTGCAGGCCGGTCGCCAAACGATTGGTCTCGCTGGCCATGCCGACGACCGCCAGGAGTTCGCCGAGCTGGGCCTCGCTCATGCCCTTGGCTCGGGCCGCGGTCGTATGCGAGCGGATGCAGTATTCGCAGCCATTGGCGATGGACACCGCCACGTAGAGCATTTCCTTGACCAGCGGATCGAGCGCGCCCGGCGCCATCACGTCCTTCAGGCTGGCCCAGGTCCGCTCCAGCAGCGCCGGATCATTGGCCAGGACCCGCCAGAAATTGTTGATGAAGTCCGTGTTCCGGGTGGCGCGGATATCCGCGATCACCGCGGCAGCGCGGGGCGAGAGCTCGCTGTCTTCCAGAACCGGCCACACCGACATTGCCTTGCCCCTTCCGCTTGTCTGCCCGCCCGCCGCGACTGCGCGCGATGAGCGCTGACCGACAGGCCGCTCTTACCGATAGACCTGGATCGGAGCGCCGGAGGTCGTGCGGCCGGAGAAGTTCTCGGCGCCGGTCGCATAGAGTTCGGCCACAGTCGCGCCGCTGGCATCCTTCAGCAGCACCTGCTTGCCCTGCAGGTCCCAGGCCGAGATTGTCTGCATCTGCGGCGAGGCACAGCCGCGCGAGTTGGCGCGGTAGCCGCCGCTCCAGGTGGTCAGCGTCATGAAGAGCTTGCAGTTGTCCGCGCCGGAGGCAATCGACCAGCCGCCGAGCATGTCGCTGCGGCCGATCTCGCGCGCGCCGGCGGGCGGGCCGCTCGGGGCGGTGCCGGCGGACGGGTCGACGGCGGCAACGTTTGTCTGGCTGCCGTCGAGCGGGGCGCCCTGAATCGGCTGGCCGTCCGGGCCGAGCGTCGGCGACATCGGCTGGAGAGGCTCGAGAGACTGGCTCGCCACCGGAGCGGTCGGGGTGGCCGGCAGCGGCGCGCTCCGGCTTCCGTATCCCAGGCGCTGACAGCCAGCGAGCGCCACGGTCAGACAAAGCGCAGCAGCGAGAGGCGCGCTATACCGGGAGGAACGGGTCATGATGTGTCTGTCCTTGCTCGTTCTATGCCTTGGCGGTCGGCTCGCAGGCCCGTAGAGCGGCAGTCGGCAGCCCTGCCACGACGCGCTCGACCTGCAACGCAACCGACTATCGCAGTCCCGGCCGATTCTTGTCGGTTTTGGTGACCAAATGGTTGACGAGCCTTCAATGGGCGGGCAATTGGTCCAAATCATGGCCCGACCAGCGTGATCGGCCATGATCGTGGCGGTCATGAATTCGCCTCGAACCCTCTATATAAAAATGACAGGTCTGGGGAGACCCGAGGAGCGGTGCTGTCCTCATCAGGAGCATCGCATGTCGTTTCGAACCGACAAGCCGGCAACCGGCTACTACAGAAAGCTGACCTACAACGATATCGCGCAGTTTCGCGACCACCTTCTCCGTCTCGATCCGATCGCCCGCCGAGCCCGCTTCGCCATGCCCGCGAGCGATGCTTTCCTGCGGTGCTATGCGGATACCAGTTTCACCCTGGGAACGGTCATCCATGGCTACTTCGCCGAGGGTCTCTTGCGCGCGGTCGCGGAACTGCGTCCGTTCGAAGATGGCGTCAATGCCGAGGCAGCCTTCTCGGTCGAGCAGAACTGCCAGCAGGCCGGCATCGGCACACGGTTGATGGAGCTGACGCTGATCGCGGCGCGCAACCGCGGGTGCCGGCACATCTACATGAATTGCCTGGCGACCAACCGGGCCATGCAGCAACTCGCCCGCAAGTTCACCGCAGACCTGACCTTCGAGATGGGCGATATCGTCGGCCGGATCGAGCCGCGCAATTTCTCCGCCTTCAGCCTGGTCCGCGAAGGCCTTGCCGACATGTTCGGAATGATCGGCGCCTTGATGGACGGCCCCCGCAAGCCTATGGGAAGCTGACGGAGCAGCCTCCTTCAGGCGATCTGGCGCAGGGCGACCGGGCGGAACGCGCCCTCCTCCAGCGCCAGGTTGATGCGCCGGCGGAGTTCGTGGAATGCATCGCGCAGGGCGTCGCGGCCGACCAGCCGCGTCGTGTGGGGGCCGACACACCAGTCGAGCAACCGCGCATGGGTCGGCCAGACCCGGCGCGTCGCGGCAAGAGCCGCCGCGCTGAGGCCGACCACAACGTCGGGAACAGGCGCGTGCGGCAGGGCGAAGAGCTGCCAGCTCTTCGGCTGCAGCCCTTCCGCGACCAGGCCATGGGCAGCAAGAACACGCCCGACACCCTCGGCAAGCGCCGGCGCCGGCGACAGGCCTGCGGAGAATGCGCGAATGCTGCGTCCGTCGTCTGCATTGAGATAGGCCTCAGCCATGGGGCCGAGCCTGGCGTTGTCATCGCACAGGAACAGGACATTCACAGTCATCGTCACTCCTTGCTGCACGCAAGCTCCACCTGCAACCGCAGATGGGAACTGCGCGCACCGGTTTCCACCACCGGGCCCGAGGCCCGGCAGCGAAAGCGAATCGCGTTTCCGCCCCCGCGCAGGTGATACGGAAGATCGGAAACGCGAATATGACGAGCGGCGAGACTGTACAGGGCGAAAAGACGGCAATCGGAAGGCGCGCCAACCTGTCCGCCACAACCCCTGAGGATCACGCGAGAGCGTCGAAGGCCGCCAGAGCCTCGGCCCCGTAGATCATCGAGGGGCCGCCGCCCATGTAGACCGCAACGCCGATGGCCTCGATCACCTCCTCGCGCGTCGCGCCATATTTGGCGGCCGCCTTGGCGTGGTAGGCAAGGCACCCGTCGCACCGAGCGGCGATACCGATGGCGAGTGCGATCAGTTCCTTGGTCTTGGAATCGAGCGCGCCGGCTCCGATCGCGGCCTTTGCGACCTCATGGAAGCCCTTGGCAACGCCCGGCATCCCGCTGCGCAACTCGCCCATCCGGCGATCCGTCTGATCGAGAAAAGCAGTCCAATCGGTCACGGCCATGATGCAAGGTTCCCTCGCTGGTTTCACCGGCGCGAAACTAGCGATCTCCTGTCGGGCCCTCCTTGCGCTGGATCAACCCGTCCACCGGTTCGCGCTTGACCCTCCGGCGGCATCCGGTCACCTCTTGCACGAGCACAACAAACCGGAACGCCGTCCATGCCCTTTGCCATCTGGTGCATTCTTGCCGCCGCCGTCCTGCCGATCCTCTCCGCCTTTCCCGGCAAGCTCTCCAAGGACTTCAGCAATGCACGTCCGCGGGACCCGGATTACTGGAAGGACGGTTTCCGCGCCCGTGCCGCCGCCGCCCAGGCGAACGGCTTCGAGGCCCTGCCGCTGTTCGCAGCTGCCGTCATCGTCGGGCTCTGGCAGGGTGGGGATGCCGAGTGGATCGACCGGCTGGCCGGGCTGTTCATCGGCGCCCGCCTGATCTTCATCTTCTGCTACTGGACCGACCGGGCAACGCCCCGCTCGCTCTCCTGGGCCGTCGGCTTCCTGTCCAGCATCGCGATCTTCACCAGCCCGGTCTGGAGCTGAGACACGCAAAAGGCCGCCCGGATCGCTCCGGACGGCCTTTCGAAACGCGGTGAAATCTGACAGGCGAGCGCGTCAGACGCGGCGCTCGACCATCATCTTCTTGATCTCGGCAATCGCCTTGGCCGGGTTCAGGCCCTTCGGACAGGCCTGGCTGCAGTTCATGATCGTGTGGCAGCGATAGAGGCGGAACGGGTCCTCGAGATTGTCGAGGCGCTCGCCGGTGGCCTCGTCGCGCGAATCGATCAGCCAGCGATAGGCCTGCAGCAGGACGGCCGGGCCGAGATAGCGGTCGCCGTTCCACCAGTAGCTCGGGCACGAGGTCGAGCAGCAGGCGCACAGGATGCACTCGTAGAGGCCGTCGAGCTTGGCGCGGTCCTCGTGACTCTGGCGCCACTCCTTCTCCGGGGCCGGCGTCGTGGTCTGCAGCCAGGGCTCGATGGAGCGGTGCTGGGCGTAGAACCGCGTCAGGTCCGGCACGAGATCCTTCACCACCGGCATGTGCGGCAGCGGGTAGATCTTGACCGGGCCATCGCCGATCTCGTCCATGCCGCGGGTGCAAGCGAGCGTGTTGGTCCCGTCGATGTTCATCGCGCAGGATCCGCAGATGCCCTCGCGGCAAGACCGGCGGAAGGTCAGCGTCGGATCGATGTTGTTCTTGATGTAGATGAGCCCGTCAAGGATCATCGGACCGCAATCGTCGAGGTCGACGAAATAGGTATCGACGCGCGGGTTGCGGCCGTCATCCGGGTTCCAGCGATAGATGCGGTATTCCCGCAGGTTGGTGGCGCCGGCCGGCTTGTCCCAGACCTTGCCCTGGGTCACCTGGGAGTTCTTGGGAAGCGTCAGCTGTACCATGTCTCGTCGCTCCGCGTTTCGGTCGGCCGGATCGGGCCGACCATCCATTCCGTTCAAGTTTCCAGCCGTTCAGGCAGACCGCCTCAACAGCACATTGTCTTCCGTTTCGCCTTCAGCGAGGTAGCCGAAGGTGGCAAGCACGGCGAGGCAGTCTTCCTGCCAGTGCTCGCGGCAGTTTGTTTCCAGCAGGATCGCGCCGGGATGATCGCTGGGGTCCGTCGCCCTGATATAGGGCAGCAGAACCCGGTCCTCGTATCCCTCGACATCGACCTTCAACACGTCGACGCGTTTCACGCCGTACCCTGCCAGGATCTCTGCCAGCGGCTGCACTCGGACCTGGCGCGCATGCCAGTCGCCCTGCCACTCTTCCGTCAGTTCCGGCACCAGGGTCGCAAAGCCGCAATTGCTCGGCTCGCTCCAAAGGTCCATGGTGCCGCAGCTCTCCCCGACCGCCACCGTCGCCACATCGATATCCGCCAGTCCGTTGGCGGCGATGTTGAACGCAAGGCGCCCCGCCGTCTCGGGATTGGCCTCCACCGCCAGCACACTGGCACCGCAACGCGCGGCGGCAAGACTGTAGCTGCCGACATTGGCTCCGACATCGACGAAGACCGTGCCCTGGCGCAGGTGAGCGGCAAGAAAGCGCCGCTCGGCCCGCTCGGGCAGGCGCTGGCGCGCCAGGATCTTGCGGTCGTCATAGTTGGAGCCGGGATAGAGCCGGAAACGGAGCCCCTCGACCTCGGTATCGAACGGCCCGGCGAAGAGGCGGGCGACAATCGCCCTTAGCTTCTTGCGCAGGGTCGGCGCGAGGTCGTGCCAGTCGGCCAGCCGCCAAGCCAAACGCGCCAGTCCCCGGGCCCGGTAGGTCCCGAAAGGAGAGGTCGTGTCGACAAGGGTGGCTGCCGCCGTCATGTCCGCAGGGCTCCAGGCGCACCGGCACGGCCCTCGACAAGGCCCGGCCAGTACGCGGTCTCCATCAGTAGACGCGCGCCTTCGGCGCGATCTTCTTCGGGTCGATGCCGCCTTCCTCATAGGTGGTCAGCGGCTCGGTGATCACCGGGCGATACTTGAGCGTCACCTGGCCGGCCTCGTCGACCCAGGCCAGCGTGTGCTTGCGCCAGTTCTCGTCGTCGCGACCGCCCATCGGACCGTCCTTGTAGTCCTCGCGGGCATGGGCGCCACGGCTCTCCTTGCGCGCCTCGGCGCCGTAGACCGTGGTGATGGCATTGGCCATCAGGTTCTCCAGCTCCAGCGTCTCCACCAGATCGGAGTTCCAGATCATCGAGCGGTCGGTGACCTTGAGGTCGGCCATCTCGCCCCAGATCTGGGACAGGCGCTGGCAGCCCTGCTCGAGGCTTTCCTGGGTGCGGAAGACGGCCGCGTCTTCCTGCATCGCCCGCTGCATCTTCTCGCGCAGCTGCGCGGTCGGCGTGCCGCCATTGGAGTGACGGATGCGGTCGAAATGCCCCATGATCCGGTCGCAGGAGGCCTCGTTCGGCGTCGGCACGGCTGCCTTGCGGTCGATCACCTCACCCGCCTTGATCGCCGCCGCGCGTCCGAAGACGACGAGGTCGATCAGCGAGTTGGAGCCGAGACGGTTGGCGCCGTGCACCGAGGCGCAGCCGGCCTCGCCGACGGCCATCAGGCCCGGCTGGATCGCATGCGGATCGTCCGCCGTCGGGTTCAGCACCTCGCCCCAGTAGTTCGTGGGAATGCCGCCCATGTTGTAGTGGACGGTCGGCAGGACCGGGATCGGCTCCTTGGTGACGTCGACACCGGCGAAGATCTTCGCCGATTCGGAGATGCCCGGCAGACGCTCGCCGAGGATGTCCGGATCCAGGTGATCGAGATGCAGGAAGATGTGATCCTTGTTCTTGCCCACACCGCGGCCTTCGCGGATCTCCATGGTCATGCAGCGCGAAACGACGTCACGCGAGGCGAGATCCTTGGCCGAAGGTGCATAGCGCTCCATGAAGCGCTCGCCCTCGGAGTTGACCAGATAGCCGCCTTCGCCGCGGGCGCCCTCCGTGATCAGGCAGCCCGCGCCGTAAATGCCGGTCGGGTGGAACTGCACGAACTCCATGTCCTGCAGCGGCAGGCCGGCGCGCGCCACCATGCCGCCGCCGTCACCGGTGCAGGTGTGGGCGGAGGTCGCCGAGAAATAGGCACGGCCGTAACCGCCGGTGGCCAGAACGACCATCTTGGCGGAGAACCGGTGGATGGTGCCGTCGTCGAGGTTCCAAGCGATGACGCCCTGGCAGACGCCGTCCTCGGACATGATCAGGTCGAGCGCGAAATACTCGATGAAGAACTCGGCATTGTTGCGCAGCGACTGGCCGTAGAGCGTGTGCAGGATCGCGTGGCCGGTCCGGTCGGCCGCGGCGCAGGTGCGCTGCACGGGAGGACCGTCGCCGTAGTTCTGCATGTGGCCGCCGAAGGGACGCTGGTAGATGCGGCCATCCTCGGTACGCGAGAAGGGCACGCCATAGTGCTCCAGCTCGTAGACCGCCTTGGGCGCCTCGCGGGCCAGATACTCCATGGCGTCGGTGTCGCCGAGCCAGTCGGAGCCCTTCACCGTGTCGTACATGTGCCACTGCCAGCAGTCGGGCGTCATGTTCTGGAGCGAGGCGGCGATGCCGCCCTGCGCCGCAACGGTGTGCGAACGGGTCGGAAAGACCTTGGAGATACAGGCGGTCCTGAGGCCCTGCTCGGCCATGCCGAGGGTCGCCCGCAGGCCGGCGCCGCCGGCTCCCACGACCACCACGTCGTAGCGGTGGTCGACGAAGGAATAGGCTTGTCCTGCCATGGTGTTCAGCCTCCGAAGCTGATCTTGAGGACAGCAAAGATCGACGCAAGGCCGATGAATGCCGAGAAGAAGGTGTTCGCCATCAGCGTCAGGAACTTGGGCAGCTCGTCGTGGACATAGTCCTCGATGACGATCTGCATGCCGAGCTTCATGTGATAGACGCCGGAAATCACCACCATCAGCATGACGATCGCCACCAGGGGATTGGCGAGAGCCGCCGTGACCGTCTCGTAGTCGCCCCCCTGCAGGGAGATCACCAGGATCACGAAGAAGGTGATGAGGAAGACGTTGGCAACGGCGGTGACCCGCTGGCGCCAGAAATGAGTCGTGCCGTCCCGGGCCGAGCCGAGGCCGCGAACACGTCCGAGCGGAGTGCGCATGTCAGTCATGGATCAAGCCTCCCTCAGCGAACCGCATATCCGACGACCCAGAGCAGGATCGTCAGGGACACCGAGCCAATCAGCGAGGCGCGTGCGAGCCACTCGCGCGCCTGCGGGCCGAAACCATGCCCCATGTCCCAGATGAAGTGCCGCAACCCGCCCAGCATGTGGTGGAGCAGCGCCCAGGTGAACCCGAACAGCACCAGCCGCCCGAGGATCGAGCCGTAAAGATCGTTGACGAAGTTGAAATAGTCCGGGCCCGCCGCTGCGGCCACCAGCCACCACACCATCAGGATCGTGCCGAAATACAATGCACAGCCGGTGATGCGGTGCACGATCGACATGACCATGGTGAAGATGGGTTTGTAGATCTGGAGATGCGGCGAAAGCGGCCGGCTGTTTCTCGTCCCGACGTCCGACATGGATTGTTCTCCCGTCTCCCTCATCGGCTTACGCTTACGTAAACGTTAGCTAAATCAGGGCCTTGAATACCCGCCTTCTAACTCCATCGGACGGGTACGTCAAAATATCCTGTCGGATAAGACGGAACACGGATTTTTTCACCGTGCCAAAGGCAGGTGCCGGCCATGCGGCTCCTTGGTCGGCAAAGGGGCGGCGCGCGGATGCTTACCTATAGGTCAACCGCTTGTGCAGATGCACCATCATCACGGTCGCAAAGATCGGCGTCAGCAGGTTGAGCAGCGGCACGGCAAGAAAGCCGGCAATCGCCAGGCCGGCGATAAACACCGTGCCGGAATGGGCCCGACGCAGGGCCCGCGCCTCTTCCGGCGAGCGGAACCGGCTGGCCGCAAACTCGAAGAACTCACGGCCGAGCAGATATCCGTTGACCACGAAGAAGGCGATCAGGTTGACGCCGGGAACCAGCAGCAGAACCAGCGCCAGCAGGTTGCCGGCGATGACGATGCCGGTGAACTTGATGGCCTGGGGCAGCGCCACAGATAGGGGCAGCGCCTTGCCCGCAGGATCGCCAGGATAGTCGCTGCTCTCCACGACCTCGGCGATGTCGTCCTGCAGCAGGCCGGCGATGATCGCCGTCACCGGCGCGACGAGAAAACCGAGCAGGAAGACCGCGCCGATGCCAGTCAGCAGCGACAGGACCGTCTCGAGCCAGGGATAGGGCAGGCTGACAAAGGCTGCGACGGCGCCATTCAGGCCGAGCCAGACGAGGAACAGCAGCACCAGGGTGTAGCCCAGCGTCTTCCAGAAGATCGCCCGCAAGGGGGGCTCGAAAATCTGGGAAAGCGCGCGCAAAGCGGAAGAAATCATGTCGGGAACGCGGTCCTTGTCGCCGTCTGCCTCGCCTCACACTTAGGAAGCCGACACGCCGACCACAAGCAGGCCTGGCTTATCCGTCGAGCGGTCGCCAGTCCACGCCGGAAGCGTTTTTCTCCCGCAGGGCGCTGCGCGAAAACGCATACCAGAAACCGCCGCCGGGCGGCTGGTCGTGGCGGCGATCGATCGCCCAGCCAGCAAGATGGCACTTGAGCAATGTGCCGACAGCGCCGTGTCCGACGAAAAGCACGCGCGCGTCCTGCGGGATGCGCTCCAGATGCGCCTCGACCCGCCCGACGATCCGCGCCTGGGCATCGCATGCCTGCTCCCAGCCGCGCACGCTGGTCTGCGACTGTGCGAAAAAGGCATCGGCCACGCGCTCGAACTCTTCCGGCGGCAGAAAGCCGGTCGCCGACCGGTCATTTTCGTGCATCAGCTCGTCCACGACGACCGGAAGACCGAGTTGCCCGGCGATGATGCCGGCCGTTTCGACCGCTTTCGTCTCGGCGCTGGAGACAACATGGGTGAGGGACGCGAATTCGCCCCGCCCGGCCCCGGCCCGCGTGCGCCGTGCCCCTTCCTCCGACAGCCCCCATTGCGGCACGGGAACAGCCGGATCGATGCGCACCTGCGGATGGGTGAGATAGATGCAGTCGGCACGCGCAAGGATCATGATCAGCTCCGCCCTTCGACCCAGCTGCGAGTCAGCCAATGGGCGATGGACAGCGGGGGCGGCACCTTGAGCCCGTCCGGATGCGTGTCCGCCAGCATCGCCGTCACCTCCTCGCGGGAGAACCAACGACAGGCCTCCAGCTCGGCCTCGTCCATGGTGATGTCGCGGCTGATCGCCGTGCCGTGGCATCCGATCATCAGCGAGGCCGGGAACGGCCAGGGCTGGCTCGCCATGTAGCTGACATCGCCGACGCGGATGCCCGATTCCTCGAACACTTCCCGCCGCACCGCCTCCTCGATGGTCTCTCCAGGCTCGATGAAGCCGGCAAGCGTCGAGAACACGCCTTCCGGCAGGCGCGGCGGCCGACCCATCAGGCAGGCGTCGCCATCGGTCACCAGCATGATCGCCACCGGATCCGTGCGCGGGAAATGCAGCCCGCCGCAGGATGGGCAGTCGCGACGGTAGCCGCCCTGCGTCATCGTGCTGGGCGAGCCGCACCTGGAACAGAAGCGGTGGCTGACGTGCCAATGCAGCAGGGAGCTGGCCTGGGCGAGCATGCCCATGTGGCCCGGCGGCAGGACGCCTTGCAGGGCGAGGGACCGCAGGTCGATCAGCTTGCGCCCGTCGGTCTCGACCCGCTCCGGGTCGGCGGCAAGCGTGGCAGCAAAGACCGGCGCCTCGGTCTCCGGCTGGAAGCCGAGCAGGACCACTTCCTCGCCGATGGTGGCGAGCGCAGCCCCTGCCTTCTCTTCCCACAGGATCGAGAGCTGCGAACCGGACGTGTCGACCAGCGGCTTGCCTTCGCACAGGAACACAAACCGGGCGGCAGGCGCTGCCCGGTGCGCAGCCAACCAGTCCGCATCTCCCCTATGCTCGGACAGGCGGTCCAGCGGATTGCCGTGATAGGAGAACCCGAAGGCGGTGTCGGGCGCGTGGGTCATGCTGGAGCGGTCCTCGTTCGATCAGGCGCGTCTGGCGGGAAAGGGATCAGGCGATCTTCGGCAAGCGCTCGGCGATCCTCAGCGCAAGGGCTTCGGCCGCGCCGGCAGGGTACGGCACGGCAGCGCCCGAGCCCCAGACGGGTCCCGGCCAGGCGGCGTCGCCAGAAAAGCGCGCGATCACATGTACATGCAGCTGCGCAACGATATTGCCGAGCGCTCCGACATTGAGCTTGTCGCACCCCGTCTCCGCCTTCAGCACCTCGCCGACCAGGGCGATCTCGCGCATCAGCTGGACGCGTTCGTCGTCCGCCAGATCCAGCAGCTCGACCAGCTCCGGCTTGCGCGGGACCAGCATCAACCAGGCAAACCGGCTGTCGCGCATCAGGCGCAGGGACGACAGCGGCAGATCGGCGACAGCCAGGCTGTCGGCCGCAAGCCGCGGGTCGAGACTGAAAGGCTGCATTGAGGCTCCGTCGAAGGCGGGCAGGGACACAGAGAGCCGCACTATAACGGGAGCGCATGCGAGCGCCAGCCCCTCCCCCTTGCAGTTCACCGCACCATTTCCCATTGACGGCCTTCCCCGCGGGAGGGCATGCCAGACGAGGGAAACGACGAGGCCGGAAGCACCGGCACGGGGCCTGACATCGGGGAGGACGCGGATGCTGCCTGAGGCAACGAGCTATGAGGACCTTGCCGCACGCTTCGTCTGGCAGGTGCCGGAGCGCTACAATATCGGCGTCGACATCTGCGACAAGTGGGCCGACGTTGACCCCGAGCGCACCGCGATCATCGCCATCTCCGAAGACGGCCGCCGCGAGGTCGTCAGTTTTGCCGACCTGAAGACCCTGTCCAACCGCATCGCGAACCTTCTGGTGCGCGACGGCATCCGGCGGGGCGACCGGGTCGCTGTCCTGTTGCCGCAGGCCATCGAGACGGCTGCAACCCACATCGCCGCGCTCAAGATGGGCGCGATCACCATTCCGCTCTTCATGCTGTTCGGGGATGAGGCGCTGGCCTACCGGCTCGGCAATTCCGGCACCCGGGCGGTCGTGACCAATGCGGAGGGCGCGGCCAAGCTCGCGCGGATCCGGGACCAGCTGCCGGAGCTGGCCTCGATCTACACCATCGACGGCGCTGCACCCGGAGCGAGCGACCTTCACGCGGAGCTCGCCTGGCAATCCGCGGCGTTCACGCCGGTCGATACCCTGGCCGACGACCCGGCGATCATCATCTACACCTCCGGCACGACCGGCCAGCCCAAGGGCGCGCTGCATGCCCAGCGGGTGCTGCTCGGCCACCTGCCCGGCGTCGAGATGAGCCACGACCTGTTCCCTGCGCCGGGAGACCGGATCTGGACCCCCGCCGACTGGGCCTGGATCGGCGGGCTGCTGGACGTGCTGATGCCGGCACTGCATCACGGCATCACCGTCGTCGCCTGCCGCTTCCGCAAGTTCACGGCGGAAGCCGCCTTCGATCTCATCGCCCGCGAGAAGATCCGCAACGCCTTCCTGCCGCCGACCGCGCTGAAGATGATGCGGGCGTATGGCGAACCGCCAGCGGACCTGCGCCTCGACATGCGGACAGTCGCCAGCGGCGGCGAGACACTGGGCGCGGAGCTCGTGGAATGGGGCCGGCGGGTGTTCGGCGTCACCATCAACGAGTTCTACGGCCAGACCGAGTGCAACATGATCGTCTCGTCCTGCGCCCGGCTGATGCCGGCGCGGCCGGGCATCATGGGCCGCGCCGTGCCCGGTCACGACCTCGCCATCGTCGATGCTGCGGGAACGCCGCTGCCCGACGGGCAGCAAGGCAATATCGGCGTCCGACGCCCGGACCCAGTGATGTTTCTCGGCTACTGGAACAATCCGGAGGCGACGCAGGCGAAATTCGCCGGCGAATACCTTCTCACGGGCGACATGGGCGTGCGCGATGCCGATGGCTGGTTGCGCTTCATCGGCCGGGACGACGACGTCATCACCTCGGCCGGCTATCGCATCGGCCCGGGCGAGATCGAGGATTGCCTGATCGGGCACCCGGCCGTCGCCATGGCAGGAGTCGTCGGCAA
The DNA here is from genome assembly GCF_058448995.1 of Stappia sp. G46H5W. Classification (NCBI taxonomy): domain Bacteria; kingdom Pseudomonadati; phylum Pseudomonadota; class Alphaproteobacteria; order Hyphomicrobiales; family Stappiaceae; genus Stappia; species Stappia sp. G46H5W. Next base: position 239,227 of record NZ_JBZFLL010000006.1, on the reverse strand, counting down.
GCCGGACCCGGCGCGCACCGAAATCGTCAAGGCCTATGTGGTGCTGGCGGACGGACATGCCCCGTCGCAGGCGCTCGCCAGCGAGTTGCAGGACTTCGTCAAGTCGCGGCTCGCGGCACACGAATATCCGCGCGAGATCGCCTTCGTGGATGCCCTGCCGATGACGACGACCGGCAAGATCATCCGCAAGGATCTGCGCGCCAGAGCCGCCCAGGAGACCGGGCAGAGCGACAGCCACCGGTGATCTTTGCGGGATTTCCCCTTGCATCGGCGGGCGAAACTCACGATATAGAGCGCGGGAGGTTGGTGGTGGACGAGCCACTCGCCAACCGGGTCAGGTCCGGAAGGAAGCAGCCCCAACGAGTCGCGGCACGGGTCACCGTGCCAGCCTCCCACCCTTTCCCTTCAGGTTCAGATCCGGCGCAGCTTGCGCCCGAGGGCGCGGTTGCGGCAGTGCAACGGCGCCAGAACGCGCGCTCCGGTCAGCGGCAGCGGGGAAATCCTGCCTGGCGCACCGAATAGGCCTCAACATCCGGCGGCCGCGCCGCTAAGCTTGGACCCATGGACGGTCTCATTCCCACTTCTTCCGAAGACACTCCCGGCGCGGGCAGCGGCAACGCCGCCTACCGGGTGCTCGCGCGCAAGTATCGCCCCCGCAGCTTCGATGATCTGGTCGGCCAGGAGCCGATGGTCCAGACCCTGCGCAATGCGTTCGAGACCGGGCGCATCGCCCAGGCCTGGATGCTGACCGGCGTGCGCGGCGTCGGCAAGACGACGACGGCGCGCATTCTAGCGCGCGGGCTCAACTACGAGGTCCCCGGCGAAGCCGACCGCCCGACAGTGAACCTCGAAAAGCTGGGCGTGCATTGCGAGGCGATCATGGACGGTCGCCATGTCGACGTGATCGAGATGGACGCTGCCTCGCATACCGGCATCGACGACATTCGCGAGATCACCGACGCGGCGCGCTATCGGCCGGCCTCGGCTCGCTACAAGGTCTACATCATCGACGAAGTGCACATGCTGTCGAAGTCGGCCTTCAACGGCCTGCTGAAGACGCTCGAGGAGCCGCCCGAGCATGTGAAGTTCATCTTCGCCACCACCGAAATCCGCAAGGTTCCGGTCACGGTCCTGTCGCGCTGCCAGCGCTTCGATCTGCGCCGCATCGATGCCGACAAGATCGTCGGGCTGCTGCGCCGCATCTCGCAGGCCGAGGGTATCGCGGTCGCAGACGAGGCGCTGGCGCTGATCGCCCGGGCTGGCGAAGGCTCGGCGCGCGATTCCCTGTCGCTGCTCGATCAGGCCATCGCCCATGGCAGCATTTCCCAAGGCGGCGGCGATGCGATCGGCGCGGAGACGGTGCGGGCGATGCTCGGCCTTGCCGACCGCGCCCGCATCATCGATCTCTTCGAATATCTGATGCGGGGCGACGCGGCGGCGGCCATGGCCGAGTTCCGCCAGCAATACGATGTCGGCGCCGATCCGGTGGTCGTGCTGTCGGATCTTGCCGAGTTCACCCATCTGGTCACCCGGCTGAAGATCGTCCCCGACGCGGGCGATGATGCCTCTGTCACGGAGACCGAACGGGCCCGCGGCCGCGAGCTTGCCGGACGTCTGTCGCTGCGCCTCCTGTCGCGCGCATGGCAGATGCTCCTGAAAGGCATCGAGGAAGTCCAGGCCGCTCCCAAGCCGCATCTGGCCGCCGACATGGTCCTGGTGCGCCTTGCCTATGCTGCCGACCTGCCCGACCCGGAAGACGCCCTGCGCATGCTGCGCGACGGCAAGGCGGCCGCGCTCGGCTCCAGCCTGCCGGCACCGCCGTCCCGCCCGCAGATGTCCGGCGGGGAGGCCTCCTTCGCCGGGCAGGCTGCAAGCGCGCCGCAGGCGCAGGCCACTTCGCCTGGAGCCCCCTCCTCCACCTCGACGAGCGAGCCCGTTGCCGTCTCCGCACAGATGCGAACCTCCGCACAGGCCATGCCGGGCGAGGCGCCGCACGCTCAGGCCGCCCCCAGTTCGCCGCCGCGCCTGCAGGCGTTGGCAGGAGGACTGGCCCCGGAGACGACCCGCGCCCAGCCCGCTGCCGACAGCCAGCCGGCGCCGTCCCACGGGCTCGCCTCGCTGGCCGACTGCGCCGCCCTTGCCGCGGAAAAACGCGACATTCGCCTGAAGGTCGAGATCGAGCGGCAGATGCGGCTCGTGCGCTTCGAGCCGGGGCGAATCGAGTTTCAGCCGGTCGAAAACGCCGACCCTGATCTTGCCGGCCGGCTCGGCCGCCGGCTTTCGGAATGGACCGGCACCCGCTGGATCGTCAGCGTCTCCCGCACGCAGGGACGTCCGACGCTGCACGAGGAGCGCGAGGCCAGCCAGCGCCAGCTCTTCTCCGATGCCAAGGCCGAGCCCACCGTTGCTGCCCTGCTTTCAGCCTTTCCCGGTGCCAAGGTCGTCGACGTGAGAATGACCGCCGTCGAGGACGCGCCCCTTGACATGGCCCCGGTCGAAGACGAAATCGACCTCGATACATGATCCGGCGGCGGGAGCCGGCACGGTCCGTCCTGCCGATCTGCAGGGACTGACCCGGCGCCCTTTCGCACCGCCCCCAAGGAGAGACCCATGGACTTCCTGAAGATGATGAAACAGGCGAAGCAGATGCAGGAGCAGATGGGCTCGCTGCAGGAAGAGATCGCCTCGGTCGCGGTGGAAGGCACCGCCGGCGGCGGCATGGTCACTCTGACCATGACCGGCAAGGGCGAGCTCAAGTCCATTCGCATCGACCCGTCTATGGCCAAGCCTGACGAGGTCGAGATCCTCGAGGACCTGATCCTTGCGGCTCATCAGGACGCCAAGGCCAAGGCCGAGGCCCTGCTGCAGCAGAAGACCCAGGAACTGATGGGCGGTCTCGGCCTGCCCGCCGGCTTCAAGCTGCCGTTCTGATCCCATGGCCAACCGGGCGGTCGCCGGACCCGAGGTCGAACGGCTGATCCAGCTGCTCGCCAAGCTGCCGGGGCTGGGTCCCCGGTCGGCCCGGCGTGCGGCGCTGCACCTCATCAAGAAGAAGGACCAGCTGCTGGTCCCGCTGGCGCAGGCCATGGGCGTTGCGGTGGACCGGGTGACCGTGTGCCAGACCTGCGGCACCGTCGATACCTGCGACCCCTGCACCATCTGCTCCGATCCGCGCCGCGACACGGCGACCATCGTTGTGGTGGAAGACGTGTCCGACCTGTGGGCGCTGGAGCGTGCCGGGGCGCTGAACTGCCGATATCACGTTCTCGGCGGCACCTTGTCGCCGCTCGACGGTATCGGGCCCGATGACCTGACCATCGACAAGCTGATCGAGCGTGTCGCTGCCGGCGATGTCACCGAGATCGTCCTGGCGGTGAATGCGACGGTCGAGGGACAGACCACGGCCCATTACATCACCGACCGCCTGCGCGGCATGGACGTGAAGGTCACGCGCCTCGCCCATGGCGTTCCGGTCGGCGGCGAGCTCGACTATCTCGACGAGGGGACGCTGGTCCAGGCGCTGAAGGCCCGTACCTCCTTCTGATCCCGCATATCGTCCCGCGCGGTGCACCGTGCTAGGTTTGGCGCAGCCAGCCACCCGCAACGGATCGTCATGCACCGCGCCCTGCCCGCCCTTCTCGCTTCGCTTTCAGTTCTGCTCGCAACGCTCTGCGCCCCGACCGCCCAGGCGCAGCAGGGGCTGCAAGCCAAGTTCGACCGGTTCCTCGAAACGCGCATCATACCGGCCGCGCGCGCGGCCGGCGTGCCGCAGGACGTGATCCGGCGGGAGCTCTCGGGCCTGTCGCCCGACACCTCGCTGCCGGGCCTCGGCGATCCCGACGGGCCGGAGCGGCCGCCCTCGGTCAACTACCAGTCCGAGTTCCGCGCCCCGGCCGGCTATTTCCGCGACAACCAGTTCAACGCGCTGGCCGCACAGGGCCGCCGCCTGGCGCAGACGCATGCCGCAACCCTGTCGCGGATCGAGGCGCGTTACGGCGTCCCGTCCCGAATCATCCTTGCGATCTGGGCCCGCGAGTCCGGCTATGGCGCCGCGCGTATTCCCAACGATGCGCTGCGAACCCTTGCGACCCGCGCCTTCATGGGAACCCGCCGCGACTTCTTCGCCGAGGAGACCGTCGCGGCCTTGCAGATCCTTGCCGACGGGCACATCACTCGTGCGGATCTGCGCAGCTCCTGGGGCGGCGCGCTCGGCCAGCCGCAGTTCCTGCCCTCCAGTTTCCTGCGCCTTGCGGTGGATTTCGACGGCGACGGCAAGCGCGACATCTGGCGCTCGGTTCCGGACACGCTGGCCTCGATCGCCAACTATCTCGCCTGGCACGGCTGGGTGAAGGGGCGGGACTGGGGCTATGAGGCCGAGGTTCCGGCCTCCGTCTCCTGCTCGCGCGAGGGACCCGACCGGGGCCAGCCGATCTCGGCCTGGGTCAGGGAAGGCGTCAGCCGGGTCAAGGACCGCCCGTTTCCGCAACACGAGCTCGCGCAGCCGGGCTTTCTCCTGATGCCGGCCGGACGCAACGGCCCGGCCTTCATCGCCACCGACAATTTCTATGTGCTGAAGGCCTACAACGAGTCCGACGTCTACGCGCTTTTCGTCGGCCATCTGGCGGACCGCTACGGCAACAATGCCGGCTTCGTGCAAGGCTGGAAGGACGTGAAGACCCGTTCGCGCGGCGCCGTGCGCGATCTCCAGCTTGACCTGGAGGCCAAAGGCCACGATGTCGGCGGGGCCGACGGGCTGATCGGCTTCAAGACCCGCCGCACCCTCGGCCTCGAACAGGAGAAGGCCGGTCGCCGCGCCACCTGCTGGCTGGAGTGAGACCCTTGCCAGATTCCGGTAGTCGCCCGCTTCAGCGACGTCGCAACGGTAGAGAGTAGCCGCCGCTTGCCGAGGATATGTAATAGTTGCTTCCCGCTTTCAGAATATAGAAGTAGTCGGAGTGCTCCTTCTTTCCCTCGCAGGTTCTGAATTCGATTGTCAGAAGCCCATGCCGATCAATCTTGTATGTATGCGGATCTTTCCCTCCACATGCCTTTCCGTTGGCAAGGCGAAAATGGTTGTCTTTCTTGAAAGTAATGCCTGGAGGCGGCCAGATGGACGAACCGAACCGTTTACCGACAATGAGCGCCCTCACCTGATCTCCGGACAGCTGCTGTTGCGCCAATGCCGGAACGGCCGCCGCAAAGCTCAGAATCGAGAGGCAAATCAGAACCTTAATGGAATACATCGAACTCTCCCTCGCAATCATGCGAGTTTAGCAAGATACCCTCTCGCCTTACACGCAAAAGATGGCTCCGGGGGAGCGCGACTGCCCTCGTGGTCTTTCCACCCTCGCAAGGAACGGCTCGCTCCTACTCGCTGACGATGCCGGTGTCCGCCGTTTCCATGCGGAAGGCGGCGGCCATAAGCGCCTTGGTGTAGTCGGTCTTCGGCGCGTCGAAGACATCGACGGCCGACCCCGCCTCCACCACCTTGCCGGACCGCATGACGATCACCTCGTTGGCGAGCGCGCGCACCACCTTGAGATCGTGCGAGATGAAGAGATAGGCAAGGCCATGGCGCTTCTGCAGGTCGCGCAGCAGGTCGACCACCTGCGCCTGCACGCTCATGTCCAGCGCCGAAGTGGGCTCGTCGAGCATGACGAATTTCGGCTGCAGCACCATGGCGCGGGCGATGGAGATGCGCTGGCGTTGGCCGCCGGAGAACTCGTGCGGATAGCGGAAGCGGGTCTCGGCATCGAGCCCCACCTCGACCAGCGCAGCGGCGACCCTCGCGTCCCGCTCGTCCGCGGTGATGCCGGGGAAATGCACGGCGAGGCCTTCGCCGACGATGTCGGCCACCGACATGCGCGGGCTGAGCGAGCCGAACGGATCCTGGAAGACGATCTGCATGTCGCGGCGCAGCGGACGCATGTCCTTCCACGACAACGTATCGATCTCGCGGGCACCGAACCGGATCTTGCCGGTGGAAGAGATCATCCGCAGCAGGGCGAGGCCGAGTGTCGTCTTGCCGGAGCCGCTTTCTCCGACGATGCCGAGCGTCTGGCCTTCGCGGACCGTCACGTCGATGCCGTCGACCGCCTTGATGTGATCGACGGTCCGGCGCAGCAGGCCGCGCCTCACCGGGAACCACACCTTCACGTCGCGCGCTTCCACCACCACCGGCCGGCTCTCGTCCGTCACCGGCGGCTTGCCCTTGGGCTCGGCTGCGATCAGGTGGCGGGTGTATTCATGCTGCGGATTCTCGAAGACCTCGCGCACGGTCCCGCTTTCGACGATCTTGCCTTTCGTCATCACGCAGACCCGGTCGGCGACCTTGCGCACGATGCCGAGATCATGGGTGATGAAGAGCATCGCCATGCCGACGTCGCGCTGCAGCTCCTTCAGAAGCTTGAGGATCTGCGCCTGCACGGTGACATCGAGCGCGGTGGTCGGTTCGTCCGCGATGAGCAGGTCCGGCTCGTTGGCGAGCGCCATGGCGATCATCACGCGCTGGCGCTGACCGCCAGAAAGCTGGTGCGGATAGCTCTGCAGTCGGCTCTCGGGATCGCGGATGCCGACTTGGTCGAGCAGTTGCACCACGCGCGCACGCGCCGCGGTCTCGCCCATGCCGCGATGCAGCTTCAAGACCTCGGCGATCTGCTTTTCCACCGTGTGCAGCGGATTGAGCGAGGTCATCGGCTCCTGGAAGATCATCGAGATCTCGTTGCCGCGAATGCGCCGGAGGGCGGCCTCGTCGGCCTTGAGCACATCCTCACCCTTGAACAGGATCTCACCGGTCGGGTGCGATGCCGAGGGATAGGGCAGCAGCTTCACCGCCGAAAGGGCGGAGACCGACTTGCCCGAACCGGATTCGCCGACCAGCGCCACCGTCTCGCCAGGACCGATGTCGAAGGAGATGCGGTCGACCGCTGTCTGCGTGACGCCGTTCTGGGTGAAGGCAACCGAGAGCTCGCGGACGGAGAGCAGCGGCCGTTTGGTCTGTTCGCTCGTCATGGGGTCCTCACACGAAGCTCTTGCGCGGGTCGAACGCGTCGCGCACCGCTTCGCCGATGAAAATCAGCAGGCTGAGCATGGTCGAGATGACGATGAAGCCGGTGATGCCGAGCCAGGGCGCCTGCAGGTTGTTCTTACCCTGCGCCAGCAATTCGCCGAGCGAGGCAGAGCCCGGCGGCAGGCCGAAGCCGAGGAAGTCCAGCGCCGTCAGCGTCGAGATCGAGCCGTTCAGGATGAAGGGCATGAAGGTCAGCGTCGCTACCATCGCGTTGGGCAGCAGGTGCCGCCACATGATCGTGGCATTGCCGACGCCGAGCGCCTTCGCCGCCGTCACGTATTCGAAGTTGCGGGCGCGCAGGAACTCCGCCCGCACCACGCCCACCAACGCCACCCACGAGAAGGCGAGCAGGATGGTGAAGAGCGTCCAGAAGCCCGGGATAAGCACAGAGGAAACGATCAGGATCAGGTAGAGCGTCGGGATCGCCGTCCAGACCTCGATGAAGCGCTGGAACAGCAGGTCGACCCAACCGCCGTAATAGCCCTGCACCGCGCCGGCGGCGATGCCGACCACCGAGGAGGCAAGCGTCAGGGCGAGGCCGAACAGGACGGAGATGCGGAAGCCGTAGACCAGCCGCGCGACGACATCCCGGCCCTGGTCGTCGGTTCCGAGCCAGTTCCAGTTGCCGAGCGTGCAGTTGGGGTCCTCGGCGCCGAGCGGATAGCGGCTGCAGCGCTCCTGCTTGTCGAGCAGCCACGAGGGCGGCGCGGGTGCCGGCACCGGAATCTCGTTGTTGACCGTACGATAGGAATAGCGGATCGGCGGCCACAGCATCCAGCCGTTGGCGTTGATCTCTTCCTGGATATACGGGTCCCGATAATCGGTCACCGCGAGGAAGCCGCCGAACTTCTCCTCCGGATAGTCCACGAAGATCGGTGCAAGCACCTCGTCCTTGTAAACGACGACGACCGGCCGGTCGTTGACCAGGAACTCGGCGATGAGCGACAGGCCGAACAGGACGAGGAAGATCCAGAACGACCAGTAGCCGCGCCGGTTCGCCTTGAAGTTGGTCAGGCGGCGCCGGTTGATCGGCGACAGCCAGCCCTTCGGCCGGCCGGGATGCGCGCCGACTGCGGCGGTTGCGGTGGTGCCGGCAGTTTCTGTCCGCAGGTCCATGGCCTCAGACCTCCCGGCTCTCGAAATCGATCCGCGGATCGATCCAGGTGTAGGTCAGGTCGGAAACGAGATTCACCAGCAGGCCCATCAGCGAAAAGATGTAGAGCGTCGCGAAGACGACCGCATAGTCGCGGTTGATCACCGCCTCGAAGCCGAGCAGGCCGAGCCCATCGAGCGAGAAGATCGTCTCGATCAGCAGCGAGCCGGCGAAGAAGGACGAAATGAAGGCCCCCGGGAAGCCGGCGATCACGATCAGCATCGCATTGCGGAAGACGTGGCCATAGAGCACCTGCCGCTCGTTCAGCCCCTTGGCGCGGGCTGTCTGGACATACTGTTTGCGGATCTCGTCGAGGAACGAGTTCTTGGTCAGCAGCGTCACCGTCGCGAACGCCGACAACACCATCGCGGTCAGCGGCAGGGCCAGATGCCAGAAATAGTCGACGATGCGCGCGGGCCAGGACAGCTGCTCCCAGTTATCCGATGTGAGGCCCCGCAACGGGAACCAGTCGAGGAACGAGCCGCCGGCGAACAGGACGATCAGCAGCACCGCGAAGAGAAAGCCGGGGATCGCGTAGCCCACCACGATCACGGCGGAGGTCCATACATCGAAGCGCGTGCCGTCCCGCACCGCCTTGCGGATGCCGAGCGGAATCGAGATCGCGTAGGAGATGAACGTCATCCAGAGCCCGAGCGAGATGGACACGGGCATCTTCTCGACGATCAGGTCGATCACCGAAATATCTCGGAAATAGCTCTCGCCGAAGTCGAAGCGGGCATAATCCCACAGCATCCCGGCGAAGCGCTCCAGCGGCGGCTTGTCGAAGCCGAACTGACGCTCCAGTTCCTTGATGAACTCCGGATCGAGGCCCTGGGCACCGCGATATTTCGATCCCGCGGAAGCGGCATCCCCGACCGTATCGGCGCCGCTGCCGGCGAAGTCGCTGCCTCCACCCGAGATGCGCGCGGTGGCGGAGACATCCGTCCCCTGAAGCTGGGCGATGACCCGCTCCACCGGCCCGCCGGGGGCGAACTGGATGATGATGAAGTTGATGGCCATGATGCCGACGAGAGTCGGTACGATCAGCAACAGCCGGCGCAGGATGTAGGCGCCCATCGTGTCAGCGATCCCTTGTTTTCCGGGCGCCGGCCGGCTCATCCGCCGTGCCGCGACCGTAATGTCTGGTGCCCTGGAACGTGTACTGCATGTCAGCGCATGCCGATTCGCTCCGCGCTCTCCCGGTCGTACCACCAATGGAGTTCGGGCGCGAAATCATGCGTGGGCGGCTTCTCGGGGTGTCCGAACACATCCCACATGGCGACCGTATGCACCGCCTTGTACCAATGCGGCACCCAGTAGTAGCCGGCACGCAGGATCCGGTCCAACGCACGAGCCGCAACCGTCATCTCCTCGCGGGTGGATGCGGAAAGAATCTTGTCGATCATCGCGTCGACAGCCGGGTCGGCGATGCCGGACAGATTGGTCGAGCCGGGCTGGTCAGCCGCCTCCGAGCCCCACATCTGGCGGATTTCCTCGCCGAGGGTCGGCGACAGGGCATATCGCCGAGAGACGACATCGAAGTCGTAGTCGTTCATCCGCGACTGGTATTGCGCCGGATCGACCACACGGAAATTCGCCTTGATGCCAAGGCGCTCCAGATTGCCGACATAGGGCAGGACCACGCGTTCGAAGGTCGTTGTGTTCGAAAGAAACTCGAAGGCGAAAGGCTCGCCGCTCGGCAGGAGCAGGCGTGCCCCCTCTCGCCGGCATCCCGCCTCGCGCAGCAGGCGGTCGGCCTCGCGCAGCATGGAGCGGTCCTGTCCGGACCCGTCCGAAACCGGCGGCAGAATCGCCGGGCCGAACACCTCGTCCGGCACCTTGCCGCGCCACGGCTCCAGCAGCGCCAGTTCGGCAGCATCCGGCTCGCCTTGCGCAAGCATCGGCGAATTCTGGAAGAAGGACGTCGTGCGCTTGTAGGCGTCGAAGAAGAGCGCGGTGTTGGTCCACTCGAAATCGAACACCAGACCCAGCGCCCTGCGGACACGCGGGTCCGAGAATTTCTCCCGCCTGAGGTTCAGGAACCAGCCCTGCGCACCCGCTGGCCGGCCGTCCGGGAGCTCCTCGCGGATCACCCGGCCGTCCTCGACAGCGGGAAAGTTGTATTCCGTCGCCCAGGTCCGGGCGACGAACTCCTCGCGGAAGGTCATCACGCCCTTCTTGAACGCCTCGAAATCCACCTGCCGGTCACGGAAGAACTCCAGCCGGATACGGTCGAAATTGTAGTGGCCACGGCTGACGGGCAGGTCCGCCGCCCACCAGTTCTTCACCCGCTCGTACTCGACGAAGCGACCGACCTCGTGCCGGCCCACCTTGTAGGGACCGGAGGACAGCGGCGGGGTCAGCGTCGTCTGGGCGAAGTCGTAGCGGGAATAATAGGCCTTCGACAGGATCGGCATGCCCGCCGCGATCAACGGCACCTTGCGCGACTGCTTTCCGGAAAACTGCAGCGCGACCCTGTGCGGTCCCTCGACACGAACCTCGGAAAGTTCGCGCAAGACCTGGCGGATCGAGGGATGCCCAAGCTCCTTGAGCGTCACCAGCGAGAAGGCAACATCTTCCGCAGTCAGCGGGCTCTCATCATGGAACCGCGCCTGCGGCCGCAGGGAGAAGGTATAGACATTGCCGTCCCCGGAGACCTCCACCGTCTCGGCAACGAGACCATAGACGGCATCCGGTTCGTCCAGAGCGCGCACCATCAGCGTGTCGAAACACAGCTCCATACGCGGCGGCGCGTCGCCCTTCAGGATCAAGGTGTTGAAACTGTTGAAGGTCTGCGGGTTCTGGTTATAGGCCCAGGACGGCGCCGAGAACACGATGCGGCCGTCCTTCGGGGCATCCGGCACCACATAGTCGAAGTGGGTGAAATCCGGAGCGTATTTCAGGTCGCCGAACACGGAAAGCCCGTGCCGCGGCGCATCCGCGCCGCTGGCCGCCGGTGCCGCGCGAGAGGCGAGCGGCAACAGCGTCGTCGCGCAAAAGGCCATCGCTCCACCGAGAACCTGCCTGCGATCCAGTTTCAGCGGGCCACCCGTCATCACTGCGCCCCCCGAACAGCCGCCGCCTTTTCTGCATCCCACCACCAGATGGCCGGAAAACCATGCGTATATTCCGGCAGTTCCGAAGGGTGGGAGAACCTGTTCCAGCGGGCGGTGCGGTCGACGTCGGAATAGAACTGCGGCACCACATAATGGTTCCACAGCAGGACCCGGTCGAGCGCATGGGTCGCGGCCACGAGTTCGTCGCGGTCCTTGGCGAAGATGACGCGCTCGATCAGCTTGTCGACGGCAGGATTCTTGATGCCGCCATAGTTGCGCGACTGCGGCCGGTCGGCGGCGTCCGAACCCCAGAAATCGCGCTGCTCGTTGCCGGGCGACAGCGATTGCCCCCAGACCAAGGTGGCCATGTCGAAGTCGCGATTCTGCACGCGGTTGATGTATTGCGGCACATCGATGAGGCGGAGCACCGTCTTGACGCCGATATTCTCCAGGTTCTTCGTGTAGGGAAGAAGCCCGCGCTCGGCCGACCGGTCAAAGTAGATGAACTCGATGCTGAACTGCTCGCCGGTCTTCGCGTCGACCATGCGCCCACCGTCGAGCTTGTACCCAGCCTCGCGGAAGAGCCTCACGGCCTGACGCAGGTTCTCGCGCACATTCTGCGGATTGCCGCCGACCGGATTCTCAAAGGGCTTGGTGAATACCTCGGGCGGAACCTCGTCGCGCACGGTCTCCAGGATTTCCAGCTCCTTGCCGGTCGGCAGCCCTGAAGAGGCGAGCTCCGTGCCGGCGAAATAGGAACCGATCCGCTTGTGCAAGCCCGCGGAGACGACCGCATTGGTCGTCTCGAAATCATAGGCATAGTTGAGCGCTTCACGAATCCGGGGATCCTGAAACTTCTCGCGGCGCAGGTTGGGGACATAGGCCTGCATGCGGCCGCTGGCCTTGTTCGGAAATTCCTCCAGCACCACGCGCCCCTCGCGCACAGCGGGGAAATCATAGGCCTTGGACCAAACGTTGGCGCTCAGCTCTTCCCGAAAATCGTACTGATCGCCCTTGAAGGCCTCCAACTCGACGGCGGAATCCAGGAACACGTCGTATCGCACGACGTCGAAATTATAGGATCCGACGCGCACCGGATGCTCTTTCGCCCAATAGTCCTCGAGACGCTCGTAGACGATGTTGCGGCCGGGCTCGAAAGAACGGATGCGATAGGGACCGGACCCGAGCGGCGGCTCCAACGTCCCGCGTGCGATGTCGCGCGACTTCCCGCTCGCATCCTTTCCTTCCCACCAGTGCTTGGGCAGGATGATCAGCTGTCCGACGATCTTGGGAAGCTCGCGGTTGCCGGCGGCATCGAAGGTGAAACGGATGACGCGCTCGCCGACGGCCTCCGCCTTTTCGACATGACGGTAGTAGAAGGCCTGGCTCGGGTTGACCTCCTTGATCTTCCCGAAGCTCCAGATCACGTCGTCGACGCTGATCGGCGTGCCGTCGTGCCAGCGTGCTTGCGGGTTCAGCCGATACTCAACCCAGGAATAATCGGCCGGATAGCGCATCGCCTCGGCGATCAGTCCGTATTCGGAGTTGATGTTGATCTCATCGAGCGCCGGCTCCAGCAGCGAATCGTACATGAGCCCGAGACCTGGGGCCGGGTTGCCCTTCGACAGGACCGGATTGAGCGTATCAAAACCGCGGCTTTCGCCAAGGCGGACGATGCCTCCCTTGGGCGCATCCGGGTTGACGTAGTCGAAATGCTTGAAATCCGCGGGGTATTTCGGCTCACCGCTCAGAGACGAGGCATGCCGCCATTCAGGCTCTTCCTGCGCGTCCGCGACCGACAGGCCGGCCAACAAAAGGCACAGCGCAACCAGCGGGAGGGCGGCGATCCAGGGGAGGACGGCCTGCCGCCTGACGTCGGCGCGGCCCCGGCTGGATGAGTGAAGGAAAGCGCTCTGGCGATCTGTCTGCATCATGGCGATTGAACGGATCCGTCTGTTTTGGCGCGGCACGCGCCCTCATGGCCGCGCGGCTGCGCCGGCGTGGTTGCCCTCAGGTCATATTAGGGAGTTGTGCCGCCCACCGACAGACGTGAAACGCTTCATGACGAAAGTTTAATCGTGATGGAACCCGCCGGCGGGCCGAGCCGGGGTCAGGCGGCGGCGAGTTTTTCGCGGTACATGCGCTGGTCCGCAAGCTCGAGAATCTCGGGGATCGTGGTTGCGTCGTCGGGATAAACCGCCCAGCCGACACTGGCCCGGATGGCGATCACATGGTCGCCGGTCCGTACCGGCTCGCTGACCGCATCGCGCAGCCGCGCCGCGATATGGGTGGTGCTCTGGAGATGGGTCATGCCCGGAACCACGACAACGAACTCGTCGCCGCCGATCCGCGCGATCGTATCGGATTCCCGCGTCTCCTCGCGCAACCGCTTGCCGACCTCGCGCAAAACCATGTCGCCGACCGCATGGCCGAAAGTGTCGTTGATCGGCTTGAACGCATTGAGATCGACGAAGAACACCTGGAAACCGAGACCCGTACGTTCGCTGAGGGCGGCCAGTTGCTCCAGCCGGTCTTCCAGAAGGCGGCGATTGGGTAGGCCGGTCAGCGCGTCATGCAGAGCCATGGACCGCGCCCGTTGCTGCGCGATCACCAACATCGCCGAGAGGAAGGCGATTGCGAAGGTCACGCCGAGGCCGACCATCTGGGCGATGCGAACCTCGGGGAAGCTCGTCGGCCAGCCGGAGACCGGCCGGCTTGCCATCTGCCAGGTGCCGTTCGGCAGGCTGACCGGCAGCACCACCGCTCCCCCGTCAAACAGGTTCGGATCGCCCATGACCATTCCGCCAGCAGACCCGAGGCCATCTGCGCCGCGGATGGCGAACTGATAACCGTTCATCTCCGGCCGGATGCCGGCGTCCTCGAACAAGGCATCCATGTCGATCACGACGGAGGCTATACCCCAATAGCGGCGTTCGGCGTTGGCCTCGTCGTCATCGACGGGGATCAGAACCGGCGAGCGCGCGATCAGGGACCGCCCGCCCTGAACCAGATCGACCGGCCCGGCGACCACGGTGCGCCTTTCCTCCATCACCCGCTTCACCACTGCCCACTGCGCCTCGTTCTTTGAATAATCGAGACCCAGGACCCTCAGGTTTCCGAGCAGCGGATAGACGTAGCGAACCACGTTGTCCGGAGCCAGCGCGACGAGCTTCACATGGTTGTTGAGCGAGGAAATCTCCTCCGCGAACCGGCGGAACTGACGCTGGGTGAGATCGCTGTTGATGGCAGTGAAGCTGACGAGCCCCTGCGAGATGTAGATCGTCGCGCCGATTGTCCCCTCCAGCCGGGCTCTCGCCTCCGACAGACGGGACAGCGTTTCGTTCTGCAGGCGCTTCTGGGCGTTTTCCGTCAGCAGCGCGGAGATGTAGCTGGTGAGGGCAACGCCGAGGACGCAGATTGCCATGACAACGACAAAGGCGATCGTCCGATGCTTCCATCGGATGAGCGCCAATTCCTTGCCGCCGGACGCCTGCGTCATGGCCCCTCTCTTGCCAACGATACGCGCGTGGAAACGAACTTCCCGACCCGCGAGCGTGTCGCTCAGGCCCGGCGTCCCCACCCCTGATAAAACTGCGTATCACGTACCGGTTAAAGAGGTATTTGCAGACGAATGGCGGCCGTCCCCCAAGGGGCAGCGCCTCGATACCCCGCAACCGGCAAGGGTTATAATGGAAAGTCGGGCGTCATCCCAGAAGGAACGCAGCGTAAATTTGCGCCGGAGATCTTTCCTGACTGAAGGGCAGCGGCGGCCGGAAACGGAAAAGGCCGGGCTGACGCCCGGCCTCCTGATCTTCGTTCCAAGTCGGTGGCGCAAGGCGCCGAACAGGCATTACTGAGCCTGCGTGCCTTCCGCCGGAGCCTCGGTAGCCGGGGCCTCGGTCGCAGGCGCTTCGCTCGCCGGAGCCTCAGTGGCCGGAGCCTCGGTGGCGGGCGCTTCAGCTGCAGGCGCTTCCGTTGCCGGAGCCTCGGTCGCGGGCGCTTCAGCTGCAGGCGCCTCGGTGGCCGGAGCCTCTGCCGCCGGGGCCTCAGCTGCAGGCGCCTCCGGCAACGGCAGCGGATTGTCCGACAGCGTGCGCAGATAGGCGATCAGGTTGGCGCGATCCTCGGGCTTGCGCATGCCGGCATAGCCCATCGAGGTACCGGAAACTTCCTGCTTCGGGGCAGCCAGGAAGTGATCGAGGTTCTCGTAGGTCCAGGCCTCATGCTCCTGGGCGTAAGCCTGCATGCCGCTGGAATAACGGAACCCGTCATGCGCAGCCGGAGCACGGCCCACCACCTGCCACAGGCCCGGGCCAACCTTGTTGGCGCTGGCGCTGGAGAAGTCGTGGCACGACGCACAGGCGCGGGTGAGCTTCTCGCCGTCTTCCGCCGATGCAGTCTGGAGGCGAGCCGCGATCGGCTCGACCTGCGGGGCTTCTTCGGCCGGAGCCGAACCGGTATCTGCCTCGGCCACGACGATCTCGTAGCCCGGCTTCTCAGGTGCGTCCTGATGGAAAATGATTTCCGACACGATGCCGAGTCCCATCGTGAGGAGGAGGACGGACAAGATCGCACCGGCGATCATATTTAGCTTGGCAGAATTCATTCCCGCTGGCTCCAACTCCCTCGGTTGCTGCAAGGCCAACGCGAGAAGGCCCCGCGCAACGCGGCGCGTGGTGAAAAAGTCGCCGGAAACTACAAAGTTTTTGACGCTCGTGTCCATAGGTTTAAAAGGGCAGTCCATGATACAAATCATCGCATGTTGCCGCCGGGCGTGCCCCGCACCCTTCCGGCGCCCGAAAGGCCGCCCGTGACGACCCCTGCAGACCTGTCCGCTTTGGTGGTGATTCCGGCGCGGATGGCGTCCACGCGCCTGCCCGACAAGCCTTTGGCGCTCATTGCCGGCAAGCCGATGATCGCGCATGTGATCGAACGTGGGCTGGCCGCCGAGATCGGTCCCGTCGTCGTTGCCTGCGACCATCCGGACATCAAGGCGGCGGTCGAGGCCTTCGGCGGCACCGCGATAATGACCGATCCCGACCTGCCGAGTGGCTCCGACCGGGTGCGGGCCGCTGCCGAAGCGGTCGACCCGCAGCGCCAGCACGGCATCGTGCTCAACCTGCAGGGCGACGTACCGCTGATCGACCCGGACGCGATCCGCGCCGCCTTCGATCCCCTGGCCGATCCGTCCGTCGACATCGGGACCATCGCAACGGAGATCCGCAGCGAGAGCGGCAAGACGGACCCCAGCTACGTCAAGGCGGTGGGAACGCCGGTCGGCGAGCGTCGGCTGCGCGCGCTCTACTTCACGCGCGCAACGGCACCGACAGGTCCCGGCCCGCTCTACCAGCATATCGGCCTTTATGCCTATCGGCGCTCCGCGCTCGACCGCTTCGTGTCGCTGCCGCCCTCGCCGCTTGAAATCCGTGAGAGTCTCGAGCAGCTTCGGGCGCTCGAGGCCGGCATGCGCATCGATGTCGGTCTCATCGACAGCGTGCCGATGGACGTCAATACGTCCCGCGACCTCGAAGCCGTGCGGGCCGTCTTCGCATCCCGCGTCTCAAACCCCAGCTGACAACCGGTCGAACATGACGAACAAGAAGCGCATCGTCTTCCAGGGCGAGTACGGGGCCAACTCGCACATGGCCTGCCACAATGTCTATCCCGACTATGAAGCCGTGCCATGCTCCACCTTCGAGGACTGCTTTACCGCGCTTGAAAGCGGCGATGCCGACCTCGGAATGATCCCGGTCGAGAATTCCGTCGCCGGCCGCGTGGCGGACATCCACCACCTGCTGCCGCAATCCTCGCTGCAGATCATCGGCGAATATTTCCTGCCCATCCGCTTCCAGCTGATGGGCCTGCCCGGCGCCCGGATCGAGCAGCTCAAGAGCGTCCAGAGCCACGTCATGGCTCTCGGCCAGTGCCGCAAGATCATCCGCGAACTCGGGCTCCGTGCGATCGTGGGGGCCGACACTGCCGGCTCCGCCCGCCAGATCGCCGAGGCGGGCGATCCCACCGCGTCCGCCCTGGCGCCGCAGATGGCTGCCGAGGCCTATGGCCTGGAGATCCTGCGCCGGGACGTGGAGGACGAAGCCCACAACACCACGCGCTTCCTCATCCTGTCGCGCGATGCGGTGCGTGCGGAAAACAACGGCCAGCCCGTCATCACCACCTTCATCTTCCGTGTGCGCAACGTCCCGGCCGCCCTTTACAAGGCGCTCGGCGGCTTCGCCACCAACGGCGTCAACATGACCAAGCTGGAATCCTACCAGCTTGAGGGTCAGTTCTTCGCCTCCATGTTCTATGCCGACGTGGAAGGCCATCCGGACGACCGCAGCGTCTCGCTGGCGCTGGAGGAACTGGAGTTCTTCTCCGCCGAGCTCAAGCTGCTCGGCATCTATCCGGCCAGCACGTTCCGCGACAAGATTCGCGAGCCCGAGGCCAACCGCGCCTTGCGTCCGACACCCGGCATCTGAGGGCCGTTCTCGCCCGACACCAGAAGGGACATTTACACGACCATGACCAGCCAGCGCTTCGATACCTTGTGCATCGGCAATGCCATCTGCGATGTCTTCGCCCATGTGGAAGAGGATTTCCTCGTTCAGGAAAAGCTCGTGAAGGGCTCGATGCGCCTGATCGACACCGAGGAGGCGGTGCGTCTCTACGGCCGGATGGGGCAGACCACGCGGATTTCCGGCGGCAGCGCCGGCAATACGGCCGCCGGCGTTGCCGCCCTCGGCGGCGCCTCGGCCTATTTCGGCAAGGTCGCCGAGGACGAACTGGGCGCTGCCTTCCGCCATGACATGCGCGGCACCGGCGTGCACTTCGAGACCCCCGTCCTCGTCGACGGCCCGCCCACCGCGCGCTCGATGATCCTGATCACGCCGGATGGCGAGCGGACCATGAACACCTATCTCGGCGCCTGTGTCGAACTGTCGGAAAAGGACATCGATGCAGAGACGGTCGCCGCCTCGGCGATCACCTACATGGAAGGCTACCTGTGGGATCCGCCGGCAGCCAAGACCGCCTTCCTGAAGGCGGCCGAGATCGCCCATGCCAACGGCCGCAAGGTCAGCCTGACGCTGTCCGACAGCTTCTGTGTCGACCGCTACCGGTCCGAGTTCCTCGGCATGCTGCGCGACGGCACCATCGATCTGCTGTTTGCCAACGAGCACGAATTGAAGGCGCTGTACGAAACGGCGGACCTCGACACCGCGATCGCAGCCGTTCGCCAGGACTGCCCGACCACGGCACTGACCCTCGGCGCCCACGGAGCCATGGCGATTTCGCGCGAGGAGACGGTGCGCGTTCCGGCCTCTGCCGTCACCGATGTGGTCGACCTGACCGGTGCCGGCGATCTGTTCGCCTCCGGTTTCCTGCTCGGCCAGGCACGCAATTACGACTTCACGACATCCGCCGAGCTCGGCTGCCTTTGCGCCGCGGAAGTCATCGGCCATGTTGGCGCCCGCCCCGAGCGGTCGCTGAAGCAACTTGCGGGGCAGCAGGGCTTCGGTCTCTGACCGCCTGAGACCCAATTCGCCGCAAGGCAAAAGAAAACGGCCGCGCCCCAGGGCGCGGCCGTTCCTGTTCATGACACGTGCAAGGCGCCGTGCCGTCTCAGTCGGACAGGTCCTGGACCGAGGAAACCTTGCCCTCGTCCGTCAGCCGGTAGACGATCGGCGCGCCGGTCGCGAGCTCGCGCTTGAGGATCTCGTCCGGCGAAAGGCCTTCCAGCTCCATCACCAGCGCCCGAAGCGAATTGCCGTGCGCGGCAACGATCACCCGCTTGCCGGCAAGCACCTGCGGCAGGATCTCGGAGCGGTAGTAGGGTAGAACGCGCTCGGCGGTCATCTTGAGGCTTTCGCCGCCCGGAGGGGGAACGTCGAAGGAACGGCGCCACACATGCACCTGCTCCTCGCCGAACTTCTCGCGCGCCTCGTCCTTGTTCATGCCCGTCAGGTCGCCGTAGTCGCGCTCGTTCAGCGCCTGGTCGCGGATCGTCTCCAGACCGTCCTGGCCCAACTCCTCGAGGATCAGCTTGAGGGTGTTCTGGGCACGCGAGAGATCCGACGTAAAGGCGATGTCGAAGGCAAGCTTCAGATCGCGCAGCTTGCCGCCGGCAGACCGCGCCTCGGCGATGCCCTTCTCGGTCAGGCCGGGGTCCTTCCAGCCGGTGAAAAGGTTTTTCAGATTCCATTCGCTCTGCCCGTGGCGCACGAGCACAAGAAGATGTTCCATTGCGAGACTGTCTCCAGGTCGGATGGCGGAGGATGAAGCTCAGTCGCGCAGACCGAGTACATCCTCCATCGTGTAGAAGCCGGGCTTCCTGTCGCGGGCCCACAGGGCCGCCTTCACCGCGCCCCGGGCAAAGATCTGCCGGTCCTGGGCGTGATGGGACAGAGTGATGGTTTCCAGCGGACCGGCGAAGAGCACGCTGTGATCGCCGATGACCGTGCCGCCGCGCAGCGTCGCGAAACCGATATCGCCGCGCGGACGCTCGCCTGTAATGCCGTCGCGGCTGCGCACGCTGCGCTCGGCAAGGTCGATGCCTCGCCCCTTCGCTGCAGCCTCGCCCAGCAGGTAGGCCGTGCCGGACGGCGCATCGACCTTGTGCCGGTGGTGCATCTCCAGCACCTCGATGTCGAAGTCTTCGTCCAGCGCCGCGGCCGCGCGGCGGACCAGCGCCGCGAGCAGATTGACGCCAAGGCTCATGTTGCCCGACTGGACAACGCGCGCATGGCGAGCAGCGGGACGGATCGCGGCAAGGTCGTCCTCGCCAAGACCGGTCGTTCCGATCACGTGGACGATCCGCGCCTGCGCGGCCAGTTCGGCAAAGTGCCGCGAGGCGGCCGGTGCGGTAAAATCCAGGACACCGTCGGTTGCGGCAAAGGCCGCGAGCGCATCGTCGGTGACGGAGATGCCGTTCGCCTGCAGACCGGCAAGAATGCCGCAGTCCTGCCCGATCGCGGAAGAGCCCGGCCGCTCGACCGCTGCCGAAAGCTTGACGCCATCAATCTGCGAAATCGCACGGATCAGCGCACCGCCCATGCGTCCGGCAGCCCCCACCACCGTCAGGCGCATTTCGCTCATTCCGCAACTCCGCTCGTGATCAACCGGCCGCTGTCCGGCCCCTGCGCGGGGTATAGCAGGTTGACCGGCTTGCGCAACGGCGCAGCCCACCGGAATGTCAGCGCAAGCTCGAAGCCGCGCGCGCGGCATCCGCAGGACACGGCACCCATCGCCTCCGTCCACAATCGAGGCGGATTTTTCACATTTTCTCAATTGTATGGTGATCTCTTGCATGTGTCTGGCCAATCAGACAGACTTCTGGAAATGGCTGCCGCAGCGGAATGCTACCGTGAGAAGAATGCGACTGCTCTTTCCATTTCTTTTCCTGCTTTTCTTGGCAATGCTCCCGCCCGGCATCGCCAGATCAGAGTTTGGCCGCACCTCTCTTGCCGAATTCTGGGAACTTCCTGATTTTTTTAAGGAATTTCCCCTACAGCGCGAACTGAGCGCGGAGTTCACTCAACGCGTGCAGGGCGGCGCGGTTCCCGTTGAAGCGCCCTCGCTGCCCCCAGCGCGCATTGCCGTCATCTATCCAGCCATGCAGGTCTCGGACTACTGGCGACGAAGCATCGTGGCGCTGGAGCGCCGACTGGATGAACTCGGCATCCGCTACGAGGTGACGTCCCAGTTCACGCTTCCCGGTCAGGAAGTCCGCGAACAGACCCAGCAGCTTGCAGAGGTGCTGAAGTCCGACCCCGACTATCTGATCTTCACGCTGGATGTCCTGCGCCACAAGGTGCTCGTGGAGCGTCTCATCGCGCGCGGCCGGCCGAAGATCATCCTCCAGAACATCACGACGCCCGTGCGCGACTGGGGCCGGGACCAGCCGTTCTTCTATGTCGGCTTCGATCACGCCACCGGCGCACGCCTGATCGCCGAGCATGTTCTGGAAACCCGGCCGCAGCCGGAGACCTTTGCCATCTTCTACGGGCTGAAAGGCTATGTCAGCCGTGCCCGCGGCGAACCGTTCCGGCTTGCCATGGCAGAGCGCTCCGAGAAGCGGCTCGTCGCCTCCTACTATGTCGGCTTCAACCGCGAGAAAGCACGCGCATCGGCGACCGAACTGTTGAAAAGATACCCGAATCTCGGTTTCATCTACTCCTGCTCGACCGATATCGCCCTTGGTGTCGCCGATGCGATAGAAGCCGCCGGCCTGACCGGAAAGGTTGCCACCAACGGCTGGGGCGGCGGCAGTGCGGAACTTGATTACCTGATCGACGGGCGCCTCGAGGCGACGGTCATGCGCATCAACGACGACAACGGCGTTGCGATGGCCGAGGCGATCTCGCTCGATCTCCAGGACCGCAAGGACGAGATCCCTCTCGTCTTCTCCGGCTCTTTCGCCCTCGTATCCTCGGATGACGCAATGCCGCGAATCGAAGAGCTGAAACGGAGGGCGTTCCGCTACTCACAATGACACGCAGGGCCGACTTCCGCTTCAATCGCTTCGTGCTCGGCCTGTTTGCAGTCGCGCTCCTGACGACGTCGGCCGTGCTTTTCGCGATCAGCTATGTCAGCAGCCTGACCATCGCAGACAAGGAGCTGAAACGCTTCGCCCGCAAGGAGGCGACGCTCGCCCGCCTCGTCTTCGATCAGACATTCAGCCGGCTCGACACCTATCTGCGCGCACTGTCGGAAAATGCCGCACTCAGGCGCGCCGTCAGGGCGCGAGACGAACGGCTGGTGCTGCAGATCCTCTCCGAGGGCGTCCGCCAGCCGATCGGAGCGCAATTCGAGCTGCTCAGGATCGACCTGCCCGACGCCCCGGACTGGGTGGATGCCAGCGCCTCGCTCTACGACCTCGACCAGATCCTGACAGCGCACCTGCGCTCGCGCATGCCGGGCGGCCAATGGCATCTGTTTACCGGCGGCGACACCACCAGTGCCCAAAGCGCCCCGGTGCTGCTTGGCGCCCTCTCCATTCCGCTCGTGGACGACAATGACGGCCGAGTGCTCGGTCAGTTGACCGGCGGATATGTCTTCAACGACAGCAAGTACCTGCTGGACGATCTGGCCAAGGCGCTCGACACGGACAGTCTTGCGCTGTTTCTCGACGATCGGGTGATCTCGGCCAGCGGCGATCTGCGAGACGCGATCCGCAGCGACACAGCGGTTGTGAAGCAACTCGGCAGTCTCGGAGAACTCGACCATGCCCTGGCAAACGACCGGCTGCTGATCCGCTCCCTTCTGGAGCAGGCACCGGCCAGCCGGCCGCTATACCTTGTCAGCGATCGGCCGGGCGAGACCATCGAGAATATCGATGCGACCTACCAGACCCTGTTCACGCCGTTCCTGCTCTATGGGCTGGCGGGCGCCCTGCTCGGGGCCTATGTGCTGCACAGGTTCACCAGCCCGGCGCTGGAGCGGCTCGTCAAATATGCTGCGCGGATCCGACAGGACACGTCCGACCTGACCTACCGACCCGGCAAGATCCGCGAGTTCAATGCCCTCGGCGTCGCATTGCAGGAGGCGTTTCGCGACCTCAAGGAGTCGGATGCGCAGTTCCGGGCACTCATCGACGAGTCCCTGCAGGGCGTGTGTATCCATTCCAACCAGCGGGTTCTTTACATCAACGACGCGCTGCTGCGGCTGCTCGGCCGCGATAGCGAAGACCGGCACAAGGTGATCGGCCTGTCGGTGCTGGACCTGTTCGCGCCAGAAGAACACGAGCGGCTGAAGTCCTATGCCAGGGCCCGCGAGTCGGGCGCGAGCGCACCCGAGGTCTACGAGGCGCGCGCGCTGTCGCAAACGGGAGACCGGGTCTGGGTGGAGCTGCACCTGCGCCAGACACGCTGGAACGGCGCCAGCGCCTATCACGTCACGGTGTCGGATATTTCAGAGCGCAAGCGCCAGGAAGAGTTGATCGTCCGCCAGGCCAATTTCGACGGGCTGACCGGCCTCCCGAACCGCACCTTGTTCCGTGACCGACTGGTGCAGGCGATGTCCCGCGCGCAGTGGGACGGCAACATCGTCGCGCTGCTGTTCCTCGACCTCGACCGGTTCAAGAACATCAACGACAGCCTCGGGCACAGTGTCGGCGACCAGTTGATCCAGGAGACAGCCAAACGCATCGGCGCGGTGCTGGACGACCATGACACGGTCGCGCGCCTGGGCGGCGACGAATTCGCCGTCATTCTCAGCAATGTCCGCAGCGTGATGGACGTCGAGATGAAAGCGGCCCGCTTGCTCGCCCATCTGGCGCGCCCGCTGACCGTCGGCGACGACGTCGAGGTGTTTGCCACCGCCAGCATCGGCATCACCGTGTTTCCCAGCGACGGGCGCGACGACGAATTGCTGCTGCGCCAGGCCGATACGGCGATGTATCACGCCAAGGCAGACGGCGGTAACAAGCTGCGCTTCTTCTCCGCCCACATGAACGAGCAGGTGGCACGGGCGCTGGACACCGAAAGCGCCCTGCGCAAGGCACTGGAACGGCGCCAGTTCACGTTGAACTATCAGCCGGTGATCGACATCGCTCACAACCGGATCGCCGGTTGCGAGGCCCTGGTCCGCTGGACCGACCCCGAACGCGGGCCGATCTCTCCGGCGGAATTCATTCCCATCGCCGAGACCACGGGACTGATTGTCCAACTCGGGGCGTTCGTTCTGGAGGAAGCCTGCCTGTTCTACCAGAACTGCGCCGAACAGGGCTTGGACCTGCCCGGCATCAGCGTCAACGTCTCGCCGCGCCAGTGCCGGGACGAGAAATTCGTCGAGCTCGTCCATGAAACGCTCGAGCGCACCGGCATGCCGCCGGAGCGCCTGCATCTGGAAATCACCGAAAGCGTCATGTTCGACGAGACCGGCAGCGACCCGGTGGAGACGCTCAACGCGATCCGTCGGCTTGGCATAGGCCTGTCGCTGGATGACTTCGGCACCGGTTTTTCGTCGCTGAGCAACCTGAAGCGGTTCCCGATCGACGTCCTGAAGATCGACCGTTCGTTCATCCGCGATCTGGAGACCGACCGGGACGACCGCGCGCTGGTCGAGGCGATCGTGGCGATGGCCGGCAGCCTGGGGATCACCGTCGTTGCCGAAGGCGTGGAGACCGAGGGCCAGTGCACGCTGCTGGGCAGGCTCGGCTGCACCCGCATCCAGGGTTTCCATCTCGGCCGGCCGATGCCCGACGACCGCTTCCGCGAGTATCTCGAGGCCTATGACGGATCGTCCCGGCCGCGCAAGACCGGCACGGCCTGACACCGGTTCTTCGCCGCGCACACCGCCTCTTCCCGTTGGTCAAACGAAAACGGGCCGGAATGATCCGGCCCGTTTCCTCATGTCTTGCAGTCGAAGGCTTTCGCCGGAAGACCTCAGGCCTCCGCAGCGATCTCCTTGCCGGTCTCCTGGTCGACGACCTTCATCGACAGGCGAACCTTGCCGCGCTCGTCGAAGCCCATCAGCTTCACCCAGACCTTGTCGCCTTCCTTGACCACGTCGGTGGTCTTGGCAACCTTCTGCGGAGCCAGCTGCGAGATGTGGACGAGACCGTCCTTCGCACCGAAGAAGTTGACGAAAGCACCGAAGTCCACGGTCTTGACGACGCGGCCCTCGTAGATCACGCCCACTTCCGGCTCGGCAGCGATGGAGTTGATCCAGTTGATCGCAGCCTTGATCGCCTTGCCGTCGGAGGAGGCGACCTTGACGGTGCCGTCGTCCTCGATGTTAACCTTGGCGCCGGTCTTCTCGACGATCTCACGGATGACCTTACCGCCGGAGCCGATGACTTCGCGGATCTTGTCGACCGGGATCTTCAGGACCTCGATACGCGGGGCATGCTCGCCGAGCTCGGCGCGCGCCTCGGACAGGGCCTGAGACATCTCGCCGAGGATGTGGATACGGCCGTCGCGCGCCTGATCGAGCGCGACACGCATGATCTCCTCGGTGATGCCATCGATCTTGATGTCCATCTGCAGCGAGGTCACGCCATTGGCGGTACCGGCCACCTTGAAGTCCATGTCGCCGAGGTGATCCTCGTCGCCGAGAATGTCGGAGAGCACCGCGAAGCGGTCGCCTTCCTTGATCAGGCCCATGGCGATACCGGCCACCGGCGCCTTGAGCGGCACACCGGCATCCATCAGCGCCAGCGAGGTACCGCAAACGGTCGCCATCGACGAGGAGCCATTGGACTCGGTGATCTCGGACACGACACGCAGCGTGTACGGGAACTCGTGATGCGCCGGCAGGAGCGGATGAACCGCGCGCCAGGCGAGCTTGCCGTGGCCGATCTCGCGGCGGCCGGGCGAACCCATGCGGCCGGTCTCGCCGACCGAGTAGGGCGGGAAGTTGTAGTGCAGCATGAAGGTGGACTTGTAGGTCCCCTCCAACGCGTCGACGAACTGCTCGTCCTCGTTGGTGCCGAGCGTCGCGACGACGAGCGCCTGGGTCTCACCACGGGTGAACAGGGCCGAACCGTGGGTGCGCGGCAGGATGCCGGCCTCGGAGACGATCGGACGGACCGTCTTCAGGTCGCGGCCGTCGATGCGCTCGCCCTTGTCGAGGATGGCGCCGCGGACGATCTCCGCCTCCAGCTCCTTGAACAGGCCGCCGACGACGACCTTGTCGATGCCGGCGTCACCGGCCTCAGCCGCCAGCGTCTCGATCGTCTTGGCCTTGGCGGCGTCGATGGCGTTGCGGCGTTCGGTCTTCTCGCGGATGGCATAGGCGGCCGTCAGGTCGCCGGCGGCCAGCTCCTTGATCCGGCCGGCAAGCGCGGAGTGATCCGGCAGGTTGAGCGCACGCGGCTCGCGGGCCGCGGTCTCGGCCAGCTTGATGATCGCCTCGATCACCGGCTGGAAGCCCTTGAAGCCGAACATCACGGCGCCGAGCATGAGGTCTTCGCTCAGCTCCTTGGCCTCGGACTCGACCATCAGCACCGCTTCGCCGGTGCCGGCCACGATCAGGTCGAGAGCCGATTCCGACATGTCGTCGACCGCCGGGTTGAGAACGTACTCGCCGTTGATGTAGCCGACGCGAGCGCCGCCGATCGGGCCCATGAACGGCACGCCGGAGATGGTCAGCGCCGCGGAGGCGGCAACCATGCCGACGATGTCCGGGGCGTTCTCCATGTCATGCGATAGGACGGTGATGATCACCTGGGTATCGCACTTGAAGCCGTCGACGAAGAGCGGGCGGATCGGGCGGTCGATCAGGCGCGAGGTCAGCGTCTCGTGCTCGGACGGACGACCCTCACGCTTGAAGTAGCCGCCCGGGATCTTGCCGGCCGCGAAGGCCTTTTCCTGGTAGTTCACGGTCAGCGGGAAGAAGTCCTGGCCCGGCTTCGGCTCACGGGCCGAAACGATGGTGGCCAGCACCTTGGTCTCGCCATAGGTGGCGAGCACGGCGCCGTCGGCCTGGCGGGCGACCTTGCCCGTCTCCAGCACCAGCGGACGACCGCCCCAATCGACTTCCACGCGATGAATATCGAACATGTTGTTATCCTATTTCGGTCTCCCGGCCCGCATCAGACACGCGGCCCGGGTTGCTCCCATGGGCAGGCGCAGGCGGCATCGTGCCATCTGCGCCATGAAGTGACGCGCCATGGGCAAGACAGCAGGTGGCTCGTTTCCGCCCGGCATGCAGCCGTTGCGTTCAAGCCACCTGCTATCCTGCCCCATGACCGTCTTTCGCCGCCATTCGGGCGGCAGATGCGCAAACGCGGCGCCCTTGCGGACGCCGCGTTGCCCGTGCCGGTTAGCGGCGCAGGCCGAGGCGCTTGATCAGGTCCTGATAGCGGCCTTCTTCGGTCTTCTTCAGGTAGTCGAGAAGAGACCGGCGCTGGCTCACCATCTTCAGAAGGCCGCGGCGGGAATGGTTGTCCTTGCCATGGCTCTTGAAGTGTTCGGTCAGGTTGGCGATCCGCTCGGAGAGAATGGCGACCTGCACATCGGCAGAGCCCGTATCACCTTCCTTGATCGCGTATTCCTTGATCAGTTCCGCCTTGCGTTCAGCGGTAATCGACATCGGTCATGTCCTTTCAACGATAATCGCCCCGGACGTGTCCGGAGCGAGATTGAAGACGCGCCGCGGCAAGAGTTCCCCGCGTTCGATCTCGCCGATCGCCACCAGTTCTCCCTGAGTGGTCACTGACACGAGGCCCGAAAACGCCGGGGCATCCCGCCCGCGCAGCAAAACGCCCTGCCCCCTTCGGAGGCGGGCGGCATCCTGCCGGCTGACGGCCAGCGCCGGGATGTCGTCCAGCGCGGTCTCTACAGGCAGAATGAAGTCGGCATGGGCCTCGGTCAGGCCCGTGCCGGGCGCACATTGCCCCAACTCCTCAAGAGTTTCCAGCGGAATCATGTCCTCCTCGTCGAAAGGACCGACGACAAGGCGCCGCAAGGCGGCAACATGACCGCATGTACCGAGCCGCTCCGCGATGTCGCGGGCGAGCGCGCGCACATAGGTGCCCTTGCCGCATTCCGCCTCGAAAACCGCGTGGTCACGGTCGGGGCATTCCACCAGATCGAGCCGGTGGACATCGATTTCGCGCGCGGCGAGCTCGACCTCGTCGCCGCCGCGGGCAAGGTCATAGGCGCGCGCACCGTCCACCTTGATGGCGGAGTATTTCGGCGGGACCTGGCTGATCGTCCCGGTAAAGGCCGGCAGCACGGCCGCGATCTCGCCTGCATCGGGGCGCCCGTCGCTGGTGGCGATCACCGCGCCTTCCGTATCGTCGGTCTCCGTCGCCTCGCCCCAGCGCACCGTGAAACGGTAGACCTTGCGCCCGTCCATCGCGAAGGACACGGTCTTGGTCGCCTCGCCGAAAGCCACAGGCAACAGGCCGGAGGCGAGCGGGTCTAGCGTGCCGGCATGACCGACCTTTTCGGGATGGAAGATCTTCTTCAACCGCGTCAACGCATCGTTGGAGGTGATGCCGACGGGCTTGTCGAGCACCAGCCAACCGTCGATGCGGTTGCGGTTCGCTTTCCTGCGGCGTCCCATGCCCCTAGCGTCCACCCTCATCAGCGGTGTCGTCGGTACGGTCGCCGTCCTCGTCCGCTTCTTCCTCCGACAGGTCTCGGCGCACGTCGTCACGGGACAGAAGGGCGGTGATCCGGTCGTCGTCGTCGAAACGGGTGTCGAGAACGAAGCGCAGATCGGGAAGGAATTTCATGGTCATCCGGCGCGCAAGCTCGCGGCGGATCGTGCGGGCGCTGCGATTGAGCGCCTCGACCACCCGGTCGGCATCGCGCCCGCCAAGCGGCATCACCAGGCAACTGGCGAGGCGCAGGTCCGGCGTCATGCGCACTTCCGGCACGGAGATGATCGTTCCGTCGAGTACCGGATCGGCCAGCGTGCCGCGCGCCAGGATGTCGGAGACTTCCTTGCGCACAAGCTCACCGACGCGCAGCTGCCGCTGCGACGGCATACCGACGGGATGTCTGTTGTTCGGGGCCATGGGACAGGTCCACATCTTGCCGGATCACACGGGATGCCGGACGGCGGTTTCCCGGCGCGCCCGGCCCCCTTTATCCGGGCCAAACGGCAAACGCCGGCGGGACAGTCCCGCCGGCGCGTAAACGGTGCGGCCGCTCCCGTCAGAGGGTACGGGCCACTTCCTCGACCCGGTAACACTCGATGATGTCGCCCGGGCGCATGTCCTGGTAGTTCTCGAAGTTCATGCCGCATTCCTGGCCGGCATTCACTTCCTTCACTTCGTCCTTGAAGCGCTTCAGCGTACCGAGCTTGCCTTCGTGGATCACGACGTTGTCGCGGATCAGGCGGACCTGGGCGCCGCGCTCGACGATGCCCTCGGTCACGCGGCAACCGGCCACCTTGCCGACCTTGGTGATGTTGAAGATCTCGAGGATCTCCGCATTGCCAAGGAAGGTCTCGCGGCGCTCCGGCGACAGCAGGCCCGACATTGCCGCCTTAACGTCATCCACCAGGTTGTAGATGATGTTGTAGTAGCGGAT
Organism: Stappia sp. G46H5W; assembly: GCF_058448995.1. Taxonomy (NCBI): domain Bacteria; kingdom Pseudomonadati; phylum Pseudomonadota; class Alphaproteobacteria; order Hyphomicrobiales; family Stappiaceae; genus Stappia; species Stappia sp. G46H5W. The sequence continues at coordinate 209,965 of NZ_JBZFLL010000006.1, read as the reverse complement.
CTCGATGCCCTCGCGCTCGGCCGCATCGCGCGCCTGCTTGTTGGCGCGGACGTTGAAGCCGATGATCGGCGCGCTGGAGGCAGTCGCCAGCGTCACGTCGCTTTCGGTGATGCCGCCGACGCCTGCATGCAGGATGCGCGCCTTGACCTCGTCGGTGCCCAGCTGATCCAGCGCACCGGCAATGGCCTCGACCGAGCCCTGCACGTCGCCCTTGATGACCAGCGGGAACTCCTTGTGGCCGCTCTGCTGCAGACGGTTCATCATCTGCTCGAGCGAACCACGGGCACCGCTGGCCAGGACCGACGCCTTGTCGCGCTTCTGGCGCTGGCGGTAGTCGACGATCTCACGGGCACGCGCCTCGTTCTCGACGACGGCAACCATGTCGCCGGCAGCGGGAGTGCCGTTGAAGCCGAGGACCTCGACCGGCTTGGAGGGCGGAGCCTCCTTCACCTGCTGGCCATTCTCGTCGAGCATGGCGCGCACGCGGCCCCACTCGGATCCGGCCACCAGGATATCGCCGACCTTGAGCGTCCCCTTCTGGACAAGCACGGTCGCGACCGGGCCACGGCCCTTGTCGAGCTGCGCCTCGATGACGATGCCTTCGGCGGTGCGGCTCGGGTTGGCCTTGAGCTCCAGAACCTCGGACTGCAGCAGGATCATCTCGAGCAGCTTGTCGAGATTGAGCTGCTTCAGCGCCGAAACCTCGACGTCGATCACGTCGCCGCCCATCGACTCCACCACGATATCCTCGCGAAGAAGGTCGGTGCGCACGCGGCTCGGATCGGCCGACGGCTTGTCGATCTTGTTGATCGCCACGATGATCGGGACGCCCGCCGCTTTCGCATGGGCGATGGCTTCCTTCGTCTGCGGCATGACGCCGTCATCGGCAGCCACCACCAGGATGACGATATCCGTGGCCTTGGCGCCGCGGGCACGCATCTGGGTAAAGGCGGCGTGGCCCGGCGTGTCGATGAAGGTGATCTTGTGACCGCCCTGCTCGACCTGGTAGGCGCCGATATGCTGGGTAATGCCACCGGCCTCGCCCTGCACCACGTTGGAGCGGCGCAGCGCATCGAGCAGCGACGTCTTGCCGTGGTCGACATGGCCCATGATCGTAACGACCGGCGGACGCGACTCGAGCGCATCGTCCGAGTCGGCGGCCGAGAACAAGCCTTCCTCGACGTCGGATTCCGATACGCGCTTGACCGTATGGCCCATCTCGGAGGCGATCAGTTCCGCCGTGTCGGCGTCGATCACGTCGTTGATCTTGAGCATCTGCCCCTGCTTCATCAGCAGCTTGATCACGTCGACGGCACGCTCGGCCATGCGGTTTGCGAGTTCCTGAATGGTGATCGCCTCGGGCAGAACCACCTCGCGGGAAATCTTCTCGCGCACCACCTGCTGGCCGGCCCGACGCTCCTTCTCACGGCGGCGACGCAGCGAGGCGAGCGAACGGCTGCGCCCCTCGTCGTCTCCGGTGGCGGAGGAGATGGTCAGCTTCGACCGGCGGCGGTCGTCGGCGCCGGGGGTCTTTGCCGGCGGTCGCGCCGGCGCGACCTTGGCGCGCTTGACAGCCTTCACGCCGCCCTTGCGGGCGTCGTCATCCTCTTCGCCGGCACGGCGTGCGGGAGCAGCGGCAGGCGCGGCGGCGGGCTTGCGGGCCGCATCGTCGCGGGCAGCCGGCGCCGGTGCGGAGGCTGCAGGCGCAGCCTCGCCGACTGCGGCAGCGATCGCATCGGCCGCGTCCGAGGCCGAGACCTTCTCGCGGCCATCGTCGCTCTTCTTGCGCTCGGCCTCCTCGGCGGCGCGGCGGGCAGCCTCTTCGGCCTCCTGCTTGGCGCGCTCCGCCTCCTCGACCTTACGGCGCTCTTCCTCGATGGCACGCAGGCGCTCTTCTTCCTCACGGCGCTTGCGGTCCTCGGCATCCCGCCGCTGTGCCTCAATGAGAGCCTGCTGACGGGCAGCAGCTTCATCTTCGGTCAGCGTGCGCAGGATGTTGCCGCCGCGCGGACGCTGCGGTGCCGGCTCGGCACGACGCTGCGGGACCTGCTGCGGCTCGATATCGGGCCGACGCTGCTGAGGAGCCGCGGCGCGCGGCGCCTCGGCTTCGGCCTCAGGCTTGCCGCCTTCGCCCGGCAGGACGACGCGGCGCTTCTTCTTCTCCACCACGACCGCCTTGGTGCGGCCATGGGAGAAGCTCTGACGGACCGTGCCCTGTTCAACGCCGGAGCGTTTCAGGCCCAGTGTCTTGCGCTCCATGCTGATCGTCTTGTCGCCGGGGTTTTTCGTTTCGCTCATATCGCCTTCAGTCCTGGATCACCGCACTGCCCGCACCGTCATTCGCAACCGGATCGTCGAGCGTTCCGGCAACCGGGTCGCTGCTGGAACCGGTACGGAAACGCTCCAGTTCCTCAACCCGGACGAGAGCGTTCTCGCCTGCCCGGCCTGCAAGCAGTGCAGCATGTATCACATTTGACCGACCCAATGCCAAATCCAATTGAGCCGATGTAAAACAGCCGATGATCCGGCAACCGCCGGTATCGGCAAAGCGCGCCCGCGCGATTGCCGCGAGCTTTCTGGCCCCATCGTCGCCGCCATCGCGCGCCTGGACGAGACCAATGACATCCTGCCCGCGCACAGCCGCCTCCACCTTGGAGAAACCGCTGACGATCTCACCGGCCTTTCGGGCCAGCGACAACGCGTTGAGCGCGGACCGCTCGATGAGGGTATCGACCTGATCTGCCAGGTCACCCTCCACCCGCACGGACCCATCTTTGAGCGCGCGCGAAAACACTTTCTTCTTCTGGGCCTCGGCGACCGACTGGCGGCTCGCCGTGATCCAGACACCCCGGCCCGGCAGCCTGCGCCGCAGGTCGGGGACGATGATGCCATCCGGGCCCGTCACGAAACGGATCAGATCATCCACCGGACGCACCGCGCGGGTAAGCGCGCAGCTTCGTTCCAATGGCTCGTTTCGTTTCGGCACCCTTATCGCTCCGCCGGTCGTGTCGGCCCCGACCCTGCCAGATCAGGACCCTGCCGGATCAGACCTCGTGCACCACACCGGTCGCAACGATGCCCGTCTCGTTTTCGTCCGCCTCGGCCTCGACCTCGGCAGTCTCTTCATCCGCGGCAAGATCCGCCTCGGTGATCCAGCCCGCCTCGATGCGCGCGGCCATGATCATTTCCTCGGCCTCGGCACGGCTGACATCGAAGCCGGTCAGCGCGCCTTCGTGACGGGTCACCTCGCCGTTGGCGCGCTCTGTCCAGCCGACGAGATCGTCGGTGGCGCAACCCGCCAGGTCCTCGACGGACTTTACGCCGTCCTTGCCGAGCGCGACCAGCATAGCCGTCGTCAGGCCATTAATGTTTCTGAGGTCGTCGGAAACACCAAGTTCGCGGCGCTCCTCGTCGAGCTTCGCCTCGATTTCCTCGAGATATTCGCGGGCACGCGCCTGAATCTCGTCGGCGGTTTCCTCGTCGAAGCCCTCGATCGTGGCAACCTCTTCGCGCTCGACATACGCCACTTCTTCCACCGAGGCAAATCCTTCGGAGGCGAGAAGCTGACCGACGACCTCGTCGACGTTCAGCGCTTCCATGAAGAGCTGCGTGCGATCAGTGAATTCCTTCTGTCGACGCTCCGACTCGTCATGCTCGGTCATGATGTCGATCGCCCAGCCGGTCAGCTGGGACGCAAGACGCACATTCTGGCCGCGGCGGCCGATGGCCAGCGACAGCTGCTCGTCCGGCACCACCACCTCGATGCGCTCGGCATCCTCGTCGAGGACGACCTTGGCCACCTCGGCCGGCTGCAGCGCATTCACGATGAAGGTCGCGTTATCCGGGTTCCACGGAATGATGTCGATCTTCTCGCCCTGCAGCTCGCCGACGACCGCCTGGACGCGGCTGCCGCGCATGCCGACGCAGGCGCCGACCGGATCGATGGAGCTGTCCTTGGAGATGACGGCGATCTTGGCGCGCGAGCCCGGATCGCGGGCAACCGCCCTGATCTCGATGACGCCGTCATAGATCTCCGGCACTTCCTGGGCGAAGAGCTTCGCCATGAACTGCGGATGGGTACGCGAGAGGAAGATCTGCGGGCCGCGCTGCTCGCGCCGCACGTCATAGACATACGCGCGGATGCGGTCGCCATTGCGGAACAGCTCGCGCGGGATGAGTTCGTCGCGGCGCACGATGGCCTCGCCGCGGCCGAGATCGACGATCACGTTGCCGTATTCGACGCGCTTGACCACGCCATTGACGATCTCGCCGATGCGGTCCTTGAACTCGTCGTACTGGCGGTCACGCTCGGCCTCGCGCACCTTCTGCACGATCACCTGCTTGGCCGACTGGGCGGCGATACGGCCGAAGTCCAGCGGCGGCAGCGGCTCGGCGATGTAGTCGCCGATCTGCGCCATCGGATTGCGGCGAAGCGCCTCTTCCTTGTCGATCTCGGTCGAGGAATTCTCGACCTTGTCGACGACCAGCAGCAGGCGCTGCAGCTTGATCTCGCCGGTGCGCGGATTGATCTCGGCACGCACTTCGGTTTCGGAGCCGTAGCGCGAGCGCGCCGCCTTCTGGATCGCATCTTCCATCGCGGCGATCACGATGCCGCGATCGATCGTCTTTTCGCGCGCGACCGCATCCGCGATCTGCAGCAGCTCCAGCCGGTTCGCACTGATTGCCATCTCAGTCCACTCCTCTCGCGCCGGTCTCGCCGGCGCTTCCTGTCATCAGGAAGGGCAAAGCCGCTTCCCTCGGAATTCCGTTTCCTCTCGCCCGCAACAGCGGATCAGTCGTTGTCGGCCCCGTTGGCGGACGCCTTGCGGCGCGCCGCCTTGTCGGCCTTCAGCGCCGCCTCCACGAGATCGTCGGTCAGCACCAGACGAGCTTCGGCGATGTCGGCGAGCGGCAGGCGCACATCCGGCTCACCGTCGTCCGGCAAGTCCTCGAGGCGCAGCACGAGATCGCCGCCCTCGACGGCACGGATCTCGCCGCGGAACCGCTTGCGGCCGTCGCGCGGCACGGCAAGTTCCAGCTTGGCGAGATGTCCGCGCCAGCGCTCGAAATCAACGGCGCGCACCAGCGGCCGGTCGATGCCGGGCGAGGAAATCTCAAGATTGTACTCGCGGTCGATCGGGTCCTCGACATCGAGGATCGGCGTTATCGCGCGGCTCACCGCCTCGCAATCATCGACGGTCATCGTGCCGTCGGGGCGCTCGGCCATGATCTGCAGGGTCAGTCCGTTGACGCCGGACAGCTTGACGCGCACGAGGCGAAAGCCGAGATCGGCGATCGCCGGCTCGACCATGGCCGCGATACGGGTTTCGAGTCCGTTTTCCCGGACGATCCGCGTTTCCTGGTCCTGCAAGTCTGTCTCCCCGTGGGGCGGAAGGGTGGCCGCCAAAACAAAAAGAGCGGGTCCTCGGGAGGGCCCACTCTCATACTGCTCATGCGAGCCGATAGAGAATTTGAGTAGCGTCACTATACGCCGATAGCCGCCAAACGCAAGAAAATTCGCCGCTTGCCCGGATTCCGCCGCCCCGTATCAGACCTTGCGGAACTCCAGATAGTGGCCCTTGCGGCCCTCGCGATAGGCCTTTGCCTCGTAGCGCGTGCCCGACCAGGGCTGCCAGGGAACCAGCCAGTCGGGCGCAGCTTCCGCCGTCCATTCGAAGGCGGGATGGGCGAGCAGGCGGGCCAGCGTCCAGTCGACATAAGTGTCGATGTCGCTGGCGAAGCGGTAGAGCGCACCGGGCTTCAGCACACGTGCCATGCGGTCCAGATTGACCGGATTGACGAAGCGGCGCTTCCAGTGCCGGCGCTTGGGCCAGGGGTCGGGATAGAGCTGATAGATGCCGTCGAGCGAGGCGTCGGGCAGCCAGTCCAGCAGCTTGATCGCATCGTCGCCATAGACCCGAACGTTGGACAGTTCCTGCGTATCGACCTCGACGACAGCCTTGGCCAGACTGCTGACAAAGGGCTCGACGCCGATGAAGCCGGTATCCGGCAACCGCTGCGCCTCATGCAGCAGATGCTCGCCGCCGCCGAAGCCGATCTCCATCCAGACCGCATCGACCTTGCCGGAAAACAGCTCGCGCAGGTCCTGCGGCGCAGCTTGCGCCAGATCCGGCTGCAAGCGCTGGAGCGCGGCCTCGAAGGCCTCGCGGCGCTGTGCGCGTAGCGGCTTGCCGACGCGGCGGCCGAAGAAGGAGCCCTTGCTGTGGTCGGTCATGTACGTGCAGGTCCGGCAACAGCCGCCCCGGCCGGCGCATCACGGCGCGCATGGGAGCGGCGAAAACGAAGTCCGCCCGGCACCTGGGTGCCGGGCGGGAGGACAGGCCGGGGCCTTGCGGCCCGGCGAGTGTCAGGCGACGGCGTCGCGCAGCGCGTGCACGAGGTCGATCTTCTCCCAGGAGAAGCCACCGTCCTCCTCCGGTTCGCGGCCGAAGTGGCCATAGGCGGCCGTGCGGGCGTAGATCGGCCGGTTCAGGCCGAGGTGCTGGCGGATGCCGCGCGGGGTCAGGTGCATCACCTCGCGCAGGGCCTTCTCCAGCTTCGCTTCCTCGACATTGCCGGTGCCGTGCAGGTCGACATAGACCGACAGCGGCTCGGCAACGCCGATGGCGTAGGACAGCTGGATCGTGCAGCGGTCGGCGAGGTTGGCCGCGACCACGTTCTTCGCGAGATAGCGGGCCGCGTAGGCGGCCGAGCGGTCGACCTTGGTCGGGTCCTTGCCCGAGAAGGCGCCGCCGCCATGCGGGGCAGCACCACCATAGGTGTCGACGATGATCTTGCGGCCGGTCAGGCCTGCATCGCCGTCGGGACCGCCGATGACGAAGGCACCGGTCGGGTTGACGTGCCAGGCCGTGTCCTTGGTGACCCAGCCGCCCGGCAGCGCCGTGACGATGTAGGGCTCGACGATGGCGCGGATGTCATGCGAGGTCAGCTTGGGGTCGAGGTGCTGGGTCGACAGCACGATCGAGGTCACGCCGACCGGCAGACCGTTCTCGTAGCGCACGGTGACCTGGCTCTTGGCATCCGGCCCGAGCGCCGGCTCCTTGCCGGACTTGCGGGCTTCGGCCAGCAGGCGGAGGATCTTGTGCGAGTAATAGATCGGGGCCGGCATCAGCTCCGGCGTCTCGCGGCAGGCGTAACCAAACATGATGCCCTGGTCGCCGGCGCCTTCGTCCTTGTTGTCGGCCGCGTCAACGCCCTGGGCGATGTGGGCCGACTGGGCGTGCAGATGGACGGCGACGTCGCAGGTCTCCCAGTGGAAGCCTTCCTGCTCGTAACCGATGTCGCGGATGGCCATGCGGGCCAGATGCGCGATGTACTCGTTGGTGATCGACGCGGGACCGCGGGTCTCACCCGCAATCACGACGCGATTGGTGGTTGCCAGCGTTTCGCAGGCAACGCGCGCCTCGGGCATCTCGGAGATGAAGGCATCGACGACCGTATCGGAGATGCGGTCGCAGACCTTGTCCGGATGGCCTTCCGACACGGATTCGGAAGTGAAGAGATAATCTTGACGAGCCACGTTCAACCGTCCTTCTGGGAAGAATAGAAAGAAGCGGCAGGGAACCCCGCCGCCACGCACGACACATGCCAGCGAAGACGACGGCTCGTCAAGCCATGCGGGACCGCAACCCACGCCAGCGCATTCGCGCCGCAGGGCATCGGGCCCTGCGGACGGGGGGCGACAGTGCTGCCGTCACCACCCGTCCGCACCATCAAATCCTGGTATCAGACTTCTTCGCCAGCCAGCGCGCGAACCAGATCCACGACGCGGCGACGCACCTTGGCGTCCTCGATCCGCACGAAGGCCTTGTTGAGCGACAGGCCCTCGGAAGAGGAGAGGAAATCGACCACGTAGGATGCCGGCTTGGCTTCGCCGAAGCCGCTGGCGTCCTCCGGCGTGCCGGGTGCATCCTCGAAGAAGAAGGCAACCGGGACCTTCAGGATCGTGGCGATGTGCTGCAGCCGACTTGCGCCGATGCGGTTGGTGCCTTTTTCGTACTTCTGAATTTGCTGAAACGTGATACCAAGGCTTTCGCCAAGCTTTTCCTGGCTCATGCCAAGCATCATGCGACGCAGTCGCACGCGGCTGCCGACATGCACGTCGATGGGGTTCGGTGCCTTCTTGCTGCTCATGTCCGTCTTCTTCCCGGGTCTTTCGAATGCTGTGACCATACTTATCTTACCCAGCGTTTCTTTGTTCGGTCCGAGACGTTCTCGCCGGATACGTGTATCCGGACATCAAAACATCGAGGAAGAACCGACGCCGGTTCAAAGGGTTGCAACCTGTTCTACGCAACAGGATATCCCGGTTGTTATGATGCCGTGCTGCCCGCCAGCCCGTCAATCATTACGCGCATAACCTAAGTAACGCGTTATCAGAAGGGTGCCAAGAAAAACTATCAGGAAAATTGACAAGGCAGTCTGTCCATATCGCGCAAATGCCCCTGCGGAAATCGCAGAAGGAAGCCGCGTGTCGATCGTTGCCGCCTCCATCAGGGGGCGCATCTCCAGCACCCGCCCATAGGGATCCACAACTCCTGATATGCCCGTGTTGGCTGCGCGCACAACCGGCAACCCCTGCTCCACCGCCCGCATGCGTGACTGGACGAAATGCTGGCGGGGGCCCGGCGTGTCGCCGAACCAGGCATCATTGGTGACGTTCAGCAAAAACCCCGGCCGGCCATCGCGGGTTGTAGCGGCCTGCGGGAAGATCGCCTCGTAGCAGATCAACGGCAGGAATGCCGGCCCGGCGACGGGCTCCAGCGTGCGGTGGCGAAAGCCTGCGCGAAAGGTTCCCGGCAGTTCCACCAGCTTCGTCAGGCCGATCCCCTCCAGAAGATCGCCGAGGGGCAGGTATTCGCCGAAGGGCACGAGGCGTACCTTGTCGTAGGCGTCGCGGATCGTGCCTTCCCCGTCGATGACGAAGACGGAGTTGTAGAACACCCGGCGCCCGGCATCCTCGACGCTGGCGCGGATCGCCCCGGTCACCAGCGTATCCTCGTCGCGCAGCAGATCGGCGATGGCGGCAAGCGCCTCCGGCGCCTCCGTCAGCAGGAAGGGCGGCGCGGATTCCGGCCAGATCACCAGACGCGGCAGTTCGGCATCGCCCTCCGCACCCTGCCAGGGCGCACGGCTTGCCTCCAGATAGGTCTGGAACACCCGCGCCCGGTTTTCCGGCTGCCACTTCTCTTCCTGCGGAATCGAGGGTTGCACGACGCGGATGGCGATCTCCTCGCCGCCAGACACCGGCGCGAGCGACAAGCGCGCGGCGCCATAGCCCGCGACCACGGCCAGCAGCAGCAGGGAGGCGCCCCCCATCCGCCGCCCGCCCCGCGTGCCGTCGGCAAAGCCGGCAAGCCCGCAGAACACGGTCACGACAAGAAGACCGAGCCCATAGACCCCGACCAGTGCCGCCGGCTGCATCAGGACCGTGTAGTCGCCAAAGGCATAGCCCCACAGGTTCCACGGAAAGCCGGTAAGCACATGGCCGCGCAGCCAATCGGCCAGCGTCAGCACAAGCGCCAGCAGCAACAGCCGGTCCGGCCCGTCGCGCCAGGCAAGACCGGCGACCAGGGTCGCAAGGCCGGTGAACAGCGCCAGGCCCGCCGGCAGCAGTACGACGGCAAAGGGAATCATCCAGGCAAAGACGTCCGCCTCGACGAGAAACGCCCGGCCGATCCACCACAGGCCCGCCAGATGAAAGCCGAAGCCGAACCACCAGCCGATCGCAAAGCCCGGTCGCAGGCGGCGCGCCCAGCCCATCTCGTCCGAGATCGCTCCGTCGAGCAGCCAGACCAACGCCGGCATCGACAGGGCAAGGACCGGAAAAAGCCCGAAGGGCGGCATGGCGAGCGCGGCGATGGCACCGGCCAGAGCCGCCAGCAGCCAGCGTCGCCAGCCATGAGCGAGAAGGAAAACCTGTGCGAGGCGCAGCACGGTGTCGGCTCCTGCTTTGCGCATCCGGCGCGCGTCCGCGATGCGTGCAACACAAGGGCGAATCAGTCGCCCGTCACCGGACCATTCCCGGCACCCCGGCGCCGGTCAAGTGAAGCGAAAGCCGCGCCCGCACGCCATCGGGCGCACGGGCACGGCTTCCATCAAGATTGCGTGTTTGCGCTCTAGTTGGCCGACTCCGGCCGGCGCAGCCGCCGGCGCGTTTCCGTGAGGCGGGCCTCGGGACGCCGCGCCCGGATCCGCAGCCGCTTGATACGGCGCGGGTCGGCGTCGAGTACCTCGAACTCGTAGCCGGGAAACTCGCGTGCGGCGAGCAGCTCGCCGCGCACCGGCACACGTCCGACGAGGGTAAAGACCAGGCCGCCCAGCGTGTCGACTTCCTCGGCAAGATCGCCGAGCTGGAAGTCGGTTCCAACCGCTTCCTCGACTTCCTCGACCGGGACGCGGGGATCGGCAACCCAGACGCCGTCGGCGACCTTCTGGATCATCGCCTCCTCGTCCTCGTCGTGCTCGTCCTCGATGTCGCCGACGACGGTCTCGACGATGTCCTCCAGCGAGACGAGACCTTCGGTGCCGCCGTATTCGTCGATGACCAGCGCCATCTGCACGCGGTCGGCCTGCATCTTCGCCATCAGGTCGGTCGCCGGCATGGACGGCGGCACGAAGAGAACCGGACGGATCAGGTTGGCCTCGGCCAGCGGCAACGAGAGGTCGACGCGGGTCAGGTCGAAGATCTGCGGTTCGTTGCTGGCCGGCGCCTCGCCGGCGTCCGTCGTACCGGCCTCGCCGTTGCGCTGGCCCTCGCGCTTTTCTTCCGGGGCCGCGCGGCCGACGAAATAGGCCATCAGGTCCTTTATGTGGACCATGCCCCGCGGATCATCGAGGCCGTCGTGATAGACCGGCATGCGGGAATGGCCGCTCTCGCGGAACACATCCATCAACCGGGAAACGGTGACGGTGTCCTCCACCGCATCGATATCGGCGCGCGGCACCATGACGTCCTCCACCCGCACCTCGCGCAGGCGCAGGATGTTGGACAACAGGATGCGCTCTTCGGGCGTGAAGCTCGCGCTGTCGTCGGCCTCGCGGGCCAGTTCGTCCTGGAGGTTCTGGCGCAGCGTGCCCGCACCGTTGCCCGGTCGCCGCAGACCGGCAAACCGTTTCAGGGCATCGGACCACACGCTGCGCAGCGATCGCTGCGGTTCGCCGTCGGTCTGGGCGGCTTCTGCCGCCGCTCCTGCTGCCGCATTTTGCGACGCCGGAGTGTCGGTCGTACTTCGGACCTCTGTATCATTCATATCGGTTTTCACGCCCGCTCACACGGGCGTCTCGCTCTCCGTTTCGGTTCCGGACACCAGAGGGTCCCGGTAAGGGTCTGCAATACCCAGAACGGCCAAAATGCGCCGCTCCAGGGCCTCCATCTCCTCGGCTTCGTCCTCCATTTGGTGATCGTAACCGAAAAGGTGAAGGAATCCATGCGCAACAAGATGTGTCACGTGGTCGGAAAATGCGATGTCGAGCTCCCCGGCCTCGCGCACAACCGTCTCGCGGGCCAGGATGATATCGCCGAGAAGCGGACCGAAAGGCGGCTCTTCCTCGTCTCCGCCCGGGAAGGACAGGACGTTGGTCGGCGCATCCTTGTCGCGCCAGTCTCGGTTGAGCTCGCGCACGCGCGCATCGTCGGCAAAGACGACCGAGAGCTCCGCGCCCTCGACCAGCTCCAGCTCCGCCTCGCGGCAGGCCACCTCGACGACCCGCGCGACAAGCGCTTCCAGCTCGTCTTCGCCCGGCCAGCCGTCGGCCTCGACGGCAACGTCGATCTCCGGCACCACAGCTTCGCCCTGGCTCATGCCGCCGGGCCCCGCCGTGGGGACCGCCGTGCGGCTTCGGCGGCAGCCTCGGCCGCATCGCGCTCGGCACTCGCCTCGCGGCCCGCATCGTCATAGGCGCGCACGATACGGGCGACGAGCTCGTGGCGCACCACGTCGACCTCGGTGAAGCGCACCTGTGCCACGCCCTCGACGCCTTCCAGCAGGGCCAGAGCCTCGCGCAGGCCCGACTTCTGGCCCGGCGGCAGGTCGACCTGGCTCGGGTCGCCGGTGACGATCATCCGAGAATTCTCGCCAAGGCGGGTCAGGAACATCTTCATCTGCATCGTGGTGGTGTTCTGGGATTCGTCCAGAATCACAACCGCGTTGGAGAGCGTGCGCCCGCGCATGAAGGCGAGCGGCGCGACCTCAATCATGCCGGACTGCAAGCCGCGCTCGACCTTTTCCGCTGGCATCATCTCGTAGAGCGCGTCGTAGAGCGGGCGCAGATAGGGATCGACCTTCTCCTTCATGTCGCCAGGCAGGAAGCCGAGCCGTTCGCCCGCCTCCACCGCCGGACGCGACAGGATCAGCCGGGCCACGTCGCCGCGCTCCAGCAACGCCGCCGCATAGGCGACGGCAAGGAAGGTCTTGCCGGTACCGGCCGGCCCGACGCCGAAGGTAAGATCTGCCCGGTCCATCGCACGGATATAGGCATCCTGCGCCGGGGTGCGGGCCAGCACCGTCTTGCGGCGGGTCGAGACCTGGGCATAGGTCAGATGCGAGCGCGGCTCGATGGTCGGCAGATCGAGTTGCGCTTCTTCCGCAGCGGCCATACGCAATGCCCCTTCCACGTCGCCCGGATGCAGCTCGTAGCCTTGCTGCAGGCGTGCATAGAGCGATTCCAGCGCGCGGCGAGCCTGCTCGCAGCCGGAATGGCGCCCCTTGATGATCACCTGATTGCCCCGCGCCACCGCATCGACGCCGAGGCGCTGCTCGATAAGCGCGAGATTCTGGTCGAACTGGCCGAAAAGATCGCCGACGAGCCGATTGTCGTCGAAGGCCAGAACCACATGGGTCATGTCCGAAGCGGGGACCGCGGCGCGGTACCCTCCCCGGCCGGGTGTCCGGCTGGCGCCGTTCAAGCGGCTTCTCCTGGCATCATGCCTCCTGAAACCCCGTGTCCGGGCCTCACGCCTGGGCCCGCAAGGGAGTTGCCTGCCCTTTATTGTGCCCCGGCGCGAGACGCGCGAACAGGGAATTCGCGCCGGTTCCGACGATTTCCACCGGCACGATCTCGCCGATCAGGCTTTCGTGCGCATCGAACTGTACCGGCTGCAGCCAGGGCGAGCGACCGTTGAGCTGTCCGGGATTGCGGCCGTGCTTTTCGACCAGCACCTCGCAGGTGCGCCCCACGAGGCTTTCGTTGAAGGCCTTCTGCTGTCGCGCCACCAGATCCTGCAGCTCCAGCAGCCGCTCGTTCATGACCGCTTCCGGCACATGATCGGCCATGGTCGCACCCGGCGTGCCGGGACGAGGGCTGTACTTGAAGGAAAACGCCGAGGCGAAGCCAACCTGCTCGATCAGGTCCATCGTGTCGCGGAAATCCGCATCCGTCTCGCCTGGGAAGCCGACGATGAAATCGCAGGACAGGGCAAGGTCCGGCTGGGCCGCGCGGATACGGTCGATCAGGCGGAAATAGTCGTCGCGCGTGTGCTTGCGGTTCATCGCCTTGAGAATGCGATCCGAGCCCGACTGCACCGGCAGGTGCAGGTAGGGCATCACCTGCGGCAGGTCGCGATGGGCGGCGATCAGCGCATCGTCCATGTCGCGCGGGTGGCTGGTCGTGTAGCGCAGCCGGTCGATCCCGTCGATGCGCGCCAGCCGCTCCAGCAGCTGACCGAGCCCCCAGGCGCCGCCCTCCGGCCCCGCACCATGCCAGGCATTGACGTTCTGGCCGAGCAGCGTGACCTCGCGAATGCCGCGCGCGGCCAGCCGTTCGGCCTCGGCGACGATCTGCGCCACGTCGCGCGACACCTCGGCGCCGCGCGTATAGGGCACCACGCAGAAGGTGCAGAACTTGTCGCACCCCTCCTGCACGGTCAGGAAGGCGGTGTAGCTGCGCGGCCTGCCGGTTGCCGTCGCCTTGGGCTCGGCCTGCGGCTTCGACAGATGGCGGAACTTTTCCTCGATCTCGAACTCGGTCTCGACGACGCTCTCGCCGGCCGCCGCGCGGCTGACCAGTTCCGGCAGCCGGTGATAGGTCTGCGGGCCGAAGACCAGATCGACGACGGGCGCGCGGCGGGCAATCTCCTCTCCCTCTGCCTGGGCGACGCAGCCGGCAACGCCGATCATCGTCTCGCGCCCCTGTTCGGCACGCTCGGCCTTCAGCTTGCGCAGCCGTCCGAGCTCCGAATAGACCTTCTCCGCGGCCTTTTCGCGGATATGGCAGGTGTTGAGGATGATCAGGTCGGCATCCTCGAGCGTTTCGGTGGCGCTGTAGCCCTGCGGCACCAGCGCGTCGGTCATCCGCTCGCTGTCATAGACGTTCATCTGGCAGCCATAGGTCTTGACGAAGACCCGGCGCGCGGGAGCCGTGCCGGCGCCGAGGCCGGCCGCCGGATCGCTGACGATGCCATCCCCTGCCGGGGCGTTGCTGATCTCTTCGCTCATCCTGTCTCCGCGCGGGTCTTGCCGCGCCGCATGCCGTCCGGCAGCCAATGGCTGAAGTCTTGCCGACGGATTGTGTCAAGGGTGCGATAACGGCGGCGCGCCTCGCGCGCCCGGCCGCTCGCCGATCGTGCCTGCTTTAGCCGTTTTCGGCCGCCTTGAGAATAGCAGGTTCGTCCGCTTCGGCCGGCACATCGGCCGCTGGGGCGGCGGGCGGCAACTCGGGCCCCGCCGGGGGATGACCCGCGCGCACATTGCCGGCGAGGCGGCGCACCTCGTCCTCCAGCAGCCGCGTTAGGGTCTTGCGGTCCATATCCGGGCGCACGCGGATCGGCTCGCCCCAGACCACGGCGACATCGACCGCGCCCTGGCGGACCACGTTCATGAAATGCGGTACCATCTCCATGTCGCCATACCAGGCGACATGCGGGCGGAACTGCCGCCCCATCGGCAACCCGTGCAGATGGGTATAGGCGAGCGCCAGCGGCTGGATCCACATCTCGCCATCGTCGCCGGCCAGCGCATGGCGCGCGGCGCCGATCAGCGCAGAGCGGAAGGGCAGGACCTCGTTGCCGCTGTTCGACGTGCCTTCCGCGAACAGAACCATGGCATCGCCCGAGGCAAGGCGCGTGCCCAGTTCCTCGGCGGTGCGCCCGGTCGCGCTGCGCCGCTGCCGGTCGACGAAGACCGAGCGCTGCAGCTTGGCGAAAAGCCCGAAGACCGGCCAGGACGCGACCTCGGTCTTGGCGACGAAGGACAGCGGCATGCGGCTGCCGAGAACGGTGATATCGAGCCAGGAAACGTGATTGGCGACGATCAACAGGGGCCGCTCGCGCGCCGGCCGGCCGATCTCGCGTACGCGAATGCCCACAGTACGGCAGGCGATGCGGTGCCAGACGACGGGCAGGGAGCGCTTCAGCCCGCCCTTCAGGCGCAGCGCCAGCCATTGCACCGGGATCAGCGGCAGCGTCACCACCGTCAGGGTCGCCAGGACGGTCGCGGCGCGCAGGCGCATCATCGGATCAGCCCCGGTCCTTCGGCGACAGCGGCACGCCGTACAGCTCCAGCCGGTGATCGACGAGCCGGTAGCCGAGCTTGCGGGCGATGGCCTCCTGCAGCCGCTCGATCTCCTCGTTGCGGAACTCGATGACGCTGCCGGTCTTCAGGTCGATCAGGTGGTCGTGGTGCTCTTCCGGCACGGTCTCGTAGCGGGCGCGCCCGTCGCGGAAATCGTGGCGCTCGATGATGCCGGCATCCTCGAACAGCTTCACCGTGCGATAGACGGTGGAAATGGAGATGCGCGGGTCGTTCTCGACGGCGCGGCGGTAGAGCTCCTCGACATCGGGATGGTCGCTGGCGCCTTCGATCACCCGGGCGATGATCCGCCGCTGCTCGGTCATGCGCATGCCCTTGGCAACGCACTGATCCTCCAGCGAGGCAGGCGGCTGCTCGGCCGTGGTCTCGGCGCCCTTGCGGCTGCCGGAATCGGTCATCTCGCCTCTCCTTCTCGCGCCCGTCGACCGGTGCGCCGGCCGGCTAGCGGGCCGTCGCCATACCGCCAAGCCGATTACGCCAGATCGACACGCATGACAAGCGCACCGCCATCGCCCGCGCTGTCGCGATAATAGCCGCGCCGTTCGCCCACCTTGCGGAAGCCGAGACGGCGGTAAAGCGCCAAGGCCGGAGCATTGGCGGCATCGACCTCGAGAAACAGCGAGGCCACCCTGTCCGCATAAAGGCGCGAGAGGGCGTGCCGCATCAGCAGCGCCCCGACGCCGCGCTGGCGCTGGCGCGGATCCACCGCGATCGTGAGCACTTCCGCCTCGTCGGCGGCAACCCGCAGGATCACGAAACCGAGGATGGAGCGGCTGCCGAGAAGGCTGGAGCGCCGGGCCTGCAGGATCGTGACGCCCGGCTGGCGGGCGAGCGCTGCAAGATCGTCCTCGCTCCAGCCGCTGGGGAAGGACCGTTCATGGATTTCGGCCAGCACCGCATGGTCGGAGGGCACGGCCTCCTCCACCACAGGCGGCGAGGGAAGAAACCACCAGTAGCTCATGCCAGCAACCGGAGATCGCGCCGCGCGGGCGCCGCATCGGGCGGGCGCAGATAGAGCGGCTCTGGAGGATGGCTGCCGATTTCGGCGAGGGCGCCAAGGCGTGCCACGGCGGCGATGTCCGGCCAGCCGGCCTCGCCCAGGATCCTGAGATCCTCGCGTCCGCTCGCCGCCACCAGCTTGGGGGCGCCGCTGCCGTAAAGCGCGCTCCCCGATGGCAGCGCGGCGCCGTAGGCTGCGGCATCGACGGCCTGCGGGGCATCCAGGGGCGTCCCGTCGGCGGCAAATCCTTGCGCGTAGATCTCGCCGCCCTTGGCTGCCAGCACCGCCCGGACCGGCTCGCCTGCCGAAAGGGTGGCGGCGAGCGCTTCCAGGGTGCCGATGCCGACCGCCGGCGCCCCGACCACGAGGGCGATGCCACGGGCGGCGGACAGGCCGACCCTGAGGCCGGTGAAGGAACCGGGACCGACGGTGACCGCGATCCGGTCGAGCGCAGCGAAGGGCAGGCTCGCCTCGGCCATCACCTCGCCGATCATGCCCATCAGCCGCTCGGCATGCCCGCGGCCCAGCACCTCGCTCGCCGAGGTCAGGCGCAACGCATCCCCGCTGCCGTCATGGACGGCGACCGAACAGGCGTCGAGCGCGGTATCGATGGCAAGCAGTCGCATGGAATCACTAAACCGTGGGCGGCGAGAGAAGTCGACAAAACCAAAGGCTAAGACGCCGGGCAACCCGGATCTCGAACCCGGCTCGAACGCTTGCGCCAAAACGCGAGGGCGGCCCGGCCGCCGTGCAGCCGGACCGCCCTCCTGATCACGCCATCAGGCTCAGATCGCGCGCACTTCCTCGACTTCCGGGACGAAATGCCGGAGCAGGTTCTGGATGCCGTGCTTCAGCGTCGCGGTCGAGGACGGGCAGCCCGAGCAGGCGCCGCGCATCGACAGGTAGACGATCCCGTCGCGGAAACCGCGGAAGGTGATGTCGCCACCGTCCTGCGCCACGGCCGGACGCACGCGCGTCTCGATCAGCTCCTTGATGGTGTCGACGGTCTCCTCGTCGCCCTTTTCGAAGAACTCCTCGTCGCTCTCGTCGGACATCTCGCTGGCCATGACCGGCGCGCCGGACATGAAATGCTCCATGATGGCACCCAGGATCGCCGGCTTGATGTGCTGCCAGTCGACGTCGCCCTTGGTCACGGAGATGAAGTCATGGCCAAAGAAAATGCCTTCCACGCCATCGACCTGGAACAGCGTCTGGGCCAGCGGCGAGGTTCCGGCGTCCTCGCTCTTGCGGAAGTCCATGGTGCCTTCCGGCAGAACGATCCGGCCGGGGAGGAACTTGAGGGTCGCCGGGTTCGGCGTCGCCTCGGTCTGAATGAACATGTCGGTCTTCCTTGTCTAGCGGGCCGGGCCCTTGGGCACGCCCTCGCAGGCCTGTCCCTGCCGACCGTGCCCTTGCGCGGGTGCGCGGCCGGAGGTCTTCCACACGGTCTCGCGTCGCGTCGCCAGAGCCACCATGGCCTGCATCAGCTGCGGTCTTGACCCCAATATACAGCGGAGGGGATCGCGTTTCCAGATTGGAATGGTTCCAGTCTGTTCTTTTGTTGCGCTCAGGCGAGCGCCGCGATCGATTCGTCGTCCAGCGTGCCCGGCACGATGGTCACGGGGATGGGGAAGCTGCCCGCGCCCTTGCCGGCGATGGCGGTGACGAGCGGGCCCGGCCCTTCCGAGCCGCTTCCGGCCGCCAGCACCAGGATGGCGATGTCCGCATCCTCTTCGATCAGCTGCAGGATCTCGTCGGACCGGTTGCCTTCGCGCACCACCAGTTCCGGGGTCGTGCGGGCGACGGCCCGCACCCGGTCGGCCGCCCGCGCCAGGCAGGCATCGGCCTCCTCGCGCGCCTCGGCGCGCATGATGTCCTCCACGCCGATCCAGTGCTGGAAGTCGCCGGGCGCGATCACATAAAGCAGCGTGGCGACGCCCCCGGTGCGCTCTGCGCGCTTGGCGGCATAGACGATGGCCCGGTCGCACTCGGCCGTCTCGTCGACGACGACGAGAAACTTGCGCCTGTGGCCTTCCTCGAAACTCTTGCGGATCGCTACCATGCGCGCATGCTGCCATTGCCGCCGCAGCGCGGCAAGCACCAAGCGATACCGGCGGAAACCTTGCCGAGGATCACAGGATGAACCTCGACAGGTCGACGTTCTTGGCCAGCTCGCCGATGTTCTTGCGCACATAGGCCGCGTCGATGGTCACCTGGCGGTCGGCCATGTCCGGTGCGACGAAGGACACCTCGTCGAGGATCCGCTCCATCACAGTCTGCAGCCGCCGCGCGCCGATGTTCTCGATCGTCGAGTTGAGGTCGACGGCGATGGAGGCGATCTCCTCGATCGCGTCTTCGGTGAAGGTCAGCTCCACCTCCTCCGTCGCCAGCAGTGCGACATACTGCTTGATCAGGCTGGCTTCGGTGTCGGTCAGGATCGCGCGGAAATCGTCCTTGGTCAGCGCCCTCAGCTCGACGCGGATCGGCAGGCGACCCTGCAACTCCGGCAAGAGATCCGATGGCTTGGCGACGTGGAAGGCGCCGGAGGCGATAAACAGGATGTGGTCGGTCTTGACCGGTCCGTGCTTGGTGGAAACGACCGTACCCTCGATCAAGGGCAGCAGATCGCGCTGCACGCCCTCGCGGGAGACGTCGCCGCCCATGCGCTCGCCGCGCGCGCAGATCTTGTCGACCTCGTCGAGAAAGACGATGCCGGCATTTTCCACCAGATGGATGGCTTCCTCGACAACCTTGTCCTCGTCGAGCAGCGCATCGGCCTCCTGCTCCAACAGGATCTGGTAGCTGTCGCGCACGGAGACGCGGCGCGGCTTGGTCTGGCCGCCGAACGCCTTGCCGAGCATGTCGGAGATGTTCATCACGCCGACGCTGGCGCCGGGCATGCCGGGCATCTCGAAGCTAGGCATCTGCGGGGCGGCCCGCACCTGTATCTCGATTTCCTTGTCGTCCAGCTCGCCCTCGCGCAGCTTCTTGCGGAAGCTGTCCTTGGTGGCCGGGCTTGCGCCCTTGCCGACCAGCGCCTCCAGCACCCGCTCCTCGGCCTGCAGATGGGCCTTGGCCTCAACCGCCTTGCGCTTGGCGACGCGCACCAACGCGATGCCGGCCTCGACCAGATCGCGGACGATCTGCTCCACATCGCGGCCGACATAGCCCACTTCCGTGAACTTTGTCGCCTCGACCTTGACGAAGGGAGCGTTCGCCAGCTTGGCCAGCCGACGCGAGATCTCCGTCTTGCCGACGCCGGTGGGGCCGATCATCAGGATGTTCTTCGGCATCACCTCCTCGCGGAGGCTGTCGTCCAGCTGCTGCCGGCGCCAGCGGTTGCGCAGGGCGATGGCGACGGCGCGCTTGGCGTCCTTCTGGCCGACGATGTGGCGGTCCAGCTCGGAGACGATCTCACGTGGGGACAAAGTGGTCATAGCCGTGTCTTTCTCTCGATGAAGCTCAGTCGAAGGCCGGGACGGCGCGGGCAAGGGCGGTGCCGCGCAAGGGGCTGCAAAGCACCCGGCGCACCACCCGCCAGGCCGATCCCAGCAACAGGATGAAGCAGCCCAAAAGGATCAGGGTCATGGCAAGGCTGGTCTCGCCGGAGAACTGCGCCTCGGTCATCAGCTGGCCGATGGCGATGCCGAAATAGCCGAGCCCGGAGACCAGCAGCGCCCGCCGGTCGACGACGACAGCCACGAAAGCGAGCGCCAGGAACAGGGCGATGGCAACCAGCGCGTCGGTCGCTTCCATCGCCTCCACGCCGTCGATCGCCAGCAGCAGGACCGAATGGACGACCAGCGGCGCGGCGAGCAGGTGCAGCCAGAACGCCTTGTCGCTCGCCACCGTGATCCGGCGCGGGTCGCGCGCATCGTAGCGCATGGCGACCACGAAGGTCGCCAGTCCGGCCGCGAGCGTGAACCAGGCGGCCCCCGCCTCCAGCAGACCCGGCGCTGCCGTCTCGATAGTCAGCGCGGCCAGGAACAGCACGGTACAAGCAACGATGGCAATCCCGACCGGCACCCGAAAGCGCCAGTAGTGCAGGACGCCGCCGGCAATGCCGAGCAATGTCGGGACGATCATGTAGAGCGGCAGATCGGTGTTGACGATCGCCTGGCTGAACAGCGGATGTCCCCCGGTGACAAAGCCGGTACAGGCGATCAGCAGCAGCGGCGCGAAAGCCACCGTCAGCAGGAAGGACGGCAGGGCGAGCCGCAGGCGCTTGGCGAAAATCTCGGACAACGCCCAGACCGCCGCCGCCGCGACGCCCGTCACCAGATAGGGCGGTTCCTGGTCGCGCAGGCCGAAGACGAGGCCGAACAGGAACACCAGGATGCCGATGGAAATGAAGATGTCGTGGAAGCCGCGCGCGAAGCGGACCTCCTCCGCATCCGCATGAGAGACCCCGTCGGGAATGTCCGCGGCCGCATCCACCGTCTCCGCGGCACCGGCCTGCGGTAGCGGGACGGTCCAGAACTCTGCGAGGCGGTCGGCCTGCTGGCGGGTCACGATGCCGAGACCGACGGCGGCCTCCAGCCGTGCCTGATCGAGCCGGGCGGTCATGGGCGGACCTCCCCGGCGCCTTCGACATGTTCCATGATCAGCGCCTCGCCCGTGCGGCCGGCCAGATGCGCGAGCGGCCGAAAGCCGGCCTTCTCGTAAGCACGACAGGCTCGGCCGTTCTCCGCATCCGGGTCGATCACGATCTGCGTGTGTCCCCGCGCGCGCAGCAGCGCGACGAAAGCCATCAGCACCGCCGAACCGATGCCGCGGGACAGATCTTCCTCGCGGCCGATGGACAGGTCGACACCGACCGCCCCGGCGGGCAACTCGCCGAGCCAGGGATGTTCGGCAACGGTTTCGGGCCCCTGGTTGTCGTCCACGTACCAGACCTGAATGTAGCCGGCCTCGCGGCCATCCAGCGTGAACAGCCAGGGCTCGGTCGTGTCCCGCCCCTCGATCATGTCGCGGATGTAGCCGAGCTCGGTTTGCGGCTCGCCCCACCACCGGCGCCAGTGCGGGGTTTCCATCCACCCGGCCAGCAGCGGCAGGTCGGCAGTCCCGACCGGCCGAAAGCCGATGCGCTGCGGATCAATCGGCATCCAGTGTCTCGATGGTGAGGTTGCCGTTCGTGTAGACGCAGATCTCTGCGGCAATCGCCATGGCCCGCCGGGCGATGGTCTCGGCATCCATGTCGGTGTCGGCCAGCGCGCGGGCCGCGGCCAGCGCATAATTGCCGCCAGAGCCGATGCCCATGACGCCGCCTTCCGGTTCCAGCACGTCGCCGGTTCCCGTCAGCACCAGCGACACCGACTTGTCGGCCACCAGCATCATCGCCTCGAGGCGGCGCAGGTAGCGGTCGGTCCGCCAGTCCTTGGCCAGCTCCACGCAGGCACGCATCAGCTGTCCCGGATACTGCTCGAGCTTGGCTTCGAGGCGCTCGAACAGCGTGAAGGCGTCGGCCGTGGCGCCGGCGAAACCGGCGATGACCTCACCCTTGGCGAGCGGGCGCACCTTGCGTGCCGTATGCTTGATCACGGTCTGGCCGAGGGAGACCTGCCCGTCGCCGGCGATGACCACCTTGCCGCCCTTGCGGACGCTGAGGATGGTGGTGCCGTGCCAGCCCGTGGGATCGTGCTGTGCCTGCATGCGCTGTCGTCTCCTGCCAGGTCGTTCGGGGCGCGGGGAAAACAAGGCGCGACCCGGCCGGGCCGCCCCTCGGAGTCATCCCCGGAGTGCCTATGTAAGCAGCCGGGCGGGGAATGCAAATCCCCCGCCCGCTACAGGCGCCTTGCAGGCAACAGGAATATCGGCAGGCGTGCCGCCCCGCCTCAGAGCGGGTTGACCAGCCGCACGGGGCGGCCCGGCGCAAGCTCGGAAGCGGCCGCGACGATGGCATCCGCGTCGATGCCGAAGTGGTGGTAGAGGTCGGCGATGGTGCCGGTCTGGCCGAAATGCTCGACGCCCAGCGCCGCGGTGCGATGGCCGCAGACCGAGCCGAGCCACGCCAGCGTCGCCGGGTGGCCGTCGATGACCGTGATCATCGTGCAATGGGCCGGCAGCGGCGACAGCAGCCGCTCGATATGGCTCATGGCGCCCCGGTGGCCACGCTTTCGCATGCGCATCGCCGCATGCCAGCCGGCGTTGAGCCGATCGGCCGAGGTCACCGCCAGCACGCCGATGTCGCGGCGGTCGCCGCCGATGCGGCCCGCCGCCTCGATGGCTTCCGGCCCGACCGCGCCCTGATAGGCGATCACCACCTCGCAATTGGGACCCGGCTCGCGCAGCCAGTAGGCACCGTCGATGACACCGCGGCGGAACGCCTCGTCGTCGCGGCGCATCGGCTGTTCCAGCGCCCTTGTCGACAGGCGCAGATAGACCGAGCCACCGGTCTCGTCGCGCAGCCAGGTGCGCTCGTCCGGATCGCCCTCGCCGTCGCGCTGCAGGTAGTCGAAGCTCCAGTCCATGATGGTCGACAGCTCGTCCAGCCAGGCCGGCTCGAACGAGGCAAGCCCGTCCTGGCTCATACCGATCAGCGGCGTTGCGACCGACTGGTGCGCACCGCCCTCCGGCGCCAGCGTCACGCCCGAGGGCGTTGCGACCAGCAGGAAGCGGGCGTCCTGGTAGCAGGCATAGTTCAGCGCATCGAGACCGCGGGAGATGAACGGATCGTAGAGCGTGCCGACCGGGATCAGCCGTTCGCCGAACAGCGAGTGCGACAGGCCCGCCGCGCCCAGGAGCAGGAACAGGTTCATCTCGGCGATGCCGAGCTCGATATGCTGACCTTCCGGCGAGAAGGCCCACTTCTGCGCCGAGGGGATGCGCTCGTCGCGGAACGTGTCGGCCACCGCGTCGCGGGCGAACAGGCCGCGCCGGTTCACCCAGGGGCCGAGATTGGTGGAAACGGTCACGTCCGGCGAGGTCGTGACGATGCGCTCGGCAAGTTTCGAATCCGAGCGGGCGATCTGGTCGAGGATCTTGCCGAAACCGGCCTGGGTCGACAGCACCTTGTCGTCGAGCGCGACCGGGCCGGTGGTCGCCACCGGCTCGGCATGGTGGCGGCGGCGGCCGGCGGCGAAGAACGGCGTCGACAGCACCGCCTCACGCAGCGCCGCCTCGTCGATGTCGAGGCCCTCGGCGAGGTCCCATTCGTGCCCCTCGCGCACCTTCATGGTGGCGCGGAACTCTTCCATCTGGCCAGGCGTCATCAGGCCGGCATGGTTGTCCTTGTGGCCGGCGAGCGGGGTATTCCAGCCCTTGATCGTGTAGGCGACGAAGGCGGTCGGCCGGTCATGGCGCGCCTGTTCGGCGAAGGTCTCGCCCAGCGTCTCCAGGCAATGGCCGCCGAGATTGGTCATCAGCTCCTGCAGCTCGGCATCGCTCCGCCGCTCGATCAGCGCCGTCGCATCGCCCTGGTCGCCGATATCGTCGAGCAGGCGCTTGCGCCAGGCAGCGCCCCCCTGGAAGGCCAGCGCCGAGTAGAGCGCATTGGGGCAACCGTCGATCCAGCTGCGCAGGGCCTCGCCGCCCGGCTCCTCGAAGGCCGCCTTCTGCAGCGCGCCGTACTTGAGCCGTACCACGTCCCAGCCGAAGGCGCCGAAGATCGCCTCGATCCGCCCGGCCAGCCCCTCGCGCACGACGCCGTCGAGGCTCTGGCGGTTGTAGTCGATGATCCACCAGGTGTTGCGCAGGCCGTGCTTCCAGCCTTCCTGCAGCGCCTCGTAGATGTTGCCCTCGTCGAGCTCGGCATCGCCGACCAGCGCGATCATCCGCCCCTCGGGGCGCTTCGCGGCCCAGGGCTTGGCGGCCAAATAATCCTGCACCATTGAGGAGAACGCAGTGATGGCGACACCCAGGCCGACCGAGCCGGTGGAAAAATCGACGTCGTCGATGTCCTTGGTGCGGCTGGGATAGGACTGCGCGCCGCCATAGGCGCGGAACGCCTCCAGCTTCTCGCGCGTCTGGTTGCCGGCCAGATACTGCATGGCATGGAAGACCGGCGAGGCATGCGGCTTCACCGCCACCCGGTCCTGCGGGCGAAGGCAGTTGAAGTAGAGCGCCGTCATGATCGACACCATCGAGGCGCAGGAGGCCTGATGGCCGCCGACCTTCAGGCCGTCTCCCTTTTCCCTCAAATGGTTGGCGTTGTGGATCGTCCAGCAGGCGAGCCACAGGAGTTTTTTCTCGATGGCCTTCAATTCGGCCTTGCGGGTGCTGTCCATCACTGCCTTTGCCTTCGCGCGCTTCATGCCGCAGGGACGACAACCATAAGGGCGGCATCGGGCGAATTTTGTTCGCTTTTTTCTTTTTTGCGCCAAAATCTTTCCGAAATCGATCTCCGGCAGGCCAAAACCGATGCAAAAATTGCCCGGCCTGCCGGAGCTTCGGCTCCCGGAATCGCCCGCTCAGGCGGCGACGCGCCAGACCTTGTCGAGCGCCTGGGCGAGGTCGCCGAGAATGTCCTCCGGCGTTTCCAGCCCGACCGACAGGCGGATCAGCCCGTCGGAAATGCCGTGTTCCTGCCGTTCCTGCGGCGTGTAGGTCGAGTGCGTCATGCTCGCCGGGTGCTGGACCAGCGTTTCCGCATCGCCGAGGCTGACGGCGCGGCGGGCAAGGCGCAGCGCGTCGAGAAACTCGATGCCGGACCGCATGCCGCCGACCAGCTCGAAGGCGATCATGCCGCCGAAGCCCGGCATCTGGCGCGCGGCCAGCGCATGCTGAGCAAAGCTCGCCAGGCCCGGATAGTGGACGGCGGCGACGGCGGGATGATCCTCCAGCAGCTGCGCAGCAGCCAGCGCGCTGGCGCAGTGGCGCTCCATCCGCAGCTCCAGCGTCTTCAGCCCGCGCATGATCAGATGCGCGGTCAGGGGCGCCATCACCGCGCCGGTCATGTCCTTCAGTCCGACAAGACGCACCTGATGCATGTCCTCGGCCGCGCCCACCGCGATGCCGGCGATCAGGTCGCCATGGCCGCCCAGATACTTGGTGGCCGAATGAACGACGATGTCGGCGCCCAGTTCCAGCGGCCGGGTCAGCACCGGCGTCGCATAGGTGTTGTCGACCACGGTGCGGGCACCGGCCGCGCGGGCGATCCGCGAAACGGCGGCGATGTCGACGAGGCGCATGTTCGGATTGGCCGGCGTCTCGAAATAGACGATGCGGGTGCGCGGCGAGATCGCGGCCGCAACGTTCTGCGGGTCGCGCATGTCGACATGGGTGACGGTGATGCCGAACTTCGCCAGCCCATGGCGGAAGAAGGCGAAGGTGCAGCCATAGAGCGTCTTGTCGACCAGGATCTCGTCGCCCGGCGACAGGAAGGTCCACATCACCGCGGTGATTGCGCCCATGCCGGAGGCGAAGGCGATGGCTGCCTCGCCGCCTTCCAGCACCGCCATGCGGTCTTCCAGCAGCGCCAGCGTCGGGTTGGAGATGCGCGTGTAGACATGGCCCGCCCGCTCTCCGGCGAACATCTCGCCGCCCGCTTCCGCGGTCTCGAACGCAAAGGTCGAGGTCATGTGCACCGGCGGCGTCAGCGCGCCCTCGTTGGCGTGCGGATCGTAGCCGTGATGGATGGCGCGGGTGGCAAAGCCGAGCGGACGGTTGCTGCGGGTCATGGCGAAGGCTCCTCTACCGGGTGCAGGCAGCGAGAGCGCGGGCGGTATCGCCCCCGTATCCTAGCCTGCCGTTTCCCGAATTGCTGAGCGCAGTCTATGATTTCGTGAAAGGCTGTTTCTGGCGTATTTTGCCTCTTAAAGCATTCAGATTGGCAGATACTGCCATTACGGAGCCGGAACATGGATGATATTGACCGTCGCATATTGCGCGAATTGCAGAAGGACGGACGCCTGACGAACCAGGAGCTGTCCGAAAGGGTGGGCCTGTCGCCCTCGCCCTGCCTGCGGCGGGTGCGCAACCTGGAAAAGGCCGGCATCATTTCCGGCTATGCGGCGGTGGTCGACCCGCAGGCCTACGGGCTGCCGGTGACCGTGTTCTTGCAAGTGAGGCTGTCGCCGCACACCGAGGAAACGGTCGCGACCTTCGAGCAGGCTGTGGCCGGCATCGAGGAGATCATGGACTGCTACCTGCTGGCTGGCGACCGCGACTACCTGCTCAAGGTGGTGGTCGCCTCGCTCGCCGACTACGAAAGCTTCATGCGCCGGCGGATCCACAAGATCCCCTGCATCGCCTCGCTGGAATCGAGCTTCGCCTTCGGCACGGTCAAGCACTCGCAGGTGCTGCCGGGGTAGCCCCCGATCCCAGGCTCACTCCAGTCCCAGGTCCCGGCGCAGCGCGCGGGTCAGCTTCGCGGCGACCAGCCGGTGCGCTTCAGCGAGATGAGCGCGGATGTCCTCCGCATCGAGTTCGGCGCCGGCGCGCACCTGCACCCAGGAGGCACGGGCGAGATAAGGCGCCGGCACCACGCCCGGCAGCTCGGTCAGGATGCGATAGGTCAGGTCCGAGCACTTGAAGGCGATGGCGTCATTCGCCCCCTCGCCCCAGGACGAGCAAATCGCGAAGATCTTGCCGCCGACCTTCCACACCGAGGCCCCGCCCCACTGCTCCACATGGGTCGTGGCCGGCAAGGCGGCGCATGCCGCGTCGAACTCGGCCCTGCTCAGCGCCATCATCCCTCGCCTCCCGCTTTCCGGGCCGCACTGGCCAGCGGCGCCTGCAACCATATATGCTCGGGCGACAGGATGACACGCGTGCGGGACACGACGCCCGCCGCGGGTCGATCACAAGAAACATGCCAAGGGGTACCGATGAAAGACGTCCGCATTCTCGTGCTGTCCGGTTCGATTCGCACCGGATCCTACAACACGCAGCTCGCCGCGCTGGTCGCCAAATACGCGGCCATGGCCGATGCCAAGGTGACGCAGATCTCCCTCGCCGACTATCCGCTGCCGATCTATGACGGCGACCTGGAAGCCGAGAAGGGCGTGCCGGAGAACGCGCGCAAGCTGAAGGCGGTGTTCCAGCAGCACAACGGCATCTTCATCGCCTCGCCGGAATACAACACCGCCGTGACGCCGCTGCTGAAGAACACGCTCGACTGGGTCTCGCGCCTGTCGGACGAGGGCGAGCCGCCGGCGGCCGCCTTCCGCAACCGGGTCTTCGCGCTCGGCGCCGCCTCCACCGGCGCGCTCGGCGGCATGCGCGGCCTGATGGGGCTGCGCACGATCATGGAGATCGGTCTCGGCGCGCTGGTGATCCCGAACATGGCGACCGTGCCCAGCGCCGGTTCGGCCTTCGACGAGCATGGCGAACTCACCAACGAGCGCGCCGCCGGCATGGTCCAGGACATGGTCAACCGGCTGATCGAAGAGGTTAAGCTGCGCGGGTAATCCGCGCGGCGTTGCTCTAGCGCCCGTCCTTCCCCTCGATCCACACATCCTCCTGCGCCACCGCGACAGACTTGAGGATGGCGTGGCAGGCAAGGCCGGGCGCAAGACCCAGCGCATCGGCGGAGCGGCGGGTGATGCGGGCGAGCAGCCTGTCGCTGCCGCAGCGCAGCTGGACGATGACGCCCGGCCCGTCGCCCCGGCGCAGCGAGACGACCTCGACGGGAAGCTGGTTCAGTGCCGAGATGCCCTCCTGCGGCGTCAACGACAGCATCACGTCATGCGCATGGATGCGCACCCGCACGCGGGCGCCCTGCGCCGCCGCCACCTGCGGCAGCAGCAACCGGCCGCCGGAAATCGCCAGTTCGCTCAACCCGTCGGGATGATGGGCGGTGACCGCGGCACCGATGACCGCGCCGGCATCGCGGACGCCCAGCGTCGGCACGGCCTGCGGATCGCTCAGAACCTCGGTGGGCGTGCCCGAGCGCACCACCTGCCCCTCGGCGATGGCGACCACCGTGGTGGCGAGCCGCGCGACCTCGGCGACCGAATGGCTGACATAGAGGATCGGCACCTTCGTCTCGCGGCTGAGCCGCTCCAGATAGGGCAGAATCTCGGTCTTGCGGGCCTCGTCGAGCGAGGCGAGCGGCTCGTCCATCAGTAAGAGGCGGGGCGCGCTCAGCAACGCCCGGCCGATGGCGACGCGCTGGCGCTCGCCGCCCGACAGGGTACCCGGCCGGCGGGCGAGCAGCGCGCCGATGCCCAGCATCTCCACCACGCTCTCCATGTCGGCGACCTCGCCCCCCTTTCGGCGAGCGAACCAGCGGCCATAGCCGAGGTTCTGGCGCACGGTCATATGCGGGAAGAGCCGCGCCTCCTGGAAAACATAGCCGATGCGGCGGCGATGCGGGGCCAGGAACACGCGCTCGCGCGTATCGAACAGCGTGTCGCCGTTGACCCTGGCATGGCCGGCATCGACCGCGATCAGTCCGGCCAGCGCGTTGACCACCGTGGTCTTGCCCGAGCCGGAGCGGCCGAACAGGGCGGTGACGCCGGCCGGCGCGTCGAAGGCGACGTCGAGCGCGAAGCCGGAAAAGGCGTGGCGGATGGCGACGGACAGGCTCATGCGCCGCGAATCCTGCGGGCGACGAGCCGGCTCACCCACTCCGACAGCAGCAGCGCAGCCATCGCCACGATGACCGAGACCATGACCAGCCGCGCAGCTGAGGCCTCGCCGCCGGGCACCTGCAGGAAGGCGTAGATCGCGGACGGCAGGGTCTGGGTCTCGCCGGGAATGTTGGAGACGAAGGTGATGGTGGCGCCGAACTCGCCCATCGCCTTGGCGAAGGCCAGCACCGAGCCGACGATGATGCCGGGCAGGATCAGCGGCAGGGTGACGGTGGCAAAGACCATCGTCCGCGAGGCGCCGAGCGTTCCGGCGGCCTGTTCCAGCTTGGGATCGACCGCCTCGATGGCGAGGCGGATCGCACGGACCATCAGCGGAAAGGCCATGACGCTGGCGGCAAGCGCCGCGCCGGTCCAGCGGAAGGCGAAGACGAGGCCGAACGCGTCATGCAGGAAACTGCCGACGGGCGCGCGGCGGCCGAAGGTGGCAAGCAGAAGATAGCCTGTGACGACGGGCGGCAGGATCAGGGGCAGATGGACGATGCCGTTCAGCAGCTGCTTGCCGGGAAAGTCGCCGCGGGCGAGCAGCATGGCGACGAGGATGCCGAGCGGCAGGCTGACCAGTGTTGCCCAGAAGGAGACGCGCAGGGACAGCGCGACGGCGCTCCATTCCTCCGGACTGAGATACTCCATGCGGCCCCGATCCCGATCGTGTCCCGGTCAGCGAAGCGCCCGCGCCGGTGTTTGAACCCGGCCCGGGCGATACGTCGCGCAGAGCTCCGGGCTCACTCGCCCAGAACGACGAAGCCCTGCTTCTCGAAGGCGGCCCGGGCTTCCGGTCCGCGCAGATAGGCAAGGGCTGCTGCCGCGGCGGGCTTGCCGCTCTGCGCCATCACGGCTGCAGGATAGACGATCGGCGGGTGGCTGTCGGCGGGAAAGGTGCCGACGACCGCGACATCGTCCTCGGCGGCCGCATCCGTTGCATAGACGATGCCGTAAGGCGCCTCTCCGGCAGCAACGAGGGCGAGAGCTGCGCGCACGTTGTCGGCCTGTGCCACCTTCGGCGACACGCTCTCCCACAGGCCGAGCCCCTCCAGGGCGGCCTTGCCGTAGACGCCCGCGGGCACCGCGTCGACCAGCGCCATGGCCAGCCTGCCCTCCCCGACCAGG
Source organism: Stappia sp. G46H5W (assembly GCF_058448995.1). Classification (NCBI taxonomy): domain Bacteria; kingdom Pseudomonadati; phylum Pseudomonadota; class Alphaproteobacteria; order Hyphomicrobiales; family Stappiaceae; genus Stappia; species Stappia sp. G46H5W. Next base: position 179,777 of record NZ_JBZFLL010000006.1, on the reverse strand, counting down.
GCGCCGAGGTCGAGAGCGGGGGAGATCTCGACGGGGGAGGTGTCCTTGCCGTGGGCGATGAGCACGATGGAGTTGGCGAGCAGGTCGACGCGGGTCCCGGACTGCACGAGGCCGTCGGCCTCGAGCGTGTCCATCCAGTTCTTGTTGGCGGAAATGAAGAGGTCTGCCGGAGCGCCGGCCTGGATCTGGCGCGCCAGCGCAGAGGAGCCTGCCAGCGACACCACCAGCCTGTCGCCCGTCGCCGCCTCGAAACCCGGCGCGATCTCGTCCATGGCGTTCTTCAGGCTGGCGGCGGCGAAGACCAGGATGTCCTCGGCCCGGGCAGCGCCCTGGCCGGCCGTCAGCGCCAGCGTCGCGGCAAGCAGCAGGGCCGCAGGCCGCAGCAGCGACGAAACCATGTGGCGAAAGGCGAAAGGCATCGGCAGGTCTCCCTCTCCCGGACGGGGCGGCGGGTGTCGTCCCGGCGGTAAGCGTTATGTTCGAGTGGCAATATCGCTTGGCGGCATCAGTCGCGCAAGCGTTATTTCCGTTCGAACATATCGAAACCGGAGGCGGGCTAGCTGTCAGGGGCCTCGCGCAGCAGCGCCCGCAGGCCGGCGATCTCCTGACTGCCCGCCGCGCAGGCCTTCGCCTCCATTGCCCGGTAGAGGTCGAGCACCGCCTCCCCGGCCTCCGTCAGCCGCGCGCCGCCGCCGCTCGCCCCGCCGCGCGAGCTTTCCACCAAGGGCTCTGCGAACATGGCGTTGAGCTGCTCGACCAGCATCCAGGCCCGCTTGTAGCTCATGCCCATGCGACGGCCGGCGGCGGCGATCGAGCCGGTCGCGGCGATGCCTTCCAGCAGGTCCGCCTTGCCGGGTCCGAAGGCTGCATCGGGTTCGAAGACGAGGCGCAGGCGCACCCCGACCGTCTGGTCATCCTTGCTCATGAGGGGAGCCTAGACGCTTTGCGACAGGGAGGGAATCGGGGCGCGGGGCAAGCTTGGGGGAAAACGAAAAGAGGCGCGGCGGGCATCTTCTGCCCACCGCGCCATGAACGGTGCCGGTTCCGCCGGCAGCCCCCGGCCGTCAGCCGGCGGGTTCGAGGACCAGCGAGGTGACGCCGAGCGTCAGGTTCGTGCCGGTCTGGGTTTCTACGCTCAAGGGATTGAGGGCGATCGACTCGTCGAGGCCGCCGAGCAGCGCATTGGCCTTCAGGCCGGCGCCCAGGCTCGCGCCTGCCGTCACGCCGGCATAGCTGCCGGCCAGCGCGCCCGGATCGGTGTTGGCGGCCGGTGCGAACACGCCCCACACCAGGGTCGCGTCGGTCAGCGAGCCGATGTTGAGACCGAACTCCCGGCTCTCGCCGCGATAGAAGGTCGCCGCGCTGCCGTCGGCCGGCTCGTAGGCGCAGCTGAGCTCGTTGGTGCCACCGACGATGAAGCTGCTGGTGCCCTGCACATCGCAGGTGAGCTTGCCGATCTCGACACCCGGCGCGCTGTCCTGCGCGACTGCCATCGGGGTGGAGACAAGCAGGGTGAGAAGGGCGGTTCCGGTGAGGCGGATCATGCTGCGCACGGGTCTCTCCAGTCTTGGCGCGGCCGCTCGTCCCGGCGACCGCATCGGGTTGCTGGCGAGATAACGGCCGGGCCTGGAAAAGGTTCCGTGCTCTCTTGGCGCAGAGAGAGAAAATTCCGCTTACGGATAGAGACGCTGGGTCGTCCACCCGCCTTCGGGCCGCGCACGGCGGAAGACATGCCGGTCATGCAGGCGGAAGGGGCGGTCCATCCAGAACTCGATATAGACCGGGCGGATGCGGAAGCCGGTCCAGTAGTCGGGACGGGGCACCTCGCCGATGGCAAAGCGCGCAGCCTGCTTCGCCACCGCCTTTTCCAGCGCGAAACGGCTTTCCAGCGGCCGCGACTGCTGGCTCGCCCAGGCACCGATGCGGCTGTCGCGCGGCCGCGAGGCGAAATAGGCGTCCGCCTCCTCGGCGCTCACCATCTCGGCCGGGCCGCGAAAGCGGACCTGGCGGCGCAGCGACTTCCAGTGCAGCACGCCGGCGGCCTGCATGTTCTCGGCGAGCTCGCCGCCCTTTTGCGACTGGGTGTTGGTGTAGAAGACGAAGCCGTTCTCGTCGAAGCCCTTGAGAAGGACCATGCGCACGTCCGGAAGGCCGTCGGCGCCGGTGGTGGCCAGGGCCATGGCGTTCGGGTCGTTCGGCTCCTTGGTGCCGGCCAGCTTCAGCCACTCGCCGAACAGAGCGAAGGGATCGCCCGCCGAGACCTGTGCGTCCAGATCGTCCCGCCCTGCCGTCTCGCTCTCGCTGCTCATGGCTTCGTGCCTCTCCCTGTCAGGACCAGTCGGACAGCGGGACATATGTGTCCCGCCCTCGATGCCTTATATCGCAGCCCGGCGGCTTTTCCAGTCGTGCAAAGAGCCCCGCCCCGCGGGCGCGACAGCGCATCGCAGGCAAGCAGGACGGATCCCGCCCCTGCCCTAGCGGAACAGCAGGACCGGGATCTTGCAGGAGCGGATCATCTCCGTCGTCGTCGAGCCGATGATCAGCGAGCGGATCCGCGAATGGCCGTAGGCGCCCATGACCAGAAGGTCGATGCCCTCGCTCTCCACCGCGTCCGAGATCACCGTCTCCGGCTGGCCGGAGCGGATGCCGGCGGTGACGGCGAAGCCGCCGCCCCGCAGCATTGCCGTTGCCCCGTCCAGGCTGCGGCGCGCTTCCGCGGTCTCCTGGCCGACCATCAGCAGATGGCAGTCGAGACCGGCAAGGATCGGGCTGCGGGCGATGTGGTCGACGGCCTTCAGCGCGCTGGCGCCGCCGTCATAGGCGATCATCAGGCGCTTGATCGGGCGGAAGGCGCGCGCGGCCACGAAGACCGGCTTGCGGGCGCTGCGGGCGATCCGCTCCAGGTTGGAGCCCAGATGCAGCTTTGCGAAATCAGCCGCCTCGCCGCGCTTGCCGACGATGACGAAATCCGCATCCGCTTCCGCCTCGGCCAGCGTCTCGACCAGGTCGCCGGAGCGCAGCCGCGTCGTCACGTCGGCAACGCCGGCCTCGTCCAGTACCTTCGCCGCATCGTCGAGGATCGCACGGCCGCGCGCCTTGGCAAGCTTCGCCGCCCGCTCGTCGAGCTCGGCCAGTTCGTTGAGCAGCGCCGTGCGGGCGCCGAGAGCGATGTTGCCCGAGAGGTTCGCCGCCCCGCCTTCCGCCTGGCGCCGGCCGAGCACATGCAGCAGTTCGACGCGCGCGCCTTCGCCGGCACGCGCCGCAATCCAGGCGGCATGCTCGCAGACGCTGCGGGAATAGACGGAGCCGTCCACCAGCGCGATCAGTTTCGTCATGGGGTGTCCTCCGCTCGGCTCAATGGCCCATCAGGCGTTCGAGCGCGCCCGGCTTGTCGTGGATGGCGAGCTGGTCGACGATGGTCTCGCTCGCCTCGTTGATGCCGACGATCTCGACCTCGGCGCCCTCGCGGCGGAACTTCAGCACGATCATGTCGAGCGAGGCCACCGCCGAGATGTCCCAGATATGCGCCCGGCTGACGTCGATGATCACCTTTTCCAGCACCTCGCGGAAGTCGAAAGCCTTGGTGAAGGCTTCGGCCGAGGCGAAGAACACCTGCCCCTCGACCACATAGGTGCGGGTACGCCCGTCCGCCGACAGGCTGGAGGTGACGCGGAAGATCTGCGCGATCTTCCAGGCGAAGAAGATGCCGGACAGCAGCACGCCGATCAGCACGCCTATGGCGAGATTGTGGGTCAGCACCACGCCGGCCACCGTCGCCACCATGACGATGGAGGAGGAGCGCGGATGGTCCTTCAGATTGCGGATCGAGGACCAACTGAACGTGCCGACGGACACCATGATCATGATCGCCACCAGCGCCGGCATCGGGATCCGGCCGACCCACTCGCCCAGCACGACGATCAGGAACAGCAGGATCGCGCCGGCCGCGAAGGTCGACAGGCGCCCGCGCCCACCCGACTTCACGTTGATCATCGACTGGCCGATCATGGCGCAGCCGGCCATGCCGCCGATGAAGCCGGTCGCCGCATTGGCGATGCCCTGGCCAATGCATTCCTGGTTCTTGTCGCTCGGCGTGTCGGTAAGATCGTCGACGATGGCCGCCGTCATCAGCGATTCGAGCAGGCCGACCGCGGCAACGCCCGCCGAATAGGGCAGGATGATCAGCAGCGTCTCGAGGGTCAGCGGAATGTCGGGGATCAGGAAGACGGGTAGCGTGTCGGGCAGCGCGCCCATGTCGCCGACCGTGCGCACGTCCAGCCCCAGCGCCAGGGTAAGCGCGGTCAGCACCAGGATGCAGACCAGCGGCGAGGGAACCGCCGTCGTCAGGCGCGGAAACAGGTAGATGATGGCAAGGCCGGCTGCGACCATCACATAGGTCAGCCAGGTCACGCCGATCAGCTCGGGCAGCTGCGCCATGAAGATCAGGATGGCGAGCGCGTTGACGAAACCGGTCATCACCGAGCGCGAGACGAAGCGCATCACCGCACCGAGCCGCAGGAGGCCGGCGATGATCTGCAACAGGCCGGCCAGCACGGTTGCGGCGAGCAGGTATTGCAGGCCGTGCTCCTTCACCAGCGTGACCATCAGCACGGCGGTGGCGGCGGTGGCGGCGGAGATCATGCCGGGGCGGCCGCCGACCACGGCGGTGATCACCGCGATGGAGAAGGAGGCATAGAGGCCGACCTTGGGGTCGACGCCGGCGATGATGGAAAAGGCGATCGCCTCGGGAATGAGGGCAAGCGCGACGACGAGGCCGGCCAAGAGGTCCTTGCGGACATTGCCGGTCCAGTCCTGCGCATAGGCGGACAGGGAAAACATCAGGCCATCCGGTCTGGTGCCGGGCAGCGCCGGAGCGCCGCCATGCGATGAGTTCGGGTCGTGGAGGGCCGGCACCCGGGGCGACAGGGCGCGAGAGGGCGCAAGGAATGCAAGGCCGCCCTCCGGCGGACTACGTAGCGGCACTTCTACGGAGGTTTGCGCTGCATTGCAACATGGGCAGTCCGCCGCCATTTCCTGCTATCGTGAGCCGGCTGCCGGCGCACATGCGCGCCAGAGAGGGCGATGGATCTGCCCGGCGCGCCAGCCTTGCGATGCGCAAGCGCCCAACATATATAGCGGTCACGTTCTGCCGACGTGTTCCGACATGCGGGCCTGCCCCGCGGCCGGTCCGTCACCATGAACCGAAAAGAGGGGCCGGTCCGATGCCGTAACGGGTCCGACCGGCTTGCTGGAAAGAGAGGGTAATATGGCAAAGGTCATTGGTATCGACCTCGGCACGACCAACTCGTGCATCGCCGTCATGGACGGCAAGACTCCCAAGGTCATCGAGAATTCCGAAGGCGCGCGGACGACCCCGTCCATGGTCGCCTTCAACGACGACGGCGAGCGGCTCGTCGGCCAGCCGGCAAAGCGCCAGGCGGTCACGAACCCGACCGGCACGCTCTTCGCGGTGAAGCGCCTGATCGGCCGCCGCTACGAAGACCCGACCGTCGAGAAGGACAAGAAGCTCGTCCCGTACAACATCGTGCGCGCCGACAACGGCGATGCCTGGGTCGAGGCGAGCGGCGAGAAGTATTCTCCCTCGCAGGTGTCCGCCTTCATCCTGCAGAAGATGAAGGAAACCGCCGAAAGCTATCTCGGCGAGAAGGTCGAGCAGGCGGTCATCACCGTTCCGGCCTATTTCAACGACGCCCAGCGCCAGGCCACCAAGGACGCCGGCAAGATCGCCGGTCTCGAGGTGCTGCGCATCATCAACGAGCCGACGGCGGCAGCGCTCGCCTACGGTCTCGACAAGAACGACGGCAAGACCATCGCGGTCTATGACCTCGGCGGCGGTACGTTCGACGTGTCGATCCTGGAGATCGGCGACGGCGTCTTCGAGGTGAAGTCGACCAACGGCGACACGTTCCTCGGCGGCGAGGACTTCGACATGCGCCTCGTCGACTACTTCGCCTCGGAGTTCAAGAAGGACCAGGGCATCGACCTGAAGAACGACAAGCTCGCGCTTCAGCGCCTCAAGGAGGCGGCCGAGAAGGCCAAGATCGAGCTGTCCTCGTCGTCGCAGACCGAGATCAACCTGCCCTTCATCACCGCCGACGCCTCCGGGCCGAAGCACCTGACGATGAAGCTGACCCGCGCCAAGTTCGAGAGCCTCGTGGAGGATCTCGTCCAGCGCACGATCGAGCCGTGCAAGGCCGCGCTCAAGGATGCCGGCATCGCCGCGGGCCAGATCGATGAGGTCGTTCTCGTCGGCGGCATGACCCGCATGCCGAAGATCCAGGAGGTCGTGACCACCTTCTTCGGCAAGGAGCCGCACAAGGGCGTGAACCCGGACGAGGTCGTGGCCATGGGCGCGGCGATCCAGGCCGGCGTGCTGCAGGGCGACGTCAAGGACGTGCTGCTGCTCGACGTGACCCCGCTGTCGCTCGGCATCGAGACCCTGGGCGGCGTCTTCACCCGTCTGATCGATCGCAACACGACGATCCCGACCAAGAAGAGCCAGACCTTCTCCACCGCCGAGGACAACCAGACCGCGGTGACGATCCGGGTCTTCCAGGGCGAGCGCGAGATGGCGGCGGACAACAAGCTGCTCGGCCAGTTCGATCTGGTCGGCATCCCGCCGGCGCCGCGCGGCGTGCCGCAGGTCGAGGTGACCTTCGACATCGACGCCAACGGCATCGTCAACGTGTCGGCGCGCGACAAGGGCACCGGCAAGGAGCAGCAGATCCGCATCCAGGCCTCGGGCGGCCTCAGCGACGCCGACATCGAGAAGATGGTGAAGGACGCCGAGGCGCATGCCGACGAGGACAAGAAGCGCAAGTCGCTCGTCGAGGCCAAGAACCAGGGCGAGGCACTCCTCCACTCGACCGAGAAGTCGCTGAAGGACTACGGCGACAAGGTCTCGGCCGACGAGAAGGGTGCCATCGAGACGGCTCTGGCCGACCTCAAGACGGCGCTCGAGGGCGAAAACCTGGAGGATATCCAGGCCAAGACCCAGGCGCTGGCCGAAGCTTCGATGAAGCTCGGCGAGGCGATGTACAAGTCGGCCCAGGCAGCCGAGGAAGCCGGCGAGGCTGCCGGTGGCGACGACGCCTCCAAGGCGGATGACGATGTTGTCGACGCGGACTTCGAGGAAGTGCGCGACGAGGACGACAAGAAGTCCGCCTGACCTGACTGACCGGCGGCGCAGCCTCCCTGTTTTCGGGACGCACCGCGCCGCCGGCCTGCCGGGCCCAAAGGTCCGGCCGCAAGGGGCAGCGGGCCTTTCGTCCGGCTGCCCTTGCCGTTATTCAAGGGACTGTGATCCGGTCCGCCGCCCCCGGCGGACCTTCCGCCGCCGGCACGAGCCGGCGCGACCAAGACGCTGGAGAGTGACATCCGGGCATGAGGCAGCCGACGCTCGAACCGCCCTACGGCACCCATGCGCTGCCGCCGCTCGCAAGGGCGGCGCGCCGCCTTGCCGGCGTATTGCCGGGCAACCGGCTGGGCCGCATCGGCGTGTCGCTGCTGCGCCGGATCGTGACGGGCGGCAAGCCCGGCCCGTTCGACGTCGAGGTCTTCCCGCAGATCCGGGCACGGCTCTACCCGGCCGGCAACCGCTGCGAAAAGCGCGCCGTCGCCGGCCCGCAGCTGTTCGACCGGGCCGAGCGCGAGGCCCTGCGCGAGGCTTTCGCCGCCTCCCCCTCCAGCCCCTTCGTCTTCCTCGATCTCGGCGCCAATGTCGGCCTCTACAGCCTGTGGATGGTCAGCGTCGCACGCGAGCTGTCGCGCGAGGTGGTGGTGCTGGCGGTGGAGCCGGACGTCGGCACACGGTCGCGGCTGGAAGCCAATATCGCGGCCTCGGATGCCGGCGACAGCGTCATGGTCGCGGCCTGCGCCGTCGGCGAGCATGCCGGGCGCGGCGCCATGCTGGCGCATGAGGGCAATCGCGGCGAGCACCAGGTGCGTGCCGCCGGCGAGGGCGAAGCCGACACGTTCGAGATCCTGCCGATCCACGAGATCTGCGCCCGGCGCGGCATCGCCCGCATCGACGCGATGAAGGTGGATCTGGAGGGGCATGACGAGGCGGCCCTGCGCGGCCTGTTCACTGCAGCTCCCGCCGGCCTGTGGCCGCGGATGATCGTGGTGGAGGCCGGCAAGCGCGAGGAGCTGCCCCCCGTCGTGCGCCTTTGCCTCGACAACGGATACGAACTTGCCAGCCGCACGCGGCTGAACGCCCTGCTGCGCCTTCGCGCGGGGCGAAGCGATGGGACATCCTGATGGAAAAGCGTGACTACTACGAGGTCCTGGGCGTTGCCCGCGACGCGGACGGAACGGTGCTCAAGAGCGCTTACCGGAAGCTGGCCATGCAATATCACCCGGACCGCAATCCGGGCGACGCGGAGGCGGAGAACCGCTTCAAGGAAATCAGCGAAGCCTACGACACGCTGAAGGACGAGCAGAAGCGCGCCGCCTATGACCGCTTCGGCCATGCCGCCTTCGAAAACGGCGGCTTCGGCGGCGGGCGCGGCGGCGGTCCCGGCGACTTCGCCTCGGCCATGTCGGACATTTTCGACGAGTTCTTCGGCATGTCCGGCGGACGGCGCGGCGGGCGCGATCGCGGCGCGGACCTGCGCTACAATCTCGAGATCTCGCTCGAGGAAGCCTATGCGGGCAAGACCGTGGAAATCGAGGTGCCCACCTCGATCACCTGCGAGACCTGCACCGGCTCCGGCGCCAAGCCCGGCAGCTCGCCGACCATCTGCCGCATGTGCGGCGGCTCGGGCCGGGTGCGCGCCTCCCAGGGCTTCTTCACGCTGGAGCGTACCTGCACCGCCTGTCAGGGGCGCGGCCAGGTGATCTCCGATCCTTGCCCCGATTGCCAGGGCGCCGGCCGGCGCACCGTCAACCGCACCCTGTCGGTGAACATTCCCGCCGGCATCGAGGACGGCACCCGCATCCGTCTCGGCGGCGAGGGCGAGGCCGGCCTGCGCGGCGGCCCCTCCGGCGATCTCTACATCTTCCTGTCGATCCGCCCGCACGCCTTCTTCCAGCGCGACGGGGCGGACCTTTACTGCCGCGTGCCGGTGTCGATGACGACCGCCGCGCTCGGCGGCCAGTTCGAGGTGCCGACGCTCGGCGGCGAGACCATGCGGGTGAAGGTGCCTGAAGGCACCCAGACCGGAAAGCAGTTCCGCCTGAAGGGCAAGGGCATGCCGGTCATGCGCTCGCAGCAGTTCGGCGACGCCTATATCCAGGTGACGGTCGAGACGCCGACCAACCTGACCCGCCGCCAGCGCGAGCTGCTCGCAGAGTTCGAGCAGGAATCCTCCGGCGAGACCCATCCCGAATCGAGCGGCTTCTTCTCCAGGGTGAAGGACTTCCTCGACAATCTCGGAAACTGAGCCGTCCCGAGAGGGACAGCCTGACACGGCAAGGGGCTGGCGATGTTCTGTTATGCGACACTCGGCACCAGCGACCTTGCCCAGGCAAGCCGCTTCTACGACGCCCTGATGGACATCCTCGGCGCGCCGCGCTGCTGGAGCGGCGAGACCGGCGCGGCATGGGGCTCGTTCGACGATCCGGCACGCGGCGCCCTGGTCGTCGGAGCGCCGTTCGACGGCGCCCCCGCCTCGGTCGGCAATGGCGCAATGCTCGCCCTGCGTGCCTCCTCCGAGACGATGGTCCGGCAGCTTCACGCAGCGGCCCTTGCCAATGGCGGCAGCGACGAGGGGGCTCCGGGCCCCCGTCCGCAATACGGCCCCGCCTTCTTCGGCGGCTATGCGCGCGATCCCGACGGCAACAAGCTTGCCTTCGTCTTCATGCGCCCGGACAATGTCAGCGGCGATTAAAACCGCTCGCGCAACCAGCCTTGCCTTGATTTCACCACGGCCGGGGACCACTTTCGCGAGCGGAGCATGCTACGGGCCTGCCTCCGGGTTTCAAAAGGGATGGATTTCAGCATGCACGACGTTTCTGCCCGCAAGGTCAAAGGCCTCTCGGCCAAGATTGCCGACGAGTTCCGTTTCCTGCGCAACTGGGCGGAAAAGCCGCTGACCACCGGTGCGGTGAGCCCCTCCGGTCCCGACCTGTCCCGCCGCATGGCCAGCTTCGTGGAAGTCGAGCGCCCCGGCCCGGTGCTGGAGCTCGGCCCGGGCACCGGCGTCGTCACCCATGCCATTCTCGAGCGCGGCATTCCGCAAAGCCGCGTCATCGCGCTGGAATACAGCGACGACTTCTGCCGCCTTCTGGCGCGCCGCTACGGCGACATGGCCATCGTGCAGGGCGACGCCTACCGGCTGCGCGACACGCTGGCCGATGTGGAGCCCGGCTCGCTGGCGAGCATCGTCTCCTCCATGCCGCTGTTCTCGCGTCCCAAGGAAGAGCGCCGCGCGCTCCTGATGCAGGCGTTCGAGCTGCTGCAGCCCGGCGCCCCGTTCATCCAGTTCTCCTATGCCCTGGTGCCGCCGATCGCTCCGGAGCCGGAGACCTTCTCGGTGCAGCGCACGGGCTGGATCGTCAAGAACCTGCCGCCCGCACGCGTGTGGGTCTACCGTCGGACCTCCTGACCCCTCTTCCGCCTCAGCTCTTCGCGCCCGCTTCCAGTTCTGCAAGCGCCGCCTCCACGCTGGCGGCGAAGGTCACTTTCGGCGCCCTCACGCCCTGCGCCTCCAGCGGGCGGCGCAGGCTCTCCTCCAGACCGCACAGAACCACCGAAACGCCGCGCCGCGAAGCCTTGTCGACAAGGCCTGCGACCGTGTTCGCTCCGGTTGAATCGAGGAAGGGCACGGCCGAGAAATCGACCACCAGCGCCCTGTGCGTGTCGGAAATGCTCTCCAGAACCGACCCGATGGACGACGCCGCGCCGAAGAAGAACACCCCCGTGATGCGATAGACCACGACCTGCGGATCGGCCGCCGAGCCGTCATAGGGCAGGCCGCCGTCGGCGCTGGTGTCCGCCCGGTCTTCCGAGACCAGCGGCAGGCGGCGCACGCCGGCGATCTGCGACATGCGGTGGATGAACAGCACCGAGCCGAGCGCGAAGCCGGTGACGATGGCCTCGGTCAGGTCGCGGAAGATCGTCAGCAGGAAGGTCACCGCGAAGACCAGGGCATCGCCCCGCGAGGTGCGCAGCAGCACGGCGATGGCGTGGCGCTCGGCCATGTTCCAGGCGACCACGGCCAGCAGGCCGGCAAGGCTCGCCAGCGGGATATAGGAAGCGAGCGGCGCGGCCAGCAGCATGAAGGCCAGCAGGAACAGGGCATGCAGCATGCCGGCGACCGGGCCAATGGCGCCGGCACGCACATTGGTCGCGGTGCGGGCGATGGTGCCGGTGACGCAGAAGCCGCCGAACAGCGCCGAGCCCATATTGGCAACGCCCTGGCCGACAAGCTCGCAATTGGAGCGGTGGCGGCGCCCGCTCATGCCGTCGGCGACCACCGCCGACAACAGCGATTCGATGGCGCCGAGCAGCGCGAAGGAAACGGCCGCCGGCAGCACGGCGAGGATCTTCTCCATCGACAGATCCGGCAGGGCCGGCACCGGCAGCCCGCTCGGGATGCCGCCGAAGCGCGAGCCGATGGTGGCGACCGGCAGACCGGCTGCCCAGGTGACAAGGGAGGCGAGCACGATGGCGATCAGCAGGCCCGGCCAGTGCGGCCGCCAGCGCTTCAGCACGAGGATCACGGCGATGGTGCCGCCGGCAAGCAACGCCGCTGCCGGATCGAGGCCCGGCAGGGCCCGCCACAGCACCGGCAGCTTTTCCAGCAAGGGGCCGGGCTCGGGCCCGGCCAGCGTCAGGCCCAGCAGGTCCTTCACCTGCGAGGCGAGGATGATTACCGCGATGCCGGCGGTGAACCCGACGGTCACCGGCCAGGGAATGAACTTGATATAGGTGCCGAGCCGCAAGGCCCCGACGCCGACCAGGATCAGGCCCGACAGGAAGGTCGCCAGGATCAGCCCGTCGACGCCGTGCTGCATCACCGTGGCGGCGACAAGCACGATGAAGGCGCCCGCCGGCCCGCCGATCTGGAAGCGGCTGCCGCCCAGCGCGGAGACGAGAAAGCCTCCGACGATGGCGGTGTAGAGGCCCTGCGCCGGGGTGACGCCGGAGGCGATGGCGATGGCCATGGAGAGCGGCAGCGCGACGATGGCGACCGTCAGGCCGGCAACCGCGTCGGCGCGCAGGGCAGCAAGGCCGTAGCCTTCCCTGAGGACGGTCACGAGCTTGGGGGTGAACAGGGCGGCCGGGTCGAGGGCGGCCGGTCGGGAGGCGGAACGATGCGCCGATCCCTTGCGCGCATCCTGTCCGGTGGCGGTCATCGCGGATCTCATATGTCGGGAGCCCGCCCGCATGCGGGCATCTGGTTGGTGCGCAAGCATCGGCCCTCGCACTGTGGCCATGCAATACGCAGAACTGCTGAGCCGGGATCAGACACGTGCTCCCTCGAGCGAACAGGCCTCACTCCGGGCTGAAGGAAAACCGCTTGGCCGGCCGGCAGGGCCGTGCGATCCCTTTACGGATCGTGCCTGCACCCTTGCGGGCGCCGCTTTCGCCAGGATGCTGCCGATGGATCCGCTTTCCGCCGTTCTCGCCTTTTCGGTTGCCGCCGCGCTTCTCACCCTGACGCCCGGCCTCGATACCGCACTCGTGCTGCGCACAGCGGCCGTGGAAGGGCCGCGCCGCGCCATGCTGGCCGGGGCCGGGGTCTCCACCGGCGTTCTCGCCTGGGGGCTGATGGCCGCGCTCGGCCTCGGCGCGGTTCTGGCGGTCTCGGAGACCGCCTACACCTTGCTGCGGATCGCCGGCGCGCTCTATCTCCTGTGGCTCGGCTTCGGCATGCTGCGCGCGGCCCTGTCGACCACACGGGCGCAACAGGTCGCGGCGGCGGCAAGCGCGAAGGGCAATGGCGCCGTCAGCGGCCGTGGCTGGTTCTGGCGCGGGCTGCTGACCAACCTGCTCAATCCCAAGGTCGGCGTGTTCTACATCAGCTTCCTGCCGCAGTTCACCGCCGAGGGCGTTCCGGTCGTCGCCTTCAGCGTAGGCCTCGCCGCGATCCACGCGACGATGGGCACCGCCTGGTTCGCGCTGCTGACGCTGGCGACCCGCCCCGTCGCCGGCCTGCTCAGGCGTCCTGCGGTCACCCGCACGCTCGACGGGCTGACCGGCGCGGTGCTGATCGGCTTCGGGCTGCGGCTGGCGCTGGAGCGGCGGGACTGACCCGCCGCCGCCTCGCGGCTTACTCTTCCCCGTCCCAGTAGTCGACGGCGCTGTCCTTGCGCAGGGTGAGCGCGACACGGCGCGCCGCCTTGTCGCCGCCGGGAGCAGCCCCGGCGAAGACCGTGACCTTGCCGCTGTCGGGATATTCCATCACGTCGGGCTCGTTCATCGTGCTGACCGCGAGATAGCGCAGCGGCTCGTCCGATCCGGCGATCAGCTGGTGCGCGGTCTCCGGCCCGCCGGCGGGGCAGACGACGACGTCGCCGCCGGCAACGGAATGGCGCTTGTCGCCATAGCGCAGCGTGCCGGAGCCCGACAGGATCACGAACATCTCGTCATTGGCGTGATGACAGTGGAACGGCCAGGCCTTCTTGCCGGCCGGCACCTCGACATAGCGCGCGCCCAGGCGGCGCGCACCGAGCGGCGCGGCGATGGCGGCGAACCGCGTCTCGAACGTTGCGCCATGGGCCTGGGTGACGCAATCGAGATCGGCGAGCCGCAGGACGGGCATGTGAACGGGCGTGTCGGCCATGGTCGATCCTCCGGGGTGCGATGGAGCGGGCGGAGTGCTCTCCGCCCCGTCCCCCATGCATAGCCCCGCAAGGGAGCCGCCGGAAAGCCCACCCGTTGCCTTGCCCCTCAGATGATGGCGTGGCGGACCTTGGCCGAGACCCACTCGCTGAACACGACTGTCGCCAGGATGACCAGCAGGATCGTCGTCACCTGCGGCCAGGCCAGCACGCTGAGCGAGGCCTGCAGCTGCAGCCCGAGACCGCCGGCACCGACAAGGCCGAGCACCGCGCTCTCGCGGATGTTGATGTCCCAGCGGAACACCGAGATGCCCCAGAAGGCCGGCGCGATCTGCGGCCAGTAGCCGTAGTTGAGCAGCTGCGCGCCGCTGGCGCCGGTCGCCTGCACCGCCTCGATCTGCGTCAGCTCGGTTTCCTCGATGGCCTCGTAGAGCAGCTTGCCGACGAAGCCGATGGAGCGCAGCGCGATGGCGATGATGCCGGCGAGCAGGCCCGGGCCGAGGATCGAGACCAGAAGCAGCGCCCAGATCAGCGAATTGATCGAGCGCGAGGCGACGATGATGAACAGCGCGATCGGACGGGCGATCAGCAGGCTCGGCGTGGTGTTGCGCGCGGCCAGGAAGGCGATGGGCGTCGCGATGGCGACGCCGAGCATGGTGCCGAGCGTCGCCATGTTGATCGTGTCCCACAAGGGCCAGAGCAGCTTGTCGATATAGCTCAGCCGCGGCGGGAACATGCGCGAGCCGATGTCGGCCGCCTGTTGCGGCGCGTCATAGACGAAGGCCCAGATCGTGTCCTTCGTCATCACCTGCCAGCACCAGACGGTGAGGGCGACGAACACGAACCATGCGGCCCACAGGCGCAAGGAGGCTTGCGGGGTGCGGCGGAGCCAGACCGGGCCGTTTTCGGTTTTGATCACCGGCATGTCACTGCACCCACTTGCGGATATAGCTGGAGGAGTATTCCGCGAACATCACCACACCGATGATGATCAGCAGGATCGCTCCGGCGCTGTCGTATTCGTAGCGGTCGATGGCGGTGTTCAGCGTCGCGCCGATGCCGCCGGCGCCGACGATGCCGATCACCGCGCTCTCGCGGAAATTGATGTCGAAGCGGTAGAGCGTCAGGCCGATCAGGCGCGGCATCACCTGCGGCTGCACCGCGTAGTTGACCAGCTGCCACCAGGACGCGCCGGTGGCGCGCACCGCCTCGGCCTGGGCCTCGTCGATGTCCTCGATGTCCTCGGCCAGAAGCTTGGCCAGGAAGCCGATGGTGGCGAAGGACAGGGTCAGGAAGCCGGCGAAGGGTCCGAAGCCGAACATGGCGACCAGCAGGATGGCGATGATGATCTCCTGCAGCGACCGGCTCACCGCGATGATGCCGCGGCAGACGTAGTAGACCGCGCGCGGGGCGATGTTGCGCGCCGCGCCGATGCCGATGGGCATGGAGATCAGCACGCCGGCGACGGTGGCCGTGACCGTCATGGTCAGGCTCTCGATCATGCCGTTGCTGATGTCCTTCCAGCGGCTGGTGAAGTCAGGCTGCAGGAAGCCCTGGACGAAGCGCCAGCCCCGGTCGAGCCCGTCCCAGACACGGGCCCAGTTGACGTCGATCGAGCCGATGGCCAGCACCATATAGACGAGGATGACGGTGTAGATCCCGTAGCGCCAGCGCGGATCGGGGATCATCGTCGCCGACCGGCGCCAGCGACGGGGATAGGCCTTTGCGGTCGCGCTCATGGCTCAGACCATCCCGGCCATGCGTTCGGCCGCGTCGCGCTCGGCATGGTCGTCCTCTTCCGCCGCGCGGCGCATGGCGGTCCAGTCCTCCTCGCCATAGATGCGGGTGAGCACGCTTTCGTCGAGCAGGTCCGGCGTGCCGTCGAAGACGACCTCGCCCGCCCGCAGGCCGATGATGCGCTGGGTGAACTGCTGGGCCAGCACCACGTCGTGGATGTTGATGATCGCCGGCAGGCCGCGCTCGGCGCAGATCTCGACGATCAGCCGCATGATCTGACGCGAGGTCTTGGGATCGAGCGAGGCGGTCGGCTCGTCGATCAGCAGCAGCTCGGGATCCTGGGCGAGCGCGCGGGCGATGCCGACGCGCTGGCGCTGGCCGCCCGACAGGGCGTCGGCGCGCTTGTCCGCATGGTCGATCAGGCCGACACGGTCGAGCAGGCGGAAGGCGTTCTCCACGTCCTCGCCGGGAAACTGGCGCAGGAAGGAGCGCCAGAAACCGACATAGCCGAGGCGCCCCGACAGCACGTTCTCCATCACCGTCAGACGCTCCACCAGGGCATATTCCTGGAAGATCATGCCGATGCGGCGGCGGGCGCGGCGCAGTTCGCGCGCCGGCAGGCCGGTGATGTCGAGATCGTTCAGCAGCACCCGCCCCTCGGTCGGCTCGACCAAGCGGTTGATGCAGCGGATGAGGGTCGACTTGCCGGCGCCGGACGGCCCGATCAGGCCGACGACCTGTCCCTTCGGCACGGTGAAACTGACCGACCGGAGGGCTTTGTCGCCGGTCTTGTAGGTCTTGGTAAGCGCTTCGACTGTCAGCATGCGGGGATCCGGGGGAGAGAGGGCCGTCACGGCCGGGTCTGCCGGCCCCTGCGCGCCGCACGAAGGGCCGCGCGCAAGGGAACGGCCAGGGATGCGGGCGCGGACACGGACGGCAACGCGGAAGACACTCCCCCGCGCGCCGTCCGCCCGCTCACGATCTTACTGGCAGTTGTAGGAAACGTCGTTCGCCGCGTCGATCTGACGGATGACGGACCAGTTGTCCTTGAAGGTGATCGGGATGAACTGCGCCTCGCCCGACTTGGAGAACTCCTTCTCCAGCGACGAGCCTTCCCACTTGAAGGTGGCGAAGCCTTCCTTGATCTTCTCCTGCAGCTCCGGCTTCAGGTTGTAGGCAACGCCGTAGCCGGTGGTCGGGAAGGTCTGCGACTTATAGATGCTGACCACCTGCTCGGGCTTGATCACCTCGCGCTCGATCATGCGGTGCATGACGGAGTTGGCGATGGCCGCCGCCGGATAGTCCTTGTTGGCGACGCCGAGCACCGAATTGTCGTGCTTGCCGGAGAAGGCCGGCTCGTAGTCGGTGCCGGAGACGAGGCCGTATTCGGCCTTCAGCAGCGCGGACGGCGCCTTGAAACCGGAATTCGAGGTCTCGGCGGTGAAGGCAAGCGTCTTGCCCTTTATGTCTTCCGGCTTCTCGATGCCCGAGCCCGGATAGGTGATGATTTCCATCTCGTAGCCGAAGCTGCCGTCGGCCTTGGCCATCATCGTGAACGGGCGGAAGCCCGCGCAGGCGACGGCAAGCGGGTTGGAGCCGGTGTTGAAGCCGGCGATGTGCAGGCGGCCGGCGCGCATCGCCTCGATCTGGGCGGCGTTCGACTGGACCGGGAAGAACTGCACCTTCTTGCCGGTGACGCTCTCCATATGGGCCAGGAAGTCGGCCCAGGCCTCGGCATAGACCGCCGGATCCTCGACCGGGGTATAGGCGAAGATCAGCGTCGAGGGATCGATCTGCTGCGCCGGATCGGACGGAATGTCGGCGATCAGGTCGCCATCGGCATCGGTGTAGCGGCTGTCGAGCTTGAATTCGGCCTGCGCAGGCGTTGCGGCGATGAGGCCGGCAAGCAAGGCGGCGACGCTCGCAGCGCCGGCGAGCTTCGTCATGTGCATGGTCATCTGTGTTCCTCCACTGGGGCGCGATCTGCATCCGTTCTGGACCGGATGTCTGTTATGCGTCCTGCGTGAAGGCTGGATGACAAACCAAGCCGCGTCAAGACCTTGAGGCGGCGAAGTTTCCTTTAAGGCAGAGCCGGCGGCCCCCTCCTTGATCCACGGCCGCTTCCCGCCGCCCCAGAAGCTGAACAGCAGCCGGGCGAGGGCCGCCCCTTGCACGGAATTCCTGCGAAATCTCGCAAGGACGCCGGCCGAGCCCGTACGACCGACGACTTGCCGGCACGGTGCCCGCTGTCCGGCGCCGCTCGCTGCCTCTGCGGTATCTCAGCACATGAGCCGGCAAATCACCCGGAGGGAGAGCCCCACCCTGCAGCATGTCCCGGCCGATCTCCCGCTCTTCATCCCGCCTTCCGCGCATGCCATGCGGCGCGCCTGCCTTGCGTCTTCGGGACATTACTTCAGCGGGTTGCACATTCCTTCGCGCCAACCGCCCACCCCTCCCAAGCAGCAGCCCAAGGCACGGGAACCGATACCCCGAAGCGCACGCGTCCTCTTCTACCGCCGCCTCCACCCCGCCCACGGCCGAACCACTTCAAATGGAATTCGGAATTCCAAACTGTTGACAGCGCCGATCCGCTCGGGCAGGGTTGCATTATTGGAATTTGGAATTCCGAATTCCTGCATGATCGAACCACCGCTTCCGACCGGGCGAAGACCGACGGGCTGGAGCGGACGCCGGGGTGGACGAAAGGCTCGCGCTGCAGGAGCGGCGCACGGATTTCGCCGGACCACCGGCGCTCAGGGCTCCGTTGGCCCCATCGCCAGACCGTCGGCCGGTCCGGCTTCTTGCCCGCCGGACGGATCCGGCACGGTGCGGAGCCGAAACGGCCGCAGCGGAGGTCACGAAGAGCTTGGCCGCATCCCGGCCAGGACAGGGACAGGTCCGTCCCGGAACGTCGCGCCGCCGGGTGTGCCGAACAGGCCTCCCATGTCATACCTGCGGTGCATTGCGGCGGCGCGCGCGTTCCGTCAGCTTGTCCCGGCATCGCGCCGGACAGGCCGCACAACCAGCCCCCGGGATCGGCCCGGGTGCTTTCGCGCCGGCTGCGCTTCGTTGCGATGTCCGCAAGGACCGTAAGGGGAAGGACGCTAGGCATGCCCATGGAACTCATCGACCAGAGCCCGATCCTGGTGGACCGCGTCTACGAGCGGCTGCGCCAGGCCATCGCGCTGGCCGAGCTGGCGCCGGGCGAGCGCATCCGCCAGGCCGAGCTTGCCGACCGCCTCGGCGTGTCGCGCCAGCCGGTCAGCCATGCGCTGCAGCTGCTCAAGCGCGACGGGCTGGTGGAGGAGACCGGGCGCAAGGGGCTCAAGGTCACGGAGATCGATCCGGCGCATCTTCGCGAGATCTATCAGGTTCGCGCCGCGCTCGATGGGCTGGCCGCCGGCCTAGCGGCTGCGCGGGTCGCGCAGGGCCGCATGCCGGAGGCCGAGCTCAAGACGCTCGCCGCGATCCTGCGCCAGGCCGAGAGCTTCGGGGACGACACGCCCGTGGCGGAGCGCATCGCGCTCGACGTCGACTTCCACAACCAGGTCATCGTCATGTCCGGCAACCGCCGGATCGCCGAAACGCTCGAGCCGCAGTTCTCGCACATGATGCGCTCCATGCGGCTGGTTCTCGACATCGGCGGCTTCCGCGAATCCGCCTGGGAGCACCATCACGAGATCGCCCGGCTCATCGCGGCCGGCGACGCAGCCGCGGAAGGCGCCGCAAGGGCCCATGCGGAAAATGCCGGCAAGGAAACGGAGGCTCGCCTCACCGCCAGGCAGGTTTTGAAGAACACGGCCTGAAGGCCGTGACCCAAGAGGAGGAACGCCACATGAAGCTGACGCAGGAACAACAGGACGAATTCAACCGCCACGGCTATCTTTTCCTGCCCGAGGCGTTCTCGCCGGAAGAGGTCGAGGTGCTGCGGGAGGCGGCATCCGGCATCTTCGACGAGGACCGCAAGGAGATCTGGCGCGAGAAGGACGGCACGCCGCGCACGGCCTTCGCCTGCCACACCTACAACGAGGCGTTCCGTCTGCTCGGCCGTCATCCCCGCCTCATCGAGCCGGTGCGCCAGATCTTCGGCGAAGAACTGTACATGCACCAGTTCAAGGTGAACGCGAAGGCCGCCTTCACCGGCGACGTCTGGCAGTGGCACCAGGACTTCCCCACCTGGCACAAGGATGACGGCATGCCCGAGCCGCGGGCGATGAACATCTCGGTGTTCCTCGACGACGTGCTGCCGATCAACGGCCCGCTCATGCTGATCGGCGGCTCGCACACCCACGGCCAGCTCAAGTCGGAATACGACACCACAACCACCAGCTACGGCCTGTGGACGCTCGACAACGACACCGTGACCGAGCTCGCCGCCAAGGGCGGCATCGTCGCCCCGACCGGCAAGGCGGGCGGGTTGCTGATCCATCACGGCAACCTGGTGCACGGCTCGTCGGGCAACATCACGCCCTACCCGCGCAAGATCGTCTATCTGACGCTCTCCACCGTCTCCAACGCGATCCGCAAGCCGACCCGGCCGGAATATATCGCTCATCGCGATTTCACGCCGATCGAGCCGGTCGAGGACGATGCGCTGCAGCGCTACGCCCTCTCCATGCGCGAAGCGGCCGAGTAACCGCTGAACGTGACAGGCCGGAGCGGACGCGATCCGCTCCGGCCTTTCCTTTGCGATCCGGGACGGGCCGAGCCCGCCCCGGTCTTTTCGTGTCAGGGCATCAGAACGGACGGTTTCCACATGACAGATACTTCGGCTGGCCGATTGGCCGGCAAGGTCGCCCTCGTCGTCGGCGCCGGCTCCTCGGGAGAGGGCTGGGGCAACGGCAAGGCGGCGGCGGTTCTCTTTGCGCGGAACGGCGCGCGCATCCTCGCCGTCGACCGCGACGAGCGCGCGGCGGGCGAAACGCGCGACATCATCCGCTCCGAGGGCGGCACCTGCGAGACGGCGCGGGCGGACGTTTCGAACTCCGCCGATGTCGCGGCGATGGTCGAGGCCTGCCTTGCGCAGTTCGGCCGCATCGACATCCTGCACAACAATGTCGGCATCTCGGAAACCGGCGGCCCGGTGGAAGCCTCCGAGGAGAGCTGGAACCGGGTGATCGCCATCAACCAGACCAGCGTCTTCCTCACCTGCAAGCATGTGCTGCCGGTGATGGAGCGCCAGCGCAGCGGCGCCATCGTCAACGTCGCCTCGATCGCCGCCTCGCGCTATATCGGCTTTCCCTATGCCGCCTATTCGGCCTCCAAGGCGGCGATCGTCGGGCTCACCCGCAACATCGCCCTGCAATACGCGCCGCTCGGCATCCGCGCGAACTGCGTGTCGCCGGGCCTGATGAACACGCCGATGATCCGCAAGCCGCTCGCCGCCTCCTATGGCGGGGAAGAGGAGATGATCGCCCGGCGCGACGCGCAGTGCCCGATGGGGCACATGGGCGATGCCTGGGATACGGCCAACGCGGCGCTGTTCCTCGCCTCGGACGAGGCCCGCTACATCACCGCGCAGGAGCTGGTGGTGGATGGCGGCCTGACCGCGACCTGCGTCTCGCCGTAGGGACACGGCCCGGCAGCCGCTCCGGCGGACCGCCCGGCCGCGACAAATGCCGGGGGCAATGCCTGCAGCCGCAGGTTTTACCGACTTGCCCGACTTCGCCGCCGCCCTCTACGATGGCGGCGGCCGCTTTTCTTGCGGGCGGCCGCCTGTTTTTGCGATGTGGCACGCCAAGAGGTCCCCCCGATGTCCAGGATGCCGTTTTCCGCCCGAGCCCGTGGCCTGGGCGCGCGCGTGGCGCTCGCCGCGCTGCTTGCAACCGGGGGCGCGGCCCTTGCCGAGGCCTGCACCCGCCTCGTCTATCACGGCGCCGGCGACACGGTGATCACCGCCCGTTCGATGGACTGGAAGAGCGAGATCGCCACCAATCTCTGGGTGATGCCGCGCGGCATGGAGCGCAGCGGCGAAGCCGGGCCGAACTCCCTGAAATGGACCTCGAAATACGGCAGCGTCATCGCCTCGGGCTACGACGTGTCGACCACGGACGGGGTCAATGAGGAGGGCCTTGCGGTCAACCTGCTGTGGCTGGCCGAGTCCGAATATCCAGAGATGACCGGCGACCGTCCGGGCCTGACCATCGCCGCCTGGGGCCAGTATGTGCTCGACAATTTCGCCAGCGTGGCGGAGGCCGTCGCGGCGCTGGAGGCCGAGCCCTTCACCATCGTCACCGACAGCGTGCCCGGCGAGGACCGGCTGACGACGCTGCACCTGTCCATGTCCGATGCCAGCGGCGACAGCGCCATCGTCGAGTATATCGGCGGGCGGCAGGTGATCCATCACAACCGCCGCTACACGGTCATGACCAACTCGCCGACCTTCGAAGAGCAGCTGGCGCTGGCCGAATACTGGCGTGGCATCGGCGGCACCGTGTTCCTGCCCGGCACCAACCGCGCTGCCGACCGCTTCGCGCGGGCAAGCTTCTATGTCGAGGCGATCCCGCGCCCGGAGGATCCCAACCGGGCCATCGCCAGCGTCTTCAGCGTCATCCGCAACGTGTCCGTGCCCTTCGGCATCACCACGCCGGACCAGCCCAACATTTCCTCCACCCGCTGGCGCACGGTCGTCGACCACCAGCGGCTGCTCTACTTCTTCGAATCGGCCCTCACCCCGAACACGTTCTGGGTGGACCTGAAGCAGCTCGACTTCTCGAAAGGCGCGCCGGTGCGCAAGCTCGACCTCGGGCCCGACCAGCAGCACATCTATTCCGGCGATGCGACCGCATCCTTCGTCGAGGCCGAGCCCTTCCGCTTCCTCGGCCTGCCCGAATAGGCAGGACCGCCCAGCGCATCAGTACCAGGTGCCGAAGCGGGTCAGCCGGCGGCGCGGAGCGCCCGTATCGGGCACGGGCGAGCGCCCCGCCACATGCGGCATAGCGGCCGTGTCCAGCCAGTGCTCGGGAGATGCCCGCAATTCGCGCAGCCGCCGCACGCGCTCGTCCGTCTGCGGGTGGCTGCGCAGCACCGACGGCTCGGGGATGCGCGCGCCTTGCGGCAGCGCCGCCTCCCACATGCGCCCCTGGATGCGCTCCAGCTTCATGAGCGCGCTGGCAAGGCCCTCCGGGTCGCCGGTCAGCGAGGCCGCGCCCAGATCCGCCTCGAACTCGCGGGTGCGCGACAAGGCCAGCTGCACGGCCGTTCCAATCGTCGGCGCCACGACCAGCAGCAGCACCGCGCCCCAGGGCACCGGCGCACCGCCGGCCAGCGCCTGCGGCAGGCTGATCACCATCAGCACCAGGCCCAACACCGACATGATGCCGGTCATGCGCGCCACCACGTCGGCCATCGCCATGACGTGGATGTCGCCATGCGCCACATGGGCGAGCTCATGCGCCATCACGCCGACGAACTCGCGCGGGGTCAGGCGGGCGAGCAACCCTTCCGTGATGCAGATGGCGCTGTCCTCGCGCGTGCCGGTGGAAAACGCGTTCACCATCCGGCTTTGCACCAGATAGAGCCTCGGCATGCGCGGCAGGCCCGCCCGCTCGGCCAGCAGCCGAACGATCGAGTGCGCTTCGGGAAAGGCGGCGGGCGTCACCTCGCGCGCGCCGTAGAGCTGCAGCACCATGGAGGAGGAAAAGCGCGCCGCCAGCATCACCGACAGGGAGCCGCCGATTGCCGCCCACAGGACGCCCTGCGGGCCGGCCAGCGTCCACGCGGTCAGCGACAGCAGCAGCACCGCCCCGGCGCCGAGCACGAGCGTGTGCAGGCGGTTGCGCCGGCGGTGCCTTGCCCGCACGGCCGGGTCGATGGTGATGGCAGGTCTGATGTCGTCAGGGCTCATCCGCCGAATATGGGCTGTCGCCGGGCTGCTTGCAAAGCGGCAAGACGGCGCGCGGGCCTGCGGCATTCTCGCCCGCCCGCAGATACGAAAAGGCGCGCGGAACAGCCGTCCCGCGCGCCTCTTTCAGTCATGACTTCGCGTGCGCTTACACGGCAAGACCGGCCGGACAGGCGACGCCTGTGCCGCCGAGGCCGCAATAGCCGCCGGGGTTCTTGTCGAGATACTGCTGGTGATAGTCCTCGGCGAAGTAGAACGCGCCCATCGGCTTCGTCTCGGTGGTGATGGTGCGCGAGTGGCCGGCCGCCTTCAGTGCCGCCGCATAGGTCGCGCGCGAGGCCTCCACCGCCGCCGCCATCTCGCCGCCTTCGGCGAAATAGATCGCCGAGCGGTACTGGGTGCCGGTGTCGTTGCCCTGGCGCATCCCTTGCGTCGGGTCGTGGCCTTCCCAGAACGCCTTGAGCAGCTCCTCGCGCGGCAGGCGCGCGGTGTCGAAGACCACGCGCACCACCTCGGTATGGCCGGTGCGGCCCGTGCAGACCTCGTGATAGGTCGGGTTCGGCGTGTAGCCGCCGGCATAGCCGACCGCGGTGACGAGAACGCCCGGCATGGTCCAGAACAGGCGCTCGGCGCCCCAGAAGCAGCCGAGGCCGAACAGCACCTCTTCCTCGCCCGCACCGGGGGCAAGATCGAGCGGGCGGCCGAGCACGGTGTGGATGCCCGGGGTCATGATCGGCTCGCCGCGACCGGGCAGCGCCATGGCCGGGTCGACCAGCGAGAACTTGTTGCTGAGCATTGTCATGAACGACATGGATGCCTCCAAAGGGATGCGCGCCGGGGGAGGCCGGCGGGCAAGGGATTCAGACGGTTTCGGCGAGCCTGCGGCGACGACGGCCGCGGCCGAGATCTCCGATCCACAGGAGCAGGAAGCCGAGCGGTCCGACGATCGCCCAGGCCGGCTGCACCAGGAGCTTGAGGGCAACCGGATCCCACAGGACCGGATTGACCTCGCCCTGGACGAAGGCCTGGGCGGCGGCGAGACTTTCGGGCGCGAAGTCGAACCAGTACTGGCCGAAGGAGGTCGACGACCAGCTTCCGGCGGCGATCGTCGACGTGGCGTCGATCACCAGCGCCACCAGCGCCAGCGCCACGAACCACAGACCGAGAAGCCGCAGGAGAAGTCTGAACATCGTTCCGTCCCGGATCCACCCAATACCAAAGCCTGAAGGCATCGGGCCTGCCCGCGCCAGACTGCAAACATCGACTGCAGACATCTGTTGCAAAGGTCCGCAACTGCCAGAACTCCGTACGGCGGAATTCGTTCACTCGAAATTTGCATACGCGGGCGGCCGCGGGCCGGACCATAGCCCGCCTCGACCTTCCGGGCGACAGCAAAACGCGAGAAAACGGCGACAATGGGCACGGCGCGCCATCGCCTTGCCTCTCCCGCCGGGCGCATCAGATAGGCTTGCTTTCGCAAAAGCGCAAGATGGACGAAAGGCGCTTCCGCAAGGCGTGAGAGCGCGGGAGCAATCCGTGCCCCCGCGCGGGGGCGACCGCCGCCCGCCGATCCGCCCGCACGCGGCCCCTCCCGGCTGCGTGCCCATGCGCCCGCGCAAGCGCCCGCCCTCTGGCCTCAGCGACGAGAACCCAATGTTTCCGCCGGCTTTCTCGCCCGTTTCCGGCTGGGTTCGCCCGCCCGTGTTGAAAAGCGCAGCAGGGCATGGATGAGTGCTTGAACTTGGCCGCATCGTCAGTATATTGCGCGACTTGCGGGCCGGGTCGGCCCGGCTTCGCGCCGCCCTGGTGCGAGCGCCGGACCCATCGCCTTCCCGCACGAGGACCGACGAAAGGCCTGCCCCGCAGGCCCACCGGACGGGCCGGCTGCGGAGAGGTGGCCGAGTGGTTTAAGGCGCACGCCTGGAACGCGTGTATACGGGAAACCGTATCGAGGGTTCGAATCCCTCTCTCTCCGCCATTTTCCCCTGATCAGCCAGTTATCGAGCGATAGTGCCGACGGGCGGTCGCCCGCTGGGCAGCACATTCGAACGTCCTCCCGAACCCTCCGTCATTCTCTGACTTCGGGCGTTGCCCCAACCGGGCCACGCACAAGTTCGGACGGACCTTCGCCTTGCGAACCCTTCCCGCCGTTTTCATTCGCGCGCAGCCGCCACACCAACCCTGGGCGCTTGGCTCAGCGCGGCGGCGAGCATCTCGCTTGCTCAGCGCTGAAAGAGTTGAAAAACGGCTCGCGGCCGGGCCTCGTCTCGATTTGCAGACCGGAGATTATCCGGCAGCCGCTGGCGCTGCGCGCAATTGGCCCCACGCCAAGATTGGTCGACAAGATGGGGTCAGGGTTCCTTTCCTCGTGGGTCCCGGCCGCAATGAGCTCTTGGCGCTTCTGAAGAAACGCGGAGGCGAAACCAGCCTCCTCGACCGCCGTCACGGCTGGCACGCCCGGAGCCAGCTGGATCGCGCAGGACCGCCGCCCGTCGGGATATTGCTGTTCCACCACGACGAATGAAGAACCGTCCTGCTGCCAGCTGTGCTGGCGCACTTCATGTCCGCGCATCGCAGGCTCGGCCAGACCCTCTATCATGAGAGGCGGCACGCGCCGGATCGAAGGCCCGAGATCGTCCAGCCCCTGCGTATCCAACCTCTCGCCTTGCTCGATGGCCATGCGACAGCGTTCCGAGAGGCGCAGCCATGCGTCGATATCCTTGTCGCTCGCCTGAGCTTCCCTCGCCTGAGCTGCCGAGGACAGCCAGACGGCAATCGTCATCACAAAGAGGGTAGCAAACCGCATCCGTACCTCGACCAGGGCACCCTTGCAGCGCCGCAACATCCTAAGGCCCTGAATTACCGAATTCAGAAGCTCCTTAAATTAATCAATCGGCCTCTTATTAATATTTTTAAATGCCTCAAAGAAAATATCCTGCAAGTGCCTAGGAGGAACAGCAAGAAACGCGCACGCAGTGGGCGCAAACGCCTCGATAGCCTCAACAGGCACCGAAAAAACAATACCAGGGCGAGAAATACTTAGAATATCAGTAATCTTATTGATTTCACTAAACTTAATGACATGCTTCAGCGTATGGCCAAACTTGTTCCGAATTTTATTGAGTTGAATTATGCCGGGTCGGACGAAAGCTGCGCTTCCCGCTGAAGAGGGAAGCATGTTCGCCTTCTGTGAGAACGTCAGCCGCAATTCATCGAAATTGTCGAAACCAAAATTCTTCTTCAGGTAGCCGTTCAGAAAACTCTCAACAACTAGGTGCGACCGCAGCACACGACCGATTACATCGTGATCTGTAGCTGCCAACTCCAGAAAATGCGCGTTGTGTTTCTGGAATTCGCACTCGATTTCAGCCCAGTGCGGCTTCAGAACCCTCATGGCATCCTCAAAGCCTTCGATTTCACGCATCTGGATGCTCCTCTCCCCTTGAAGGTCGGATAACTCTTCGTCACCGCTGTTATCTTCGAATTGCACTGGCTACTTCAACCACGCAACGTACCCAGCCGCTCCGGCCTGCACGACCCCAACGATGATCAAAGCTACCGTCAGCCAAAATATACGATTTTGCGTATTCTTATTGTCGACATGGCGCTGCTCTTCGAGATCGAAGTCAGTGATCGTGTTCAGCGCCTGCGGCTTAAGTCTATAACCTTGGAGCTCGATATACTCGAGATCTTGCACTTCACTCATTGAATCAAGAAGAAGCCGGTAGTATCTTAGAAGTTCTTCTTTATCTGGTCGATGCACCCAGCGAACAGTATAAAAATGGCTCATCAAGGTGGTGGGATGCGTATGAAAGTTTGCGTTCTTGACAGTTTCTGAGAGAATGTACCGCAGCACCTTCATTCTATCTTGACGAGGTAGCTCTCGTTTGTTGAAGCGAGACTGCAGATATCGGTCGTACTTTACCTTAATCCAAGGCCAATGGCTCCATCGGTTGAAGAGGAAACGCGCGAAGCCTGTAGTGTAGAACGTCCATCCCCGGTAATAATGCTGAATCCAAAGCTGGAATTGGGCTAATTCTCTAATGTTGATTGATCTCTCTTCAGTGAAATTCCGCCCATCCACCGACCACTTGCCCTGCACCTGGTCATCCAAGATGTCGTCAACGACAAGCCTCGCCACGCCAGCGCTATCGAGCAGATAGATCAGATATACATCGTTCTCTCGAGCCTCTTCACCAGAGATCGGTATTGTCCGCCCACCTTGTTTCTCTAATGCCATACGAATAACGCGCGGCACAACAAACTGCCGGATTCTCTCACGTAGTCTCATACCGCCCCCATCGATATTCTTAGCGCATTATAATTCACAAACAGTTTTGTTTCTCCATGATCCTTTCGGTCGTTTATAACGTTACGCAGTGGCGAAAGAACAGTCGTTTAACCTCAAGCTGACGTTACTCTCTCGCGCCATCACGCCCCCCCCCAAAAAAACAAAACCAGCGCACATGGCCCATGCGCGCCGGTTCGTGATCGGGCAGTAGCTTCGCCGTTTGCACTATGCGGCCCTCGGCCGCCGGTGTGATCAGGCCGAGCGGTTCAAGGCGCCGCCTGGACCGTGTGTAGACGGGAAACCATCGTATCGGGCTTCGAACCTTCCGCCCCCTTCGGATTGCGCAATGCGGGAACGATCCGGTTCCGCGCCCGTTCTCCTTGCACCCGAAGTGGAGAAGGAAAAACGGATCATTCCAATCACGTACGACTGCAGGCTGCATCGCATGGAAGCGAGCTGCGGGTGATGCGTATCCGGCGGGATTTTCCGGACCACACGACCTGAGAGGATCGAAATCATGACCGTCGTGCTTGCCACCGTTTGCCAGGATGGAGTCGTGCTCGGCTCCGACTCGCAGATTACGGACAAGGGGAGAGGCATGACATATCCGGCCCAGAAGCTGCACCCTTTGGGCGAGCTGGCGGCTTGGGGCGGCAGCGGTGCGCGATCGGTGCTGGTCGAGGTCGAAAACTGTTTCAACGAAAACAGTGCGGCCATTCTGGAGGCCCCGGATATCGGCCGCGCGATGCAGGAACAGGTCCTCCCGATCCTGCGCCATCACTACGACACGTTCATCCCGGACGTGCCGGGCGAAGAAGACGGCGGCTCGCCGTCGGCCTACGTGATGGCGGCCGGATGGCGCAAGGGAGAGCCGTGGATCGTCGAGATAACACCCTCCGGCATGATCGGGCACTACGGCGATATCGGCTTCCACGCGATCGGCAGCGGTGCGGCCATGGCACAGCAAGCCGGCTCGCTTCTGTCCCACTTCCACTTGACCGAGCGGTCGCTGCGCTTCGGTTGCGCGGCCGTCCTGCGTGTCCTGGAAGCGCTCGACCTTACCTCCCCCAGCGTCGGCAAGCCCTTCAGCCTGTGTCGTATCGACAAGGACGGTGCGCACCACCTCAGCGACGCAGAGATCGAGAAGGTGACCAAGGACGTGCGTCGATGGGAGGAGGCCGAACAAG
The DNA here is from genome assembly GCF_058448995.1 of Stappia sp. G46H5W. Taxonomy (NCBI): domain Bacteria; kingdom Pseudomonadati; phylum Pseudomonadota; class Alphaproteobacteria; order Hyphomicrobiales; family Stappiaceae; genus Stappia; species Stappia sp. G46H5W. The sequence continues at coordinate 150,970 of NZ_JBZFLL010000006.1, read as the reverse complement.
CCGCAATCGCCAAAATATTCGAGTGACGAGCCTCGATGCGAGGCTGAACGACAAAGAGGAGGGCGCTCGATATCCGCTTGCATCCTCGACGTGTCGACGGGCCGCAGCAGCACGCCCCCCAAAACAAAACCAGCGCACATGGTCCCATGCGCGCTGGTCGGTGTTGAGGGAAGTCGCTTCGCCGGTGCGCGGGACCCGCGCGGGTGTGCCTGGAAACGTGCCTAGCTAGAAGAACGTGTTCGGCAGCAGCATGCTGAAGAACGGCACGTAGGTCAGGATCACCAGCGCCACCAGCATCAGCGCGATCGTCGGCAGGGCGGCGCGGAAGATCTCGCCCAGCTTCATGTTGGCGACGCCCATGGCGACGAACAGGTTGAGCCCGACGGGCGGGGTCAGCATGCCGACCGACAGGTTGACCAGCATGATGATGCCGAAATGGATCGGGTCGACGCCGACCTGCGCCGCGATGGGCATCATCAGCGGGCCGAGGATGATGATCGCCGAGGCGCTGTCGAGGAAGCAGCCGGCCACCAGCAGGATCAGGTTGAACAGCAGCATCACCACGATGGAATTGCTGGTGTCGCTGAGGATGAAGCTCGCCAGCTGCGCTGGGGTGCCGGAGCTCGCCAGCAGCCAGGAGAAGGCCGAGGCGCCGGCGGTGATCAGCAGCAGCGGGCCGGAGATCAGGCCGGTGTTGCGCAGCACCACCAGCGTGTCCTTGAGCGAGATGGTCCGGTAAACCACCGCGCCGACCAGCCAGCCGTAGAGACAGGCGGCGGCGGCCGCCTCGGTCGGCGTGAAGACGCCGGAATAGATGCCGCCGAGCAGGATGAACGGCAGGCCAAGGCCCCAGGCCGCCTGCGTCAAGGCCGCCCAGATGCTGGCGATGGTCGGCATCGCGTCGCGCGGGTATCCCTTGCGCGCCGAATACCAGCTGGCATAGGCGATCAGGATGCCGCCGATCAGCAGCGCCGGCAGCAGGCCGGCGGCGAACAGCTTGCCGACCGAGGTGCCGGTGACCGAGCCGTAGATGATCAGCGCGATGGACGGCGGCACGATGGGGCCGAGCGTGCCGGCGGTGGTGATCAGGCCGATGGAGAAGTACTTGTCGTAGCCCGCCTTCACCATCGCCGGATAGAGGATCGAGCCGATGGCGATCACCGTCGCCGGGCTGGAGCCGGAGATCGAGCCGAACATCAGGCAGGCGACGACGGCGGCGGCGGCAAGGCCGCCCGGCAGCCAGCCGACGATGGCGCGCGCCAGGTTGATCAGCCGTTCCGACAGGCCGCCGATGCGCATCAGCTCGGCCGCCAGGATGAAGAACGGGATCGACATCAGCGAGAAGTTGTTCATGCCCGAGAACATGCGCATCGGCACGAGCACGGGATCGAGGCCGCCCCAGAAATAGAGCGCGGCGGCCACCGACAGCGCCAGGGCGGCAAAGATGGGCAGGCCGAAAACGAGCAGGCCGAAGAAGACGGGGACGAGTGCGCCGACCATGGATGGGGCTCCTCAGCTCGTTTTGATGTCGACGGAAGGCGGCGTGTAGGCGCGCCCGAACACGAGCTCCTGCAGGACCAGGAGATAGCGGGTGATCATCAGTCCCGCCGAAAACGGGATGACCATGTAGATGTAGCCGACCGGGATGCGCAGGGCCGGCGAGAGCTGGCCCATGCGCGAGGTGTTGATCACCAGCTTGCTGCCGTACCACAGCACCACGCCGGCGAAGATCAGGCCGAGGCAGGCCGCGCCGATCTGCAGCGGCCGCACCATCTTTTCCGGCACGAAGGCGTAGATCGCCTCGACGCTGATGTGGGAGGCGTAGCGCACGCCCATTCCCATCGTCAGGAAGCTCATGGTGATGAAGGCGTAGAGAACCACCTCCTCCGACCAGTAGAGCGAATTGTTGAAGACGTAGCGCGCGATAACCTGCGCAATGGCTACGAGGGTCGCGACCAGTATCAACCCGCTGACCAGCGTGTTCTCGATGACGTCAACCAGCTTGTTCAACCAGGTGATCATGCCGCGACCCTCTTTCTTCGTGGTTTACTCGCCCTTGGCCAGGGCGATCGCCTTGTCCATCAGGGCCGGCGTCACCTTGTCGCGGAACTCGTCGTAGATCGGCTTGGAGGCCTCGATGAACGCCTTGCGGCCTTCCTCGGACAGCTCCTGGATCTCGATCTGGTCCTTGATCGCGTCGAGGATCTTGGCCTCGTCCTCGTTGGTGAACTGGCGGGCAGCGTCACGGCCGACGATCATCGCTTCCGCGATCACGGTCTGCAGGTCTTCCGGCAGGCTTTCCCAGGCCTGCTTGTTCATCACGGCCGCATAGGTGTGGTAGGCGTGGCCGGTCAGGGTCATGTACTTCTGCACCTCGTAGAACTTCATCGAGGCGATGTTGGCGAGCGGGTTCTCCTGGCCCTCGATGACGCCCTGCTGCAGGCCGTTATAGACCTCCACATAGGCCATCGCGGTCGGGTTCGCGCCATAGGCGCGGTAGGTCGACAGGATGGTCGGCGCCTGCAGGGTCCGCATCTTGATGCCGGCGAGATCGGCCGGGCCGTTGATCGGGCGGATGTTGTTGGTCATGTGGCGGAAGCCGGCGCCCCACATGGCGATGCCGTGCAGGTTGTTGGCGTCGAGCGTGCCCAGCAGCTCGGTGCCGACCTCGCCGTCGAGCACCCGCATCATCGCGGCGTTGTCGTTCAGCAGGAACGGCAGGTCGAACAGGTACATCTGCTCGTTGAAGTTGGCGAGGTTGCCGGTCGGCGGGATCGCGATGTGGACAAGGCCCATCTGCGTCTGCTCGATGATCTCGACGTCGCCGCCGAGCTGCGCGGCCGGGCGGATGTTGATCTCGATGCGGCCGTTCGAGTTCTTCTCGACCTCCTCCTTGAACACCACGGCGGCGCGGGCGTTCGGCGTGTCTTCGGTCAGGACATGCGCGAAGGTGAAGGTGAAGTCGGCGGCATGGGCTGCGCCGCCGAACGTGGCGCCAATGGCCAGGACGATCGCTCTGCTCAGGTTTTTCATGGTCTCTCCTCCAAGGGGGGTCGTAAACAGTGATCAGGCCAGCGGTGCCTTGCCGAGCATTTCGGGCCCGGAGCCGATGGCAGTCTCGATGGCCAGGGCCGCCGCCAGCAGGCGGCGTTCCGCCATCGGCGGCGCCATGATCTGCAGGCCGGAGGGAATGCCGTTGGCATCCAGCCCGGTCGGCAGGGTCGCCGCACACCAACCGAACAGGTTGGCGAGCGCGGTGTTGCGGAGGGCCAGCATGTTGGCCTTCCGATAGGTGTCGGGATCGGCGACCTCGGCGATGGTCGGCGCGGTGACCGGAATGGTCGGCGAGACCAGCACGTCGAACGTGTCGAAGGCCTGCGCCGCGGTCCGGCCGTACTGCGCAAGGTTCGCCGCCCGCTGCAGGTAGTCGGAGGCGGTCAGGTCGTTGACCGCTTCGACGCGCGCCATCACCGCCGGGTCGAGCTGGGCGATCCGCTCCGGGAAATTGCGGTCGAGGAACGCGCGCAGCTCCGCTGCCGCCAGGCCGCCGGCGCGGAAGATGGCGAGCGCCTCCTCGGTGCAGGCCAGCGTCACGTCGCCGACATGCGCGCCGGCATTTTCCAGGACCCGCAGGGCCTGGCTGGTGTTCTCGGCGATCGACGGCTCGATATCGTCCCAGACCGTGTTGCGGACGACGCCGATGCGCAGGCCCGAAAGATCCGTAGCCGCAACCGGCTCTGACGCCTGCGGGTCCAGCGCGGCAAAGGCATAGGCAAGGTCCGCAACCGTGCGGGCCAGCAGGCCGGGCGTGTCGAGCGAGGGCGACAGCGGGACGATGCCCTCCAGCGACCAGCGGCCATGGGTGATCTTCAGCGCCGTCTGTCCGGTGAAGGAGGCGGGAATGCGGACCGAACCGGCCGTGTCGGTGCCCAGCGCCAGCAGCGCCGACCCTTGCGCCAGCGACACGCCGGCGCCCGAGCTCGAGCCGCCGGGGACGCGAGGGGTCTCGCGCGACGACCACGGATTGACCGGCGTGCCGGCATGCGGGTTGGTGCCGAGGCCGCCGAACGCGAATTCGACCGTGTGGGTCTTGCCGGTCACCACGCCCATCTGCGCCAGCAGCGCCTTCACCACCGGTCCGGCGGCCTCCCAGTCCTTCGGGAAGACCGCGTTGGTGCCGGCATGGGTCGACAGGCCGGGAACGCCGAACAGGTCCTTGACCGAAACGGGAATGCCCATCAGCGGGCCGAGATCGATGCCCGATGAGATCAGCGTGTCGAGGGCGGCCGCCTGGGCCTTGGCGCGCTCGCCCGCCCATGTGCGGTAGGCGTTCAGCACCGGCTCGCTCGCCGCATGGCGCTGCGCGGCCGCGCTCACGAGATCGGAGGACCGCACCTTTCCGGCGCGGAGATCCGCCGCGATCATTGCCAGAGATTGTGACTGCACCTGTTGGCCCCTGCTGGTGTGACACCCAGCCTGGACATTACGAGAAAACCGGGGCGCGACCACTCGCCTCTTCGCTGCGGCGCAGCACCGCCGTGCAGGGTCGCGGCGGCTCACATTCGGCTAAATATATGTATTATAATATTAATTCAGCCCCAAACCGAACCTTACCCTAGGTCATGAGTTGCCGATATGGCAACACTGCGTTGCCGCCAACGCACACTCAGCCGCATCGGTTTTGCCTAGTTTGCCATCCGTCAATGCCTAATCCTGGAGCACGTTCATGCCGCATGAGACCGAAGCCCGTCTGAAGGAAATGGGAATCGTCCTGCCCCGCAGGCCCAAGCCCGTCGGCAATTATCTGCCCGGCGTCGTCGTCGGAAACATTCTCTACACCTCCGGCACGCTGGGCACCCAGCCCGACGAGAACGACAACGACGTCCTGCCCTATGTCGGCAAGGTGGGATCGGACCTCACCATCGAGGAAGGCTATGCCTCGGCCCGCCTGATGGCGATCAATCACCTGGCCATGATGAAGGCGGTCCTCGGCGATCTCGACCGCGTCAAGCGGATCGTCAAGATGATCGGCTATGTCACCTGCGCGCCGGGCTTCACCGAGCCGCACCTGGTGCTGAACGGCGCCTCGGATCTCTTCGTCGAGCTGTGGGGCAAGGAGAACGGGATGCACGCGCGTGCCGCGCTCACCCAGCACGAACTGGGCCTCAACGCGCCCATCGAAGCCGACCTCACGGTCGAGCTTCACGCCTGAACGTCACGCCTGAGCAGCCCTCAGTCGCCGTAGCATGTTGGCGTCGCTCTTCTCGTATTTGGGGAAGTTCGACGTCAACATGGCGATGAACGCGTCGCAGGCCGGGGACCGCCGCTGGTCCCGGCGCACGATCGCGTAGATGAAGCGGTGCTCGAAGTCCCCGCAGGCGAGGTTGAGCGGCACGAGCTCGCCCGCCTCGACCTCGCGCAGGGCCGCCTGCAGCGGCACATAGACGATCGCGTTGGACCGGATCGCGTGGCGGATCAGGAAGTGCAGCTGGTCCGCGACCATGATCGCCTTCGGCTTGCCGCCGAACTTGCGAAACGCCCTGTGGACCAGGTGATGGATGCCGTAGCTGTCGTCCGGCAGCACGCAGTCGCATTCGGCGATGTCCGGCAGCTTCACCGCCCGCCCGTCGGCAAAGGGATGCGAGGGCGGCACCAGGGCCAGCAGCGGCTGGCGCCATTGCCCGACGATCTCGATCATCGGATGGGAGAAGTGGTCGTAGACGAAGCCGACCTGGCAGATGCGCTTTTCCAGCACCTCCAGGACGCGCTCGCGCCCCTTGATCCGCATGCGGAATTCCACGGCCGGGAACTTCTTGCGGAACGCAAGGATCTGTTCCGACAGATAGGGGTCGGTGATGCCGTCCACCGTGGCGATGGAGACGCTGCCCGACTTCAGCTTCCGCAGATCGGACATTTCCCCGCGGATCAGGTCGATCTGGCCGAGGATCGAGGAGAAATGCTCGGCCGCAAGCGTGCCCGCCTCGGTCAGCTGCACCCCGTTGGCGCGTCGGTCGAGCAGCGGCTCGCCGAACTCCCGTTCCAGCTTGGCGATCTGCCGGCTGATGGCCGAGGGCGACACATGCAGCCGATCGGCGGCCAGGCGGATGGAGCCCAGATGCACGACTTCCAGGAAATAGCGGCAGGCGGTTAAGTTGAGCATCGTGAACCCGGATCGCCAGCTTCTGCGTTTCGGCCAAGCCATTGCTCGCACGCATGAGATCCGGCCTTATACCACCCGCCGCCGGGTTGTGTAGCGCGGCCCGCATCCGGCGCGGGCCGCCCTTCTCACTTCGCCGCGCCCTTGCCCACGGCGAGGCCCGCCCCTTCGCGGCGCGGCAGGCGGCCGTTGAGGACGAGGTGGGCGACAAGACCGATCACCAGACCCCAGAACGCCCCGCCGATGCCGAGCAGCGTGATGTTCGCCGCCGAGGCGAGGAAGGTGATCAGCGCCGCCTCGCGCGAGGCCGGGTCGGCCATCGCACCGGCCAGGCTGCCGCCGATGGTGCCGAGCAGCGCCAGGCCGGCAAGGGTCGTGATGAAGCTCGCCGGAAAGGCCATGAAGACGGCGGCGAGCGTCACGCCGAACACGCCGACCAGCACATAGAAGCAGCCCGCCGCGATACCGGCGATCCACCGCTTGGCCGGGTCCTCATGGGCTTCCCGGCCGGTGGCGATCGCCGCCGTGATCGCCGCGATGTTGAAGGCATGCGAGCCGAACGGGGCCATGAGGAGCGAGCCGAGCCCGGTCACGGTGACGATGGGGTTGGCGCTGGTCTTGAAGCCGTCGTTGCGCAGCACCAGCATGCCCGGCATGTACTGGCCGCTCAAGGTGATGAGGAACAGCGGCAGCGCGACCGAAAGCAGCGCGTTCAGCGAGAATTCCGGCATGGTGAAGACGGGCGCTGCGAGCTCCAGCCTCAGCCCCGACAGGTCGACCCGGCCCTGCGTCAGCAGGAAGACCAGCCCCAGGGCGAGGATGCCGACCACGGCATAGCGGGCGGAAAAGCGCTTCAGCACCACATAGGCGATGACCAGCAGACCCACCAGCAGCGGATCGACATTCGCCCCGCCGAACGCGCCGATGCCGAACTGCAGCAGGATGCCGGCGAGCAGGCCCGAGGCGATGCCCGGCGGGATCAGCCGGATGACCTTCTCGAAGCAGCCCGAAAGCCCGAGCACGACGAAGGCCGCGGCCGAGATCATGTAGGCGCCGATGGCTTGCGGATAGGGCGTCGTCGCCAGCGCCGCGACCAGGAAGGCCGCCGCCGGCGTGGACCAGGCGGTGATGATCGGCTCGCGGTAGCGCCAGCTCAGGAAAAGCCCCGTCAGGCCGACGCCGATGGAGACCGACCAGACCCAGGAGGCCGTCAGTTCGGGGCTCAGCCCCGCGACCTTGGCGGCCTGGAACACCAGGATGAACGTGCCGCCATAGTTGACGATGACGGAGATCAGGCCCGCCACGACCGGATGCGTCAGATCGCCGAGGCGGAGGGAGGACGGGGAGATGCGGGACGACATGATCTGCGACGGTCTCCGGACGTTGGGACGGGCGGCCGACGGGCCGGCTTGACAAATATCCGGTCAATGGCCTGATACACCCTGCCACTTTTCGCGAATGGACCAGACCATTTGTTCAAGCACTCCCAACTGGAATCGGTGAAGGCATGGATCGCCCATCCCGCCCATGCGGCGATGCCGCTTCATGCGCGGATCCAGCGGGCGATCCGCCAACTGATCGTCGATGGCGCGCTGGGTCCGGGCAAGCCGCTGCCGGCCTCTCGGGCGCTTGCCGCCTCGCTCGGTGTGTCGCGCGACACGGTGGAGGCCGCCTACGGGCAGCTGCATGCGGAGGGTTTCATCGACCGCCGGGTCGGCAGCGGCAGCTTCGTCTCGCAGATGAGCGAGTTCACGCCCGGGCACAGCCAGTCCCGCCGCGACGCGCTCGCACGCCATCGGGCGCCGGCCCTCAGCCGGCGCGGGGCGGCCGTGTTCCGCGGCGGCGGGGTGCGCGAGATGCTGGACCCGCGCCCGTTCGCGCCCGGCGTGCCGGAAACCCGCACCTTTCCCCTGGCGCTGTGGGAACGGCTGGAACGGCAGGTCGTCAAGGAGGTCGGCACCCAGGCGCTGGCTCATGGCGATCCGCAGGGAACCGAGCCGCTGCGCCGAGCCATCGCCGACTATGTGAACCTGGAGCGCGGGGCGCGCGCCACCGCCGACCGGGTGCTGGTCCTCACCAGTTCGCAGCAGGCCATGTCGCTATGCGCCACCATGCTGCTCGATCCCGGCGACCGCATCTTCATCGAGGACCCGGCCTATTACGGTGCGCGCAAGGCGTTCGACGCGGCGGGGCTCGACTACGTGCCCGTTCGCGTCGACCGGCAGGGCATTGCCGTCGAGCAGATCACGACCGAGCCGCGCGAGGTCAAGGCGGTGTTCCTGACGCCGTCCCATCAGTTCCCGACCGGCGCAACGCTGGCGCTGGACCGCCGCCTGGCGCTGATCGAGTGGGCCGTCCGGCACCGGGCGTGGATCATCGAGGACGATTACGACAGCGAGTTCCGCTATGCCGGCAAGCCGACCGCCTGCGTGCAGGGGCTCGATCCGCACGAGCGCACCATCTATATCGGCACCTTCACCAAGTCGCTCTTTCCGGGCCTGCGGATCGGCTATGTCGTGCTGCCGCCGCAGCTGGTGACGCCGATGACGGTGGCGCGCACGCTGCTCGACGGGCATTCCGCGCAGCTGCCGCAGCTGACGCTGGCCCGTTTCATGGAAGGCGGGCATTTCGGCGCCCATGTGCGCACCATGCGCGGCATCTATGCCCAACGGCTCGAGGTTCTGGCGCACCTTGTGCGCACGCATCTGGCGGAGTTCGTCGAGCCGCGCGTCCCCATCGGCGGATTGCAGATGCCCTGCGCCCTGACTGGCGCCCTGTCGGAACGCGCCGCCATCGACGCGGCGCGGCGTGTCGGGATCGAGCTTCTGGGACTGTCCGCCCTGCATGCCCTCGGCAAGCCTGAGCCGGGCGTCCTGATGGGCTTTGCCGCCTATACGCCGGCCGAGATCGAGACCGCGGTCCGCAAGCTGGCGACCGCCTATCGGGCAGCGGCCGGACAGGGGGCCGGATAGCGCCGCGCCCTTCCCGCCCACCCGCGACGTTGCGAGCCATTGCGTCCAGGCCGCGCTCCGATGTTTCCTTGAAATCCGGCGACGGGCACAGCACCGACCGGCCCACCGCGACAGAAGGAACGACCATGGAAACCACCCGACTGCATCGCGGCCGCCTGATCGATCACATCCAGCTTGTGGTGCGCGATCTGAAGGCGAGCGAGACCTTCTACACGGCGGTCCTGTCGGTGCTGGATATCCCCGTCGTCAGCACGGGCAACGGCTACTTCATGGCGGACGAACTCGTCGTCTCCTCTCCCGACAGCGTCACGGCATCGGGCAGCCTGACCGGGCGGCACCACATCGCCTTTCAGGCGAAAGACCGCGAGAGCGTCGACGCCTTCCACCGCGCCGGGCTGGCGAATGGCGGCCGCGACAACGGCGCCCCCGGCTTGCGGGCCTATCACCCAGGCTACTACGCAGCCTTCCTGCTCGACCCGGACGGGAACAATATCGAGGCGGTCTACCAGGGCGAAGCCCAGCGCAACGTGCCCTCGGTCACCATCGATTTCTAATACCGAGCGGAAGCGACGTGTTGTCTTTCCCAAAAGATCTCGAACGTCGGCCGATATTGATGCAACGCGTGCAACCATCGGAAGGAGCATTCCGCCTGCCGTGCCCAAGCGGATCTTTCACCAGCAAAGTCCTGCCTAGACTATAACAAATAAATCTTGATCGTTTCCTGACGATATTTCAGTAAACTCTACACAAAAATAACATTACGGATCTGCATAGCCTGGAGCCTGGAATATTCTCTGCCTATTCCCAAACCAAACAAGACGAGCAGGAAGATCGTAATCCGGATAATCTATAAGATCCGGCCAGTCCGCATGGGGACGCCTCTCATATTTTGTCTCATAATCGGTTTTGAACCAGCGATTCATTACCGTAACGCTGCGGGGAGGCAAGGTCTTGGTTTTTTTCTCATTTAAAGGAAGCTGAAGAAATCGAGCGTGCAACCACTCAGCATAGTCCAAGGTTGCTCTGGTGACCTTCAGCTTCTTACCAGACGGTTCGGCCGTCACGATCTCTCCCAGCCAGATCTGGCGTTCACGAGTCACTTGTTGGAGCTTGTGGTGCTCTTCGGTGAGGCGAGTATGCACAGCATTTCCAATACCGACATACTGAAGTGTTCTTGAGCGCTGATAGGGCCTACGCCCAAGGCACATATAGAGGGCATGCCCATAGTCGGACTTGGCCGCTTCGCGAGCACTGTCCAAGTCATAGGGGCCGAACCAGTCGACAGCGATCATCAAGTGTTTGGGCATCTGCAAAACCTTAAAAATATGATCGAACCAAAGCTCTAATGCGAGAATAGTGTGTTCGTAATTTTCTAAATAGTCTAGTCCTTTAGAAGCCCCCCCTACACCAGCCGCACCGAGTTGGAGCCGCTGTTCAGGAACGACAGGATGCTGAAGACCGTCGTGCCGGAGGTGCGCGGGTTGATGCTCAAGGGGGTTGCGGTCGTCTCGAAGCGGAAGCTGCCGAGCACGCCGTCCGCCTCCACCACGTGGCGGTTGATTACCGCGCCCGGGTCGGCGATCAGCGAGACGGTCGTTTCGTCGAAGCCGGGGCCGGCAAGGGCGACGGTCGCGGCGACATTGGCATTGGCCGGGTAGAGCTGCGCCACCTCGCGCGCCGAGCCGGTGAAGAAGGTCGTCGGGGCATCCAGTGCATCGAGATCGACGCACTGTTCGGCCGGCGTGCCGCGCCAGGCGCGGCTCGGCTTGATGCCGGTATAGCGGACCGCCTGCCGGCCGGCGATCTGCGCCGTCGCCAGCGCATCGAGCGCGCCGATAGCGCCGCTGACCACATGGATCTCCGCGCCGGTTTCGCGCGCCGTCGCCTCCAGCCCCTTTCGGAACGCATCGTCCGCCAGCGCGCCGGAAGAGGCCAGCACCAGGCGGCAGCCGCTCGCCACCACGTCGCCCGCATGCTGCCTCAGGCCGGCATGGCCGGCCGCCTCGATCACCGTGTCCACATCCGCATCCAGCTCCGCGATGGAGCCGACGAAGCGGGCGTCCTGCCAGGCGTGGTCCGGCGCGCCGATGCGCTCGGGGCGGACCACGATGTTCTTGACGCGCACGGCCGTGTTGCCGGCGAGCGAGGCCAGCAGCGTCCGGGTGATGCCCCCGAAACCGATGATCGCAATGTTTGCCGTCACGCCCTGTCGATCCTCAAATTGGCGGTGAAAATTTCCGACAGCTCGCCGGCCGCCCTGATCAGGGAGGCCTCCAGCTGCTTTTCGTCGTGTTCGCGGATGCGGTTGCTCGGGCCGACGATGGAGACGGCGTAGATCACGCCGATCTGCGGCAGGTGCAGCGGGGCGGCGATGCCCATCAGCCCGCGGTCGATCTCCTCGCGGCAATAGGCGATGCCGCTCTCGCGCACCGCCCGGTATTCCTTCTTCACCGCCGCCGGCGAGGTCAGCGTCAGGTCGGTCAGGGGGGTGAGCTCCTGCTTGAGGATGCGGTCCCATTCGGCCTCGTCGCGATAGGCGAAGATCGCCTTGGCGGAGGCGGCCGCATGGGCCGGCATGATCCGTCCGGGATTGACGAAGCCGTGCGCGTCCTTGGCCGGGGTCACCAGCACGGCGGTCTCGACGCGGTCGCCGCGCAGCACCGACAGGAAGGCGGATTCCTTGAACTCCTCGGCCAGGCGATGCAGCACCGTCTGCGACAGGGCGACGATCTGCTGCGGGTCGACAGCGCTGCCGAGCAGGCGGCGGATGCGGTTGCCGAGCATGTAGACCTTGCGCCCGCGCCCCGTGCCCTCGCCGCTCTCGCCCTCGCCATCCCCGTCGGGCCCGCCGACGGCGATGCAGTCGGCCTTCACCAGCCCGGCGATCAGCCGGTGCACGGAGGCTTTCGGCAGGTCCAGCGCCGCCTGCAAGCCGCTGAAGCCCAGCCCGTCGGGATTGCGCGCGACCAGTTCCAGCAGCTGCAGCTGGCGCTCCAGAAGGTCGCGACCTTCGCCTGTCTTCTCCGACACCTGTTTCTCCCCCTGGCAAGGCGCCCGTTCAAAAAGCGCTTGACGTCCGCACTCTCATCATCACAAATTTGTTCCACATTGCAATACAAAAGTTCCACTAAACGGAACTTGTTTCGCCTGACGGAACTCCCGCCTGGCGGAACCAAGGGTGGAACAACCAGGGTTCGAGTGCCTTCCAACAAACCAGAGGGAAGTGGGTCTTATGAGGAAGTTCAAGAAGTTCACCGGCGCGCTGGCTGTCGCGCTGATGGGGGCCTGCGCCCTGACCACGTCGAGCATGGCGGAAGACGCGCAGGTCCGACTGCGCCTGTCGCACAACCTGCCGACCAACAATGCGCTGCATTACGGCGTGCTGGAGCCCTGGGCGAAGTCCATCGGCGAGGCGTCGAACGGCTCCATCGCCATCGACATTTTCCCGGCGCAGCAGATGGGTCCGGCCAAGGACCACTACAACATGGCGCGCGACGGCATCGTCGACATCGCCTTCTACCTGGTCGGCATCGAGCCGGGCCGCTTCCCCATCGTCTCGGCGGCGGAAATCCCGTTCCTCGTCTCGGCCAACGACCGCGGCTCGCGTGCGCTCTACGAGTGGTACATGCCCTATGCCGAGACCGAGATGTCCGACGTCAAGGTCTGCAACACCTTCTATGACGGCGGCGGCACCGTCCACGCCAAGAAGAAGATCGAGCGCCCGGCCGACCTTGCCGGCCTGAAGATCCGCTCTCCCAACGTGATGGCGGCCGAGCTCTACCGTCTCGGCGGTGCCTCGCCGATCCAGATGTCGGCGAACGATGCGGCCGAGGCCGTCGAGCGCGGCGTCGTCGATGCGATCTCCTTCCCGTGGAAGCTGCTCCAGGCGCTCGGCGCCGATCGCACCCTGCACTACCACATGGACACGACGCTCTACTCGCTGGCGACCGCGATCCTGATCAACAAGTCGTCCTACGAGCGCCTGTCCGACGCACAGAAGGCCGTGATCGACAGCCATTGCAGCGCCGACTGGTCGGAAAAGCTGCCCGTCGCCTGGACCAACTTCGAGAACGAGGGCCGCGAGGTCCTGCTCGGCAAGCCGGAGCATGACGTCTACAAGCTCACCGACGAACAGCTCGGCGAGTGGAAGGAACTGGCGAAGGGCGTCCAGGCCAAGTGGGCCGCCGATGTCGCGGTCAAGGGCGTCGACGGCGAGAAGGTGTTCGGCAACCTGAAGGCGCTGCTCGAGAAGTACGACGCCGCCTACTGACGCCTGCCCGCTTCGGGCTCTACCTGAAAAACGAGAAGCGCCATGCGAATTCTGAAGACCATCCTGGAAGCTGTGCCAGCGGTTCTGCTGCTCGCCATGGCGCTTCTCACCTCCGTGTCGGCCGCGACGCGCTACCTGATCAACACGCCGGTTCCCGACGAGTTCGAGATCTCGCGCATGCTGCTCAGCATCGTCGTCTGCTGGGGCATGGCCGCCGCCTTCCATTACAACGACCATATCCGCCTGGACGTGTTCTGGGGCCGCGCCGGCCCGCTCGCCCGCAGGATCCTGTCGCGCACCGGCACCGTCCTCAGCCTCGTCATCGTCGGCATCTATTCGGTCGCCCTGTTCTTCAAGGTGCTGGACACGATGCGGGCCGGGCTGCTGACCATCGATCTCGGCCTTTCGGTCTGGGGGTTCCAGTTCGCCGCCTGGCTCGGGACGCTCGCCTCCGTCGCCGTGCTGCTCGCCCAGACCATCTGGCCGCCCGCCCATCTCGTCGACGAACAGCCCATCGACCCGGCGCTGTAATCCGGCCGCCGCGCGCCTACCTGCCGTCCCCGTTTCGAGATCCCGACTTCAGACCCTGAGAGACAAGACATGCTGGACACCAACCTCGTGATGTTCCTCGGGTTCGGTCTGACCTTGCTGCTGTGCGCGCTGCGCGTGCCCATCGGCCTTGCCATGGGCAGCTCGGGCATCATCGGCTTCGGACTGCTGACCGGGTTCGAGCCGGCCTTCCGCCTCGTCTCCCATTCGGTCATCTCGACTTTTTCCGACTACACGATGGGCCTGATCCCGCTGTTCATCCTGATGGGTGCGGTCGCGGTCGCCTCGGGCATCAGCGCGGACCTCTTCCGCGCCGCCCAGCTGTGGTTCGGCGGCTTCCGCGGCGGGCTCGCGGCGGCGACCATCGCCTCCTGCGGCGGCTTTGCCGCGATCTGCGGCTCGTCGGCTGCGACCGCCGCCACCATGACCCGCCTCGCCCTGCCGGAGATGAAGCGCTACGGCTATTCGGAGCGGCTGGCCACCGGCGTCATCGCCGCCGGCGGCACGCTCGGCGTGCTCATTCCGCCCTCCATCGCGCTCGCCATCTACGGGCTCCTGACGCAGCAGAGCATCGGCCTGCTGTTCATGGCCGGCGTGGTGCCGGGCATCATTGCCATCGCCTTCTACATGCTGACCGCGCGGCTGTGGCTGATGCGCCGTCCCGAGGACGCGCCGGCCGGCATCGTGCCGCCCTTGCGCGAGCGCGTCGTCAGCCTCACCCGGCTCAGCCCGATCATTCTGCTCTGCCTCACCGTGATCGGCGGCATCTACGGCGGCATCTTCACGCCGACCGAAGCGGGCGCGGTCGGCGCCACCGGCGCCATCGTCATCGCCTTCGCCTCGCGCCGCTTCTCCTTCGAGCGCCTGTTCATCTCGCTGACCGAGAGCGTGCGCACGGCCGCCGCGATCCTGACGATCCTCGCCGGCGCCCTGCTGTTCGGCTACTTCCTGACGATCACCCAGACGCCGCAGAAGGTGGCGCAGGTGCTGCTGGACGCCGATCTCGGCGCCTATGGCACGCTGCTGGTGATCCTTGCCGTGATGCTGGTGCTGGGCTGCGTGATGGACTCGGCCGCGGTCGTCATCCTCACCGTGCCGATCGTCTATCCGATCATCACCCAGCTCGGCTTCGACCCGATCTGGTTCGGCGTCATCGTCACCATGACCGTCGAGATCGGCATGATCAGTCCGCCCTTCGGCCTGAACGTCTTCGTCATCAAGGGAATATCGAAGAACACCGACATCTGGGAAATCTACAAGGGCGTCGCGCCGTTCATCCTCGCCGACATCGTCCGCATCGCCGTGATGATCCTGTTTCCCTCGCTCGTCCTTTTCCTGCCGAACCTGCTTCGGTAGGCGCTCCCCGCGGCCGGTGCTCCCGGCCGCGAGGCTGCCTTTCCTTGCAAGCATTGCGCCGGGCTGCTCCCGGCATCTCAAGACCGGGAAGTGTGTATTGGCCTTTGCAGATATCGAAAACGGGCGGCTCCACTACGAGGTGCTCGGGCACGGACGCCCCCTGTTCCTCGTCTCCGGTCTCGGCGGCGTCGGCGAGTTCTGGCGCGCCCAGGCCGAGCGTCTGGCGCGCGACTTTCAGGTCGTCCTGCATGATCACCGCGGCACCGGCCGCAGCGAGACGCAGACCAGCGACTATACGGTCGAGCTGATGGCGAACGACGTGCTGGCCCTGATGGACCATCTCGGCGTCGAGCGCGCGTCCATCGTCGGCCATTCGACCGGCGGCATCATCGCCCAGACCATGGCCCTCACCCGTCCCGAGCGGGTCGGCGACCTGGTGCTCAGCGCCTCCTGGGCGCATGGCGATGCCTATTTCCGCAGCCTGTTCGGCCTGCGCCTCGCCGTCCTCAAGGGACTGGGGCTCGAGGCGTACGAGCAGTTCGGCCGGCTGTTCCGCTACCCGCCCTGGTATTTCGGCGAGGAGCCCGAGGCCCTGACCCCGACGGTCGGGGAAAGCGGCAGCGAGGAGATCATCGCCAGCCGCATCGGCGTGCTGCTCGACTTCGATTCCCGCGCAGAGCTGCCGCGCATTTCCTCGCGCACCCTGGTGATCGGCGCCGAGGATGACGCGATCACCCCGCGCTACCTGTGGAACGAGCTGGCGCAGAACATTCCGAACGCGGTCCTGACCACGCTGCCGACCGGCGGGCATTTCTGCCCGCAGACCCAGCCGGACCTCTACCATCGTCACCTGCACGACTTCCTGGTCGAAGGCCGGATGACGTCCCCCGCCGCCGCCGCCGCCGCCAGCTGAGAGGAGCCGCCCCATGTGGAAGAGCAAGGACCTGCCGGAACTGCTTCGCGCCGTCGCGCAGTACCGCGACTACGGCCATCTGGACCGCATCCCGCAGTGGGAAGAGCGCCTGCGCGTCAACGAACTGGAGCTGCGCCAGTTCGCCGCCCTGCCGCATGAGGACGCTCAGCCGCAGTTTACCGCCGGCCTTCCTGCCGCCGCCGAAAAGCCCGCCGCCCTGCCCTTGAGCGACGGCGCGCCGGGCACCGCCCTTGCCATTGCCGCCAGCGTGCGGCGGGGCGAGGTCTCGGTGTCGGAGATCGCCGAGGCCTATATCGCCCGCGCGGAAGCCGTCGCCGACATGAACCTCTTCACCGCCTTCGACGCCGGCCTGGTGCGCAAGGAGGCACGCGATCTCGACGACCGCGCGGCGAAGGGCGAGGATCTCGGCCCGCTCGCCGGCGTGCCGGTGCCGGTCAAGGATTACATGTTCGTGCGCGGCTATCCGCGCACCGGCGGCACGAAGGCCATGCCGGCGAGCCTCGACCACGACGACGCGCCGGTCGTCGCCAACCTGCGCAAGGCGGGCGCCCTGATCGGCGGCATGACCAACCTGCACGAGCTCGCCTATGGCGCGACCGGCATCAACCCGCATTTCGGCGCCGTCGCCAATCCCGGCCATCCCGGCCACATCATCGGCGGCTCCAGCTCCGGCTCGGCCGGTGCGGTCGTGGCCGGCCTTGCGCCGGTGGCGGTCGGCACCGACACGTCCGGCTCGATCCGCCTGCCGTCCGCGCTGTGCGGGGCGACCGGCTTCAAGCCGAGCTACGAGAGCATCAGCCGCGAGGGCGTGATGCCGCTGGCCTGGTCGCTCGACCATGTCGGGCCGATTGCCGGCAACGTGCGCGATGCCGCGCTGCTCTTCGCCGTCATGGCGGGGCGTGCGCCGGAGATCTGCGTCCCCCCGTCCGACCTTGAGATCGGACGCCTGCGCTTCGGCAAGCCGACCAACCATTTCTACGAAGAGGTCGACGGCGAGATCCTTGCCCGCCTGGAGAGCCTGATCACCCTGCTCGCCGGCGAAGGCCACGCGATCGTTCCCACGCCCCTGAGCGCGGTCGAGAACTGCCTGCCGATCCACGTCCAGACCGTCAGCGCCGAGGCCTCGCAGGCCTATTGGCAGGCGCTGGCGGAGCATCCCGAGCTGCTCGGCGAGGATGTTCGGGTGCGGCTCGAGGTCGGGCAGTTCTTGGCGGCCGTCGACTACGTCAAGGCCCAGCGCCTGCGCACGGTGCAGCGCGAGGCGCTGCAGGCCGCCTTCGCCGATGTCGACGTGCTGATCACCCCGACCATCGCGACCACCGCTCCGAAGATCGGCGCGACCAGCGTGATCATCGACGGCGCCGAGCGGCCGCTGCATCCGGCGCTGACCCGCTTCACAACGCCGTTCAACCAGTCCGGCCTGCCGGCGATCACCTTGCCCTGCGGCGTCAACTCGGCCGGCCTGCCCATCGGCGTCCAGCTTGCCGGCGCCTTCGGCAGCGACGAGCAGCTGCTGCGCATCGCCGCCGAGGTCGAGCGCGTCATCGCCAAGATGCTGGCCTGATGTTCGCCTGACGTCCGGGCTGACGCCCGCCACCCCAAAACTGGCACCCGAACCAGCAAGGAGACCCCCGCGCCCGGAAGCCGGGGCTCCCGGCTGCACCGGGAAGCCAGAGCACGGCGCCCCATCGCCGCAACATGGCACCCGGCGCCGCAGCACAGCCTGCGGTGCCGGGTGCCGCCGTTTTGGGTCCACGCATCCAAAAAGCGTGCGTCCCTCCTCTTGACGAGTTGCCGCCGCTCTTTCTGTACTGGTCGCTGCGTTGATCGGCGACAAGGGGCGAGCGACATCGATGAAGACCAGCCCGCCAGTCGCGCCCGACACCCGCGTCCGCGATCCGCAGCTCACCATCCGCCGCATTCTCAAGGTCAACCACGCGGGCGAGTTCGGCGCGATCCGGATCTACGGTGCCCAGATCGCGGTCGCCCGGCGCCTCTATCCCGACATCGTGCAGGCCCTGGAAGAGATGCGCGCCGACGAGATCGACCATTGCCGGCTGTTTCGCGAAGCGATGCCCGCGCGCGGCGCCCGGCCGTGCCGGATCATGTCGCTCTGGAGCCTCGGCGGCTATGTGCTCGGCGCCCTGACCGCGCTCGGCGGGCGCAACACGGTCTGGATCTGCACGGAGGCCGTGGAGAGCGCCGTCCACCGCCACCTGGAGGACCAGCTCGCCTTCCTTGCCGACCGTGATCCGCAGCTGCACGCCCTCATCGCCTCGATCCAGCAAGAGGAGCTGACGCATCTGCGCGAGGCCGAGAACAACCAGCAGGCGCGCGGCCTTTCCCGCGCCCTGCTGCTGCCGCTCGTCAGTGGCCTGACCGACCTGATGATCTGGCTTTCGACCTGGGGCGATTCCAGCTGGATGCGCGCGGAAATGGCCAGGGCCAGAAACTAATCCCCCAGGATCCCGATCAACCGAAATCTCCGCTTGTCTGACATCGCATTTTTCCATCGCTGACCCGAGGCGCGCTCGTGCGGGCGCCCGAACCGCCCCTCACTCGGCCCGAATTCGGATCGACGGCCCGGAGGCGATGGTTCAGCGACTTCGAGAGGCGCGCGCTGAAATTTCGCGATTTCGAGACGGAATTTTGCAAAATCCGTCTCGATTTCCGCGAAAGGCAAAGGACGGGGACAGGCACTCGAAATCGGCGGGAAGCGGCCCCCGCACGAGAGGGCAGATTTTTTTCACGCGCCATGTCACAGCGGGGGTAGCCCGAGCGTCTAAGGAGTGACACCAACGCACTGGAGACCTCCCATGACTGCCCGTCTCGACTACTACAATATCGCCCCCGACATGCTGAAACAGATGCTCGCGCTCGACGCGGCCGCGCGCGGCGGCACGCTGGAACGCGAACTCGTCGAGCTGGTGAAGCTGCGCGCCTCGCAGATCAACGGCTGCGCCTACTGCCTCCACATGCACTCGCGCGACGCGCGGGCCGGCGGCATGGACCAGACCCGGCTCGACCTGCTGCCGGCCTGGCGCGAATCCTCGCTCTACTCGCCGCGCGAGCGGGCCGCGCTTGCGTGGACAGAGGCGCTGACCCTGCTTGCGCAGACCGGCGCGCCGGACGAGGATTACGCCGGCATCGCCGAGCATTTCGACGAGGCGGAGCGGGTACAACTGTCGATGCTGATCTGCACCATCAACGCCTGGAACCGGCTGGCGGTGGGCTTTCGCAGCGAACACCCGAAGGGAACGGGCAAGGCCCATGCAGCATGACGCCGCGAGCAACGCGGTAGACACGTTCGAGAAGGTGCGGGGCCGGCTTACCGGCCTCGCCTACCGGATGACCGGCCTGCGCGCCGATGCCGAAGACGTGGTCCAGGACGCCTGGCTGCGCTGGCAGCGCACGGACCGCAGCAAGGTCGAGGAGCCGGAGGCGTTCCTGTCCACCGTCGTCACCCGCCTTTGCCTCGACCGGCTGCGCCGCCGCCGCCGCGAACAGGCGGCCTATGACGGCCCCTGGCTGCCGGAACCGATGCTCGGCGCGGCCGGCGGCGCACCTGCCGAGCCGCCGGAAGAGACCTTCGCCTCCGACATTTCCTTCGCGCTGATGCTGGCGCTGGAGCGGCTTTCGCCGCTGGAACGGGCGGCTTTCCTGCTCCACGACGTCTTCGATATCGGCTTCGGCGAGATCGCCGCCTCGCTGGGGCGCAGCGAGGCCGCCTGCCGGCAGCTCGCCAGCCGGGCCCGCGACAACATCCGCAAGGCGCGGCCGCGTTTTTCCGTCGATGAACAGGAGCACGAAGCCGTGGCGTCCGCCTTCCTGAACGCGGCACGGCAGAACGATGTCGAGGGGCTGAGCCGCTTGCTGGCCGAGGGAGCGGTGCTGCATTCGGACGGCGGCGGGCAGAAGATCGCGGCCCGCAACCTGATCCGCGGCGCCCTGCGCATTGCCCGGTTCTTTGCCGGCGTGGCGCGCAAGTTCGGCCGCCCGCCCGCCTGGCGCTGCCGGGTGCAGCTCAACGGACTGCCCGGGGAACTTGCCCTGGAGGCGGACGGTACCCGGCAGGCGACAGCCGTGGAGGTCGCCGATGGCCGCGTGCAGGCGATCTATCTGGTCCGCAATCCGGACAAGCTGGCGCGGCTATGGGCCGAGGCCGGCGGCCCGGACGAGGTGCCCGGGCCGACTGCTGTGTCCTAGGGCTGACGCCCCGCCTGCGCTTTACTGCGTGCGCTCGAGCACCTTGCGCAGCGTGCCGATCAGCTGAGCGATCTCCGCCTCGCCGATGGAGAGCGGCGGCGACATGGCGATGACATCGCCGGTGACGCGGATCATGCAGCCTTCCTGGAAGCAGGCCGTGAACACGTCGTAGGCGCGCGCGCCCGGCGCGCCGGGGCGGGAGGCGAGCTCGATGCCGCCGATCAGGCCGAGATTGCGGATGTCGATCACATGCGGCGCGTCCTTCAACCCGTGCAGCGCCTCTTCCCAGGCCGGAGCGATAGAGGCGGCGCGGGTCAGCAGCCCGTCGCGCTCGTAGATGTCGAGCGTGGCAAGGCCGGCGGCACAGGCGATCGGGTGGCCCGAATAGGTGTAGCCGTGGAACAGCTCGATCGTGCCTTCCGGCCCGTTCATGAAGGCATCGTGGATGCGGTCGGTGGTGAAGACCGCGCCCATCGGCACCGCGCCGTTGGTCAGGCCCTTGGCCGTGGTGAAGATGTCCGGCATGACGCCGAAGAACTGCGAGGCGAAGGGCGTGCCGAGGCGGCCGAACCCGGTGATCACCTCGTCGAAGATCAGCAGGATGCCGTGCTTGTCGCAGATCTCGCGCAACCGCTGCAGGTAGCCCTTCGGCGGCACCAGCACGCCGGTGGACCCGGCGACCGGCTCGACGATCACGGCAGCGATGGTCTCCGCGCCGTGCAGGCCGACGAGGCGCTCCAGATCATCGGCAAGATGCGCGCCCCATTCCGGCTGGCCGCGCGAGAAGGCGTTGTGCTCCGGCGCATGAGTATGCGGCAGGTGGTCGACGCCGGTCAGCAGCGTGCCGAAATGGCGACGGTTGTTGACGAGGCCGCCGACGGAGATGCCGCCGAAGCCGACGCCGTGATAGCCGCGCTCGCGGCCGATCAGGCGGGTGCGCGAGCCCTCGCCGCGGGCCCTGTGCCAGGCCAGCGCGATCTTCAGCGCCGTGTCGACGGATTCGGAACCCGAACCGGTGAAGAAGACGTGCTCGAAGCCGTCCGGCGCCAGATCCTTGAGCCGCTCGGCGAATTCGAACGCCAGCGGATGGCCCATCTGGAAGGACGGCGCGTAGTCCATCTCGAGCAGCTGGCGATGCACCGCATCGGCGATCTCGGTGTGGCCGTGGCCGGCATTGCAGCACCACAGACCGGCGGTGCCGTCGAGGATCTCGCGCCCGTCGTCGCTGGTGTAGTGCAGCCCCTTGGCACCGACCAGCATGCGCGGCGACGCCTTGAACTGGCGGTTGGCGGTAAAGGGCATCCAGTAGGCGTCGAGCTTGCGATTGCTCTTGCCCCGGGGCGTGTCGTCCAGCATGTCCATGGCGGCCTCTCTGGCGGTTTTTTGTCAGCGTGCAGCCTGCGCCCTTTTTCCATCCTGAAACAGTCTGTTTCTTGATTTTCGCAAGCCATTGTTTTTACTAGCCCGAGCAGAAAAACGTTCGGGATCGTAAACATGTCTAACGGCGGCGATGCGGAACTCGATATCGGCGGCAGGTTGCGGACGCTGCGCGCCGCGCACGGCCTGTCCCAGAGGACGCTGGCCAAACGGGCCGGCGTCACCAACGCGACGATCTCGCTGATCGAGTCCGGCCGCATGAACCCGTCCGTCGGCGCGCTGAAGCGGGTGCTCGACGGTATCCCCGTCAGCCTCACCGACTTCTTCGCCTTCGAGCCCGGCGCCGAGCGGCAGGTGTTCTTCCAGGCAGAAGAGCTCAAGGAAATCGGCAAGGGGAGGATTTCCTACCGCCAGGTCGGGGGTAACCTGTTCGGCCGGCGGTTACAGATCCTGCATGAACGCTACGAGCCCGGCGCCGATACCGGGCGCGCGCCGCTCTCGCATGATGGCGAGGAGGGCGGCGTGGTGATCTCCGGCCGGCTGGAGGTGACGGTCGGCGACCAGCGCAAGATCCTGGGGCCGGGCGATGCCTATGCCTTCGACAGCACCGAGCCGCACCGCTTTCGCGCCGTCGGGCCGGAGCCCTGCATCGTGGTCAGCGCCTGCACGCCGCCCAGTTTCTAGGCCGGCATTGGCCGCCTTTCGCTCGGCAGCGATGCCGTGCTAGGCTCGCCCTGCGGCGGGTCCTCCCGTCGCTCGCCTGTGCATGTGGACCGCCTCCCCGGCGGCCCGACCCGGACCCACATGAGCGCGAGCCCCACCCATGATCTTCCTGCGCATCCTTCGTACCATCCTTCGCCGCGGCAGCCTTGCCGTGATCGACAGGACCGGCCGCCGCCATCTTCTGGGCGACGGCTCGGAGCCGCTCGCAACCGTCCGCCTGTCGCCGCAGGCCTCCGATTGGCAGTTGGTCCGCAACCCGGTGCTCGGCATCGGCGAGGCCTATATGGACGGCAGCCTGTCGGTCGACGACGGCAGGCTGTACGAGTTTCTCGACCTGCTTGCCCGCAACTACGGTACGGAAGCCAGCCATCCCTGGCTGTCGCTGCTGGAGCGCGTCACCGCGCGGCTGAAACAGTCCAATCCGATGGGCCGAGCCCGGCGCAACGTCGCCCATCACTACGACCTGTCGCCGGCACTCTACGATCTCTTTCTCGACAGCGACCGCCAGTATTCCTGCGCCTATTTCCGCTCGCCCGACGACACGCTGGAAGAGGCGCAGCTCAATAAGAAGCGGCATATCGCGGCCAAGCTGATGCTCGACCGGCCGGGCCTGAAGGTTCTCGACATCGGCTCGGGCTGGGGCGGGCTGGCGCTCTACCTTGCCGAGGAGCACGGTGCCGAGGTCACCGGCGTGACGCTGAGCGAGGAGCAATATGCCCACGCAAACGCACGCGCTGCCCGCTCGCCGGCTGGCGACCGGGTGTCGTTTCACCTCAAGGACTACCGCGAGCAGCAAGGCCCCTTCGACCGGGTCGTCTCGGTCGGCATGTTCGAGCATGTCGGCAAGCGGCATTACCTCGAATATTTCTTGAGGCTGCGCGAGCTCCTTGCCGACGACGGCGTCGCGCTGATCCACGCCATCGGCTATTCGGACGTGCCTGCTCCGATCAACCCTTTCATCCGCAAGTACATTTTTCCTGGCGCCGACCTGCCGGCGATGTCGGAAGTGTTCACCGAAGTGGAGAAGACCGGGCTTTATGCTACCGATGTCGAGATCCTGCGGCTGCACTATGCGGAGACGCTGCGCCACTGGCGTGAGCGGTTCCTCGCCCGCAGCGACGAGGTTCTGAAGATCTACGACGCGCGTTTCCTCAGGATGTGGGAATTCTATCTGGCGCTGTGCGAGGTCGGCTTCCGGCGGCGCACCAACATGGTGTTCCAGCTGCAGCTGGCAAAGCGGATCGACACGGTGCCGATCACCCGGGACTACATGTTCGAGGCGGAGCGGGCGGCCGAGGCGCGCGAGACGAAGCTTTAGAAACCGAGCGCATCCTTCAGCGCCGGGGCGCGGCCCTGCGGAGCAAGGTCGAGGTCGGCCTCGATATGGTCGATATGTTCGCCGACCAGCCGGGCGAGCCGGTCCGCATCGCCCGCGGCCAGCGCGTCGAGGATGCCGCGATGCTCGGCATGGGCGCAGCTGGAAGCATCCGAGCGCCCATACAGCGCAATCACCAACGAGGAGCGGGCCACCAGCTCCTCCATGAAGCGGTGCAGAATGGCGTTGCCCGCCACCTCGGCCAGCAGCAGGTGGAAATCTCCGGATGCCTTGATCTCGGCCTGGCGCGCCTGCGGCCCGGCAGCGGCGATCTGGCTCGCCTCCTCGGCGATCAGCACGGCGAAACGCTCCAGCGCGGCCGCATCGACGCGGGCGCAGGCCTCGCGGGCGATGCCCGGCTCGATCAGGCGGCGGGAGGCGAAGATCTGCCGCGCCTCGTCGGGCGAGGGATTGGCGACGAATGCGCCGCGATTGCGCTCGCTGCGCACCAGCCCCTCGAAGGCCAGCATCTGCAGCGCCGCGCGCACGACCGTGCGGCTGACGTCGAACAGGGCGCCGACCTCTGCCTCCGACAGCTTGGTACCGGGTGCCAGCTTGCGCCCGACAATGGCCAGGCGCAGCCGGTCGCGGATCGCACCGGCGCGGTCGTCGGAGAGCTGGCCGCCGGCGGCGGCATGGTCGTAAGCGGTCATGGCATGTGATTCCCTGCCGTTCTTGTAGCGCGTTTCGCTCGCCGCGCACAGGGACCGCACACGATCCGCTGACTAGATTGCATACAATCTTTTCATGCTTTGCAGACAATCGCACAGAATCTGTGCAGCGCAGCAGAGCGCTCATTCAGCGGGCTGCCGCAACCTTCCCCGAAGCCCTTGCGATTCCTGACGAAGCGCCCGCGCGGTGCGACTGGCACACATGATGCATTGCAGCATGCACGTCAGAGGGGAACGCATATGAGCAAGGCTGCCGCCATCGACATTGCCTCCGTCACCAAGGTCTACGGGTCGACCACGGCCGTGCATGCGATCAGCCTGAAGATCCCGGCCGGCAGCTATTGCTGCCTGCTGGGGCCGTCGGGCTGCGGCAAGAGCACGACGCTGCGGATGATCGCCGGTCACGAAAGCATCTCAGGAGGCGATGTGCGGCTCGGCAACCAGGTGGTGACCGACCTGCCGCCGGCGCGGCGCGGCACCTCGATGATGTTCCAGTCCTACGCGCTGTTTCCGCATCTCGACGTCACCGACAATGTCGCCTTCAGCCTGAAGATGAAGGGCGTGGCAAAGGACGAGCGGCGGCGCCGGGCTCTGGACATGCTGCAGCTGGTGCATATGGAGCCCTACGCCTCGCGCCGGCCGGCGCAGTTGTCGGGCGGCCAGCAGCAGCGCGTGGCGCTCGCCCGTGCCTTGATCACCGATCCGCAGGCCTTGCTGCTCGACGAGCCGCTGTCGGCACTCGACCCGTTCCTGAAGGTGAAGATGCGCGCCGAGCTGAAGCGGCTGCAGGCCTCGCTCGGCATCACCTTCGTGCATGTCACCCACTCGCAGGAAGAGGCGATGGCGCTCGCCGACGTGATCGTGGTGATGAATGCCGGGCGGATCGAGCAGGCGGCCGCCCCGCGTGACGTGTTCGAGCGGCCCGCCACTGCCTTCGTCGCCCGCTTCATGGGCGATCACAATGTCATTTCCGGGCGCCTTGCGGGCCGCGACGAGCGCGGCGTCAACATCGCCCCGGCGGGCGGCGGGCTGTTTTCCGCCATAGGCGCGCCGCAGGACGCGGACGCGCCCATCGACATTGCCGTGCGTACCGACCGGGTGCGGATCGGCCCGGCCTCGGCACCCGGCCTCGGCTTCACCGGCGTCGTCGAGAACATCGAATATCGCGGCTCGTCGGTGAAGCTCACCGTCGCCGGAGCCGGCGTGGACGACTTCACAGCAATCGTCAGCGACACCGATTTCTTCGCCGCGCCCGTGAAGGTCGGCGATGCGGCGCCGCTCGCGTGGAACCGGGAGGACGCCATCGTCCTCGGCCGTCTCGCTTCCTGAAAAACCAAGGCCGACCATCACAAAGAGGGGAAATGACAATGACGACGACACCGACCAGCAAGACCGCCGCCGGTACCGGCGGGCTCTCCCGCCGCACGCTGTTGAAGACCGGCGCGGCCGCCGCCGGCCTTGTCGCGGGCAGCGGCGCCATCACCGGCTTCCCGACCATCTGGGCGCAGAACCCGATCACCCTGCGCCAGTTTGGCACCGGCGTGTCGAACCTCAATGCCATCGCCGAGAAGTGCAAGGAAGACCTCGGCATCACGCTGGAAATGACGGCGACCGATTCCGACGCCGCCGCCCAGCGCGCCGTCACCCAGCCGGATAGCTACGACATCGCCGATATCGAGTACTGGATCGCCAAGAAGGTGTTCCCGGCCGGCGTCATGCAGCCGATGGAGGTCTCGCGGCTGAAGTATTACGACAAGATCGTGCCGCTGTTCATCGACGGCAAGCTGGCGCCGGACAGCGTCATCGCGCAAGGCACGGCGCCGCACACCGTCGGCTTCGTCGACGGCAAGGACTCCACCACCTTCGCCAGCGCCCCGACCGACTGGCTGACCATGGTGCCGACGATCTACAACGCCGACACGCTGGGCATCCGCCCGGATCTGGTCGGCCGCGAGATCACCAGCTGGGCCGACATCATGGACCCGGCCTTCAAGGGCAAGACCTCGATCCTCAACATCCCCTCCATCGGCATCATGGACGCGGCGATGATCATGGAGGCACTGGGCGAGATCCAGTATGCCGACAAGGGCAACATGACCCAGGAGGAGATCGACAAGACCATCGACTTCCTCATCAAGGCAAAGAAGGACGGCCAGTTCCGCGCCTTCTGGAAGTCGTTCGACGAGAGCGTCAACCTGATGGCCTCGGGCGAGGTGGTGATCCAGTCGATGTGGTCGCCCGCAGTCGCCGCCGTGCGCTCGCGCGGCATCCCCTGCGTCTACCAGCCCCTCAAGGAAGGCTACCGCGCCTGGGGCGGCGGCATCGGCCTTGCCAAGCATCTTTCGGGCGCCAAGCTCGACGCGGCCTACGAATATATCGACTGGTACCTGTCCGGCTGGGTCGGCGCCTATCTCAACCGCCAGGGCTACTACTCCGCCGCCATGGAGACGGCGAAGGAGTACATGTCCGAGGACGAGTGGGGCTTCTGGGTCGAGGGCAAGCCGGCGCAGGGCGACATCCTGTCGCCGGACGGCAAGGTGATGGAAAAGGCCGGCGCCGTACGCGACGGCGGCTCCTTCACCGAGCGCATGGGCAAGGTCGCCTGCTGGAACTCGGTCATGGACGAGGACCGCTACATGGTCCGCCGCTGGAACGAGTTCATCGCCGCCTGACGCGCGCTTTTCCGCTCTCCCGGAACGGCTTGCCGCCCGGGAGAGCGGTTTCCCGCCCCTTACGAACCCCGCACCGGAGCCGAGGCATGACCGCTGCCGCCAATCCGCCTGCCGCCCCGATGAGCGAACCGGACGGGACGCCGCCCGCCCGCCGTCTCGCCCGCTTCGGCAAGGCTGCCGCCGCCTATCTGCAGGCGGCCCCGCTGGCGCTGATCCTCGGCGCCTTCCTGCTGGCGCCGCTGGCGATGATCGTCGCGGTGAGCTTCTGGGACTACGACTTCGCCCGGCTCTATCCCGACTTCGTGCTGACCAACTACATCGAGACGCTGGGCTCGGCGGTGACCTGGCGGATCTATCTCAACACGTTCAAATATGCCGTGATCGTCTGGGTCCTGACCCTCTTCATCGGCTTCTGGGTCGCCTATTTCCTCGCCTTCCACGTGCGCAGCCAGACCATGCAGATGGTGCTGTTCCTGGTCTGCACGGTGCCGTTCCTGACCTCCAACATCATCCGGATGATCTCTTGGATCCCGGTGCTCGGACGCAACGGGCTGGTCAACACGGTGCTCGTCGATCTCGGCATCGTGCCGGCCCCGGTCGAATGGCTGCTCTATTCCGATTTCGCCGTGGTGCTGGCCATGGTGCATCTCTACACGCTGTTCATGGTGACGCCGATCTTCAACACGTTGATGCGCATCGACCGTTCGCTCATCGAGGCGGCGCGCGATGCCGGCGCCTCCAGCCTCCAGGTGCTGACCAACGTGATCCTGCCGCTGACCAAGCCCGGCATGGCGATCGGCACGATCTTCGTCGTGACGCTGGTGATGGCCGACTTCATCACCGTCCAGGTGATGTCGGGCGGGCAGAGCGCCTCGGTCGCCCTGATGATGCGCAACCAGATGTCCTTGCTGCAATATCCGGCCGCCGCCGCGAATGCGGTGGTGCTGCTGGCCATCGTCCTCCTGCTCGTCGCCGCGATCCTGCGCGTCGTCGACATCCGCAAGGAGCTGTGAGATGAGCGAGCCCCGCGGCCTCGAGTTCTGGATCCTGGCGCTGTTCTTCGCGCTGTTCGTGGTGTTCCTCTACGGGCCGCTGTCGGCCATCGTCATCCTGTCCTTCCAAGGACCGGACGGCGGGCTGACCTTCCCGCTCAACGGCACCTCGCTGCACTGGTTCCGCAACCTGACGGAGCGCCAGGCGGTCGGCGATTTCGGCGGCAGCTTCCGCCGCTCGCTGGCGCTGGGTATCGGCGTCATGCTGGTCACCGTCGTGGTGTCGCTGCTGGCGGGCCTCGCCTTCCGCCGCCGCTTCTTCGCCGCAACGCCGCTGTTCTACCTCTCGGTCGCCAGCCTGGTGGTGCCCTCGATCATCGTCTCGCTCGGCATCGGCGTGATGTATCAGCAGGTGGGCCTGCGCCCGGCCTGGTACAGCTCCGCCTTCGGCGCGCACCTGACCTGGACCCTGCCCTTCGGCGTGCTGATCATGTTCGCCGTGTTCAACCGCTTCTCGCCCGCCTACGAGGAAGCCGCGCGGGACCTTGGCGCCAGCGCCTGGCAGACCTTCCTGCACGTTCTGCTGCCGATGATCGCGCCGATGCTGGTCGGCGTCGGCCTGTTCGGCTTCACCCTGTCCTATGACGAGTTCGCCCGCTCGCTGATGACCTCGGGCACCTACAACACCCTGCCGCTGGAGATCTACGGCATGACCACCAACGTCACGACACCGGTGCTCTACGCGCTCGGCACCGTGACGACGCTGTTCTCCTTCCTCGTCATCGTGGCAACGCTCGGTGCCATACTCTGGCTCGGCCGCCGCCGCGCCCGCGGCCAGGGCACCGCGTGACGGACGGCAGACAATGGACCTCCTGATCGTCAACCCGAACAGCACCGCCTCAATGACCCGCACCATCGAGGCCGCGGCCAAGGCCGTCGCGGCTCCTGGTACGCGGATCATCGCCGCTACTTCGCAGGCAGGCCCCGCCTCCATCGAGGGCTATTACGACGAGGCCCTGTCCGTGCCGGGGTTGCTCGCCGAAATCCGCGAGGGAGAATGGGCCGGCGCCCGGGCCGCGGTGATCGCCTGTTTCGACGATACCGGGCTCGATGCGGCACGAGCGATGGCGCGCATTCCGGTGCTCGGCATCTGCGAGGCGGCGCTATCACTCGCCGCCTTCGTTGCCCGCCGTTTCACCGTGGTGACGACGGCCGAGGCCGCACGCGTGCCGGTCGAGGATCTGGTCGCGCGCTACGGCATGGCGGGCCGAGCAAGGGTGCGCGCCGCCGGCATGTCGGTGTTGTCGCTGGAGGACCCGGCATCGGGTTCCGGCGAGCTGCTACGGGCAGAGATCCGGGCGGCGCTGACACAAGACCATGCGGAGGCGATCGTGCTCGGCTGCGCCGGCATGGCCGACCTTGCCCGCCGCCTGTCCGAGGAGTTCGGCGTTCCGGTAATCGACGGAGTGAGTGCCGCGGTGAAACAGGCGGAGGCGCTTGCCGCGCTCGGGCTGTTCACCTCCAAGCGAGGCGCCTATGCTGCCCCCTCGCCGAAGCGCTACAGCGGCGCCATGGCCTCCTTCGCTCCGATGCCGGCAGGGACCGAATGACCGAACAGACACTGCGCGCGCTTGCCCCCGATGAACTGCCCCTCCTGATCGACTGGGCCGCCGGCGAGGGCTGGAACCCCGGACTCGATGACGCCCCGGCCTTCCATGCCGCCGACCCCGGCGGCTTTCTGGGGCTCTTCCTCGGCACCGAAATGGCAGCGGGGATTTCCGCCGTCTCCTATGGGCCAGACTTCGGCTTCATCGGGCTCTACATCTGCCGGCCGGACCTGCGTGGCAAGGGACTGGGGCGCCGGGTCTGGGATGCCGGCATGGCAAGGCTCGGCGAGCGCTGCATCGGCCTCGACGGCGTGCCGGCGCAGGAAGACAACTACCGCAGCATGGGCTTTGCCGTCGCCTATCGCACCTTGCGCTTTTCGGGACAGGCGCCGGAGGCCGAACCGCCGGACGGCACACGCATCGCCCCGGCCGATCCCGGCGTTGCCGCCTATGACGCGGCTGTCTTCCCGGCCCCACGCGAGGCCTTCCTGTCCGCCTGGGTTTCGGGCCCGCGCGTCGCGCGCATGGCGATCAGGGACGGGCGCGTCGTCGGCTATGGCGCGGCGCGAAAATGCCTTCAGGGGTGGAAGGTCGGGCCGCTCTTCGCCGACACGCTGGCGGACGGGATGGCTCTCCTTGCCGCCCTCGGCGCAGCGACCGGCGGCGAGGAGCTGCATCTCGACGTGCCCGACACGGGGCACGGCTTCGGTAGGTGGCTGGACCAGGCCGGCTTCACGCAAGGGTTCGCCACCGCGCGCATGTACCGCAACGGCGTACCGGCGGGCGATGCGTCCCGCGTGCTTGCGACGACGACGCTGGAGCTCGGCTGAGGGATACGCGAGCGCCTCAGGCGCTCACAAACGCCTTCATCCAGCCAAGACCCTCACCGGTCGTGCCGCGCGGGCGGTATTCCGCGCCGAAATGGCCCCGATAGCCGGCGTCGCGCAGGGCCGGCAGCAGCCAGTCGTAGTCGACCTCGCCCCGGCCCGGCTCGCCCCGGTCCGGCACGGCAGCAAACTGGATATGGCCGATCAGGTCCATCCAGCGCTCGGCTTGGCGCAGCAGGTCGCCGCGCATGATCTGCATGTGGTAGCAGTCATACATGATGCGGATACCCTCGCCGCCGCAGTCCGAAATGATCGAAGCGGCGCTCTCGCAGTCCGACAGGAAGTAGCCCGGCACGTCGCGGGTGTTGATCGGCTCCAGCAGCAGGCTCACGCCCCTGGGTGCGGCCAGATCGCGGAAGCGGCGCAGGTTGGCGACGAAGGTGCGGCGCGCGGCCTCCCCGTCCGCCTTTCCAGCCATGACATGGATGTTGCCCGCGCCGATGGCCGCCGCGTAGTCGAGCGCCTGCGTGAAGGCGGCAAGCGCCTCGTCCTCGCGTCCGGCAAGGGCCGCAAGCCCGAACTCGCCCTTCGCCACATCGCCGCGCACGGTGTTGAGCCCGAGCACCGGCAAGCCGGTCTCCTTGAGGGCAGAGGCGAGCTCGGCTGCCGGCACCTCGTAGGGCCAGTGCAGTTCGACCGCGCCGAAGCCGGCAGCAGCGGCCGCATGCACCGCTTGCGGGAGCGCCAGATCGGTCCAGAGGAAGCCGAGATTGGCCGAAAGCGGCAGGGAGGTCTTGTTCACGGTCATCGCGCCTCAGTCCCATTCCACATCGAAGTGATCGACAATCGAGCGGATCTCGCCCTCGCTCAGGAGACGCGGGTTCATCCCGCGCAGCAAGAGGGCCAGACGGGCGGTCTCCTCCAGCTCCTCCATGGCGTAGACCGCCGCCTCAAGGTCCTTCGCCGCCACCACCGGGCCGTGATTGGCCAGCAGCACGGCGCTGCGGCGACCGGCAAGCCCGCGGATCGCCTCGCCCATGGCAGCATCGCCCGGACGGAAGAAGGGCAGCAGCTTCACCTTGCCGAGCCGCATGATCGAATAGGGCGTGAGCGGCGGCAGCACATTGTCCGGGTCCACCTCCGGCAGCATCGACAGGGCGACGGAATGGCTGGAATGCAGGTGGACGATGGCCCCGGCCTTGGCGCCGCGCGTCTCGTAGAACGCCGAATGCAGCGGCATTTCCTTGGTCGGTGCATCGCCGTCGACATGCCGCCCCCCCGCATCGAAGCGCGACAGGCGGCCGGGATCGAGACGGCCGAGCGAGGTGCCGGTGGGCGTGACCAGCAAGCCGCCGTCGGAGAGGCGCAGCGAGATGTTTCCCGAGGCCCCGCCCGTCAGCCCGCGGTCGAACATGGAGCGGGCGAGCGTGCACAGAAGCTCGCGCTGCCGCGCTTCCTCGCTCATGCGGCCCCCTTTTCGGACAGGATCGCCAGCGCGCGCTCGAAGAAGTCCTCGCCGCCGAAATTGCCGGACTTCAGAGCCAGCGCCAGCTCGGCCCCTTCAACGCGCAGAGCCGGCACGCCGGGATCGATCTCCGGCCCGATGCGCAGCGCCTCGCAGCCGAGGCCGCGCACCACCGCGCCCGAGGTCTCGCCGCCGGCCGACACGATGCGGCGGATGCCGGAGCGCGCGAGCTCGCCGGCAAGATCGGCGAACAGGGTTTCGATGGCGCCCGCCAGCGTCTCCGTTCCATAGACGCCCTGAGCGCGCCGCACCTCCTCCGGATCGGCCGAGGAATAGACGAGCGGCGCCGCGTCCTGGTTCTCCAGCACGAACGCGCGCAAGGTCGCGACGGTGGTCTTGCCGGACATGACCTCGTCGGCCGTCACTTCCAGCGAAGGATGGTTCGCCTTGTAGCGCGCGACCTGCGCACGGGTTGCGCGCGAGCAGGAGCCCGACAGCACGACGCCAGGACCGTCGACCCCGGCAAAGCTGTCGCTGCCACCGGCAAGCTCTCCCGCACGGCGGAAGTTCTCCGGCAGGCCGAGCGCAACGCCGGAGCCGCCGGTGATCAGCACCAGCCCTTCCGCCGCTGCGCCGATGGCGTGAAGATCCGCATCCGCGATCGCATCGACGACCACCGGGCCGGCACCGGCCGCAAGCTCGCGGGCCAGGCCCGCGGCGATGCCTTCCGCCCCCTTGGCGACGTCGGCATGGGCGACATGGCCGACCTTGCGCGGCGTCTGCAGGGAGAGCCAGCGGCGGATGTCCGGATCGGTCATCGGCGTCAGCGGGTGATCCTGCATGCCGGACTCGCTGAGCAGCCGGTCGCCGACGAAGAGATGACCCTGGTAGAGCGTGCGGCCTGTGCCGGGAAAGGCCGGGCAGACGATGGCGGTCTTCGCGCCGAGCCGGTCCATCAGCGCGTCGATCACCGGGCCGATATTGCCTTGCGGCGTCGAATCGAATGTCGAGCAGTATTTGAAGAAGATCTGCCGGCAGCCCTGCGCCAGCAACCAGTCGAGCGCTGCCAGCGACTGCTCCACCGCCTCGGCCACCGGAACGCTGCGGGTCTTCAGCGCAACGACGCCGGCCTCGACGCCGGGCGCGGCCGGGCCGTCCGGCAGGCCGCAATACTGGGTGACCGCCATGCCGCCCTTGACCAGCGTGTTGGCAAGGTCGGAGGAGCCGGTGAAGTCGTCGCCGATGCAGCCGAGCAGCATGGTCAATCCTTGTCGCTGGAAGTCCCGCCCAAAACGTCCGCGCCTGATGCCGGAACGCCCGGCAGGGCGATGTTGCCCTCGCGGGCGTAGATCTTGGCGACCGCCACGTCGCCCTCGCGGCCAAGGCCCGCGTCATGAGCAGACCGGAAGCGGGCGAGCGCCGTTTCCGTCAGCGGAACGGAGAGCCCGCCGGCGGAGGCCGCCTCGGCGACGATGCCGAGGTCCTTGACGAAGATATCGACTGCCGAATGCGGACGATAGTCGCCGTCGGCGATGAAGGGGCCTCGGTTCTCGAACATCCAGGACGAGCCGGCGCAGCGGGAGATCACCTCCACCATGCGCGCCACTTCGATGCCCTGGCCGACGCCGAAGGTCAGCGCCTCGGCGGTGGCGGCAATGTGGACGCCGGCCAGCAGCTGGTTGACCACCTTCATGGCCGAGCCGGGACCGGCGCGGTCGCCGAGCTCGAACACCGTCTCGGCCATCGCATCGAGCGCGGGACGGGCGGCAGCGAAGGCGTCCGCCGTGCCGGAGGCCATGATCGACAGGCGCCCCTCGGCGGCACGGACCGCGCCGCCGGAAATTGGTGCATCGAGATAGAGCAGGCCGGTTTCGGCAAGCTTCGCCTCGAAGCGCACGGCATGTTCGGGGGCGAACGTGGCGCAGGAGACGACCACGGTACCGCGGGCAAGATGCGGCGCGATGCCGTCCTCGCCGAAGAGCACGGCCTCGGTCTGGGCCGCATTGACGACGACGAGCACGACAGCCGAGGCCTTGCGAAGGGCGGCATCGCGCGCGGCGCGGTCGGAGGCAATGCGCCCGCCATCCGCCTCGAAGGCAGCCATGGCCGCCTGCTCCCGGTCGATGCCGGTGACATCGAGGCCGGCGCGCAGCAGCGAGCGCGCCATGCCGAGCCCCATGGCACCGAGGCCGATGACGACGAGCGGACCGGGGGCGGTGGTCATGATGCGGCTCCCGCGTGATCCTCGAGATAGGCGGTGATGATCGCGTCGATGGAGGCATCGCCGGCAAAGCCGAGATCGAGCGCGCGGCGCGTGTCGAATGCCTTCGGCCAGGTGGAGATGATCGCCTCGACGGCAGGATCGGGCTGGTGGCGGATCAAGGCGACCGCCTCATCGCCCGCCACCTTGCGCAGCGCCTCGATCTGCTCGCCGACGGTCACGGAGACGCCGGGCAGGGTGATGTTGCGACGCCCGCCCATCGCGGCGGTGTCGAGATCGCCGGCATGGACGAGATAGCCGACGGCCGCGCGCGGGCTGGCCAGCCAGTGGCGCACGTCGGTGCCGACCGGAAGCACGGCTTCCTTGCCGGCAAGCGGCTCGCGCAGGATGGAGGAGAAGAAACCGGAGGCCGCCGCATTGGGCTTGCCCGGCCGGATGACGATGGTCGGCAGCCGCAGGCCGATACCGTCGAAGAAGCCACGGCGGCTGTAGTCGGTCAGCAGCAGCTCGCCGATGGCCTTCTGGGTGCCGTAGCTCGACAGCGGCGTGACCACGTAGTCGTCGCCGATCACATCGGGCAACGGAATGCCGAACACCGCCAGCGACGAGGTGAACACGACACGAGGGCAATAGCCCGAGCGCGCGTTCTCGGCGCGGATCGCCTCGAACAGGTTGCGAGTTCCGTCGAGATTGATCCGGTAGCCCTTCTCGAAATCGCGCTCCGCCTCGCCGGAGACGATCGCGGCAAGGTGATAGATGACGTCGGGACGGGAGGAGACAAGGCGCTCGGCCTCGCCGGGCGCGCACAGGTCGCCGGTCTCGACCGAGACGGGAATGCCGCCCTCCGGCGCGCGGGCCGGGACGACATCGAAAAGGGTCATGTGCGAAAGCGCGGCACCGGCGAGGGTCCCGCGCGCGGTCAGCGCCCCGGCCAGCCCCTGGCCGAGCATGCCGCCGCCACCGATGATGAGGCAGGTCGTCATTGTCACTCTCTCCTTGCGGGCGGCTGGGCCGGGCGCGATATCCGGCGCCGCACCCGGAAGGGGCGGGCGCCGGATGTCTTTCATGGGAGCCTTAGATGCAGCGGCCGCCGTCGACTTCCAGCAGCACACCGGTCACGAACTCGGCCTCGTCGGAGGCGAGGAAGCCGCAGGCCTTGGCAATGTCGAGCGGACGCGACATACGGCCGAGCGGGATGCCGGCGATGATCTTCGCGCGGGTCTCTGGCGTGTCGTCGCCCGGCAGGAACTGGCCCGTCAGGCCGGTTTCGCCCATCACCGGGTTGATGCCGCACACGCGGATCTTGCGGTCGGCGAGCTCCACGGCCATCGAGCGGGTGATGGCGATGGCGGCGCCCTTGGAGCCGTTGTACCAGGTCAGGCCCGGACGCGGACGCACGCCGGCAGTCGAGGCGATGTTGATGATGACGCCGCCGCCGTTCTTCTCCAGCACCGGCACCGCATGGATCGCCGCGTGGTAGATCGACTTGACGTTGACCGCGTAGACCTTGTCGAAGGTGGCCTCGTCGACGAGCAGCATCGACTGGTTCTTGTGGGTGGTGCCGGCATTGTTGATGAGGATGTCGAGCTTGCCGAACGCGTCGAGCGCGGTCTGCACCATCGCCTTGGTGGACTCGCTGCTGGTGACATCGGCCGTGCAGGCCACGGCAGACGCGCCGATGTCGCCGGCGACCTTTTCCGCCGCATCGCCGCGAATGTCGGCGACGACGACCTTGGCACCCTGCTCGGCGAAGTAATGGGCAATGCCCTCGCCATAGCCGCCGCCAGCGCCGGTGACGATTGCCACCTTGTCCTTCAGTTTCATTGCAGTCTCCCGAAAAAAGGCAGCGCCATCGCTACCTGTAGAACAGCTCGACGAGGCCGAGCGAGATGAACGGCACGTACGTCACCAGCAGCACGCAGCCCATCACCACCAGAACCATCGGCACCAGGGCCGGGATGATCTTCTGGATGGATATCTTTGCCACCGCACAGGCGGCGAAGAGGTTGACCCCGACCGGCGGCGTGAACATGCCAAGCGCCAGGTTGACCACGATGATCAGGCCGAAATGCACCGGATCGACGCCATAGGCGATGGCGATCGGCGCCAGGAGCGGCGCGAGCACCAGGATGGCCGCCGAGGTCTCGACAAACATGCCGACGATGAAGAGGAAGACGTTCACTGCCATCAGGAAGCTGATGCGGTCGGTGAACACCTGCTGCACCCATTCGGCGATGATCGCCGGCAGGCCCGAACGGGTGACGAGGAACGAGAACAGGCCCGCGCCGGCGATGATGATCATGATCACCGTGCTGGAGATCGCCGAGGTGCGCAGCGCCGTGTAGATCTTGGCGAATGTCAGCGAGCGATAGACGAAGAGGCCGACGAACAGCGCATAGACGACCGCGATGGAGGACGCCTCGGTCGGCGTGAAGATGCCGCCATAGATGCCGCCGAGCACGATCACCGGCATGAGCAGCGCCCAGCATGCATGCACCAGGGCCTCGAAGAAGGGCTTGCGCCCGTCGCCGTCCATCTTGCCGTAGCCCTTCACCCGGCACAGGATGATCAGGTAGATGAAGAGAGCGCTGGCAACCAGGATGCCGGGTCCGATGCCGGCCAGGAACAGCTGGCCGATGGAGGTTTCCGTCGCAACGCCATAGAGGATGAGCGGGATCGACGGCGGGATCAGCACGCCGAGCTCGGCCGAGGAGGCCTGGATGGCGGCAGCGGTGCCGACCGGATAGCCATGGCGCACCATGGCCGGAATGAGAATGACGCCGATCGCGAAGGTCGTGGCAACCGAGGAGCCGGAGACCGAGGCGAAGATCATGCAGGTGACGACGCAGGTGCAGGCAAGGCCGCCCTGGATGCCGCCGACCATCGACTTGGCCAGCTCCACCAGACGCTCGGATATGCCGGCGGCCGCCATCAGGTTGCCCGACAGGATGAACAGCGGAACAGCCAGCAGCGGGAAGGAGTCGAGGCTCGCGAAGATGCGCTGCACGGCAAGCAGCAGGGGCACCGTCGAGAAGAACTGGATGCCGAAGGCGCTGGCAAGGACCAGAGACACGCCGATGGGAACGGCGGCGGCAAAGAGAATCAGCAGCGAAAAGGCCAGAGCCGCGTTCATACCTGGCCCTCCACATCCTTCAGTTCGTCGGAGCGCACATCGTCCTGGCCGGTGAAGCTGACAATGGTCCGGGCGATCACGCCCGGCACGGCCAGCAGCGCACCGGCCGGCAAGGCCGCATAGACCCATGCGATGCTGATCTCAAGGCCGGCAAGGTTCTGCCGCTGCACGCGCAGGGCCATGGCCGTGCCGTACCAGATCAGCATGGCAAGGAACGTCAGCGAGGCGATGGCGATGACGATGGTCAGGACCTGCCGCAGCGGCTTCGGCCCGACATCGATCAGGAAATCGACGGCGATCATCGCGCCCTGGCGGAACGCGGCGGCAAGGCCGAGGAAGACCATCCACATCATCGCCGAACGGGCTGCCACTTCCGACCAGGCGGAAGGATGCCCGAACACGAAGCGTGTCACGACCTGATAGAAGGTGAGAGCGACGATCACCGCCAGCGCGACGATGGACAGCTCGAGAGCGACACGGGTGACCCGGCGCTCGACGGCGAAGAACCATTGCATGATCGAACTCCTGCCGGGGCGGCCGCGTACGGCCACCCCGGGACTTCGGAGGGCGAGGCCTGGGAGGGCCTTACTGCTGGGCGGCCTGGATGCGCTTCAGCATCTCGTCGCCGTACTTCGCCTTGAAGGTGTCATAGGCGGGGGCGACGGCCTTCTGGAAGGCAGCCTTGTCGACATTCTCCACCACGTTCATGCCGTTCTTGCGCAGCAGCTCGACACCGTTGGCCTCATCCGACTCGACCTTGGCGCGGGTCGCCTCGACGGCAACCTTGGCAGCCTCGCGGAACCAGCCCTTCTCCTCGTCGGAGAGGCCGTCCCACAGGCTCGGCGAAGCGAGAATGATGGCCGGAGAGTAGACGTGGCCGGTCAGGGTCAGGTTGCTCTGCACTTCCCAGAACTTCGAGGCGGTGATCACCGGGATCGGGTTTTCCTGGCCGTCGATGACGTTCTGCTGGAGTGCGGCGAAGACCTCCGGGAAGGCCATCGGCGTCGGCGAAGCGCCAGCGGCACGGAAGGCTTCCATGTGCACCGGGTTCTCCATGGTGCGGATCTTCAGGCCTTCGAGGTCGGCCGGAGTGTTGATCGGACGGCTGGAGTTGGTGACATGGCGGAAGCCGTTCTCGGTCCAGGCGAGGGCGACGAGATTGTTCTCGCTGACCTTGTCGAGCAGCTCCTGGCCGATCTCGCCATCGAGGATGCTGCGCGCGGCCGCATAGTCCTTGAACAGGAACGGCAGGTCGAGAACGAGCGCCTCGGGAACAAAGTTGCCGAGCGGGCCGGTCGAGGACACGGTCAGCTCGACCGAGCCGATCTGCAGACCCTCGATCACGTCGCGCTCGCCGCCGAGCGCGCCGGCGGCCTGCTCACGGATCTCGAACTTGCCGCCGCTGAGCTCGGAGAGCTTCTTGCCGAAGGCCTGGACGCCCATGCTGTAGTGAGAGTTCTGCGCTGTGGAATGCGCGAAATTGAGAACGGTCTGCGCAAATGCGCTGCCGCTCATCGCGACCGAAAGGGCGACGGCGGACACAACTGTCAAACTGCGGAAACGAAACATAGCGATATCCTCCCTGGTGTCTCCTGCACCGGGGGCGGAGTTTGGAGGCGATCGCCCATCCAGTCAACACGTTTTACAACTTCTCTGTAACTGGTATGATGATCACTTCGCTTTGCCCGAAACACCCGAACATAGCAGTTTGGGCAATCCGCAACCTCAAAGCGCCGATGTTGACCGCACGGCAGGTTTGACCAATAAGTCGAGACATGGACAAGGCCGCACCGACATCGCGGTCGGCGGACTTTTCCTTCGCCGACCTTCAGCAGAGCAAAGCCGAGCGGCTGGCCGACCGGATCTACGAGAACCTGTTCCACGCCATCGTCACCGGCATGATCACCGCCGGCACCAAGTTGCCTTCCGAAAACGTGCTCGCCGGCGAGTTCGACGTGTCCCGCCCCGTACTGCGCGAGGCGCTCGACAAGCTGCGCGAGGACGGGCTGATTTCCTCGGTGCGCGGCTCGGGCAACTACGTGCAGAACGCGCTCGGCGCCAGCCGCGAGCGGACCAGCGGAGGCGACGACGACCGCGATGCGCTCGAGCGCATCGGCGACATGCTGAACGGCATAGAGCTACGTCTGATCGTCGAGCCGCAGGCGGCCTATCTCGCCGCGAAGCGGCGCGGACCGGCGGATATCGAGCGGCTGCGCGAGGCGCTCGACCGCTTTTCCGAGGCGATGCACACCAACGCGATCATGCATTATCACGACTATGCGTTCCACGAGGCGGTGGCCATCGCCACCTGCAATCCGCGCATCGTCAAGACACTGAAATCGCTGGAATATGACGTCTCCCGCTCGGTGACCCTGATGCGCTTCCTGGTGAAGTTCCAGCCGCTGGTGCGCGCCGAGGCGGTGCAGGCCGAGCACGAGGAAATCTTCCGCCACATCGAGGCGGGCGCGGCGACCAAGGCCAAGCGCGCGATGCGCAATCACATCGAGCATGCCCGCACGCGCATGATGAACAGCCGCCCCGGCTTCTAGCCCTCTTCCGATCGCCCGAACCCGGCCCGCAAAACGAAACGGGCGGAACCCGAAGGTCCCGCCCGCACGATCTCGTTGCGATGTCCGCGGCTCAGCCGTGCTTGAGAACCACCGTCTTGATGGTGGTGAAGCTAACCATGCCCTCGAACGCCTTCTCGCGGCCGTAGCCGGAGCGCTTCATGCCGCCGAAAGGCAGCTCGATGCCGCCGCCGGCGCCGTAGTTGTTGATGAAGACCTGGCCCGCCTCGATGGCGTGGGCGCAGCGCATCTGCCGGCCGCCATCCTGGGTCCAGACGGAGGCGGTGAGCCCGTAGGGCGTGCCGTTCGCAAGGCGAATCGCCTCGGCCTCGTCGTCGAAGGGGAAGGCCGCCAGGACGGGACCGAAGATCTCGTCACAGGCAAGACGGCTGTCGGGAGCCGCACCGTCCAGCAGCATCGGCGGGAAGTAGTAGCCACCGTCCGGGGCATCGGCGTTCTTCTGCGCCTGAGCGACAACCCGCGCGCCGTCGGCAAGCGCCGCCTCGACGAGCTCGGTGACCCGGCGCAGCTGGCGGGCGCTGACGATGGGACCGCAATCCGGGTCGTCGATGCCCGGGCCGACCTTCAGCGCGGCGAAACGCTCGGCGAGCCGCTTCATCACTTCCGGATAGATCGACCGCTCGATGAGGACGCGGCTGCCGGCAGCGCAGGTCTGGCCGGCGTTCTGCACGATGGCGTTGACGACGACCGGCAGCGCCTCGTCGAGATTCGCATCGGCGAACAGGACCTGCGGCGACTTTCCGCCCAGTTCCAGCGTGACGGGCACGTGGTTTTCCGCCGCCGCCTTCGCCACGGCGGTGCCGGTCTGGGGCGAGCCGGTGAAGGAGATGTGGTTGATGCCCGTATGGCCGGCGAGCGCGGCGCCCGCCTCCATGCCGAAGCCGCAGACGATGTTGAGCGCGCCGGCCGGAAGGCCGGCTTCGAGCGCCAGTTCGGCGAGGCGCAGCGGCGTCAGGCAGGCGTCCTCCGCCGGCTTGACGACGCAGGCATTGCCGGCGGCCAGCGCGCCGCCGACCGAGCGGCCGAAGATCTGCGAGGGGTAGTTCCACGGGATGATGTGGCCGGTGACGCCATGGGGCACCCGCAGCGCCAGGACGGTCATGCCCTTGGAATAGGGGATGGTTTCGCCGTGATGCTTGTCGGCGGCCGAGCCGTAATACTCGAAGTAGCGGGCCGTGGCGGTGATGTCGTTACGCGCCTGGGCGAGCGGCTTGCCGGTGTCGAGGCACTCCAGCTCGGCCAGTTCCTCGGCATGCTCGAGGATCAGCGCGGAAAAGCGCATCAGGATGCGGCCACGCTCCAGAGCGCTCTTGGCGCCCCATTCGCCCTCGAATGCGGCGCGCGCCGCTTCGACCGCCCGGTCGACCTCGGCCGCGCCGCCGCGCGGCAGACGGGCGAAGACCCGGCCGTCCGCCGGATCCACGACGTCGATGCCGCCGTTTTCCGCGCGATCGACGACCTTGCCGTTGATGATATGGCCGAAGGCCGTGATGGATGTCCTGTCGAGCATCTCTTTGCTCCTGAAAGTGACTGGAAACGGGAAGAAGGGCCAGCCGGCGGAGACCGCCGGCCGGGTCTGTCGACGGATCAGGCGAGCGCGTCGGCGATGGCCTTGCCGGCCTCGATGGTGCCGGCGCTGCCGCCGAGATCGCGGGTGCGCGGGCCGCCCTGCGAGAGCACCGTCTCGATCGCGGTCTCGATGGCGCGGGCAGCCTCCAGCTCGCCGAGATGCTCAAGCATCATGGCGCCGGCCCAGATCTGGCCGATCGGATTGGCGATGCCCTGGCCGGCGATGTCCGGCGCCGAACCGTGCACCGGCTCGAACATCGAGGGATTGGTGCGGGCCGGATCGATATTACCGGACGGCGCAATGCCGATGCTGCCGGCGACCGCCGGGCCGAGATCGGACAGGATATCGCCGAACAGGTTCGAGCCGACGACGACGTCGAACCAGTCCGGATGATTGACGAAATGCGCCGTCAGGATGTCGATGTGGAACTTGTTCGCCTCGACATCGGGATAGTCGGCCGCGACCGCCGCGAACCGCTCGTCCCAATAGGGCATGGCGATCTTGATGCCGTTCGACTTGGTTGCCAGCGAGACCTTGTTGCGGCGGGTGCGCGCCAGCTCGAACGCGTAACGCAGGATCCGGTCGGTAGCACGGCGGGAGAACACCGACTCCTGGATCACCAGCTCTTCCGGCGTGCCCTGGTAGAGAATGCCGCCGGCGGAGGAATACTCGCCTTCCGAGTTCTCGCGCACGATGACGAAGTCGATGTCCTTGGCATCGCGGCCGGCGAGCGGCGAGGTGATGCCCTTGAGCAGGCGGGCCGGACGCAGCGCGACATAGAGGTTGAGCTCGCGGCGCAGGCGCAGGATCAGATCCCAGGTGGAGATATGATCCGGCACGTTCGGCCAGCCGACTGCACCGAGGAAGATCGCATCGGCGCCGCGCACCTGCTCGACGCCGTCTTCCGGCATCATCCGCCCGTGGCGGGCGTAGTAGTCGCAGCTCCAGTCGTGCTCCTTCCAATCGACCGAGAAGCCGAAGCGCCGTGCGGCCGCCTCCACCACCCGCTGACCTTCCGGCACGACCTCCTTGCCGATGCCGTCGCCCGCAATCACCGCAATATCGTAATTCCTGCCCATGGAGCACCTCCCGAGACGTC
Organism: Stappia sp. G46H5W; assembly: GCF_058448995.1. Classification (NCBI taxonomy): domain Bacteria; kingdom Pseudomonadati; phylum Pseudomonadota; class Alphaproteobacteria; order Hyphomicrobiales; family Stappiaceae; genus Stappia; species Stappia sp. G46H5W. Next base: position 108,206 of record NZ_JBZFLL010000006.1, on the reverse strand, counting down.
TTTATTTCCGGCGGCGAACATGAGGCAAAGCGCCAGATGAGTCAATTCAGTTTACAACTCTGAAAACCGCCTCAGGCATCCTCGCGATGCTGATAAAGCAGATCGCTGCGATCAAGATGGCTTCCCATGGCCGCGGCAGCCCCCTCCTCGTCGCCGGTTGCAAGCCGGTCGACGATGACCGCGTGCTCGGCCAGGGTCTTGGTCTCGCCGCCGGACCACAGCAGCAGCTCCGAATGGTAGTTGAACAGCCAGGTCAGCATGGCATCACCGACGGCGGCGAAGATCGGATTGCCCGACAGGGAGGCGATCTTGCGATGGAAGGCGATGTCGGCGGCGATGAAGGCTTCGGCATCGCTCAGGGCTTCGCGCTGGCGGTCGACGAGGCGGCGCAGCTCGGCGATGTCGGCAGCCGTAGCATTGGCCGCGGCAAGACGCACCATGCCCATCTCGAAGAAGCGGCGCGCCTGCTTCAGGTGTTCCAGATTGTCCGGCGAGGCGGACAGCATCAGCCGCGCCACCCCGTCGATCTGCCGGATCACCGTATCCGCGGTCAGCGCGCTCACCCGGGCACGCTCGCCGTGGGAAATGCTGATGAGGCCCATCGTGTCGAGGGATTGCAGCGCCTCGCGCACCGCCGGCCGGCCGACTCCGAACCGCTCCATCAGGTCGCGTTCGGACGGCATCAGCTCGCCAGGCAGGACCTCGCGGCGGGTGATCATCTCCAGCAGCCGTTCGAGCACCTGGTCCGACAGCTTCCGCCTGACGATCTTGTCGCCCTCGTCCGTTTTCGTGCCGCGCTTGCGCATTCCAGCTCCCTCGCCCCGGATGGTTCCCTCCTATAGCAATGCTGGAGTGCGGCTGCCTATATGGCAGCCGCAAACGTGGTCCCGAACGCCATCAGGTGATGGCGCGGATGCTCTCGGTGATTTCCTGCGGATCGAAGACGCCGCGCCAGTCGTCGCGCATCAGGCGCGGCTTGCCGTTGGCGATGGCCTTGTTGCAGGCGTCCGAGAACGCACCCTGCACCTCGCCCATGACGACGGCGCCGAGGATGTTGAGATGGCCCAGCAGGAAGTCGCGGGCCGCGACCGGATCGACGCCGCGCGAGACGACCTCGTCCATCGCTTCCTTCATGACCACAAGCAGCGTGGCGCAGACCGTCTCCGACAGGCCCGGCTCGAGCAGCGCCATCTGCTCCACCGTGACCCGGTGCGAGCGCAGGATCGGGCCGTAGATGGTGCGGGCGATCTCCTCGCCGACCGCATAGTGCTCTTCCGGCCCCTGCATCAGGGCGCTGACGATGGCCTGCTTGGCGGCAACGCCGCCGAAATAGTCGCGCTTGGCGGCCATCTCGGTCTCGTCGTTGAAGATCGGCGGATGGCAGGGGTGGGAGACGAAATAGGTGACGTCCGCGCGCTCCGGGAAATGGCCGGCAAAGGGCGCGGCAGCGTCCAGCGCCATCACCAGCGTGCCCGGGTCGAGCTTCGGCACGACGGTCGAAGCAACCGCCTGGATCGCCGTGTCCGGCACGGCGAGAATGACGGCACCGGCCCCGGCAAGGGCGGCATCCATGTCGACGCATTCGACGCCGAGGGTCTCGCGCAGGCGGGCACGCCCGGCCTCGCCGATCTCCACATGCGCAACCTCGTAGCGCGAGCCCTTGAGGTTGGTGGCAAGACGCACGCCCATCTTTCCGCCGGCGCCAAGCAAAGCAATCTTCATCAGTCGGCCTCCTGTTTGGCGGGGATGAAACCCGGCAAACATCATGTTGTCAACTGGTATGATGAGATGATATCGAACCTGCCAACCAATGCCGGCACACGGCAGGAATGCGAGAGGGGACGCGGCAGATGGAACGGCTTTACGCACGCTACGAACTGGAGAGCCCGCTGCCGCTGGAGGATGCCGCGGCGGTGATCGCCGGCGAGCAGTCCTGCGGCACCTTCCTGCGCCTGCCAGGCGAGACCGACGAGCTGCGCGAGCGCTCGGGGGCGCGAATCGAGAGCGTCGTGGAAACGGGAAGCTCGCCGACCCCGGCCCTGCCCTGCCGCATCCGCTCCGACCGATACCGGCGCGGCGAGATGGTGCTGTCCTGGCCGATGAAGAATTTCGGCCCCTCGCTGACCAATGTGCTGGCGACGGTCGCCGGCAACCTGTTCGAGCTGGCGGAGGTGTCGGCGCTGCGCCTTCTCGACATCACCTTCCCGCCGAGCTTTGCCGCCGCCTATCCGGGCCCTGCCTTCGGCGTTAAAGGCACGCGGCGCCTTGCCGGCGTTGCGGACCGGCCGATGATCGGCACGATCATCAAGCCGAGCGTCGGGCTTGGACCCGACGAAACGGCGGCGATGGTCGAACAGCTGGTTGCCGGCGGCATCGACTTCATCAAGGACGACGAGCTGCAGGCCGACGGCCCGCACTGCCCGTTCGAAGCGCGCGCCGATGCGGTGATGCGGGTGGTCGAGGACCATGCGCAGCGCAACGGCCGCAAGGCGATGGTCGCCTTCAACATCACCGGCGAGATCGACGAGATGAAGCGGCGGGCCGACCACGTGGCAGCGCGCGGCGGCACCTGCATTATGGTCAGCCTGCACTCGATCGGGCTTGCCGGCCTCGGCGCCATTCGCCGCCATGCCAGCCTGCCGCTGCATTGCCACCGCAACGGCTGGGGCCTGTTCTCCCGCTCGCCCGATATCGGCATCGCCTATGAGGCCTGGCAGAAGTTCTGGCGCATCGCCGGCGCCGACCATCTGCATGTCAACGGACTTGCCAACAAGTTCTCCGAGAGCGATGCCTCGGTGATCGCCTCGGCGAAAGCGGTCGGTACGCCGCTGTTCGGCGCCGGCCTGCCGGGTTTCGAGGCGCTGCCGGTCTTCTCCTCCGGGCAGACGGCGGCACAGGTCGCCGGCACCCATGCGGCGGTCGGCTCGCCCGACTTCCTCTATTGCGCCGGCGGCGGCATCATGGGTCATCCGGGCGGCATTGCCGGCGGCGTGGCCAGCCTGCGTCAGGCGGCGGATGCAGCGATGGCCGGCATCGATATCGATACCCACGCCCGGACGCATCCCGAGCTCGCCGCCGCCCTTTCCCTGTTCAAGGATAAGCGCTGATGGCCGGCGACCTGCTGCTCTCCTATTACGGCGATGACTTCACCGGTTCGACCGACGTGATGGAGGCGCTGTCCTCCAACGGCATCGAGACCGTGCTGTTCACCCGCAAGCCGGACGATGCCCTGCTGGCGCGCTTTCCCGGCTGCCGGGCGGTGGGGCTTGCCGGCACCAGCCGTAGCCGCTCGCCCGCGTGGATGGACGCCGAGATGCCGCAGGTCTTCGCCTGGCTGAAGTCGCTCGGCGCACGCTTTTGCCACTACAAGGTCTGCTCGACCTTCGACAGCGCTCCCCATCGCGGCTCCATCGGTCGGGCGATGGAAATCGGCCTTGCTGCCTTCGACCAGCACCGGCTGGCGCTCGTGGTCGGCGCGCCGCAGCTGCGCCGCTATACCTTCGCCGGCCATCTCTTCGCCGCCTGGCGCGATACGTTGCACCGGATCGACCGGCACCCGGTGATGGCGAACCACCCGGCAACGCCGATGGGCGAAGCCGACTTGCTGCTGCATCTCGCCGCCCAGACTTCCCTGCCGTCCGCCCTTGTCGGCCCGACCGACCCGGCACTGGGACAGGTGCCGTCGGACGAGGTCCGCATCGTACTGTTCGACGTCTTCGACAAGGCCTCGCAGGCGGCGGCCGGCGCCTGGCTGGAAGACGCTGGCCGGCAGAACGGGCCTCTGGTCTTCGGCTCATCAGGCATCGAGTATGCGTTGCTCGAGGCATGGCGGCAGAGCGAAGCGGGCGTGCAGCCCGTGCGCTTCGAACCCTTGGTGCGGCAGGAGCGGATGGCGGTCGTCTCGGGGAGCTGCTCGCCGACGACGGAGCGCCAGATCCGCACAGCGCTCGGCGCCGGCTTTACCGGGATCGAGATCGACTATGCGGCGCTGGCCTCCGGCCAGGGGCGCGAGGCGGCGTTCGAGACAGTGCTGGCCCGCGCCGAGGGGGTGCTGTCCGCCGGCGGCAGTCCGCTCGTCTACACCGCGCTCGGCCAGTCCAGCGTGGTGGCCTCCGGCCCGGAACAGGGCGGCGACGATGCGGTGGGCGAGGCGCTCGGCCGGCTGCTGGCAGCGCTGCTCGCGCGTCACGGCCTTGCCCGCGTGGCGGTGGCCGGCGGCGATACGTCGAGCCATGCGCTCGGGGCACTCGACATTCACGCCCTCACCCTGCGCCATCCGATTTCCGACAGCCCCGGCTCGCCGGTCTGCAACGCCCATGGCGCCGACGGGGAACCGGGCGTCGAACTGATCCTCAAGGGCGGTCAGATCGGCAAGGACGACTATTTCGTGCACCTGCGCGACGGAACGCTGACCGTTTAGGTTTCACTTCCGGTCAGGTCGTCTCGCCGGGAATGAGCTCCAGATCGAGGCACAGGCTGGAGGCGAGCGTGCCATCGCTGCGCGGGTCCAGCCGGTCGACGATCATCTCGCCCGCCCGGGTGCCCATCGCATTGCTGTCGAAGGAGATGGTCGAAAGGCGCGGCGACAACTCGCCGGCGAGATCGTTGTCGCCGAAGGTCAGCAGGGCGAGATCGTCGGGAATGCGCCGTCCCTGCTGCCGCGCTTCCAGCAAGGCACCGAGGCCGAGAAGGTCGTTGGCGCAGAAGATCGCATCGAAGCTGCGCCCGCCCTCCATAAGCGTCCGGTAGGCCCGGCGCCCGTCGATGACGCTGTCCACCTGCTCCACCCGGATCGTCTCGACGATCTCCGCGCCCAGCTCCGCCGCGCGCTCGGCAAAGCCGGCGAGGCGCAGCGCGCCGCGGCCGCCGCTGCGGCCCATGAAGGCAAGGCGCCGGTAGCCGCGCCCGACCAGATGGCTCGCCGCCAGCCGGCCGGCATCGGTGTTGGAAAAGCCGACCAGCATGTCGAGCGGATCGGGCGGGTAGGCCCAGCTTTCGACGATCGGGATATCGAGCTCGCGCAACAGGTCGCGGTTTTCCTCAAGCTCGATGACGCCGGTGAAGAAAACCGCGGCAGGTCGCAGCGAGCGCAGCGACTGGATGGCGCTGAGTTCCCGCGAATAGGAATAGGAGGTCTGCCCGACCATCAGCTGGTAGCCGTGCTGCTCCACCACCCGGGCGCAGGCCAGCACCGCCTGGCTGTATTGCTGGCTGAGCAGGTTCGACACGAAGGCCGCAACGATGCTGGAGCGGCCCGAGCGCAGCGCCGAGGCATGCGGGTTGGACCAGTAGCCCGTGGCCTCGACCACCTGCAGGATGCGGTCGCGGGTCTTCGGCGAGACCATGTCGGGCGTGCGCAGGGCGCGGGAAACGGTGATCGGCGACACGCCGGCCTGCCGGGCGACATCCTCGATGCGCGGCGGGCGCGCCGGGCGGGCAGCAGCGCCTTCCGGCCTGTCAGGCGAAAGGCGCAGCACGGCATCATGGGTATGTGCCGTCAGGTCGGTCGCTTTCGCCATGCTGCCCCGCTCTCCCGCGCCTTCAGGTCATTTCGTCCTCCCGCAGGGGACGCGCCGCCTGCACGAGACAATCGCCGGCCTGGCTGTCGCAATGCAACCGGCGCGACAGAACGATACCCGACCGGGCGAAGCGCAGCTCCTCCTCCGGCAGGTCCAGCCGTTCGAAATCATGATACCAGCCGGCCAGATCGCCGGCCTCGACCCTGTCGCCCAGCGCCACCGCAGGCTCGAACCAGCCCCGCCGAACCGCATAGATCGCCTGTGCGTGGCTTTCAAGGGCCAGCACGGTCATTTCCTTGCGCACCAAGGGCTTACGGGACAGCAAGGGCGCGTCGATGACGCCCAGTTCGATCAGGACGTTGTCGATGGCACAGGCCGTCGCCTGCATGGAGTCGACCGTGACCGTGCCGCCGCCGCCGAACTCGCCGCTGAGGCCGATGGCCCCGGCGCGCGCGGCCGCCGCCATGGAGGTGGGTGCTGCCGCGCCGTTCTCCGCGACGAAGCCGTAAGGGAGCCCGGTCGCCCGCATCAGCCGCATGGCCTCCGCGAAGCGTTCCGGCGGACCCTGCCGCTCGATCAGCGCGCAGTGCAGGTGCTCCATCGAGGTGCCGCCCGAATGCAGGTCGAAGACCACGTCATGGACGGGGAACAGCTCGTGCTCGAGAAAATGCGCAATGCGGGCCGTCGGCGTGCCCAGCGGGTCGCCGGGGAAGGCACGGTTGAGGTTGCCCTCGTCGAGCGGCGAGCGCCGCCGCGCCGCCATGACGGCGGGCGCATTGGCGAAGGGGATGATCGTCACCTCGCCGCGCATGCGCTCGGGCGTCAGCTCGCGCGCAAGGCGCGCAAGCAGGATTTCGCCCTCGTATTCGTCGCCGTGGTTGCCGGCCATCAGCAGGATGCGCGGTCCCTCGCCGTTGCGCAGACGCACGACGGGGATCTTCGCCTGGAAGTAGGGCGAGCGGTCGATCGAGAAGGGCACGGACAGGCGGGCAAGCCGCCGGCCCTGCGCCGTCAGGTCGAGATCGTGGAAAACACCAGTATGCATGGTCGCCCGGCCTGGGAGAGGAGGATCAGAGGGCGGCGATCGCGGTCATCTCGACGCGAAGGTCCGGATCGGCAAGACGCGCCTCGTAGCAGGCACGCGCCGGCGGATTGGCCGGATCGATCCAGGCGTCGTAGACGGCGTTCATCGCGTCGAAGTCGATGATGTGCGGCAGCAGGACGGTCACCGCGACGAGGCGCGAACGGTCGCTGCCGGCTTCAGCCAGAAGCGCGTCGATCTTGGCCAGGACCTCGCGGGTCTGCTCCTCGAGGCTGCCCTTGCGGTTGTCGGCCACCTGGCCGGCGATATGGACATGACCGCCCGAGACGACGACCTGGGACATCCGCGGGCCAACCTGGAAACGCTTGATCATCGACTTTACTCCGTGACTGTCGAAAACGCTGGAACGCCCGGACGGACGAGACCACGCCACAGGGGACGCGATCCCGCCCGTCCGGGAGGAACTCACATGTTGGGAAGCGGCGTCGCTTCCTTGAACCACTTGACCTGCAGAGCCTCGAGCTTGCCGTTCATGCGGTTGAAGAACAGGTCCGTGTTCAGCCACTGCAGCAGGTTGTGCTCGCCGTGGCGGACGGCGGCGTGGGCCGGCGACTGACGGATCAGGAACTTCAGCTCCACATCGGCCGAGCCGGACGCATTGAGCGCAATGGCGCTGTTCTCGGCGAAGTACTCGGTCTGGCCGGCGAAGAAGGCGGCAAGCGCGCTGGCCGCATCCTCGAAGCGCACGAGGTTGGCATCCGGCACGTTGTCGGTCAGCCAGACATCGAGCGTGGTGCCGCGGGCAACCGCGATCGACTTGCCGGAAAGCTCTGCCGGGGTCGAATAGGTCGGGGTACCAGCCTTGCCGTAGACACCGAGCTGCACGGCGACATAGGGCGAGGTGAACATGACCTGCTGCGCGCGCTCAGGGGTAGCGCCGGCGGCGGCGACGAGCACGTCGATCTGGTCGGACAGGAGGCTCGGCAGGCGGGCAGCGCCGGTCACTTCGACGATCTCCAGATCAACGCCGAGATCGGCGGCAACGAGGTTCGCCAGCTCAACGTCGAAGCCGGTGAGCTTGCCCTCGCCGTCGCGGAAGCCCCAGGGGGCGGAGTCTGCAAGCACGCCGATGCGCACCTTGCCGCTGTTGAGAATGTCCTGCAGCTTGTCGGCGAAAGCCGTGCCGGAGGTGAGCGAGACGGCGGCGATGGCTGCCGCGGCAAGAGCCGTCCTGAAGAAATTCATCGGGGTTCCCCTTTCCTTTGGAAGAAGCCGGCCGTCAGCGGACCGAGCTTATGAAATTCGCCAGTTCCGGCGTTGCGGGGTTGGCGAACAGATCTGCGGGCCGGCCTTCTTCGTGGACCATGCCCGCATGCATGAAGACGAGCTTCGAGGCGACGTTGCGCGCGAAGTTCATCTCGTGGGTGACGAGGATCATCGTCATGCCCTGGGTGGCGAGGTCTTCCATCACCTTCAGCACTTCGCCGACCAGTTCCGGATCGAGCGCCGAGGTGACCTCGTCGAACAGCATCAGGTAAGGCGACATGGCCAGGCACCGGGCGATGGCCACGCGCTGCTGCTGTCCGCCGGAAAGCTGGCCGGGATAGGCGTCGATCTTCTCTTCCAGCCCGACCTGGGCGAGGACCTTGCGCGCCAGCTCGCGCGCCGCATCGCCCTTGGTGATCTTTCCGGTCAGCACCGGCGCCAGGGTGATGTTGCGCTCCACCGTCATGTGCGGAAACAGGTTGAACTGCTGGAAGACGATGCCGACGTGCTCGCGCAGCTTGCGAAGGTCGGTAGAGCGTGAGTGAACCAGCTCGCCGGCCACCTTGATCTCGCCGCCGTTGATCTGCTCCAGACCGTTGATGCAGCGCAGAAGCGTCGACTTGCCGGAGCCGCTGCGGCCGATGATGGTGACGATCTCGCCCTTCTCGACGGTCAGGTCGATGCCGCGCAGGACCTCCACCTCGCCGAAGGACTTGTGGACGTTGTTGATCTCAACGAGCGCCATTGAGCTTGTCCTCCAGGAAACGGGACCAGAGCGTGAGCGGGAAGCACAGGGCGAAATAGATCGCCGCCACGCAGGCATAGGAAAGAAGCGGCTGGAACGTCGCCGCGCTGGCGAGCTGTCCGGCACGGGCCAGCTCGACGAAGCCGACCACCGAGGCGAGCGACGTGTTCTTGATGAGCTGGACCAGGAACCCGACCGTCGCCGGCAGCGCGATGCGGAAGGCCTGCGGCGCAACCACGTAGCGGAATGTCTGCCAGCGGGTCAGGCCGAGACAGGCTGCCGCCTCCGCCTGCGCCACATGCACCGCCTGGATGCCGCCGCGCCAGATCTCGCCGAGGAAGGCGGCGGTGAAGATGGTGAAGGCCGCGCCGACCGAGACCAGCGCCGGGACCTGGATGCCGAGGAACACCGGCATGCCGAAATAGAAGAACATCAGCAGGCCAAGCACCGGAACGCCCTGCACGAGCTGCAGGATGCCGGTGGCGACGAGCCGCGCGATCCAGCTGCGCCCGGTGCACATGCGGGCGAGCAGCAAGGCCAGCGGCGCGCCGAAAGCGAGTGCCAGGACCACCAGCGTCGCCGTCCACTGCACGGCGGCCAGCATGGTGAGGAAGTCGGAGATCGTGAAACCGCGCATCGTCCCGCCTCCTATCGACCGGTCGGCCAGCGGAAGGCGATCCGGCCGATGCCCGCGAAGGCCAGCCGGAATGCCAGGACCAGGGTGAAATAGATCGCGCAGACGACCGCATAGACCTCGAAGCTGCGGAACGTGCGGCTCTCGACGAAGGCGGCGGCGTGGAACAGTTCCGACGCGGAAACCTGCGAGGCGAGCGATGTGCCGAGCAAAAGCAGCACGATCTGGCTGGTGATCGAGGGATAGATGTTGCGCAGGGCCGGCGGCAGGATCACATGGCGGAAGACCTGCCAGCGGGTCAGCCCGAGGCACTGGCCGGCCTCGATCTGGCTGCGCGGGATGGAAGCGAGACCGCCGCGGATGATCTCCGTCGCATAGGCGCCCATGTAGATGGAAAGCGCCGTGGCCGCTGCATAGATCGGCGGCAGGCGCAGGCCTGCATAGGGCAGCACGAAGAAGATCAGGAACAGCTGGATCAGCGCCGGGGTGTTGCGGATCACCTCCACATAGCTGCGCACGAGCAGGCGGAGGGCGGCGAAGCGGCTGCCGGCGGCGGAGGCGCAGACAAGGCCGATCGCCAGACCCGCCACCGTCGCCACGAGGGTGAGCAGCAGGGTCAGCGACACGCCGTGCAGGAACTCGTCCTGATAGCGCCAGAGCTGGTTGAAGTTGAGCTGAACCATGAGCCTTCCGGCGACTTAGCTGAAGTGGGTGGGATAGGCGGCGGCAATGCGCCCGTCCGCGCCGCGCCCGAGGATCACGCGCCAGCGGTCGAGACAGGTGCAGGGATGCGAGATGCCGAAGGCGACGATGTCGCCGACGCCAAGCCCGCTGCCCTCCGGCAGCCTCAGGAAGGCGTGCTGATCATTGAGCTTCACCACCGACCCGAGGGTATCGCGGCCTGCTGTTTGCACTCCATCGCGCCAGGCCGCAAGCGGCACCGGCAGATCCTGGTCGTAGGACACGTCGCGCATGCCCATGCCGCAGATCGCAAGCCCCGGCTCGGGCCGCGACAGCACCTCGGCCCACACGGTCAGCGCCGGACGGAAGGCGTCGAGCGCGGCAACGCCCGTCACCGCCGCAAATCCGACCCGCGCATCCATCGCGGCGAGCGAGCGCTCGTAGACACCGTGGTCGTGAAAGAAGATCGCGCCGCTGCGCAGCACCAGTTCCGTGTTGCCGTCGCGGGTCGCCAGCGGCTTGAGATCGCCGACGACGAGATCGAAGAAGGAGGACCCGCCGGCACTAACGATCAGCGCGCGCTCCGGCGCGGCGGCACGAAGCAGCGCATGCACCTCGCAGACCAGCGCATCGAGCGCCGAGATCGCCTTGACTGTCTCCTGCGGATCGGCCGTTGCGGCAGCCCCCTCATAGGCGGCGACGCCCGCAAGCTCGACATGGGACAGGCGGGATGCGGCATCGATCACGGCGCAGGCGGCGTCGAGACTGCGCGCGCCGGCGCGGCCCGCCCCCACCTCCACCAGCACCGGCACGGTGCGGCCGGCGGTGCGACCCACATGATCGATCACCTCGAGGCTCTCGGGCGCATCGGCGAAGAAGACGAGCGTCGCATCGGGAAAACGCTGCATGAGTGCCGCGAACCGCTCGGCCGACCGGCGGCCGCCGATCTGGTTGGCGACGAGCAGGCGGCGGGCGCCGTTCTCGAGGAACACCCGGGCCTGCTGCAGGTTGGCGACGGAAAGACCCCAGGCGCCGCGGTCGAGCAAGCGCCGGGACAGTTCGGGAGACATCGGTGTCTTGGCGTGCGGGGCGATGGAGACGCCGGCCTTGGCGACATAATCGAACATCGCCTCGACATTCGCGTCGAAGGCGGCCTCGTCCATGGTCAGGACCGGCAGGGCGAGCTCGCCGCGCTCCGGCGACAGGCCGACGCCCTGTTCAGCGCTTGCCGTTTGGATCCCGTCTTCCCGCATCGTTCCGTCCCTCGCGCGGCCTCGGCCGCCTCTCCCAAACCCGGTTGCCGCATGCAGCCGCAGCTGCGGGCCACTGCGCCGCCTTGCAGTCCGGCGGCAATTCCAGTGCTTGCGGCACCCTTTGCATCGGCCTCTTTGACAGCACCTATGACAACGTTGTCATTGGCACTAGCACTCGAATGATAACGTTGTCAAGAACACCTAGGGCAGGAGATCCGGCTAAATGTTCACTGCCGCATGTCCCGGCCGGGCAGAGCCGAGGCGAAGCTTGTCGGACAGAGGTGCGCGCCGGGTGGGCGGCAACCCGCCAGCCTATTGTTTTCGCGAGACTTGCGGCAGGAGCCGGGCTGCGGCGAGACGGCCGGAAGGCAGCCCTATCCGGTGGGAGCGCTGCGCGCCCGCACAGCCTCGTAAGCCCGGGTGAGTTCGCGCAGAACCGGCGACACGATGGCTCCGCTCGCACCGGCCACGGGATCTTCCACATGCAGTCGGCGCAGGTCGTCCATGAAGGCGTTCCACATCGGTTCGCCGCCTTCCTCCAGCAGCTGCGCGCGGATCGACAACTCCTCGCTGACCGGCAGATGCCGCCGCCCCCAGGCACCGAGCGTCGCCAGCACCGGCACCAGCTGGATCGCCGGCTCGGCCAGGCTGTAGATCGCCTTCTGGCTGTGGCTGGGGTCCTCGCACCGCGTGACCAGACCCAGCGCGACCAGGCGTTTCAGCCGGGCGGCCAGGATGTTGGAGGCAATCCCCTCTTCCGAGCGGGTCAGCAACTCGCGGAAATGCCGGCGATTGCCGAACATCATGTCGCGGATGACGACCAGGCTCCAGCGGTCCCCCAGCACTTCCATCGCCAGATTGATCGGGCACCCCGACCGTCGCTCGATACCCTGCATGCGTTCCCTCGCCGAAACCGGTTGCAATCTAGGATCGGTCATGCCACAAAACAACCAGTTTCAATTTGCAATCAGTTTAGAGGGCGCCATGCCGAAAGTTCGCGTCAACTGCTTCACCCTGTCGCTCGACGGCTATGGCGCGGGACCCGACCAGGGACCGGAGGCCCCAGTCGGCGTCGGCGCCGAAGGCCTGCACCAGTGGATGTTCGATACGCCGAGCTTCCGCCGCCGGGTGCTCGGCGAAGGCGGCGGCCGGACGGGCATCAACGAGGATTTCGTCGCCCGCAGCTTCGAGAATGCCGGCGCGTGGATCCTGGGCCGAAACATGTTCGGACCCGTGCGCGGCCCCTGGCCGGACGACAGCTGGAAGGGGTGGTGGGGCACTACTCCGCCCTTTCACTGCGACGTTTTCGTCCTGACCCGCCACCCGCGCGCCAGCTTCGAGATGGAGGGCGGCACGGTGTTTCATTTCGTCACCGACGGCATCCATGCCGCGCTCGATCGCGCAAGGGCCGCGGCCGGTAGCCGCGACGTGCGCGTTGGCGGCGGCATTTCGACCTTGCGCCAATATCTGGAGGCCGGCGTCATCGACGAGATGCATCTCGCGGTCGCCCCCGTCGTCATCGGCAAGGGTGAAAACCTGCTGCAGGGGCTGGATCTTCCGGCCTGCGGGCTCGGCAGCGTGACTGTCACTGCGGGCGAGCACGGCATCGCGCATTACACGCTCCGGCGCACCGCCGGCTGAGCCGGGGCACCAGCCCCTGCCGCCGTCAGTGGAAGTTCCGCCCCTTCGGCAACACCCTCGTGTCGCGCGGGTGCCGCCACAGGCTCGCTCCCGATAGCTTCGGGCCCTCCTGCGGCGGCGCCTCCTTCGACAGCGAGGCCATCAGATCCGGCGTGATGTCGGTGAGCTGCCGCGCCACCACATGGATGACGCCGTCCTCCTTCTGGATCGCGCCATCCACCATGACGGCACGCGCGCCCATGACGATCCGGCGGCTGCGCTCGAAGATCCGGCTCCAGACCACGATATTGGCGATACCCGTCTCGTCCTCCAGCGTCAGGAAGGTGACGCTCTTGGCCGTTTGCGGCCGCTGACGCACCAGCACGAGGCCGGCGACCCGCACGAACCGGCCGTTGCCCTGCGCCTCCAGATCGGCCGCGCGCAAGCTGCGGCGAGCCTCGAGCTGCCCGCGCAGGAAGGCGAAGGGATGCGCCTTCAGCGACAGGTGCAAGGTCGCGTAGTCCTCCACAACATGCTCGCCCGGCCGCATGGGCGGCAGTTCCACCTGCTCTTCCCTCGCGACAAGAACGGCCAGCCCCTGCCGGCCGCCGAAAAGCGGCAGGTCGTCCTGGCGGGCAGCACGGCCGAGGCGGCCGGCCAGTCCCTTGATCTCCCACAGGGCCTGCCGCCGGTCGAGGCCGAACGAGCGGAAGGCGTCCGCATTGGCCAGCGCCACCAGCGCCCGGCTGTCGAGGCCGACGCGGCCATGCAGGTCGGCCAGATCCGCAAAGCCCATGCCGCGGGCGGCAACCAGCGCCTGCCCCGCCCCCTCGCTCAAGCCGTCGACCTGGCGCAGGCCGAGCCGCAGGGCGAAGGCATTGCCGCCCTCAGCCCCCGTCTTGCGAGCGGCAGGATCCTCACCCTCCAGCGTGTGGTCCCAGTCGCTGTGATTGATATCGACCGGCAGCACACGGCCGCCATGGGCGCGCAGGTCCCGCACGATGGAGGCCGAAGAATAGAAGCCCATCGGCTGCGAGTTCAGCAACGCACAGGCGAAGACTTCCGGGTAGTGGCACTTGAGCCAGGAGGAGGCATAGGCAAGCAGGGCAAAGCTTGCCGAGTGGCTTTCGGGAAACCCGTAATCGCTGAAGCCCTTGATCTGCTCGAAGCAGCGGTCGGCGAAGTCCGGCTGGTACCTGTTCGCGATCATTCCGGCGATGAACTTTTCGCGGAACTGCTCGATCGTGCCGATATTGCGGAAGGAGGCCATCGCCCGGCGCAACCGGTCCGCCTCGTCCGGCGAAAACCCGGCCCCGACGATGGCGATCTTCATCGCCTGCTCCTGGAACAGCGGCACGCCCAGCGTCTTCTTCAGCACGGCCTCAAGTTCAGGTGAGGGATAGTCCACCAGCTCCGGGTGCTTGCGCCGCTGCAGGTAGGGATTGACCATGTTACCCTGGATCGGGCCGGGCCGGACGATGGCGATCTGCACGACGAGATCGTAGAAGTTTGCGGGCCTGAGGCGCGGCAGCATCGACATCTGCGCCCGGCTCTCGATCTGGAAGACGCCGACCGTGTCGGCCTTCTGGATCATCGCATAGGTCGCCGGATCGTCGCGCGGCACGCTGGCCAGTCCCATGTCGCGCCCGTAATGGCCACGCAGCAGGTCGAAGCACTTGCGCAGGCAGGTCAGCATGCCGAGCGCCAGCACATCGACCTTGAGGATGCCGAGCGCATCGAGATCGTCCTTGTCCCATTCCACCACCGTGCGGTCCTCCATCGCCGCATTGGCGATCGGGACCACCTCGTCGAGGCGCTCGCGGGTGATGACGAACCCGCCGACATGCTGCGACAGGTGGCGGGGGAAGTCGATCAGCTGGCGGACCAGCCGGATCGTCTGCATCAAGCGGGGATCGCGCGCATCGAGCCCGGCCTGGCGGATTTCGCTTTCTGCCGGCGCGCTCCCCGACCAGCCCCAGATCAGGCCGGACATGGCGCCGACCACGTCGGTCGACAGGCCCATCGCCTTGCCGACGTCATTGACGGCGCTGCGGGCGCGATAGCGGATCACCGTCGCGGCAAGGCCGGCACGCTCGCGGCCATAGCGGGCATAGATGTACTGGATCACCTCCTCGCGCCGCTCGTGCTCGAAATCGACGTCGATGTCCGGCGGCTCGCCGCGCGCCGACGACACGAAGCGCTCGAACAAGAGGTCGATCTCGGTCGGATTGACCGAAGTGATGCCGAGGCAATAGCAGACGACGGAATTGGCCGAGGACCCGCGTCCCTGGCAGAGGATCGGCGGATCCTGGCTGCGAGCGAAGCGGACGATGTCGTAGACGGTGAGGAAATAGGACGCGAAGTCGAGCTCGCCGATCAGCCGCAACTCGCGCGCGATGTTCGCATGCACATCCGCCGGAATGCCTTGTGGGAACCGGTTGTCGGCGCCCAGCCAGGCCAGCCGCTCCAGCTCCTCCTGCGGCGTCGCGCTCTCGCCCGCCGGCTCGTCCGGATAGTGCGGCTTCAGTTCGTCGAGGCTGAATCGGCAGCGCTCGGCGATCTCCAGGCTGCGCTCCAGAGCCTGTTCATGGCCCGACAGGAGCCGCGCCATTTCCTGCGGCGGCTTCAGGTGCCGCTCCGCATTCGGCTCCAGCAGGAAGCCGGCCGTATCGATGGTCACATGCTCGCGGATGCAGGTGAGCACATCCTGCAAGGGACGCCGCTCGGGCACATGATAGAGCACGTCGTTGGTGGCGATCAGCGGCGTGCGACAGGTCTTGGCCAGCTCCGCCAGCCGGTCGAAACGAGCCCGGTCGTCACCGCGATGGGCCGGCGACAGCGCCAGCGAAACGGCATCGGGGAACCGGCGTCCCAGCTCCGCAAGACGTTCGGCGAAGTCCGCATCGGGCCAGCGCGGCGGCAGGGCGATGAGCTGCTGACCCTCGCCGAGTTCACCCAGGTCGGCGAAATCGAGATGGCATTCCCCTTTCGGCGCCCGCCGGTTGCCGAGGGTGAGCAGGCGGCTCAGCCGGCCATAGGCCTGCCGGTCCTGCGGATGGACGACCAGTTCCAACCCGTCGCGCAGCACCAGCCGCGCCCCGACGATCAGGCGCACGCCATGCTCGCGCGCGGCCACATGCGCCCGCACGACGCCGGCCAGCGTGTTGCGGTCGGCGATGCCGATGGCGGCAAGGCCGAGGCGGGCCGCCGTCTCCACCAGCTCCGCCGCATGGGAGGCCCCGCGCAGGAAGCTGAAATTGCTGGTCGCCACCAGTTCCGCGAAGGCTGCCGTCATGCGAACAGCCCATGTACGAACCAGCGCACCGTATCGCCGGGCCGATCATAGAGGCCTTCGCGGTACAGCCAGAAACGCCGCCCTTCCGTATCCTCGACGCGGTAATAGTCGCGCGTCAGCCGGTTGGCCTCGCCGCCGGCCCACCATTCCGGCGCGATCCGCTCCGGCCCTTCCGCGCGCACGATGCGGTGCGCGGTGCGCCGCCACTCGAAGCGCGCCGGCGGCTTGTCCGGCATCTCCACCAACACCTCCACCGGCTCGGGCCGGGCGAACAGCAGCGGCGGTCGGGCAAGCGCGGTGCCGCCATGCAGGGCCCGGCCATGGGCGGTCCAGTCATGGCGGGCCACCTGCGCAAGCGCCGAAACCGGATGGCAGGAGCGCTCCGGCACGTGGCTTTCGCGCGGTACGAAGCGGGAGACGCGCTCGGGTCCGAAGCGGTTGACCAGCCGGTCGAGCAGCCGGTCGAGATCGTCCGCCGGCGGCTGGGCGTGCCCGCGCCCCGACAGCGCCGCCTGCACCGCCTCGGCGCGCTCCACCTCGAAGGCGGAAAGCACCGCCGCCTCGAAACCGAAGCCGGCATGATCGCGCAGCCGGTCGAGCCGCTCGCCCAGCAGGCGTAGCAAATGCGCGGCATCGTTGCTCGGCCGGGTGATGCGCAGCTCCAGCGCCTCGCGCCAGCCGTCGACGCGATAGAGCGCCAGCTCCACCCGCCGCGCCGCCTTGCCGAGGCCCTGCAGCATCTCGGCAAGCTCCCCGGTCAGCCGCGCGGCCACCTCGTCGATGGCCTCCAGCGTCGACACCGGCTCGGCGAAATTGCGGGCGATCCGGTAGATCGGCGCGGCCTCCACAGGGTCGAACCGCTCGCCCTCGCGCCCCAGTGCCTGATCCAGCCGCAGGACCAGCTGCGGGCCGAAGCGGCCGGCGAGCGGCGCACGCGGCTTGCCGACCAGAAGGCCGATCCGGTCGAGGCCGAGCCGCTCCAGCGCGCGCACCGTTTCCGCCTCGATGCGCAGCGCCGCAACGGGCAGCGGCGCCAGCACCTCGCCCACCTCGCCCGGCGCCACCTGTACCATCTGCGTGTCGCCATAACGGGCGAGCGCCCAGGCCGCCCCGAGCGTCGGCGCAAGGGCCAGCCGCGCGGTCAGACCGAAGCCGTGCAGCCGGTCGGCGAGATCCGCCATCAGCGCCTCTTCGCCGCCGAACAGATGGGCGCAGCCGGCAATGTCGATGGACACCCCGTCGGGCGCATCGATGCGGGTCAGCGGGCTGTAGCGCTGGCACCACAGGGCGAGCCGGCGCAGTCCTTGCGCATCGCCGTCCGGGTCCGCCGGCGCGACACCGAGCGCGGGATGGATCGCGCGCGCATCGGCCAGCGGCATGCCCGGTCTCAAGCCGAGCGCGGCGGCGGGCGCATTGACCGCACTGACCCTTGCCCCGTTCTGCTCCAGCACGGAGAGCACGAGAGGTCCGGCCTCGTCAGGCGGCAGTCGGCCGCCGCGAGAGTCCGCCGGTCCGGCGGAGCGGCGCTCTGTCGGCCAGCGGGGCAGCCAGACGGAAAGACAGCGTTTCATGGTTCCACTCGAGATCCCAGGTATCCAGGAGGCCCTTGCGCGATTTCACCAGCCGGGCCTGCCAGCGCGGCGGGCCGAGGCCGGGCACCGCCTGCCCGACATGGGGCACCGGCCGGCTGGCCAGCGCCGCCAGCGACCAGCGGGTGGAGGCGGCCGTTGCCATGTCGAAGACCGGCGCCGCCCCCAGCAGCAGCACCGTCGCACCGTGGCGGGCGGCGCGCATCGCCAGCCTTCGGCTCGCCGTGAAGTCGTAGAGCCGGTCGCCTTCGGGCAGCAGGCCGACGACGACGGCAAGCGAGGGGTGATCCAGCGCCTCCTCCAGGCTCCACAGGAGATCGGCGGTCTTCTTCACCTCGACCTGGACCACCCGGTCCGGATCGATGCCGAAGGCGCCGAGCCCGACCGGATAGAGCCGGCCTTCGCGCCAGCCCCGCGTCGACGGCAGCCCCCACAGCAAGGGCCCCGGACGCTGTGCCAGCAGCCGCGAGGCCAGCCCCAGCGCAAACCCGGTCGCCGCCCCGATATCGGCCGGCGTCGCCGGCTGCAGCTCGTGCAGAGCCCCGCTCGCCAGTCCGCCGGGCAGCACCGCGCCGTGCGTCTCCGTCTCTACCTCCGCGGCCAGCCCGACCGTCGGCCAGGCCAGCTCCTCGTCCAGCCCGCCTGCCTTGATCCGAGCGCGCAGCGCCGCCAGCGTCTCGCCGTCCCTCATGCCCGCCCCTCCGGCACCGACCGGCAGAGGCGGCACAACGGGCAGTCCGGGCAAAGCGGCTGCCTGTAGACGCAATGGCTGCGACCCAGCCCCTGCATCAGGAAATGGTGGCTTTCCGTGTCGTCGGCCGTCCATGCGGCAGGCAATTGCCGGTTGAGCAGCCGCGTGGCACGGGCAATGTCGGCCCGTGCCGGCACCAGTCCCAGCCGGCAGGCGACCCGGTTATGGGCCGTATCGACCATCAGCACCCGCCGGCGCAGCGTGCTCAGGCCAAGCACTGCCATGCTGGTCTTGGGACCGACGCCGGTCAGGCTCTCCAGCCAGACCCGCCCCTCTTCCACCGGCCATCGGGCAAGAAACTCCAGATCCAGCCGCCCGCGCCGGGCCGCGATCTCGCGCAGGGCCGCCGGGATCTGCCGCGCCTTGCGCTCGGCGAAGGTCACCCCGGCGATCATGCCCTGCAGCTCGCTCGCAACCGTTTCCGCCAGCCGCTCCCATGCGCCTATCCTGCGGGCCAGCGCTGCAAAGACCTCCATGGCGACCGCATCCCGTGTCCGGCCGCTGAGCATCGCGAAAACGAGCTGGCTCACCGGGTCGAGCCGGTAGCATTCCGGCACCGGACCGAACCGGGCAAGCAACAGTCCGTGGACCCGCGCAAGGCGGGTATCGGCAACGAGCGGCAACGTGTATTGCATGCCTGAATGAAAGAACAAAATAAGAACAAACGCAACATGAGTCTGCAGGCCGCCAGGTGGTTTTCGGCCATCGCATTGATTCAAAAACATGAATCAATTCAGGCTGCAGGACGCCGCGTTCTCCTCGACCGCAACCGGAAATTTCACCACACTGCAGCTGCCGGCGCGCGGGAAGCGCCGGCCCCTGAAGGGAGGCGCATCATGCCCGCAGGACTCTCGCCCCGGCTGGCAGCCATCGCCGAGGCCCTGCCGCTGCGGCCCGGACTGCGGGTGCTGGAGATCGGCTGCGGCCCGGGCGCGCTGGCACGCGCGATATGCGGACGGATCGGCGACGGCACGGTTCTGGCGCTGGATCGCAGCGCAACGGCAATCGCCCAGGCACGGGCTGCCTGCGCCGGGGAGATCCGGGCCGGACGCCTGCAGCTTCGGCAGGCGGCCGTGGAGGACTTTGCCCTGCCCTCCGAAGATCCGCTCTTCGATCTCGCCGTCGCGATTCGGGTCGGCGCACTCGATGGCCGGCACCCGCAGCTGGCCGAGCGGGCGCTGCGGAACATCGCAGCCGCCCTCGTGCCCGGCGGCACGCTTTACATCGACGGAGGCGACCCGCTGCGCCGTCTGGAACTGCCGCCCGGATGAAGCCGCAACCGGCTGACATCGGCCACCCTCGAACCGATCGGCCTCTTGCGCGTTATCTCTGCGAAACAAGGAGAGACGACATGCTCAAGTTCATCGGCGGCACCATCGGCTTCATCTTCCTGGTCGGCCTTGTGGTCGTGATCGGCATCCTGAAACTGATCTTCTGATCCGGCTGTGTCCGGACGCAGGGCTCAGGCGGCGAGATAGCCGCCATCGACCGGAATGATGGCGCCGTGCACATAAGACGCCTCCGGCGACAACAGGAACGCGATCACCGCCGCGATCTCGGCCGGATCCGCCCAGCGCTGGAGCGGTATGCGCGCGGCGATGCGCGGGCCGCGCACCGGATCGGCCTTCGCCCGTGCCGACAGCCTGGTGTCGACCCAACCGGGCGCGACCGCGTTGACGCGAACTCCGCGTCCGCCCCAGGCAACCGCCAGCGAACGGGTCATCGACGACACCGCCCCCTTGCTCGCCGAATAGGCGGGAGCGGCCGAATTGCCGAACCAGCTCCACATGGAGGCGATGTTGACCACCGCGCCGCCGGCCCGCTCCAGCGCCGGCAGGGCAGCATTGGCGACGGCGAAACTGCCGCCGACATTGATCTCCATCACCTTGCGAAACCCGTCATCCGTCCATTCGTCGTCGAAGCGGATGACGCCCGCGCAGTTGACGAGGCCGTGCAGCTCGCCGACCTGCGAGAACAGCGCGGCCCGCGCCCCCGCATCGGAGATGTCGCAGTCGGCAAAAGCGATGTCGGAGGGAAGATCCGCGTCGCGCTCCAGCCCGGCCGCCGTCACCTGCCAGCCGCGCTGCGCCAGATATTCGGCCGTTGCCCGCCCGATTCCGGTTCCCCCGCCCGTCACGATGGCCTTGCGCATGATCCCGTCCCGAAGCTGTGCCATTCGCCTCACATCCTGTCGAGGCTGCGCATGGCCTCGACCAGATCGTCCGGCCCCAGCCGGCGCATGTAATTGCCCGCGTAAGGCGCCGTCAGCGACACCTCCGCCATCCGCCGGAAGTCGGCCTCTTCGTTCAATCCGAAGGCGGCAAAGGACACAGGCAGGTTGATCCGGCGGAAGAAGCCGGCGAGTTCGGCGATCTCCTCCGCGCTGCCCTGGCCCGCGGCCAGCTGGGTCAGCGTGCCCAGCGCCACCATTTCCCCGTGCAGCAGGCGGGCGAGCTGCGGCATCACCGAAAACCCGCGCACCATGGAATGGGCGATGGACAGGCCGCCGCTTTCGAAGGCCAGACCGCTGAGAAGGATCGACGCCTCCACCACCCGCTCGAAGGCGGCGTCCGGCGCGCGCGCCGCCATCGCTGCCTCGCCATCAGCGAGCAGGATCTCCCGCGCCCGGCCGACGATGGCCTTGGTCAGTTCGGTCGGCATGCCGCCGAAGAAGTTGAGGCCGCCCCCGGAAAGGGCGCCGGCGAGCTCGTAGGGCTTGGACATGGCATCGCCGATGCCGGCGGCCAGAAAGCGGCGCGGCGCAGAGGCGATCACCGCCGTGTCGACGAGAACCAGCGAGGGATTGGCCCGCATGTGGCGCACGCCCTCGACCGCATGGTCGGCGGTATAGACGACGGCGATATGGCTGGTCGGGCTGTCGTTGGAGGCAATCGTCGGGACGATGCCGACCGGCAAGTTCCGCAGGATCGCCGCGCCCTTGGCCGTGTCGATGGCCTTGCCGCCGCCGATGCCGAGGATGAGCCGCGCCTCGCCGGTCTCGGCCGCGCGCGCCTCGATCTCGGCGCCCGTGCATTCGCCGCCGAAGGCGAGCAGCCTGGCATCCGGCAGGGCACGGGCGATCCGCTCGCCCAGCAGCTCGCGGGCGACCGGGTCGATGACGACCGCCACCGGTCCTCCGCCGAGCCGCTCGACCTCCTCGGCCAGCGTATCGATCGCGCCGGGTCCCTGGACGTAGCGCTGGGGCGCGCCGAGAATGCGCAGGGCCATCTTCGATTATCCTTTCACCGCGCCGGCCGTCAGGCCTTGCACGAAATAGCGGGAGAGCAGGATGAAGGCGACGAAGAGCGGCAGGGCGATCAGCGTCGAGCCGGCCATCACGTCGCCCCAGCGCAGGTCGAACGCGCCGATCATCGAGGCAAGACCGAGCGGCACGGTCTTGTTGACATCGGAGCCGATCATCACCAGCGCGAAGGTGTAGTCCGTCCAGGACAGCAGGAAGGCGAAG
The DNA here is from genome assembly GCF_058448995.1 of Stappia sp. G46H5W. Taxonomy (NCBI): domain Bacteria; kingdom Pseudomonadati; phylum Pseudomonadota; class Alphaproteobacteria; order Hyphomicrobiales; family Stappiaceae; genus Stappia; species Stappia sp. G46H5W. Next base: position 86,345 of record NZ_JBZFLL010000006.1, on the reverse strand, counting down.
ATCGCCACCGTCACCAGTCCCGGCACGGAGAGCGGCAGCACCACCCGCAGGAAGGCGCCGAGCCGGGTGCAGCCATCGACCATCGCCGCCTCTTCCAGCTCGAAGGGCATCGCCTTGAAGAAGCCCCACAGGAACCAGACGCCGAGCGGCATGGTCATGGTCAGATGCGAGATCACCAGCGAGAACAGCGTGTCGTTGAGACCGATTTTGGTGAACATCGCATAGAGCGGGATCGCCAGCAGCAGCGGCGGGAACATGTAGGCATAGAGCATGCCGGCGATGATCGCCTTCTTGCCGCGGATCCGCTGGCGGGTGACGCCATAGGCGATCATCACCGACAGGACCATGGTCAGCGCCACCGTGGCGATGGCGACGATCAGGCTGTTCAGAAACTGCCGCGGATAGTCGGTCTGGGCCAGCAGGCTGTAATAATATTGCAGCGTCAGCTCGCTGGGGATCAGCGAGGGATTGAGCAGCAGCTCCTGCGTCGGACGCAGCGACGACGACACCATCCAGTAGATCGGGAAAGCGCTGTAGAGCGCGATGGCGAAGGCGGCGAAATACAGGCCGACACGCGCTGCCGGCCGCCGGATTGCGTGTGTCATGCGTCGTCCTCCATCGGGAACACGCGGAAATACAGGAAGACGGCCAGCGACAGGAACAGGAAGGAGATCGTGGCAATCGCCGCGCCCGTGCCGATGTCGTAGAGCGTGAAGGCCGTGCGGTAGGAGAGGATCGGCAGGTGTTCCGTCGCCCCGACGGGACCGCCGCCGGTGGTCAGCCAGATCACGTCGAACTTGTTGAACATCCACACCCCGCGCAGCAGGATGATGACGGTCAGGATCGGCCGCAGCATCGGCAGGGTGATGTGGAAGAAGCGGCGGATCGGCCCGGCGCCGTCGACGCGCGCGGCCTCGTAGAGCTGGGTCGGCACGGTCTGCAGGCCGGCCAGGAACGTGGTGGTGACGAATGGCGTCCACAGCCACACCGAGACCAGGATCACCGAGATCATCGCCGCCTGCTCGGTCTCGAACCAGTAGATCGGCGGCAGGCCCCATTCGTCCATCAGGATGGTGACGATGCCGAGCGAGCCGTCGACCATCCACTTGAAGGTCAGGACCGCGATCACGGTCGGCAGGAGATAGGGCAGGAACGCGAGCCCGCGCACCAGCGCACGGCCGCGGAAGGGCTGATGCAGGATCAGGGCGAAGCCGATGCCCAGCACCACCTGCAGCACGATGGCAAGGCCCGCATAGACGATGCCGTTCCACAGCGCGCGCCAGAACTCCGCGCTCGCCAGCACCGCCTGGTATTTCGCAAGGCCCACCCAGACCGGGTCGGAGGTCAGGGACGGCAAGTCGAAGAAGCTGAGCGACACGGCATAAAGGGCCGGGCCGACGATCAGCAGCAGTGTCACGAGCACGCCCACGGCAAGGAAGGCGGGCAACATCCAGCGGGTCATTCTTGGCACCCTTTGTCCGGTCGGGGAGCCCGCAGGCGGGTCTTGCACCGCCTGCGGGCCTGTCGATGCGCGGACGGCGCCTGGCCGTCCGCGGACCTGTCGGCGTCGGGATCGCCCTACTTGATCAGCTCGCGCATGCGGGCCGCGGCCTTTTCCACCGCCTCGGTGGAGGACATGCCCTTGATCAGCTTGTCCTGCAGCATCTCCGGCATGACGAAGCCCTCGAAGACCTTGCCCGGGCGGATGTCCGGGGCCGGGCCCTGCGTGTCGATCGAGGTCACCAGCAGATTGTCGTCGGTGACCATCTTGCGCATGGTCTCGATCTGCTCGCCATACTTCGTGATCAAGGGGTTCGAGCGCCACTGGTCATTGTCGTAGATGTCGAGGCGGGCCGGCTGGAAGTGCACCGGCGCGGTGTGCAGGAAGTCGACCAGACGGTCGGTCGTCATCCAGCGCATGAACTCCATGGCCGGGCCGGTATTGTCGGTCTTGAGGACCACCCAGCCGTCATAGCCGTGGCTGACCGCCTTGGCTTTGCCGGCGCTGTCCATGTAGGGCATGATGCCGAGGTTTTCCGCCACCTGCGGGTTGTCGCGCTCCGCCGCTTCCAGCACGCGGCCGGCATAGGGACCGTGCGCCACGGTACCGCCGACGACGTTGGACAGGACAGTCGCGTAGTCGGCCTGGATCGCCCCGGGAGGCATGGTCGGGTAGAGCTTCTCCATGAAGTCGAGATAGGCTGCCGCCTTCGACTTCATGCCTTCGGCATCCAGCGTCACGTTCCACTGGTCGTCGAAGAGCTTCACCCCTTCCGCCCACATGAAGGCGACCGACATCCAGTTGGTGGCGCCGTTCGAGCCGATCGGGAAGATGCAGCCCTTGCGGCGGCCCTCGATGGTGGCTTCGCAGTTGGAGACGAACTGGTCCCAGGTGTCGGGCAGCGACAGGCCCAGCTTCTCGTACAGATCCTTGCGGTAGTAGATCACCGAGAGATTGTAGTCGAACGGGTACCAGTAGACCTTGTCATCCATCGGGAAGAGGATGTTGTTGCCCCACTCGTACGGGTCGGTCAGCTCGTTCAGCGGCACGATCTGGCCCTGGTCGGCCAGCAGCAGAACGTGGCCGATGAAGCCGACATTGGCGACGTCATAGGGCGTGCCGCTGCGGATGCCGTTGGTGATCTTGGTGAAGGCCTCGCCGAGCGGCACGGAATCCACCCGCACCTCGATGCCGGTCTTCTCCTGGTACTCTTTCGCGATCCTGTCGAAGAAGGCAAGCGTGTCCTTGCCCGTCTCGCAGTTCAGGAAGCGGATTTCCTTGCGCCCCTGCGCCCGGATGGCCGGAGCCGCGAGGCCCGACAGCGCAAGGCCGAGGCCCAGCACGCCGGCGCCCTGAAGCGTCTGGCGACGGGTAATGAGGCGAGACTGTCCAGAGTTCTTTCCAGTGTCCTTCATGGTTTCCTCCCAAGGTTCCCCGCGTCCTTTGCCGCGGTGGTTCAGTTCACGCGTGCGCCGGCGCCGCAGAGGCGGTTGTCGCCAGCCGCTGTTCCGTCTCCCGGTCGAACAGATGGATGGCGGACGGGTCGGCAGAGACCGCCACCGTGTCACCCGCCCGAATGTCGTCGCGCCGCCCCTCCATGACGCGCAGCGACACCTCGCCGATGGTGCCGATCAGCAGGGTCTGCGACCCGAGCTGCTCAACCGCCCGCACCGCAAAGGGCAAGCCCTGCGGCGCCACATACATCGCCTCCGGCCGAAGACCGGCGATCACCGGTCCCTGCCGTGCACCGGCCGGGGCCGGCAGGCTCATTTCGGCGGACGGGCCCATCTGCAGGCGCCCGCCGGTGATCTCGGCCGGGAAGAGGTTCATCTCCGGCGAGCCGATGAAGCCGGCGACGAAGACATTCTGCGGCCGGTCGTAGACCTCGAGCGGCGCGCCGATCTGCTGCACGTGGCCGTCGCGCATGATCACGATGCGGTCGGCCAGCGTCATCGCCTCGGTCTGATCGTGGGTGACGTAGATCATCGCCTTGCCGATGCGCTTCTGCAGCAGGGCGATCTCCTCGCGCATGCGCACGCGCAGCTTGGCGTCGAGATTGGACAGCGGCTCGTCGAGCAGGAACACCGCCGGGTCGCGCACCAGGGCCCGGCCGAGCGCGACGCGCTGCATCTGCCCGCCGGAAAGCTGGCGCGGCTTGCGGTCGAGCAGATGGGTGATCGCCAGCATCTCGGCGACCTCGTCCACCCGCCGCACCGTTTCGGCGTCATCGATGCCGCGCATCTTCAGGCCGAAGCCGAGATTGGCGCGAATGGTCTTGTGCGGATAGAGCGCATAGTTCTGGAACACCATCGCGATGTCGCGATCCTTCGGCTCCAGCTGGGTGACGTTGCGCTCGCCGATGAACAGATCGCCGCCGGAAATGCTTTCCAGCCCGGCAACCATGCGCAGCGTCGTCGACTTGCCGCAGCCCGAGGGGCCGAGCAGCACGATCAACTCGCCGCGGGCGATGTCGAGGCTGACGCCCTCGACGGCGACCACTCCGCCATAGGTCTTGCGCAGCTTGCGCAGGCTCACTTCGGCCATCAGTTTCCTCCCCTGCCGGCTGCGACGATGCGGTGGTTGACGGGTGTCAGCGCCTCCTTGGTCTCGCGGTAGAGCGCGAAACCCTCCTCGTAGCGCTGCATCGCCCGGCGATCCGGATGCCGGGTCGCCGCCACACCGATCACCGCTGCGGCGGCCTTCGTGTCGGCAAACACGCCGGCGCCCATGCCGGCAATGAGCGCGGCGCCGAAGGAGGCGTCGCCCTCGCGGGGGATCTCGATCGTCAGGCCGGTGACATCGGCGATGATCTGCTGCCACAGCTCGCTGCGGGTTCCGCCGCCGACGAGCCGCGCCGTCGAAAAGCCCATGTCGAGCCCGCGCAGCACCTCCAGGCAGTCGCGCAGGCTGTAGGCGATGCCCTCGTAGAGCGCGCGCACGAAGTGGCCCGGCCCGTGGGCGAAGCCGAGACCGACATAGGAGGCCCGAAGATCCGGGTCCCAGTAGGGGCTGCGCTCGCCGTTGAGATAGGGGTGGAAGAGCAGGCCTTCGCTGCCGGCCGGAACGGCGCGGGCGGCCGTGTCCATGCCTTCGAAACCGAGCCCGGCGAACAGCGTGTCGCGCAGCCAGCGGTGGGCGGAGGCACAGGAATTGGTGCCAAGGATCGTGTAGCAGTGGCCCGGCACCAGATGCGGATAATGGATCACCTTGGCCGAGAAGGACGGGGACGCCGTCAGCGAGGAGACGGTGCCGGCGGTCGCAAGCTTCAGCGCCCCGAGGCCGGGACGGGTCATGCCGCCGCAAAAGGTCTCCGCGTTGGTGTCCGACGTGCCGCAGATGACCGGCGTTCCGGCAACCAGTCCCGTTGCCGCCGCGGCGTCCGCCGTCACCGCACCGGTGATGTCGGATGAGCCGACAAGCGGGGGCAGCACGGCCGGATCGATCCCGGCGATGCGGCAGAGCTCATCCGACCAGGCGCCTTCGGCGGAGCGGGCATCGGCCAGCATCAGCCCCCAGGCGTCGGTGATATCGGTGGCATCGCTGCCGTCGATCTGGCGGCGCAGCCAGTCCTTGGCCGGCCGGATCCGGCGGATGCGGGCGAACAGCTCCGGCTCGTTCTCGCGCACCCAGACCAGCTGCGGCAGCGTCCAGGTGGGACTCGCCTGATTGCCCGAAAGCTCCAGGATCCGTGCGCCGTCGCTCTCGCGCAGCGCCGCCGCTTGGCGGCCCGAGCGCTGATCGTTCCACATGATGGCCGGGCGAAGGATCGTGCCGTCCGCCTCCTCCAGCACATGGGTGTGGGCGCCGGCGGTAAAGGCGATGCCGCTGATCCGCGCCGGGTCGACGCCCTGGCGCCACAGCTGCGCCAGGGTGTCGATCATCGCCGCGCGCCAGCCGAGCGGGTCCTGCTCGCTGAAGCCGGGATGCGGCACCAGGGTCTCGACGGCGGCCGAAGCCGCGCCATGGACCTTGCCGGTCCCGTCGATCACGGTCGATTTGAGCGAACCGGCGCCGAGGTCTATGCCCAGCAGCAACGGATCAGGCATGGTCCATCCTGTCGCGATAGGGGTCGATGGCCCCGGCGCGCGGCGGCAGGCCGAGCTTGCCGGGATTGAAGATGTTCTGCGGATCGAGGGCGTCCTTCACCGCCCGCAGCACGTCCATGCCGACGCCGAGCTCGCCGTCCATCCAGGGGCCGCGGAACAGGCCGGTCCCGTGATGGTGGGCGATGGAGCCGCCATGGGCGAGCGTCTCGCCCTCCAGCAGCTCCCAGAGCCTTGCATGGAGCGGCAGCGCCTCGTCCTGAGGCATCTGCGGCAGGCGGATCGTCATGTACTGGCAGACACCTTCCGGATAGACGTGCGACCAGTGGGCGCTGAAATGGGCGTCGGGATGGATCGCCGGCACCGCCGCGCGGATCGCATCGTACAGGGCGGCCGCCCGCGACCAGTTGACCGTCACCTCGATCGTGTCGTTGTAGAAGCCCTTCTCCTGCCATTGCTGGCTGATCGACTTGTAACGGTGTGCGCGCCATTCGTCGAACGGGCGTGTCTCGGTTTCCACCGCCCCGGCCTCGGCGGCGAAGGCGCGCACCAGAGCAGCTTCCGCCGCCACCAGGCCCGGCTCCCCGCACAGGACGATATTGGCCATCACCGGACGCTCGCGATAAGCGTCGATGCCTTCGGTGCGCGAGGCCGTCTCCTTCTCGTCGTAGAGGCGGACGATGCGCGGATGCAGGCCCGCCTGCATGATCCGGCGGGCAAGGCCCAGCGCCGCCGGGCGGTCGGGCAGCGCCAGCGCCAGCACCTCCTCGGTCTCCGGCAGCTTCCAAAGGCGCAGCGTCAGCTCGGTGATGATGGCGAGCGTGCCCTCGTTGCCGACGATCAGGTCGCGGATCGAGGGGCCGGTGGCGCGCTTGGGCAGCGGCCGCACCTCGAGCATCCGCCCGTCAGGCAGCACCGCCTTGAGGCCGACGACGATGTCCTCGATCTTGCCGTAGCGGCTCGATTCCTGGCCGCCGCCGCGGCAGGCAGCCCAGCCGCCGACGGTGGAGATGGTGAGCGACTGCGGCAGATGCCCGACCGTGTAGCCCTTGTCGTTGAGCGCGGCCTCGAAGAGTTCGCCGTTCATGCCGGCCTCGACCGTGACCAGCGCGTTCTCCGGATCGACACTGAGGATCCGGTCCATGCGCTGCATGTCGATGAGCACTTCCTCGCCGAGCGGGATGGTGCCGCCGAGCACGCCGGAGCCGCTGCCATAGGGGATCACGGGCAGGCCAGCCTCGGCCGCCAGCTGCACCACCTGCTGCACCTCCGCCGCCGTGCCGGGACGCACCACGACGCCCGGCAACGTGCCGACCAGCGCACCGGCCCGAGCCCGGAAATTGGCGTAAGGGAGCTTGTCATGGGCGTATCGCCGGCGGTCGTCCTCGGCCGTCAGAACGTTCTGCGGCCCGACGATCTTTGCAAATTCCGCTACCCGCGTTTCACTGCTCACCCTGAACCTCCCTGTTCGATCGCCGCGGCTCGAGGTTGTGCGCCGGCTGCGATGAAACCTTGACGAAACGCTCGAACAACTCTTTGGACAACCCGTTTGAACAAACGTTTGTTCAGATAGAACGCCAAGAGCCCCCGGAGGTCAACATCAAAATTTGCGAGCCGTCGCGAAGAGCCCTCGGGACGGCGGAAACCGGGCGCTCGCGGCTGCACCGGACGAGGTTCCCGTGGCTGTCAAATCCGACAGGCGGGGTCGCGAATCGCGCATCGGCAGCGGTCGAGACGCGTCCGGGCGGACTTGGCATCGCGCACTACGCATCATATACGAAACATATATGAACCATTTGGAGATGCATGATGGGCATCGTGAGCATCGACGAGGACCTGCACGATCAACTGCGGCGGGCGAGCAAGGTGTCGTACCGCTCGATCAACGCGCAGGCCGCCTACTGGATCCGGATCGGCATGCTGTGCGAGACCAATCCGGCGCTGAGCTTTTCGGAGATCATGCAGCGCGAGCTCGCCGCGGCCGGCGTTGCCGCGCCCGAGGCGGCCGCGGAGCCGGCAGGCGCATGACCAAGGAGCCGCACGAGTTGGAGTTGCTCGCCGAATCCGGCCGACTGCTGGCGCGCGTCTTCGAGATGCTCGACCGCACGGCGCTGAGCGGCCTGTCGACGCTCGAGGTCAACGACATGGTCGAGCGCTTCATCGTCCACGATCTTGCCGCGCGCCCGGCCAGCAAGGGCCAGTACGGCTACGAGTTCGTGCTGAACGCCTCGATCAACGAGGTCGTCTGCCACGGCATCCCCTCGCGCCAGGCGGTGCTGCGCGATGGCGACATCGTCAACCTGGACATCACGCTGGAAAAGAACGGCTACATCGCCGACAGCAGCAAGACCTACCTCGTCGGCGAGGTCAATCCGGCGGCCAGGCGGCTGGTGCGCACCACCTACGAGGCGATGTGGAAGGGCATCCGCGCGGCGCGTCCGGGCGCAAGGCTGGGCGATATCGGCTGGGCGATCGAGCGCCACGCGAAACGCAACGGCTACTCGGTGGTGCGCGACTATTGCGGCCACGGCATAGGCCGGGAGATGCACGAGGAGCCGCAGATCCTGCATTACGGCAAGCCGGATACCGGCCTGGCGCTGCGCGAGGGGATGGTCTTCACCATCGAGCCGATGCTCAACCGGGGTCGGCGCAGCGTGCGCACGCAAGACGACGGCTGGACCGTTGTCACCCGCGACGGATCGCTCTCCGCCCAGTTCGAGCATACGGTCGCCGTCACCTCCTCCGGCGTTTGCGTGCTGACCCTGCGGGCCGGCGAACCCGTGCCGGCGGATGCTATCCCCGCGGCACGGGCGCAAGCTTGAGGCGACGTCAGTCGGCCGGCAGCATCGCCGGGTTCCAGACGATTTCCCAAAGATGCCCGTCGGGATCGGTGAAATAGCCCGCATAGCCGCCATAGAACGTGTCCTGCGGCTCCTTGATGACCTTCGCCCCTGCGCTCATTGCCTTGCGCATGACGTCGTCGACCTCCTCGCGGCGCAGAACGTTATGCCCGATGCTGACGGCGGTGGTACAAATCGGGGTCTTGGGCAGTCCGGTGTCGTGGACGAGATCGTCCTGCGCCCAGATGGCGAGCTTCAGGCTGCCCGAGAGATCGAAGAAGGCGACCGCACCGTGTTCGAATTCGCGCCCGACAATGCCCTCGGTCGGCAGACCAAGGCCATCGCGATAGAACGGCAGGGCGTTTTCGAGATCGGAGACGGCAAGCGTGAGAACAGAAATTCGCGGCTTCATCATGTCCATACCCATCCTATCGGCGTCCGCACCATGCGCGCGCCTTGACAGTCTTGGGCCGTCACCGTGGTGACGGAAGGACCCGCGAAGCGGGGGCCGGGCCAACCTTCCCGAACCTCACCTGTTTCAGACACCGGCAAGATTGGGTCCGATGCGCGCGCCCGTCAACACCCTGCGCGGCGCGACAAGGTCAGACGGCCCCAGTACCGGCTTCCGGGCCGGCTTTCGGCCCTGCGGCGGATGCCCGGACAACCAGTTCGCCCGGCGGCAGCAGCAGCACATGGGCGGGCTCCGCCCCGCCCGCCGGCGCCGGCTCGAGCTGCGCCAGCAGCGCACGCACCGCCTCGCGCCCCATCTCGGAGGTCGGCAGGCCGACGGTGGTGATCTCCGGATGCACCACCCGGGCCAGCAGGTCGTCATGCATGGTGACGACGGACATGTCGCCCGGTACATCGAGGCCGCGCTTGTGCAGGTGGGCGATGGCAGCCGCCCCGGTCAGCAGCGTTGCGGCGTGGATTGCGGTCACTCCGCGCGCCAGCAGCGCATCGACGGCGCCCGGCACCCGCGCCGGATCGTAGCCGGCCTCGGCCACCAGATCCGGGTCGGGGTCCAATCCGGCGGCACTCATCGCCTCCTGCCAGCCCTGGCGGCGGGCATTGCCGTTGAAGCGGCCCAGCCGGCCGGCGAGATGGCCGATGCGCCGATGGCCGAGAGCGATCAGGTGACTGACGCCGATGGCGGCGGCGGCGCAGGTGTCGACCGCAACGCAGTGCACGTCGCCGGGCAGCACGCGGTTGATCACCACATAGGGGCGGTTGATGGCGGCGATGCTCTGGCGCAGGCTGTCGTCCTCATCGAAACTGGCGATGATGACGCCCTCGATCAGGCTGGACTGCGACACCCGTTCCAGCACGCTGGCGGCCGAGCCGTTCTGGTCGTAGGCGACCAGCAGCACATAGCCTTGCGCCCGCGCCTCGGCCTCCGCGCCAAGGATCGCCGAGGCGAAGACCGGGTTCTCGATCTGCGGCACGACGATCAGCAGCGTGCGCGAGCGGGCCATCTTCAGCGCGCGGGCCAGCGGATTGGCGCGGTATTGCAGCCGCTCCGCCGCATCGATGATGCGCTGGCGGGTCTCGGCGCTGGTGCGCACGTCCTTGTCGTTCTTCAGGACCCGCGAGACCGTGGAGACGTCGACACCGGCTTCTCTTGCCACGTCCCGCAAGGTGGCGTTGCGCGGGCGCGGGGTGGCGGGGGCTTCCTTCGTCATGGTCAACCGGTCGTCATCGGCGGCCTTCGCCGGGCTTCGCGAGAGCGCGGACCGCCCCCGGCCGGTCCCAGCAAGGGTTCCGCCACGTCAGCCGTCCGCAAGGCCAGTGAAAGTGCCCAAGGCGCGGCGCGGAGGCAAGTTGAACCGCACCGGCCCTTGCAAGTTTGTCGCGGACAGGCGGGGCGAATGGCGCCTCGCCTAGCGGCCGTCCTCCTCGCCGGCAAGCGCGCGGCGCAGGCGGCGAATCACGACATTCCGGCTCTTTTCGTCGGTTTCTGCCGCAAGCCGGTCGCTGATGTCGAGCAGCAGACGGGTGACGTCGTTGTGCCAGTCGAGATGCCCGACCTCCTCGCGCGGCACGCGCGGCGGCACCTCGCCGGCAAGGCGGACGGCACCGCTCGGCGTCAGTTCGAAGCTTTCGTCGAGGCCCGGTTTCAGCACATGGTCGGGCTCGATCAGGCCGGCAAGCCGGTCGGCCAGGCCGTCGATCGCCTCCCGCTCGCCGTGAACCAGGAAGATATCGTGCGCCAGCGGCAGGCGCTTTTCGACCCAGCTCGTCAGCTCCGGCCCGTCGGCATGGCCGGAATAGAGGTCGATGGAGCGGATGCGGGCGCGCACGGAGAACTCTTCGCCCTGGATGCGGACGGACGGGGCGCCGTCCTGGAGAATGCGGCCGAGCGTACCGTTCGCCTGATAGCCGACCAGCAGGACCGTTCCCTCGTCGCGCCACAGCCAGTTCTTCAGCCGGTGGCGGATGCGGCCGGCCTCGCACATGCCGCTCGCCGCGATGACGATGTGGAAGCCGCGGACGCGGTCGAGCGCCTTGCTCTGCTCGACCGTCTCCGTCATGTGCAGGTTGCGGGCGGCCAGCCCCTTGAGCAGAACGTCGCCGCTTTCCAGCTCGCGGGCATGGCGGGCGAAGACGCGGGTCGCGGCGGCCGCCAGCGGCGAATCGACATAGATCGGGATCTCGGGCAGCGCCTTCTCGGCCATCAGCTGGCACAGGTCGCTGATCAGCTCCTGGGCCCGCTCGACCGCGAAGGACGGGATCAGCAGGGCGCCGTCCGGGTGCATCGCCGCCTTCACCTCGGCGCGCAGCTGGCCGCGCCGGTGGGCGGGGGTAGCGTCCTCCCGGTCGGTGTCGCCATAAGTGCTCTCGCAGATCAGGTAGTCGATGCCGCTGGGGCCTTCCGGATCCGGGTGCATCAGCTTGTAGTCCGGGCCGATATCGCCGGAAAACAGCAGTTTCATCGGGGGTTCGGCGAGTTCCAGCTCGACCGAGGCGGAGCCGAGCAGGTGGCCGGCGTTCCAGAAACGGGCGCGCAGGCCGGGCAGGACCTGGAACCAGTCGCCATAGGCAAAGGGGTGGAAAAGCGCCAGCGTCGCCTGCGCATCCGCACCGGTATAGATCGGCTCGACCGTGTCGCGGCGGCGGCGCCGGCGGTTGCGCCGGTTCAGCTGCTCGACCTCGATCTCCTGGATGTGGGCACTGTCGGGAAGCATGACGCTGCACAGCTCGAACGTCGCGCCGGTGGCGTAGATCGGCCCGGAATAGCCGTCGCGGACCAGCTTCGGCAGCAGGCCGGAATGGTCGATATGGGCATGGCTGAGGACGACCGCGTCGACGTCGCCGACGGAAAAGGGGAAGGGCCGGTAGTTCAGCTCCTTCTCGGTCTTGGAGCCCTGGAACATGCCGCAGTCGAGCAGAACGGTGCCGCCTGCCGTCTCGAGACGGTGGCAGGATCCGGTGACGCCGCCGGCGGCGCCGTGGAATGTCAGCCTGGGGAGAACGGTCATCGCAACCTTCCGAACGCGAGCGCGCCGCACGGCGCAAAGCCCAACAAGACCCACAGGTTAGCACGATTTTCCGGCAGGTATGGAAGCCCGCGCGACAGGGGACTGCACACCCGCCGGGCGGTTGGAGAATTTCGAGGCGGATTTTGCGAAATTCCGTCTCAATCGGCGCGATTTTCGAGACGGCGCGCGCAAAATCGCCCAATCCGGGCTAGGTCGGCGAAAGAGAGCGGCCGATGGCCGCACGGCGCCGGTTATCCCCGGCAAGGCCGCCCCGACCGCTGTCCGATTATCCCCGCGTGCCGGCCTTGCCCGATGCCCGAGCGGCGGCCTCCGCCTCCGCCACGTGGCGCACGCAGCGGTCCCAGTCCGGCGTGCCGCCGAAATGGCGCAGCAGGGCCTCCGTCAGCGCCCTGACCTTGCCGGGCGTGTGCGGGCCGGGCGGGCGGACGACATACATGCCGTATTCAGGCAAGGGATGGTCAAGCAGAAGCGGGACGAGGGTGCCCTTGTCGACCGTGTCGCCGAGCAGGAAGGACGGCATCTGGACGATGCCGAGACCGGCAAGGGCCCAGGCGACCAGCGTCTCGCCGCTGTCGCTGCGGAGCCGGCCGCGCGGGCGCACGGAGACGGTCTCCTCGCCCCGCGTGAAGACCCATTCGGGCGAGCGGCTGCCGGTATAGATCAGGCAGTCGTGGTCGGTCGCCAACTCCTCCGGCCGCGTCGGCCGGCCCTTGCGGGCGAGATAGGCGGGGCTGGCGACGACGAGAGAGCGGATCGGCGCGATGCGGCGGGCGACATGGCTGGAATCTTCCAGCTTGCCGATGCGGATCGCCGCATCGAGCCGCTCGCCGATCAGGTCGACCAGCCGGTCGGACAGCGAGACGTCGAGCTCCAGCCGCGGATGGTCGGCGGCAAGCTCGGCCAGCACCGGCGCCAGATGCTGGATGCCGAAGGAGAGCGGCGCCGAGACGCGCAGCCGGCCGACCACCTCGCCGCCATGGGCGGCGACCGCATCGAGCGCTTCGTCGTAGTCGGCAAGGAGCCGTTCGGCCCGCGCCTTGAACTCCATCCCGGCATCGCTGGCGGTGACGCCGCGCGTGGTGCGGTTGAGCAGGCGCGCGCCCAGATGCTCCTCGATGCGGGCGATACGCCGGCTGACGATGGATTTGGAGACGCCGAGACGGGCGGCAGCCCGGCTGAAGCCGCCGCTCTCGGCAACCTCGACGAAGTAGCGCATGTCTTCCAGTTCGATCATCCGGCGTTCCTGCTGGCGCAACAGTGTGGTGCGGATTTCGGGAGTTCTGGTGCCGCACGAGGACGACTACCTGTGGGGTACAACATTATCGGAAGGAACAGGGTCATGCCCTCGACTTTGAAGGTTCTCGCCATCACCAGCAGCGCGCTGGGTGATGCGTCCGCATCCAACAAGCTGGTCAACGACACGATCGACCAGCTCAAGTCCCGCAACCCGGACCTGCAGCTGACCGTTCGCGATCTCGGTGCCGGCCAGGTGCCGCATCTCGACCTCGACGGCGCCACCGCCATTCGCGGCGGCGAGCCGGCGAACGCGGCGCAGGCCGCCGCCCAGAAATTGTCCGACGAGCTGATCGCCGAGGTCAAGGCCGCCGACGTTCTGGTCATCGGCGCGCCGATGTACAATTTCGGCATTCCCTCGACCCTGAAGTCCTGGTTCGACTACGTGCTGCGCGCCGGCGTGTCGTTCCGCTACACCGAGGCAGGCCCGGAAGGCCTGATGACCGGCAAGCGCGCCATCGTCGTTGCGACCCGCGGCGGTCTCTACAGCGAAGGCCCTGCCAAGCAGATGGATTCGCAGGAGCCGCACCTGCGCACGATGCTGAACTTCATCGGCATCACCGACATCACCTTCGTCTATGCCGAGAAGCTGGCCTTCGGCCCGGAGGCCCGCGAGGCCTCGATCGGCGAAGCCGAGCGCAAGCTGGAAGAGCTGGTCGCCGCCTGAGGCAAGCCGCAAGGCCGTACTCCAAGACCCGCCGGGAGCCCCTCCCGGCGGGTTTTTTTTGTTGCCGGCCCCCCTCCTTGCCGAGACGCCGGCGGGCTCAGCCGCGCTCGTCGGCATAGGCCTCGAAGACGTGGTTGCCGGAGCGGGTGTTGTCGATCATCGGCAGCACATAGGCCGGGATGTCCGGGCTGTCGGCATCGAACAGGCCGCAGCGGCGCAGCGAGCCGGCCAGCGGCATGCGCGGCAGCGTGCGCTCCAGATAGGTGCGCACGGCGCAAGGCACGTGGTCGCGGTTGGCCGAGACGCCGACCTTGACCCCGTGCAGCCGCGTCCAGCGATGGGCATAGTCGGGATAGAGCACGGTCTGGGTGATCTCGATGCCGGCGCTGTATTCGTAATCGTTGAGGAACACCCGGTCGCCGGTCAGCAGCGCCGCCCCCTGGTAGCGGTAGTGGCGCCGGCAGGTCCGGTCGAACGGCCCCATGCGCTCCAGCCGGCGATAGAAGACGTGCTCGCCCTCGATGGAAAAGGACACCAGCGCCCGCACGATCTGGCCGCGCGAGGACATGGAATAGTAATATTCGAAGAAGGTGCCGACGAGGTTGAAGATGCGCGGATCGCCCCGCGCGAAGATCTGGTCGAGATGCTGGCGGAAGTTCCGGGTGAGCGTGTCGGCGGCAAGGCCGCGCAGCTTCACCAGGCGGGCGAACTCCTCTTCCGGCAGCAGCATCTCGTGCGGCTCGACGCCGAAATAATCGCAGATCTTCCGCATCAAGGCGTTGCGCGGGAAGGAGCTTCCCGCAAGATAGCGGTTGAGCTGGCTGCGGTTGATCTTCAGGTCCTGCGCCACGCGGGCGATGGAAGGCCGGTAGCCGCACAGCAGGCGGAGATTGGTGCCGAAAGGATGCATGATGCGCTTTGGTGCATTTTTCGCGCCCGAAAGCGCCGGTTCCCACTCAATTGCACAATTGCCCGAGACATGCACGGTGAATCACCCTGCGGGGACCATGGGCACCGAACCATCGCGGAGACGAGGGATGCAGAACGACACCGGCCGCAGGGCCAGCAGCGAGGCGCCGCCGGCGCGCGCGCGGGCGAGCCTCGGCATCATCGCCGGCTCGGGACCGGAGGCCGGGCTCGACCTGTGGGCCAAGGTGCTGCGGCGCAATCAGCAGCTGATGGGCGCAGCGTTCCGCGGCGATCTCGACGCCCCGCGCGTCATCGTCGTGTCCGAGCCCCGGCTCGGCCTGTCCATGGACCTGGCCGGAAACGACACCGCCGTGTGGTCGGCGATGCGCGACACGCTCGACATCATCGCACCGCAGGTGGAGGCCTATGCCATCGCCTGCAACACGCTGAACTGGTATGCGCCGCGTATCGAGGAGCTGGGCCTTGCCGCGCAGCTGGTCTCCTTTCAGGGCGTGCTGGCCGACTGGATCGCCCGCAGCGGCACGCGCAAGCTGGCGTTGCTCGGCGCCGGACCGGTGACGGCGATGGACGAGTGGTCGGCCTATCGCGACCTGCCGCAGTTGGTCGAGGTGGAGCTGCCGGGCGATGCAGGCGCGCTGCACCGGCTGATCGAGGACGTGAAGCGGCTGGGCAGCGGGGACGCATCCTTGCGCCCGCGCCTGGCCGAGCTGGTCGCCGGCCTCGATGCCGACACGGTGCTGCTGGCCTGCACCGAACTGCCGCTGATCGCCGACATCGAAACGGACAAGCAGCTGGTCGACGTGACGGATCTCGTGGCCGATGCGCTGGCACGGCGGGCATTGTCCGCGCCCACGGCACTGCGGCGGGCGGGGTGACGATGGCCGAGATCCTTCTGCTCCACACCGGCGGCACGATCGGCATGGCGCCCGGCCCGGACGGGCTGGCTCCGACCAAGGGTCTGGTCGAGGCGGCGGCGCGCCGGCTGGCCCCGGCCGACGCGCGGCTGACGCTGCATGTCTTCGATCCGCTGATCGACAGTTCGGCCATCGGCCCGGATCACTGGAACGCGATGCTGGAAGTCATCGACACGTTCGCCGCGCGCTGCGCGGACATGCCGGGGCGGGCCGGCGTCATCATCACCCACGGCACCGACACCATGGCCTTTACCGGCGCCGCGCTGGCACAGGCGCTGGCCGGCCTGCCGCTGCCCGTGCTGCTGTGCGGGTCGATGCAGCCGCTCGGCGTCGAAGGCGATGCGGAAGGCAACCTGAAGCTGGCGCTGGATGCGGTGCGCGAGGGACCGGCCGGCGTGCGGCTTGCCTTCAACGGCGCGATCATGGCCGCCGCCGGACTGGTGAAACACAATTCGCAGGACGCCGACGCCTTCCGCTCGGTGCCGCAAGCGCCGCTGTCCGGCCCCTATCGCCGCCGCCGCTTCGCCGACAAGCGGCTGGCGATCCTGACCCTGTCGCCGGGCCTGCCGGCCGGGGCCCTGGCCGGAGCGCTGGCCGAACTGGACGGAGCGGTGCTGCGGGTCTACGGCGCGGGCACGGCGATGGCCGACCCGGCCCTGGAAGCGGCGCTGGCGCAGGCGGTGCAGCGCGGCTGCCGCATCCGCGCGGTCAGCCAGTGCGAGGAAGGCGGGTTGTCGCCCGGGTCCTATGCCGCCGGTGCCATGCTGTGGCGTGCGGGCGTGGAAAACGGCGGACCGGAAACGCCGGAAGCGGCGCTGGCGCACCTGTGGATCGAGCTATCGGACTGATCACCAGGCGCAAGATGTTGCGCAAAATGCACCACATTGCACCATTCTGCTCCATTTCGCGCAATTGGGGCGGGAGCGCACGCAGCCTATTGTTGCGGCTCGGGCCGGGAGGGTCCGCCGGGTCTTTGACGGAAGGCCCGGATCTTGAGGGAATTTTCTGGCGGGCACGGCCCGCCGACCTCAGTAGAGACGAGCGGGGGCTCGTCGTGAATGGGAGGGTCACATGGAGTTTCTGAAAACGCTCTTCGGCTATGTCGACGCACTGACCTGGGGCTGGGCGCTGATCCCGATTCTGGTGGTGTTCGGCGTGTTCATCACCATCATGTCCGGCTTCGTGCAGATCGAGTTCTTCGGCCGCATGTTCCGCGTGCTGTCGGGCCGCAACCAGAACAACGATCCCAACGCGATCAGCGCCCGCGAGGCGCTGCTGGTGTCGGTCGGCGGGCGCGTGGGCGGCGGCAACATCGCCGGCGTCGCCGTGGCGATCACGCTCGGCGGACCGGGCGCGGTGTTCTGGATGTGGTGCATCGCGCTGGTCGGCATGGCCACCAGCCTGGTCGAATGCACGCTGGCGCAGGTCTACAAGCGCAAGGACGGCGAGCACTCCTTCCGCGGCGGGCCGGCCGACTACATCCGCCGGGGCCTCGGCCACCAGTACAACTGGCTGGCCATCGTCTACGCCATCTGCCTGCTGGCCGCCTTCGGCCTCGGCTTCAACGCCTTCCAGGGCA
This sequence comes from Stappia sp. G46H5W, assembly GCF_058448995.1. Lineage (NCBI taxonomy): Bacteria > Pseudomonadati > Pseudomonadota > Alphaproteobacteria > Hyphomicrobiales > Stappiaceae > Stappia > Stappia sp. G46H5W. The sequence goes on along the minus strand of NZ_JBZFLL010000006.1, from coordinate 69,081 downwards.
ATACGGTGGCAGGCGCGGTGCAGGATTCGCTCGGGATCGACCGGATGATCACCGGCGCCTTCCTGACCATCGTCACCGGCTTCGTGATCTTCGGCGGCATCAAGCGCATCGCCAAGGCAGCCGACGTCGTGGTGCCGATCATGGCGGTCGGCTATCTGGGCCTAGCCATCATCGCCATCGCGCTCAACATCCAGGAGATCCCGTCGGTGATCGCCCGCATCGTCTCCAGCGCCTTCGGCTACGAGGAGGCGATTGCCGGCGGCATGGGCGCAGCCATCGCGCAAGGCCTGCGCCGCGGCCTGTTCTCCAACGAGGCCGGTCTCGGCTCGGCGCCGAACGTGGCGGCAACCGCATTGGTGCGCCATCCGGTCAGCCAGGGCGTGACCCAGGCCTTCTCCGTGTTCATCGACACCATCGTCATCTGCTCCTGCACCGCCTTCCTGATCCTGCTCGGCGACGTCTACACGCCGGGTGCGGAAGGCATCGATGGCGTGGTGCTGACCCAGCAGTCGCTGGCGAGCCATTTCGGCGAGTGGTCGCGCTACGCGCTGACGCTGGCGATCCTGCTCTTCGCCTTCTCGTCGATCATCTATAACGTCTATCTGGGCGAGAACGCGCTGGCGGCGATGACCGACTCCAAGACGGCGCTGAACGGGCTGCGGCTGCTGATCCTCGGCCTCGTCTTCATGGGCGCGGCGGCCCCCTCGGCGACGTCCGTGTTCTTCTTCTCCGACCCGATGATGGGCGTGCTGGCGCTGGTCAACCTGGTGGCCATCCTGATGCTGTTCCCGACGGCGATGCGCGTGGTCGACGACTTCCGCGCCCAGCTGAAGGCCGGCGTCGCTCGCCCGATCTTCGATCCGGCGAAGTTCCCCGATCTCGACCTCGACCGAGAGGCCTGGGACCCCGCCCGCTGGAAGTAAGCGGCGACACGACGAGCGACGGGCCGCCGCAAGGCGGCCCGTTTTCCATTTTGCCGAGCTTGAAAGACGCGGGCGCAAGACCCGCGCAATGGAGACCGGAATGACAGTGCAGATGCGGCGCGAGGAAGACAGCCTCGGCCAGATGGACCTGCCGCACGAGTGCCTGTGGGGCATCCACACGCAGCGTGCCATCGCGAACTTCCCCATCTCGGGGATTCCGCTGTCGCATTTTCCCGAATTCGTGCGGGCGCTCGCCTGGGTGAAGCTTGCCGCCGCCAACGCCAACCTGGAGCTCGGCGTGCTGGCGAAGGACAAGCATGCGGCCATCGCGGCGGTGTGCGAGGAGATCATCGCCGGACACCACATGGCGCATTTCCGGGTCGACATGATCCAGGGCGGCGCCGGCACCTCGACCAACATGAACGCCAACGAAGTGATCGCGAACCTCGCCCTGCTGCGCATGGGCCACCAGCCCGGCGAATACGCCAGGCTGCATCCCAATGACGACGTCAACCGCTCGCAGTCGACCAACGACGTCTACCCGACCGCCATGCGGCTGGCCATCGTCAGCCAGTGCAGCCCGTTCCAGGACGCGCAGCGGCGCCTGTCCGCCGCCTTCGCCGAGCGGGCGCGGGCCTTCGCGCAGGTGCGCAAGATCGGCCGCACCCAGTTGCAGGATGCGGTGCCGATGACGCTCGGCCAGGAATTCGCCGGCTTTGCCGCCACCATCGACGAGGACGTGGCGATCATCGGCCAGCTGTCGCGCCTGCTGCTGGAGGTCAATCTCGGCGGCACCGCCATCGGCACCAGGGTCAACGCCCCTGCCGGTTATCCGGAGAAGGCGGTGGCGGAGCTGTCGCGGATCACCGGCATGCAGGCGAAGCTTGCCGTCGACCTGATCGAGGCGTCCTCCGACACCGGCGCCTATGTGACCTTTTCTGGCGTGCTGAAGCGCATCGCGGTGAAGCTGTCGAAGATCTGCAACGACCTGCGGCTGCTGTCGTCGGGCCCGCGCTCGGGCTTCAACGAGATCCGCCTGCCGCCGGTGCAGGCCGGCTCCTCGATCATGCCGGGCAAGATCAACCCGGTGATCCCGGAAGTGGTCAACCAGGTGGCGTTCCAGGTGGTCGGCAACGACCTGACCGTGACCATGGCGGCGGAGGCCGGCCAGCTGCAGCTCAACGCGATGGAGCCGATCATCCTGCTCAACGTGCTGCAGTCGATGCGCATCCTGATGCAGGCGATGGACACGCTGGCGGAGCGCTGCGTCGCCGGGATCGAGGCCAACGCGGCGCAGTGCGAGGGCGCGCTGGAGAACAGCCTGGTGCTGGCGACGATGCTGGTGCCGCATCTGGGCTATGCCAATGCGGCGAAGATCGCCAAGACCGCGCTGGCGCGGGACAGAAGCGTCACCGAGACCGCCGTGGAACTCGGCTTCGGCACGCGCGAGGACATCCAGGCGATGATCCTCAGCGAGGCCTGAGCCGCCGGATCCGGCGCAAGCTTGATGCGAGATACGACGCGCGCGGACCATCCGGTTCGCGCGCGTTTTCTTTTTCGGCGCAAGGCGTTGATACTCAATACCGGTCCTTCCGCCGGCGCGCTGCCGGCCGCACTCGCCCGGCCCGCCACACCTGCCGCTTGACAGAAGCGCGCCGTCACCACATTCTGAATTCAGAATTCGGAGTTCAACGATGAACCAGATCCGCACCAGCCCGAGCCTGACCCAGCAGGTCTACGACGCGATCGCCAACGAGATCTTCGACGGCGCCCTGCCGGCCGGCGCGCATCTCGTCCAGGAGCAGCTCGCCGAGCGCTTCGGCGTGTCGCGCCAGCCGATCCAGCAGGCGATGGCGCTGCTGAAGGCCGACGGCATGGTCGCCGAGATCGGTCGGCGCGGGCTGCACGTCACCCCGCTCGATCTCGACCTGATGCGCCACCACTACGACATCCGCGCCGTGCTCGACGGGCTGGCCGCGCGCGGCGCCGCCGAGCGCTGCCGGGACGATGCGGCAACGGCGCGCGATCTCGCGGAGCGCGGCGGAAAGATCCTGAAGCTCGGCGAAACGGCGGTGCGAAATGGGGCTGTGGGAGACCAGGTGCGCCATGACGCCGAATTTCACGGGCTGATATACGAGGGCTCGGGCAATCCGCTGCTCGACAGGGCGGCGGAACCGCATTGGCGCTTCCTGCGCAGGGCGATGAGCGACGTGCTGCGCCACGCGCAGCTGCCGGACGAGATCTGGCGCCAGCACGCGGAAATTCTCCAGGCCGTGACTGCGGGCCAGCCCGAGCGGGCGGAAGAGCTGATGATGCGGCACGACCTCGATGCGGCCGGCGCGCTGGAAACGGCGCTGCGCAGACGGCCGGACGAGGCGCCGGAGAGCAAGAAGACGCCGTAGCCGGGAAGAACGGCTTGCGGCGCCCCATGGAGGGACGGGTGCGCAACGGCCGCCGGGAACGGAGGGAAGAGGTCGGAACGAACGACGACGAACGGGAGGACTACCGGCATGCATCCCATGCTGACCGTCGGGCAGATGCTGAGCGCGCAGGCGCGGCTGCAGCCCGAGCGCATCGGTGCGCGCGACCTGGAACGCGCGATGACCTTTCGCCAATGGAACGAGCGGGCCTGCCGGCTGGCCAACGGCCTGCTGGACCTAGGCCTTGCCAAGGGCGCGCGGGTCGCGGTGCTGGCCTACAACCGGGTGGAATGGGCGGAGATCTACGCTGCGCTCGCCAAGGCCGGCCTCGTCGCCGTGCCGATCAACTTCCGCCTGACCGCTCCCGAAGCGCTCGATATCTGTCAGGACAGCGGTGTGTCGGCGCTGATCGCCGAGGAGGCCTTGATCGGCATCGCCGGCGAGATGCGCGAGGCGCTGTCGCTGGAAGAGCGCCGCTACATCCACATCGCCCCGGCGGGCGGAGGCAAGACGCCGGCCGGCTGGACCGGTTATGAGGACCTGATCGCGGCGGCCTCCGCCGACGAGCCGCAGGCCCCGGCCGGCATCGACGATCCCTGGTGCCTGATGTACACGTCCGGCACCACCGGCAAGCCGAAGGGCGCGATTCGCGGCCATCGCGGCATGGCGATGCTGGCGCTGATGACGCAGATCGAGCTGAGCCTGAAGCGCGGCGACGACGCGCTGCTGGTCATGCCGATGTGCCATGCCAACTCGCTGAACTTCTTCACCTCCTTCCTCTATATCGGCGCGGCGGTGACCGTGTTCTCGCGCCAGAGTTTCGATCCGGCGCTGTGCCTGCGCACCATCGGCGAGACCGGCGTCACCTTCACCTCATTGGTGCCGACGCACTTCTCGCTGATGCTGGACGTGCCGCCGGCCCAGCGCGGCACCGCCGGCTTCGAGCGGGTGGAGAAGCTGATGATCTCCTCCGCCCCGGCGCGCGCCGAGACCAAGCGGCAGGTGATGGAGATGTTCCCCAATTCCGGCCTGTTCGAGCTCTACGGCTCGACCGAAGCCGGCTGGGTGACCATGCTGCACCCGAACGAGCAGTTCGACCATCTGGGCACGGTCGGCCGCGAGGTGGTCGGCTCCGCGCCGATCCGCCTGCTCGACGAGAACGGCAACGAGGTGCCGGACGGCCAGCCGGGCGAGCTGTTCTCCTGCGGGCCTTATGCCTTCGACGGCTACTGGAACCTGCCGGACAAGACCGCCGAGGCGCTGCGGGGGCCGTACCTGTCGGTCGGCGACATGGCCCTGCACGATGCCGAGGGCTACATCCGCCTGATCGACCGCAAGAAGAACATGATCATTTCCGGCGGCGAGAACGTCTACCCGTCCGAGGTGGAGGCGGTGCTGGCCGGCCATCCGGCGATCAGCGACGTGGCCGTGGTCGGCTGCCCGGACGACACATGGGGCGAGCGGGTCGCCGCCGCCGTGGTGCTGCGCGACCCGGCCGTCACTCCGGACGAGATCATCGAATGGTCGCGCGGCAAGCTCGCCGGCTACAAGCGCCCGCGCAAGATCGTGGTGCTGGACCAGGCCGACATGCCGCGCACGGCGACCGGCAAGATCCTGCACCGGGTGCTGCGCGACATGCTGAGCGGGGACGGAAACTGACCGCAGCCGGCGCGGGAGGCGCCGGCGCGACACGCGACAAGAGACGACAAGACACGGCAAGTTCAGGGAGAGAGACATTGAGCGAGCAGCAGGACCTCAACCGCGACGAGGACAGCGTCGCCGCCTGGATCGCGGAGGCGCTGCAACGGCGCGGCGTACGGCGCGTCTTCGGCCTGCAGGGCGGGCATATCCAGCCGATCTGGGATCACCTCGGCCGGCGCGGCATCGAGATCATCGACGTGCGCGACGAGGGCGCGGCGATCCACATGGCGCAGGCCCATGCGGAGCTGACGGGCGGGCTGGGCGTGGCGATGGCCACCGCCGGGCCCGGCGTCACCAATTGCGTGACCGGCATGGCCAATGCCTCGCTCGCCCGCACGCCGGTGCTGCTGATCGGTGGCTGCACCTCGCGGCCGCAGGCCAACATGGGCCCGCTGCAGGACATCCCGCATGTCGACATCCTGCGCCCGGTCACCCGCTACGCCCGCACCGCGCGCGTTGCCGACCAGGTGCTGCGCGAGCTGGACGAAGCGATGGCGCGGGCCTTCGGCGCGGCCGGCGAGCCGGGGCCGGCCTATATCGAGGTGCCGACCGACGTGCTGCGCACCCGCGTCGCCGCCAATCTGGTGCCGGACGACTGGCTGCGCCCGCTCACCCCGCGCCGCCTCGTGCCGCATCCCGACCGCATCAGGCAAGCCGCCGAAGCGATCCGCGCGGCGCGGCGCCCGCTGGTGATCAGCGGCCGGGGCGCACGCGATGCCGGCACGGCGCTGGTGCGCTTCCTCGATGCGGCGGACGCGCTCTATCTCGACACGCAGGAAAGCCGCGGCCTGGTGCCGGCCGACCATCCCTCGGTGGTGGGCGCGGTGCGCGCGGCGGCGATGAGCGAGGCCGACCTCGTCATCACGCTGGGGCGCAAGCTCGACTACCAGCTCGGCTTCGGCTCTCCGGCCGTCTTCCCGCACGCCCGCTTCATCCGCATCTCCGACACGGACGGAGAGCTGCTGGACAACCGGCGCGGCGATCCGGAGCTGCTCGCCTCGGTGGATCTGGCGCTCGATGCGCTGAGCGAGGCGCTCGGCAACGATGCCGGCAGCCGCGACGGCGCCTGGCTGGAGGGCCTGCGCGCCAAGCACCGCGCCCGCATCGAGGCCGGGGACAAGACCCCGGCGCCGCGCACCGGCAAGGACGGCAAGATCCATCCGATGGCGATCTTCGAGGCGCTGAAGGACGTGGCCGAGCCCGACTACATCGCCGTTGCCGACGGCGGCGACCTCCTGAGCTTCGCCCGGGTCGGGCTGTCCGCCTCGACCTATTTCGATGCCGGCGCCTTCGGGTGCCTGGGCGTCGGCGTGCCCTTCGCGGTCGCCGCTGCCCTTGCCTGCCCCGACCGGCAGGTGATCACCGTGACGGGCGACGGCGCCTACGGCATTAACGCCATGGAGATCGACACCGCCGTGCGGCACGGGGCGAAGATCGTCGTCATCGTCTCCAACAACGCGGCCTGGAACATCGAGCGTTACGACCAGGAATACAACTACGGCGGCCGGGTGATCGGCACGGTGCTGCGCCATTCCGACTATGCGGCGATGGCCCGCGCGCTCGGCGCCCATGGCGAGCGGGTGGAGAACCCGGACGATCTGGCGGACGCCATCCGCCGGGGGCTGGCCAACGCGCCGGCGGTGATCGACGTGGTAACCTCGCAAGACGCGGTCTCCTCCGACGCACGCAAGGGGCTCGGCTTCGTGCCCGACTATCAGGCGCTGACTGCCTGGGACGATGCCGAGCGCAAGCGGCGCGGCGAGGCGTGAGGGGCGGTCATGGACTTGCGGCTTGACGGAAAGCGGGCGCTGGTCACCGGCGCCTCGAGCGGGCTCGGCGAGCATTTCGCCAAGGTGCTGGCGGAGGCCGGCGCCAGCGTGACGCTGGCGGCGCGGCGTCTCGACAAGGTGGAGGCGAATGCCGCTGCCCTGCGCGAGGCGGGGCACGACGCCGAGGCGGCGGAGATGAATGTCGCCGACGCGGACAGCGTCGCGGCGCTGTTCGCCGGGCGCGCGCCCTTCGACATCCTCATCAACAATGCGGGCGTTTCCGGCGCGGGCGCCGCGCTTTCCATGACGGCGGAAGACTTTGCCGGCGTCATCGACACCAACCTGACCGGCGCCTTCGCGGTGGCGCGGGCGGCGGCGGCCGGCATGCGCGAGGCGGGCGGCGGCTCCATCGTCAACATCGCCTCGATCCTGGGCCTGCGCGTCTCCGGCCATCTTGCCGCCTATACCGCCTCGAAGGCGGGGCTGGTACAGCTGACCAAGGCGCTGGCGCTGGAGTGGGCGCGCTACGGCATTCGCGTCAACGCGCTGTGCCCGGGCTATATTGAGACGCCGATCAATGCCGAATTCTTCGCCACCGAGGCGGGCAAGGCGCTGATCGGCCGCATCCCGCAGCGGCGGCTGGGATCGCAGGGCGATCTCGACGCACCGCTGCTGCTGCTGGCCAGCGACCGGTCCGCCTACATGACGGGCTCGGTCATTGCTGTGGACGGCGGTCATCTGGTTTCTGGATTGTGAGGGCATTCATGGATTTCACCCTTTCCCCCGAGATCGCCGGCCTGCGCGCCGAGATCGCCGCCTTCGTCGAAGAGCACCTGATCCCGCTGGAGAGCGATCCGGCGTCCTACGACGCGCACGAGAACATCGCCCCGGATGTGCTGGCGAAGATGCGCGCCAAGGCCCGCGAGCAGGGCCTGTGGTGCCTGCAGCTGTCGCGCGAGAACGGCGGCCGCGGCGTCGGCAAGATGGGCATGGCCGTGTGCTACGAGGAGATGAACCGGTCGATCTTCGGGCCGGTCGTCTTCAACTCCGCCGCGCCCGACGACGGCAACATGATGATGCTGGAAGCGCTCGGCACGCCGGAGCAGAAGGAGCGGTGGCTTGCGCCGATCGCGCAGGGCAAGGTGCGCTCGGCCTTCGTGATGACCGAGCCGCATCCGGGCGGGGGCTCCGACCCCGGCATGATGCAGACCCGCGCCGTGCGCGAGGGCGACGACTATGTGGTCACCGGGCACAAGTGGTTCATCACCGGCGCGGAGGATGCGGCGCATTTCGTGCTGATCGCCCGCACCTCGGACGATGCGCGCGCCGGGCACACCGCCTTCCTGTTCCACCGCGACCAGCCGGGCTGGGAAATCATCCGGCGCATCCCGATCATGGGACCGGAAGAGCATGGCGGGCATTGCGAGCTGCGCTTCGACGGGCTTCGCATCCCGGCGGAGAACGTGCTGATCGGCGAAGGACGGGGCCTCAAGGCGACGCAGACGCGGCTCGGGCCGGCGCGCCTGACCCACTGCATGCGCTGGCTCGGCCTGTCCAAGCGCTGCGTCGAGATCGCCCGCGACTACGCCTCCAAGCGGATGGGCTTCGGCGTGCGGCTGGCCGACCGGGAGAGCGTGCAGGTGATGCTCGGCGAGCTGGCGATGCAGATCGAGATCGGCCGCATGCTGGTGATGAAGGCCGCCTGGGAGATCGACCGGGGCGGCTACGCCCAGAAGGAAGTGTCGATGGCCAAGGTGCATGTCGCCAACCTGCTGCACAAGGCGGCCGACACGGCGATCCAGATCAACGGCGCGCGCGGCTATTCCAAGGACACCGTGCTGGAATGGATCTACCGCTACGCCCGCCAGGCGCGGCTGGTCGACGGCGCCGACGAGGTGCACAAGATGGTGCTCTATCGGCACCTGGAAAAGGACGGGCGCGACGCCTGGCGCTGGGAGACCGGAGAATGAGCGGACCCGGCTTCGACGCGGGGAGGCTCGCCGCGCGGCTCGATGCCGAGCTCGGCCCCGCGGAAACGGGGATAACGCTGGAGCGGATCGGCGGCGGCCAGTCCAACCCGTCCTTCTTCCTGGACCGGGGACACAAACGCTACGTGCTGCGCAAGCAGCCGGGCGGGCCGATCCTGCGCGGGGCCCATGCCATCGACCGGGAATATCGGGTGCTGCAGGCGCTGGCGCCGACCGGCGTGCCGGTGCCGCGCCCGGTGCTCTATTGCGAGGACGCCGAGGTGATCGGCACGCCGTTCTACCTGATGGAGCGGGTCGAGGGGCGCGTCTTCACCGACACCTCGCTGCAGGAGCTCCCGGCAAGCGAGCGCCGCGCCATCTGGATGGCGGCGGCCGAGGCGATGGCGGCGATGCACGCCATCGTGCCGGAGGAGGTCGGCCTTGGCGACTACGGCAAGCCGGGCAACTATTTCGAGCGGCAGATCAGCCGATGGGACCGGCAATATCGCCAGTCGGAGCTGGCGCCGATCCCTCCGATCGAGGCGCTGTTCGACTGGCTGAGCGCCAACCAGCCGGCGGACGACGGACGCGTGTCGCTGTGCCATGGCGATTTCCGGCTCGGCAACCTGATGTTCCACCCGAGCGAACCCAAGGTGGTGGCGATCCTCGACTGGGAGCTGTCGACGCTCGGCCATCCGCTGGCCGATCTCGGCTTCTGCTGCATGCCCTGGCACACCGCGCCGGAGGAATATGGCGGGCTGCTGGGCATCGACCTTGCCGCGATGCAATTGCCACAGGAAGACGAGTTCGTCGCCTGCTACATGCAGGCGGCCCCCGGCTCGCCCCCGCTCCTGCCCTTCCACAAGGCCTTCGCGCTCTACCGCTTCGCCGTGATCTTCGTCGGCATCGCGGAGCGGGCACGGCTCGGCAATGCCTCCGATCCGGAGGCCGCGAAACTGGCGCCGCTCGCCGAGCGCTTCGCGCTCAGGGCGCTGGAGATCGCCGAAGGGCGGCCGCACGCGCTCTAGGTCGCTCCGCCCTCAGGAGGCGGCAGCGCGCAGGCTGGTCGGCGAGGCGGGATGCAGCCGGTTCCAGGCCCGGCGGAACTGGCGGGCGGAGGAAAAGCCGGCACGCGCGGCGATCTCCTCCATGTCGAGCCGCGAGCCGAGCACCATCTCGCGCGCCAGCGCGATGCGCATGCGGTTGACGAAGTCGGTGACGCTGAGCCCGGTATGCTCGTTGAACAGGCGCGAGAGATTGCGCGGGCTGGTGGCGGCAAGGCGCGCGAGCGCCGTGACGGTCCAGGCGCGGGCCGGATCGCCGGCGACCGCGTCCTGCACCCGGTGGATGGCGGGATGGATGTGGTTGCGCCCTTCCAGCCAGGGCGAAAGCTGCGGGTCGGCGCCGCCGCGCCGCAGATAGACGACGAGATAGCGCGCGACCGAAAGCGCCACGTCGTGGCCGGCCTCGCGCGCGACGATGGCCAGCATGAGATCGATGCCGGCGGTGATGCCGGCGCTGGTCAGCCGCTCGCCGTCCTCCACGAACAGGCGGTTGTCGCGCACCCGCGCGGTGGGTGCCGCGCGGCGCAGGTCCTCGATCGCCGCGTGATGGGTGGTGCATTCGCAGCCCTCAAGCAGGCCGGCACGGGCGGCAAGCAGCGCGCCGGAACAGATCGTCACCAGCCGGATGCCGGGGCGCACCGCCCGGCGCAGCCAGTCGGCGATCTCCGCTTCCAGCGGCGCGTCGTCCTTGCGCGTGTCGGTCTCGCTCCCCAGCGGCCTGTCGGCCGCGCCCGAGACCACCACCATCGCCCCGTCCGGCAAGGCGGCGGGCAGCGGCGCGATGCCGGTAACCGCAAGGCCGACGGAGCTGGTAACGTCCGCTACCGGGCCGACATAGGCGACGTCGAAGCATAGCTGCGCCTGCTCCATGTTGGCCTTGCGCAGCACCTCGACCGGGCCGGCAATGTCGAGCAGCAGCGCGCGCGGGGGAACCACGACGAAGACGGGTATGGTCCGCACGCGCGCTGCCTCGTTCATGCGGCGAGCCTACCGTCCGCGGCGGCGACCAGCGCCTCCTCCACCGTGGCGATGCGGGCGAAGCGGCCGGCAAGCACCAGCTCGCTGCGGGCGCGGATTTCGGCGGCGCTCCACTCGCGCCCCGCCGCATCGACCATCGGGAAGGTCAGCGTCGCCTCGCCGACGAAGTCGACCTCGTATCCAAGATCCGAGGCATGGCGCGTGGTGGTCTCGCAGCACTGCTCGGTGCGGATGCCCGAGACGATCAGCCGGCGGATGCCGCGCTCGGTCAGCCAGACATCGAGGCCGCTGCCGACCAGCGCGCTGTGGCGCCGCTTGCGGAAGACCGCATCGGCGGCAAGGCGCAGCGGGGACAGCGGCACGACGAAGCCGGAGCCTTCCGAGAACGGGCCGGTCTCTTCCACATGGAAGACCTGCACCAGCGGGATGCCGGCGGCAGCGGCGCCGTCGATCAGCGCCTGCTGGCGCTCCAGATAGAGGCTGAGCCCGTCTTCGCGGAAGTAGGACCGGTGGCGAAAGGATTCCTGGGCATCGACGACGATAAGAGCGGTATCTGCGGACATTTTCCGTATCTCCTAGCAAGGGACAGTATCCGCAGGATAGCGCTGCCCTGAAAGGGCGAAATGCGCAGGCAGGACGGATGAGGGACACTTCGCGCCAAAACACTGCAGCCGGAAGGCCGTGAGAAATGCTCCCTCTCGCCTGAAATCCCTTCAGTTTCCTTCGGTGGCCAGGGGCCTGTAGTCTCCTCATCGCGGCAACCAGGGGACGGGCGCGCAATGACAGACGGACTGGTTCTTCCCGGCATCGGCGGATCGGGCGAGACGCATTGGCAGAGCCTGTGGGAAGCGGAGGATGCCGGTCTGAGGCGCTTTGCCCCGGCCGACTGGGACCGGCCGGAGCTTGCCGAGTGGACGGGCGCGCTGGAGCAGGCACTGGCCGGCTTTTCGCGCCCGCCGCTGCTGATCGCGCACAGCCTCGCCTGCCTTCTGGTCGCCCATGCGGGGATGCGGCTTTCGGGCCGCGTGCGCGGGGCCTTCCTGGTCGCCGTGCCGGACCCGGACGGGCCGGCCTTTCCAACTCAAGCAGCGAGCTTTCGCGACGTGCCGGCGCGGGCGCTGCCGTTCCCGGCGCTGATCATCGCCAGCAGCGACGATCCCTACGGCAAGCCGGAACATGCCCGCCGGCGGGCGCGAGACTGGGGGGCCGGGCTCGTCGAGATCGGCGCGCGCGGCCATATCAACGGAGCGAGCGGTCTCGGGGATTGGCGCGAGGGGCGGAGGCTGTTCGATGCTTTTGCCGCCGGAGCGCGCGCGTCAGGCTAGGACAGGCGCCGACGCGCCTGCCCCTAGATTTTCGACAAGGCCGGCAATGGCGCGCAGCGCCGTCTCCAGCTCGTCCATGGCGGGCGCGCCGAGGCACAGCCGCACGCCGCAGGAGGCCTCATCCGCCGGGGTGCCGGGCGCAGCGGCGGTGGAGGCGGGCGGCGTGACGAGGATGCCCAGCGCCCGGGCGGCGGCCTCCAGCGCTGCGGCCTGCCCATGTCCAAGCTGGGGGCCGAGCGGCAGCCAGACGTGATAGCCGACATGGCGCGCGTCGCGCATCGCGGGGCCGAGGATCGTCCCGGCCAGCGCCCTGCGCCGTGCGGCCTCCTCACGGATGGCGGTGCCGATCGCCTCGGCGGTGCCGTCGAGCACCCATTGTTCCATCACCACGCAGCCGAGCGGCGAGATCATCAGCCCGCTGGCATGGAGCGCAGCTTCCGTGCGGGCGACAAGGGCCGGGGGAACGACGAGCGCGCCGACGCGCAAGGAGGGGTTCAAGGTCTTCGACAGGCTGTTGATGTAGACGACGCGCTCGGGCGCAAGACCGGCGAGCGGGGGAAACTCCGCCTCCGGCGCCAGCGTGTAGACATCGTCCTCCACCAGCATCACGTCGCGCGCCCGGCAGACCGCGACGATGGCCTCGCGCCGGCCGCGCCCCATCGAGCCGGTGGTCGGGTTCTGCATGGTCGGGGTCAGGTAGACCGCGATGCCGCCCGCCTCCTCTCGAAGATCGTGTAGTGCCTCGTCCAGTGCATCGGGCAGCATGCCTTCGCCGTCCATGGCGACGCCGACGATGCGCAGGCCCATATGCCGGGCAAGGGCGAGGACGCCGGGATAGGTCTGCGCCTCGACCAGCAGCGTGCCGCCGGGGCCGCAAAGGGTGGAGAGCGCGACGGCGAGCGCATGCTGGGCGCCGCCCGCCAGCAACAGGCACTGCGGGTCGGCCTCCATGCCGAGGCGGCGGAACCAGCGGGCCATCTCGTTGCGGTAGCGGGCATGGCCGGCGACCGGCGGATAGGTGTTGAACACATCCGCATCGAGCCTGCGGGAAACGGCGGCCAGGGTGCGGGCAAGCAGCCGCTCGCTGACGCCGGAGGGCGGGGCGTTGCGCGACAGGTCGATGAGCGGGCCCTTGCGCGCCTCGGTGGCGGCGACGAAGCTGCCCGAGCCGCGCACCGAGCGCAGCAAGCCGCGCCGTTCCAGCACGGCATAGGCCTTGGTCACGGTGCCGAGCCCGATGCCGAGGCGCCAGGCGAGATCGCGCTGCGCGGGAAGGCGCGCGCCGACCTCAAGCGCGCCCGACAGGATGTCCTGCGACAGGGCGGCCGCGAGCCGCTCTCCGGGCGAACCGGACCCTTCCGCCAGGCGGGGCCGCCAGGGAGAGCGCAGGCGCATGCGAAATCTCCTCAAGTGTAACGTGACACTTTTGCTGTTTTATCGAAGTGTCACAGCCAATAGCATCCCGGCTCGTGAAAGTCCCGCCTGACCGGATCGGACCCCAGATGCTCCAGCATGCCCCCTCTCCCTCGCCTGCCCTCTCGCCGCCGCAGGAGGCAGGCCGCCCCATGCGGCTCGGCGTGCCGCTGACGGCGCTGCGCGCCTTCGAGGCGGCGGCGCGCCATCTGTCGATCAAGGAGGCGGCGGGCGAAATCGGCGTCACGCCGTCGGCGGTGAGCCACCAGCTGCGCGTGCTGGAATCGGTGCTGGGCGTGGAGCTGATGCGCCGCGTCGGGCCGCGGCTGGAGCTGACCGAGACCGGACGCATGCTGTCGCCGGAGCTGACGGCGGGCTTCGGCCGGATCGCCGGGGCGGTGGGGCTGCTGAAGAGCGAGCGCACGCTCGGCCCGTTGCGCCTGTCGATGCTGCCGACCTTCGCCGCGCACTGGCTGTCGCCGCGGCTGACCCGCTATCCCTTCGCCCGTGCCGGGTTCGAGTTGCTGATCTCGACCGGGCAGGACCGGGTGGACCTTTCGGCCGGGGCGGCGGATGCGGCCGTGCGGCATGGCGACGGCCAATGGCCGGGCGTCGTCGCGGAGCGATTGTTCGAGGAGACGGTGGGGCTGCTCGGCGCGCCCGGCATGGCGACGGGCGGGGAGGACGAGTTACGCGCCCGTGTCGACCGCACGAACCTCTTCCTGTCGCAGAACCGGCGGGAAAATTTCGCCCGCTGGAACGCGTCGCTGCCGGGCGGGCCGTTGCAGCCGGCGGCGGTGACCATCGTCGATTCCGCCGGGCTCGGCCTCAAGGCCGCCATCGACGGGGCCGGCGTGACCCTGGCCGGGATCGAGATCGCCGGACAGGACATCGCCGCCGGGCGGCTCACGCCGCTGTTCGCCCACAAGGTGCCGGCCAATGCCGGCTACTATCTGTGCTATCCGCCGGCGCTGGAACGCGACCGGCGGATCCGCAACGTGCGCGCCTGGCTGCTGGCCGAGGCGGGTCAGGCCTCGCCGTCCCAGTAACCGGCGGTCGCATCGCCGCGCAGCACTAGGTCCAGCCGCCGCGCCGCCTTGTCGCCGCCGGGGGCGGAGCCGGCAAAGACCACCAGCTTGCCGCTATCGGGATATTCCATCACGTCCGGCTCGCGCATGCTGCTGATGGCGAGATAGCGCAGCGGCGCGTCCGGTCCGGCGATCAGCTGGTGCGCGGCCGCAGGCCCGCCGGCCGGGCAGACGACGACATCGCCCGCGGTGACCGGGTGTTCATCGCCCCCGTAGCGCAGCCGGCCGGAGCCGGCGAGGATCACGAACATCTCGTCATTGGCGTGATGGCAGTGGAACGGCCAGGCCTTCTTTCCGGCCGGCACCTCCACATAGCGCGCGCCGAGATGGCGGGCACCAAGCGGCGCGGCGATGGCGGCCGTGCCGGCCTCGAAGGTCTCGCCATGGCGCTGGGTCTGGAGCGGCAGGGCATCGGGCCGCACAATCGGGGGCCGCACGATCGGGGAGGTCATAGGTCACCTTTGTCGTTTGCGTTATCGGGAGGAAGGGGCGCCCAGCCGTCCGTCTCGACCTCGATGCGGTCGCCGGCGGTCGAAGGCGAGGAGACGAGGACGAAGACCAGATCGCCAGCGCCATCGTTGCGCACCCAATGCGGCCGGCCGGGCGGAACGTGGATCGCCTGGCGCGGGCGGGCGCGCAGCGCCCCTTCCGGCATGCGCAGGGTCATCTCACCCTCCAGCACGTAAAAGACCTGGCGGGCACGGCGGTGCAGGTGCGGCGTCTCGCTGGTGCCCGGCTGCATCAGCTCCTGGCGCAGCTGCAGGCCCTCCTGATCCAGCAGGCGCCAGCCGAGGCAGCCCTCGCCCCAGGCGTAGAGATTGTCGGCCCCCGCCTCGGTGAGCGAGACGGCGGAAGCGACAACGGGTGCGGTTTCGCGGGTCATCGGCGTCTTGCCTCACAGCCAGAACAGGACGGCGGTGAGGGCGGCGAGCGCGGCCATCGTCCGGTTGACCAGCAGCAGCTTGCGCCGATCCTTGAGCACTTGCCGCAGCCCTGCGCCGAAGGCCGCCCAGACCGACATGCAGGGAATGCCGATCACGGTGAAGACGAGGCAGACCATCGCCAGCCGGCCGGCATAGCCCTCGCCGGGCGCGACGAAGGCGGCGATCACCGTGCCGGCGATCAGCCAGGCCTTCGGATTGACGAACTGGAAAGCGGCAGCCTGGAAGAAGCCGATGGGGCGGGCCATGGAGGCATCCCGCAATTCGCCCGCGCGCCAGAGCTTTGCCGCCAGCCACAGCAGATAGAGCGTGCCGATGACCTTCAGCGCCACCTGCAGCCGCGGCTCCAGCGCGAAGATGGCGCCGAGACCGGCACCGACCGCGCTCAGCTGCACCGCGACGCCGAAGGGAATGCCCAAGATATGCGGCCAGGTGCGGGCCATGCCGAAAACGAGGCCGGAGGTCGTCAGCATCAGGTTGTTGGGGCCCGGCGTGATCGACATCACGAAGGCATAGATGGCAAGCGCCATCAGCGAGGTGGGATCCATGTGCGCAATCGTCCTTGTCGACGGCCCGCCTGGATGCGGACCGCCGGGGACAGTTGAGCACGGACGAAGGCCGTCGGCTGCTGAGTTTTCGTCAGGGAAAGATGAGCCGGGCTAACGCGGCCGGCCAACGGCTCAGGAGGCGGTGAAGCCGAGCCAGTGCTCCAGCTGCTCGAAGCTCTCGTCCATCGGCCAGGCCCGCGACAGCCAGGGCAGCGGCACATGGCCGAAGCGGAAGGACAGCTGCGCCTCTGCCTCCTCCTCGTCCGCCCCCGCGATGGCGGCCATGTAGAGGGAGGCGGCAAGGCCGGTGCGGTCCGACCCGGCGCGGCAATGGATGAGCAAGGGCTTGGGCGCCTCGCGCATCAGGGTCACGAGCTGCTCCGCTTCGGCCCGCGACAGGACAAGGCTTTCGGACATGGCGAAGTCGAGATGCCCGATGCCGAGTTGCTCCGCCGCTGCGCGCTCGCCCTCGTACCAGGGGGCGCCGGGGCTGGCGCCGCGCAGGTTGAGGATGGTGCGGATGCCGAAGCGCTCGCGCTGGCTGGCGATGTCCGCGCCCGAGGGCTGGGCCGAGCGGTAGAGCTCGCCGGCAACGACCGTGTGGAGATTGCCGGTGAGCTGCAGCAGGACCGCATGGCCGACGCACAGGACAAGGACGGCGGCAAGGGTCAACGCCCCGCGCCGCAGCCATCGCCAGAGACCCGCACGGGCCGGCCGTTTCGTCTTGGTCACACGCAGATCCCGGCAGGGCGGGCAGTGCGCCCGCGGCACAAGTCGTCCAATGCGCGAGATCATCGCGCAAGCCGGCCCGCCCGTCGAGCGCCGGCGGACGCCACGGCTTGCGCCCGAATGTCGCGCGAGGGAAGGCCCGCCCGCTCAGGCCGGCAGGGGCCGCAGGCGGTGGGCGCTCTCCAGATGGATGCGCGGCACGGCGGCGAGCAGGCTGCGCGTGTACTCATGCTGCGGGTCGGTGAAGATCTCCTCGGTCTCGCCTTCCTCGACGATCTCGCCGGCGCGCATGATCGCCACCCGGTCGGCGAACTGGCGCACGGTCGACAGGTCGTGGGTGATGAAGAGGAAGGACAGGCGGTGCTCGTCCTGCAGGTCGGAGAGCAGGTTCAGCACCTGCGCCCGCACGGAGACGTCCAGCGCCGACACCGCCTCGTCGGCGACGATGAAGCGCGGGTCGAGGGCCAGCGCCCGGGCGATGGCGATGCGCTGGCGCTGGCCGCCGGAGAACTGGTGCGGATAGCGCGAGACATAATCCGGGTCGAGGCCGACGCGGGCAAGCAGCGCCCGCGCCCGCTCGTGCCGCTCGGCCGGCCCGGCAAGGCCGTGGATGGCGAGCCCGTCGGTCACCGCATCGCCGACGGTGCGGCGCGGATTGAGCGAGGCGAACGGGTCCTGGAAGATCGTCTGCACCTGGCGGCGGAAGGCCATCAGCTCGTCGCCGCGCAGGGAGACCACATCGCGGCCGCGATAGAGGATGTCGCCGGAGGTCGGCCGGTCGAGCCGGGCGACGCAGCGCCCGAGCGTGCTCTTGCCCGAGCCGGATTCGCCGATCAGCGCCGTGGTGGTGCCCGGCGCGATGGTCAGGCTGACGCCGTTGACCGCGTGCAGGGACTTGCCGCCGAAGGGCAGAATGCCGCCACTGAGGCGGAACGTGCGGTGCAGGTCGCGCAGCTCCAGCGCCGGCACTGCCGCATCCTCCTTGCTCTCGGCCAAAGAGGCGGGCGCGGCGGGAACCGGGGCGGAGGGCGCGGAAGAGGCCACAGGAGCGGGCGCGCCATCGGCCCGGCCGAAGATCGCATCCGTGTCGACGGTCGGAAAACGCAGGCCCGGCGTGCGCGGCAGCTCGACATCGGGCGCGGCCGCGATCAGCGCGCGGGTGTAAGGATGCTGCGCCCGCGTGAAGATCTCCGTGACCGTGCCCTGTTCCACCACCTTGCCGCGATAGAGCACCACGACGCGGTCGGCGATGCCGGCGACGACGCCGAGGTCATGGGTGACGAAGACGACGGCCGAACCGAGCTCGCGCTGCATCTTGAACAGCAGCTCCAGCACCTGCGCCTGCACGGTGACGTCCAGCGCGGTGGTGGGCTCGTCGGCGATGATCAGCGCCGGATCGGCGGCGCAGGCGATGGCGATCATCACCCGCTGGCGCATGCCGCCGGACAGCTCGTGCGGGAAGGCGCGGGCGCGCGTCTTCGCATCGCGGATGCCGACCCGCTCGAGCAGCGCCACCGCCCGGCGCATGGCCTCGGCCCGGGTGACGGGGAAATGCAGCAGCAGGACCTCGGCGATCTGGGCACCGACCCGCATGCCCGGATTGAGCGCGGTCATCGGCTCCTGGAAGATCATCGAGATCTCCTTGCCGCGCACCGCGTTCATGCGCTTTTCGGACGCCTCCTGCAGCGCTTCGCCGCGCAGCAGGATCTCGCCGCTGCGGCGGACCGAACCGTCGAGCAGGCCCATGATCGCACGGCCGGTGACCGACTTGCCGGACCCGGATTCGCCGACGATGCACACGACCTCGCCGGGCGCCACGTCGAAGCCGACACCGTCGACCGCCAGGAAATCGCCGAAGCGGACGGACAGGTCGCGGACGGACAGAAGCGGGGCGGCGGTCATTTGCGCAGCTCCGGATTGAGCACGTCCTGCAGCAGGTCGCCGACGAGATTGACCGCCAGCACCACGAAGAACAGGGCAAGGCCCGGGAACACGGCCGACCAGGGGTTGATGTAGATGTAGTTCTTGAGAATGCCGACCATCTGGCCCCAGGACGGGGTGGGCGGCTGCACGCCGAGACCGAGGAAGCTGAGGCCCGCCTCCATCAGCAGCGCGAAAGAGAAGGTGACCGAGGCCTGCACGGCGATGATCGAATAAAGGTTCGGCAGCGCCTCGTGGCGGATCAGCCAGAGCCGGCCGGCGCCGAGCGAGCGCGCCGCCAGCACATGCTCGCGGGCGCGGATCGAGCGGGTCATGTTGTAGACGACGCGGGCGAATTGCGGGCAGTAGATCAGCCCGATCGTGCCGATCAGCGTGCCAAGCCCCCCGCCGAGCAGCGCCAGCGCGATCAGCGCGACGAAGATTTCCGGCAGCGACACGAAGACATCGATCAGCCGCATGGCGACCGCCTCGACGCGTGGGCCGCAAAAGCCGATCAGCACGCCGAGCAACGTGCCGAGCACGCCGGCGAGCAGCACCGCCGACAGGGCGACGCCGAGCGAGATGCGCCCGCCATGGATGATGCGCGAAAGGATGTCGCGGCCGAGCTCGTCGGTGCCCAGCCAATGCGCCTGCGAGGGGCCGGAGAGGATGTTGAGCGTGTCGATGGCCAGCGGATCCTGGATCGGCAGCAGGGGCGCGGCAGCTGACAGCACCGCGACGACGAGCAGGAACAGCAGGGCGGCGGAGGCGGCCAGGTTCCGCCGGCTGCCCAGCTCGCGCAGGAAGGTCGAGAGGAAGGTGGTCGTCATGCGGTGGCCCTCACGCGCGGGTCGAAGAAGCTCTGGGCGAGGTCGATCAGCAGGCTGATGAGGATGAAGATCGCGAAGATGGCGATCAGGCTGCCCTGGATCACCGGGTAGTCGCGCGAGAAGGAGGCGCTGACCAGCAGCGAGCTGAGGCCCGGCCAGTCGAACAGCGCCTCGACGATGACCGTGCCGCCGAGCAGGTTGCCGGCGCGGATGCCGATGATGGCGATCACCGGCACCATGGCATTGGGCAGCGCGTGGCGGATCATCGCCCGCCCCCGCGACAGGCCCTTGGCGCGGGCGAGCGCCACATAGTCGTTGTCCATCGTGTCGATCAGGCTGGCGCGGGTGACGCGGGCGACGACGCCCATGAAGTTGAGCCCGATGGCCAGCGAGGGCAGGACGAGACAGGACAGGTGCAGCAGCGGATCGTCGGCGAAGGGCACGTAGCCCGAGGAGGGCAGCAGCTGCAGCCAGACGCCGAAGACGACCACGAGGATGACGCCCGAGACGAAGACGGGGGCGGAAAAGCCGATCACCGAGACGATGGAGCTGATCGCGCCGGACAGGCGGCCGCGGTTGCGCGCCGACAGGATGCCGAGCGGCAGGCCGAGCAGGACGGCGACCAGCAAGCCGCCGGCGATGAGTTCCAGGCTGCGGGGGATGCGCAGCAGCAGGTCGTCGAGCACCGGCTCGCCGGAGCGGATGGAGACGCCGAAGTCGCCCTGCAGCAGGCGCATCGCCCAGTTGCCGAACTGGACGAAGAGGGACCGGTCGAGGCCCAGTTCGTTGCGCATGCGCGCAACCGCCGCCGGATCGCCGCCGGTGGCCTCGCCCAGCATGATCATCACCGGATCGCCGGGGATCATGCGGGCGACGAGGAACACCGCCACGGCGGCGATGGCCAGCGTCAGCAGGGCGGAGGAAAGCCGGTGGCCGAGGAACCTCAGCATGGAACGCTCCCGTTGAACGGAGCCCGCCGCGTCAGCCGGACAAGGGCGAGGGCGCGGCGGGCGGGTCTGCGATGCCGGACGAGCCGGTCAGGCGAGGACGGGCCTCAGTCGAGGGAGATCTTCGGCAGCGAGATGGCCGGGGCCGCCTCGCTCAGCGCACCGCCGAGATGCACGTAACCCTTCACCTTGCGCGTATAGGCCTGGGCCTGTTCGCGGTAGTTGATGAAGATCCACGGCATCGTCTCGAGGATCCGCTCCTCCGCCTTGGCGTAGACGGCCTTGCGCGCGCCCTGATCGGTGAGCTGGCGGCCCTCGTCGAGCAGCGCCTCCAGCGTCTCGTCCCGGTAGCCGATGGGCTTGGCCCAGTAGGCGGATTCCGATCCGAGATAGTAGCTGTAGGCGTCCGGGTCGTTCAGCTTCATGGAGACGCCGTAGATCATCGCGTCGTAGTCCGCGCCGTTCTTGCGCGAGACGAGGTCGGACCATTCCACCAGGCGGATCGAGACGTTGACGCCGATCTCCTTGAGATTGGCCTGCAGGATCTGGGCGGTCGTGGTGTAGATGCCGAGGCCCTGGTAGACGATCAGCTCCATGTCGAGGCCCTCGCCGTGGCCGGCCTCGGCCAGCAGCGCCTTCGCCTTTTCGAGGTCGAGGGAGACGGCGCCCTTCAGGTCGGCATTGAAATAGGGCGAGTCCGGCGGCGTCGGCACCGAGAAGATCGGCGTGCCATGGCCGAAGAAGGCCGCGCGCGAGATCGCCTCGCGGTCGACGGCAAAGGCCATCGCCCGGCGCACCCGCGGGTCGTCGAACGGCGCGCGGGTGGCATTGAACCACACGCTCATGAAGGCGCCGGAGGCGGAGTCCACCTCGAAGTTCGGCATGCGCGCCAGCATGTCGATGTCCTTCCACGGCACGAAGTCGATCATGTCGAGCTGGCCGGACCGCAGGGCGGAGACGCGCGCGTCGTCGCTCTTGATCATGCGGAAGTCGACCGTCTCGAGCTTCGGCTCGCCCTCGATGAAGTAGGAGGGGTTGGCGGCAAGGCGGGCGCGCACGCCGGACTCGTATTCGGCCAGCGTGAAGGGGCCGGTGCCGTTGGCCTGCGACTTGATGTTGACGCCGGACTCGACCCAGGCCTTCGACACCATCGCCGCCTCGGGCAGCGCCAGGACGGACAGGAGCGAGGCGTCGGGCTCCGACTTCTTCACCTCGACCGTGCGCTCGTCGACCTTGGCGATGGTGCAATCGACCAGATAGCCGCGCAGCGTCGCGCCGGTCGCCTCGTCGCGGATGCGCTCCAGCGAGAAGACGGCGTCGTCCGCGGTCAGCGCGCTGCCGTCATGGAAGGTCACGCCCTCGCGCAGGCGGAAGACGATGGTCGCCGCATCCGGCTGCTCCCAGCTTTCGGCCACCGCCGGCACGATCTCGCCCTTGGTGTCGAAGGTGACGAGGGGCGAGTAGAGAACACCGATAAGCACCTTCCAGGAGTTGCCCGCATAGATGTGCGGATCGATGTTGGTGACCTCGGTCACCGTGCCGTAGCGCAGGGTCCCGGCCTTGCCTGCGGCAAAGGCGCTGAGCGAGGTGCCGCCGAGGGCAAGGCCCGTCAGGGCTGTCAGGCCCGTCAGGGCGAAGCTGCGACGTGTCATTTCCATGATGAGGCTTCCTTCTGGCTGGTTCTTTTTATCTTGATGGGGTCACGGCAACACGTCGACGAGACGGTCGATCTCGTCGGCGTCGTTGTAGTAGCTGGGCGAGATCCGCAGGCGGCCGCCCCGCTGGGCAAGGTCGACACCGGCCCCGCCCAGTCGCTTGTCGAGCTCTTCCGGCGCGAAGGCCGGATGGCTGAAGGAGAGATTTCCCGAGCGCTCGCCCTCGCCGAACGGGCTGTGGATCTCGTAGCCCTTGGCCCGCAGGCCTTCGGCGGCGCGGGCGGTGAGCGACAGGATATGCGCCTCGATGGCGCGCGGCGTCAGCGCGAGCTGCATGCGCACGGCCGCATCCAGGCCCCAGATGCCGGGGAAGTTGACCAAGGCCTCCTCGAAGCGCCCGGCGCCGGGACGATAGTCCAGCACGTAGTCCATATGCGCCTCGCCGCGGTCGACCGTGTGGTAGCCGACCGAGGTCGGCTCCAGCTGGTCGAGAACCGTATCGCGGCAGTAGAAGATGCCGGTGCCGACGGGGGCCAGCATCCACTTGTGGCCGCCGAAGGACATGAAGTCGATGCCGTAGCGCTCCACATCCATCTCCAGCGCGCCGACCCACTGGATGGCGTCGAGGTTGAGCAGCACGCCCTTTTCCCGGCACAGCGTCGCGGTCGCCTCCAGGTCCTGGCGGAAGCCGTTGGAGAACTGCACCGAGCTCAGCGAGACGAGGCGCGTGCGCGCGTCCATCGCCTCGCGGATGTCGTCGACCAGGATCCGCCCGCCGCGGTTCTTCACCCAGCGGATGTTGACGCCCCGGGTCGCCAGCTTCATCCAGCAATAGACGTTGGAGGGATATTCGATATCCGGCAGGACGACATTGTCGCCCTCCCGCCAGGCCAGGCCATTGGCGACGTTGACGAGGCCTTCCGTGGTGTTCTTGACGAAGGCGATCTCGCTGTGGCGGGCGCCGATCAGCTGGCCCACCCGCGACTTGATCACCTCGTCCGCATGGCTGCACCAGCGGGGATAGTCGTTGCGGCCATTGTCGCGGCAATTGCCGAGGAAGCGCTCGACGGCGGCGACCACCGGCAGGCTCAGCGCGCCGATGGAGGCGTTGTTGAGATAGGTGCGCTTCTGCTTGATCGGGAACAGGCGGCCGACATCGGCCAGCGTGGTGCCGGCGATCCCGTCCGGATCCTCGGCGAACAGCGGGTTGACGGGCGCCTGGTCGATGACAGTCATTCGGGGTCTCCTGAGAATTGCGGGTCGGCGGACGCGGCCGTCCCGCCCAGCGCCTTGAGGGCGGCGGCGGCGGCGCGCGCATGCCGCTCGGCGCGGGCATGGGTGGTCGCCGCCGAGCCGGTGTGGGGATGAAGGGTGACGATGCGGGCCTCGTGCCGCTGCGGGGCGGCAAACCCCTCGCGCCAGAGCCAGTAGTGGTTGCCGGGCTCGCCGTTGACGGCGACGACGGCGTGTTCGCCGGCCTTGTCGATGGCATGGATGGTGACGCGCCCGACCAGGCCGCCCTTGAGGGCGCGCATGTCGTCGACGGCGGCATCCACCGCCTGCGCGACGGTCAATCCCATCTTCATGTAGAGGACGACGGCCCGCGCGGTGCCGCAGCGGATGGTCATCTCGCCGACGCCGGTGCAGGCGCAGGCGCCGTAGCGGCTGTCGGCATAGGAGCCGGCGCCGATCACCGGGCTGTCGCCGAGGCGGCCGGGATATTTCCAGCCCCAGCCGGAGGTGCTGGTGGCGGTGGCGATGCTCCCGCGGCCGTCGAGGCCGAGAAAGACCGTGGTGTCCTTGCCGATCTCCGGGTCCATCGACTGCCAGCACAGCTTGCGCAGGTCCGTCGCCGGCCAGGCCGCGCGCTCGTCCTCGCGCAAGCTCTCCTCGAACCAGGAGCGCCAGGCGACGCGGGCATGGTCGGCCAGCAATTCGCCGCGTTCGGCGCCGATCTCGCGGGCGAAGCGCATGGCGCCCTCGCCGACGAGAAACTCATGGGGCAGCTCCTCCAGCAGGCGGCGGGCGATGGAGACCGGATGCAGGAAGCCGGTGATGGCGCCGACCGCGCCGCTGCGCAGCGTATCGCCGTCCATCACCGAGGCGTCCAGCTCGACGATACCGAGGAGATTGGGCCAGCCGCCGCGCCCGACGGTCCACACGGACGGATCGGCCTCGACCAGGCGCACACCGACTTCCAGTGCATCGAGGGTGGGGGCGCCGGCCGCCAGCAGATCCGCCGAGGCGCCTATGCCGCAGGCTCCCTCGTTGTTGCTCAAGACGGTGCACAAGACCCAGCGCCCTCCGATCCGGGGTTCCCGACATGCTCGCGTCATGTGTATAATGAATATTGGATACAAAATAAAGTCCCATATCAAAGCTGCCCGATCCGGCCTGCGGCTGGTGCGAAACGGACCGGCTTGGGATATTGGTGCAGGTGAGAAGAGTCTGGAGCCCGTTCATGGATGACGCGACACACGTGATCGCCCGCAAGACCGTCACCATGCAGGTCACCGAGCGGATACGCTCGATGATCCTTTCCGGCGAGCTGGCGAGCGGCGAGAAGCTGAAGCAGGAAAAGCTCGCCGCGCGGCTGGGGGTGAGCCGGGTGCCGGTGCGCGAGGCGCTGAACCAGCTCGAGGCGGAAGGCCTGGTGAAGGTCGAGGCGCACAAGGGCGCGGTGGTCAGCGGCGTGTCGATCGAGGCCTTGAGCGAGATGTACGAGCTGCGGGCGCTGCTCGAGCCCTGGCTGATCGGCATCGCGATCCCGGCGATGCGGCCGGAGGATCTCGCCGCGGCCGAGGAGATCCTCGACCAGATGCTCGACAAGTCCACCCAGACCCACTGGACGCGGATGAACTGGGCGTTCCACCGCGCGCTCTACACGGCGGCGGACCGGCCGCAGAGCCTGGACATTCTCGAAAAGCTCTACATGAACACCTATCGCCACTTTCCCGTGCCGATGCGCTTCACCATCGGCAGCGAGGCGATGGATGCCGAGCACCGCCGCATCCTGAAACTGTGCCGCGAGGGGAACATCGCCGAGGCGCAGACCTTCCTGAAGGACCATATCATGCGCGGCTCGGTCTCGCTGGTGGAGCGGCTGCAGCGCGCCGAGCCCCAGCCCGCAAGCCGGGACGACTGACGCCGCAGCGCGCACGAAAAAGGCCCGCGGGAGAGCGTCTCCCGCGGGCCTTTTCGTTTCGGGTACCTGTCGGGCAGCGCGTTTCAGCGTGCGCGGCTTTCCGCGAAGGAGATCAGCTCGCCGAGCAGACGCTCTTCTTCCGCCGTCGGGTCGGTCAGCGGCGGGCGCACCGGGCCGGCCTCGAAGCCCTTGAGGCGCACGCCCGCCTTCACCAGCGACACGGCATAGCCGGGCGCGCGCTCGCGCAGCTTCATGAAGGGGAAGAAGAAGCCCTTCAGCAGGGTCTCGCATGTGGCGGTCTCGCCGGCGCGCAGCGCCTTGTAAAACTCCACCGCCATGCCCGGCACGAAGTTGAAGACGGCCGAGGAATAGGTGGTGAAGCCGGCGGCGAGATAGGCCTCGGCAAAAAGCTCGGCCGTCGGCATGCCGCCCAGATAGGTGAGCCGGTCGCCGACCGTGGCCGTGACCTGGCGCACCAGGCCCATTTCACCGCTGCCGTCCTTGAAGCCGATCAGGTTCGGGCAGGCCTCGCACAGGCGCGCGACCGTGTCCGCCTTGTAGATGGCGTTGTCGCGATTGTAGATCATCACGCCGATGCCGACGGCATCGCACACGGCCTTCGCATGGGCGTAGAGCCCTTCCTGCGATGCGTCGATCAGATAATGCGGCAGCAGCAGCAGCCCGTCCGCGCCAGCGGCTTCGGCCTGCCTGGCGATGGAGACGGCAAGCGCCGTGCCGTAGCCGCAACCGGCGACGATGGGGGTGCTGCCGGCGGCTTCCTTGGCCGCGCGCACCACATGCGGGATCTCGTCCGGGGCCAGCGAGAAGAACTCGCCCGTGCCGCCGGCGGCGAACAGGCCCGCGGCGTCGAAGCCGGACAACCACTCCACATGCCGGCGATAGCTCTCGGCGTTGAAGCCGCCATCGGCCGTGAAATGCGTGACGGGGAACGACAGGAGGCTGGATGCAAGCCTTTCCTTCAGTTCGATCGGGTCCATGGAAGCGCTCCTCATTGGCTTGTTTGGTTCCGCAAAGCTTCTACCCGCCATCAGATGAAAGTCAACAGTTGTATGATGTCTTATTTTATGATGGGTTGCGCGGACCGAATTTTCACATGAGGCAAGGAGCATTCCGACATGGCCTATCGCCCCCACGGCACGCATCTCATCGCCGGCGCGCGCGTCGACAGCAGCGCGCGCTTCGACAGCCGGCCGGTCAGCGGTCCCTCCCACGGCTTCGCCAATGGCGGAGCGGCCGAGATCGACACGGCGGTTCGCGCTGCGGAGGCTGCCTTCGCCGGCTATGACCAGACCTCGCGCGCGCAGCGGGCGGCCTTCCTGGAGGCGATTGCCGATGCCATCGAGGCGCGCGCCGACGACCTGACGCCGACGGTGATGGCCGAGACCGGCCTGCCGCAGGCGCGGGTCGAGGGCGAGCGCGGCCGCACCACCGGCCAGCTGCGCATGTTCGCCGGCCATATCCGCGCCGGGCGCCATCTCGACCTGCGCGTCGACGAGGCCTTGCCCGACCGCACGCCGCCGCGCCCGGAGCTGCGCCTGTGCATGCGCCCGCTCGGCCCCGTCGCCGTGTTCGGCGCCTCGAACTTCCCCCTCGCCTTTTCCACCGCCGGCGGCGACACGGCCGCGGCCCTTGCCGCCGGCTGCCCGGTGGTGGTGAAGGGCCATCCGGCCCATCCGGCGACCGGCGAGATCGTGGCAGAGGCCATCGAGGCGGCGCGCATCGCCTGCGAGATGCCGGCCGGCACCTTCTCGCTGGTGCAGAGCGCCGACCGGGCGGCCGGAGAAACGCTCGTCACCCATCCGCTGATCCGGGCGGTCGGCTTCACCGGCAGCCTTGCCGGCGGGCGGGCCTTGTTCGACCTTTGCGCGCAGCGCGCGGAGCCGATCCCGTTCTTCGGCGAGCTCGGCTCGGTCAACCCGGTCTTCGTGCTGGACGAGGCGCTGCGGACCCGCGGCGAGAGCATCGCCCGCGAATGGACCGCCTCGCTGGTGATGGGCGTCGGCCAGTTCTGCACCAATCCGGGCGTCCTGGTGCTGCGCGAGGGAGAGGCGGCCGAGGCCCTGATCGCCGAAGCGGCGCGGGCCCTGTCGCTGGTGGCGCCGCAGCCGATGCTGACGGCCGAGATCGCCGCCTCCTTCCGCCGGGGCGCGGGCGAACTGGAGGCGGCCGGCGGCAAGCCCGTCCATCTCGGGGCGTCCTGCGGGCCGCGCGAGGCCTCGCCGGCCCTGCTGCGCACCCAAGGCACCCGCTTCCTCACTGAACCGCATCTTGCCGAGGAAGTGTTCGGCCCGCTCGGACTGGTGGTGACCGTCTCCTCGGCCGAGGAAATGGCGCAGGTGGCAGGCAGCCTCGCCGGCCAGCTCACCTGCACGCTGCAGCTGGAGCCGGGCGATCATGCGCAGGCACGCGCGCTGGTGCCGGTGCTGGAGCGCAAGGCCGGCCGGCTGCTGGTCAACGGCTATCCGACCGGCGTCGAGGTCTGCGACGCGATGGTGCATGGCGGCCCCTATCCGGCCTCGACGAATTTCGGCGCAACCAGCGTCGGCTCGATGGCGATCCGGCGGTTCCTGCGCCCGGTCTGCTACCAGAACATGCCGGCCGACCTGCTGCCGGTCGACGCGCGGGCGGGGGCGCAAAACTGATGTAATCACACATCAGACGTCTTGACATTTCCATGTAGTATGTTGTCATACAAGTAACACGACCGGCTCCGGGGAGGGGCCGGTCCAGCCCAAGGCAAGCGGGAGACGCGGCGAACATGACGAAGGACGGCAAGCAGATCCGGGTAGGGGCCGACATCGGCGGAACCTTCACCGATGTTGCCATGGAAGTTGGCGATGCCATGCACTCTGCCAAGGTGCTGACCAACTACACGGCACCGGAACAGGGCATCGTCGACGGCGTGCGGCTGGTCGCCGAACGCGCCGGCATCGCGCTCGACCAGATCGACACGCTCATCCACGGCACGACGCTGGCAACCAACGCCCTGATCGAGCGGCGCGGCGCGCGCACCGCCTTCATCACCACCAAGGGCTTCCGGGACGTCATCGAGATGCGGACCGAGAACCGCTTCGAGCAGTACGACCTCGACATCGTGCTGCCGGCGCCCCTGGTGCCGCGCAACGAGCGCTTCGTCCTCGACGAGCGCATCGACGCCCACGGCAACGTGCTGAAGGAGATCGACGAGGCCGAGCTCGACGCCCTGGTCGAGACTGTGCTGGCAGGCGGCTTCGAGAGCATCGCCGTCGGCCTGATCCACTCCTATGTCAACGGCGCGCACGAGCGGCGCATCCGCGACGCGCTGCTGGCCCGCCAGCCGGACCTCTTCGTCTCGATCTCGAGCGAGGTCTCGCCGCAGATGCGCGAGTTCCAGCGCTTCAACACGGTCTGCGCCAATGCCTATGTGAAGCCGCTGATGGCCTCCTACCTGCGCCGGCTGACCGACAGCCTCAAGGCCGCCGGCACCACCTGCCCGGTCTTCATGATCCATTCGGGCGGCGGCATCATCAGCGTGGAAAGCGCCATCGAGTTCCCCGTCCGCCTGCTGGAATCGGGACCGGCGGGCGGCGCGATCTTCGCAGCCCATATCGCCCGCCAGCACGGGCTGGAGCGCGTGCTCTCCTACGACATGGGCGGCACCACCGCCAAGATCTGCCTGATCGACAACCAGGTGCCGAAGACCGCGAAGACCTTCGAGGTGGCCCGCACCTACCGCTTCAAGAAGGGCAGCGGCATGCCGATCTCGATCCCGGTGATCGAGATGGTCGAGATCGGCGCGGGCGGCGGCTCCATCGCCGCCGTCGATGCCATGCGCCAGATCCGCGTCGGCCCGCACAGCGCCGGTTCCGAGCCCGGCCCGGCCTGCTACGGCCGCGGCGGCGACAAGCCGACGGTCACCGATGCCGACCTGCTGCTCGGCAAGCTGGCGGCGGACGGGTTCGCCGGCGGTTCGATGACGCTGGACACGGGCGCGGCAACCGGCGCCATCGAGCGCGATCTCGCCCGCCCGCTCGACATCGACGGCACCACGGCCGCCTTTGGCCTGTGCGAGGTGGTCGACGAGAACATGAGCAACGCGGCACGCATGCATGCGGTGGAAAACGGCATGGAGCTCGCCGACTACACGATGATCGCCTTCGGCGGCGCCGCGCCCCTGCATGCCGGCCGGCTCTGCGAGAAGCTCGGCATCAGCGAGTTGCTGGTGCCGCCGGGAGCGGGCGTCGGCTCGGCCATCGGCTTCCTGCGCGCGCCCTTCGGCTTCGAATCCGTGCGCAGCGCCTTCCTGCGCCTCAGCGCCTTCGATGCCGGCAAGGTCAACGCCGTGCTGAAGGACCTCGCCGAGGAGGCGACCGCCTTCGTGCGCTCCGGCGCGCCCGACGCGGTGCCGAGCCTCGAATGCACCGCCTACATGCGCTACGCCGGCCAGGGCTGGGAAGTGCCGGTTGCGGTGGATGTGCGCGACTATGCCGCCGGCGAGGTCGACGTATTCCGCAAGGGCTTCGAGGAGGTCTACGAGCAGCTGTTCGGCCGGCTGATCGACAAGCTCGACATCGAGATCGTCAGCTGGTCGCTGCGGGCGAGCTCCGAGGCCTATCCGGCCCCGCGCGTTCCGCGCCTGGAGGCGAAGCGGCGGCTGGAGGCGGCCGCGACGCGGCAGATGTTCGAGGCCCGCACCGCCGGCTTCGTCACCGCCGCCGTCGTCGCCCGTGCCGAGCTGGCGCCGGGCGACTGCATCGCCGGCCCCGCCGTCATCACCGAAAACGAGACCACCACGATCATCACGGACGGACAGGAAGCGGTCTTCCAGGCGGACGGATGTCTGCTCGTCCGCTCGAAAGCGTGAAGGAAACACAAGCCATGACCGGAAATTCGCTCTCCGACGTCCGCATGCAGGTCATGTGGAACCGCCTCATCTCGGTGGTCGAGGAACAGGCCGTCACGCTCATCCGCACCGCCTTCAGCACCAGCGTGCGCGAGTCCGGCGACCTGTCCGCCGGCGTCTTCAACCGCGGCGGCAAGATGATCGCCCAGGCGGTCACCGGCACGCCGGGCCACGTCAACGCGATGGCCGAGGCCGTCGGGCATTTCATCAATGACATCGGCCCGGACAACATCTTCGAAGGCGATGTCTACATCACCAACGATCCGTGGAAGGGCACCGGCCACCTCCTCGACATCACCATGGTGACCCCGTCCTTCCGCGGTGGCGCGCTGGTCGGCTTCTTCGCCTGCACCGCGCATGTGGTGGACGTGGGCGGACGCGGCTTCGGCCCGGATGCCAACGAGGTCTACGAGGAAGGCATCTTCATCCCGATCATGAAGTTCGTCGAACGCGGCACCGTCAACCGCGACCTCGTCAACATCCTGCGCCACAACGTGCGCGAGGCGGACCAGGTGGTCGGCGACATCTTCTCGCTGGCGGCCTGCAACGAGACCGGCCACCGGCGGCTGATGGACATGATGGGCGAGTTCGGCCTTGCCGATCTGGAAGAGCTCGCCGACTTCGTCTTCGACCGCAGCTACAACGCGACGCTGGAGCGGATCGCGGCGCTGCCGAAGGGCTCCTACGACAATGTGATGCGCGTCGACGGCTACGGCAGCCCGGTCGATCTGGCCGTGCGCATCGACGTGCATGACGACCACATCCTTGCCGATTTCGACGGCACCTCCGGTCCCAGCCCCCTCGGCATCAACGTGCCGATGATCTACTCCAAGGCCTATGCCTGCTACGGGCTGAAATGCGCGCTGGCCCCGGACATTCCCAACAATCACGGCTCGCTCGCCCCGTTCCACTTCGCCGCGCCGAAGGGCTGCATCCTCAACGCGCAGCATCCCGCCCCGGTGGCGGTGCGCCACGTGCTCGGGCATTTCATTCCCGACGCGGTGCTCGGCGCGGTGCACAAGATGCTGCCCGGCCGCGTGCCGGCGGAAGGCTCCGGCGCGCTGTGGAACCTGCATGTCAGCGCGCGTCCGCTGCAGGGCGCTGAGGCCCCCGCCGACGGCGGCCGGCGGGCCGAGGTGCTGCTGTTCAACAGCGGCGGCGCCGGCGCCCGGGCCAGCCTCGACGGACTCAGCGCCACCGCCTTCCCCAGCGGCGTGCACTCCATGTCGATCGAGGCGACCGAGCATGTCGGCCCGGTGATCTTCTGGCGCAAGGAGCTGCGCGACGGGTCGGGCGGCGCCGGCCAGTATCGCGGCGGCCTCGGCCAGGTTGTCGAGATCGGCGCGGCGGCCGGGCACGAGTTCCACTTCAACGCCATGTTCGACCGCATCGACCATCCCGCGCGCGGACGCGACGGCGGCCATGACGGCGAGCCGGGCTCGGTGACGCTGGACGACGGCACCCGCCTTGCCTCCAAGGGACGCCAGCACGTGCCGGCCGACCGGCGGCTGATCCTCTCGCTTCCCGGCGGCGGCGGCTTCGGTGCCCCGGACAAGCGGGACCCGGATGCGGCGGCCCGCGACGAGGCGTTCGAATACGTGGCGAGCAAATGAGCGGGGTCGCCATGACCTATGAGGCCGAACGCGCCAGCCTGATCAAGCTGTCGCCGGCCATGGCCATCTCGGTGCGGGCGCGGGAACTGCGCGCCGGCGGGGCCGATGTCGTCGACCTCAGCGTCGGCGAGCCGGACTTCGACACGCCCGCCCATATCCTGGACGCGGCGGAGGCGGCGATGCGGGCGGGCGCGACCCGCTACACCGCCGCCGACGGCACGGCGGAGCTCAAGGACGCGATCATCGGCAAATTCGCGCGCGAGAACGGCCTGCTCTTCTCCCGCCAGGAAATCTCGGCCGGCAACGGCGCCAAGCAGGTCATCTTCAATGCCCTGATGGCAACGCTGGAGCCCGGCGACGAGGTGCTGGTGCCGGCGCCCTACTGGGTCTCGTATACCGACATGGCGCTGCTGCTGGGCGGCGTGCCGAAGGTGGTCGAATGCCCGATCGAGGCGGATTTCAAGCCGACCCCGGAGCAGCTGGAAGCGGCGATCACCCCGAAGACGCGCTGGCTGTTCCTCAACTCGCCGGGCAATCCGTCGGGCGCCGCCTTCTCCCGCTCCGAGCTGGAGGCGCTGGGGGCGATGCTCGAGCGGCACCCGCGGGTGTTGATCCTGTCGGACGAGATCTACGAGCACATCCTGCATGACGGGGCCGAGGCGACGCCCTTCCTTGCCGCCTGCCCGCGCTTGCGCGATCGCACGGTGACGGTCAACGGCGTCTCCAAGGCCTATGCGATGACCGGCTGGCGGATCGGCTACGCGGCCGGGCCTGCCGGCCTGATCAAGGTGATGGCCAAGATCCAGTCGCAGAGCACGTCCAACCCGTGCTCGGTCGCCCAGGCGGCCGCCGTCGCCGCACTGAACGGGCCGCAGGGCTTCGTGGCCGAGGCGGGCCGCGAATACACCGCCCGGCGCGATCTGGTGATCGACGGTCTGTCCGGCATTCCCGGCCTCAGGCTCCGCAAGCCGGAAGGCGCCTTCTACGCCTTCCTCGAGTGCAAGGGCCTGATCGGCCGGCTGCGGCCGGACGGGAGGCGGCTTGCCGGCGACGCGGACGTTTCCGAGTACCTGCTGGAGGCCGCCGGCGTTGCCACCGTGCCGGGCTCCGCCTTCGGGCTGTCGCCCTATGTGCGTCTGTCCTTCGCCGCCGCGCGCCCGCTGCTCGCCAGCGCCTGCACGCGCATCCGCGAGGCGGTCGCAGCGCTCGGAGACGAGGCGTGAACCCGCTGGAGCGGCTGCGCGACCTCGGGCTGGAGCTGCCGCCGGTGCGCGAGGCTGCCGGCTCCTATAGTCCCGCCCGGCGGGCAGGCCCCCTCCTGTTCCTGTCGGGACGGGGCGGAGCCGGCGCCGACGGGCAGGTCGCCTCGGGCCGTGTCGGCGAGAGCGTGACGACGGCCGAGGCGCACGACCATGCCCGCTCGGCCGGGTTGCAGCTGCTTGCCGCCGCACAGGCGGAGCTGGGCGATCTCGGCCGCATCCGCACCGTGGTCAAGCTGCTGGGGATGGTCAACGCCGTTCCCGGCTACCGCGACCACCCCAAGGTGATCGACGGCTGCTCCGACCTCTTCCTGCAGGTGCTGGGCGAGGCGGGGCGCCATGCGCGCAGTGCGGTCGGCGTCGCCTCGCTGCCGCACGACATGAGCGTCGAGGTGGAGGCCATCCTGCTGGTGGATGACTGAGGGGAAACCGCCAAAGCAGGTTGCAATTGCTAGCACGGCCATGTGGTCTGTTATATGATGCCCAACAGGCATAGCGCGACGCAAAAAGGAATAAGAATGCTCGGGAGACGGGAAAGCCTTTCATCGCAGCTGAAGAAGCAGATCCTGCAGAAGATCGACGACAAGGTTTATCTTCCCGGCGAGCGCATCCCCTCCGAAAGCGACCTGTGCGCCGAGTTCGGCGTCAGCCGCACGGTGGTGCGCGAGGCGGTCGCCTCGCTGCGCGCCGATGGGGTGCTCAAGTCGCGCCAGGGCATCGGCGTCTTCGTCGACGACGCCCCGCGCCTGCAGCCTTTCGAGATCTCGCCGCTTCCCGATGCGGCGGTGCAGGAGATCCTGCAGATCCTGGAGCTGCGCCTCAGCGTCGAGCTGGAGGCAGCCGCCATGGCGGCGGAGCGGCGCAGCGAGGAGCAACTGACCCGGATCCGCGACGCGCTGGATAGCCTGTCCGCCGACGACACCGGCCAGAGCGGACCGATGGATTTCGAGTTCCACCTGGCCATCGCCCGGGCCACCAACAACCCGTATTTCGAGAAGTTCCTGACCTTTCTCGGGCCGCAGATCATCCCGCGCCTGCGCGTCAATGCCATCGGCGGCAAGGCGCGAACCGGCGCCTATACCGAAAAGCTGCAGGACGAGCACCGCGCCATTCTCGAGGCGATCGAGGCCCAGGACCCGGCCGCCGCACGCGATGCCATGCGCCGCCACCTGTCGGGCAGCCTGATGCGCTACCGCCAGTCCGCCGTCTGACGCGCGGACCGGCGCGCGGCGGCATCGCCCGCCAGCGCGCGCCCGTTCCCGGAAAGACCGTTTCGCCTGCCCTTTCCTGCGCCTGACGCCTCCGGCCGCCTGCGGCCGGCCGATGCCGGCTGCGCGTCTGCGCTCCATCGCTCGATCCATCGACAAAATCGCAGGAATCGCCAAAACCGCGTTTTACGGTTTTGACACATATGACAACATATGACAGTCTGCATACGTAAAGCGAGAGGCAAGCCAATTGCCCACGCGCCGGGCAGTGCCCGCAGGCGCCCATCACCCCAACAGACGGAGAACAAGAATGTCCCTGAAGTCCCTGCTTCGCGCGGCCGCCCTGGCTTCGGCCACGCTCGCCCTCGCCGGCCCCGCCCTTGCGGCAACCCAGTGGACGATGGCCTCGGGCTATCCGGAAACCAGCTTTTTCACCAAGAACATCCGCCAGTTCATCGCGGCGGTGGAGGAGAGGACCAAGGGCGAGCTGAAGATCGACCTGCGCTCCCATGACAGCCTCATCAAGCTCGACAACATCAAGCGCGCGGTGCAGTCGGGCCAGGTGCAGATCGGCGAGATCCGCATGGGCGTCTACGGCAACGAGCAGGAGATGTTCAATCTCGACAACATTCCCGGCGTCGTGCCGACCTTCGACAAGTCGTGGAAGCTGATGGAGGCCCAGAAGCCGTTCTACGACGAGTGGTTCGGCCGCAACGGCATGCGCGTCATCACCTATGTCGCCTGGCCGGGCCAGGGCTTCTTCACCGCCGAGCCGATCAACTCGCTCGACGACCTGAACGGCGTGAAGCTGCGCATCTACTCCCAGCAGACCCAGGTCATGGGCGAGAAGCTCGGCACCCAGGCGATCATCCTGCCCTTTGCCGAGGTGCCGCAGGCCTTCGCCACCGGCATGATCGAGGCGCTTTGGACCAGTGCGCAGTCGGGCACCGACGTGCAGGTCTGGGATTACCTCGACGTGTTCACCTATACCGGCACGATGCACAACAAGAACGCCGTGATCGTCAACGAGCGGGCCCTGCGCGCCCTTCCCGATGACATCCGCAAGATCGTCCTGGAAGAGGGCGAGGCGGCGACCGCACGCGGCTGGGAACTGGCCAAGGCCGCCAGCGAGGAGCGCGAGAACGTCCTCAAGGAGCACGGCATCACCATCAACCAGGCGCCGCAGGACGTGCTCGACCGCATCGACGAGATCGGCAAGGAGATGGTCGCCGACTGGATGACCCGCGCCTCCGACGCGGAAAAGGCGGTCTACGAGGCCTACCAGGCATCGCTCGACTGATCCGGCCACAGCCAAGGAGGGAGGAATCGGCTCATGATCCGACGCGTCCTCGACAGCCTCTATGAGGCGGCCGGCTATCTGGCAGCCTTGTTCCTGATCGGCATCGGCGTGACGATCGTCGTGCAGGTGGTGGCCCGCACCATGTCGGTCACCGTCGATTCCACCGAGGCGGCCGGACTGTGTCTGGCCGCCGCCACCTTCTTCGGTCTGGCGCACACGTTCCGGCATGGCGCCCATGTGCGCATCACGCTGGTGGTCAGCCACCTGCCGGCCGGGCCGAAGCGGGTCTTCGAGGTCTTCAACTGCCTCGTCGCCGGCGCCGCGGTGTGCTTTCTCGCCTGGCACGTCATCGAGCTGACCTTTCAGTCCTACAGCTACAACGATGTCAGCCCGGGCCTGCTGGCCATGCCCTTCTGGATCCCGCAGGCCGGCGTTTCGGTCGGCGTCGTGCTCTTCGCCGTCGCGATCCTCGACGACCTGGTGCAGGTGCTGCGCGGCAACGTGCCGAGCTACGACAGCGACACCCATCCCGAAGACAGCCACGCGGAGTAGGCCATCATGGACATGATCTTCGTCTCCGCCATCACCCTGGCGGTCCTCATCTTCGGGCTGCTGGCCGCCGGCGTGTGGGTCTCCGTCACGCTGCTGGCCGTCGGCATGGCGATGATGGCGCTGTTCACCTCCGCGCCCACCGGTTCGCTGATCGCCTCGACCCTTTGGGACAGCAGCTGGGGCTGGGCGCTGACCTCGCTGCCGCTGTTCGTGTGGATGGGAGAGATCCTCTTCCGCTCGAACCTGTCGGTCAGGATGTTCCGCGGCCTAGCCCCGCTGGTCGGGCGCCTGCCCGGCGGCCTGCTCCACGTCAACATCCTGGGCTGCGGCGTGCTGGCGGCGATCACCGGTTCCTCGGCGGTCACCTGCGCCACCATCGGCCGCATGACGGTTCCCGAACTGTCGAAGCGCGAATATCCCGCCAACATGACCATCGGCACGCTGGCGGGCTCCGGCACGCTCGGCCTGCTGATCCCGCCCTCGATCATCATGATCGTCTACGGCGTGACGGCGGAACAGTCGATCGGCCGCCTGTTCATCGCCGGGGTGGTGCCCGGCCTGCTGCTGATCGCCCTGTTCATGGGCTACACGGCGATCTGGAGCCTCATCAACCGCGACAAGATGCCGGAGCCGGAGACCGCGCCGAGCTGGCGCGCCAAGCTGGCGGGCCTGCGCAACCTGGCCCCTGCCGTCGGCCTCATCGCGCTGGTGATCGGCTCGATCTACGGCGGTTTCGCCACCCCGACGGAAGCGGCGGTGATCGGCGTGATCGGCGCCCTCGCCCTGTCGGCGCTGAGCGGCACCTTGACACGGGCCACCTTCATGGACGGCGTCATGGCGGCCGTGCGCACGTCCTGCATGATCTCTTTCATCATCGCCTGCGCCGCGTGCCTGTCCATCGCCGTCGCCTTCGTCGACCTGCCGCGCCAGCTCGCCGGCTGGGTCGATGCGCTGAACCTGTCGCCCTACGCGCTGCTGGCGGTGCTCGGCCTGCTGATCCTCGTCCTCGGCTGCTTCCTGGAAGGGATCTCCATCATCGTGCTCACCTCCTCGGTGATGCTGCCGATGGTGCAGACGGCGGGCGTCGATCTGATCTGGTTCGGCATCTTCATCACGATCCTGATCGAGGCGGCGCAGATCACCCCGCCGGTCGGCTTCAACCTGTTCGTGATGCAGAGCGTGACGGGCGCCAACATCCTCACCGTGGCGAAGGCGACCTTCCCGTTCTTCCTGCTGCTGATGGGGCTGCTGACGCTGATCACCCTGTGGCCGGACATCGTGCTCTGGCTACCCCGGCTGATGAACTGAGGGCGCGGCAGCCTCCCACCTGTCCTCCCGCCGCCTCCCTCGGACTGGCAGGCGCCTGCAGATCGCGGGCGCCTGCCTTTTTTTCGCAGCCCCCGCCGTCGCGCTCCCCTACGGAAGCCAGACGCTGGACAGGGCGGTCGGGCACACCTATTGGTAGAGCATGTCGGTCCTCACCCTCTCCGCCAGCGATTTCGATCCGGATGTCAGGGTGGCAGCCTTCCAGGACGCCGTTGCTTCCATGTGCCGGCTCCAGATCACCCCGGCCGACGACACCGCCTTCCACTCGCACACGACCATCGGCCTGCTGCCCGGCCTGATGACCGGCCAGACCATGCATTCGCGCTGCGGCGTGGTGCGCACCAAGGCGCTGGCGGCGGAAACCGGCGACAACGTCATGGTGCATGTGCCGCTGTCCGGCGGCTTTTCCATGTACCAGCAGGGCGGCAGCAATGTCGTGTGCACGCCCGGCTCCGTCTATCTCGACCCCAACGAGCTGCCGGGCTCGGCCGAGTTCCACGGCGAGCGCAACGACGCCTTCTACCTGTCGATCCCGCGCGCCTTTCTCGCCTCCGCCGGCACCAGTCTCAACGGTGCCCTGCGGGAGGTGCAGCCGGTGACGCCGCAATGGCGGCTGCTGCTGCGCTACGCCCGCTCGCTGCACGAGGAACTGGCGCTCCTGCCGGCCGAAGAGGTCGCCACCTGCTCCAGCCACATCCACGACCTGACGATCATGGCGATGGGCGCCTCGCGCGAGGCCGAGGAGATCGCCAAGGGGCGCGGCGTGCGCGCCGCCCGGCTCAAGGCGATCAAGGCCGACATCGAGCAGAACCTCGTCTCGCCGCGCCTCGGCAGCGAGTGGATCGCCGCGCGCCATTCCATCTCGCCGCGCTACATCCGCTCTCTGTTTGCCGGCGAAGGAACGAGCTTTCGCGACTATGTCGCCCAGCGCCGGCTGCTGCTGGCCCATCGGCGCCTGTGCGATCCGGCCCAGAGCATGCTCGGCATCAGCGAGATCGCGCTGTCCTCCGGCTTCAGCGACCTGTCCTGGTTCAACGCCAGCTTCCGCCGCGCCTTCGGCCAGACGCCGAAAGAGGTCCGCGCCGCCGCGCTCGCCGCCGCCTTCGCCGCGAATTGAGGCCATCGCCGGCGACCGGTGCTGTGCCGCCTGGCCCGCATCCGCTACCGCCGGCCCCAAGAGCGCGGCCTGCGAAGCGGCTACCTTCGCTTCGCGCCCGGCACGCGAGCGCTGCGATTCACGACCACATCAGCTGCGGGAGACCCTTGAATGTGGGATTTCAGTATTGGCCGGTCGCTCGGCCTGATGGCGAAGACCGCGCCCTTCATCATCTTGCGGATGGTGGTCTATTTCGGCATCGCCTGCGCCTATGTGATCGTCACCGGCACGGGCGCCGGCATCGGCTGGGGCATCGGCGGCTTCGGTGACGAGGAGTTCCGCGCCAGCTCGACCCTGTGGGGCGGCGTCGCCGGGTTCGGCCTGACGGCCGGCATCCTCTATCTCCTGCGCGAATACATTCTCTATGTGGTCAAGGCCGGGCACATCGCCGTGCTGGTCGAGCTCATCGACGGCAAGCAGATGCCGGACGGCCAGGGCCAGATCGCCCATGCCCGGCAGGTGGTGACCGCCCGCTTCGCCGAGGCGAGCGTGCTTTTCGCCATCGACCAGCTGGTCAAGGGCGTGCTCGCCGCCGTGACCGGATTGATCCAGGGCATCGCCTCCTTCCTGCCCATTCCCGGCGTCCAGCAGATCATGGGGCTGGTGCGCGCCTTCCTGCGCATCGCCATCGGCCTCGTCGACGAGGTGATCCTGGCCCATGCGATCCGCACCCGCAGCGACAATCCCTGGGCCTCCGCCCGCACCGCCCTGGTGCTCTACGGCCAGAATGCCGGGCGGATGATGAAGAACGCCGCCGTGCTGACCTTCATCGTCTACGGCCTGTCGTTCCTGGTGTTCCTGGTCATGCTCGCCCCGGCCGCGGCGGTCGTCTACATGATCCCCGGCGCCTGGTCGGCGGGCGGCATCGTCTTCGCGCTGATCTTCGCCTGGGCGGTCAAGGCCGCCCTGATCGAGCCCTTCGCCATCGCCTGCATGATGCAGGTCTTCTTCAAGGTCACCGCCGGCCAGACGCCCGATCCCGCCTGGGACGCCAAGCTGTCGCAGGTGTCGAAGAAGTTCGACGCCATCAAGCAGAAGAGCGGGTTGTGGTCGCCGGCACCGTCCTCCGCCCCGCCCGCCGAGCCGGGACCGGCACAGCCGCAGGCCTGAGCGCGGCAGCAACCGCATACGAACATCGCTTTTGGTCCGGCTCAATCCGGCATTTGCCTTTTAGGTTGGCAAAGCAGGGACGCAACTGTCGGAACCGGACCGCAAACGGGGGCGTACCATCCCACCCGAAGGATCCATGAAATGATTTCCAGATCACGTCTTGCCTGCGGCGGCATCGCAGCCCTCGCCCTGCTTGCGGCGACCGCCGCCCAGGCACAGTCCGCCCCCCAGGTCGCGCCGCAGGCCGACTTCGTGTTCGACACGCTCGGGCCAGCCGCCTGCGAAATGCCGCCGCCCGGCTTCGACATCTCGCAGTTCCGCAACTTTGTGGAGACCAAGCCCGACGCTCCGGTCACCAGGGGCGAGATTTCCGGCGGGCTCGCTGCCGGCTTTGCGGGCGGCGGGCTCTACGGCACGGACGCAGGCGGCGGCCTCGTCGTCGGCGTCCAGGGCATGGTGTTCGACGACGCGCCGGCCCTGACCATGCTCTGCATGGTGCTGGTCCGCCTCGGCGACAGCGACGCCACATCCGGCGCCATTGTCGGCGAGGCGGGGATGGCGGATGCGCCCGACGGCGCCTTCCTCGGCGTCTTCAAGCTGGTCCAGCGCAACGACGCGGACGTGCCCGTCACGCTGGCCACCGGCACGGTGGACGGCGGCTCTGTCTCCTTCGACCTGCGCGACGGGCTTCTCGTCGACGGATCGGTCACCGTCGAGGGCAGCTATCGGCAGCTGCCCACCGACGAGGCCGTACCCTTTTCGGCCCGCATCGCCATCCCGCGCGCCGAGAACGTGCTGCGTCCGGCCCTGAGGCTCGCCCGCGACTGAGCGGCCCCATGAGGAGGAAGATCATGACACAGTCCGGCATCCGGGCGGCACTCGCCGCCGCAACGCTCGGTGCGCTTGCCATCACGCAGGCAGCGAACGCCCAATCGTCTTCATCGCAACCCGGGCAATCCGGCAAGGCGGCCATCCTCATTCTCGATGCCTCCGGCTCGATGTGGGGCCAGCTCGACGGCGGCATCACCAAGATCGAGGTGGCGCGCGACGTGATGGGGCAATTCTTCGCCACGCGCGATGCGTCCATCCCGCTCGGCGTCATCGCCTATGGCCACAACCGGCGCGGCGACTGCTCCGACATCGAGATCATCGCCCGGCCGGGGAGCCAGGACGCCCGCGCCCTGTCGCAGCGGCTCAACCGCATCAACCCGCGCGGCATGACGCCGATTTCCGAAAGCCTGCGGATCGCTGCCCGAGAGATCCCGCCGACGGCCGAGGAGGCCGACATCATTCTGGTCACCGACGGGCTGGAGACCTGCGAAGCCGATCCTTGCGCGGTCGCCGCCCAGCTGGCGCAGGAAGGCATCAAGATCCGCGCCCATGTGGTCGGCTTCGGCCTGAGCGAGCAGGAGGCCGATGCGCTGGCCTGCGTGCCCGACCAGACCGGCGGGCAGCTGCTTCGCCCGCAGTCCGGCGCCGAGCTCACCGACGCGCTCAACCAGATCGCCGCGGCCGAACCGATGCCGGAACCAGAGCCAGAGCCGGCCGTTCAGGAGGCGTTCTTCGACATCGGCCCGAAGGCCGAGGCCGGACACACTTACCGGATTTCGTACAAGGGCACGGCGCGGCCCGTCGACTATGCGGGCTTCACCCGGCGCGGTGCGGCAGAGCCCGATGTCAGCCCGTCCTTCGGTGTGATCGGCGGCAGCGGCAACACCGGCAATAACCCGTTCACCAGGCAGGCCCCGGCGGAGCCCGGCGACTACGACCTGATCCTCTTCGTCACCGGCCAGGGCATCATCGCCCGCCAGCCGGTCGAGGTGGTTGCCGCGTCGAACGGGTTCGACCCCATCGGCTCGGTGGAGCCGGGCAAGCGGTTTCCCTTCACCTGGCGCGGTCCGGACCAGGTCCAGCAGCGCGTCGTCATCGCGCGGCCGGGCGATCCTGCCGGCACTTACCAAGGCGACTGGGGCTATTCGCTCAGCAAGAACGGGCGCATGGGCCTGAAGGCTCCGGCCGAGCCCGGCCTTTACGAACTGCGCTACCTCTCCGCCAACCAGAAGGAGATCCTGTTCTCCCGGACCTTCGGCGTCGGGGTGCCGTACGAGGACGCCGACCGCACGACCAGCACGGAGCTGGCGGAGCGCGCCTTCGCGGCAACGCAGGCGGCGCCCGGACAGGACGCGCTGCCGATGGTGCGCGCCACCTTCCGCCTGCCGGACGGCTTCCCGCCGACGCCGCTGTCCTGGTCGGCCGTGCCGCTCGATCCCGACATGAGCCCGGAAGCCTGGGCGCCGCAGTCGGACATGGTGGTCGGCGAGGGCGAGTTCGAGCCGGGCCGCTACGAGGTTTCGACCATGGGACCGGGCGAGACCGAGTTCCGCGGCGTGGTCGAGATCGTGCCGGGGCAGCCCAACGACTTCGTGATCCCGCTGGTCGGCGGCGGCGAGGCTGAGCAGAACCCGCCGGGACAGCGCGGCGATGCCGGCCCTTCGGGCGCCGGCACCCTGGCGCAGGAGAGCCAGGGCATGACCTGCCAGGCCCCGTCGGGCTGCGCCTATCACGACCCGGTGACCGGACTGGCGCTGATCCTGCCGCAGGGCTGGCAGATCGAGCCACCTTTCTTCTACGAGACCGCCGCAGGGGCGAAGGCCCGTCTTCCCTCCGCCACCCTGTTGCGGAACGCCGGCACCGAGCTGCAGCAGATCATGCTGAACCCGCGCCAGTGGATGGCCGCCAGCGGCCCCTGCACCGACACGCCGGCCGGCGGGCTGTGCCGGGTGACCAGCACGGACGTTGCCTATCTCGGCGCCTTCGAGGTGGTGCGCTCCTCGCTGCGGATCGCGACGGCAAGCGCCGCCCCGGACACGCCCGCCGTGCCGCGCAGCACCGCCTCGGTGGCAGGCGCAGGCGCGGCTGCCGGCGCCGGTGCAAGCGCAGGTGCGGGGACAGGTTCCAGCCGGGGCGGGGATATCCAGCCGCGCAACGGCCGCTGGACGGTGACGGTCGGCCAGACCGCCGTGGAGGGCTGTCCGGCGATGATCGCCGAGCAGATCCGCGGCGCCGGGTTCGAGCGCCGCTCCGGCACCCGCGAGATGACCTTCTCCGATCCGTTCCATCCCGGCCCGCTGATGGCCGAGGCGCCAAGGCAGATCGACTGGTCGCGCACCGGACCGGGTACCTGGCAGGCGACCCTGGTCGGTCAGCCGATGGGGCCGACCGGCCAGGTCGACGTGCGCCTGGAACTGACCGTCGTCTCGGAGACCGAGCTGCACGAGGTCAGCCATTTCTCGATCCAGCTTCCGGCCCCGTTGATGGCCGCGCTCGGCGGCGGCGGCAGCGGCGCCTGCACCTCGCGCACCGGGATGACGTGGACCTGGCAGGGCTGAGCCCGGCTTATCCCCGCTCTATCCCCGTTTCA
The DNA here is from genome assembly GCF_058448995.1 of Stappia sp. G46H5W. NCBI lineage: Bacteria > Pseudomonadati > Pseudomonadota > Alphaproteobacteria > Hyphomicrobiales > Stappiaceae > Stappia > Stappia sp. G46H5W. The sequence goes on along the minus strand of NZ_JBZFLL010000006.1, from coordinate 25,870 downwards.
CCGGCCCCGTTTCCCGGGCTCTTCTTCCGCTCGCCTCCTCCGGTCCCTGGCAACAGGGGCCGGAGTTTTTGCAAGGAACGCTCCGATCCGCCGGGATTGAGAGACCGTTCTCGAAATTTCGCGATTTCGAGACGGAATTTTGCAAAATCCGTCTCGATTTTCCCAAGGCTTCCGGCGCGGGGACAGACTACACCTCGCGCCAGAAATGGCACGCCGCGCGGTGCTGCGGGGAGACCGCATCCAGCTGGGGTTCGACCTCGCGGCACGTTGCGCGAACATGGGCGCAGCGGCTGGAAAAGCTGCAACCCGGCGGCGGGTCGAGCGGGTTCGGCAGGTCGCCCTTGAGCACGATCCGGCGCGAGCGATACGTGGGATCGGGCCGCGGCACGGCGGACAGCAGCGCCTTCGTGTAGGGGTGCTTGGGCGAGGAAAAAAGCTCGTCCTTCGGTCCCTGCTCGACAATCCTGCCGAGATACATCACCGCGATCTCATGGCTGATGTAGCGCACCACGCCGAGGTCATGGGAAATGAAGACGTAGCTGACCCCGAGCTTTTCCTGAAGGTCGGTCAGAAGGTTGATGATCTGCGCCTGGATCGAGACGTCGAGCGCCGAAACCGGCTCGTCGCACACGATCAGGCTCGGGTCCACGGCAAGCGCCCGGGCAATGGCGATGCGCTGGCGCTGCCCGCCGCTGAACTGGTGGGGATAACGGTCCATCTGATAGGGCGCCAGCCCGACCAGTTCGAACAGCCGCGCAACGCGCTCGCGCACGTCCTTTCGGGTCGCGATCCTGTGGAGCAGCATCGGTTCGGCGACCAGCTGCCCGGCGGTCATCTTGGGATGCAGCGAGGAAAACGGGTCCTGGAAGACGATCTGCATCTTGCGCCGCATGGCGCGCAATGTTGCCGCCGACGCCGTGGTGACGTCGGTCCCGTCGAGGCGAACCTGGCCGCCGGTGGGCTGCTCCAGCCGCAGCAGGCTGCGCCCGAGCGTGGACTTGCCGCAACCGCTTTCTCCGACGATGGCAAAGGTCTTGCCCTTGCCGACCGTGAAGCTGACATCGTCGAGGGCCTTGACCGTCTGCGTGTCGCGGCGGAACAGGCCGCCCCCGCCGACATTGAAGTGCTTGGTCAGGTTGCGGACTTCAAGCAAGGGCGTTTCGTTTTGTGCGGTCATGCGCTCGCTCCCGGTCCGGCGTGCCAGCACGCAACCCTGTGTCCTGCCAGCTTTTCTTCGAGCGGCGGCCTTTCCGCACGGCATTTTTCGTCGCTGAAGCTGCAGCGCGGATGGAAGGCACATCCCTTCGGCCGGTCGTGCGGCGGCGGCACGGTGCCGGGAACCGGCTGAAGCCGGTGCTGCTCGCCCTCAACAGCCGGTATCGATGCGAGAAGGCCCTGGGTGTAGGGGTGGGACGGCGCGGCAAACAGGCTGTGAACCGGCGCCTGCTCGATGATGCGCCCCGCATACATGACGATCACGTCGTCGGCCATCTCGGCGATGACGCCGAGATCGTGGGAAATCAACATGATCGCGGTGCCCGACTCCGTCTTCAGCGAGCGCATCAGGTCGAGGATCTGGGCCTGGATCGTCACGTCGAGCGCCGTGGTCGGCTCGTCGGCGATGAGGACACGCGGCTCGCAGGCGAGCGCGATCGCGATCATCACCCGCTGCCGCATGCCTCCCGAAAGGCTGTGCGGGTACTCGTCGACCCGCTTTTCCGGGTTCGGGATGCCGACCTTCCGCAGCAGCTCGATGGCTTTCTGGCGCGCCGCGGCCGAGCTGAGCGAGGAATGGGCCCGCAGCGCTTCGCCGATCTGGTAGCCGACCGTGTAGACCGGGTTCAGGCTGGTCATCGGCTCCTGAAAGATCATCGAGATGCGGTTGCCGCGCACCTGCTCCATCTGCTTGTCGGACAGCGGAACCAGATCGCTTCCGTCGAGCAGGACCTGCCCCTCGGCGATCTTGGCCGGCGGGGTGGGGATAAGCTTCATGATCCCGAGCGACAGCATGCTTTTTCCGCAGCCGGACTCGCCGACGATGCCGAGCGTCCTGCCTTCATGGACCTGGAAGCTGGCCCCGTCGACGATCGGGGATACCATCTTGCCCGTCACGAGCTCGATGGTGAAATCCCGGATGTCGAGAACGGGCGCGGCCGCGGCACCGGGACTATCTGCATGGTTGGTCATGGTCGTCCTCAGCTTCGCAGGCGCGGGTCGAGAATGTCGCGCAATGAATCCCCGAGAATGTTCATCGACAGGACAAGGAAGAAGATCACGAAGCTCGGGATCAGCGTCACATGGGGGGCAAAGAAGAAAAAGCCGATGCCCTGCGCCGCCATGGTGCCGAGCTCCGGGGCGGGAGGCTGCGTTCCAAGGCCGAGAAAGCTGAGCGAGGCGCCCAGCAGGATCGCCTGGCCGAGCCGCAGGGTCAGGAACACCACGATCGTGGAGATGCAGTTGGGCAGGACGTAGCGCCAGAGCAGGGCCCAGTCGTTCAGCCCGATGGCGCGGCCGCTGCTGACGTAGTCGTGGGCCAGCGCCATCAGCGCGGCACCGCGTGCAATGCGCGCGACCAGCGGCGTCGTCGACACAGACAGGGCGATGATGACGGCAGTGGTTCCCGAACCGATGATCGCGGCGATGGCGAGGCCGAACAGGATTGCCGGAAACGAGAGGATCACATCCATCAACCGCATCAGGATGGTGTCCGCCTTCGGGTAGAAGCCGGCCACCAGGCCGATCACCGTACCGACGGTTCCGCCGACGAAAATCGCCGAGAAACCCAGCAGGATCGTCACCCTGAGGCCGTAGAGGCTGCGGCTGAAGATGTCGCGCCCCTGGCCGTCGGTGCCGAACAGGTGCTCAAGGGACGGTGCCTTGAGCACCTTCATCATGTCGATTGCGAGGGGATCGTACGGCGCGATCCAGTGCGCCAGGACAGCCCCGAGAAACAGCGCCGACAGCGTGGCAAGGGCAATGCACGATACCGGGTCGCGGCCGAGCGACACCAGCAGGTGGCGCCCTGGAAAGCCCGCCGCAGTTTCGGAAGAGATGGGAGACGTCATTTCGCTTGCACCCTTGGGTCGAGCACTGCGTAGAGCAGATCAACGATAAGGTTCATGGCGATAAAGCCGAGGGAAAGCGCAATGATTGCGCCCTGCGCGACGGGTATGTCGTTGGCGACGATGGCTCCTACGGCAAGCCGTCCGACGCCTGGCCAGGAGAAAATCGTCTCGGTGACGATGGCCCCGCCGAGCAGATAGCCGATCTGCAGGCCGACAAGCGTCGTCACGGGGATCAGCGCGTTGCGCAACCCATGGCGAAACGTCACGACGCGTTCGCTCAAGCCCTTGGCCCGGGCCGTTCGCACATGGTCGGCCTTCAGCGTTTCCAGCATCGACGTGCGGGTCATGCGCGCCACGGGCCCGATGAAGATCAGCCCGAGGCAGACGGAGGGAAGGACCGCGTGCCGAAAGCCGTCCAGCGTCCACAACGGGCCGCCGCGCCCGGTGAAGGGCAGCAACTGCAGCTTGTAGCCGAACACCCACAGCAGGATCATGCCGATCAGGAAGACCGGCAGCGAAACGCCGGCGACCGATCCGCCCATGATCACCCGGTCCCAGATCGTTCCGCGCCGCGAGGCCGCCAGAACACCGAGCAGGATCGCCGTCGGAAGAGCCCAGACCAGGCAAAGCACGACGAGTTCAAGCGTGGCGCCGAAGGCCCGCGACAGCTCGTCCGCGACGGACATGTTGTTGACGAGCGACGTGCCGAGGTCGCCCGTCAGGACGTTCCCGACATAGCGCAGGAATTGCTCCCACAAGGGTCGGTCGAGCCCCATTTCCGTTCGGATCTGGGCGATGACCTCGGCACTTGCCGCCGGCCCAGCGCGCACCGTCGCCGGGTCGGAAGGCACGAGGTTCAGCAATGTGAACCCGATCACCAACACCCCGAGAGTGACCGGAACAGCCAGCACCAGGCGTTGAAAAGCGTATCTCAGCATGCGTGTGGTCTCCCGGACACTCTATGGCGACCAAGCGCTCAGGTCGGCTCGGTGGCGCGGACCGACGGCTTCACGTCGTTGGGACGCAGCACCTGGGTGATGAAATGCTGGGTCTGCGGCTTGTAGGTCTCCCACAGCGCGCGCAGCTTCTTTTCAGGGCTCGGCGCGTAGTCGACGCGCAGGTCGACAAGCGGCCAGTCCTGCTCGTCGACGATGAGAAGCGCTGCCGAATACAGCGGCTGCGTCTCGCCGCCGGCGGCAAGCCCCGCATCGATGGCCGCCAGAAGTCGCTCCGCAAACTCCAGATCCAGCGATGCCTCATAGGCCTTTACCATGGCCTTCGGCACGTCCGCATTGGCGATGACATTCCCCGTCGAGACGCAGTTCCGGCCCTGATAGCCCGAATTGATGGACGGGATTTTCGGGCCGCAATAAAAGGCCGTTCCGCCGTTCCTGTCGATGGCTGCGACCTGGCGCTGGTCGGGGAACTCGCTTTCGTCGATGAGGCGCTTGACGGTCTCCTCGGCGCTCAGGCCCTGTTCGAGCAGGTCCAGCCCCTTGGGCCCGAGCCGGATGTCGCTGCGGTGCTGGGAGGTGACGGCCCCCACCTTGGCGCGCGCCCACGGGCAACGATTGCCAACCGCGATCGAGGATGTGGTGATCCCGATCCCGAACATGCCTGTCGCTTCGTCGCGGGCGATGAGAGAAAAAGTCATTTCGTCGCTTCCTGTGTGGTCGGTCTATCTGTTGAGCAGTGCGCGCAGCCGGTCGTCGATCCCCATCGCGGTGGCGATCACGGGCATGAACCAGGCATTGCCGCGGTAGAAGGGTGGCGCCTTGAAAGCGTTGCCGTTGAAGGCGCATGGCGCGTCGTCGCCGTTGGCGAGCCTGGCAATCCGCATCCCCAGATACGAGGCCATGACGACGCCCGAGCCATTGCAGCCGGTCACGTAGTGAACGCCGTCATGCACGCCGATATGCGGGACGCGATCCATGGTGAAGGCGACGTTTCCTTCCCATGCGTGGCTCGCCTTCAAGGGCGGCAGATCGGGCAGAACCTGGCGGAGAACGGCCATGAGCCGCGTCGCGATGTGCCGCGCGTCGAAATTGTTTCTCGACAGGGCCCTGCCGCCGACCAGAAGCCGGCGCCCGTCGGGGCTCTTGCGGATCGCATAGGCGAGGCTGCGCGTATCGTTCACCAGGCTTTCGGTCGGCAGCAGGGCGTCGATGACGGAGGCCTCGAGCGGTTCCGTCGCAACCATATGGCTGCCGACCGGGATCACCCGCCGGCGAAACCATGAAAACGCGGTATCGGTATAGGCGTTCGTCGCCAGAACGACGGTCGCGGCCTTGATGTGCCCTCGCGCCGTGCGGACAACGAAACCCGGGCCGGCCCTGTCGACCCCGACCACCGGCGTGTGCGCCACCAGCGCCACCCCTCGCCGGGCGGCGCCGGCCAGCAGCCCTTCATGATAGCGGGCCGGATGGACGCCGCCGTCATCGGGCAGAAGAAGCGCGCCGTGGTAGAGCGGCGTGCGGACGTGTGATTGCAGCTGGTCCTTTTCGAGCACCTGCGAACGGATGTCGAATGTCGCCAGGGTTTCGCTCTGCCGGCGGATGCCGGCCAGGTCCTTTTCGGTCCAGGCGCAGATCAGACGCCCCGACTGCCTGAGGTCGCATTCGACGCCTTCGTCCGGGACGAAGTTCAAGAACCAGCTATAGGCCCCGGACGTCTCCTCGAGAAGCTCGCGCGCCTTTGCAGGTCCGAAGCGGCGCGACAGCACCGGGAAGGACTGGCGCAAGCGGCCGCCGATCATGCCGACGCTGCGGCTGCTGGCGCCGAAGCCGAGACTTCTGGCCTCCAGGACGGTTACCGAGCGCCCCTGTCGCGCAAGCTCGATGGCGCAGGACAGGCCGGCATAACCAGACCCGACAACGACGACATCGGTTTCGTCGGGAAGGGGATGCTCCGCGGCACCGCGCCGCGGAGCATCCTCCCACCAGTATGGCTCCGGCTTGAAATCAGCCGACAGCGCATCGCTCATTTCACGACCTCAATGTCGAGGCCCTTGTAGAGCGCACTGTTGTAGATGCCATGCACCCGGACGCCCTTGACCCTGTCGGTGGAGAACAGGAACAGCTTCTCGTGAACCAGAGGGATCACCAGGGCTTCCTCGACGATGGTCTTCTGGATCGCGGCGTAGGCAGCGCTTTTTTCTTCGGCCGACAGAGCGGTCTGGCCCTTTTCCAGCTGAGCGTCGGTTTCCGCGCTGTCCCAGTGGAACCGGTTCGGAGCGGGGATATTGTCGGACTGGAAGACCATCAGCGCCTCGCCGGCCGTCGCATAGGGCGCAAAGAGCGCATATCCGTCGAAGTCCGGGGAACTGTTGATCTGCGCCATGGCCGCGGCCGGCTCGACCAGCTGGAGCTGCAGATCGATGCCGACCTGCTTCATGTAGCCCTGGATGGCCTCGAGGCGCGAGCGCCAGCCCGATGTTCCGGCCGCAAGAATGCCGGGAGCCAGACGCTTGCCGTCCTTGTAGCGGAAGCCATCATCCGCCAGTTTCCAGCCGGCTTCGTCCAGCAGCGCACGGGCCTTGTCGGGATCGTAGGAGGCCTGGTACTCGCCCGAATAGTCGATCGTCTTCGGGCTGATCAGCGTCGTTGCCGGCGTTGCCTGGCCGAACCACATGCTGGCCGCCAGCGCTTCCCGGTCGACGGCGTGGTTCATGGCCTGGCGAACGCGGCGGTCGCTGGTCATCTCGCGGAACGGACGCAGACCGAGATAGGCGGAGTAGTTGGAAACGCGCGGCTCGGCGATCGTTAGGTTGGGCGCGGCCCGCAACTGCTCGATGGCCCATTCGGGCATCACATAGGAGATGTCGCCGGCGCCCGTCTGCAGGGAGGCCAGGATCGCGCCTTCTTCCGGAACGACCTTCCAGATCACGGAGGCGACCAGCGCAGGCCCGGTATTGTCGTAGAATTCCGGCCCCCAGGTATAGGCATCGTGCCGCGTCAGCTTGAAGTGATCGCGCGGCATCCATGCCGACCAGCAGAACGGCCCCGTGCCGTTCAGGCCCTTGACGCCGAAGTCGGCACCGAGCTTTTCGACGTCGTCCTTGTCGATGATCGCACCGAAGCTCTGCGCAAGATGAAGCAGCAGCTCATTGTGCGGGCGCTCGAGCGTGTAGCGCACCGTGTGGTCGTCGGCCGCCACGATCTCCTTGACCTCGCCGAGGCGCCAGGCCGTGGGAGAACGCGTCGCGGGGTCGAGCAGGCGGTTGAAGGAATAGACGACGTCGGCAGCGGTCAGCTTCTTGCCGTTGCAGAAGGCAACATCGTCGCGCAGGTGAAAGGTGTATTCGAGCCCGTCTTCCGACACGTCCCACGACTTGGCGAGCAGCGGGTGCAGCGTTTGCTGGTCGTCTTCCACCGACACCAGCGTGTCGGTCATCATGAACAGGACTTCCGCGGCCCCTCGCCCGGTGACCTTGTGAGGATCGAAGCCGACGGAGTCGTTGCGAACGAGCACCGTGACCGAATTTTCCGCGAGAGCACCGGTCGCCAGTGCAAGGACCGAGGCGGTCACCCCCAGTGTAAACAGGCCGATTTTCTTCATATCGTTCCCCTCTTTTTCGACTATTGCGCCTGATTGAGGTAGCGGACCGCGCTCATGGCGTGGACCTTCACCACAGTGATCAGCTCTTCGATGGTGACATGCTCGTCTCGCCGGCCCATCGTCTTTGGCGAGGGTCCGTAGAGGTAGGCCGGGATGCCGCGATGCCGCCAATACCGGGTATCGGAACCGCCCAGACTGATGATGGGTTGGGGCCGCAGACCGGTGACCGCCTCGGCCGATTGCTGAAGGATCGCGACCATCTCGTGTTGCGGATCGCACCAGCTTGAATCGTAGCTGTGATGGTCTCGGATCTCGCAGGTCGTCGTCGGATATTTCGCTACGATCGACAGCAGCTCCCGCTCGACGAGCGAACGCTGCAAGCCCGGCGGCATCCTGATCTCGACCTCGAGAACGCACTCGTCCGGCAGCATGTTCACCTTCAGACCGCCGCGAATGACGCCGATGTTCACCGTCGCCTTGCCGACGACATCGCACGCGCCGGCCCCCAGGCTCTTGTCGGTCGCCTCCCGGATCTCCGGCCTGGAGAGAACATCGAGAATGTGCTCCGGCAGGTCCGGCGTCAGGTCTGCCAGCGTCTCCAGCTCGCGCACCAGATCGGCCGCGATCTTGATGGCGCTGTCGCTCATGTGAGGGTAGGCGCCGTGACCGCCTCGGGTCTTCGTCGTCAGGACCGCTCGCAGCGCGCCCTTCTCGCCGAACCGCAAGGTGGCAAGCCCGCTCGGCTCTCCGTCGAGGCAGCAATCTCCGAGCACCTCGTCGGGAATGGTCTGCATGAGATAGCCCGTGCCCCAGCGCCCGCCGGTTTCCTCGTCGGACACGACGGTCAGGGTCAGGCGACCCGAAAGCTGCTCGAGGAGACGCGCGACATACCGATAGGCAAACAGCGCGGCGGTCGTTCCGCACTTCATGTCGGCCGCGCCGCGCCCGTACACGCGGCCGTCGACCACTTCGCCGCTCCACTGGCTGCGCTCGCCGGGAATGTCCTCGATCGCGGGAAACACATCCATGTGCCCGTTGAGCACGAGATGCTTGCCCGGCCGGCCACTGTCCAGCGTGCCGACGATGTTGGGCAGGTGATCCTGGCCGGACAGAACCCGATAGGGCAGGCTGGCGGCAGCGAGAAACTGCTCGACGCAGGCACTGGCCTCGCGCGTGTCGCCCGGCGGGTTCGGGGACTTCGCCTGCAGAAACCTGCTCAGGAATGCAACGATCTCGTCGCGGTCCTGCTCCACCCAGTCGCCGACCTTCTGCGCCAGCTCATCCGCCGTCTGCATCACGCCCCCTCTCTTTTCGTCGTTATGTTAGCGCTAACGTTAGCGTTCACATTTCCCTTCAAAGCGACGGCGTTGTCAAGTAGGTTGCGCGATAAGATTCGACGGAGGCCAAATGGCTGACAATTCAATCCGCAGAGGGATGGGCTGGGCGACCATGGCCGACGTGGCCCGCGAGGCTGGCGTGTCTCTCATGACCGTATCGCGGGTGTACAAGCGACCGGAATCGGTCTCCCCTCGCACGCGCGAAAACGTGCTCAAGGCGGGCGCGCGCCTCGGTTTCCTGCCCAACAGCGTTGCCGGAAACCTGGCGTCGGGAAAGACCAACATGATCGGCATCGTCGTGCCGTCGCTGCGAAACTCGAACAACGCCACGAGCATTCAGGGCATGGCCGACTACCTGCGCCAGGCCTCCTATCACTTCATGATCGCCAATACCGGCTATTCGCTCGAGGACGAGACCGCCGTCGTCAAGGCGTTCATCCAGCGCCGCCCGGACGGGATCGTGCTGACGGGTACCCGTCACGGGCAGGAAACGGTGGATCTGCTGAAGGCGGCCGGCGTTCCCGTCGTCGAGACCTGGGAGACCAAGGGCCCGTTCCTGGACATGGCGACGGGGTTTCGCAACTACGAAGCCGCTCGGGAAATTACCGCGCACCTCATTGAGCGCGGCTATCGCAAAATCGGCTATATCGACTACCCGGCCATCGGCCTGACGCGCTACGTCGAGCGCCTGGCCGGCCTGAAGGACGAGCTCAAGGCCGCCGGACTGCCGAGCGGCCAGATCGTGTCGCCGCTCGAGGCGCAGGACCTCTATCAGGATGCCTCCAGCTTCCGGGGCGGGGCCGTCGGCCTGCAGATGCTTCAAGGCAAATACGATATCGACGCCGTCCTTTGCGCTTCGGACATTCTGGCGGTGGGGGCGCTGTTCGAATGCCAGCGGCAGGGGATCGCCGTGCCCCGACAGATGGCCGTGGCGGGTTTCGGCGATTTCGAGATCGCGGCTGAGGTACATCCCGGACTGACCACGATTCGCACGAACGGCTACCAGATCGGCTGGAATGCGGCGGAAATGCTTGTGCAGAGGATCCTGCAGCCGGATGCCGACATCCCGCTGCGGGATGTCGGCTATGAGCTCGTCACCCGCGGCAGCACCTGAGACGACCCCTCGGGTCGCCCCGTGGCGGACATCGGGATCGACACGATGCGCGTCGCAGATTATCTATAATCCATGACCGCAGCGACAGAAGACCCCATTTCCGAGCGCATCGCACGCATCCTTGCGGACCGGATCATCTCCGGCGAGATCCAACCCGGGGCACGATTGCGACAGGACCATGTCGCGACGGAGTTCGGCACCAGCCATGTGCCGGTGCGCGAGGCGTTTCGCGCCCTGCAGACCCAGGGTCTGGCGGAGAGCGAGCCCTGGCGGGGCTTTCGCGTCACGGACTTCGACGTCGCCGAATTGCGCGAGGTCGCCGAAATGCGGGCCAGTCTCGAATCGCTGGCCTTGCGGCACGCCGCACCGAACCTGACGCGCGCGATTCTTGCGGAAGCAGAAGAGGTTACCCGGCATGGGGACCGCGCCGGCAACGTCCGCGACTGGGAGGCCGCGAACCGCAGGTTCCACCGGCTGATCCTCGCCCCATGCCGCATGCCGCGCCTGCTGCAGACCATCGACGGCCTGCACGCCGCCAGCGCAAGGTTCCTGTTCGCGGCCTGGCGCAGCGACTGGGAAGCGCGCACGGACCACGACCACCGCACCATCCTGACTGCCTTGAGGGACGGGCGCACGGAGTTCGCCTGCTCGACGCTGGCGCGCCATGTCGGCTGGATCGGCAAGCGCAAGCCGACATCAAAAAACACCGACGCCAGAGAGACTTATGAAATTCCCGGATGATTATCTATAATCTGAGTTGATCAGACGAGAACGCCTCCAGAATTATAGATAGGACCTGAACCTATCTTCCGAGGACGCTCTCATGGCATTGCTGATCCCCTCCTTGACGCGCTCGGCATCGCTTTGGCGCGGTGTCGTGATTTCGCTTTGCGGCGCGGCGCTGATCACCCTCGGCGCCAAGGTGCAGATCCCGTTCTGGCCCGTGCCGATGACGCTGCATACGTTGGCCGTGTTTTTCCTGGCGGCAGCTCTCGGCCCCCGGCTCGGCTTTGCCGCCATGGCCGCCTATCTCGGCGCCGGGGCGATGGGCCTGCCGGTGTTTTCCGGCTCGCCGGAACGCGGGATCGGGCTTGCCTACATGGCGGGACCGACCGGCGGCTATCTCGCCGGCTACCTGCTGGCGACCCTCGTGGCCGGGCGGCTGGCCGAAGGGCGCGGCCTTGCGGGTCGGCTCCTGGCGATGCTCGCCGGCCTTGCCGTGGTCTATGCGTTCGGCCTGATCTGGCTCGCCCTTTTCGTTCCCGTATCCGGCCTGATCGCCGCCGGCTTCGCCCCGTTCATCCTCGGCGACCTGGTCAAGATCGCCCTCGCCGCCACGCTGGCAACCGGCCTCGGTCGCCTGAAAGGACGCGTGGAATGACCCACCCAGAGATCAGGACCGACTGGTCGATGGAAGACGCGCGAGCGATCCATCGCCTGCCCTTCCCCGACCTGATCTACCGGGCGCAGGCCCTGCACCGGGCGCATTTCGACCCTGCGGCGATCGAGACGGCGAGCCTCCTCAGCATCAAGACCGGTGGCTGCCCCGAGGATTGCGGCTATTGCTCGCAATCGGCCCATCACCGGACAGGGGTGAAGGCGACGAAGCTGATGGAGACCGACGAGGTGCTGGCGGCCGCCCGCCGCGCCAAGGCCGCGGGCGCCCAGCGCTTCTGCATGGGGGCCGCCTGGCGCAGCCCCAAGGATCGCGACATGGACACGCTGTGCGACATGGTGCGAGGCGTCTCGGAGCTGGGGCTGGAAACCTGCATGACGCTGGGAATGCTGAAGCCCGACCAGGTGGCGCGGCTGAAGGCGGCCGGGCTCGATTTCTACAACCACAACATCGATACCTCGCCCGACTACTATCGGAAGATCGCCTCGACACGGACGATGGACGACCGGCTGGAAACCGTCGGCCACGTCCGCGAGGGCGGGATCAGGGTCTGTTGCGGCGGCATCGTCGGAATGGGCGAGACACAGGAGGATCGCATCGCCATGCTGGTGACGCTGGCCACCTTGCCCGCGCATCCCGACAGCGTGCCGATCAATCTGTGGAACGAGATCGAAGGCGTGCCGGTGCAGGACACGGCTCAGCCGGTCGACCCGTTTGCGCTCGTCCGTCTCGTGGCGCTGGCACGCATCCTGATGCCGGCCTCCGTTGTGCGCCTGTCGGCCGGCCGCACGGGAATGAGCGACGAGCTACAGGCGCTGTGCTTCCTTGCCGGGGCGAACTCCATCTTCGTCGGCGACCAGCTGCTGACCACCGGCAACCCGGCCGCGTGGAAGGACCAGGAGCTGCTGGCACGGCTTGGAATGCATGTCGCGCCGGCTCACTCCCGCCCGGCGGTCCCGGCGGACGCGGCAGCGCCGGGCCAGCTGCGGGCAAGGATCTCCACCGCCCGGGCGATCTGAGCCTCGCCCAGCGCCGCATAGCCGAGACGAAAGGCTTGCGGCGCCGAGCGCTCCAGGGCGAAGCGGGTCCCGGGAAGCAGGGCCAGCCCGGCCTCTCCGGCCCGCCCCGCCCAGCTTTCCGCCGACACATCCCGGCAACGCAGCCATAACGCCAGTCCGCCCGCCGGCACGTCGAAGTCGATCCGTGTCCCGAACCGTTCCGAGAGCGCCGATGCCAGGACATCGCGGCGAGCGCGATAGATGCGGCGCGCCTTTCGCGCATGGCGCCCGAGATCGCCGTCGCGGATCAGCTCCGCCAAGGCCGCTTCCAGCGGCGCATCGCCCTGCCGGTCGATTGCTGCACGCGCGGCCGCCATGCGGCCAAGCAAGGGTTCCGGGGCCACGGCATAGCCCAGCCGGATGCCCGGCGAGAGCAGCTTGGACAGCGAGCCCACATAGATCAGCGGCAGATCCGCCGGAGCGCGGGCGGCAAGCGGCAGCACCGGGCGGCCCTCGAAGCGATATTCGTGGTCGTAGTCGTCCTCGATCAGCGTGAGCCCGTGCCGCTCGACCAGCTCCAGAAGCTGCAGTCGCCGCGCCGCGCCCATGGTCACCGTCGTCGGATACTGGTGATGGGGCGTGACATAGACCGCCTTGATGCGCGGATCTCGGGCGACCGCCGCCTCCAATGCGGCAACCGACAGGCCGCCCGCATCGATGGGAACGCCCTCGACGACAACGCCTGCGGCCCGGAACGCCTCCCAGGCAAGCGGGTAGCCGGGCTCCTCCACGGCGATGACCTCGCCCGGGTTCAAGGCCGCCTTCGCCGCAAGGAACAGGGCCATCTGGCTACCGCGCGTGATCAGCAGCCGAGCCGGGTCGGCGACCACGCCCCGATCCGAGGCAAGGTGGGAGGCAAGCGTCTGGCGCAAGACCGGCGTGCCGCGCGCATCGCCATAATCTGCCCCACTGCGAAAGGCCGGCGAAAGCAGGGCGCGGCGGAAGGCGCGCGCCAGAGCCTTGTCGGGCACCAGCTTGGGATCAGGTGCCCCGTCGGTGAAGGCAAGCGGCGGCCGGCGGGCGGGCGCGTGTGCGGGAATGGGGACGGCCACCGGCTCTGCCATGCCCTCGGGCAGATCCTGTGCGACGAAGGTTCCTCGCGCGGGCTCTGCGTGCAGCCAACCCTGCGTCAACAGATCCTGATAGGCGGCATCGACCGTGTTGCGATGAACGCCGAGTTCGCGCGCCAGCGCCCGCGTTCCCGGCAGGCGGGCGCCGGGTCGCAGCCGCCCGCGCATGATGTCGCGGGTGATCGCCTCGGCAATCGCCAGGAACAGCGGGCCGTGCAGGTCTTTGTCGATCTCCAGGGCAAGCGGATCGGATGCCACGCCAACCGGCCTATCTGATTTTGAGAAACTGGCACTTTTGTACAGGCCGGATATTCGCGAGACAGGCTTGCAAATGCAAGGGGAGCCGCATGTCGAAAACAGCCCTGATCCTGCGCCATCTTGCCTTCGAGGACCTCGGCAGCTTCGGCGCCGTGCTCGAGGACCAAGACTACAATCTCGTTCATGCGGAGGCCGGCATCGATCCCTTGCCGGATCCGCTCGGTGCCGATCTCGTGGTGGTGCTCGGCGGCCCGATCGGCGTGAACGACGGCGATGCCTATCCGTCCATGACGGCGGAGCGCGACTGGCTGGTCCCGCGCCTTGCCGCCCGGCGCCCGACGCTCGGCATCTGCCTGGGAGCACAGCTGATGGCGGCGGCGCTCGGTGCAAGGGTTGCCGCGATGCCGCGCAAGGAAATCGGCTTTTCCGCGCTGAGCTTGACGCAGGCCGGTGCCAACGGGCCACTCTCTGCCCTTGAGGGCGTGCCGGTGCTGCACTGGCACGGCGAGGCGTTCGAAACGCCTGCCGGTGCGGACAATCTCGCCAGCACTGCGGCCTGCCCGGCCCAGGCCTTTGCGATGGGGCCGGCGCTTCTGGGCCTGCAATTCCACCCCGAAGCCGGCGAACTGCCTGCCTTCGAGCGTTGGCTGATCGGCCATAGTGTGGAGCTGGCCCAGGCCGCCATCGATCCGGCCGGCCTGCGCCGCGATGCCGGAACGCACGGACCGGCGCTGAGACGCGCCGGCCAATCCATGCTCCGCGCCTGGCTGCAGGAGCTGCCGGCATGACCCGGCCGCCTTTCGTGATCTCGATCCAGAGCCAGGTCGTCTTCGGCCATGTGGGCAATTCCGCAGCCCTGTTCCCGATGCAGGCCGCGGGGCTGGAAGTGGCGGCAATCCCGACCGTGATCTTCTCCAACACGCCCGATTATCCGACGCTGCGCGGCCGGGCGCTGCCGCCGGACTTCTTCTGCGACCTGTTGCAGGGCGCACGCGAGCGCGGCCTGCCTGAGCGGGCGGACTTTATCCTGACCGGCTATATCGGCTCGCTCGATGTGGCGCTGATGGCGGCGGATTTCGTGGCGGAAGCCAAGGCGATCAACCCTCGCCTCAGATATGTCTGCGACCCGGTCATGGGTGATGCCGGTCCCGGCCTCTATGTGCCGGAAACCATCGCGGACGTGATGCGCGACCGCTTGCTGCCGCTGGCCGACATCGCAACCCCGAACCCGTTCGAGCTGAGCTGGCTGACCGGGCAGGAAATCGCGACCCTGACCGACCTCGAAGCGGCCCAAACCCGCCTGCGCATGGCGCCCGGCGCCCATCTGATCGCGACAGGCTGCGCGCTGGAAGACAGCCCCGCAGGCCATATCGAGAGCGTCGTTCTCGGTGCAGGGGGCGCAAGCCGCCATCCGGTGGCGCATCTGCCCATCGCCCTTCCCGGAACGGGGGACCTGTTTTCCGGATTGGTCGTCGCGGGGATGGCGCGCGGGTTGCCCCTGCCGCAGGCGGTCGAGACCGCCCAGCACCTCACCTCCCGCGCCCTGAACCACGCCCGCACGCTCGGCGCCGGCGAGGTGGTCCTCAGCGAGCCGGACTTCCGCCGTGCGCTTTTGATGCTCGCTCCGTTGTAGCGGGGCGGGGCGGGGCGCGGGGCGGTCGAACGGCCGGACGCTAGAGGGACCTCGAGACGCGCGCGACGGCATTGCGCAGCCACAGATGCGCGGGATCGCCGCCACGCCGTTCATGCCAGACCTGAACGAACGGAAAGGACGGGATCGAAAACGGCGGCTCGAAGATGACGAGCGCCGGGTCGCGCTCATAGCGCCCCAGGGCCTTCCGCGCGACGGTCAGGACAAGATCCGTGCCCTGGATCAGCCGCGGCGCATTTCCCCAATGCGGCAGCGTGACAGCGATGCGGCGCACATGGCCGATGGCGCGCAAGGCCATCTCGATCTCGGTATTCGCTTCGTCCTTCAGCGCCACGAGCATATGGGGCCGGGCGAGATAAGCCTCCAGATCGAGACGGCCGCTCCCCGCCAGCCCCTCCCGGTCCGCGAGGCACGCGAAGTGCTCCAGGAAAAGCTGCTCGGCCTCGATCCGTTCGGGAAGATCGGGAAAGACGCCCAGTGCCAGATCACACTCGCCGTCCAGAACCAGCTGAACCATCGCCTCGCGGCTCGACTGGGTTATCGCCAGATCGATCCCCGGCGCTTCGCGGCGCAGTTTTTTCAAAAGAT
This sequence comes from Stappia sp. G46H5W, assembly GCF_058448995.1. Classification (NCBI taxonomy): domain Bacteria; kingdom Pseudomonadati; phylum Pseudomonadota; class Alphaproteobacteria; order Hyphomicrobiales; family Stappiaceae; genus Stappia; species Stappia sp. G46H5W. Next base: position 9,776 of record NZ_JBZFLL010000006.1, on the reverse strand, counting down.
CGGGAAGAACGACCGCAGAGCCATAATCCGACATCGCCAGACGGAATGCCCGCTTCTCCCTGGCGGGATCGAAGCCGCCCGGTCCCAGCACCTCCCGCACCTGTCGCAGGGCCTCGGTCAGGACGGGCGCGATTTCGCGCGCCCTGGCGCTCGGCACGAGCCGCCCGGAGCGGCGGATCAGTAGGGGATCGTCGAAGAGATGACGCAGGCGTGCGAGCGCGTGGCTCACGGCCGGCTGGCTCATGTTCAGCCGAACGGCCGTGCGCGACACATGCCGCTCGGCCAGCAGCGCGTCGAGAACCACCAGCAGGTTGAGGTCGATGCCTCTAAGAGTATTCATCGCATGCATGTTGTGGATATTTTATCGGAATTTCCATCCAAAAATCAAATACCGCATCTGGTGCGCATCGGAGGTTCATCCATGCACACCAACTCACTGCTTCTCATTCTCGCGGCCATCATCACAGGTGCCGTTGTGCCGTTTCAGGCCGGGGCGAATGCCGCCCTCGGGCGGTCGCTCGGCCATCCGCTTTGGGGCACGCTCATCTCCCTTTGCGTCAGCTTCGCCTGCATCGTGCCCGTCATGGCGCTCGCGAAGGTGGGAGCGCCAACCCTGTCCGGCCTGGCGCAGGCGCCGCGCTGGATATGGATCGGCGGCATTGTCGGCGTCGTCTACATAACCGGCGCGCTCATGCTTGCGCCGAAGCTCGGCGCCGCCGGCTTCATGATGGCGGTCATCGCCGGCCAGATGCTGGCGTCGATCATCATCGACCAGTGGGGCCTTGTCGGCCTGCCTCAAAAGCCCGTCACGCTCTCCCGCCTGGTCGGCATCGGCCTGATCTTCCTCGGACTGATCGTGATGCAACTGCAGGCGCTCGGCCTGAAGCCGCTTGCGAGCTCCTGACAGCGCAACACCGGTCCAGACGTTTCAAGAAAGATCCCCCATGAAACTGCTTCATGTCGATTCCAGCATTCTCGGCGCGCACTCGGTGAGCCGGGAGCTGTCCCGGGCGACCGTTCAAAGGCTGCAAGACCTTAATCCGGAGACCGACGTCACCTATCGCGATCTGGTCGCCGCTCCCGTTCCGCATCTGACCGGCGATCACCTCGCGGCCTCCCCGGCGGTGGCGCAGGAGATCGCGCTCGGCGAAGAAATCCTGGACGAGTTCATGAACGCCGACGTCATCGTCATCGGCGTCGCATTCTACAACCTGACCATTTCGAGCCAGCTCAAGGCATGGATCGACCGGATCGTCATCGCGGGAAAGACCTTCCGCTATACCGAGACGGGCGTCGAAGGGCTGGCGCGGGACAAGCGGATCATCCTTGCCGTGGCGCGCGGCGGACAGTACCGGCAAGGCGGTTCCCTGGCCCCGTGCGAGCATGCGGAAGCCTATCTTCGGTCGATGTTCGCATTCATCGGCGTGACACGAATCGAGGCGGTCGTGGCGGAAGGTCTCTCCCTCGGCGAAGCCCGAAAGCAAAGCGGCAAGCAGGCGGCTTTCGAGGCCATATCTGCGCTGGCCCCGTGCTACGGGCACCACGGCGCCGCCTGACGGAAGAGCGCCCCTTTCCAGACATTGACGGCAGATTCCGGCAAGCCTAGAAAAAGCGCAGCAGCAGAAGGAGATTTATGCGCAGAGGCAGCTAACGCAACCGCTCCCGGCGGTCTCGAACGGCACTTGGAAAAGTCGCCGCACCTCTCGGCATAACCATCCTTCGGAGTTGTCATGAAAACCCATGACGCCGTCATCCGGCCCTATGACCCGGCCACGGATACGAAAAAGCTGTCGCACATCTGGCTCGAAGCCTCGCTGCTGGCCCATCCCTTTGTCGGGGAGCAGCGCTTGCGCGAGCAAAAAGCGCTTATCGAAGACCGATATCTCCCGCAATCCGAGACCTGGGTCGCCTGCATGGGCGGTCATCCCTGCGGCTTCATCAGCCTGCTCGGCACGTTTGCCGGGGCAATTTTCGTGTCGCCCGACCGGCAGGGGTCCGGGCTTGGACGTCAGCTGATCGCCCACGCCCTGACGCTCAAGGGCGAGCTGACGCTTGAGGTCTACACCGGTAACCGGCAGGCGATGGCCTTCTACAAGCGCCTGGGGTTCCAGGAGATTTCCCGCCGCCCCGTCGACGACGACGGGAACGCGTTCGAAAACGCCCGCCTTCGCCTGATCGGCTAGCGGACGGCCGGGCGGGTAAAATCCCGCCCGGCCAGAGCTCCCGGCGAGCAGAGCACACGGGTCATTGGCGAAGGACGAAGCCGGCACCGACCTCACGCACTTCGGCACCGAAATAGCGTCTGCCACCCCGAAAACGGCTCTCGCCCCTGCCTGATTCCCCAAGCACCTGCCTTCGCGATGCACTTATCCTCGCGCCGCAGAGTAAGATGCCAGGGGTAAATGCCGATGATCGGTGGAAGTTCATTTGTCAACGCAAGCGGAAAGCTCCTGGGAACAGCTCTCGGAGCACTGCTGAGCTCGACGACTTTGAGCGTACTCGTCAGCCATCCGGTCCATGCGCAGCAGGTCATCGAAGGCGGCGCGAGCGAAACCGTCATCGGTGGGGGCGGCGGAACGCAGCCCGATCCGTGGAACATCGGCGCGGCTCTCACGGTCGGCCAAGTCGGCTCCGGCACATTGACCATCACCAATGGCGGCGACGTCGGCAGCGACGTCGGGCGAATCGGCAATGGCGGCACCGGCACCGTAACGGTCGATGACCTGGGTTCGACCTGGGATCTTCAGAATGCCGCTCTGTATGTCGGAAGCGCCGGCGCGGGCAACCTGAACATCACCAATGGCGCCGTGGTGCAGAACGGATCGGCCTATATGGCCGACACGGTCGGCAGCGAGGGCGTCGTCAACGTGAATGGCGCGAACGCGGCCTGGGTCAATGCCGCAGGCTTGATCGTCGGAGGCCGCGGCGAAGCCACGCTGAACATCACGAACACCGGCGATGTGAGCAACAGCTCGGCGCGCATCGGCGACAACGCGGGCAGCATCGGCCACGTGAATGTCGACGGCGCGGGGTCCACCTGGACGAATTCGGCCAGTCTCTATGTCGGCGATCAGGGGCAGGGCTCACTGAACGTCACCAATCAGGGCACGGTCAGCAGCAACACCGGCGTGATCGGTGTTTCAGACGGCAGCGTCGGCACCGTGACAGTGGATCGCGGGACCTGGACCATCGCCAACACGCTCGATGTCGGCAACGATGGCACCGGCAGGCTGGATATTTCCGGGCTCGGCGCGGTCACCAATGGCAATGCGAATGTCGGGAGCGCCGCCACGAGCAGCGGCACGGTCACTGTGAACGACCTGGGATCCGTCTGGAGCAGCGCCACCCTGGTTGTCGGCGAGTCCGGCACCGGCGCAGTGCACGTCGCCAACGGCGGTACGGTCAACAGCACCGTGGCCTCGATCGGCTCCGAGAGCGACGGCGTCGGGACCGTCACCGTCAACGGCGCAACGTGGAACAACTCCAGCAATCTGCGTGTCGGCAATCGCGGCGTCGGCACGCTGGAGATCTCGGGCGGCGGCTCGGTAGGCAGCTCGGCAGGCTATGTCGCCGCAGCGGCGGGCGGCGTCGGCACGGTGACGATCGACGGGACCGGCTCCAGTTGGACCACCACCGGCGCAAACTATGTCGGATGGCAAGGCGACGGCACGCTCAATCTCTCCAATGGCGGGCGTATCGTGGTCGGCTCCGGCCAACTGACGCTGGCCAATGTCGTTCCCACCACCGGCACGCTCAACATCGGGACGGGCGGCGCGGCGGGCGTGGTCGACGCCATCACGGTCGATGGCGGGGCCGGCACGGCGGTGATCAATTTCAATCACAGCGATGCCGACTATTACTTCACCAGCGACGGCACGGTGGCGGGCGCGAACGTCGCCATCACCGGCTCCGCCGCGGTCAACCACATCGGCTCCGGCATGACGACCCTGCGCGGCATCAACAGCTATTCGGGAGGCACCACCGTCTCCAGCGGGACGCTGCGCAACATGGGCCTGGTCGGCGACGTGCTGGTCACAGGGGGCACCTTCGGCGGCGATGGCACGGCAGGCGCCATCACCGTCAATTCCGGCGGCACCCTGGCTCCGGGCAACTCCATCGGCGTGATGACCGCCGCCTCCGCCAGTTTCGATACAGGATCGGTCTTCGCGATCGAACTCGACGATGCCGGCTTCGTTGCCGGCCTCAACAACGACGTGCTCAATGTCACCGGGACGGCAACCATCAATGGCGGCACGGTGCATGTCACGCCTGAGAACGGTACCGACGACGGCTCGACCTACCTGCCGGGCACCTACACCATCCTTACGACGGGTGCCGGCGTCAGCGGCGCTTTCGATGCCGTCACCGACACCTACGCCTTCCTCGGTTTCACGCTCTCCTACGACCCAAGCAACGTCTATCTGACCTCGGCGGCAGCAACCAGCTTCTGCCTCGCCGGCATGACCGCCAATCAATGCGCGGCCGGAAGCGGCGCCTACTCGCTCGGTGCGGGAAACAGCGTGTTCAACGCCGTCCTGGCACTGGCCGTCGCGGAGGCCCCCATCGCCCTCGACCTGCTTTCGGGCGAGGTGCATGCCTCCGCGCATACCGCGCTCCTCGAGGACAGCCGCTTCCCGCGCGAAGCGGCGATGGACCGCCTGCGTTCCGCGCGTGGCGGCGTCGGCTCCGGCAGGAACACCCGGATCGAGGATCGCATCTCCGAGAGTTTCGGCCTTTGGGGACAGGGCTTCGGCTCCTGGAGCCAATGGGACGGCGACGGGAATGCCGCCACAATGGACCGCACTATCGGCGGCTTCCTGATGGGCGGCGACGCGCAGGTCTGGGACGGTGTGCGCCTCGGTGTGCTCGGAGGATACTCGCGATCAAGCTTCAGCGTCGACGACCGGTCCTCCTCCGGAACGGCCGATACCTACACGCTCGGACTGTATGGCGGCGGCGAATGGAATGCCTTCGCGCTGACCGGCGGTCTTGCCCATAGCTGGCACCAGCTCGACACGTCCCGCTCGGTAGCCTTCACCGGATTCACGGACAGTCTCAGCGCATCCTACAGCGCGCGAACCCTGCAAGCCTGGGGCGAGGCGAGCTATCGTTTCGAGGCAGGCGCGGCCCGCTTCGAGCCCTTCGCCAATCTCGCCTATGTGCACCTGTCTACCGACGGGTTCACCGAAAGCGGTGGCGCAGCAGCCCTGACCGCCGCCTCAAGCGCTGTCGATGCGACCTTCACCACGGTCGGCCTTCGCGCGGAGACCGATGTCAGCCTGGGCGGGACGCAGGCAACCTTGCGCGGCACGGTGGGCTGGCGGCATGCGTTCGGCAGCACCCCGACATCGCAGTTCGCCTTCGCTTCGGGCGGCGCTCCCTTCGTCATCGCGGGCGTTCCGCTGGCGCAGGACACGTTCGTGTTCGACACGGGCCTGGATGTGAACCTCACGCAGAACACCACAATGGGCCTTGCCTACGGGGCGCTCCTCGGCTCCGGGCTTCAGGATCACACGGCCAGCCTCAAGCTGAACATACGCTTCTGATCGCAGGTGTCCTTGCCCGGACGGCAGGCGATGATCTTCCCACTCCCGCTGAGCGACGTTACGGGGCCGCGCGACCGCGCGCCCCGGCAACTCATGCGAGCATTGCCCCGATGGATGCCCCTGCGTTACCCTGTGCACGCTCCTGGATACGCAAGGGGGAAGCATGCACCGCGCGGCACGCATGAGGCGACAAAACCGCCCTCATTTCTGCCGACAGCGGCCATGCTCCGCCGGTTCACTCGGTTCGTCTCGTCTGGTGACAGCCATGTCAGCATGGCAGCACTCTAAATGGAGTGAGCGGATTTGACCGAAGGCAACTTTCATCGACTGTCATTCACGGAAGCTGGCCCGTGCGAAATAGCCAAGCTGCTGGAAGCTCTCGAGCCGAGCATCAGCTTTTTCATGGATCGCCATGAAGACGAGCGAATGGCGTTCGACTTTTCGCTCCGCATCATGCCGAACGCCTATGCCAGCTTCCAGACGATGTCCGGCATGTCGAACATGCGCCAGAAAAACCATGTCGCACTCGACGGAAACGACGACCTGTGCCTGCTGGTCCATCGCGGGGGACACCCGATCCAGATGCGGCTGCACGACCGCCGCCATGGACGCGATGAAGTCACCGTGGGGCCGGGAGGGCCGGCGCATCTCAGGGGCAACGACGAGAGATACAGCGCCTGGTCGCTGACGAGCCATAGCCAGGTCATTTGCGTCTCGCGCGCACATATTGCCGCGGCCGTCGGCGATCTCGACCATGCGCTCGATCACGGCGTGCCGCAGTCTGCCGCGCTCGACCTCCTGTGCGGCTATGCGAGGACGCTCGCCAGCGATATCGGGCCGCTCGACGGCGAGCTGCTCCTCCAGGCCAGGAAAACGCTGACAGATCTGTTCATTCTGGCCGTCGACCCCACCCGGGATGCCATCGAGGCAACAAAGGATAGCGCGCGGGCGGCACGGCTCGCCCGCATCAAGGACGACATCTGGGCAAATCTCTCCCACCCCGATCTCTCGCTGGAGTGGATTGCCGCCCGGCACGGCTTCTCGCCGCGCGCCATTCGCAACCTGTTCTACGCGTCCAGCGCGAATTTCACGGACTACGTCCTCGCGGCAAGGCTGGAGCGAGCCCACGAACTGCTTTGCGATCCTCGCCTCAACCACCACAGCATCACCGCCATCGCCTATCAGTCCGGCTTCGGCGATCTGTCGTGGTTCAATCAGGCCTTCCGCCGTCGCTACAAGATGACGCCGTCGGATGTGCGCAGATCCAGACCAGTGGCTCCACCCACCTGACAGTGCGCGGTGCGGCTCTCACCCTTGCCGCATCCCCCAAGCCCGGGCATTCGCAACGCAATATCCTCGCGCAGCAACGCTGGATAGCGAGGACGAGCCTATGTCTGCTGAAAGCCCGTTGACCTCAAGTTTGCTCCGGAGGATGTCGCCCGCGGCACTGTTCGTGTGCGCGGCAGGCGTGCTGGCGACGCCAGCGGCGGCGGAGCCGCCCCGATTCAACAACATCGAGATCAGCGGTGGTTTCAATGTGGAGACGATCCTCGTCGAACAGGAAAACGGCATGTGGACCCGGATCAGCGACCATCCGCGAACGATCCCCATCCATGTCACCATCGAGATGTCACGCGGCTATATCGAGTTCTATCGCGTCGGACGCAATCTGACCAATGGAGCGGTTCGCGATATCTTCTCGACCTACATCAAGACTGCCTACGGCAACCAGCCCAACCCCATAGAAGCCATCATCGACTCCAGAACATCGGTTTCCGGCCCGGCGAACATCCTCATCGACGAATTCACGAGGCTGAACCAAACCGACGAGCAGGCGATCGTCAATCGCTGCAATGCCAATTGGACCGAAACCGAGCAAGGGCACAGCTTCAGCTACCCGCTGCCGCTGGCCATACATGCCGATGCCAGGGAAAAGCGTCGCAAACGCTTTCCCTATTATCTGAACGAATACGAGGGTTATGGCGACTTCGGCCGGGCCACCGCCTTCGGCTTCGTTGGCCTCAAGATCGAGTGCCTCGGCCAGAATTCGAAGTCTCCCGTCCCCGATTCAAAGCCGCCGAGCGATACCGGCGGCATTCCAAGGACGAGCGGCACCGATACGCCCAATACGCCGGACAACCAGGATCTCGCCTTCGACCAGGGCCCGATGACGGTCAACGACATCCGCCTGACGCTGACCACCTACTCCAACGCCTATACCGAGCCGACCCCCGGCACCCGCTGCAAGAAGGCCAAGCTGCGGGTGACCATGGAGACAAACCAGGAAGGCCCGGTGTCCTTCAGGCTGTGGGAACAGCGCGGCGACGGCGCCATTGCGAGCGACGACATCGACGCACAGGCCCAACACGACGGCGGGTATTTCAGGGCTGTTCATGAGCGCTGGGTCGAGGTCGACGGGACGACGAGCGTCCAGTTCAACGCGCGCGATCTCGTCAACGAGACCTTCAACCAGGAGACCGGCTGGAAAGACATCACCCTGCACTGCACCGGGGCGGGCGGCGGCGGACTGGCATCGCCGAGCGGCACCGACGACGACGACAACACGCCGAAGATAACCTCGTTCCAGGGCAATTTTCAGTTTGTCGACAACGGTCCGCTCGCGCAGAGCTACACGTGCCCGCGCGATGCGACGGCGCTGGTCTGGTTCGACGCGCCCAAGGCGGACAACATCCATTACTCGCTGGACTGCGGGGCGCTCGGCAACTTCTCAGGCGTTCTCCAGCCCGAGCAGGTCGCCAGCAGCCATTATCGCGCCGCAACGCTGATCAATTTCGACATTACCGACACGATCGAGGCCGGTTGCACGCTGCGGACGGTGTCGCCCGGAGACCCGCTCGACCATGCCTTCACGGCCCGTACCTTCCAATGCGCGAAAGCCGCCGGGCACAGCAGCGGCATCGGCGACCTGACCGGCAGCCGCAGGGACCCTGGCCACGACCTCCCCAAGCCCGAACCTCGGGTGAACCCCGCCGTTGGCGGTGGTGTCGGCGTCCTGACTGCGGAACCCAATCCCACGCACGCGCCCCCTAAGGCTCCCGACAAGGCGCCGGCGCCGGCCCGCACCAACCCAACGCCGCCGCAACCACGGCTCGTCTGCGTCGGTGGCCGGATCGCCAGGGGCACCTGCCAGTGCGGCCAGAACAAGATCCGCAGGAAGACCGGAAACGCGTCGTATCAGTGCATTGCGGTCGCCAAGCCGCCCGAACCGCGGCGGCCTGCCCGGACCAACCCCACCCCCAGAAGGGTCGAGATCGTCTGCAGGGGCGGCAGGGTCGCCAATGGAAAGTGCCGCTGCGGGCCCAACCGCAACCTTGTGAAAATCGGGAAGGCCGCCTTCGCCTGTCAGAAGAAGCAGGCCGTGCGCACCGATCCGCGGGCGAAAACGAAAACCAGACCGCCGTCCCGGGTGAACCCTGCCCCCAGAAGGCAGAACGTGGTCTGCCAGGGCGGCACGGTTCGCGGCGGCAGGTGCATCTGCGGCAGGAAAGCGGTCGCCAAGAAGCTGGGAGCCCGCAGGTTCGCCTGTGTGGCACGGCGGGGCTAAGGCAAAGTCCCTGTCGCCCGCAATTCCGACCCGCCACGCGGCACCGGATTGCGGGCGAACCCTGGTGGTGATCGCGACCTCACAGAAGGGCGGATCGTCGCCGCCGGTATCCTTGGTGGAGTTTCAACGCGCAATCGGGTCGTCCGGCATCAGCTCGAGATGCCGGGCCGGCCGAAAATCCGCCCCCATGCTTCTGAACTGGGACTATCGCTTCCTGTGCGCACTGACAGAGAGGCCGGGCGAAGCCGGCACAGGCGCTCTGGCTCGGCCGACACGTGAAGCCGGGCGGATGACGTTGCAGCATTCCAGCAGGTGCGACTGACCTGGGCGCCCAACGCCGCCAGGCGTGTCCGGTCCCTTGAACTGGATTTTGGCGACGTGAAGACCCGTTGCGACAGTCGGCCGAACGGTTTCGTCGTCTCGTTGGCCATCAGAGATGATCGATTTCCCAAACGCAAAAAGCCCGGCTGGGACCGGGCTTCGTAACGTTCAGGCTGTATATGGGAATTTTGGTTGCGGGGGCAGGATTTGAACCTGCGACCTTCAGGTTATGAGCCTGACGAGCTACCGGGCTGCTCCACCCCGCGGTGTTTGTTGTATTTGTAGAGGATTGTTTTTTGCGCTTTGCGGGCCTGGCGGCGACCGACTCTCCCACGTCTTGAGAC
>NZ_JBZFLL010000005.1:0-569044 GCF_058448995.1 Stappia sp. G46H5W | reverse complement strand
GCCAAAACCAAACCAACCAACTGGGGAAAACCAACCCGACAAACACAAAAAACCAAACTAAATCAATATCATAACAATATGCACAGGGTAATCACCCGCAACACCTGCCCCGCACACACCCGCGCCCAATCACCCCCGAAACCGCACAAAACAAACCCGCAAACACCCCAACCGTCATGCCAACGTCGCACCGAAAACACATCCTCATCCCCCCAAAATCGAGGAAACCGGTCCCAGGACAGTCCGGAAACCGCAAGCCGGGGTCTGGAGCAAGGCTCAGCGTCCCTCCATCACCTCCCTCGGACAAGCCCTTTCGCCGCGCTCGCATCCTCCGATCCCCGATTTGCAGATCAGACCCCGGCTTATCGCCCTCATCGACCTGTCACTCGCCTCTCCCCTAGTCGGCTCGCAAGGCCCGCAGCACCGCGTGGCGTCGGGAGACCGATAGCGGACAACTGGAAGCACGCGCGTGCATACGCGTGTACGCGAGCGCTTCCACCTCACCCCGGCTGCTCGATCCGACCACCCCAAATATTGCCCCGCAGGAATGCACCGCCTGACGGCCGGCGTCGATATTCCGGCGCCGAATGCGACAGCCCTCGGCAATTGTGGCAGGGCGTGTCACAAATACGCCAGATTGCTCTTGTCCTTCGGGGTTCCTATGATGCCGCCTGCGCCGTAACGGGATACCGGGCTCGGCACCGCTCTTGCCAATGGGGGAAGAGCCGGTTGTCGCGCATGTCGAGGCGCGGATTCTTTTGAAAGGTTCGGGCCCGCCCGGGAGACCTTCTCCCGCCGCCCCCCTCAAGGATAGGCATCGCGCCGGGCGCCGGGGCAGGCGTATGGCTGCGAGAAGCAGGGACGGGCCGCGAACGCGACCCGCAAGAAGGAACGTAGCGGCTGCTGCGCCGACGGGCGCTGGCGGTGGCTTTCGAGCACGACGAGAAGGACGGAATGCATCTCGGCGCGACACACCGCAATTCTCTGGACCTTGGCGACGAACCGCCGCTCATGGTCCATGACGAGCGCGACCAGCTTCCCGACCGCCGCAGGGTCAGCCTGCGCTGGCTGACCGGCTCGGTCCTGACCGGTCTCACCTCGGTGACCCTGATGGGCGGTGCCCTGTTCGCGGCGCTCGACGGACAGTACCAGGTCTCCGCAGCCCCCTCGCGGGGCGACCAGCCGGAAGCGACGACCTCGCGCGTTGTCGGCGGCAACGGGTCCACCAAGGGCGACCGCGTCATTCGCGCCGCCGCGCAATATTCAAACCGGCATGTCATCCCGGTCTCGACCCTCAACCGCATCGACGGCCGCGATCACATCAAGCTGCGTCCCTATGCGCTGGTCACCGCAACGCTGGCCACCCGCGCATCGCGCGAGGCCTCCGAGGAGATCCCTCCGTTCAATCCGCTGCAGCTGTTCTCCGATGCCAACGTGATCCCGGCCCGCGCCGTCAGCGATGCGGTCTATGACGCCCGCGTCGAAGGCGAAGTGACGATCAGCACCCGGGACTTTCCGGTCGACAATCCCCTGGCCACCACCGATGGCGGCTATGAGGAGCTGGAGATCGAGCAGTTCGTGCGCCAGTCGGCACACTTCCTGTCGGGCAACGCGGTGAGCGATGCCAGCGGCCCGGTCATCGACCCCGGCCGGTTCGACTTCAACCTGGCGCAGCAACCCGAACTGTCGCGCCTCAGCGTTCGGATCACTCCGGAAAACGTCTCCTTCGTCTCCAAGAGCGAAGCCTCGGACATTTATGCCGGCATGGAAGAGAAGATCGTGCCGGTAACGGGCGAAGAGAGCTTCCAGGAAGAGCTGATGGCGAACTATGCCACGGAGGAGGAAGCGGCCAGCATCGTCGACGCCTTCGCCCGCGAGTTCGGGATCGAGAAGCTCGACATGGGCCAGCGGCTGCGCATCGCCCTTGCGCCGAGCCCGGACGAGACCGGCCGCTTGCAGCCGCAGCGCGTCAGCCTCTATGCCGATACCGAGCACCGCGCGACGATCGCCCGCTCAGACACCGGCGAGTTCGTCTCCGCGCAGGCACCCGACACGTTCCTGGCGGACGCCTTTGCCGAGGCCGACCGGGTCGGCTATGCCGGCACCACCCCGACCATCTACGACAGTCTCTACCAGACGGCCCTGGAGCAGGAGATGCAGCCGGAGATGATCTCCGATCTGGTGCGCATCTTCTCCTTCGACGTCGACTTCAAGTCACGGGTCAAGCCGGGCGATTCCTTCGAGGTCTTCTACGGGCTCGAACAGGACAGCGACAACGTTCCGGCCGAAATCCTCTATACGGCACTGACCACGCGCAGCACGGCGCGCCGCTTCTACCGCTTCCGCACGCCCGACGACGGCCTGGTCGACTTCTATGACGAGACAGGAAAGAGCGCGAAGAAGTTCCTGATGCGCAAGCCGCTGTCCGGCGGCCAGTATCGTTCCGGCTTCGGCATGCGCCGCCACCCGATCGTCGGCGTGATGCGGCTGCACAGCGGCGTCGACTGGTCGGCCCAGCGCGGAACGCCGATCATGGCCGCCGGCAATGGCGTCGTGACCAAGGCGCGCTGGGTCTCCGGTTATGGCCAGCGCATCGAGATCCAGCATGCCAACGGCTACGAAACCACCTACAGCCACCAGACAAGCTTCGCCGACGGCATCCGCGAAGGCGTCAAGGTGCGCCAGGGCCAGGTGATCGGCTATGTCGGCTCGACCGGCCTGTCGACCGGCCCGCACCTTCACTACGAGGTCAAGGTGAACGGCCGCTTTGTGAACCCGATGCGTATCCGCCTGCCGCGCGGCCGCGTGCTGGAGGGCGACCTTCTGGCGGCGTTCCACCGCGAGCGCGAGCGCATCGACGCACTTGTCGAGCGTGCCGCCGGCCCTTCGCGCATCGCTTCGGCCTCGGCCTCGGCGATCAACTGACGCTCGGCTCCGCTCCGCGGAGCCCATGATCGAGACATGCAAAAAGGCCCGGGCATCGCTGCCCGGGCCTTTGTCTTTGGTGCGCCGTGGAACGACCGGTCAGGCCGCGGCGCTCGCCGATCCCGCCACCTCGAAGAGCAGGCGGTCGGATCCGGCGCTCGCTTCGACCGTCTGGCCGTCGGCAACGCGCCCGCCCAGGATCATCTCGGCCAGCGGATCCTGCACCTCGCGCTGGATCACCCGCTTCAGCGGCCTTGCGCCATAGGCAGGGTCGTAGCCCTTCTCGGCCAGCCAGTCGCGGGCGCTGGCATCGAGCACCAGTCCGATCTTCCGGTCGGCAAGCAGCGTCTCCAGCCGCTTGAGCTGGATGTCGACGATCGCTGCCATCTGCGAGCGCTGCAGGCGGTGGAACAGGATCTGGTCGTCCAGCCGATTGAGGAATTCCGGCCGGAACGACGAGCGCACCACAGCCATTACCTGGTCCCGCACCGCCGAGGAGTCTTCCCCGTCCGGCTGAGCCACCAGATACTCGGCCCCCAGGTTGGAGGTGAGAACGATCAGCGTGTTGCGGAAGTCGACTGTCCGGCCCTGGCCATCGGTCAGCCGCCCGTCGTCGAGCACCTGCAGCAGCACGTTGAACACGTCGCCATGGGCTTTCTCGATCTCGTCGAACAGCACGACCTGATAGGGCCTGCGCCGGACCGCCTCGGTCAGCGCGCCGCCCTCCTCATAGCCTACATAGCCGGGAGGTGCGCCGATCAGCCGGGAAACCGAGTGCTTCTCCATGTATTCCGACATGTCGAGACGGACCATCGCCGTCTCGTCGTCGAACAGGAACTCGGCCAGCGCCTTGGTCAGCTCGGTCTTGCCCACGCCAGTCGGCCCGAGGAACAGGAACGAGCCGATCGGCCGGTTCGGGTCCTGCAGGCCTGCGCGCGCACGGCGCACGGCGGTGGACACCGCATGCACCGCTTCCTGCTGGCCGATGACGCGCCGTGCCAGCTCGTCTTCCATGCGCAGCAGCTTCTCGCGCTCGCCTTCCAGCATCTTGTCGACGGGGATGCCGGTCCAGCGGGAGACCACGTGGGCCACATGGTCCGTGGTAACCGCTTCCTCGACCATCGCCCCATCGGTGCCGCCGCGCTCCTCGGCCTCGGCAAGGGCCCGCTCGAGCCCCGGAATGACGCCATAGGCGAGCTCACCCGCCTTCGCCAGGTCACCCTGGCGCTGCGCCTTCTCCAGGTCGATGCGGGCCTGCTCCAGCTGCTCCTTGAGCTTCTGTTCGGACGACAGCTTCTCCTTTTCGCCCTGCCAGCGGGTGGTGAGGGCATCCGACTCCTCTTCCAGGTCCGCCAGTTCGCCTTCCAGCTTGTCCAGCCGGTCGCGGGCCGCCGGGTCGGTCTCCTTCTTGAGAGCCTCGCGCTCGATCTTCAGCTGGATGATCCGCCGGTCGAGCTCGTCCAGTTCCTCCGGCTTGCTGTCGACCTGCATGCGCAGGCGGCTCGCCGCCTCGTCGATGAGGTCGATCGCCTTGTCGGGCAGGAACCGGTCGGTGATGTAGCGGTTCGACAGGGTCGCAGCCGCCACCACGGCCGAATCGGTGATTCGCACCCCGTGGTGAAGCTCGTACTTCTCCTTGATGCCGCGCAGGATGGAGATCGTGTCCTCCACCGTCGGCTCGTCGACGAAGACGGGCTGGAAGCGCCGCGCAAGCGCTGCGTCCTTCTCCACATACTTGCGATACTCGTCGAGGGTCGTGGCGCCGACGCAATGCAGCTCACCGCGCGCAAGCGCCGGCTTCAGCAGGTTGGAGGCATCCATCGCGCCATCCGCCTTGCCGGCACCGACCAGCGTGTGCATCTCGTCGATGAACAGGACGATGCCGCCGGCCGCCGACTGAACCTCGGACAGCACGGCCTTGAGCCGCTCCTCGAATTCGCCGCGATACTTCGCACCCGCGATCAGCGACCCCATGTCGAGCGCAAGCAGCTTCTTGTCCTTCAGGCTCTCCGGCACGTCGCCGTTGACGATTCGCAGTGCGAGCCCCTCGGCAATGGCCGTCTTGCCGACGCCCGGATCGCCGATCAGCACCGGGTTGTTCTTGGTCCGGCGCGACAGGACCTGCATGGTTCGCCGGATCTCGTCATCACGGCCGATCACCGGGTCGAGCTTGCCGTCCCGGGCGACCTGCGTCAGGTCGCGCGCATATTTCTTCAGCGCGTCGTACTGCCCTTCCGCCGAGGCGCTGTCGGCCTTGCGCCCCTTGCGCAGATCGTTGATCGCCTCGTTGAGCCGGACAGCCGTGACCCCGCCATCGGCGAGCGCCTTGCCGGCAGCGCTGTCCTTGATGATCGCCAGCGCGACCAGCAACCGCTCGACGGTGACATAGGAATCGCCCGCCTTCTCGGCGAGCTTCTCGGCCTGGTCGAACACCTGCGCCAGAGCCGGCGCCAGATACAGCTGACCGCCGCCGCCCGAGACCTTCGGGAGACCGGCAAGAGCCTTTTCGGTAGCTGCCAGCACGTCGCGCGAGCGCCCGCCCGAACGGTCGATCAGACCGGCCGCGAGCCCTTCGGGATCGTCCAGCAGAACCTTCAAGAGATGTTCGGGCGTGAACTGCTGGTGAGACTGTCCCAGCGCCTGGGTCTGCGCCGACTGGACGAAGCCCCTCGCCCGTTCGGTGTATTTCTCGAAATCCATCATGACCTCCAGATCCGGCCGCCCCCCGCAGCGAAGCGGCCTTTTCGGAATGCGGACCCGTCATGGCATCCGCACGGCCCCTCAAGGACCGTACCCAGCATATAGTGTTGCATTTCGAGCACAAAAGAGGGGGAGAGTGCGGATAGCTGCGCGGCAACGCAAAAGGGCCGCAGCATGGTGCCGCGACCCTTTCGAAACTCTGGCGTCAGGGAGCCCTGCCGTACCGGCGAGGGTCAAGCCTCTGTCGCGGCCGGCTCGGCTTCCGCTGGCTTGCGGCTGCGCGGAGCGCGCCGGGCCCGCGGCTTCTTCTCTTCGGCAGCTTCGCCGGAACCTTCGGCCTCGGCCGCAGGCTGGGCACTGCCGTTCGCCGCTTCGTCCGAAGCATCGCCTTCGCCCTGGGCGGTGCGGCTGCGGCGCAGACCACGACCACGAGCACCGCGCACACGGCGCCGGCTGCGGTCGTCGCCTTCGCCCTCGCCCTCGGTGCCATCATCGTCGCTGTCGGCGCTCTCGCCGGGCAGCGACTTGCTGTTGATCACCGGAATGTCGTCGACGAAGGGCTGCGGAGCATCCACCGGCATCACCGACTTGCCCGAAGGGGCTGCCGTCTCACGATCCCGGTCGCGGCGCTCGCCGCGGTCATGACGCTCTCCGCGCTCGCTGCGCTCGGTGCGATCATGACGCTCGGCGCGCTCCGCACGCTCGTTGCGCTCCTCGAGCTCGTCCGCCTCGTCCTCTGCCTCGTCGCCACGCGGCAGAACCACGGGCTGATGCATGCTCTGCTGAGCTGCGGCGATGATGCGCAGGTAATGCTCGGCGTGCTGGAGATAATTCTCGGACATCACGCGGTCGCCGGCAGCGGCGGCGTCGCGCGCCAGCTGCTGGTACTTCTCGGCGACATGGTGCGCGGTCCCGCGGATCTTCACATCGGGGCCGTTGGACTCATAGGTCCGCGAAAGCGGATTCGGTCCCTTGCGGCCACCACGACCGCGGATGCGCTTGTTGCTCTGATTTCCTGGTCTCATTCTGCCGTTAACTCTCAAGAACGGCGACCGGCAAATCCGGTCAGGAGTCCGGTCCACCATCGGGACCGGCGCCATGAAACGCAACTGCACAAGGCCTGTGTTGCGTGGGCCGATCAAGACAGACCTTCGGCGGGACGCGATACGACTGACGCCGTTCATTCCCGCTGGATTTTAAGGGTTCATCTTGAACAGACCGATGCCGAGCAACCCCGGGACCATCTGGTCCACCGGGCATCTTTGCCGACGGTTAGTTCCGTCGTGCGATGCGAGATCTGGCCGGAACGAAAACTATCGTACTGCCTACCCGTGGCTTCGAATGCCACCCCCGTCGGGTCTCGGCGAGGTGAACCTAGCCCTTTCCGCCCGGTTTTCCAAGCGTCTTTTTCACAAGCACTGTATCTGCCGCTATTTTGCAACACATGCTGCGCGCACGACCCGATCCTGTCCGGCAAGATCTTGAAATACTTGAATATCCTCAAGACCGGCCGATCTGGCCATTTCCGACACGGCCCCTGCCTGCGATGCACCGATTTCCAGAAAAAGCGGCGCGAATCGTCCAAGCAGTGCCCGCGTCTGAGGCAGGATCACCCGGTAGGCATCCAGACCATCTTCGCCGGCAAACAAGGCAGCGCGGGGATCGTGGTCCCTCACCTCTCGGGAGAGCTGAGATTCTTCCGTAAGGGAAATATAGGGCGGATTCGAGACAAGGAAATCCATGCCCGGCGCGAGCATCGAGGCAAAGTCTCCCAGACACGGCAGGAACCGCTCGCCGACGCCGTTCCGCACGGCGTTGTCGCGGGCCGTTGCCAGCGCCCTCGGCGCCATGTCCGTGGCCACGGCAACCGCGTTCGGCAGCTCGCTGAGCAGGGCGATGGCGATAGCCCCGCTTCCCGTGCCCAGATCCGCGAACCGGTAGGGATGGTCACGCCCCTGCGCGCCTGCGCACCAGTCGAGGACCGCCTCCACCAGGCGCTCTGTATCGGGACGCGGCTCCAGTACGTCGCGCGACAGGGCGAAGGTCAGCCCCCAGAATTCGCGAAGGCCCAGGATGCGGCCGACCGGCTCGCCCGCCAGCCGCCGGGCGATATGACTGAGCGCCCGCGCGAGTTCCTCGTCTGTGAGCTCGCGGTCGGGATCGGTAAGGGGAGCGACCGGCTCCACACCGGCGGCTGCGGCAACCAGAAGCCGCGCGTCCAGCGCCGCCGTCTCCACGCCCGCCGCCACAAGGCGCGCGCGCGCCTCGCGGCAGAGCGCGCCGATCCGACGGTCGTCCGAACCTGTGCTCACAGTCCTTCCGCCGCCAGCAGGGTTGCCTGATGGTCGAGCGCCAGCGGCTCGATCACATCGTCCAGCGCCTCGCCGCTGACCACCTCGGGGAGCTTGTAGAGCGTCAGGCCGATCCGATGGTCGGTCACCCGGCCTTGCGGAAAGTTGTAGGTGCGGATGCGTTCGGACCGGTCGCCCGACCCCACCTGCAGCCGGCGCGCCTCGGTCCGCTCGCTCGCCAGCCTTGCGCGTTCCTCGTCGAAAATGCGGGCGCGCAGCAGCTGCAAGGCCTTGGCCTTGTTCTTGTGCTGCGAGCGCTCGTCCTGCACCGCCACGACGATGCCGGTCGGCATATGGGTGATGCGCACGGCCGAATCGGTGGTGTTGACGTGCTGGCCGCCGGCGCCCGAAGCACGGAACGTGTCGATGCGCAGATCCGCATCGTTGATCTGGACGTCGACGTCCTCGGCCTGCGGCAGCACCGCCACCGTCGCCGCCGAGGTGTGGATGCGCCCGCCCGATTCCGTCTCCGGCACGCGCTGCACCCGGTGGACGCCCGATTCGAACTTCAGCCGGGCGAAGACCTGGTCGCCGGTCACCGACGCGATCACTTCCTTGAAGCCGCCGACTTCGCCCTCGCTCGCCGAAACGATCTCGACCTTCCAGCCCTTCAGCTGCGCATAGCGCTGATACATGCGGAAAAGATCGCCGGCAAAGAGCGCCGCCTCGTCGCCGCCGGTTCCAGCCCGCACCTCGAGGATGACGTTTCGATCGTCCGCCACATCCTTGGGCAGGAAGCCGATGCGGACCTCCTGCGCCAGCGCCTCGACGCGTTCGCGCAAGTCGTCCAGCTCGAGCTCGGCAAGCTCGCGCATTTCCGCATCGGCCGCCGGATCGACAAGCATCGCCTCGACGCCCGCCAGTTCCTCCTCCGCCTTGCGCAGGGCCGTGATCCGCGCGGCCAGCGGCTCCAGTTCGGCATAGTCGCGAGACAGGCGGACATAGGTCTGCGGGTCCGGATTCTGGCTCATCCGGTATTCGAGTTCGGCGACGCGCGTCAGCAGCGCATCCAGTTTTTCCGCCGGGATCATGGCGTTACGATCCTCAAGATTCGGGAAAAGAAGCCCTTGCGGGCAAGGCAGACCCTTCGGGGAGGCAGCCTCGCTACAAGGCAACGTCCGTGTCGGACGCAAAGGCGCGCAGGAAGCCGCGGATATCGGCGGCGGCCGGCTCGTCGAGACGCGGCAGCAGGCGCGTCGCCAGCCGGCCGACATCGAGCGTGCGGACCATCGCCTTCACCGGGCCGAGAGCCGACGCCGACATCGACAGGCTGCGATAGCCCAGCGCCGCGAGCGCCATCGCCTCCAGCGGCCGTCCAGCGATCTCGCCGCACAGCGTCACCGGAGTGGCATAGGCCTTGGCCTTGTCGACGATATGCTTCAGCGCCCGCAGGAATGCGGGGCTCATCGTGTCGAAGCGGCCCGCAACCCTGGTGTTGCCCCGGTCGACGGCACTGAAGAACTGGAACAGATCGTTCGAGCCGATCGAGACGAAGTCCACCGCCTGGAACAGCTCGTCGAGCTGGTAGAGGAGCGAGGGCACCTCGATCATCACCCCGAGCATCAGCCGCTCGGGAACCGGATAGCCGTGGCGGCGCAGGTGCTTCATCTCGCGCTCGACCACGCCGCGGGCGCGGTGGAACTCGGCAACCTCGGTCACCATCGGGAACATCAGCTTCAGATCGCGCCCGGCAGCGGCATGCAGCAGGGCCCGGACCTGGGTGCGCAGGATCCCCGGACGGTCGAGGCCGAAGCGGATCGCCCGCCAGCCCATGGCCGGGTTCTCTTCCTGGATCGCCCGCAGGTAAGGCAGTACCTTGTCGCCGCCGATATCCAGCGTGCGGAAGGTGACCGGCCGTCCACCCGCCGCGTCCAGCACCTGGCGGTAATAGTCGCGCTGCTCGCTCATCCGCGGAAAGGCGGAGGCGACCATGAACTGCAGCTCGGTGCGGAACAGCCCGACGCCGCTCGCCCCCGATTCGGCAACCGCCGGCAGGTCGACCAGCAGGCCGGCATTCAGCTGCAGCGAGACATCCACCCCGTCGCGGCTGATCGAGGGCTTGTTGCGCAGCCGCCGGTACTGGGCCTGCCGGCGAGCGCGGAAGCGGACCTTCTCCGCATAGGCATTCTCGATGTCGGTTGCCGGGCGCAGATGCACCTGGCCGCTCTCGCCGTCGACGATGATCGGATCGCCGGCCTCGGCGAGGCTGACGAGATTGTCCGCAAGTCCCACCGCCGCGATGCCCAGGGCCCTCGCAACGATGGTGACATGGCTGGTGGGACCGCCCTCCTCCAGCGCGATGGCGCGCACCCGGTCGCGGCCGTAGTCGAGCAGCTCCGCCGCGCCCATGTTGCGGGCGATGATCACCGCGTCCTGCGGCAGGCTCTCCGACAGCGGCCCGTGCTGGCGGCCCATGAGCTCGCGGATCAGACGATGCGCGAGATCGTCGAGATCGTGCAGACGCTCGCGCAGATAGGGGTCGGTCTGGCGCAGCATGCGCGCGCGCGTGTCCGACTGCACCTTCTCCACCGCCGCCTCTGCGGTCAGGCCGTTGTTGATCGCTTCCTCGATCTTCCGGATCCAGCCCCGGTCATGGGCGAACATCCGGTACGCCTCGAGCACGTCGCGATGCTCGCCGTGCTGGGCGAAGTCGCCGGAATTCAGCAGATCGTCGAGCGAGATCCGCAGCCGGTTGATAGCCCGCTCCAGCCGCTCCAGCTCGGCGCCCGCATCCTCGGCGATCAGATTGGTGACCACGACGCGCGGCTCGTGCAGCACCACATGGCCAAGGCCCACGCCGTCGGACAGGGCAACGCCCTGGAAATGCATGGGACGGGTCAGGTCGAGCTTGGTGCCCTGCTGGACGATGGCTTCCAGCTCGCCGGCGGCGACCATCTCGGCGATCACCATCGCCGTGGTCTGCAGCGCCTCCACCTCGTCCTCGAAATAGGTCCGGTGCGACTGGTTCTGGACGACGAGCACGCCGAGCGTCCGCCCGGCGCGCAGGATCGGCACGCCGAGGAAGGAGTTGTAGGCCTCCTCACCCGTTTCCGGGCGATAGGCAAAGGCGGGATGCGCCTGGGCGTTCGGCAGGTTGAGCGGCCGCGCATCGGCGGCGATGAGGCCGACAAGGCCTTCGCCGACCTTCAGGCTGGTCTTGTGGACGGCATCGCGGTTGAGGCCCTCGGTGGCATAGAGCTCGAGGACGCCATCGGCACGCAGGATATAGACCGAGCAGACCTCGGCCACCACGTTGGCCGCGATCAGGACTACGATCTTGTCGAGCCGCTCCTGTGCGTTGATCGGCTCCGCCATGACCTCGCGGAGGCGCCGCAACAGCACGCGCGGCCCTGCGAGAGTGCTCCGCATCACCCGTCAGATCCTTTCCGCACCACCGTCATGGGCCCGCGGGCCCGAAGGCCCGCGTCGCGAGGCGGCAGGTGCCGCGGATCGCTTACCCGTCCAGATCGTATAGCGAATGGAGAGTCCGCACCGCAAGCTCGGTATAGGCGGAATCGATGAGAACCGAGATCTTGATCTCCGACGTCGTGATGGCGCGGATGTTGATTCCCTTCTCGGCAAGGCCCTGGAAACAGCGCGCGGCGATGCCCGCATGCGAGCGCATGCCGATGCCGATCACCGACACCTTGACCACGTCGCGCGCGCCCTCGACCGCCTGGTAGCCGATCAGGTCCTTCTTGTCGCGCAGCACCGAGAAGGCGCGGTCGTAGTCGCTTTCCGGCACCGTGAAGGTGATGTCGGTGGTGCGCCCGTCCGGCGAGATGTTCTGGACGATCATGTCGACATTGATGTTGGCATCGGCCAGGGAGCCGAACACGGCACTGGCGACGCCGGGCTTGTCGGCCACGTTGCGGATGGAAATCTGCGCCTCGTCCTTCGCGAAGGCGATGCCGGTTACGACTTGCTGTTCCACGATCTCGTCCTCGTCGCAGATGAGTGTTCCCGGGGGCAGGCCGCCCGCGCCGAGCTGCGGCGCATCCGGGTCGTCGAAGCTGGAGCGCACGAAGGTGCGTACTCCGTGTACCATGGCCATCTCGACCGAGCGCACCTGCAGCACCTTTGCGCCGAGCGACGCCATTTCGAGCATTTCCTCGAAGGCGATGCGCTCCAGGCGGCGTGCACGGGGCACGATGCGCGGATCGGTGGTGTAGACGCCGTCGACATCCGTGTAGATGTCGCAGCGGTCGGCACGGATGGCTGCGGCCAGCGCAACCGCGCTGGTGTCGGAGCCGCCGCGCCCGAGCGTGGCGATGCGGTTGTCCGGGGCAACGCCCTGGAAACCGGCGACCACGGCCACCTGGCCCTTTTCCAGCCGCTCGATCAGCTTGCCGCCGTCGATATCCGTGATACGGGCGGCGCCATGCTGGGAATCGGTCTTCAGCGGGATCTGCCAGCCCTGCCAGGACCGGGCCTCGACGCCCATGTCCTGCAGCACGATGGCCAGAAGGCCGCTCGTCACCTGCTCGCCGGACGACACCACCGCATCGTACTCGCGGGCGTCGTGCAGCAAGGAGGCCTCGCGGCACAGGCCGACCAGCTTGTTGGTCTCGCCCGACATGGCGGAGACGACGACCGCCACCTGATGGCCGGCGTCGACCTCCCGTTTCACATGCCGCGCCACATTGCGGATGCGTTCGAGATTTGCGACGGACGTGCCGCCGAACTTGAGAACCAGACGGGCCATGAGCTGTGTTAAGTCGTCTTCGAGAAGGTGAAGGTCGGCCGCCGGGACAGCGGGCCGGATCGGGCGACATCCATACAGACTGCGGCCCGCCGCCGCAACTGCCACGCTTGACAAAGAGCCTGCGACACTTGACCAAACCTTCGGGGAAAACCGAAAGGACAGCAGCATGAGCGCCGCAGAAACCGTCGCCGGCGGATCCGGCACCACGATCGACGATGCCGAGGTCGCCCGTTTCTCGGCCATGGCCGCCGAATGGTGGGATCCGGCAGGCAAGTTCCGCCCGCTGCACAAGTTCAATCCGGTGCGCCTTGCCTATATCAAGCGCCAGGTCTGCGCCCATTTCGGCCGCGACGAAAAGGCGCCGGATGCCTTTGCCGGACTGCGCCTGCTCGATATCGGCTGCGGCGGCGGCCTGCTCAGCGAGCCGATGGCCCGTCTCGGCGCGCAGGTGACCGGGGCCGACGCCTCGGCCACCAATATCGAGGTGGCAAAGATCCACGCCGCGAGCTCCGGCCTTGCCATCGACTACCGTGCGACAACGGCGGAAGCTCTGGCAGCGGCAGGCGAGCAATTCGATGTCGTCCTCAACATGGAAGTGGTCGAGCACGTCGCCGACGTGCAGCTCTACCTCGACGCCTGTGCGCAGCTGGTGAAGCCGGGCGGGCTGATGTTCGTCGCCACGATCAACCGCACGCTGAAGGCCTACGCCCTGGCGATCATCGGCGCGGAAGTCGTCCTGCGCTGGCTGCCGCGCGGCACCCACACCTACGAGAAGCTGGTGCGCCCGCAGGAACTGCTGGAGCCGCTGGCGGCGGCCGGCCTGCAGGAGATGGAGCGTTGCGGCGTCTCCTTCGATCCCCTGCGCGACCGCTGGCAGGAAACATCGGACACCGACGTCAACTACATGATGCTCTTCTCGCGGCCGGCCTGACGCCTCGCCGCTGACCGGCCGACACAAGGACACAGCCGATGGATCCCCTCGTTCTCGTTCCCGGTCTGCTTTGCACCGAGGCGCTGTTTGCACCGCAGATCGGCGAGCTGGCGCGCGACGGGGTCCAGGTGCAGGTCGCCGATCACCGGCAGGACGAGACGATCGCGGCCATCGCCACCCGGCTGTTGGCCGAGGCACCGCCCCGGTTCGCTCTCGCCGGCCTGTCGATGGGCGGATACGTCGCGATGGAGGTGATGCGCCGGGCGCCCGACCGGGTGACGCGGCTGATGCTGCTGGATACCTCGGCGCGGGCCGACACCGCCGAGCAGACGGCGAACCGCCGCCGCCTGATGGCCCTTGCCGAAAGCGGCAAGTTCGACCAGGTGACGCCGTCGCTGTTTCCGCTCTTCGTGCATGAGGACAGACAGGACGATTCCGCGCTGCGCGCGCTCGTCATGCAGATGGCGGCAGCAACCGGTCCCGGCGCCTTCGTACGGCAGGAAAAGGCCATTCTGGCCCGCGAGGATTCGCGTCCCTTCCTCGGCGCCATCACCTGCCCGACCACCATCGTCGTCGGCGCGGGCGACCGGCTGACACCGCCGGAGTTGGCGCGCGAGATACAGAACCTGATCCCGCGCGCCCGTCTCGAGACGGTGGTCGGCGCGGGACATCTTCCCACGCTCGAGGCACCGGACGCCGTCACCGGCCTGATGCGCACCTGGCTGGGCGCCTGACCGGCCGGACCGGGTCCTAGTTGCCGGCCGCGGCCGCCTCGAGCCCGGCGATGTCCATCTTGACCATGGACAGCATGGCTTCCGAAACCCGCTTCACGACCGCCGGATCGGGATCGTCCATCAGTTCTCGGAGCCGTCGCGGCGTGATCTGCCAGCTGAGGCCCCAGCGGTCGCGCAACCAGCCGCACTGTTCGATCTCGCCCCCTTGCGAGAGCCCGTCCCACAGGCGGTCGATCTCGGCCTGATCCTCGCACTCCACCATCACCGAGAACGTGTGGTTGAAGCCCCAGGGCGCGGCCGCCTCGAAAGCCCTGTAGCGCTGGTCGCCGAGCCGGAAGGCGGCGATCTTCACGCTGCCCGGCGGGCCCGACGGCGATTCCGCCTGCAGCGCCGATGTCCATTCGATTGCCGAGCCGGGAATCAGCCGGGCGTAGGTTTCAAGCGCCCCGGCCATGTCCTCCCGGAACCAAAGATGCTGGATGATCGTCGCCATGGCCTCCTCCGAGCCGTTGGATGAAAGCGCCTTGCGCCCGCCGCCGGCCGGCATGCGGGCGCAAGGCCAGGTCGTCACGCGTCGAGGATCGGCGCGAAGCCGCCGAAGATCATCCGCTTGCCGTCGAAGGGCATGGTGTCGCCCATCTCCTTCATGCGCGGATCGCTCATCATCTTCTGGACCGCGGCGTCGCGGATCTCCTTGGACGGATATTCGATCCAGCTGAACACGACGATCTCGTCTTCCGTTGCTTTCACGGCGCCCCGGAAATCCGTGACCTTGCCGTCCGGCACATCGTCGCCCCAGCACTCGACCACGCGGCTGGCGCCGAATTCGCGGAACAGCGGGGCAACCTTCGCCGCCAGCTTCAGATAACTGTCCTTGTTGGCCGCCGGTACCGCGACCACGAAACCATCGACATACCCCATTGCAACCATATCCGTGTCTCCCGTTTGTTTGCTCGTTGGGGGAATTCCCAGGAAACGGTCAGCCGCCTACGACTGCGCCAGCGCCGCCTGGTCCATCCAGTAAAGTTCGAAGATGTGGCCGTCCGGGTCTTCGCAGCTGCGGCCATACATGAACCCGTGATCCTGCACCGGCCCCGGGTCTGCCCGCCCTCCGGCCGCGACCCCGGCGGCCACCAGCGCATCCACCTCGTCGCGGCTACCGACGGACAGTGCGAACAGGCCCTGTACCTGGGTGCGGGCATCGATGATGGCCTTGTCGGTGAAGTCCGAGAACCGCTCATGCGTCAGCAGCATCACCACGAAGCTGTCCGAATGGACCATCGCCGCCGCCCGATCGTCGGAAAACTGCATGTTCTGCGTCGCGCCCAGCGCCTGGTGGAACCCGATGGCGGCGCCCAGATCGGATACCGGCAGGTTGAGAAACATCATCTTGGTCACGCAGAATTCCTTGTTTTGCCGCTTCGCACGGCACCATGCTTGCGAAGCCTGTGAACAAACGCATCCGGAGTGTCGGATTCGCTTGACTAAAAGGTTGATATCAACATATTTAGATCATGTCAAACAGGCTACCCTTCGAAACGACGATAGAGGTGCGCGACACCTGCCTCTGCCTGCACGCACAGCGGGCCGCGCGGGCGCTTGCGCGCCGCTTCGACGAGGCTCTGAAGCCCTTCGGCCTCACCAACGGACAGTTTTCGCTGCTGATGTCGCTGAACAGGCCCGACCCGCCGCCGCTCGGCCCGGTCGCACGCCTTCTGGCGATGGACCGCACGACGCTGACAGCCGCGCTCAAGCCGCTGGAGCGCAACGGCCTCGTCGCCTCCCGTCCCGACCCGAAGGACCGGCGCAGCCGGCTGCTGATCCTCACCGAAAAGGGGCACGAGACCTTGATCGCCGCGGTCCCCGTCTGGCGTTCGGTCCATGCGGAGATCGACGCGTCGCTGCCCGGCGACGGGCCGGATCAGGCGCGCAAGTTGCTGGGGGCTCTGGGAAATATCGGAAGCTAGGAGAAACCGTGCACAAGGCGCGATCCGTGCAGGACCGTCAGTTCCGGTCCTCTGGAAGCACCGGCAGCGGCAATACCGGAATGCCTTCTTCCAGCAACTCGCCGACATCCTCGCGCGAGGCCGCGCCGAAGATGCCGCGCGCTTCCGCCTCGCCATAGTGGATCTTGCGCGCCTCTTCCGGAAAGGCTGCCCCGACATCCTCCGCATTGGCGGTCAGTTCCGCCCGCAGTGCCCGCAGCTTCTCCATCAGCGCCGCCTGCTCCGGCGAGCGCGCGGCGGCGATCGCCGGCACCTGTGCCGGCTCCGCCCCTTCTGCCGCAGCTGCCTGCCGCACGGAGGCCGCCACCTTCTCGGCCCGCGCCTCCTTGCTGCGCGAGGTGGAGACAGCCGGCGCCATCAACGCCTTGTCGACGTCGCCGGACCCGCAGGCCGGGCAGGCAAGAAAGCCGCTTGCCTTCTGCTTCTCGAAGTCCTCAAGCCCGCGAAACCAGCCCTCGAACGCATGACCGGCCTTGCAGCACAGCGCGTAGCGGATCACTCGGCAGCCTCCGTCCTGGCCGTGCCGCCCTGCGGGGCGACAACGGTGAAGGTCCGCTGGTTGGCGATGGCCGGGATCCGCTGGCGCGCCTCATCGGCTTTCTCGAGCTCGAGCGTGGCCAGCGCGTAGCCCGGCTCGTCGCCATCCACCTCGGCGATCACCTCGCCCCAGGGCGCGACGATCAGGCTGTGGCCGTAGGTCTCGCGCCCGTCCTCGTGGCGGCCGCCTTGCGCAGCCGAGACCACGAAGGCGCCGTTCTCGATCGCCCGCGCCCGCTGCAGCACATGCCAATGCGCTTCGCCCGTCTGCCGGGTAAAGGCGGCCGGCGCGGTGAGCACCCGCGCGCCCGCGCCCGCCTGGGCACGGAACAGGGCCGGAAAACGAATGTCGTAGCAGATGCCGAGCCCGACCAGCGTGCCGGCGGCCGGCACCACCAGGGCCTCGCCGCCCGGCTGGTACGTTGCCGATTCGCGCCAGCTCTCGCCGTTGGGCAGATCGACGTCGAACATGTGGATCTTGTCGTAGCGGGCAAGCATTGCCCCGTCGGACCCGAACAGGAACCCGCGATTGGCAGCCTTTTCCGCGCCCGTGCGGATCGCCAGCGAGCCGATATGCAGCACGATGCCGAGCTCGGCGGCCAGCGCCGAGAAGGCGGCAACGGACGGATCCTCGGCCTCAGGCGAAATCTTGGCGAAAAGATCCGCCCGGCTGCGCTCCAGCAGGTTGGTCATTTCCGGCGTCTGGACATAGGTGGCGCCGTCCGCCGCGGCCTGCCGTATCAGCTGCGTTGCCGCGTCGATATTGGCCGCAACATCCCGCCCGCTGCGCATCTGGATCACAGCCGCGACGACTGTGCCGCCCGTTGCCTTGCTCATGACGTCCGTCCCGTTCTCGGTCTTCCGGTTTTCGTGCCCGGCGCGGCTCAGTTCGCCGCGAGCAACGCGTCGAGCCGGCCTTCGCGCTCCAGCGCCATCAGGTCGTCGCAGCCGCCGACATGGGTATCGCCGATGAAGATCTGCGGAAAGGTCGTGCCGCCGCGCCCTGTGCTGGCCCGCTGGATCATCTCCTTGCGCAGCTCCGGGCTGTAGGTGGCGTCGAACTCGCGAAACGCCACCTCCTTCTTCTGCAGGAGCTGCTTGGCCATGGCGCAATAACCGCACAGCTGCCGCGTATAGATCTCCACTGCCATGATATCCGTCCTGCCGTCCCCAAGCTTGCGCGCCGACTGCATCCTTGCGAAGCCGGCACGGGTTTTCCTCCCTTGCATATATTGACCATTTCGCGTTCGCCGCAAGTCGTCAGCCGAGCGGGGTGTCCGCCCCCGCATGCGCGAAGACCATGACATCCACGGCCGCCGCGCCCTCGCGCAGCAAGGCGCGGGTCGCCGCGCCGACCGTCGCGCCCGTCGTGTAGACGTCGTCGACCAGCACCACCCGCCGCCCGGAGATCGCCATCAGCCCTTCCGGCGTGAGCGTAAAGGCGCCGCTGACATTGCGCGCCCGCGCCGCCGCATCCAGCCCGACCTGCTGCCGGGTACGCTTGCTCCGGACCAGCGCCTGCGGCGCGACCTCCAGCC
Source organism: Stappia sp. G46H5W (assembly GCF_058448995.1). NCBI lineage: Bacteria > Pseudomonadati > Pseudomonadota > Alphaproteobacteria > Hyphomicrobiales > Stappiaceae > Stappia > Stappia sp. G46H5W. Next base: position 550,617 of record NZ_JBZFLL010000005.1, on the reverse strand, counting down.
CCACGGCCCGGCCCATCTCGCGCGCCAGCAGTCCGGACTGATTGTAGCGCCGGCCCCACAGCCGCAGGCGGTGCAACGGCACCGGCACGATCACGGGCGGCCCTGCCTCGTCTTCGCGCGGCGCAAGCAGTTCGCTGCCCGCCCGCGCCATCCACTGCCCCATGGCACCGGCCATGGACGGCCGGTCGTAATATTTCAGCCGCGACACCAGCACCCGCGCCGGCCCCTCATAGGCGGCAACGGCCCGCAGCCGGTCGAAGGCCGGCGGGCGGGCGATCGCCTGCGGCGACAGGGCACCAGGCCCAAGATCGTAGGCGAAGGGCAGGCCGAGACGCTCGCACCACGGCGGCGCCAGGAACGGCATCCCGTCCCAGCATGACGGGCAGAGCGTCGCCTCCTGCCCGACGATGGCATCGCAGGCAAGGCATGTCGGCGGCAAAAGAAGATCCAGCACGCGCCGCCCGGCGGCAGCGAAGGCGCCCGCCACAGCCTTGCCGCCGACCCGCCTGCCGATCCGGTCGCCGTCTGCTATCGCTTCGCTGCCCGCCATTCTCCCGCCTGCCTTGCCGCCCGAGCTTTTCCGGCACAAGTGAACGCGCAAGCGGCGCGCAATGCAATCGAAACGCGAACTGGCTTCTGGCCCTTTGGAAGCAAACACGCCGCCCCCTTGATCCCTCGCCCTTCCCGGCGCTACCAGTGGCACGCTGCCGCCGTGGCGGCCGGGCCACCCGCACAGGACTTGAACAGCCGTGTCACACAGCCAGCGACCTGAGATCTTCGACCGGCGCCTGTTCGCCCGCCGCCGCGCCCGCGCGCTGGAGCGCCTTGCCGCCACCTCGGGCGATGCGGATTTCCTGCTGGCCAATGCTGCGACGGACCTCGGCGAACGGCTGGCCGCGGTCAGCCGCGACTTTCCGCTTGCCGTCGATCTCGGCGGCCATCGCGGCCATGTCTCGGCGGCCCTTGCCGCTTCGGGCCGGGTCGGCGCCGTGCTGCGCGCCGATCTTCTGGTCGAGGACCGCTCGGTGCCGGGTGCTGCGCTCGTCGCCGACGACGCCTTCCCGCCCTTTGCCGATGCCTCGCTCGATCTCGTCGCCTCGGCCCTGTCGCTGCATCTCGTCAACGACCTGCCCGGCGCGCTGATCCAGATCCGACGGACCCTGCGCCCGGACGGCCTGTTCCTGGCCAACCTGCTCGGCGGCGACACGCTGTTCGAGCTGAAGGACGCTTTCATGCTGGCGGAGTTGGAAACGCTGGGAGGGGCGACGCCCCATGTCGTTCCCTTCGCCGACACGCGCGCGCTCGGCGCGCTGTTGCAGCGGGCGGGCTTTGCCCTGCCGGTTGCCGATGTCGACCGCCTGACGGTGCGCTACGCCGACATGTTCGCCCTCATGCGCGACCTGAAGGCGATGGGCGCGGCCAACATTCTTGCCGACCGCAGCCGCGCACCGCTGTCGCGTGCCACTCTCGCGCGCGCCGCGGAAATCTATGTCGAGCGCCACGCCGACCCGGACGGGCGGATCCGTGCCACGTTCGATCTCGTCTCCTTGTCGGGATGGGCGCCGCACGAAAGCCAGCAAAAGCCGCTGAAGCCGGGATCGGCCAGGACGAGCCTTGCCGACGCCCTGTCGGTCATCGACGCGGAGCGCAAAAACAACGACCCGCAGCCGGATTGACGGCGCGGGTCTTTCGTTCGTCGAAACGCGGTCGGGGCTTGCGCGGCCGCATCGCGGCGACCGGCGGCCCTGATCAGATGTTGGAGATGGCGGAGGCGACCACCGCGAACACATCGTCTCCCAGCACCCCCTGGATGCTCAGCAACGCACCGATGATCGCAAAGGAGACGAGCCCCATGATGAGACCGTATTCGATTGCGGTGGCGCCCGCCTCGTCGCGGCGCATGGTGCCCGCGAGGTCGGCGAACTGGTCGCTACGATCGCGCAACTTGTCGAACTGTCCGTGCATCTGCCGCGTCCCGTGCTGACTGCGTCAACGGTGGCGGCTGCGGATCTTCCGCTTGTCAGGCCAGATCGATCAGATGCGGGATCAGGGGTTCGTCCGCCGGCGGCATCGGATAGTCCCGAAGCCTCACCGCTCTCACCCACTTGATCGCCTGACCTTCCCGGCCCGCCACCGTGCCCGACCATCGTCGGCATACGAAAAGTGGCATCAGCAGGTGAAATTCCTCATAAGCGAAACTGGCGAATGTGAGAGGTGCGAGGCACTCTTTCTTAACCGTGATGCCGAGCTCTTCCGCCAATTCGCGGATGAGCGCTTCCTCCGGACGCTCGCCCGGCTCGACCTTGCCGCCGGGAAATTCCCACAAGCCGGCCATCGCCTTGCCCTCTGGTCGCTGGGCGATCAGAACGCGGTTGTCGGCATCGAGCAGCGCGCAGGCCGCGACAAGCAAAAGTTTCATCCGTTTCCCCGTTCCGTTTCGGGACGCTGCCGCAAGGTTTTGCTCACCATGCCGGACGCTTCCTGTGGCACGCGGTAGTGATAGCCGTAGCCGTGACGAAAGCCCATCCGCCGATAGAGCGCTCGCGCCGGCTCGTTTTCCGCCGTCACCTGGAGCCAGGACAGCCGGCAACCACGCGCCGCGCCCTCGGCAAGGCAGCGGGCAACGAGCCGGGCGCCAAGCCCCTGGCGGCGGGCTTCCGGCCGCACCGCCAGATCGTAGATGCCGAGCATGCCGCGCTCGGCGACCGCCAGCACCACGCCGAGCGGTGCCCCGGTCTCGTCCTCGGCAAGGAAGGTCAGCCGCGCCACCGCGACCCGGCCCAGCGCATCGGACAGCCGTTGCAGGGCGGCGCCCGTCGCCGCCTCCGCCCGCGTGCCGCCGATCGTGCCGAAGGCGGTGATGAAGGCATCGAGATCGACGGGCCGGATGCCGTCGGCCCCCTCCCCCGCATCGATGTCGGCCGGTAAAGCGTCCGGATCACGCACCCACACATCCGCATCGCCCGCGCGCGTCCAGCCCTCGCTGTCGGCGATCTCCGCAAGTGCCGGCGGCGTCAGGGGCGTATGGCGCAGATGGAACGGCACGCCGTTGCGGGCATAGAGCACCTGCATTTCGGCAAGCCTGTGCCGCGCATTCCTCCCGTCGAGCGGGTCCATCACGTTGAGCGAGTTCACCCGCCGGGCCGGATTGCCGGGAGAAAGCCGTGCCACCCAGGCCCCGTCGACAACGCTGCGCTCGCTCGGGAAGCCGTTGAGATTGGCTTCCTCGAGCGCCTTGAGCCTTGCAAGGTCCAGCGAAGGGGCGTCACCCGGCATGCCAGGCGTCCGCCTCAGGACCGGTAGTCGCCGTTGATCGCGACATATTCCTTGGTGAGATCGCAGGTCCAGACCGTGGCCTTGCCCTCGCCCAGACCCAGATCGACGCGGATCGCGATCTCCTCCTCGCGCATGGCGGCGGAGGCAGCGTCTTCCGAGTAGCCCGGGTCGCGCTCGCCGTCGACGGCCACACGCACATCGCCGAACCAGATCGCCAGCCGGTCGCGGTCGGCCGGCTCGCCGGCCTTGCCCACCGCCATGACGATGCGGCCCCAGTTGGCGTCCTCGCCGGCGATTGCGGTCTTCACCAGCGGCGAATTGGCGATGGAAAAACCGATGCGCTTGGCCGAGGCGTCGCTTTCCGCCCCCGTCACGGTGACGGAGACAAACTTGCGCGCACCCTCGCCGTCCTTGACGATCCAGTGCGCCAGCTCGCGCATCAGCTCGCCGAGCGCCTGGCGGAAACCGGCAAGCCGGGGATCGTCCGCCCGCTCGACCCGCTCGCCGCCGGCCTTTCCGGTCGCGAACAGCAGCACGGTGTCGGAGGTGGAGGTGTCGCCGTCGATGGTGATGGCGTTGAAGGTGCCCCCGACCTGCTCCGACAGGAGCTCCTGCAGGACGGGCGCGGCAATCGGCGCATCGGTGAAGAGGAAGGAGAGCATCGTCGCCATGTCGGGGGCGATCATGCCCGCGCCCTTGGCGATGCCGTTGAGCGTGACGGTCTGGCCGCCCAGATCGACGCTGCGCGAGGCAGCCTTGGGGAACGTGTCCGTCGTCATGATGGCGCGCGCCGCGCCCTGCCAGTCGCCGGCTTCCGCATCGCTGACCAGCGCGTCGACGACGCCGGCGAATTTCTCCGCCGGCAGCGGCTCGCCGATCACGCCGGTGGAGGCGAGGAACACCTCGCCCATGGCGCAGCCGGCGGCTTCCGCCACATAGCGGGCCGAAAGCTCCGTCGCTTCGCGGCCCTTGCGTCCGGTGAAGGCGTTGGCATTGCCGGAATTGACCAGGAGCGCGCGGGCGCGGCCGCCGGCGAGATTGTCGCGGCACCAGTCGACCGCGGCCGACGGGCAGCGCGACTTGGTGAACACGCCGGCGACATCCGCGCCCTCGTCGAGCAGCACCATCAGGACGTCGGTGCGGCCCTTGTACTTGATCCCGGCCTGCGCCGTTGCGAAGCGCACGCCGGCAACAGCGGGCAGCGCCGGATAGGATTTCGGGGCGAGCGGCGAGACGGCCGTGGACATCGGTCACTCCCATGAAAAGCGGGCCGGAAAAACTGTCGCGAGCCTTGCCCCATCGCTACCGCTCGCGCAAGCCCTATCCTGCCGACGGCTTGCGAACCGGGTGGAGGAAGGCGGAAAAGCGCCGGTGCAGGAAGGGGATGAGCCCCCAGACCATGGTCACGACAACGACCGGAACGATCACCAGCGTCTGCTGCCAGAACGTCCAGCCGCGGGTCAGCGGCGCGACCAGATAGAGCAGCGCCGTCACCAGCGGATAGACGCCGGCGAAGACCAGCACGGCGAAGCGGGGGCGCGACAGGATGCGCGGCGCGATGGCCGCAGCGTCTGACGCGCTCGCAACAGGCGACTTGGAAGAAAAGGCGGAAGCAAGCGGTGCGGACATCGGGCAGGTCTCCTGGTTCGCGGGCCCTCGCAATGAGCCGCCCGGCCGGAACGGTCCGGAGAAGGCAGCTCCGTCGCCGGGACAGGCGGGCAGCACCCCGCGATCGGCTAGAATATACGAAACGGCCCGTTTCGTTTCGTATTATCTAAACGGGCCGTTTCGTTTAGTCAAGCCCTGTGCTAAGGCTCAAAGTAACAAGAGAACCGCATGACCCGCGCGCCTTTTCGAGGCGCCGCGAGGACGGCGGGCGAATGACGGGACGCTTGAGGAAACCGGATGGGGGATCACGACATGACGGACGACGAGGCGAAGGGCGCCGCCGGGACCCGCACCGGCGACGCATCGTCCCCTGCCCGCCCCTCGACCGGAGCACGGCGCAATCCGGCGAGCGCCGATGCGATCCGCCAGGCCGCCGCCGACATTCTTGCGGAAGAAGGCTATGCGCGCTTTTCCATCGAGGCGGTCGCCCGCCGGGCGAGAGCGGGCAAGCCGACGATCTATCGCTGGTGGCCGAGCAAGGCAGCCCTGCTGCTCGACGTCTATCACCGCCAGAAGCACGGTGTCGTCGCGCCCGACACGGGCGATCTGGTGGAAGACCTGACCGCCTTTCTCGACTCGCTCTTCCGTCACTGGCGCGACACGCCGACAGGTCCGGTATTTCGCTCGGTCATCGCCGAGGCCCAGAGCGAGGAAAGCGCCGCCGAGGCGCTCGGCGCCTATATGGAGGAGCGCTTCGCCCATTCCGCGCAGATGATCGAGCGCGCCCGCCAGCGCGGCGAGATCGGCGCCCATGTCGACCCGCGCCTCGCCATCGAGCTGGTGGTCAGCTTCGCCTGGTGCCGACTGCTGACCGGGCGGCTGGATATGGAAACGGCCGCCCTGAGGGCGGCCGTCTGCCTGTTCGTGGAAGGTTGGCGCGCGGCACCGGCAAGGCCGGCCTGACGCCAGATCCGGCTTACTCGGCCTTCGGCGCCTCGGCCGGGGTCTCGCCGCCTTCTGCCGGAGCCTCGCCGGCTTCGGCCGGAGCTTCCTCGGCCATCACCTCGATGGTGGTCTTGGCCTTCAGATCCGCCAGCACCTCGGCATAGCGGGCGCGCAGCAGCTGCTGGCGCAGCTGGTCGCGCACATCGGCCAGCGCCGGCGCCGGCTGCTTGCGGGCCTCCTCGACCTTGATCACGTGCCAGCCGAACTGGGTCTCCACCGGCTCCTTGGTATAGGCGCCGACCTCGAGCGCGAAGGCCGCGTCCTCGAATTCCTTGACCATGCGGCCGCGGGTGAAATAGCCGAGGTCGCCGCCATTGGGGCCGGACGGACCGGTCGACTTCGCCTTCGCCACGTCCGCGAAATCGGCGCCGCCGTCGAGCTCGGCGATCACCGCCTCGGCCTCTTCCTTGGTCTTCACCAGGATGTGGCGGGCCTTGCGCTCGTCCTCGCCCTCGAAATTGGCGAATTCCTTGTCATAGGCTTCCTGCACCGCCTCGTCGGTGATCTTGCCCTCGATCTCGCGGGCGAGATAGGCGTTGCGCAGCGCGCGCATGGTCAGGAACTCCACCTGACGCTTGAACGCCTCCTCGTCCTGGATGCCAGCTTCGCGCGCGGCATTGGCCAGGACATTCATGTCGACGACCACATCGGTCAGGATCTTGCGCCACTGGGTCGGCGGCACCTGGGAGAGCTGATCCGCGAAATCCTGCGAGGCAAAGGCGATGTCCGCCTCCGTCACTTCGGTGTCGCCGACCTTGGCGACCACGTCGCCCGGCTCCTGCGCCAGCGCGCCGGAAGTGGCCAGGCCGCCGGCCAGGAGCGCGGCAAGCGCGGTGCGGCGCGCCGTTGCGGCAAAAAAGCGTGTCATGCTCTGTTTCCCTGTCATCTCGTGTTCTGGCGGGCGCCTCTACGGCAGTCCGCCTCTCGCCGGTCGCCCGTGCGCCCGCCAACAGACGGTTTGCGCGACGTTGACAACCTCCGGACCCCCTCTTATCTGTCGAGCGTCCCCCTTGGAAGGGCTGGACGCTCCCAGTCGAGCGTGCGTTCGTCTCGCCGCAATGCGGCGGTTGTGAGGCCTGCGCATGTCCGTACCGTCAATCCGATCTCCGGGTTGCTGCCAGGACAGGATGCCCCGGCGCGGCCTGACCAAACGATAAGGACCGCCACATGGTCGGCCTCGGCGCACTCGCCAAGAAGCTCTTCGGTTCCGCAAACGACCGCCTGGTCAAGCAGCTGCGGAACCGCGTCACGGCAATCAATGCGCTGGAGGACGAACTCCGGGCCCTCAGCGACGACGACCTGCGTGCGCGCACGGAAATGTTCCGCCGCCAGCTCGCCGAAGGAACCAAGCTCGACAGCCTGCTGGAGCCGGCCTTCGCCACGGTCCGCGAGGCGGCCCGCCGCGTTCTCGGCCAGCGCCACTACGATGTGCAGCTGATCGGTGGCATGGTCCTCAATGCCGGCCAGATCTCCGAAATGCGCACCGGCGAGGGCAAGACTCTGGTCGCGACCCTGCCGGTCTATCTCAACGCGCTGACCGGCAAGGGCGTGCACGTCGTCACCGTCAACGACTACCTGGCCAGCCGCGACGCGGAATGGATGGGCCGCGTCTACCGCTTCCTCGGCCTGTCCGTCGGCGTCATCATCCACGGTCTGACCGACGAGGAGCGCAAGGCCGCCTACGCCGCCGACGTGACCTACGGCACCAACAACGAATTCGGCTTCGACTACCTGCGCGACAACATGAAGTACGAGCGCGGGTCGATGGTCCAGCGCGGCCACAACTTCGCGATCGTCGACGAGGTGGACTCGATCCTGATCGACGAAGCGCGCACGCCGCTCATCATTTCCGGTCCGCTGGAGGATCGCAGCGAGTTCTACAACACGGTCGACGCGCTGATCCCGCACCTGACTTCAGATGATTACGAGCTCGACGAGAAGCAGCGCTCGGCGACCTTCACCGAGTCCGGCAACGAGAAGCTGGAAGGCCTCCTGCGCGAGCTGGACCTCCTGAAGGGCGACAGCCTCTACGACGTGGAAAACGTCTCGGTGGTCCACCACCTGCAGCAGGCGCTGAAGGCGCACAAGCTGTTCCAGCGCGACAAGGACTACATCGTCCGCAACCGCGAAGTCGTCATCATCGACGAGTTCACGGGCCGCATGATGCCGGGCCGCCGCTATTCGGAAGGCCTGCACCAGGCGCTCGAGGCCAAGGAGAAGGTGCAGATCCAGCCCGAGAACCAGACGCTGGCCTCGATCACCTTCCAGAACTACTTCCGCCTCTACACCAAGCTTGCCGGCATGACCGGCACCGCCCAGACCGAGGCCGAGGAGTTCGCCAACATCTACGGCCTCGAGGTCGTCGATATCCCGACCAATGTCGGCGTGAAGCGCATCGACGACGACGACGAGGTCTACCGGACCGTCGACGAGAAATACAACGCGATCATCGAGCTGATCGAGGACTGCCGCAAGCGCGCCCAGCCGGTGCTGGTCGGCACCACCTCCATCGAGAAGTCCGAGTTGCTCGCCGCCCGCCTCAAGGCCGCCGGCTACAAGCAGGCCGACGTCTCCTCGCCGGCGGCCTTCGAGCCGCTGTTCGCGGGCACCGGCAACGCCGAGCGCATCTTCACGGTTCTGAACGCCCGCTACCACGAGCAGGAAGCCTCGATCATCGCCCAGGCCGGCCTGCCAGGCGCCGTCACCATCGCCACCAACATGGCCGGCCGCGGCACCGACATCCAGCTCGGCGGCAATGCCGACATGCGCATCGAGGACGAGCTCGCCGACATGCCGGCCGGCCCGGAGCGCGAAGCCCGCGAGGCGGCGATCCGCGCCCAGGTCGAGGAGCGCAAGCAGCAGGCGCTCGCCGCCGGCGGTCTCTACGTCATCGGCACCGAGCGCCATGAGAGCCGGCGCATCGACAACCAGCTGCGCGGCCGTTCCGGCCGCCAGGGCGACCCCGGCCATTCCAAGTTCTTCCTGTCGCTGCAGGACGACCTGATGCGCATCTTCGGGTCCGACCGAATGGACGGCATGATGCAGAAGCTCGGCCTCAAGGAGGGCGAGGCCATCGTCCATCCCTGGATCAACCGGGCACTGGCCAAGGCGCAGCAGAAGGTCGAGGCGCGCAACTTCGACATCCGCAAGAACCTGCTGAAGTTCGACGACGTCATGAACGACCAGCGCAAGGTCGTGTTCGACCAGCGCATCGAGCTGATGGACGGCGAGGCGGTCGCCGAGGCGGTGATCGACATGCGCCACGACGTGATCGAGGATCTCGTCGCCAAGCACATTCCGGAAAAGGCCTATGCCGAGCAGTGGGACACCGAGGGCCTGCAGGCCGAGGTGCGCCGCCTGCTCAACCTCGACCTGCCGGTCGCCGACTGGGCCAAGGAAGAGGGCATCGCCGAGGAGGAGGTGACCGAGCGCCTGAAGAAGGCGGCCGACGAGGCCATGGCACGCAAGGTCGGCCAGTACTCGCCGGACATCATGCGCCAGGTCGAAAAGGCGGTGCTGCTGCAGACGCTCGACCACCTGTGGCGCGAGCACCTGGCCAATCTCGACCACCTGCGCTCGGTGGTCGGCTTCCGCGGCTACGCCCAGCGCGATCCGCTGCAGGAGTACAAGACCGAGGCCTTCACCCTGTTCGAGAGCATGCTGGTCAACCTGCGCCAGGCGACCACCGCGCAGCTGATGCGCGTGGAACTGGTCCAGGAGCAGCCGCCCAGCCTGCCGGGCGACGGCGACCTGCCGCCGATGCATGCCGAGCACCGCGACCCGCTGACCGGGGAGAACGAGTTCGACGAGGCCTACCAGGCCACCGCCCCCGGCACGCCGCGCGACCCGCAGAATCCCTCGACCTGGGGCAAGGTCGGCCGCAACGAGGTCTGCCCCTGCGGCTCGGGCAAGAAATACAAGCATTGCCACGGGGCCCTTGCCTGAGGAACTCTGGCAAGGATCCGGATCGGAACGCTAGGAACGGCGGGCTGCTCGGCCCGCCGTTTTTTTGTCCAAGGCAGGTCCTGGAGGTGAGGCGTGAGAACCAATTCGACGCTTGAGGCAATCGAGGACTGGCTGATCCGCGAGGCGCTCGGCCAGCCGGACATCGGCGAGATGTTCTCCGGTTTCTGCGAACGTCTCGTCGCCGCCGGCATCCCGGTCGAGCGGGCCATGCTCACCTGGGCGACCCTGCATCCGCTCGTCGAGGCCGAATCGGTTCTGTGGCGGACCGGCCTGGAAGCGCAGCTCGCGCAATATCGCCACGACGCGGAAGAGACCGACGACTGGCTGCGCAGTCCCATCCGCGCGGTTCTGGAAGGGCGCGAAACGCGCCTGCGCCGCAATCTGGCCGGCGCCAACGCCGCCGGCGACTTCCCCATCCTGACGACGCTGAAGGCGGAGGGCTTCACCGACTATCTGGTGCTGTCCACCCCGTTCGAGCTGCCGACCTCGAAGGACTTCGGTCCCTCCGGCATGATCGTCACCTGGGCAACGCGCGCGGAAGGCGGCTTTTCCGACGAGGCGGCGGAGGGGCTCGACTACCTGCAGATCCGTCTGGCGCTGGCCTGCCGAGCAACCATCCAGTCGCGGATCGCGCGCACCCTGGCCGAGACCTATCTCGGCGCACGCGCCGGATCCCGGGTTCTGTCCGGGCTGATCCGCCACGGCGACGGCGAACGCCTCGACGCGGTGATCTTCTATTCCGACCTGCGCGGCTCCACCGCCCTTGCCGACCGGCTGGCGCCGGACGTCTACATGACGCATCTCAACGCCTATTTCGACGCAACGGCGCGCACGGTGATGGCGCATGGCGGCGAGGTGCTGGACTTCATCGGCGACGCGGTGCTCGCGGTCTTTCCCATCGAGGCGGGCGGGTTCGACGCCGCCGCGACCCGTGCTCTCCAGGCCGCCGATGCGGTCCTGGCGCGGCTGGAGCAGGCGCAGGCGGCCACCGAACACCCGCTTCTGTGCGGCATCGCCCTTTCCTCCGGCGACGTGATGTTCGGCAATATCGGCATTCCCGAACGGCTGACCTTCTCGGTCATCGGCCGCACGGTGAACGCTGCCGCGCGCATCGAGGCGATGACGAAGACGCTCGGGCGGCCTCTTCTGGTCACCGCCGATATCGCCGCCCGCGCGCCCGGCGCCTTTACCCCGCTCGGCAGCTTTCGGCTTGCCGGCTTCGGCGAGGAAGTGGAGCTGCACGCCCCCGCATAAGAGAAAGGGCGCCGGACCTTACGGTCGCGGCGCCCCATCAAAGACCTGTCGCAAGGTCGGCTTTGGCGGCGAACCCGCCTTACATCACCGTGACCTGCGCTCCAACGGACACCCGCTCGTAGAGATCCTCGACATCCTCGTTGAGCATGCGGATGCAGCCCGACGAGACGGCCCGGCCGATCGACCAGTCCTCATTGGTGCCGTGGATGCGGTACTCGGTCGCCCCGAGATAGAGCGCGCGGGCACCCATCGGGTTCTTCGGGCCGCCGGGCATGAAGGCCGGCAGCTTGCGGCCGTTCTTGCGCTCGCGGACGATCATTTCCGGCGGCGGCGTCCAACCCGGCCACTTGGCCTTGCGCGTCACCTTCTCGGTGCCCGACCAGGAAAAACCCTCGCGCCCGACGCCGATGCCGTACCGCACGGCCTTGCCGCCCGGCAGCACGTAGTAGAGATAGCGGTCGCTCGTATCGACGATCACCGAGCCCGGCTTCTTGTCGGTGCGATAGCGCACCTCGGTGCGCTTGTACTTCTCGCGCACGATCTTGCCGGCGGCCTCCGGTGTGATCCGGTAGGTCTGCCAGCTCCGGCTCACCGGATCGTAATAGCGCTCCGTCTGCGCCTTGGCAGGAGCGCTGCCCGCCATTGCGGCCGCCAGCACCAGCCCCGCCAGCCCAGTCAAGATCCGTCCAGCAAAGATCCGCATATTGCCTCCCCGCGCCGGCAGGAACGCGCCATTCGCGCCGCCGGCTGATTCGAAACCGGAGGCGAATTTACACGCGCCTCAGGCGCCGCGCTTCTGCTCATTGGCCAGCAAGGCAAGGACATCCGCGCGATGTGGCAAGGGGGCAACAGCGCCGAAGCCGCAGACAGCGAGCGCCGCCGCCGCATTGGCGTGGCGCGCCGCCGCCAGCCCGTCGCCGCAGGCAAGGAACTCGGCAAGGAACGCCCCGTCGAAGGCGTCGCCCGCGCCCGTCGCGTCCACCGCCTCGACCCTGTGCGGGGCGATCGTCTCGCTCCCTTCCGGGCCGGCATAGAGCACGCCCTTGTCGCCGAGCGTCAGCGCCACTCGTGTCGCGCCCTTGGCGCGGTAGTGGTCGGCGATCTCCTGCGGGCTCTCCAGCCCCGTAAGCTTGCGCGCATCGTCGAGACCCGGCAACAGGATGTCGGCCATCGCCGCAGTCGCCTCGACCACCGCCCTTGCCCGCGCCAGCGGCCACAGGGCCAGCCGCAAGTTGGTGTCGTAGGAGATCAGCCCGCCGGCCGCCTTCACTTCCTCGATGGCCGCGAACACCGTGTCGCAGGCACTCGCCGAGATCGCCTGGCTGATCGCCGAGATATGCAGGATCCTGGCCTGTCGCAGCAGCTCGAGCGGCAGGTCGCCGGGGCGCATCAGGCTCGCCGCCGAACCGGTGCGGCGATAGGAGAACATGTGCCCGGACGGCCCGTGGGTGACGAAATAGATGCCCGTCGGCGCCTGCTCCATCCGCAGCACGCCGGCGGTGTCGACGCCCTCGCCCGTCCACAGCCCGTCGAACAGGTCGCCGAACACGTCGCGGCCCGTCGCGCTGACATAGCCCACGCTCGCCCCCTGCCGGGCCGCGGCGATCGCCGCATTCGACGTGTCGCCGCCGAACCCTTGCACGTAAGGCCCGCCCGGCGCCGTCTGGTTGAACTCGATCATCGGCTCGCCGAGGCAAAGAAGCTCGCTCACTCTGGTCCGCTCCAGTCATTTCAATCGATTTAAGTCCATGCGACGCGGCCCCGCGCCTGTCAAGTGCGTGGTGCCTGCGAAGGTTCCTCAGGGCACACCTCCCCTCTCGCATCCTCAAGCTGTGCATGCGAAAAGAGGCGAAAGACCATCAGCGGAGCACCGTACCATGTCCGAATTGCCGCCCTCGATCCTCCCCGTCACCGCCAGCGGCCCGGACAGCCCGGAGCCGGTGGTGCTGCTGCACGGGTTCGGCGGCGACGCGCGCGGCTTTGCCACGCTGCAAGGCGAGCTGTCGCGCAGCCGCCGCACGCTGGCCTTCGACCTGCCCGGCCACGGCCGCGCACTCGGCTGGCCGAAGATCGGCGGCGCCGTCGTCGCCTCGCGCGCCGTGCTCGGCTCGCTGGAGGCGCTGGGGCTGACCCGCGTCCATCTCGTCGGCCATTCCATGGGCGGGGCGGCCGCCGCCCTTGTCGCGCTGAAGGCACCGGAGCGGGTGGCAAGCCTGACGTTGCTCGGTCCCGGCGGCTTCGGGCGCGAGATCAACTCGACCCTGCTGCGCCGCTATGCGGCGGCCAGTTCACCGGTCGAACTGGAGCTCCTGCTGGAGCAGTTCTTCGGCCTCGGCTTCGACCTTCCGCGCCTCGTCGTGCGGCAGGCGGTGGAAACGCGCGCCCGTCCCGGCGTCTGCGAGACCTTGATCGAGATCGTCGAGACCCTGCTCGACGGCAAGGATCAGAAGACCCTGCCGATTGCCGAGATCGCGGCGCTCGGCCCCCCGGTGCGGCTGATCTGGGGCGCCCAGGATCGCGTCCTGCCGGCCAGCCATGCCCGCGGCCTGCCCGGCGACATCGCCGTCCAGGTGTTCGACGGCGTCGGCCACATGCCGCATCTGGAGATCCCGCAGCAGGTGGCGCGCGCCATCCGCGCCCAGACCGGCGACAGCGTCTGACACCCGCAAACGCCTGAGGCTAAAAACGCAAAAGGCCGCGTCCTTTCCGGACGCGGCCTTGAATTTTCAAGCCGAAGCGATGCTCAGGCCTTGGCGGCCTTGGCGCGCTCGATCGATTCCTCGATGATACGCTTGGCCTCGTCCGGACCGCCGAAGCCGGTGATCTTCACCCACTTGCCCGGCTCCAGGTCCTTGTAGTGCTCGAAGAAGTGCTTGATCTGCTGGATGGTGATGTCCGGCAGGTCCTCGTAATGGACGATGTTCTCGTAGCGGCGCGTCAGCTTGTTGGACGGAACCGCGATAATCTTCTCGTCCTGCCCCGCCTCGTCTTCCATGAACAGCACGCCGATCGGACGGCAGTTCATGATCGCGCCCGGCACGATCGGGCGCTGGTTGGCGACGATCACGTCGACCGGGTCGCCGTCGCCGCACAGCGTATGCGGCACGAAGCCGTAATTGCCCGGATAGCGCATCGGCGTGTAGAGGAAGCGGTCGACGTACATGGCGCCGGCTTCCTTGTCCATTTCGTACTTGATCGGCTCGCCGCCCACCGAGACCTCGATGATGACATTGATGTCTTCGGGCGGGTTCTTTCCGATCGGAACGGCGTCGATACGCATGGATGGGGCTCCTCTTTGGATGTTGGCGGCTGTATCGCAAGCGCCGTGTCCAAAGGCAAGTCGGAACTTGTTGCACTGCAACTTAAGGCCAAGCGCCGCCTGGCCCCATGCTGCTGCGCCCCGAGTTCCTCAGCGGGAGTGGTCGACGAAATGCGCCGCCCCTTCCGGAAGGCCGTAGCCGCCGCCCTGCCGGTCGAGCGGATAAGCCTCCTCGACCAGGTAAGGGCCGCCGCCGACGCTGGCGCGGGAGGAGAACAGCGCAAAGCGCCTGACCGTGAAGCTCTGGGAGTAGAAATCGCCGTGCTCGGCGAGCCAGCGCGCCACGTCCTGGTTGCTGCAGGTGCGGCAGCGCGCCAGCGTCACATGCGGCACATATTTGCGCCGCTCCGCCGGCAGCCGCAGCCGCTGCAGGATGCGCTCCTGCTCCGCCTGAAGCTCCATCAGCTCCGGCGTCGGCTCCACCCTTGCGAAGACCGCATGCGGCTTGCCGTTGGCGAAGGCGCCGAGCCCGGTCAGCCGGATCTCCACCGGATCGCGGCGGATGCGGTCGAGCGCGTCCGCCACCTCGTCGGCCATGCGGTCGTCGATGTCGCCGATGAAGCGCAAGGTGATGTGATAGTTCTCGGGATCGATCCAGCGGACGCCGCGCAGGCCGCCGCGTATCAGGGAGAGCATGAGGCCGGTCTGGGCCGGAATCTCAAGCCCGGTGAACAGTCGAGGCATGGTCAAACCCTCCGCTGTCGCCGAAGGACTTCATCAGGACGGGTTTTTCGCTGCACCGCAAGCAAAAACGGAACGCGCTGATTTGCCAGCGCATTCCGCCTCATGCCGGCATTTTTGCCGAGGTGGTCGGCCCGCACCGTGGCGGCGCGGGCGACCTGTCGTGATTCGCCCGGTCCTTACGGGCAGGGGCTGCCGTGGTGCTGGAAGAGCGTGTTGATCCGCCCCTCGATCTCCTCGGTGATTTCCAGATCGAGCGCGCCCATATCGTGCTCCAGCTGCGCCAGCGAGGTCGCGCCGAGGATCACCGAGGTGGTGAAGCCGCGCGACAGCACGAAGGCGATGGCCAGCTGCGAGGGCGACACGCCGAGTTCCTCGGCAAGGTCGAGATAGGCGTTGATCGCCGGCTCCGCGCCCGGCTTCTCGTAGCGCTGCAGCCGGTCGAACAGGGTCTTGCGGGCACCGGCCGGCAGCGCGCCGTCGCGGTACTTGCCGGTGAGATACCCCTGGCCCAGCGCCGAATAGGCAAGCAGGCCCACCTGTTCCCGGTGCGTGATCTCGGCAAGGCCGCCCTCGAAGGTGCGGTTGACGAGATTGTAGGCGTTCTGGATCGACACGACCCGCGGCCAGCCGTTGCGCTCGGCCAGCTCGAGAAAGCGCATCGTGCCCCAGGGGCTTTCGTTCGACAGGCCGAGCTGGCGGATCTTGCCGGCCTTCGCCAGCCGGTCCATCGCCTCCAGCGTCACCTCGATCGAGGTTTCGTCGTCGCAGGCCTTGGGCTCCTTCCAGATCGTCGGGTTGGAGCCGAAGCCGGAGACGTTCCGGTCCGGCCAGTGGATCTGGTAGAGGTCGATATAGTCGGTCTGCAGCCGCTTCAGGCTCTTGTCGACAGCTTCCTCGATCTGGGCGCGCGTCAGCCGGCCCTCGCTGCCGTCGTTGCGGAACCAGGTGTTCTCGGTGCGGCCCACCACCTTGGTGGCGATCACCACCTTGTCGCGGTTGCCGCGTGCCTTCAGCCAGGTGCCGATGATTTCCTCGGTGCGCCCCTGGGTCTCGGCCTTGGGCGGGATCGGATAGAGCTCGGCGGCGTCGAAGAGGTTGATGCCCCGGTCGAGCGAGAAGTCGAGCTGGGCATGGCCCTCGGCTTCGGTGTTCTGCTCGCCGAACGTCATCGTGCCGAGCGACAGGCTGGAGACATGAATGTCCGTGCGTCCAAGACGGCGCTTTTCCATAGGCGGATCTTTCTGCTGCGATAACTGTCGAAATTAAGGAGGGTGGCGGGACCTTGACCGCTCGCGCGCGCGACGTCAACCGCCTGCGGCCAGGCGCGGGTCGGGCAGCCGCACAGGGCTCCGGCGGGGGCGGGAGCCCGCCTCAGCCGCGCGCCGCGCCGGCCCGCTCGATCAGCTCTTCGACCTGGGGCAGGATGCGCTCGACGATGATCGCGACACCCTTTTGCGTCGGATGGATGCCGTCGGGCAGCACCGTCTCGGGCGAGATCGGGATCCCTTCGAGGAAGTTCGGATAAAGGATCGCGTCATGCTCGGCCGCGATCTCCGCGTACATGCGCTCGAATTCGGCGACATACTCCTCGCCCATGTTGCGGGGCGCGGCGATACCGGCAAGCAGCACCGGAATGCCGCGCTCGGACAGGCTTGCGACGATCTTGTCGAGGTTCGCCCTGGCCGAGGCCGTCGGCAGCCCGCGCAGCGCGTCATTGGCGCCGAGTTCGACGATCACCGCGTCCGCCCCCTCGCCCAGCGACCAGTCGAGCCGGGCAAGGCCGGCCGCCGTCGTGTCGCCGGAAACGCCGGCATTGATCACGATCACGTCATGACCGCGCGCCTTCAGCGCCGCCTCCAGCTGTACCGGGAACGCCGCCTCGGCAGGCAGCTGATAGCCTGCGGTCAGGCTGTCTCCCAGCGCCAGGATGCGCAGCGGCTCGGCCCTTGCGGGCAGTGCCGCAAAAATGCCGGCGAGGGCGATAAAAACTGTAACGAAACGTATCATGTCGGCTGATCCTCTGGACGCTCCCTGCGTAACCTCCCATATCGCGAGGAAGGCGTGCAGCGCGGCATGCTGCGCATTCGACCCGTTCATATAGGCAGAGCATGACCGACGGAACAGTCCCGCCCCCCATCGTTTCCCTGTCCGGCGTCCATCTCAGCCTTGGCCACGACGCCGGCCGCGTGCACATCCTCAAGGGGGTGGACCTCGACATCGCCGCCGGCCGGCGGGTCGGCATCATCGGGCCGTCCGGCTCCGGCAAGTCGACCCTTCTCATGGTGATGGCCGGGCTGGAGCGCGCCGACAAGGGCTCGGTCACAGTCGGCGGATCGGAGCTGACAGGCATGTCGGAAGACCAGCTCGCCCGCTTTCGCGGCGGCTCGGTCGGCATCGTCTTCCAGTCCTTCCATCTCATCCCCAACATGACGGCACTGGAAAATGTCGCCGTGCCGCTGGAGCTTGCCGGCGTGCCGCGCGCCTTCGAGGCTGCGCGCGAGGAGCTGGCCGCCGTCGGCCTTGCCGAGCGCACCTCCCACTACCCCTCGCAGATGTCGGGCGGCGAGCAGCAGCGCGTTGCCATCGCCCGCGCCCTCGTCACCCGCCCGCCGCTGCTTCTGGCCGACGAACCGACCGGCAATCTCGACGAGACCACCGGCGCCCAGATCGTCGACCTGATGTTTTCCGCCACCCGCGATCGCGGCATGACGCTGGTCATGGTCACCCATGATGCGGCGCTCGCCCGCCGCTGCGACGAGACGATCCGCGTGCGCTCCGGCCGGATCGAGACGCTGGAACCCGTCTCCGCCGGGGAGGCGTGAGCATGCACGGTGTCCTGCCCGCCCCCTCGCAGCGCCGCTCCCGCCCGCCCCTCGGCCTTGCCTTCCGCTTCGCCCTTCGCGAGATGCGGGGCGGGCTGAAGGGGTTCTACGTCTTCATCGCCTGCATCGCGCTTGGCGTTGCCGCGATTGCCGGCGTTGCCTCGGTTTCGCGCGCCCTTGTCGAGGGCATCGCCGCCGAAGGCACCTCGATCCTCGGCGGCGACATGTCGGTGCGCCTGATCCACCGCACCGCAGACGAGCAGGAACTCGCCTGGCTCGACAGCCTCGGCGACCTCTCGCGCATTGCCACCTTGCGCGCCATGGCGCGCGTCCCGGACAGCGGCGAGCAGACCCTCGTCGAGCTGAAGGCCGTAGACAACGCCTACCCGCTTTACGGCGAGATGCAGCTTTCAGGCGGCGAGGCGCTGGATGCGGCCCTTGCCCAGCAGGACGGGCTTTACGGCGCCGTGGTCGAGCCGGAGCTGCTGGTGCGCCTCGGGCTGGAAAAGGGCGACACGCTGGTGCTTGGCCGCGCCAGCCTGCGCATTGCCGACACCATCGCCGCCGAGCCCGACCGTCTCAGCGACGGCATCAATTTCGGCCCCCGGATGATCGTCTCCGATGCGGCGCTGGAGCAGACCGGCCTCGTCCAGCCGGGAAGCCTGGTTCGCTGGCTCTATCGCATCCGCCTTCCCGAAGGCACCTCCACCGCCGCCATCGAGACCCTGGCGGAGGAGGCCAACCAGCGCTTCCCGCTCGCCGGCTGGCGCGTGCAGTCGCGGGCCAATGCCGCGCCCGGCCTGCAGCGCAACATCGACCGCCTCGCGCAGTTCCTCACCCTTGTCGGCCTGACCGCACTGGTGGTCGGCGGCGTCGGCGTCGCCAATGCGGTGCGTTCCTATCTCGACGCCAAGCGTCCGGTGATCGCCACCTTCCGCTGTGTCGGCGCGGACGGCGACTTCGTCTTCCGCGTCTATCTCATCCAGATCCTTTGCCTTGCCGCACTCGGCATTGCCGCCGGTCTTGTCCTCGGCGCACTGATCCCCTTTGTCGCCACCGGCTTCATCACCGCCGTGCTGCCGGTCAAGGCGGTCACCTCGATCTACCCGGCCGAACTCGGCCTCGGCGTGCTCTATGGCGGGCTAACCGCGCTTGCCTTTGCACTCTGGCCGCTGGGCCGCGCCCATGACGTGCCGCCGAGCCTGTTGTTCCGCGACGATGCCTCCGCGACCCGCACCTGGCCACGCAAGCGCTACATCGTCGCCACCGCCGCCGCCGTCCTGCTGCTCGCAGGCCTTGCCGTCGTGCTGGCCGGCGACCTGCGCATCTCGCTCACCTATGTCGGCGCGACGGCGGTCGTCTTCGTGCTCTTGATGCTGATCGCGCGCGGCATCATGGCCGCAGCCCGCCGCATGCCGCATCCGCGCGGCGCGGAGCTGCGCCTGGCGCTGGCCAACATCCACCGCCCAGGCGCGCTGACCCCGTCGGTCGTGCTCTCGCTCGGCCTCGGCCTGTCGCTGCTGGTCGCGCTGGCGCTGATCGACGGCAACCTGCGGCGCGAGCTCGGCACCACCATCACCCAGAACGCGCCGAGCTTCTTCTTCCTCGACGTGCAGCAGTCGGAGCGCGAGGCCTTCGACGCCCTGCTCGCCCGCGAGGCGCCGGGCGGTACCATCGACGGCGCCCCGATGCTGCGCGGCCGCATCGCGGCGGTCAACGGCGTGCCGAGCGACCAGATCGTCGCCCCGGAAGGCGGCGGCTGGGTCCTGCGCGGCGATCGCGGCATCACCTATGCCGCCGAGAAGCCGGCCAATGCCGAGCTGACCCAGGGCAGCTGGTGGGCGCCCGATCACAGCGGCACGCCGCTCGTCTCCTTCGAGGCCGATGCCGGCGCCGATCTCGGCCTGAAGATCGGCGACACGATCACCGTCAACGTGCTCGGCCGCGAACTCACCGCCGAGATCGCCAATTTCCGAAGGGTGGAGTGGGAGTCGCTGGCGATCAACTTCGTCATGGTGTTCTCGCCCAACACCTTCGCCGGCGCGCCGCACACCCATCTGCGGACCCTCGCCTATGCCGATGGCGGCGACGAGGCCCGTGAGCTGGCGCTGCTCAAGACCCTCTCGCAGGAATTCCCGACCGTAACTGCGGTGCGGGTCAAGGACGCCATCCAGCAGGTCAACAACCTGGTGGAGCAGCTCGCCTGGGCGATCCGCGCGGCCGCCTCCATCACGCTGGTCGCCTCGGTCCTGGTGCTGGGCGGCGCGCTCGCCGCCGGCCACCGGCACCGGGTCTATGATGCGGTGATCCTCAAGACCCTGGGCGCCACCCGCGGCCGGCTGATCGCCAGCTTCTCGATGGAATATGCGATCCTCGGCCTCGTCACCGCCGCCTTCGCGGTGATCGCCGGGGCGCTTGCCGCCTCCTTCGTGCTGGTCGAGATCATGGACGCGACCTTCACCTTTCTGCCCGTGACCGCCTTCGGCGCGGCCCTTGCCGCGCTCGTGCTGACGGTCGGATTCGGCCTGATCGGCACCTGGCAGGTGCTGGGACGCAAGCCCGCACCGGTGCTGCGCAACCTTTGATCGGACGTCGGGGAACGGGCGGGGGAGCGCACCCGCCGCCCACCCGTTCTCCCCAGGCGTGCGGCAAAAGGGTTCCAATACACGCATATCGCGATAGTCTCGCCGGGATCCGGCCTGCGTCTTGCGGGCATGGATGACATGAGATCCCCGGGGGACAAGAACATGACGAAGACCCGCCTGCGCGCCGTGCGCGCCGCCTTTCTCTCTGCCGCCATCGCTCTCACCGGCACCGCCGCCCAGGCCGAGTCGCCCTTCCACACCGGCGTGTGGCAGGTCAACGAGCCGACCGGGCCGACCGGCCTCGTGGTCAGCGACTGGCTGGTCTTCGAGGACGGACTGCCCAAGCGCTGGCTCTACCGCCGCGCCGGCACCAACGACCAGAACCAGTTCGACTTCCTCGTCCGCAATATCGGCGAGAGCACCTACGCGCCGGTGCAGATCCGCGTCTATCGGACCGGCGAGCACGAGATGAAGTACACCACCTTCGTCAAGGGCGCCGAGCCGGTGGAGCATCCGGCCAAGCGCCTGTCGATCCCCAACTACAAGAACTCCTGCCTGTCGGTCGAGAACAAGGGCGAGCGCCTGTTCGGCACCTGGTCGGGCACGTCCGCCTCCAGCTTCAAGCGGCTTCGGCTTTCCAAGACCAAGCTGACCATCGACGGCAAGTCCCGCACCGTCGAGGTCGCTCCGGTGCGCGTCGGCCGCCTCGGCATCGTCGAGAACGGCCAGCCCATCGCCTTCCTCACCGATGCAGGCGGCGACTATGCGGTACTCCAGTGGTTCAAGCCCGGCGTCGACACCGCCACCATGGGCGATCCGAAGAAGGAGATCCTCGACTTCGCCCGCGAGGAGGTCGTCCGCTGGCCGGGCGGCACCTGCGATCGGCAGATCCAGTCGCGCCTGAAGGCGATGAAATAGGCGGTTTCGACCGTTAACCCCCGCCGGAAAATGACAGAACGGTAATGTTGGCCGGGCGGATTGCACCTTGTGGGCTGCCCGGCTTGTGCCCATATTCAGGGGGACGTGCGTGCAAGCGGCGCGAAACGCGGCGTTTGCAGGACTGGCACGGGGTTGCGCAAGGGGCACGAAGGCTCTCGGCGCGGCCGGGAGACCGCCCAAAAAGGGCAACCGCATTCAAGGGATAGAGAGGATTTCGATGTCGACCTTCGACCGCAATTCCAACATGAGGTACGCTGCGGCCGGCGCAAACGCACAGGCCGGCGTCTATGATGAGGGCCTGCGCGCCTACATGCTGGGCGTCTACAACTACATGGCCCTCGGCCTCGGCATCACCGGTGTGCTGGCTCTGGCCACTGCCTATTTCGCCACGACGCAGGATCCCGCCCAGGCGGCCGCCACGCTCGGCAACGGCACCCTGCTGACCCAGCTCGGCGTCACGCTCTACGGCAGCCCGCTGAAGTGGGTGGTGATGCTCGCCCCGCTCGCCATGGTGTTCTTCCTCAGCTTCCGCATCCAGTCGATGAGCGCCTCCACCGCCCAGACCACCTTCTGGGTCTATGCGGCGCTGATGGGCGTGTCGCTGTCCTCGATCTTCCTCGTCTATACGGGCGGGTCGATCGCACGGGTGTTCTTCATCACCGCGGCTTCCTTCGGTGCGCTGAGCCTGTACGGCTACACCACCAAGAAGGACCTGTCGGGCTGGGGTTCGTTCCTGTTCATGGGCCTGATCGGCATCATCATCGCCTCGCTGGTCAACCTCTTCCTTGCCTCTTCGGCGCTGCAGTTCGCCATCTCGGTGATCGGCGTGCTGGTCTTCGCGGGCCTGACCGCCTACGACACCCAGCAGATCAAGGAAATGTACCATTCGGGCGACGGCTCCGAGGTTGCACGCAAGAAGTCGATCATGGGTGCCCTGCGCCTGTACCTCGACTTCATCAACCTCTTCCTCATGCTGCTGCAGCTGTTCGGCAACCGCGAGTAATCGCGAGCCGAACACGCTTCGGACAGTTCGACGAGGGCGCGGCGAAAGCCGCGCCCTTTTCGTTTGTCCCGTTGGCAGTGCCCCGCGACCGCCCGGTTTGCACAGCGTCCGCCGCCGCCTTCACTGCGTCCATTTTTGCAGCGCACGGCCGCAAACCCCTGTTTTTCAAGGGGGACCCCGATTGACGGGAGCGGCCCCGGCAAGATTATCTCGCCCCGTTCTGAACTCCCCTCACGGAACGGATCCCATGTCCTGCGTTGCCAGAAGACTTGCCCGCGCTATCCGCGCCTCCACCTGCCTGACCGTCCTTCCCCTTGCCGCAGCCGCCTGGACGCCGGCCGCCGCCGACGAATACTCGGCCCAATGGGGCCTTGGCATGATCGGCGCCCGCATTGCCCACGAGCGCGGCTGGACCGGTCGCGGCGTCACTGTCGGCGTCGTCGACAGCGGCATCATCGCCGGCCACCCCGACCTTGAGCCCAACGTCACCCCGCAGTCCTTCAGCGGCCACACGCTCGGCCCGTCCGACGGCGATGTCGTCGGCCACGGCACCCATGTCGCCGGTACCATCGCCGCGCTCGCCAACGGCGTCGGCATGGTCGGCGTCGCCCCCGGCGCGCAGGTGACCTCGCTGCAGCTGTCCGGCCCGACCGGCGACATCGACGAGACCCGTCTCGACAGCATCGCCGCCTCGGCCATTTCCTACGGCCTCGACCAGGGCATCGAGTTCTTCAACAACTCCTGGGGCTCCGACCCGATGATGCCGGAGGGCGGCAGCGACCTCGAGACGGTCCGCACCTACTTCCTGAACGAACGCCCGCAGATGATGGCGACCTTCCAGCGCGTCGTCGACCAGGGCGCGGTGCTGGTCTGGGCCAACGGCAACGACGGCTTCCCGAGCGTTGCGCTGGAGCCCGGCCTGCCGCACATCTTCCCCGAGCTGCGGGCCAACTGGCTGTCGGTCGCGGCCGTCGGGCGCGACGGCACGCTCGCCGACTATTCCAACCGCTGCGGCCTTGCCATGACCTGGTGCCTGTCGGCGCCGGGCGGCGGCGACGACCAGGATGCGGACGGCATCTACTCGACCTCCAACACCGGCGGCTATGTCAACATGTCGGGCACCTCGATGGCCGCCCCACATGTGACGGCGGCACTCGCCATTGCCCGCGAGATGTTCCCCGATGCGCCCGCCACCGAGCTGGCGCAGCTGGTGCTGGCGACCTCGCGCGATGTCGGCGCGCCGGGCATCGACAGCGAATACGGCTGGGGCCTTCTCGATCTTGCCAACCTGACCGCCACCCGCGAGGGCAGCACCGCCTCGGTGTTCAGCCAGTCGCAGACCGCCCAGGCCTCGACCCTGTCGCAGATCGCCGGCACCATCTCGAACCTGGCCGCCGCACACGGATCGGGCAAGGCCATGCCCGGCACGGTCAGCCTGTCGAGCCATGGCGCCGCCGCCGGCGAAGCCGCCCGCTACCGGTTGTGGGGGTCGATGCTCGGCAGCTTCTCCAGCACCTCGGCCAACGCCGGCTCCCCCGGCAGCATCAGCCGCACCGGCGGCATGCTGACCGGTATCGACGTCACGCTGGCCGACGGCATCGGCGGCGGTGTCGGCATCGGCTTCACCTCGGGCAACAGCCAGGGCGGCGGCAACACCGCGCGTGCCACCGGCCTGCATGCGGTGGCCTATGGCAGCTACTCGGCCGGCGGCTTCTTCGCCGACGCGGCCGGCGGCCTGACCCGCTTCGAGACGAGCCGCACCCGCAACGCCATTGCCGGCGCTGGCGGCGCCGTCGCCTTTACCGGATCGAGCAACGCCGTCAATGTCGGCGCCTGGTCGAATGCCCGCGTCGGCATGACCTTCGAGACGATGGGCGCGACCGTGCAGCCCTATGTGCAGGCCCGCCTCGTGCATCAGTGGCTGGGCAGCTCGACCGAGACCGGCGCCGGCGTCTTCTCGCTTGCCGCTCCGTCCGCAAATGCCAGCCAGTTCGATGCCGGCGCGGGTGTGCGCGTTGCCGCGCCCGCGATGGCGCTCGGCACCGTGGCAACGGTCGCCCCGGTGATGGACGTTGCCTATGCCCGGGCCATCGGCTCGCTCGGCGACCGCCGCAACGCCACCATGCTGGGCGCCTCCGTCACCGCCACCGGCAACGGAATCGGCCGCGACATCGCCCGCCTGTCGGCCGGCGTCGAGGTCAATTCCGCGACCAACGGCCTGTCCGGCACGCTCACCTATGCGGGCGAATACCGGGCACGCGCCCAGTCGCACGCCCTGGCCGCGCGCATGTCCTACAAGTTCTGAAGGTTCGACGGTTCCGTGCTCGCAATCCCTGCGGCACTTCCTTGCGGAGGCCGGCCTGTCTGGCCTCCGCCTTTTTCTCGTCAGTTGGGGCGGCCTGTCCGGCCTCCGCCTTTTCTCGTCAGTTGGGGGCGGCCTGTCCGGCCAGCGCCTTTTGCTCGCCGGTTCACACCAGGCTGAGGTGACGCTTCTTCTCGAAGACCTTGAGCACCTGGGCAAGGTCGCCGCCGCGCTTGAGGATCACACCGCCCGTGCCGACCACGGCATAGGCGCCCTGCCGCTTGGCGTTGCGCGGCACTTTCTCGATGCGGAACAGCGGCATTTCAGAGCTGCGGCGGAAGACAGAGAACACCGCCCGGTCCTTCAGGTGGTCGATGGCGTAATCCCGCCATTCGCCCGAGGCCACCCGATGGCCATAGACCCGCAGGATCAGGTCGAGTTCGCGCCGATGAAAGGAAACAAGCGCGGGGACAGGCGGTGCGCCGGGACTGCGGGCAGTCGCAAGGCCGGAGATCGGCGCCGGCTCCGCCCCGGCCCTGGATGCGTCTTCATCGAACTCGCTCATCGCGCCTTCTGCCTCGCCGCCCTGTCATCCGCCTGTCATGATGGGCCGCCCTCTTCGCCTTTTGCAAGTCCCGGCGGCGGAGCGGGCGCGCGCAGGCGCATGCAGCCCGGCGCAAGAGCACGCCGAGCACTTTGCCAAACCCTTGCAAAAGATGGCGTTTCGGCCTCCCTGGGGCCCCTCGCCCGGCCTTTTTCGGGGCCCATGTCGATTTCATAGTTTCGCCCCATTGCAGCCCAGACGGTGCCATCTTGACCGGCGAAATTCGCATCGTTGCATAAGGAACTGACGACAAGGCTTCGGTACGCAACAGCCCCCCAGCCCCCCGGGGTTTTGTCGCAGATGTTCCCCGGTCCGCAAGGACTGAGACTGCAACCGGAAGGGCCGGCTCCAACGCCGGCCCTTTTCCGTTTCTGCAGCTCCCCTCCCCGCTTCTCCGCGTTTTCCACCTCGTGCACGACTGGCTGTGACCTGGTCATGCGCAACGGCTTTTGTCCGCCGCCGAAGGGCGCTATCATGGTTCCATGAGTATCGGCCTGACAGCCCTGCGCCCAGCGCGCCACGACGATGCCGAAGCGCTCGCCACCATCCACGAGGATGCCTGGCGGTCGACCTATCGGGGCATCATCGACGGCCTGGAACTGGAGCGGATGATCTCCCGCCGCGGGCCGAAATGGTGGCGCACCGCCTTGTCGCGCGGTGTCCAGATCCAGATCCTGCAGGTCGCCGGCATTCCCGCCGGCTATGCCACCTGGGGCCGCAGCCGCATGCGCGAGCTGCCCTTCGAGGGCGAGATCTACGAGCTCTATGTCCGGCCGGACCATCAGGGCCTCGGCTTCGGCAGCGAGCTGTTCACCGCCACCCGCGCCGCCCTGACCCGCGCCCGTCTCGACGGCCTTGCCATCCGGGTGCTCAAGGACAATGACGAGGCGGTCCGCTTCTACCAGCGGCGCGGCGGCCAGATCCTGATGACCAGCCGCGAGCGCATCGCCCAGACGACCCTCGATCTCACGATCTTCGGCTGGTTCCCCGAAGAGCGTTACTGAACGCCTCGGCCCAGGGGCTCCTGCCGCGCTCAGGCCGCCTCCCCGTATTTTCCTGCCTTCTCGATCCAGCCCTTGCGCTTTTTCTCGTCCGAGCCCTGCACCGGCGCGAAGGTGCGGAAGCGCACGGGCGAAAAGCCGCAGAACTCCAGGATCTGCTTGCGCATCGCCCGGAAGCCGGGCGTCCACAGCAGGAAGCGCAGGTACCACGGCGGCGTGTCGGAGGTGACCAGCACTTCGGCCGAACGCCCCTTCAACAGCTTTGCCGGCACCATCTGGCCGGGCTCGTAGCGAAAGGCGTAACCAGGCAGCAGAACCCGGTCGATCAGCCCCTTCAGCTTGGCCGGCATCAATCCCCACCACAGCGGATGCACGATCACCAGATGCTCGCACCAGGTGATCGCCGCCTGCACCTCGGCAAGGCACGGCTCCAGCACCTTGGCCGGCTTGAAACCCGGTCCCATGTCCGGGTCGAACTGCATCTGCGACAGGCGCAGCAGCTTCACCTGATGTCCGGCGCGCGTGGCGCCCTGGACATAGGAGGCGGCCAGCGCCCCGCACAGGCTGTCCGGGCCCGGATGCCCGTCCAGCACGAGAATACGTTTCGCCATTGTCGGCTTTCCTGTTTCGTGACTAAAGTTGACCGCGGTCAAGAATTGATGCCGCATTTTATGACCGCGGTCAATAAATGAATCCACAAGAAGGCACACCATGGTCGGACGGCCCCAGAAGCGCACCCGCGAAACCCGCGACAGGATCCTCGCCGAGGCGGCCCGCCTCTTCTCGGGCCAGGGGTTCGAGGCGACCAGCGTCGATGCGATCGCCGAGGCGGCCGGCGTTGCCAAGGCAACGGTCTTCGCCCATTTCGCCGACAAGACCAGCCTGCTGATCGCCGCGCGCACGGCCGATCTCGAGCAGCTTGAGGTCGCCATGCGCGCCCATGTGGCCCGCACGCCGATCGGCGAGACCCGCGACTACATTGCCGGCATCTTCCGCCCCTGGCTGGCGCTCTACCGCTCCGATCCGGACTTCGCCCGCCTCTATCTCGTCCAGTCGACCCTGCGCGACGGCCCGTGGACGCGGCTGTTTCTCGGCGTCTGTCAGGCGATGGAAGAGTGCGCGCTCGAGGGGTTTCGCCGGCTGTCGCGCGAAGGGCGCCTTGTGCGCGGTGCGGACCCGGATCTTCTGGCCCAGGGCGTGCTCGCGTTCTTCTATCACATGATCGTCGGCCACAGCCTCGGCACCCTTGCCGGCGAGGACGCGCAGCTCGCCCTGTTCGACGGCCTGCTCGCCGCCTGGCTTTCGACCGGCGCGGCAGAGGGACAGGATGTTTGATCCGGCCGACGGTCCCGCATAGCCTGCCCCAGGGTTGCAACTGCCTTGACGCCGCGTCGGTTTCCTGAAAAAGTTGCAATTGAAACTAATATCCGGCGGCAACAGGCTTCGCCCGGCCGGAACATGGGAGGAAAACATGCGCTTCACGGTGAAATCCGCCGGGTTCGGCCTTGCCGCGCTCGCTTGCAGCCTCGTTGCCGGCCTTGCCGGTGCCCGCGCCGACACCACTCTGGTCATGTCGTCCTGGCTGCCGCCCAAGCACCCGCTGGTCGAGAACGCCATGAAGCCCTGGGCCGACGAGGTCGAGAAGGCGACGGAAGGCCGCGTCAAGGTGCGCGTGCTGGCCAAGCCGCTCGGCGCTCCCCCGGCCCATTACGATATGGCCCGCGACGGCGTTGCCGACATCACCTACGGCCTGCATTCCTTCACTCAGGACGACCGGTTCCTGCGCTCGCGCATCGGCCAGTTCTCCTTCCTCGGCAATGATGCGGTCTCGGTCTCCAAGGCCTACTGGAAGGTCTATGCGGGCACGCTGGATGCCGCGGCAGAGCACGAGGGCGTCAAGCTGCTCTCCGTCTTCGCCCATGGCCCCGGCATGGTTCACAACAACCAGCGCAAGATCGAGAAGCCCGAGGACTTCGCCGGCCTCAAGCTGCGCACGCCGGGCGGTTATATCGCCGACCTGATGCAGGATCTCGGCGTCGTCACCCAGTTCATGGGCCCCGGCGAGGTCTACGAGAAGCTTTCGCGCGGCGTCATCGACGGCGTCACCTTCCCGATGGAGGCGCTCAAGGCCTTCCGCCTTGCCGATCATCTCTCTTACACGCTGAAGGTCCCCGGCGGCATCTACAACACCTCCTGGTTCCTGGTCATGAACCAGGCCAAGTGGGACGAGATCTCCGACGCCGACAAGGCCGCCATCGAGAAGCTCTCGGGCGCCGCCTTCGCCGAAAAGGCCGGCGCGGTATGGGATGCGGCCGATGCCGGCGGCATCGCGCTCGTCGCCGAGACCAAGATCGAGGTGCACGAGGCCAACGACGCCGTGCTGGCCGCCATCCGCGAGCACGCGGGCAAGCATGAGGCGGCCTGGGCTGAAGCGGTCAAGGCGCAGGGCTTCGACGGCGCTGCCGCTTTGGCCGAACTGCGCGCCGAGACCGGCATCTCCTTCTGAGCCGGCGGGACGCTGCGCCTATGTCGCCAACAACGGACAAGGGGGGCCGGCCGCCGCGCCGGTCCCTCGCCCATGCTCTGGAGACGCTGCTCTCGGTGGCCTCCGGCGCGCTGCTCCTCGCCCTCACCCTCGTCACCTGCATCGACGTGGTCGCCCGCTACTGGTTCAACGCGCCTTTGGCCGGCGCCTATGAGCTGACCGAGATCTTTCTCGCCTCGCTCGTCTTCCTCGCCCTGCCGGTGACCACCGCGCGCGGCGAACATGTCGAGGTCGACCTCATGGACATGACAGCGGGCGGGCGTATCACCCGTGCCGTGCGCCCGGTTACCGGCCTGCTGGTGGCTCTGGTCCTTGCCGTCTTTTCCTGGCGGCTGTTCCTGCACGGACAGCGGCTTGCCGAAGATGGCGCGGTCAGCGACTCCCTGTCGCTGCCGCTGGCGCCGGTCGCTTTCCTTGCCGCTGCGGGCTGCGCGCTCGCCTGCATTGCCGCCGTCCTGCGGGCGCTTCGCCCGGACGTCTCACGACGGGATCCCACATGACGGAATCGCTGATCGGCTTCGCCGTCCTGCTTGCCCTCATCTTCCTGAAGATGCCTGTGGCCTTCGCCATGGCCCTGGTCGGCATGGCCGGCTTTGCCTGGATGCGCGGGCTCGACGCCAGCCTGGCCATGACCGGCACGCTGGTCTTCGACGCCGGCCTTGCCTACTCGCTCTCGGTGGTGCCGCTGTTCATCTTCATGGGCAACGTGCTGGCCCGCTCCGGCGTCGCCCACGGGCTCTACGCGGTCGCCAACCACGCGACGGCGCGCATGCGCGGGGGCCTTGCCATGGCCTCGGTGATCGCCTGCGGCGGCTTTTCCGCCGTCTGCGGCTCCTCGCTCGCCACCGCCGCCACCATGTCGCGGGTGGCCATGCCTTCCATGCGCCGCTTCGGCTATGCCGACAGCCTCGCCGCCGGCTCCATCGCCGCCGGCGGCACGCTCGGCATTCTCATTCCGCCCTCGGTGATCCTGATCATCTACGGGCTGCTGACCGAGTCCGACATCGGCAAGCTGTTCATCGCCGGCGTGGTGCCGGGCATCGTCGGCCTGCTGTTCTATCTCGCCGCCGTTCAGGTCGCCGTGTGGCGCAATCCCGAGCTCGCCCCGCCGGCGACCGAGGCCGAACCGCTGACCCGGCGCGACGTGCTCGGCGTCGTCGCCCTGATCGTCCTGTTCGCCATCATCATGGTCGGCATCTATGGCGGCTTCTTCACCCCGACCGAGGCCGCCGGCATCGGCGCCGGTGCCGCCCTGCCGCTCTCGGCCCTGTTCGGCCGGCTCGGCTGGCGCGCCCTTGGCGAGGCCATCGGCGAAAGCACACGCGCCACTGCGATGATCTTCGCGTTGATCATCGGCGCCGACATCTTCACCAATTTCGTGAACTTCGCCGGCCTTCCGGACGCGCTGTCCGATGCCGTGTCGGACCTCGACGTCAGCCCCTGGCTGGTGATCCTGGCGATCGTCGCCGTCTACATCCTGCTCGGCTGCGTGCTGGAAAGCCTGTCGATGATCCTGCTCACCGTGCCGGTCTTCTATCCGCTGGTGACGACGCTGGACTTCGGCTCAGGCCTCCTCGCCGATCCCGAGCTGGTGCTGATCTGGTTCGCCATCGTCGTCGTGGTGGTGACCGAGATCAGCCTGATCACCCCACCCGTCGGCCTCAACGTCTTCGTGCTGCGCAGCGTGCTGGAAGACGTCAGCCTGACCACGATCTTCCGGGGCGTCACGCCCTTCTGGATCGCCGACATCTTCCGCCTTGCCCTGCTGATCGGCGTGCCATGGATCTCGCTCTGGCTGGTCGTCGCCATGGGGTGAGGCGCGAACGCCCCACACCTTAAGTTGCCGGCTGAGGCCCCGCCTCAGCCGCGCTCTTCCAGCACCCGCCGGGCGATGACCTGCGCCTGGATTTCCGCCGCGCCCTCGAAGATGTTGAGGATGCGCGCGTCGCACAGCACCCGGCTGATCGCGTATTCCAGCGCGAAGCCGTTGCCGCCGTGGATCTGCAGCGCATTGTCCGCCGCCGCCCAGGCAACGCGCGCGCCGAGCAGCTTGGCCATGCCCGCCTCCAGATCGCAGCGCCGGCCGGAGTCCTTTTCCAGCGCCGAGAAATAGGTCAGCTGCCGCGCCGCCATCAGCTCGGCCGCCATCATCGCCAGCTTGTCGGAGACGCGCGGGAAGGCGATCAGCGGCTTGCCGAACTGCACCCGCTCCTGCGCATAGCGCAGCCCCAGGTCGAGCGCAGCCTGCGCAACGCCCAAGGCCCGCGCCGCCGTCTGGATGCGCGCGCCCTCGAAGGTCTGCATCAGTTGCTTGAAGCCCTGCCCCGGCACGCCGCCCAGCAGGTTCTCATGCGCCACCTCGAACCCGTCGAAGGCGATCTCGTATTCCTTCATGCCCCGATAGCCGAGCACCTCGATCTCGCCGCCGGACATGCCCGGCGCCGGGAACGGATCGGCATCCGTGCCGCGCGGCTTTTGCGCGATGAACATCGACAGGCCCTTGTAGCCCGGCTCCGACGGATCGGTGCGGGCGAGCAGCGTCATGATGTCGGCGCGCACCGGATGGGTGATCCAGGTCTTGTTGCCGTAGATCTTCCACACATCGCCCTGGCGCACGGCGCGGGTCTTCAGCGAAGCAAGGTCGGAGCCGGTGTTCGGCTCGGTGAAGACCGCCGTCGGCAGCACCTCGCCGGAGGCGATCCTCGGCAGCCAGGTCTGCTTCTGCACCTCGGTGCCCCCGCACAGGATCAGCTCGGCGGCGATCTCCGAGCGGGTGCCGAGCGAGCCGACGCCGATATAGGCCCGGCTCAGCTCCTCCGAGACGACGCACATGCTCTCCTTGCCGAGGCCAAGGCCGCCGTACTCTTCCGGGATCGTCAGGCCGAAGACGCCGAGCTCGGCCATCTCGCCGATCACCTCCAGCGGGATATAGGCGTTCTTCAGATGCCACTCATGCGCATGCGGCACCACCTTGTCGGCGGCGAAGCGGCGCATTTCCTCGCGCACCTGCTCATAGGTCTCCTCTAACCCGGAGGTGCCGAAGATCGAATTGCCCTCCTGCTGGCGGATCAGCCCGGCCAGCCGCGCCCGCACCGCCGGCGTGTTGCCGGTGGCGATCAGCTCCTCCACCGCCGCGCTGCGGAAGGAAGCGGCCGCCTCCGTCCCGAGCCCCAGATCGGCGAGGCGCACCATCTCGCCCTGGTTCATCGGGATGCCGCCGAAGACCTGCGCCAGGTATTCGGCAAAGGCGAGGCGCACCAGGAGCTCTTCCGTCTCGCCAAAGCTGCCTGCATCCTCCAGCCGCCCGGCATAGGCGGCGAGCTGGCGCAGCGCCTCCACATAGGTCGCAAGCCATGCCAGCCCGTGGGTCGCCCGCTGCTCGGCCTCCAGCCTGTCCGCCGACAACCGGCCGTCCACCGACACGCGGGCCCGCACGCTTCCCGCCGCCGCATCGAGCAGCGCGCCCAGCGTCTCCACCGCCTCGCCCGTCAGCGCCGTCAGCCGCGTTTCCCGTGCCTCGTGACCGAATTCGCTCGCCAGGGACATGCCTTCCTCTCCATTGCCGTTTCCCGCCGCACCCTCGCCCTCCCGACAAGCGATGCTGCAGCGCAAACAATATCGCGCCGCCTTCGCGAAGCAATGCTTCTTTTGAAGGAGGCGAAAAGCAATAATATTTCATGGATTTCGCGTCGCAGCATGAAACGCCGGCCGCGTCTTGACCCGCGGCGATGCCTCCCGCAAAAGCGGCGGATGAACCCGTTCCGCCTGCTGCGCTCCGCGATCGCGACCATCTACGACGCCGTCATGCACATGACGAACGACGACGGCTTCGCCCTGGCGAGCCATGTCGCCCTGTCCTCGCTGCTGGCCCTGTTCCCCTTCCTGATCTTCGTAGCCGCGCTCACCGGCTTTCTCGGCATGTCGGACATGGCCGACCGGATCGCCACGCTGCTCTTCGATGTCTGGCCGGAAGAGGTCGCCCGGCCCATCTCCAGCGAGATCCACGTGGTGCTGACCCAGCCGCGCGGCGACATCCTCACCTTCGGCATCATCGCCGCGCTGTGGTTCGCCTCCAACGGCGTGGAGGCCCTGCGCGTTGCGCTCAACCGCGCCTATGGCGTCGGCGAGACCCGCAATTACTTCTACCTGCGCGCCCAGGCCCTGCTCCTGGTGCTGTTCGGCACCTTCGTGCTGATCAGCTTCGCGCTGCTGATCGTCTTCGCGCCGCTGGTCTGGCGTGCCGTCGTCGCCCATGCGCCGCTGCTGGAGCCCTTCACCGCCCGGCTCAACATCTCGCGCTATGTCATCGCCACGCTGCTGACGCTCGGCGGCCTGTTCATCGCCCATGCGGTGCTGCCGGACGGCCGCCGCCGGCTGCTCGACACGCTTCCCGGCGTTGCCGCCACCTTGCTTCTATGGCTGGCCTCGGGCATGGCCTTCGGTGCCTGGCTTGCCGGCTTTGCCGACTATGTGTCGACCTATGCCGGCCTTGCCGGTGCCATGACCGCGCTGATCTTCCTGTATCTGATATCGATCTGCTTCGTCTTCGGCGGCGAGCTCAACGCGGCGATCCTGCGCCGCCGCGCCCGCAAGCTCGCTAGCGCCTGACGGGACGGGCGTTGGTCAGGCGGGCGTGCGCCGCGTGCCGATCCGTCTTTCGCGGATGATCAGCAACGCGCCGACCACCAGCGCCGCGCCCACGACCTGCACCAGCGACAGCGTCTCGCCGAACAGCAGGTAGCCCTCCACGGCGGTTGCCACCGGCGCGAGGTAGAACAGGCTCGACACCCGCGAGGCGCTGCCCCGCTTGATCAGCACCATCAGCAGCAGCACCGCACCGATCGACAGCACCAGCACCAGCCAGGTCATGGCGATGATCAGCTCGCCGGTCCAGGCGATCTGCCAGTCCTCCAACGTCGACAGCGGCATGACCAGCGCCAGCGCACCGAAATACTGCAGCAATGTCCCCGGGATCAGGTCGATGCCGACGACGAAGCGCTTCTGGTAGATCGTGCCGACCGCGATGCCGGCCGCCGCCGCCAGGCAGGCCAGCACGTTGACCATCGACAATCCCGACGTGTCCCCGCCGATGCGCGGACCCACCACCAGCAGCAGGCCGATCGCGCCGACGGCCAGCCCCAGCCAGTGGCGCGGCGTCACCTTCTCGCCCAGCACCGGCCCGGCCAGCAGCGCCGTCAGCAGCGGCTGCAGCCCGAGGAACAGCGCCGAAATGCCTGCCGGCATGCCGTTGTCGATGGCATAGAAGATCCCGCCCAGATAGACGCCGTGGATCAGCACGCCGGCGGCGAAGCAATGCGCCCATTCCGCCCCCCGCCGCGGCCAGTGGGCGCGCAGCACGATGGCCAGCGCCAGCATCACCGGCAGCACCAGCGCGAAGCGGATCGTCAGGAAGACGAAGGGCTCGATGTGAGGAGCCCCCAGCTTGGAGCCGATGAAGCCGGTCGACCACAACAGGACGAAAATGCCGGGGACGGCCTTGTCGAAAAACGCACGCACGAACGATCCAGTTCAAACGGTTGCAAGGGCCGGCGCGCCTCGCGCCAGGCCTGTACGGCCCCTGCCGCGACGGCCGGGGTAAGGTTCCCTTGACTAAGGGGAAGGCAACATAGGCCAGGTCAGGGGAATATTAACTTCGCTGGTGGACTTTTGCACAAGGAAGGGACTGACCAGTCGAGGTATGCCCGTGCTGCATTTTCGAGGTTTCGCGTCGGTATCGACCTTAGTCGGCCGACTATCCGTGCGCACCAGGATTTTTCTTCTGATCGCCGTCACCATGACAGGCCTTGCCGCCATCGGCAGCGTCTTCTGGTGGAGTCAGGCCAGCGTCGAAAGCGCCTTCGCACGATCCGAGGGCTTTTCCGACCTTGCCGGCACGGTCGCCGATCTCTCTTCCACGGCCGGGACCCTGCGGATCGCCGAGAAAACCTATCTCGCCGCCCCCTCCGCCGCCGCCTACCAGGCCCTTACCTCGCAGATCGCCGTGGCACGCAGCCAGCTCGGCACGGTCCGCACCCTTGACGTCGCCGCGCCCTACGGCGCCGAGATCGACCAGGTCGACCGCGCCCTTTCCGACATCGAGGCGACGTTCCAGGACCTCCACGCCACCCAGCAGCGCCTCGGCCTTGCCGATACCGAAGGCGGGGCTCGCGGGGCGCTCGCCGCCAACGGCGATGCGCTCGTCGGCAGCGTCCAGAAGCTTGCCCGTTTCAAGCGCGGTCCCGAGACCGAGCGCCTGGCCTTTGCCGGCGTCGACCTGCAGCGCAGCGAAAAGGCCTATCTCCTTGACCGCAGCGACGTGAACCTCGGCAGTTTCGAGGTCGCCGCCGCGCGGCTCGAGCGCGCGCTTTCCCGGGCCAAGCTCGAGGAAGCGACAAGCGCCGAACTCACCGGCTTCCTCACCTCCTATCGCGAGGCCTTCGACACCTTCACCCGCGCCGGCGGCGAACGCACCGCCCATGTGGAGAAGCTCGAGGCCTTCTTCGACGTGCTGCCGCCCTATCTCGCCCAGCTTCAGGCCGCGGCCAAAAGCGGCCAGGCCGAGGCGGCAGGCACCCTCGCCGACAACCGGGCCATCGCCGCCATGACCATGCTGGCGATCATGGCCGTCACGGTTGCCGTGCTGCTTCTGGCCGGCCTCCTCATCGGTGCGTCGATTTCCAGGCCGCTGGCCGTGCTGCGCCTCGCCATGGATCGGCTCGCCGCCGGCGAGACCGATATCGACCTGCCGGAGGCGCGCGGCCGCACCGAGCTCGATGCGATGGCCGCCAGCGTCGCCGTCTTCCGCGACAACGCGCTAGAGCGCGAGGAACTTGCGGCAACGCAGGAAGCTGAAAACGCCGCCCGCGACAGCCGAATGCGCCATCTCGACCAGCTGATCGCCGGGTTCGAGGCAACCGTGGGCGATGCCCTCTCGCGCCTCGACGGTGCTGCCGAGGAGCTGGCCGGCGCCTCCGGTGCCCTGGACCAGGCGGCCGGACACGCGGCCGAGGAAGCAGGCACCGCCGGCAATGCGGTGCGGGTCGCCGCCGAAAGCGTCACCTCGGCGGCCTCCGCCTCCGAGGAGCTCAATGTCTCCATCGCCGAGATCGCCGACCAGGCCAACCGCTCGACCCAGGTTGCCGAAAAGGCCGTCACCAGCGCCCGCGACACCGGCGCCAGCATGAGCGCGCTGTCGCGCACCGCCGACCGGATCGGCGAGGTCATGGGCCTCATCCGCGACATCGCCGAACAGACCAACCTTCTGGCGCTCAACGCCACCATCGAGGCGGCGCGCGCCGGCGAGCACGGACGCGGCTTTGCCGTCGTCGCCGCCGAGGTCAAGGAGCTTGCCAGCCAGACCGCAAAGGCGACCCAGGACATTGCCCAGCAGGTCGAGGCGATCCAGCAGGCCTCCGCCAGCGCGGTCATGGCCATCGGCGATGTCGAGCAGATCATCGTCCAGATGAACGAGATCGCCGGCTCGGTCGCCGCCGCCGTCGGCCAGCAGAGCATCGCCCTGCGCGAGATCACCGAGAATGTCGCCCGCGCCTCGGAGCGCTCCGGCACCGGTGCCGAGGCGATGGACCGGGTTTCCGGCGCCACCGACCGTGCCCGCGGCACCGGCACCATGGTCGGCGAGCTCTCCGGCACGCTCGGCGAGCAGGCCCGCCTGCTGCGCAAGGAGATCGCCTGCTTCCTGGAAGGCGTGCGCGCCGCCTGACGGTGCGCCGCCCCGCCTCTCGCCTTACGGGCATTCCCCCTATTGCCACTGCCGGCAATCTCGCCACATAACGCGTGCAGATCTCACGACGGCAGGGGCGGTGCGAAAACCGCCCTCGCCTCCCGCCAGCCACGCGCAAGGGCTGCCGGCTCCCAGCCGGTCTCGTCGAACAGCCCCGCCGTCGGCCAGCCGCACGCCAGTTTGCCGAAGGAATTCCCATGCAGGACAGCATCGTCATCGTCGGAGCGGGCCAGGCCGGCGCCCAGGCCGTTCAGTCGCTGCGAACAGGCGGCTTCGGCGGCCGCATCGCCCTTGTCGGCGAGGAGCCGCATCCGCCCTACCAGCGCCCGCCCCTGTCCAAGAAGCATCTTTCCGGCGAGATCGACGACGAGGCGCTGCACCTGCGCCCGCTCGGCTTCTACGAACAGAACGCCATCGACTGCCATTTCGGCAAGGTGGTCGAGGCCATCGACCGCGAGTCCCGCGCCGTGCTGCTCGCCGGCGGTGAGCAGCTTCCCTACGAGCGGCTGATCATCGCCACCGGCACCCGGCCGCGCGCCCTGCCGATCGCCGGCGCCGAGCTGCCGGGCGTTGTGACCCTGCGCAAGATTTCCGATGTCGAGGCGATGCGCCCCCTGCTGCGCACGCCGGGCCGCGTTGCCATCGTCGGCGGCGGCTATATCGGGCTGGAGGTCGCCGCCGTCGCCCGCACCATGGGCCACGAGGTCACCGTCATCGAGGCACAGGACCGGGTGATGAAGCGGGTGGTTTCGCCCACCGTCTCCGCCTGGTTCCAGGAGCTGCATGCGGACAAGGGTGTGCGGCTGATGCTCGACACCGGCATCACCGGCTTTTCGGGAAGCGACCGCGTCACGGGCGTGCAGCTGGCCGGCGGCGGCGAGGTTCCCTGCGACATCGCGCTGGTTGCCGTCGGCGCGGTGCCCAACGACGAGCTGGCAGCCGCCTGCGGCCTTGCCACCGGCGACGGCATCCTGGTCGACGATAGCGCGCTCACCTCCGATCCGCTGGTCCATGCGGCCGGCGACTGCACCCGCTTCCATTCTGCGCTTTACGGCCGCTCGATCCGGCTGGAAAGCGTGCAGAACGCCATCGACCAGGCCAAGGCCGTCGCCGCTTCGATCCTCGGCAACGAGGTGCATTACGACCCGGTGCCGTGGTTCTGGTCCGACCAGTATGCGGTCAAGCTGCAGATCGCCGGCCTGTCGCAGGACCACGACGAGGCGCGCACCTTCGGCGATCCCGCCTCCGGCTCCTTCTATGTCGCCTATCTCGGCGGCGGGCGCCTGCTTGCCGTCGACAGCATCAACCACCCGCGCTCGCACATGATGGCACGCCGGGCGATCGGCAAGGCGTTCGAGGACGGGCTCCTGCCGCCCGCGTGAACTGGATGGGTGTCTGAAACGGATATCGGGGCCGTAGATAGGGCCGGCGACTCAGTCGTCGGCCGCCGCCTCGATCGTCTCCATGTCGTCGTCCGACAGGCCGAAATGGTGGCCGATCTCGTGGATCAGCACATGCGCGATGACGCCGCCCAGCGGCTCGTCATAGGCGCACCAGTAATCGAGGATGGCACGGCGGTAGAGCCAGACGCGGTTCGGCATGCGGCCGCTGAAGGCCTCCGCCCCGCCCTGCGCCAGTCCGATCCCCTCGAACAGGCCCATCAGCTCGAACGGGTC
This sequence comes from Stappia sp. G46H5W, assembly GCF_058448995.1. Taxonomy (NCBI): domain Bacteria; kingdom Pseudomonadati; phylum Pseudomonadota; class Alphaproteobacteria; order Hyphomicrobiales; family Stappiaceae; genus Stappia; species Stappia sp. G46H5W. Next base: position 512,287 of record NZ_JBZFLL010000005.1, on the reverse strand, counting down.
CTCCACGCCGACCGAATCGAGCGCATCGTCGTCGGCGAAATCCGCCACGCGGATCTCGATGTCGCCGCACAGCTTGCGGAATTCAGCGGGGAGTTCGTCGAAGGCCGCAACGGCGATCCGCTCGAATTCGGCAAGATCCGGCGCCACCGCGCCCGTCCAGCTGCTGCGTTCCCCACCGGCCGCGCGTGACCCCATCTTCCGCCTCTCCCTTGTCGTTATGCCGGGGAGATCAGGTAGGTCCAGATCAGATAGACCACAAGGCCCAGCGCGAAGACCGCGCCGGCGCTGCGGCCGATCTTGCGGCCGAGTTGCTCGATGGGATCGTCTTCGTCGGCAGGCGGACCAGAGCGTTTGTGCGCGCCCTCGAAGGTGGTGCGCAGCACGGTCTCGCTTTCGCGTTCGGCCCGGTCGAGCACCGATTGCGCCTCGCGGCGCCGCTCTTCCTCGCGCGGATCCTTGCCGCTCACGCCGCGCTCCCGCGCCGCCACGCCCAGGCACCGGCAAGCGCCAGCACGGCGACCCCGGCCGAGATCACCGCATTCCAGCCCGCAAACGACAGGCCGAACATCCGCCAGCTCGCCTCGGTGCAGCTCACCACGCGGGTGGAGCGCAGCGCGTTCAGCATGTTGGCGGCCGAATCGGGCATTCCCCCGCCGCCGCCGCAATCCGCGGGCCCGGCCCAGAAGCCCCACTCGGCGCCGGCCTGATAGGCCCCGATGCCCGCGCCCCAGGCAAAGACCGCCGCAACCGCGAGCAGCAGCACGGTCACCACCAGCCGCCCCTGCGCGGGCGTTCCGCGCAGCATGACAAGCAGCGCCAGGAGGGCCAAAGGCAGGCCGACATAGTAGGGAATGCGCTGTTCGAGACACAGCTTGCAGGGCACATAGCCGCCGATCAGCTGAAAGCCCCAGGCCGTCAGGATCGAAGCCAGGCCTCCGGCGATCAGCAGCATCACCAGCTGCCGGGACGTTCTTGCGGGGTCGCTCATGGTCGCCGCCTCGGTTTCACAGGAAGCGGATTAGCGCGAAGCCGCCGACAAGGCCAATCACGAAGATCGTGAACATCAGGCCAAGGCGCTTCTCGATGAAGGTGCGGATCGGCGGACCGAACAGGTAGAGCAGGCCCGCGACCGCGAAAAAGCGCAGCCCCCGCGCCAGGACGCTCGCCACCATGAACACCGGCAGGCTCAACCCCGTCGCGCCGCTGGCGATGGTGATGACCTTGTAGGGAAAGGGCGTCACGCCGGCGATGAAGACGATCCAGGCGCCGTAGTCGTTGAAATTGCCGCGAAAGGTCTCGAACTTGTCGAGATAACCGTAGAAGGCGAGGATCGGCTCGGCCACCTGCAGGAACAGGAAGGCGCCGATGGCGTATCCCGCCGCCCCGCCCAGCACCGAGGTCACCGTGCAAAGGGTCGCATAGGCGAACGCCTTCGCCCGCTGCGCGATCACCATCGGGATCAGCAGGATGTCCGGCGGGATCGGAAAGAACGAGCTTTCGGCAAAGGACACTGCTCCCAGTGCCACCGGTGCATGGCGGCCCGAGGCGAGCGACATTGTCCAATCGTAGAGGCGGCGCAACATGCCGCCTCATTAGCCGGAAGCGCGGCCCTTGTCATCCGACTTCCGCTGCGGCGCGGTGACCGCAATCCGGCACGGGACAGGCGTCATGTTTCAATTGACGGGCCAAGCGCTGCGGCTATGATCGCGCCGTTTCCCGCGGGCCCCCGTGGCGGAATTGGTAGACGCGACGGATTCAAAATCCGTTTCCCTAACCGGAGTGTCCGTTCGAGTCGGACCGGGGGCACCATTTTCCTGTCTCGCGCCCTTGCGGGCCCCGTTTGCGAAGCCCTTTTTCGGCACTGTCGTGCTGTGGCGACACGGACGAGGAGGATGCCATGCTTTCCCCCGAGGATATTGCCGCCCGCCGCGCCGTCATCGACGCCTGCCTGACGATGAACGCCTCGGGCCTCAACCAGGGCACCTCCGGCAATGTCAGCCTGCGCCATGGCGAGGGGTTCCTGATCACCCCGTCCGGCATCCCCTACGAGGCGATGCGGCCCGAGCAGGTGGTCCAGGTCCACATGGACGAAAGCTATTCGGGCGACTGGCTGCCCTCGTCCGAGTGGAGGATGCATTTCGACATCTACGCCACCCGCCCGGAGGCCGGCGCCGTCGTGCACACCCACTCGCCCCATGCCACGGCCATGTCGTGCCTGCGCCGCGAGATCCCGCCCTTCCATTACATGATCGCGGTTGCGGGCGGGCGCACCCTGCGCACCGCCGACTATGCCACCTTCGGCACGCGCGAGCTGTCGGGCGCCATGCTGACCGCGCTGGAGGGGCGCAGCGCCTGCCTTCTCGCCAATCACGGGATGATCTGCTTCGGCCCCGGCCTCACCAAGGCGCTATGGCTTGCCGGCGAGATCGAGACCCTGTGCCGGCAATATGCCATCGCCCTCACGGCCGGCGACCCGGTGATCCTCACCGACACGGAGATGGACGAGGTCATCGCCCGCTTCGCCAGCTACGGCCGCCAGACGGGCGAGCTGGCCGAAGGCGAGGTGCCCGCCGTCGCGGCCCCGCGCCGCCGGGCGGAGAGCTGAACCCGCCCCCGCCCGACCGCCCGGTCAGTGCCTCGGTCTTGCTTACTTGGTAATCACCTCGCCCGAGGGGCGCGGCGTCCTTGCGGTTTCCGCAGGCAGCACCGGATAGGTGATCTCGGGCATCCGGCCCGTCAGCGATTCCAGGAACGCGGTGATGGCCACCGCCTCCTCCTCGTTGAGCTCCTCGCCGAGCTGCGAGGATCCCATGATCTCGACCGCCTCCTTCAGGTCCCACACCTTGCCGGAATGGAAATAGGGCGCGGTCAGCGCGATGTTGCGCAGCGGCCCAGCACGGAAGACATAGGAATCGTCGGCGGTCTTGGTCACCTGGAAGCGGCCCTTGTCGCCCTCGGGCAGCACCTCGGCACCCGGGTTCTGCACCACGCCGAAGGGGTAGTAGCCGGTGCCGCCGACATTGACGCCGTTGTGGCAAGCCGCGCAGCCCTTGTCCATGAACAGCTGCAGGCCCGCCTGCTGCACCTCGGTCAGCGCCGCGTCGTCGCCGTTGAGGAAGGCGTCGAACGGCGCGGGGGTGATCAGCGTCGCCTCGAAGGCCTCGATCGCCTTGGCCATGTTGTCGAAGGTGACCGGCTCCCCCTCATCCGGGAAGGCGTTCTTGAACCACGCCACATAGTCCGGCATCGAGACCAGCGTCGCCACCACCTGCTCGGGCGTGTTGGCCATCTCGACGCCCGCCTGCACCGGCCCCTTCGCCTGCTCCTTCAGGTCCTCGGCACGGCCGTCCCAGAACTGGGCCTCGTTGAACACCGCGTTCAGCACGGTCGGGGCATTGCGTGGCCCCTTCTGCCAGCCGTGGCCGATGGAGGTTTCCAGGTTATCGTCGCCGCCGGTCGCCAGGTTGTGGCAGGAATTGCAGGAGAAGACGCCCGATGCCGACAGGCGCGGGTCGAAGAACAGCGCCTTTCCCAGGACGATCTTTTCCGGCGTGATCGGATTGTCCCTCACCGCCGGCACGGTCGAGGGCAAGGGCTTGAACATCTCGAGCGCGGCATCGCGCAGCTCGTTCGCCATGACCGGCCCGCTCAGGGCGGCAAGGGCGGTGGAACATGCCAACAGGACGGAAGTGTAGCGGGACATGGCTGGCCTTTCTCGTGGTCGGTTAGCTGGCGGCACCCGTCCTGCGCCACCACAACCCTAGGCCACGGTCGCCGGGCTCCCGTTTGACATGAATCAAGCGGAAACTGCGACACTTCGTACATCCCCTTACGGAAAGTCACGATCAGCGGGGCGCGTCCCCCGACAGGCCCTCCGGCGGCCCCTGAACCGGGCGGTGATAGCCGGGCCCCACCGTCAGCGGCCCGGTCGGCGAGACGTCCTGATCCAGTTCGCTGGTGATGGTCGTGTGCTGCACTTCCATCGGCTCGCGCCCGCCATAATCGTAGAGCCGCAGCTCAACCGCATAGGGCCTGCCCTTGACGACGCCGGTCAGCGGCGGCGTCTCCAGCCCGTAGCGCTGCTCGCCATGGCGCAGGCGCGTCTCCACCTCCACCGGTACACCGCCCGCCGGGTTCTCGAACCGCGCCACCAGCCGCGATTGCGAGGGCGTCGGCTTCTGCAAGATGACCGTGATGCCGGCGCGGACCTCGCCGAGCCGGTAATAGAACAGGAAGCCGCCGCCGGCGATCCGCACGTGGGTCAAGGCTGCCTGCCGGCGCTGGTTGTCGATGACCAGCGCCGTCGCGATTGCCGCCAGCACCACTGCCGTCGCCACCGCCGTGATGCGAAACCAGCGCGTCTTTTCGAACTCGAGCACCGCCATCGCCGCCTCCTTTCGGGCCAGCCGGTCCTGCCCCCAACCAGACACCAGAACCCGGCTCGCCTCAAGCTTGCATGAAGGACTGAGCCGGCAAACCAAGACGCACTCAGCGCGCCTTTCTGGACAGATCCCGGGAAACCGGCTAGGGCTGTCGCACACCGGCAGCCGCCGGAACACTGCAGCGGGCAAGACGATGGGCGCGAAACGGGAAGTCGAGCTGAAGCTCGAGCTGGCGAAAGCCGGCCAGCAGAAGCTGAAAGGGGCACCGGCGCCGGACGGCTTCGCTGTGGAGCCCGCCGTGACGCGCGCCTTGCGCTCGATCTATTTCGACACGCCGGACCGGGCCCTGCGCAAGGCGAAATGGTCGCTGCGGGTTCGCCGCATCGGGCGCAAATGGGTGCAGACGGTCAAGGCCGGCACCGGCGTCACCGGCGGCATGTCGCGCCCTCGCGAGGCGGAGGTGGAGGTTGCCGGCCCCGCGCCGGACCTTACCCTGATCCTCGAGCCGTTGATGCGCGAAGGTCTGTGGCAGCTGATCGACGGCCAGCCGCTGGAGCCGATCTTCGAGACCGCGATGCGCCGCACCATCCGCATCTTCACCCGCGAAAGCGACGGCAGCACCATCGAGATGGCGCTCGATGCCGGCGAGATCGTCGCCGGCGAGCGGCGGCAGCCGCTGTTCGAGGCAGAGCTCGAGCTGAAGTCCGGCGACCCCGCCGCCCTCTTCGTGCTGGCCGGCCGTCTTCCCGCCCTGGCCTGCGCCCGCTTCTCGCGCCTCAGCAAGGCCGGCCGCGGCTACGCGCTCGCCGCCGACGAGAGGCACGAGGCCGGACCGGTCAATGCCACCGAGGCCAGCCTTGCAGCCGACATGGCCATGGGCCCGGCCTTTCGCGCCATTCTCCTCTCCTGCATGGACCAGATCGCCGGCAACCGCGATGCCGTGCTCGACAGCGACGATCCCGAAGGCCCGCACCAGCTGCGGGTCGGCCTGCGCCGGCTGCGCAGCGCACTGAAGGTGCACCACCCGCTGCTCGATCCCGACACGCGCAGGGATCTGGATGCCGCAGCCCGCGATCTTGCGCTGGCCGCCGGCGAACTGCGCGACCTCGATGTGCTGGTGGAGGAGATCGTCGAGCCGGCGATGGCGGTCGCCAGGCTCGGGCCGGACACGGCCCTGCTAGACGACGACGGGCTTGCCCGCAACGTCGAGACCGCGCGCCTTGCCGCGCGCCGCGCGCTGCGCGAGCAGCTTTCGGGCCCCGCCGTCAACGAACTGCTGTTCCGCCTGGGCGCGCTCGCCTATGGCACCGGCTGGCGCAACGACGGCGACGGACCCTCGGCGGCGGCCACGACCGTCGGCGCCTTCGCGGTCGAGGCGCTGGAGAAACGATGGAAGTCCGCCGCCCGGCTGGCCGTGCGCATGGACGAACTGACGCTTGAGGAGCGCCACGACCTGCGCAAGGAGCTGAAGAAGCTGCGCTATGCGGTGGAGTTCTTCCGCTCGGCCTTTTCCGCGCGCAAGGCCAAGCCGTTCCTGGCCCGCCTCAAGGCGCTGCAGGACGTCTTCGGCTATCTCAATGATGTGGTGATGGCCGGCAAGCTTGCCGGCATGATCGCCGCCGTCGACGCCAAGCCACCGGTGGAGACTACCCTTGCCGCCGGCTTCGTGCTCGGCTGGCACGAGGCGCGCGCCGCCCATGCCTTCGAAAACGCCCGCACCCTGTGGGACGAGACGAAACGCGCCCGCCGCTTCTGGCGCGGCTGATCCCGCCCGAACGGATTACCCGCGGCGCCAGGCGCCGCGAGAAACCGGGATTTACTGGATCGGCGCGCCCTGCTGCGGCGTCTCTCCCTGCGGGGCCTCGTCCAGCGGCAACTGCTCTTCCTGCTCCTGCTGGGGAGCTGCGTCCTGCTGCTGGCGGCGGCCGATGCCGAACGAGCCAAGGAAGCCGGACGGCAGGCCGAAGCCCTGCTCCACCGCCTCAAGCACTTCCTTGTCGTCGACCTCGCCGTCGAGCACCTTCTGCACGTCGATATTGGTGTTGCCGCCGGTCGCCCGGTTGATCGCCTCGTTGGCGACGCCCGTCAGCGTCTCCTGCGGGTTGCGCGCCTGCTGCAGCGACTTGAACAGTCCGCCGCCGAGATTTTCCAGCTGCTTCAGCGCTGCCTGCGGGTTCTCCAGGATGCCCTTGATGTCAGGATAGATCTGCGGCCGGTCCCAGGACCCGCGCACGATCACCGGCACGCCGAGCCCTTCCAGCTCGCGCGCCTCGCCCTTGGCCAGCGGCACCGGCGCGCTGCCCTCCAGGCTCGCCACCACCCGGGGCTCCAGCCGCCAGTCGAGCATCCGTTCCGGCATGTCGATCCGGCCGGTGCCGCTCATGCGCACCAACGGGCCGATCAGGGCCAGGTCCTCGGTCGCGGCGATGCCGCGCGTGATGGTGAAGCTCGCGCCCAGCGCCGAAAAGTCCGTCTTCTGCGCCTCGTTCGAGGCCCAGCCCAGCAGCGTGTCGACTGTCAGCCCGCGTACCATGCGCGGAATGTTGAGGCCGCGGATCGCGCCGTCGGCGAAGTCGAAGCGGGCCGTGCCGTCGAGACCGGAGATCAGTTCGTACTGGCTCACGCCATGCGCCTTGACGTCCAGCGCCGTCGTCACCCGGCCCTCGATCCACTCGAAGCCGGCGACCGCGGCCAGGAACGGCCGGGCGCTGAGATCGGTGAGCGAGAAACGGCCGGCAAGTTCGGGCACCTGCTGCGAGCCGTCGAGCACCAGGAGGCCGTTGCCCTGCCCGCCATAGAGCGACATTTCGGCCAGTTCCGCCGACAGCCGCCCGCCTTCCAGCGTCAGCTCCAGCCGGCTCGGCCCGATCTCCAGCTTGTCGCGCACGATCTGCTTGGCCGACAGCGACAGCTGCGCATCGACGGCGCGCAGGCCCGTGAGATCGATCGGCACCCGGCTCCACGAGCCGCGTTCCGCCCCCGGCACGCGCGCCTCGCTGCGTCCGTCATTGGCCCGGTCGGTCTCCACCACGTAAGGATCGAGGCCCAGCCGGTCGAGCTCCAGCCGCGCCGTCACCTTGGGCCTTGCGCCAAGGCGCAATTCGCCCTCGCCGCGTCCGGTCGTGTCGTCGAGGCGGATTTCCGCCCCGGTGAAGCGCACCGCGTCCTCGCCCGCCGCCAGCCGGCCGGAGAAGGAGAAGGGTCCGAGCCCGCCGCCCTCGGCCAGCGGCACGCCGAGCCAGCTCGCCAGCGCCCGCAGGTTCTGCGTTTCCAGCACGACGGCACCGTCGACCGCGCCGGCCGGCGACACGCTGCCGTCATAGCCGACCTCGACCCGAGAGCCGGCAACCCTCAGCCGCAAGGGCGTCGGCATGCCGGCCATCGCCAGCGCCGGCGTCGCCGAACCCTTGATGCGGAAGGAATCGCCGCGCCATTTCAATCCGCCGCTCACCGAGACGGGGGCATCCAGCCCCGCAAAGTCGATGGCGACCGCCAGATCCTCGATCCGCCGCGCCGACGCGTCGTCGCCGATGGGCGAAGGCACCGGCAGGCCGGAAATCCCGCCGCCGGCCAGCGACAGGCGGCCCGAGGCGTCGAGCGATCCCATCAGGGTCGCCGCATCCGCGCCGCGCGCCGAAAAGCGCAGCGAGCCGCCCAGCGTTCCCTGCGCCTCCTCGCTGCGCCCGGCCAGCGACAGCAGCGTTTCCAGCCGCGCATCGGCCAGTTCGAGCTGGCCCGTCACCTGCGGCTCGCCCGCCAGCGCCACCGTGGCGCTGGAGCGCAGGCTCGCTCCGGCCAGCTGCGCTTCCAGTCCGTGGATTTCCACCGCGCGCTCGCCTGCCGTCACATCGCCCGTCACCCGGAAGGGGCCCGGCTCGCGCGGCAGGCTGCTGCCCAGCGCCGCCAACGTCGCGCCCAGTTCCTCGCCTTCCACGGCGATGCGCAGGCGGCTTGCCTGCTGCGGCGCCAGTTCGCCGGAGATCTTGGCGCTCGCCCCGGCGCCGCCCAGCGTCAGGTCGACCGCCGAGCTGCCGCCGCCGGCAAGGCGCATCGGCGCGTCCACCGTGCCGGCCAGCGTCACCGCGATGCCGCGATATCCGAGCCCGCCGTCCAGCGCCAGCGCCCCGGAAAGCGAGGGCAGGCTGAGCACCACATTGACATTGTCCGCCTCGTGGCGCGTGCCGTCGCGGCGGTCGGAATAGATCAGGCGGCCATTGGTGATTTCCAGCCGGTCGACGCCGATGCGCGCCAGCGCCATGCCGTCAGCGGCAACGCTCGCCGCCGTGGCGCCGGTGTCGGTGCTTTCCGCCGGCACCCGCGCCTGGTCGCCCGCTTCGGCCGCAGGCTGGACCGGAGCCTCGCCGTTGCTGTCGGCGATCGCCTGCGTCGCCGCGCTCCAGCGGTCGGCCGGGAAGCCGGCTGCCGCCACATCCGTGCTGTCGTTGGTTGCCACGGCCGCGCCTGTCGACAGGCCGGCGGTCCAGTTGGGTCGGCCGTTCTCGTCGATTTCCACGCTGACCACCGGCGCGTCGAGCCGCAGATGCGTCAGGCGGATGTCGCCGCCGAACAGCCCGCTCCAGGCAAGGCCGAAATCCACGGTTTCGGCGCGCAGGATCTCGCCCGCCTCGCCGGCCGAGACGCCGACATTTTCCGCGCTCATCCGGAATCCGGGCAGCAGCGACAGCCCGACCGGCCCGTCCAGGCGCAGCCGCCAGCCGGTCCGCTCCTCGATCTGACTGATCAGCTCGGCGCGGATCGCGTCCTTCGGCAGGAGCAGCGGCACCACGAAGGCAGCCGCCATGAGGAGGAAGAGCAGGCTGGCAAGGCCCGCGAGTGCGCGTTTCAAACCGTGTCTCCAGAAGGACGAATCAGCGCCAGTCTACGCCAAAGCTTGTCGACAGGATGGCGCGGGACGGGTCTTTGCGATACCCGGCCACATGTTCTTTCCGCACAGCAGCATAGACAAGCGCGCCCGGATTGCGGATGCTGCCGCGGTTGCGGACGGCACCGGAGGGGATATGTTTTCAGCGTTGAAGCGGTTCTTGCGCACCGCGGTCACGGGCGAGAGCGGCGAACTGACCTTCGCCGAGGACGACCACCGCCTCGCGGCGGCGGCCTTGCTCGTGCACATCATTTCCGTCGACGGCGTGGTCGACGACGTGGAACGGGCGGCGCTGACCGAGGTCCTGCGGGCCAATTACAAGCTGACGCCCGAGATGACCGAGGACCTGATCCGCGAGGCGACGCGCCGCGACAACGAGGCGGTCGATCTCTACGGCTTCACCTCGGTGCTCAAGCGCAGCCTGGAGCTGGAAGAGCGGCTCAAGGTCATCGAGATGATGTGGGAGCTCGTCTATGCGGACGGCACCGTTCACGAATTCGAGGACAACACGATCTGGCGCGTCGCCGAGCTGCTCGGCATTTCCTCGCGCGACCGGCTGGCCCTGCGCCGCAAGGTCGCCGGCGAGGCGTCGACCGGCCCCGCCGATCCCGCGGACGATGCCTGACCGTAGCAGCCTCTCGACGTCGTATCGCCTTGCAATATAATCTGGTGCCATGATCCTGGATCCAAAAGAGCTCGCCGACAGGCCCAAGGTTCTCATCGTCCTGCATCAGGAAACCTCGACGCCCGGCCGCGTCGGGCAGGAACTGGTGCGCCGGGGCTTTGCCCTCGACATCCGCCGGCCGCGCTTCGGCGAGTTGCTGCCCGAGACGCTGGAACACCATGCCGGCGTGGTCGTGTTCGGCGGCCCGATGAGCGCCAACGACACCGATGCCTTCATTGCCCGCGAGACCGACTGGCTCGACGTGCCGCTGCGCGAGGAAAAGCCGTTCCTCGGCATCTGCCTCGGCGCGCAGATGCTGGCGCGCAATCTCGGCGCGCGCGTCTACGGCCATGACGACGGTCTGGTCGAGATCGGCTATTACGACCTTGCGCCGACCGATGTCGGCCGCGAGCTGATGCCGAAATGGCCCGGCAAGGTCTATCAGTGGCACCGCGAGGGCTTCGACCTGCCGCGCGGCGCCGAGCTGCTGGCCACCGGCGAGACCTATCCCAACCAGGCGATCCGCGTCGGCCCCTGCGCCTATGGCATCCAGTTCCATCCCGAGCTGACCTACCAGATGATGGTCCGCTGGACGACGCGCGGCGCCCCGCGCATGGAGCTGCCCGGCGCCCGCGACCGGCGCGACCATTTCGCCGGACGCTTCGCCTTCGACCCGGCGGTGAAGGCCTGGCTCGACGCGTTCCTCGACCGCTGGATCGGCCGCGCCGACCTTGCCGCCTCCGCCGCTGCGGTGGCAGCCGAGTAGCGCGCAAGCCGTCCCCTTCTCGCGACCCTTTCGCGTTTCTCGCTGGAGCGCCTTCCGATGTGCGGAATTGCCGGCATCTATGCCCCTCTCGGCTCGCCCGCCCTCGAGCCTTCCGCGCTTGCCGCCATGGGCGAGGCGATCCGCCATCGCGGTCCCGACGCCGGCGACATCTGGCGCGACGTCGAGGCCGGCATCGGCCTCGTCCATCGCCGCCTTGCGATCATCGACCTCAGCCCCGCCGGCGTGCAGCCGATGCATTCGCCCTGCGGGCGCTACGTCGTCTCCTACAATGGCGAGATCTACAATTACCTCGAGTTGCGCCGCGAGCTGGAGGAGGCCGGCCTTGCCCCCGAATGGCGCGGCCATTCCGACACCGAGGTGCTCCTCGCCGGCATCCGCGCCTGGGGCATGGCCGAGACCCTGACGCGCACCGCCGGCATGTTCGCCATCGCCCTGTGGGACCGGGAGCGCCGGGTGCTGTCGCTCGCCCGCGACCGTTTCGGCGAAAAGCCTCTGCATGTCGGCCTGTTCGGCGGCGAGATCGCCTTCGCCTCCGAGATCAAGGCGCTGCGCACCCACCCCGCATGGACCGGCGAGATCGACCGCCAGGCCATCGCCCTGTGCCTGCGCCACGGCTACATCCCCGCCCCGCGCACCGCCTTCACCCAGGCGGTGAAGATCGCACCGGGCACCATCGTCGAGATCGACGAGGGCGCGCTCACCCCCGAGACCTGGCGCGTCACCCCCTGGTGGGACACGCTGGAAGAGGCCCGCATCGCCCGCCGCAACCGCTTTACGGGCAGCGACCAGGAGGCCGTCGACCAACTCGACGAGCTGCTGCGCGGCTCCGTCGCCCGGCAGATGATCTCCGACGTGCCGCTCGGCGCCTTCCTGTCGGGCGGCATCGATTCCTCCACCATCGCCGCGATGATGCAGTCGCTGAGCGCCGTGCCGATCGAGACCTTCTCCCTCGGCTTCCACGACAAGGCGACCAACGAGGCGGAGTTCGCCCGCGCCGTCGCGGGTCACCTCGGCACCCGCCACAACGAGATCTTCCTCTCCGGCGAGGAGGCGCGCGACCTGGTCGACGAGATGCCGGACGTCTACGACGAGCCCTTCACCGACCAGTCGCAGCTGCCGACCTACATGGTCGCCCGCTTCGCCCGCACGCGCGTCACCGTCAGCCTGTCGGGCGATGCTGCCGACGAATTGTTTGCCGGCTACGGACGGTATCATTCCATCGACCGGCAATGGCAGGGCACCTTGTCCGCGCGCATCGGCCGCGCCGCCCGCCGCGCCTATGTCTCGGCCCAGCTTGCCGGCATCGTCGCCCCGGCCGAGCGGCTCGGCCTGTCGCGGATCGGGCGCAAGAGCCCGGCCGGCCTGCGCCTGCGGCTGGAGGAGAAGCTCGCCAGCCTCACCGCCCGCTCGGCGGTCGCCGCCTATGAGCGCAAGTTCACGCTGATGGACACCGCCCACCGGCTGGTGCCGGGCAGTGCGCGCGAGACCCATCCGCTCGCCGATACGGTGGCGAAGGAAACCGGCTGGAGCGTGCTGGAACAGGCGAGCCTGCTCGACCTCGTCCACTACCTGCCCGACGACATCCTGGTGAAGGTCGACCGCGCCGCCATGGCGCATGCGCTGGAAACCCGCGTGCCCTTCCTCGATCCGGCCGTCGTGCGCTTTGCCCTCGCCCTGCCCGACCGGGTGCGGCTGATGGGCGGCCAGCGCAAGGGCGTGGTCAAGCAGGTGCTCGACCGCTACGTCCCCGCCTCCCTGTGGGACCGGCCCAAGCGCGGCTTCGGCATTCCCTGCGCCGACTGGCTCAAGGGCCCGCTGCGCCCGCTCGCCGAGGACATGTTCTCATCCGCGCAGATCGCCCGCCTCGGCCTGCTGGACGAGGAGCTTGTGCGCCTGTTCTGGGACGACTTCCTGGCCGGCGACCGCCGCCGCGCCAACATGGTCTGGGCGATGTTCGTGGTGCAGCTCACCCTCTCGCGCCACACGCGCTGAAGGAGCGCGACAACACGCCGGCGGGAAACACGCACTCCGCTGTCGTCCCGAACGGCTCGCGTGAGGCCCGGCGCTGCCGCGAGTCTCGCTCGCCCGTCCTCGCACGACCCTCGCGGTTCGTCATCCCGGGCAAGCGCAGCGCGACCCGGGACCGGCGAGCCGAGGGCCTTTCGGCAACGCTCCCGACCGACACCACCACCGTGCCTCCCCGGTCCCGGATCGTCGGCCTTCGGCCTCGTCCGGGATGACGCACGGAGAGGGTGGAGCGACAGACACCTGCTGAGGGCACCAATGGTTCCCGGTTCGCGCGTGCGCGCGTCCGGGATGACCTCCGTGGAGGAGGCACGACCTCGCATCCCCTCTGCCGTCACCCCGGGCAAGGCGCAGCCGCGACCCGGGGCCCATTCATTCCCAGAGCGGCAGCGAGGGCACGCCGACGCGCCAATGCTCAGCCTGTCATCCCGGTTTCGGCACAGCCGAAGACCGGGATCCAGTAGCCCCGAGCGGTTCGCGTGAGGCCCCGGCGTTGCCGCCGGACCGCCGGTGGCTGCTGCTCTCGCGCAAACATCCAGCCCGGCGGATACTGGATACCTGCCTTCGCAGGTATGACAGGCGAGAGTAGGGTCAGCGCCTTCCACCTCGCGCCCGCTGAGGGCACCAATGGTTCCCGGATCTTCGGCCTTCGGCCTCGTCCGGGATGACCTCCGGGGAGGAGGCACGACCTCGCATCCCCTCAATCGTCACCCCGGGCAAGCGCAAGCGCGACCCGGGGGCCATTCGTTTCCAGAGCGGCAGCGAGGGCACGCCGACGCGCGCCAATGCTCAGCCTGTCATCCCGGTTTCGGCACAGCCGAAGACCGGGATCCAGTAGCCCCGAACGGCTCAGACCGAGCCTCGGCGCTGCCGCGAGTGCCCCTCGCCCGTCCTAGCCCCCTCAGGCGAGGCGGCCGAACAGCCGCAGCCGGCTGACGCCGCCGTCGGGATGGATGTTGAGGCGCACATGGGTGACCGGGCCGAGCGGCTTCACAGCCTCCTTGCCGATGTCGTGGATCGCGTCGGCGGAAAGTTTCGTGCGCCCGACCAGTTCCTCCCAGAACATCGACGACGTGACGATGGCCCGGTCGAGATCGCCGGTCATGCCGGCAAGATCGGCTGCCTGCATCGAGCAGCTTTCCGGGAAATTGCCCTTGTAGAAGGCCGTGTCGACGCTGGCCCACTCGATGATACCGCGCGCGCCCAGCTCGACGATGATCCAGTCGTGCCCCGGCTCGCGGCGCCGGCGGGTCTCCCACCCATCGCCCATGTTGAGCCCGCGCCCCGGCGCCAGCATCCGGTGATAGGCGCCGTAATGCGCGTCGGAGAAGGCGACGATGCGCGCCCCGTTCAGCGCCGAGGCAAGGTCCAGCTCCGCCGATCCCGTCGCCTGCCGGTCGAGCTCCGGGCGGCCATAGACGCGAAGGCGCGCAACGCCGCCATCGGGATGGATGTGCAGCCGCACATGGGTCCACACGCCGGCATCGAGACAAGCGAAATAGTGATGGGCGCTCGGCCCCAGCGGCGACATCGGCAGCAGCTCGGTCCACTCGGTCGCAGCGTCCGGATCGCCGGCACAGGCAGCTGCCTCGATGCGGCAGGCCGGCGGGTAGTTTCCGGTGAAATGCGAGGTGTCGACGTCGAAGCCGGTGATGCGGCCGCGCACGGCCAGGCGCACCACCGCAATGTCGTGGCCCGGCCCCCGGCGGCGGCGCGATTCCCAGCCGTCCATCCACTTGCCGTTGTCGTCGTAGCGATCCGGATAGAATACCGCCGCATCGTCCGCGAGCATCCGCGAGACCTCGGCGAAGAAGTCGTCGGTGACCGACACCGCTGCGGCACCGAGGCCGGCGGAGGCGAGGTTGATGTCCTTGCGGGCGAAATCCGGACGGCTGTCCGGCTGATGAGACGTCATGACAGGATCCTTCAGGCTAAGGCACACAAACAGCGCGCCGAAAAGGGCGACAGAAACCGGGCTCAGCCGGCAACAAGGTCCTTCAGGCGCAAAAGGGCGATCCGCTCCACCTGGGCGCAGGCGGTCGAAAACTCGGCCCGCCGGTCGTTGGCGATACGGGCCTCGAAATTCTCCAGGATCTCGGCCTTGCTGCGGCCCTTCACCGCCAGGATGAAGGGAAAGCCGAAGCGGGAGGTATAGGTCTCGTTGAGAGCGGTGAAGCGGGCGCGCTCCTCATCGGTTAGCGCGTCGAGCCCGGCGGAGGCCTGCTCGCCGGCGGACTCCGCCGTCAGGCGCTTGGCCGCCGCCAGCTTGCCGGCAAGATCGGGATGCGCCCGCAACACGCCGAGCCGCTCGTCCTCGCTCGCCGCGCGGAACTCCGCAACCAGCCGCGCATGCAGCCCCTCCGCCGTGTCGGCATCGGGTCCGAGCCCTTTCGCCAAGGCCCGCTCGGCGATCCACGGCGAATGTTCGAAGACCCCGCCGAACCGGGCAAGAAAGGCGGTGTGGTCCATCACTGAGGGACGCGTCGCGGAAGACGGATCGGAATGCTCGCTTGCGGTCACGGATGGGTCTCCGAAGGGGTTCGTCTATTGGTAATGCAAAACAATGACCCTCTCTTTCAAATTTTTCTTGAAAGAGATGTCCGTTCCGCACCGGCTTGCGGACCTGCGCGAAACGCTCCCAGAAGCGCCCTGCGCTTGTCCCCGTTTGCGCGAAGGTGATCGGGATTTGCGACGGATTTTGCGCAGCTTTCTCGAAATCTCGCAAAATCCTCGTCAAGTTCGCGCAAAATCCGCCGATCTCCGCATGATTTTCAACCGGATTCCGGTTCTTTCCGGGGCGAACGGGGATAGATTCTGCCCCGCTTTACCCTCTTCCCGGCAGAACAGCGGCCCGCGCAGCGGATTTGTGCCCGCACCGCCCCCGACCCGGCATGCAGCCAATCCCCCCTCAGTCCCCTCCTCAGTTTCCGGCAAGGGCGGCATCGACCGCCGCCTTGCAGCGCGCGGTCACGAAGTCGATGAACAGGCGGATCTTCGGGTCCTGGTAGCGCTTGTGCGGGTAAAGGCAGGCGAGTTGCACGGGCAGCGGCGGCGTCGCCCGGCAGACCTCGACCAACCGCCCGGCCCGCAGGTGATGCGCCACCTCGAACAGCGGCTTGTTGACGATGCCGCAGCCGGAAAGCGCCCAGTCGGTCAGCACGTCGCCGTCGTCCGATTCGAACGGCCCCGACACCTCGTACCGCTCCGGCCCGCCCGGCTCCTTGAGCGTCCAGTTGAATTCGCTGGTGCCGGGAAAGCGCAGCAGCAGGCAGGAATGGCGGCCGCGCACCAGCTCCTCGCCGCTCTCCGGCGTGCCGTGGGCGGCCAGATATTCGGGCGCGGCGCACAGCACCCGCGCGCAGTCGACGACGGGGCGCATCTTCAGGGCCGAATCGGCCGGCTGACCCAGCACGAAGGCGATATCCAGCCCCTCGCCCAGCACGTCGACCTTGCGGTCGGACAGGCGCAGCCGCACGTCGATATCCGGATATTCCGCCTTGAACGCCGGGATCAGCGGCGCCACCAGCCGCCGCCCGAGGCCGAGCGGGGCGGCCACGAAGATCGAGCCGCGCGGATGGCGGGCGACATCGGCCACCGCCGCCTCCGCCTCCTCGATGGCATCAAGGATCTTCACCGCGCCCTTGTAGAAGATCGACCCGTGCTCGGTCGGCGTCAGCTTGCGCGTCGTGCGGTTGAACAGGCGCACGCCCAGGTGCTTTTCCAGCATCGCCGATGCGGCTGGAGACCACCGCCGGCGAGACCCGCTGGTCGCGCGCCGCCGCCGACATCGAACCGAGGTCGACAGCCCGCACGAAAACCCGGAGATTGTTCACGTAGGACATGGACGGCTCTTATCATTTTCAAGAAATTCTTGATAGTGATCGAAGCGCCTCGCGACTTTTTTGCAAATGACGGATCTGTCAATCTCGCGCGAAATCCGGCAGCGCGGCCCGCGGACGGTTGGCACGTTTCGTGATTGGACTTTGCGCCGGGCGGGCGCGGACCCGTCGGGCGTCCGCCGCACCTTGAGTGCCCCAAGGAGGGAGAGAGTGATGGAAGTGGCTATCGCCTGGGACTGGCTGGCCTTCGCCTTGCGCTGGCTGCATGTGGTGACGGCCATCGCCTGGATCGGCTCGTCCTTCTACTTCATCGCCCTCGATCTGGGCTTGCGCAAGGCGCCCGACCTGCCCGCCGGCGCCCATGGCGAGGAATGGCAGGTCCATGGCGGCGGCTTCTACCATATCCGCAAGTATCTGGTGGCACCCGCCACCCTTCCCGAGCACCTGACCTGGTTCAAGTGGGAGAGCTACGCCACCTGGCTTTCGGGCTTCGCGCTGATGTGCGTCGTCTACTATGCCGGCGCCGATCTCTACATGATCGACCCGTCCGTCATGGAGCTGTCGCGGCTGGGCGCCATTGCGCTGTCCATCGCTTCCATCGCCTTCGGCTGGATCGTCTACGACCTCCTGTGCCGCTCGCCGCTGGGGCGCAGCACCACCGGGCTGATGCTGCTGCTCTACGTGGTGCTGGTCGCCATGGCCTGGGGCTACACCCAGGTCTTCACGGGCCGCGCCGCCTTCCTCCATCTGGGCGCCTTCACCGCGACCATCATGTCGGCCAACGTCTTCATGATCATCATCCCCAACCAGAAGAAGGTGGTCGCCGCACTTCTGGCCGGGAAGACGCCGGACCCTTCGCTCGGGGCCCAGGCCAAGCAGCGCTCGCTGCACAACAATTACCTCACTCTCCCCGTCGTCTTTTTGATGCTGTCCAATCATTATCCCCTGGCCTTCGCGACGCAGTACAATTGGGCGATCGCCTCGCTGGTTTTCCTGATGGGCGTCACGATCCGGCACTTCTTCAACAGCACCCACGCCCGCAAGGATGCGCCGTGGTGGACCTGGTTCGTCACCGCCGCTCTCTTCCTCGCCGTCGTGTGGCTGTCGACCCTGCGTCCCGGCGAGGAAGCGAGCGAAACCGCGCAGAGCTATCGCCGGCTGCCGCCGCAGATCGCCCGCTTCGTCAATGACGAGCATTTCGAGGCGGCCCGCGACACGGTGCTGACGCGTTGCTCGATGTGCCATGCGGCCGAGCCGCTGTGGGAGGGAATGGCGGCGGCGCCCAAGGGCGTGCGGCTGGAAAGCGACGCGGAGATCGCCGAGCACGCCCGCGAGATCTACCTGCAGGCCGGCATCACCCACGCCATGCCGCCGGCCAACGTGACCTATATCGAGCCGGACGAGCGCGCCGTTCTCGCCGCCTGGTATCGCAGCGCCACCCGCTGACCGGCCGCCTGCCGGCTGTGCACTTGCCCGAAAGACGAGCAATCTGTCCCCGCCCGGTGGATTGCCGGCCCGTTTCGTATTAAGAAGATCCCATCATCAACAGGGATCCGCTCTGGCCGAAACGTCATCGACGTTCTTCGGCGCACCGACGTATTTTTCATACGGAATATCGCGATGCGCGGGTCCCGAACCTGACGGGAGGGACGACAGCACGATGACGGTTCTGACAGAGGCCGAGGAAATCTCGGACATCGCCTTCGGCTACATGGGATCGAAGGCGCTGTTCGCCGCGCTCCACTTCGGGGTCTTCACCGAGCTGGACGAAGGCCCGGCCTCCGCCGACGATCTCGCCCCCAGGATCGGCCTGCCGCGAGAACGCTGCCGCACCCTGATGACCGCCCTCACCTCGCTCGGACTGACCGAGATCCGGGACGGGCGCTACGCCAATTCCCCCGCCGCCGAGCGGTTCCTGGTCAAGGGCGCCCGCTACGACTTCGGCGACTACCTGCGCCTTCAGGTCGGCCAGCAGATGTACCCGTTGATGGACCAGATCGAGCCCGCACTGGCCGGCGAACTGCCGGAGGAGGCAACCGCCTCCTATGACGACTGGTTCTCCGACCCGGAGGAAGCCCGCCTGTATTCCGAGAGCCAGCATGCCGGCTCGCTCGGCCCGGCGCGCGGCCTTGCCAAGCGGGTCGACCTTTCGGCGGCGCGCAGCCTGCTCGATATCGGCGGAGGCACCGGCGCCTTTGCCATCACCCTGTGCAAGGCCTTCCCGCAATTGTCCGCAACGCTCGTCGAGTTTCCCAATGTCGCGGATATCGGCGAAGGCTTCGTCGCCCGCGCGGGCCTTTCAGAGCGCATCACCTATCGGCGCGGAAACGCACTGGACGCCGACTGGCCGACGGGACAGGACGCGGTGCTGATGTCCTATCTCCTGTCCGGCGTGCCGGATCATGCTCATGAGGATCTGTTCGCCCGTGCCTTCGCGCATCTGGCGCCGGGCGGCCAGCTGATGATCCACGACTTCGTCGTCGATGCCGACCGCAAGGGCCCGCGCAACACCGCCCTGTGGCAGTTGCAGCACACCGCCTTCACGCCCGAAGCCCGCTCGATCGCCGACGACTGGCTGGCCAAGCGCCTTGCCGCCGCCGGCTTCACCGATGTCTCGGTCGAGCCGCTCATCCCCGGCATGACCAAGCTGGCACTGGGGCGGCGCCCCTGACCTGACCCGCTCAGCTCCGGCGCCACCCCAAGGGCGATGCAAGCCTGCAACAGGGTGGCGCAAGCCGGTCACATTGCCGCGAAATCGCTTCGCGGTAACGGATCCGTCAGTTAAACCGGAGTATAGAAGACTAGATACAGACCGATTTCCGGAGCCGGCTGGACCGTCATGCGCAAGAACACCTTCCTTTCCGCCCTCACCGCCACCGCCCTTGTGGCCGGTGCGAGCCTCGCTGCTCCGGCAGCCCTTGCCCAGGACGGCATGGCAGCGCCGCAGGACATGCCCCTGCCCTCCCGGCAGTACGTCATCGACCTCGGCGTCGGCGCGCTTGTCTCGCCGAAATACGAAGGCGCGGACAAGATGATGGTCTCGCCGCTGCCGATCATCTCGGTCGGCCGGTTCTACGTGCCGGGCCTCGGCCAGGTCAGTGACGGCGAGAAGACCACCCGCGGCGTCTTCTTCTTCCCCTCGTTCAACTTCGTGGGCGAGCGCAAGGCCTCCGACAGCGCCAAGCTGACCGGTACCAACAAGGTCGACTGGGCGCTGGAACTCGGCCTCGGCGCCGGCTTCCGCTACGACTGGTTCAGCGCCTTCGTCGAGCTGCGCCAGGGCATCAACGGCCACACGGGTCAGGTCGGCCAGATCGGTGCCGACATCATCCTGAACCCGATGGAACGGCTGGAAATCGCCTTCGGCCCGCGTGCCGACTTCGCCAGCGGCGACTACATGAGCACCTATTTCGGCGTCACCCCCGCCGAGGCGGCCGCCTCGCTGGGCAACCTGACCGCCTACAAGGCCAGCGGCGGCTTCAAGTCGGTCGGCCTGTCGGGGCGCGCCAGCTATGCGGTCACGGACCAGACCGCACTGCACCTGCAGGCCGGCTGGGACCACTATGTGGGCGATGCTCGCAACAGCCCGATCGTCCGCCGTGGCAACCAGAACAATTTCACCATCGGCACCGGCGTCACCTACCGCTTCTCCTTCGATCTGTTCTGATCCCTGCCCCGGTCGCAAGGACAGGCCGGCGGCATCGACATGACAGGCGAGCAGCGCATTCCCGTGCGGATCGACGACGAGGAGGACCTCGCCGCCGGTCTCGGTCAACTTCTGGCCATTGCGCCCGATCTCGGCCGCCTTGCCGCGGCCGGCGATCCCCTGCCGCTGCGCCGCCATCCCGCGACCTTTGCCGAGCTTGCCCGCATCGTCACCGCACAGCAGGTGTCTCTGGCGAGCGCCGCCGCGATCTACGGTCGGCTTGAAACGCTGATTTCCCCCTTCGACGCGCCGACCGTCCTGCGCCTGAGCGACGACGAGCTCGGCCAGGCAGGTCTGTCGCGCGCCAAGATCGCCGCTTTCCGGGCGGTGGCGCAGGCCGTCGACGACGGCCTCGACCTTGCGGACCTGACGCGCCTGCCGGCGGAGGACGCCCGCACCCGCCTCGTCTCCTTGCGCGGCATCGGCCCATGGACGGCGGATGTATTTCTGCTGTTCTGCGCCGGGCACCCGGATGTGTTTCCCGCGGGCGATGTCGCCCTGCAGGAAGCCCTGCGCGACGCCCTTGCGCTGGATGTGCGGCCGAGCCCGCGCGAGGCGGAACGGCTGGCCCGGCGCTGGTCGCCCTGGCGCGGTGTCGCGGCGCGGCTTCTATGGGCGCATTATCGCCGCCTCACCGGGCGCGGGACCGGCCTCCCGGTCTGATCAAACCGAACCGGGCTTGCCCGCCCTGCCGTCGTCGGCGGCCTCTGTCTTGCCCAGCGCGGCGCGCGCCGCCTCCCGGTGCTCCTCGCGCATATGGCTGCCGATCAGGGCCAGCACGCCGAGCAGGATACTGGCATCGTCCGTGAAACCGATGCCGAGAATGGCGTCGGGAATGATGTCGAAGGGCATGACGAAATAGGCAAGGCCGGCGAAGATCGTACCGCGCACGCGCACGGGCGTTGCCGGATCGACGGCGCAATAATAGGCGGCGATCACATCCTCCATGAAGGGGATCTGCCGCGCCGCCTTGCGCGCCACCTTGAAGAGGCGCGCGCCGACCCGCTCCTCGCGGCCCTTCTCGGGGCCGAGGATTTCCGGATCGATGCCGAGATCGTCGTAACTTGCCGCCATGCCTGCCGTCTCCTTGCCGGACCTTGCGAAGATCCCGCGGACAGCCCCCGGGCGGGCCGAAATGACCCGCTTTCTACCCCATATCTGGGCCGAAACGGCCCGCGCCCGCCCCTTATGTGGGGCGGGCGCGGTGGATTTTCAAAGAGGCGGGCGAAGGGGCCTGGGGCAGGCGCCCTTTGCAAACCGTCAGTGACGGAAGTGACGCATGCCGGTGAAGACCATGGCGAGCCCGGCCTCGTCGGCCGCCGCGATCACTTCCGCATCGCGCATCGAGCCGCCCGGCTGGATCACCGCCGTGGCGCCGGCGGCAGCCGCCGCCAGAAGGCCGTCTGCGAAGGGGAAGAAGGCATCGGACGCCACGACCGAGCCGATGGTGTTCGGCCGGGCGGCACCTGCCGCCTCCGCCGCGTCCTCGGCCTTGCGCGCGGCGATGCGGGCGCTGTCGATGCGGCTCATCTGGCCCGCACCGATGCCGGCGGTCGCGCCCTCGCGCACATAGACGATGGCGTTCGACTTGACGTGCTTGGCGACCCGGAAGGCGAACTTGAGGTCGGCCATTTCCTGCTCGGTCGGGGCGCGCTTCGTCACCACCTTGAGGTCGAGATCCTCGACCGTGCCGGTGTCGCGGTCCTGCACCAACAGGCCGCCGGCAACCGATTTGACGATACGTGCGCCGGCGCGCGGATCGGCGAGCCCACCGGTGATCAGCAGGCGCAGGTTCTTCTTCGCCGCCACGATCGCCAGCGCCTCGTCGCTGGCCTCCGGCGCGATGATCACCTCGGTGAAGATCTTGACGATCTCCTCGGCCGCGGCCGCGTCCAGCTTGCTGTTGAGCGCGACGATGCCGCCGAAGGCCGAGACCGGATCGCAGGCCAGCGCCTTCAGATAGGCGTCCTTGAGGCTCGCGCCCGTCGCCACGCCGCAGGGGTTGGCGTGCTTGATGATGGCGACCGCCGGCGACACGCCCGGATCGAACTCGCTGACCAGCTCGAACGCGGCATCGGTGTCGTTGATGTTGTTGTAGGACAGCTCCTTGCCCTGCACCTGGCGGGCGGTGGCAACGCCGAAGCGGCGCTCCGGCGTCAGGTAGAACGCCGCCTTCTGATGCGGGTTCTCGCCGTAGCGCATGACCGACGCGAGACGTCCGCCGAAGGCCACATGGGCCGGCGCGTCCTCGCCGATGGCGGCGGCGAACCAGTTGGAAACCGCCGCGTCATAGGCCGCGGTGCGGGCGAAGGCCTTCTGCGCCAGACGCTTGCGCAGCGCCAGCGGCACTTGCCCCTCGTGCTCGCCGAGCGCCTCGATCACCTCGGAATAGTCGGCCGGATCGCTGACCATCGTCACATAGGCGTGGTTCTTGGCCGCGGCGCGGGTCATTGCCGGGCCGCCGATGTCGATGTTCTCGATGGCGAGCGCGAAGTCGGCGCCGGAAGCGACCGTTTCCTCGAAGGGATAGAGATTGACGCAGACGAGGTCGATGCCGGTGATGCCGTGCTCCTTCATCGCCGCGGCGTGTTCGGCATCGTCGCGGATGGCGAGCAACCCGCCATGCACGGCCGGATGCAGCGTCTTGACGCGCCCGTCCATGATCTCGGGAAAGCCGGTGACCTCCGAAATGTCGAGCACCTTCAGCCCGGCGTCAGCCAGCGTCTTGCGCGTACCGCCGGTCGAGACCAGCTCGACGCCGAGCCCTGCAAGCGCGGTCGCGAACTCGATGAGGCCTGTCTTGTCGGAGACGGAGAGCAGGGCGCGCCTGACGGGAACGAGATCGGGAACGGGAATGCGTTTCGACACCACGGCCATTGCGGAGGGTCCTTCGGGTTTTCGGCGGGACAGTGATCTGCGTGCGCCTAGCACGAAGCGCGGAAAACCGGAAGCCGACGACGAAGAATTGGGTAAAAAATGCGCAGGGCGCGGCAGAACACCGCCCTAAAGGTCGAGTTCGCCGCTGCTCGCGTCGGAAACGCGCCGCCGCGTCGCCCGCCCGGCGGCAGTACGGCAGAACTGCCAGGCCGCCTCGCGGCGATGGACGAGCCGGCCGTACAGCACGATCTGCTCGCAGCGCCGGTGGCCGGACCTGTCGGAGAGATAGATCGATTCCTCGATGGCCATCTCGCAGCCCGGCGCCGTGAACTCCCACGCCTCGCCGTCCGGCGCCACCAGCAGGATGCCGGTGCCCGAGCGGATCGAGTTGGCCTTGATCGCCGGATGCAGGTGGAAGCGGATGGCGAACTCGTGGTCGCGCCCGGTGCGCGCGGTCGGGTGGAACCGGTCGATGCCGTCCAGCACGCTGCCGTCCTGCGACAGGGTGATGTCGCGCTCGTGGATCAGCCGCAGACTGTCCTGATAGCCGTTGTGGCTGGCGACGATGCGGGTGCCGGAAGGCCCCTCCTCGCGCTCCACCGGCACGCTGGTCGGCCCGGTGAGGATCGGCGCGCCGAGCCAGCCGCCGAAACGGGCTTCCGACAGGAAGCGGGCGGAGGACGTGTCGTCGATCGTCGCGGTGGAATGGGCGGCCGTTGCCCGCGAGACCGAGCGCCAGGCGCCGCGCTCGCTGTTGGACACCCCGCAATTGACGACGATGCGGTTGCGCCGCGACGACATCTCGAAGGACAGGCACCCGGCATGGGCGGTCAGGCTCAGCGCCGGCTCCGGCGGCACCCCCGTATCCATCAGCAGCAGGGTGTCGCCGCAGCTGACCCGTTGATAGCCCGAATGCGGGGCATTGCCCGGCGGGCCCCCGCGCGCATCGTCATAGGCAAGGATCGTCGCCACCAGATCCGCCGGCGTCGCGCCCATTCCGTTGAAATGCGCGAAGGTGCCGTCGCCGTGGCGGAAGAAGCGGATCATCGGCATCATCCGGTCGATCGCCTGCATCACCGTCGGCGAAGCAGGCATGCCCTGCACGGTCAGCGCCTGGCGCACCGGCAACAGGTCGACGAGGATATCCAGCAAGGCGGCCGGATTGCGCGAGATGTGGCCGCCATCGGCGAGGATCTGGCGGGCGAGTTCCTGGTCCAGCCGGCGCAGGCTCTGGCGCACGAAGCGGCCCTGGCCCGACATGGAGACGGTGGCCGCGGCAACGGCCATGGCCGCCTGCAGGCGCGGCACCCCGTCCGGCGTCTCGTTCATGGTGCGGCGCAGGTAGCGAACCTGCCGGGCGAGCGAGCGCAGGAAGCGGCGATAGAACTCGCGGTCGCAGCCCTCCAGGATCAACGGCGACTGCGACAGCCAGGCCAACACCCGGCGCGCCACCACCTGTTGCTCCCAGGCCGTGTCTTGCCAGTAGCCGCAGCTCCTTATCCAATCGTCGACCAGCGCCCGGGCGTTCTGCCGCGCCACCACGGTCTCCGCCGCCTTGAGGTGGCGCAGCCAGCCGAAGCCGTGCAGAGCGCGGGCCCAGTCGGCGGAAGGTGCGGGAACCTCGAAGGGGGACTGGCCGGATGTTTCGACCAACTGGCCGGCGAACAGGAAGCGCCCGGCATAGATGTCAGCGGCATTGGTGCCGTCGGCGGTGCGCAGATCCTGCGGGGCGATGATCAGGCGGGCGGGCGTGCTGGAGAACAGCCGCCAGCGGAACAGCGGCCCGCCATGCATCCATCTGAGCAGGGACTGCCAGGCGGCCTGCGCGAGGAGACGCCACACCCGTGCCCGTTCGGTCACCGACATTAGCGTCACCTGTGCCACCTTCCCTCCAGCCGCGCTGCCGTCGTGCCGAGCCCTTTCGCGAATCCGCTTCGCCTGCACATTTCAGTTTCCGGCAACAGGGTTAGCGATCCGTTACCGATTTCAGCACGATTCGAGGGATTCACAGCGCATGCAAGGTGTCTTGAGGGGGAGGATCAGCGACGAACGAGGCGGGCGGCGAAGAAGCCGTCCATGCCGCCGTTCTGGCTGGGTTCGCGCGGCAACGACACCGGCAGGGTCCGCAGATCGCCCTCGCCCGTCACCAGACCCGCAAAGCCCGTCTCCGCTTCCGTGATCGGCAGGCGCGCGAACTGGGGATTGGCGGCGAGGAACCGCGCGACGACAAGCTCTCCTTCCGCCGGCTCCAGCGAGCAGGTGCAATAGACGAGACGCCCACCGGGCTTGAGCCATCCGCTCACCCGCTCCAGCAGCAGCGCCTGCGTGGCGGCAAGGCTCGCCACGTCCTCGGCCCGCCGGTTCCAGGCGACCTCCGGATGGCGTCGGATCGTGCCGGTCGCCGAGCACGGCGCATCCAGCAGGATGGCGTCGAACGGTGCGGCGGGCTCGTAGTCGGCAAGATCGGCGGCCACCACCTCGGCGCTCAGGCTCAGCCTTGCAAGGTTCTGCGAGAGCCGCTCCAGGCGGCGGGCGGAAATGTCGATGGCGGTGACGTGGCCGCCGGCCGCGGCCAGCTGCGCGGTCTTGCCGCCGGGCGCCGCGCACAGGTCCGCAACCTGCAAGCCCGCGACATCGCCGAGCAGCCGCGCCGGGATCGCGGCGGCCGCGTCCTGGACCCACCAGGCGCCGGCGTCATACCCCTCCAGCGCCTCGATGCGCCCGCCCGGACGGGCGAGCCGCACCGTATTGCCGCCGATGGCCGTGCCGCCGAGCCGTTCGGCCCAGCCTTGCGGGTCATCCTTGACGGTGAGATCGAGATTGGGCTCCAGCAGGTGCATGCCGGCAAGGGCGAGCGCCGTGTCCTCGCCATAGGCCTTCTGCCAGCCGGCGAAGAGCCAGACCGGCGTGTTGCGCCAGGGCTGCGCGGTGGCAGCGAGCAGGTCCTCGCGCTCGGCCACCATTCGCCGCAGCACCGCGTTGACCAGGCCCTTGTAGCGCCGCGAGCGGTTGTCGGCACCCGCCAGCGCCACGGCGATGGCCACCGCAGCCCGGTCCGGCACTTCCATGAACAGCACTTGCGCGGCCGCGACATGCAGGATGTCGAGAACGAAGCCGGTCTTTTCCGGCACCGGGCGCTCGAGCAGCCTGTCCACAATGGCGGAGATCTGTCCGCGCCGGCGCAGCGCCGTGCCGAGCATCGCCCGCACCAGGGCCCGGTCGCGGGCGATCAGCGCGGAAAAACCGGGATGGCCGCCGCTCTCCTTGAGCTCGTCGTCGAGCGGCCGGCGACCGGTCACGACCCGCCCGAGGATTTCCACCGCGACGCGGCGGGCTGCCAGGCCCACCGTCGAATGGTCCGGCTGGTAGCGGGTGCGCACAGGGCTCCCGCCCTGCCCCTTGCGGGGTCGGGAGCTCTGCTTGCGGTTGTCGGTCTTGTCGCTCACCGGCTCGGATCGCCTCACGGGGCGGGTAGCGCGCGAAGCGCACGGCACCGCCGCATCAAAAGAAGGAGAGGCGGTATGCCCGCAAACGGCAGGCGATCACAACCCCTAAAGCACATGGGCCGGCGCATCGCGGACCGAATGCGGCCCGCCGGGCAGGCGGCCGGCGGCATCAGCCCCAGGGACCGCGACGGCCGGAGCTTCCCCCGTTGCCACCCTCGTCGCGGCGGCGCGAGCGCCCCCACGGACCCGGAGGATCGCTGCGCGAGGGACCCTCGCCGGCCGGGCCACGGCCCTGCGGAGCGCTGGATGCGTAGCCGGCCCCGCTGCTGCGGGAATAGCCGCCGCCCCCGCCGCCCATCGCCCCGGCCAGCTCCTGCAGCGCGCGAATGCGGTTCTCGGTGTTGGGGTGGGTGGAGAACAGATTGTCCATCCGCTCGCCCGACAGCGGGTTGATGATGAACATGTGCGCGGTCGCCGGGTTGCGCTCCGCGTCCGGATTGTGGACCCGCGCCGCGCCGCCGGCGATCTTTCCCAGCGCCGAGGCGAGCCAGATCGGGTTGCCGCAGATTTCCGCGCCCATGCGGTCGGCCGCATATTCGCGGGTGCGGCTGATCGCCATCTGCACCAGCATCGCCGCGAGCGGGGCGACGATCATCGCGATCAGCACGCCGATGAAGCCGAGCGGATTGTTGTTTTCCCGGTTGCCGCCGAAGAAGAAGGCGAAATTGGCCAGCATCGAGATCGCACCGGCAATCGTCGCCGTCATCGTCATGATCAGCGTGTCGCGGTTCTTCACATGGGCGAGCTCGTGCGCCATCACGCCGGCGACCTCTTCGGCCGACAGGCTTTCCAGCAGGCCGGTGGTGGCGGCAACCGCCGCATTCTGAGGATTGCGGCCCGTAGCGAAGGCGTTGGGTTGCGGATTGTTGATGAGGTAGACCTTCGGCATCGGCAGGTCGGCCCGCGCGGCCAGCTGCCGCACCATGTGGAACAGTTCCGGCGCCTGGCTCTCGTTGGCCTCCACCGCATGGTGCATGCGCAGCACCATCTTGTCGGAGTTCCAGTAGCTGAACAGGTTCATCGCCGCGGCGATGAGGAGCGCGATCATCATGCCGCCCTCGCCGCCGATCAGGAAGCCGACGCCCATGAACAGCGCCGTCATCGCGGCGAGGAGAAGTGCGGTGCGGAAGTAGTTCATCTCACCTGCCTGTGTCGTGGGGCCACTATGGCGACAGCTGCATCTTTGACCCTATATGTTGGCGGCAGCGCGATTTTCTGCAAGAGAGCAACGCGAGCCCACCGAAGGAAGACGGCCGAAAAGGCCGGCCCGGACCGGAGCACGACGACAATGACCGAGACCGAAGACACCGCCATGACCGCGCCCGACAACGCCGCAACCGAAGACGCAGCCCCGCAGCGCCGTTTCGAGGACCTGCCGCCGGCCGCCCAGCGGGCGCTTCTGGAAGCAGAGGCCCGCCGCCGCGAGATCGACGCCAAGGGCGAGGCCATGCCGCGCGAGATCGACGGCCGCGGCGGGCTGGAGCCGACCCGCTACGAAGACTGGGAAATCAAGGGACTGACCTGCGACTTCTGACGCCCGCCGGCGCCCAGACCCGTGCTACCCGCTCGCAAGGCGTGCGATCATGGCTTGGTTAATGAGGGATTTACCATCGGCGAATAGGCTTGGCGTCGCAGCCGGTCTTCCGTTCGCCGCGCCCTCCCGGGCCGCGGCACGGTCGGCCTGACGTCAACAGGCCGGGAGGTCCGCCGCAGGGCTGGCGGGATCCCGGTGAATGGTTCGAGCCGAATGTCTTCTGACGCCGCCCCCAAGGCCGCAAGGTCCGCTTCCCTGCCCTCCTCGAACCCGTTCGAGCGGCTGGCCGCGCTGATTGCCGATCTCGCACCGGGCATGGACCCGGTCGTGATGACCATCGGCGAGCCGCGCCATGCCGTGCCCGGCTTCGTCGCAGATGTCCTGGCCGGATCCATCGGCGACTTCAGCCGCTATCCGAACATTCGCGGCACCGATGCCTTCCGCGAATCGGTGGGACGCTGGCTCGACACCCGCTACGGCCTCGGCGGCACGCTGGACGTCGCCCGCGGCATCCTGCCGCTGAACGGCTCGCGCGAGGGCCTGACCTTCGCCGCACTCGGTGCCCGCGATTATCTCGCGAAAACCGGCGCCCGGCCGGCGGTGCTGATGCCCAATCCGTTCTACCAGACCTATGCCGCCGCGGCCCATGTCGCCGGCGCCGAGCTGGTCGCGCTCGATGCACGCGCAGAGACCGGCTTCCTGCCCGATCTCGATGCGCTGTCGCCCGAGCTGCTCGATCGCACCATCGCGTTCTACTATGCCTCGCCGGCCAACCCGCAGGGCGTCGCCGCGGACCTCGCCACCTGGCAACGGGTGATCGCGCTGGCCCGCCGCCACCGCTTCCTGGTGGTCGCCGACGAGTGCTATTCGGAAATCTACCGCGACGCCCCGCCCGCCGGCGTGCTGGAGGCCGCCCATGCCATGGGCGAGGGCTTCGCCAACGTGGTCAGCATCAACTCGCTGTCGAAGCGCTCGAACCTTGCCGGCCTGCGCGTCGGCCTTGCCGCCGGCGATCCGGACTTCCTGGAAGCCTGGGCCCGCTTCCGGGGCCTTGCCGCGCCGCAGGTCTCCATGCCGCTGCAGGCGGTGGCCGCCGCCGCCTTCGCGGACGAGGCGCATGTCGCCGAGAACCGGCGGCTCTACAACGCGAAATACGACGTGGCGCAGCGCCTGCTGGCGCCGCTGTTCGGCCCGGTCGTGCCGCAGGCCGGCTTCTTCCTGTGGCTCGACGTCGCCCGCTGGGGCGGCGGCATCGAGGTCACCAGGCGGCTTTGGGCCGAGGCCGGCGTCAAGGTGCTGCCGGGCGCCTATCTGGCGATGGACGGGGCTTCGGGCAATCCGGGCGCGGACTATATCCGCATTGCCCTCGTCGACGACGAGACGACCATCGAGCGGGCGCTGTCCCGCGTGGTCGCGGTACTGGGGGACTAGAGGATGCGTCGCGCCACTCCCGTGAGAAGCGGCCGGGCCGCAGCGCTCGGCCTCGAAGACACCGAGGCGCCGTTCAAGCGCTTCGTCAAACGCAACGTCATCGGCGCGGCCGGACTGGCGCTGATCGCCCTGTGCGCGGCGCTCGCCGCAGCGCTCGCCACCTGGTCGACGGGCGACCCGAGCCTCAGCCATGCCACCTCCGCGCCGGTGCGCAACGCGCTCGGCCAGCCCGGCGCGATCATCGCCGACATGTTCATGCAGGCGATCGGCCTCGCCTCGGCCGTGTTCCTCATCCCCGTGGTCCTGTGGGGCTGGCGGCTGGTCGCGGCCCGCGCCACCCGCATCGCCACCCGCCGCATCGTCTTCTGGGGCCTCGGCACCCTGCTCGCCGCCGGCGCGCTGGCCGCCCTTCCCGTTCCTTCCGGCTGGCCGCTGCCCACGGGCCTCGGCGGCTTCCTCGGCGATTTCGTCCATCGCCTTCCGGCCCTGCTGACCGGCGAACTGACCGACGGCATGGCGATGATCGTCGGCATGCTCGGCCTCGGCGTTCCGGCCGCGATCTGCATGCTGCGCGCCGCCGGCTGGCTCGGCCGCGATCCCGAGCCTGTGCTCGCGCCTCTGCCCGAACCCTCGCACCACGCCCGCTCGGTCGGCGCCGTTCCGAACCTCGACGAGGACGATGAGGATGACGACGCTGGCGAGGGCCGCTTCGGCGCGCTGATGGGTGCCGTCACCCATTGGGGCCTGGTGGCCCGCGCCAATGCCCGCCGCATGCTCGGTCGCCGCGGCGCCTCGCGCCGCGCGTCCGACCCGTATGACGATGCCTTCATCGACGAGGACGGCGAGGACTGGGACGAGGGACGCGGCGCCCGTGCGCAAGGTCCCGCGGAAGACGAGGACGAGGATCCGGTCGGCCGCCGCGGCGGGTTCTCTGCCCTGCGCCGCCGCCTCGCCAGCAAGCTTCTGCCCAGGGAAGACGACGGCCTCGACGCGTTCTACGACACCTCCGCTCCGGCAGAGCCCGCCTTTGCCGATGACTACGGCGACGACTATGCGGACGATGCGCGCGACCTCGACGAGGACTATGCCGAGGCCTCCGGCGCCACCATCGACGATCTGCCGGACCTCGACGAAGACGGCCCGCTCGACGAGCTGTCGACACCGCTGCCGCGCGCCATCGCCGGCCCGGTCAGCCGTGGCCCGGCCGCCCAGATCCCGAGCCGCGTCGTGCCGCCGGCCGGCCGGCCCAAGCCCGGCCGCCGCGCCACCGAGGAGGCGCAGCCCTCCTTCCTGCGCAACCCGTCCGTCTACGAGCTGCCGCCGCTGCACCTTCTGTCCGAACCGAAGGCCGCCGGCAAGCAGACGGCCGTCAACACCGACGCGCTGGAGCAGAACGCCCGCATCCTGGAAGGCGTGCTGGAGGATTTCGGGGTACGCGGCGAGATCATCGAGGTTCGCCCCGGCCCGGTCGTCACCCTGTATGAGCTGGAGCCGGCGCCCGGCATCAAGTCGAGCCGCGTCATCGGTCTTGCCGACGACATCGCCCGCTCGATGAGCGCCATCTCTGCCCGTGTCGCGGTGATCCCGGGCAAGAACGCCATCGGCATCGAGCTGCCCAACCAGCGCCGCGAGATGGTGTTCCTGCGCGAGCTGCTGGCCGCCAGCGACTACGAGAAGACCAAGGCCAAGCTGGCGCTGACGCTGGGCAAGACCATCGGCGGCGAGCCGGTGATCGCAGACCTTGCCCGCATGCCGCACCTGCTGGTTGCCGGCACCACCGGCTCGGGCAAGTCGGTCGCCATCAACACCATGATCCTGTCGCTGCTCTACCGGCTGGAGCCGGAGCAGTGCAA
This sequence comes from Stappia sp. G46H5W, assembly GCF_058448995.1. NCBI lineage: Bacteria > Pseudomonadati > Pseudomonadota > Alphaproteobacteria > Hyphomicrobiales > Stappiaceae > Stappia > Stappia sp. G46H5W. Next base: position 480,801 of record NZ_JBZFLL010000005.1, on the reverse strand, counting down.
GCTGATCATGATCGATCCCAAGATGCTGGAACTGTCGATCTACGACGGCATTCCGCATCTTCTGACGCCGGTTGTCACCGACCCGAAAAAGGCCGTCGTCGCGCTCAAGTGGACCGTCCGCGAGATGGAAGAGCGCTACAAGAAGATGTCGAAGATGGGCGTGCGCAACATCGACGGCTACAACACCCGCGTCGCCCAGGCGATGGAGAAGGGCGAGGTCTTCACCCGCACGGTGCAGACCGGATTCGACCGCAACACCGGCGAGCCGATCTTCGAGAACGAGGAACTGCCGCTGGAGACGATGCCCTACATCGTCGTCATCGTCGACGAGATGGCCGACCTGATGATGGTCGCCGGCAAGGACATCGAGGGCGCGATCCAGCGCCTGGCACAGATGGCCCGTGCCGCCGGCATCCACCTGATCATGGCGACGCAGCGCCCGTCCGTGGACGTCATCACCGGCACGATCAAGGCCAACTTCCCGACCCGCATCTCCTTCCAGGTGACGTCGAAGATCGACAGCCGCACCATTCTCGGCGAACAGGGCGCGGAACAGCTGCTCGGCCAGGGCGACATGCTCTACATGGCCGGCGGCGGGCGCATCCAGCGCGTCCACGGTCCCTTCGTCTCCGACGAGGAGGTGGAGGACATCGTCAGCCACCTGAAGCGCCAGGGCACGCCGCAATATCTCGAGGCGGTGACCGAGGAGGACGAGGGCGGAGACAGCCCCTATGACGCGCTGGCCGGCGGAGGCGGCAGCGGCGACGACGAGGGCAACGACCTCTACGACAAGGCGGTGGCCGTGGTGCTGCGCGACAAGAAGGCCTCGACCTCCTATATCCAGAGGCGTCTGTCGATCGGTTACAACCGGGCCGCCTCGATCATCGAGCGGATGGAGCGCGAGGGGCTGGTGGGCGCAGCCAACCATGCCGGCAAGCGCGAGATCCTGGTGCAGAACGGGGTCGAGGGCGACTATTGACGGCGCGAAACGCGCAGACCGTGGCCCGTCGCAACTTTGCCACAGCTGCCTGCTAGCGCATCCTGACAATTGACGAGATGCGGCGCGCCCTTCCGCGAGCCGCCCGCCAGACCGAGCCGACGGAGCCGTATCGATGACCAGCATCGCCCGCCGCACCCTGCTTGCCCTTGCCGCCGCTGCCGCGGTCGGCCTTGCCAGCCTTGCGCCGGCCGGCGCCGCCGCACTGAGCTCGGAGCAGAAGACCAAGCTTGCCGAGGTGAATTCCTACTTCAACTCGGTGAAGACCATGCATGGCGACTTCATCCAGTTCGGCCCCAATGGCGAGCGGGCGGAAGGCAAGTTCTATCTCGCCCGCCCGGGCAAGATCCGCTTCTACTACAACCCGCCCTCCAAGGTGGACATCGTCGCCGACGGCAAGTCGGTCTCGGTCAAGGACCGCAAGCTTGCGACCCAGGACATCTGGCCGCTCAAGGAGACGCCGCTGCGCTTCCTGCTGGCGGAAAGGATCAACCTGGAGGCGGATGCGGAAGTCGCCAGCGTCTCGGTCGAGCCGGATCTCGTCACCGTGGTGCTCGCCGACAATTCCACCTTCGGCACCGGCAAGCTGACGCTGATCTTCGACGCCGCAACCACCGAGCTGAAGCAGTGGACGGTCACGGATGCGCAGGGCTACGACACGTCGGTGGCGATCTACAACACCTCGGTGAACGGGCCGACCAACCCGAAGCTCTTCACCATCGACTACAACGCCAACCTGATGCAGCGCCGCGGCAACTGACGCCAGGCGCTTGGCCCTTCCCCTTGGGCGCATCCCGCGTGAGCAAAGCCGAGGCGAGCGTGCGACGGCCGGTCTTCGTCGAGATTCTCGAGCGGCTCGCCGCTCAGCGCGGCGCGCGCATCGAGACCGAGCCGCTCTACGGCTATGCCGGGGCGGTGGTCGACGCGCGCGGCCGGCGGCACTTCTTCAAGGGCACCCATTTCGACATCAACCGGGCGGGCGCGGCAGCACTTGCCCGCGACAAGGACTATGCAGGCCGCTTCCTGGCCGGCGCGGGGCTCGCGACGCCCCGCGGCGTGCTGCTGCACGGGGCGCGCCGCACCGCCCAGCTCTCCCTCAAGAACCCCGCCGTCGCCGCCCGCCTGCCGGACCGTGCCACGGCCCACGCGTTCGCCCGTGAGGTCGGCTACCCCCTCTTCGCCAAGCCGAACGAAGGCTCCGAAGGCGACGGGGTGACCCGCGTCGGCGATGCCGCCGCCCTCGACCTTGCCCTCGACACGCTGCTGGCGCTGCACGACCGGGTGCTGGTGCAGCAGGCGGCCAGCGGCGAGGACCTGCGCGTCGTCGTGCTCGACGGACAGGTCAAGGCCGCCTTCGCCCGCCGCCCGCTGTCGGTCACCGGCGACGGTGCCAGCCCGCTTTCCGCGCTGATCGCCGCCCGGCTTGCCGAGTTCGCCAGCGACGGCAAGGGCGCCCGCATCGCCGCCGACGATCCCCGCATTCTCAGCGAGCTCGCCGCCTCGGGCCTCGGCCTTGAAAGCGTCCCGGCAAGGGGCGCGACGATCGCGCTGCTCGCCAACGCGAACCTCTCCACCGGCGGCAGCGCCAGCGACATCACCGACACGCTCTCCCCTGCCGCGACTGACGCCGCGATCCGCGCCGCCGCTGCGCTCGGCCTGCGCTTTGCCGGCGTCGACCTGCTCGTCGATCCCGGCGCGCCGCCGGTGGTGCTGGAGGTCAACGCCGCCCCCGGCCTTGCCTATTTCCATCGCATGGGCGCGCAGGCTGCCGCCCGCGTGGAGGCGATCTACGCCGACCTGCTGGACGCGCTGCTGGCATCCTGAAGGCCGGCGCGGCGACGCCCGGCCCCCTCCCCTTCCTCCGAAAGCAAAAGGGCCGGCGAATGCCGGCCCTTTCTTTTCGGATCTGCGCTCGTGCGGATTATCCCGCGACGAGGTTGCGCAGCACGTAGTGCAGGATGCCGCCGGCGCGGACATATTCCAGCTCGTCGACCGTATCGATGCGGCACAGCACTTCGATGGTCTTGGTCGTGCCGTCGGCGAACTCGACCAGGATGTCGACCATCTGGCGCGGCTTGAGATCGGCAACGCCCTTGATCGTCACCTTCTCGGTGCCGGTGATGCCGTGCGACTGCCAGCTCTCGCCGTCCTTGAAGGTGAAGGGCAGCACGCCCATGCCGACCAGGTTCGAGCGGTGGATACGCTCGAAGGACTGGGCGATCACGGCGCGAACGCCGAGCAGGCGGGTGCCCTTGGCGGCCCAGTCACGCGACGAGCCGGTGCCGTATTCCTTGCCGGCGAAGATGACGAGCGGCGTGCCCGCCTCCTTGTAGTCCATCGCCGCGTCGTAGATCCACTTCTGCTCGCCGTCCTTCATGGTGACGCCGCCTTCGACGCCCGGCACCATCTGGTTCTTGATGCGGATGTTGGCGAAGGTGCCGCGCATCATCACATGGTGGTTGCCGCGACGGGCGCCGTAGGAGTTGAAGTCCTTCTTGGCGACCTGGTGCTCGAGCAGATAGACGCCGGCCGGCGCCTCCGCCTTGATCGAGCCGGCCGGCGAGATGTGGTCGGTGGTGATGGAGTCGAGGAACAGGCCCAGGACCGCGGCGCTCTCGATATCCTCGAGCGGCTTCGGCTCCATGGTCATGTCTTCGAAATAGGGCGGGTTGGCCACGTAGGTCGAGTTCATCGGCCACTTGTAGGTCATGCCGCCTTCGACCTTGATCCCCTGCCAGTGCTCGTCGCCCTTGAAGACGTCCGAATAGCGCTCGCGGAACATCTCCTCGGTGATCGAGGAGCGGATCAGGTCGGTGATCTCCTGGTTGGTCGGCCAGATGTCCTTCAGGTAGACCGGGTTGCCGTCCTGGTCCTCGCCGAGCGGATCTTCGGCGACGTTGATGTCCATCGAACCGGCAATCGCATAGGCGACGACCAGCGGCGGCGAGGCGAGGTAGTTCGCCCGCACGTCCGGATTGACGCGGCCCTCGAAGTTGCGGTTGCCCGACAGCACCGAACAGACCACCAGGTCGTTCTCGTTGACCGCCTCGGAAATCGCCGGGTCCAGCGGACCGGAGTTGCCGATACAGGTGGTGCAGCCATAGCCGGCTAGGTTGAAGCCCAGCGCGTCAAGGTCGGCCTGCACGCCGGCCTTCTTCAGGTAGTCGGTGACCACCTGCGAGCCGGGAGCCAGCGAGGTCTTCACCCACGGCTTGACCTTCAGGCCCTTCTTCAGCGCGTTGCGGGCGACGAGACCGGCGCCGATCAGCACCGACGGGTTCGAGGTGTTGGTGCAAGAGGTGATCGCGGCGATCACCACGTCGCCGTCGGCCAGGCCGTGCGACTTGCCGTTCACGGAGTAGCGCTGGCGGGCCGTGCCGGTGACGCCGGTGGCGCCTTCATCGACAAAGCGCGATTCGCCGGCCGAACCGGGAAGCGTGGAGGGGTCCTTGCCGCCGCCCTTGATCTCGCGCAGCGCGACGGCGAACTTCTCGGCCGCCTCGTCGAGCGCGACGCGGTCCTGCGGACGCTTCGGGCCGGCGAGCGAGGGCACGACGGTGGAGATGTCGAGCTCGAGCGTGTCGGTGAAGACCGGCTCCGCCGTGTCGGAAGTGCGGAACATGCCCTGCGCCTTGGCATAGGCCTCGACCAGCGCGACGCGCTCGGCATCGCGGCCCGTCGAACGCAGGTATTCCAGCGTGTCCTCGTCCACCGGGAAGAAGCCGCAGGTCGCGCCGTATTCCGGCGCCATGTTGGCGATGGTCGCAGCGTCCTCGAGGCTCAGGTTGTCGAGGCCCGGGCCGTAGAACTCCACGAACTTGCCGACCACGCCCTTCTTGCGCAGCATCTCGACGACGCGCAGCACCAGGTCGGTGGCGGTGATTCCCTCGCTGAGTTTGCCGGTCAGCTTGAAGCCGATGACCTCGGGGATCAGCATGGAGATCGGCTGGCCGAGCATGGCCGCCTCGGCCTCGATGCCGCCGACGCCCCAGCCCAGCACGGCCATGCCGTTGACCATCGTCGTGTGGCTGTCGGTGCCCACCAGCGTGTCCGGATAGGCCAGCGTCTCGCCGTCCTCGTCCTTGGTCCACACGGTCTGGCCCAGATACTCCAGGTTGACCTGGTGGCAGATGCCGGTTCCCGGCGGCACGGCGCGGAAGTTGTCGAAGGCCGACTGGCCCCAGCGCAGGAACTCGTAGCGCTCGCCGTTGCGCTGGTACTCCAGCTCGACGTTCTTGGTGAAGGCGTCCTGGGTGCCGAAATAGTCGATCATCACCGAGTGGTCGATGACCAGGTCGACCGGGACCTGCGGGTTGACCTTCTTCGGGTCGCCGCCGAGCTTCACGGCCGCATCGCGCATGGCGGCCAGATCCACCACGGCCGGAACGCCGGTGAAGTCCTGCATCAGGACGCGCGCCGGGCGGTAGGAGATCTCATGCTCGGAGGTGCGGGTCACCAGCCACTTGGCGACGGCGCGGATGTCGTCCGCGGTCACCGTGCGGTTGTCCTCGAAGCGCAGGAGATTCTCCAGCACGACCTTCAGCGAATAGGGGAGCCTGGACACGCCCTCCAGACCGTTCTTCTCCGCCTCGGGGAGGGAGAAATAGGTGTAGGTCTTGTCTCCGACCTGGAGCGTCTTCCTGGCCTTGAAACTGTCGAGTGATTTGGTCACGCTGGCGGTCCCCTTGTTGTCCTCGGGCGGATGCGGCCCCATGGCTGCCTGTCACCCGACGAATGCGCTCCCCCGGCGGAAAGCGTCGTCTTGGGATACGCCGCCGGCCGGGTTTGCCGTCTCGCGTCGGCGGACACTGGAGCGTGTCCGCGTGCGGGTTGGCGCCCGTATAGCGAATTTCCGCGCGCGGGGCCAGCGGTTAGCAGCGCCATTCCTCTCGTCAATATGGGGGAGTCCCGGCGCGCCGGACGCCCCGGGCAGCGACGCATTGCCGCTTGATCGCCGCCGGCCTGCATGCCATGCCTCGTCCTGCCGGACGGACGCGCCGTCCGGGCGCGAAAAACCGCCGCTGCCGGCCATCCCTTGGTCGGCGCCTGCAGCAGATCCGGGGCCGATGCGTCTTCTTGCCGAACAGCTTGCCTGCGACCGCGGAGGCCGCAGGGTCTTCGCCGGCCTGTCGCTCGCGATCTCCAGCGGCGAGGCCATGGTCGTCACCGGACCGAACGGCGTCGGCAAGTCCAGCCTGCTGCGCGTCCTGGCCGGCCTGGTGCCGCCGAGCGAGGGCGCGATCCGCGTCGAGGGCGGCGAGGCGGAGGCCGAGCCTTTCGAGCACTGCCACTATGCCGGCCATCTCGACGCGGTGAAGCCGGCCCTGTCCGTCATCGAGAACCTTGCCTTCTGGCGCGATTTCCTTGCCGGCCTGCCCGCCCTCGGCGGGCTCCGACCGCGCAGCGCGCACGAGGCGCTGGACCTGCTCGGCATCGGCCATGCGGCAGAGCTTCCCGCCGCCTACCTGTCCGCCGGCCAGCGGCGCCGGCTGGCGCTCGCCCGGCTTCTCGCCATTCCCCGCCCCGTCTGGCTGCTCGACGAGCCGACCGCCGCGCTCGATGCCGCCTCCGAGGAGCTGCTCTGCGAGCTGATGCGCGATCACGTCGCCGCCGGCGGCATCGTCATCGCCGCGACCCACCAGCCGCTCGGCCTCGACGGGCTGCTGAAGCTGCATCTCGAGGCGCCCGATCCGCTCGAGACGGAGATGCCGGCATGAGCAGGACAGACGACCGTCCGCGCGGCTGGGCCGCGGCCCTGTTTTCCCGCGAGCTGCGGCTGTCGCTGCGCTCGGGCGGCGGTGCGCTGATCGGCGTGCTGTTCTTCCTGGCCGTGGTCACGGTCATCCCCTTCGGCGTCGGCCCTGATCTCAACCTGCTCGCCCGCATCGGCCCGGCCGTGCTGTGGATCGGCGCCCTGCTCGCCACCCTGCTCGGCCTCGACCGCCTGTTCCAGGCCGACCGCGACGACGGCTCGCTCGACCTCGTGCTGATGGCGGGGCGTCCGCTGGAGGTCGTCGTGCTCATCAAGTGCCTTGCCCACTGGGTCGGCACCTGCCTGCCGCTGGTGGCCGCGGCCCCGCTGCTGGCAATCTTCCTCAATCTGGAGCCGCTGGCCATCGGCGCGGTGACGCTGACGCTGGCCGTCGGCACGCCGGCGCTCACGCTGATCGGCGCGGTCGGCGCGGCACTCACCGTCAGCCTGCGCCGCGGCGGGCTGCTGCTGGCCGTCCTCGTGGTGCCGTTCTCGATTCCCGTGCTCATTTTCGGGGTCAGCGCGGCCGGCGCCGCCGTCACCGAGCCCGCCCCGTTCCTGGCGCCGTTTCTCTATCTGTGCGCGGTGACGCTGATCACCGCCGTGATCGGCCCCTTTGCCGCTGCGGCAGGACTGCGCTTCTCGGCCGACTGACGGGAACGTGAACGTGTCGCATTCTCCCTGATTGAAAGCGGGCGCCGGCGACATTAGAAAAGGTCCATGGGATTGATGGACCTTGCCAACCCGACGCGCTTCATGTCGTTCTCCGGCCGGCTTCTGCCGTGGCTGGGGGCCGCTTGCGCGCTCGCCTTCGCCGCCGGGCTCTACCTGACCTTCTTCGTCGCGCCCGACGACTACCAGCAGGGTGCCACGGTCAAGATCATGTTCCTGCATGTGCCCGCCGCGTGGCTGGCCATGATGTGCTACTCGATCATGGCGATCTCATCGCTCGGAACCCTGGTGTGGAAGCATCCGCTCGCCGACGTCTCGGCGCGCGCCGCCGCCCCCATCGGGGCCGCCTTCACCTTCCTGTCGCTGGTCACCGGCTCGCTCTGGGGCAAGCCGATGTGGGGCACGTACTGGGTCTGGGACGCGCGGCTGACCTCGGTCCTCGTGCTCTTCGTCATGTATCTGGGGCTGATCGCCCTGTGGCGGACGATGGAAGACCCGATCCGCGCCGGCAAGGCAGCCGCCGTCCTCACGCTGGTGGGCGCGGTCAACCTGCCGATCATCAAGTTCTCCGTCGACTGGTGGAACACGCTGCACCAGCCGGCCAGCGTGATGCGCCTCGACGGCCCGACCATCCATCCGACGATCCTCTGGCCGCTGCTCACCATGGCGCTCGCCTTCACCCTGCTGTTCCTCGTCATGCACCTGATGGCGATGCGCAACGAGATCCTGCGCCGCCGCCTGCGCACGCTGCAGCTGGGCGCAGCCAGCACCCGCGTCGCCGCCGCACGACCACAGGCCGCCGAATGACCGAGCTTCTCGACCTTGGCCCCCACGCGGGCTTCATCCTGACCTGCTACGCGATCACTGCGGCGACCATCGTCGGCCTGTTCGTCTGGCTCGCGGCCGACCGCGCCAGCCTGACCGCCTCGCTGGCAAAGCTCGAGGCGGACGGCGTGCGCCGCCGCTCGGCCGCCTCTTCGTCCGGAGAGCGCTGATGAGCACCGAGACCGGGACCGCCCCTGGATCCGGCGGACGGCCGGACGGCACCGCCCCGCGCCGCATCCCGCTTCTGGCCCTGCTGCCGCTTGTCGTCTTCGGCCTGCTCGCCGTGCTCTTCCTGGTTCAGCTGGTCAGCGGCAAGGACACGTCCAAGGTTCCCTCCGCGCTGATCGACAAGCCGGCGCCGGAATTCTCGCTGCCGCCGGTTCCCGGGCTGATCGACCGCGGCACGCCCGTTCCCGGCGTGTCCCGCGCCGATCTTCTCGGCAAGGTCAGCGTCGTCAACATCTTCGCCTCCTGGTGCGTTCCCTGCCGCCAGGAACACCCGCTGCTGGAAGAGCTCGCCCGCTCCGGCAAGGCGCAGATGATCGGCATCAACTACAAGGACAAGGCGGAGAACGCCCGCCGTTTCCTCGGCACGCTCGGCAATCCTTACGCGCTTGTCGGCGCCGACGAGAACGGCCGCGCGGCCATCGAGTGGGGCGTCTACGGTGTGCCCGAGACCTTCATCGTCGATGCCACCGGCACCATCCGCTTCAAGTTTATCGGCCCGCTGTCGCCGGAAAGCTACCGCGACGTCTTTCTCCCGCAGCTGGAAAAGGTGCTGGCGAGCACCGGCGAGTGACCCGCACACCGCCGTTCCCGATTGCGTGATTTCAAGCCCTCGTGAGTGGCCTTCGCCCGCGGCGCGACCTAATGTCGGGCCACTCAGGTCGCGGCGTCCGTCGCGGCGCCACATCACAGGAATGGTCAGATCCCCCGATGCGGGCACCGGCACATCTCATTCTGTCCGTCTTTCTGTCGCTGGCCGCGGCGCTCCCTGCCGCACAGGCGGGCGAGCAGCGCGCCGTCGTCGAGCTGTTCACCAGTCAGGGCTGCTCCTCCTGTCCGCCGGCCGACAAGCTGATGGGCGATCTCGCCCGCCGGGGCGATCTCGTCACCCTCACCTATCCCGTCGACTACTGGGACTATCTCGGCTGGCGCGACACGCTCGCCTCGCCGGACTACAGCGCCCGACAGCGCGCCTATGCCGAAGCGCGCGGGGACCGCGCGGTCTACACGCCGCAGATCATCGTCAACGGCAACGGCCATGTGGTCGGCAGCGACCGCGGCGCGATCCAGGCCGAGCTGGACAAGCAGAAGCCGCTGCCGGTCACCGTCGACCTGGAGATGGCGGGCGATCTGCTGAAGGTGCGTGTCGACGGCACGCTTCCCGCCTCTGCGAAGATGGCGACCATCTACTTCGTCTTCGTCTCCCGCCCGATCGAGGTGGAAATCGAACGCGGCGAGAACAGCGGCCGCAACATCGTCTACCACCATGTGGTGCGCGGCATCCGCGCCGTCGGCATGTGGGAGGGCGGCCCGGCCACCTACCGCCTGCCGGCCAGCGAAATGCGCAAGATGAAGGCCGGCCACTGCGCCGTTCTGGTGCAGGTCGAGCCGGGCGGCCGGCCGGGCATGATCCTCGGCGCGGCCATGCAGTGAAAGCTACCGACGGGTTTGTCTTGAGGGCAAAAAAGGGTTAGGGCTTTGCCCGCAACCGGGGTCCCGGTGTCCCGGATCACTTGCGAGGCTGCCCTCCCATGACCCTTCGACTGCGAGTCGCGCTCGCCAGCATCTTCGTCGGCATCGCCGTCCTCGCGCTGAAATACCTGGCCTATCGGTGGACCGGGTCGGTCGCACTGTATTCCGACGCACTGGAATCGATCGTCAACGTCGCCTCCGCGATCGCGGCGTTCCTCGCCGTGTGGTTCGCGGCCAAGCCCGCCGACAGCAATCACCCCTACGGCCACCACAAGGCCGAATACATGGCCGCGGTCCTGGTCGGCGTGCTCATCGTGCTGGCGGCCCTGTCCATCGGTCACGAGGCCTGGACGAACTATCTCGATCCGCAGCCGGTCGACTTCACGCCGGAGGGCCTGGGGGTCAACGCGCTCGCCACCGTGCTCAACGGCATCTGGGCCACCGTCCTGGTGCGCATCGGCCGCGGCCACCGCTCCATGGCGCTGGTCGCCGACGGCAAGCATCTCTACACCGACGTCTTCTCCTCGCTCGGCGTGCTGGCCGGCGTCATCCTGGTCATGCTGACCGGCATCCGGGAGCTCGATTCGCTGCTGGCCGGTCTCGTCGCGCTCAACATCCTGTGGTCGGGCTGGGGCTTGATGAAGGAATCGCTCGGCGGGCTGATGGACGAGGCGGTCGCCCCGGCGCTGCAGGACCGCATCCGCGACGTCATCTCCACCTCGGCGGACGGCGCCATCGAGGCCCATGACCTGCGCACCCGCTCGGCCGGCCATGTCGTCTTCGTGGATTTCCATCTGGTCGTGCCGGCCGACATGACGGTCGAGCGCGCCCACGATATCTGCGACCGCATCGAGGCGGCGATCTCCAAGGAGGTGCCGGGCGCACGCACCACGATCCATGTCGAACCCGAGCACAAGGCCAAGCATACCGGCATCGTGGTGATCTGAAGATTCTCGCTCCGGCACGGCGGCCGGATCAGCCCGCGCGCTCCGAGATCGCCCGGTCGAGGGCGGAGAACAGCGCCGCCGGCAGCACCGGCTTTTCCAGCAGCAGATCGAAACCGGCGAGGTCCTCGCGCTCGCGCGCCGAAAGGGTCGCGGCGGTGATGCCCAGCACCGGCAGCTGGCCCCTGCCCGAGCCTTCCTTCGCGCGGATTTCCGCCAGCGTCTCGATCCCGTCCATACCGGGCATGTTGATGTCCAGCAGCACCGCGTCGACCGGCTCGCGCTCCAGCAGCTCCAGCGCCTCGCGCCCGCCGCTCGCCAGCAGCGTGTCGCAGCCGAAGGCGCCCAGCATCGCCTCCATCATCTTGCGGTTCGCCTCGTTGTCGTCGACGACCAGCAACCGCCGGCGCACCAGGCAGCGGATGTTCGGCGCCTCGCGCCAGTTGCGGGCGCCGCCGCTCGCCGCCCGCGCACGCGCGCCCTCGAAGGGACGCAGCGGCAGGCGCAGCGAAAACCGGCTTCCCGCCGGCGAGCTTTCGGCCAGTTCCAGCCGTCCGCCCTGCGCGACCGCCAGCCGGCTGGCGCTCCACAGTCCGAGCCCGCTGCCGCTCGCCGTGTCGCGGGCAAGCTCCCCGCGCCGCCTGGCGCGAAACAGCAGCGGCCGCTCCTCGTCCGGGATGCCGATGCCGGTATCGGCAAGGCTCAGCTCCAGCGTGCAGGCGCCCCCCTCGTCCCCATCGCCGGAGACGCGGGCGGTGAGCGCCAGCCCGCCCTCGGCAGTGTATTTCAGCGCATTGTCGTAGAGCACGGACAGGATGCGGCGCAGCGCCAGCGGGTCGGCCACCCGGTAGCCGGACAGCGCGGCGGCGATGTCGCGCCGCTCGGCAAGGCCGCGCACCCGCGCCTCGGCCGAGAACAACTCGCACACGGACAGGATATCGGTGGCCGCGTCGCAGGCGTCCCCGCTGTCCGGCGCCTCGCCGGCGAGCCCCTGGGTCGTCATCGACAGCAGGGCATCTATCGCCATTTCCAGGGTCCGGAGCGCCGAGGCCTGTCGCTGGGTGGTCGGATCTGCGCCGATCATCTCGGCCGCCGTGCGCATCGCCGCCAGCGGCGTGCGCAGGTCGTGCAGCAGCACCGCCACCCGGTCGACGGAAGCAGCCTCCTTGTCGCCGGCATCGGATGCCGGCCCGGTTGCCGACCCGCCTGTAAGCGCCTCGCCCTGCGGTGCGACCGTTCCGACCATGATGCCGAATCTCCTCGCGTCCCCTTGTCTGCCATGGTGCCCGACCTGCCGGGCAAATCAAGCAGACATGACGGACATGCTTGACTGCGACTTGTCGGCGCATCCCGGGCATGCGAAAGAGCGATCATGGTCGACCAGATCCTCTCCATTGTTCTTCCCGTCTTCGCGCTGATCGGTATCGGCTACGCCGCCGCCCGTTTTGGCGTCCTCGATGCGAAGGTCGGCGACGCTCTCGGCCAGTTCATCTACGTGATCGCCATTCCCGTGCTGATCTTCCGCACGCTGGCGACCAGCTCGCTCGGCGGCGTCTCCCCCTGGGGGTTCTGGATCTCCTATTTCACCGGTGTCGCCGTCGTCTGGACCCTCGGCACGGTGATCGTCCGCCACATATTCGGGCGCGAGGCGCGCGCCGGGGTGATCGCCGGCATCAGCGCCGGCTTTGCCAACACGGTTCTCGTCGGCATTCCCCTGATCACCGCGATCTACGGCGAGGAGGGGCTGGTGCCGCTCTTCGTGCTGATTTCGATCCACCTGCCGGTGCTGACCATCGTCTGCGCCGTCCTGATGGAGCGGGCCGCCGTGATCGACGGCACCCAGGAGGCCAAGCCCCTGGGCGAGCTGCTGCTCGGCATCGCCCGCAACCTCGCCACCAACCCGATCGTCATCGGCATCGTCGCCGGCGGCATCTGGCGCGTGACCGGCCTGCCGATCGAAGGCGTCCTCGCCGACGTGCTTTCGCGCATCGCCGGATCGGCGATCCCGGTTGCCCTGTTCTCGCTCGGCATGAGCATCGTCGCCTACGGCATCCGCGGCAATGTCGGTCCCGGCCTGCTGCTCAGCGTGCTGAAGATCGGCGTCATGCCGGCGGTGGTCTATCTGATGGCGGCGCATGTGGTGCACCTGCCGCCCCTGTGGGTCTCGGTGGCGACCCTCACCGCCGCCTGCCCGACCGGCATCAACGCCTTCCTCTTCGCCAACCGCTACGGCACCGGCCACGCCATGTCGGCGAACTCGATCACCATGACGACCGGTCTTGCCGTCGTCTCCACCGTGCTGTGGATGGCGTTCCTCGGGCTTTGAAGCTGCACTCCCGTCAGGCGCCGCCCGGCGCCAGCCCGACCAGCCGCCGGATCGTGTCGGGCGTTGCTCCCTTGGCCCGCAGCTCGGCCAGCGCAGTATCGCCTTGCGACTTCGACAGCTTGCGACCGTCCTCGCCCAGCACCAGCCGGTGGTGGCGATAGAGCGGCTCGGGCAGGCCGAGCAGCACCTGCAGCAGCCGGTGCACCGCCGTTGCCTCATAGAGGTCGCGCCCGCGCACCACATGGGTGATGCCCTGCAGCGCATCGTCGACCACAACGGACAGGTGATAGCTCGTCGGCGTGTCCTTGCGCGCCAGCACCACATCGCCCCAGCGCGCGGGATCGGCGGCAATGCACTCCGGCGCCTGCCGCCCCTCGTCGTCGGGCAGCTCCTGCCAGGACAGCGGAGCGGCGAGAAGCGCCTTGCAGCGGGCAAGCGCCGCCGCCATGTCGAGCCGCAGCGCGAACGGCGCCCCTTGCGCCTCGCGCGCCGCGATCTCCTCAGGCCCCAGCACCGCCTCGTCGCCGGGATAGAGCGGCGCCCCGTCCGGGTCGCACGGCCAGGGCGCGCCGCGCGTCTCTGCCAGCTGCGCCACCGCGCGCGCGATCTCGCCGCGGGTCAGGAATGCCTTGCGCACCAGCCCCATGGCGGACAGGCGGTCGAGAGCCGCCGCATACTCGGGAAAATGCTCGGATTGCCGGCGCACCGGCTGCTCCCAGTCGAGCCCCAGCCAGGCCAGATCCTCCAGCACCCCGGCCTCGAGCTCCGGCGTGCAGCGGGTCCGGTCGATGTCCTCGATGCGGATCAGCAGCCGCCCGCCGAGCGCCTTCGCCATGCCCGCGTTGAGCAGCGCGGACAGGGCATGACCCAGATGCAGGCGGCCGTTCGGCGAGGGGGCGAAGCGGAGGACAGGTCGGCTCATGACGTGATCTTGTTGGCGATCCCCGCCGCCGCGTCAATCTTCCAGCGAAGGCGAAAGACCGGCCCGCCTCAGCGCTCCTGGTCGTCCATGTCGCTGCAGGTCTTCAGCGTGATGCCGTCGGGCAGCCTGGTCGTCGCATCGCCGCAGGCTCCGACCATACGCGCCCCATCGAGGCCGCTGGCCCCCGAAAGGTCGGCCCCCACCAGCCGCGTGCGGCGCATCAACGCCCCGTCGAGCCGGGCGCCCGACAGGTTCGCGCCGGTCAGGTCGGCACTGGAGAAATGCGCGCCGGACAGGTCCGCATCGCTGAAGTCGGCCCCGACCGCGCTCACCCGGTCGAAATCGGCATTGGGCAGCCGCGCGCCGACGAATTTCGCCGACATCAGGTTGGCGCGCTCCAGGTTGACGCCCTCCATCTTCGCCTTGCTGAAATCGGCGCCCGAGGCCACCACACGGATGAGCAGCGCCTGGCGCAGGTCCGCGCCCTGAAGTCCGGCGCCCACCAGGTTGGTTTCGATCATGTCGGCATTGCGCAGGTCCGCCCCTGCAAGGCTGGCCTCGGTCAGCACGGCCTTTTCCAGATCGACGCCGCGCATCGACCCCTTCGACAGGTCCGCGCCGGTCAGGTCCGTGCGCTCCAACTCGGTGCGGCGCAGGTCCGCCCCCTTCAGGTTGGCCCCGACGAGCGAGGCCTCCTTGAGGTCGGTTTCGCGCAGGTTCGCGCCTTCCAGCCTCGCCTTTTCCAGCTTGAGCCCGCGCAGCTCGGCCAGCCGCAGGTCGCAGCCGGCGCATTCGCCGCTGCGCTTCAGGCGCTCCACATCGCTTTCGGCAAGCGCCGGTCCCGTCCCCGCTAGAAGAGCGAGCACGACCAAGGCCGCAGCGCGGACCCGTTCCGGCCGCCCATGCGCAAAACTGGCAGCGAATATCGTCATCTCGAACCTCTCCCGTCGGCCCGGCGCCTCTTCCCTTGCTGAACAGTTAGGGCGCGGGAGCGGGCAATTTAAGGGCGCGGCGGCGCAACAGGCCGAGAATTCGCCTCCCCGCCCGAACGGACCTTGCGGCATTGTGGAAAAACGCTGTTAATACCCTGTGGAAAATGCGGATGCGCAGCAAGGAGGAGCTGCGATACGCCCCGGCAAACGACGGCCGGACGAACACGGGGGGAGACATGAACCATCCTGGTCACGCACCGGCTTTCCGCCGCCTGCGGCAGCTGCTGGCGGCATTGTCCTGCGCGCTCGTGCTGCTCGTTGCAGCCGGCGTGGAGAGCCCGGCACACGCGGCCGGCCTCATCGCCCGCATCGATCTGTCCGACCAGCGCATGCGCGTCTACAGGAACGGCCGGCAGATCCACGACTGGCCGGTTTCCACCGCCCGGCGGGGCTACCGGACGCCCGTCGGCACGTTCCGGCCCGGGCGCATGCATAAGCGCTACTTCTCGCGCAAGTATCACGGCTCGCCGATGCCCCATTCGGTGTTCTTTCTCGGCGGCTATGCCATCCACGGCACCAACGACATCCGCAATCTCGGCCGTCCCGCCTCGCATGGCTGCGTGCGGCTGCATCCAGACAATGCCCGCCGCCTGTTCTCCCTGATCCGCGATGGCGGCAAACAGAATGCGCGAATCGTCATCACCCGGTAACCTTTACCGGCGATGGCCGGCCCGGCCGGTTGCGCAAGCGACTGGAAATGGGGAATAATCACCGGACGTAGCAGCCGAGGGGTGCGCCTTGCGCAGCTTTCGGCAGTCGTCATCCGGTCTATGCAGCACTTGCAGGCCGGATGGGATGCTGGCGGGACGAAGGAAGACAGCGGGGTCGCATTTGCCGCCTTCCCTCGTCCGCCAATCGCTGACGACGCACAACCTGACTATCAGCGTGCCAATGATGGAGCAAAACCCTTGCCAAATCGTTGGCACGCTGATTTTCACAGATGTGGTGCGCACCCCTTCCAAAACCGCAAGATGCTGAGGCCGTTAACCGGTCTCTAACCGCCCCTGCGACGCAATCTGCAAGGCGAAGCGCGAAAGCCGGTTAAGGTGCGTTAACGAAGCCCTCGAAACCGCCTGCCGGGCAGCGAATCGCATGCCGGAAAACGAATCACTTCGCCGGTGATGGTCACAGGAACTCGGCGCGCAGGTCGACGCTCGAGCGCTTGCCGACGGCCTCGTAATTCTCCTCGGCCCAGTCCTGCGCCGCCGCGCGGCCGATGTCGCGCAGATGGGTGAGGAAGCGCCATTCGGCATTGACCTTGGAGGAGGCCTGCAGCGGGTTCAGCTCGGTTGCCGAGATCCGGTGCATGTGGACCTTCTGATAGTGCCCGGCCTCCAGCTTGCCGTCCTCGATCAGCCGGGTGACGAACTCGATGGCACGCATTTCGCGCAAGAGCGTCGAGTTGAAGGTGATCTCGTTGAGCCGGTTCAGGATCTCGCGCGCCGTGCGCGGCGTCTCCTTGCGCTCCACCGGGTTGATCTGCACCAGCACCGTGTCGCTGCTTCCGGTCGTGCCGAACAGCGGGAACAGCGGCGGATTGCCCATGTAGCCGCCGTCCCAATAGGGCACGCCGTCGATCTCCACCGCCTGGAACACATGCGGCAGGCAGGCCGAGGCCATCACCGCATCGAGCGTGATCTCCCCGTCGGAAAACACCTTGATCTTGCCCGACTGCACGTTGGTGGCGCTGATGAAGATCTTCAGCCGGTCGCAGGCGCGCACCGCCTCGAAATCGACCGTGGCCTCCACCACGTCGCGCAGCGGGTTGATGTTGAGCGGATTGAACTCGTAAGGCGAGGCGAAGCGCGAGGCGATGTCGAAGGCCAGATAGCTCGGCGACATGTCGAGGCTCCACTGCCCCATGATGATGTCGATGGGCGAGCGCCGCAGCGGGCTCAGCCAGGCCTGATCGCTGACCGCCTTCCAGAACCTCTCCAGCGCCTCGCGCGCCCCGTCCTCGCCGCCCTTGTGGAAGCCGTCGGCCAGCACCACCGCGTTCATCGCCCCGGCCGAGGTGCCGCTGATGCCCTCGACGGTGAAGCGGCGGCTCTCCAGCATCCAGTCGAGCACGCCCCAGGTGAAGGCGCCATGCGCCCCCCCGCCCTGCAGGGCAAGGTTGATCGGCTTGGGAGCTTTGCTCATGGCGCGCCTCGGGCTGTCGTGGGGTGTGAGAAGGACGGCACCGCCCGGCACACGGGCCGGGCGATCGGGATCGGTCGTTGTGGCTGGCCGCCGTTACTGTGCGACCCAGCCGCCGTCCATCTGCAGCATGGTGCCGGTGATCGAGGCCGCCTGATCGCCGGCCAGGTAGAGCGCCAGCGAGGCCACCTGGTCGACCGTGACGAACTCCTTGGTCGGCTGGGCGGCCAGCAGGACGTCGCGCTTGACCTGTTCCTCGGTCATGCCACGCGCCTTCATCGTGTCGGGGATCTGGCGCTCGACCAGCGGCGTCCAGACATAGCCCGGGCAGATCGCATTGACGGTGATGCCGCACTGGGCGACTTCCAGCGCGATGGTCTTGGTGAAGCCGGCGATGCCGTGCTTGGCCGCCACATAGGCGCTCTTGAACGGCGAGGCGACCAGCGCATGCGCCGAGCCGGTGTTGATGATGCGGCCCCAGCCCCGCGCCTTCATGCCCGGTACGGCGGCACGCGTCGTGTGGAAGGCGGAGGACAGGTTGATCGCGATGATCGCGTCCCACTTCTCGATGGGGAATTCCTCGACCGGCGAAACGTGCTGGATGCCGGCATTGTTGACGAGAATGTCGACCGACCCGAACGCCTCTTCGGTCTCCGCCACCATCGCGGCGATCTCATCCGGCTTGGTCATGTCGGCGGCCGAATAGCGGCACTTGACGCCGAACTCGCTCTCGATGCCGGCGCGTTCCTTCTCGATCGCCTCGGCCTCGCCGAACCCGTTGATCATCACATTGGCGCCGTTCGCCGCATAGATGCGGGCGATGGCAAGCCCGATGCCCGAGGTCGAGCCGGTGACGAGGGCTGTCTTGTTGGTGAGCATGCGAAGGGATCTCCTGTCCTGGCGGACGCTGGAAACGGTCCGAAAATCGGTGCCGCCTGCGCCGGACCGGCGCGGCAAGACCGCCGTTCGAGGCGGCCCGCCACATAGAACATGAGATCGCGCTGCGCTGCAACAAGGGGCGGCGGGCCGCCCGGGTCACCCTGTCGCAGGCCGTTCGCGTCAGTCGGCCGGAGGTGCCGCCGGCGGAGGCATGTCGCGTTCGCGCAGGATGTAGTAGCCGCCGGACAGGATGCCGATCTGCAGCGCGGTCATGGCGATCTGCAGCGCCAGCGACAGGATCAGCACGGCGATCGCGCCGAACACAGCTCCCTCGCCCATCGTCTTGGCCACAACCGACAGGACCATCTCCACGGCGCCGACACACAGGCCGGCGCCGACGGCAGCCAGCGCCATCGGCAGGCCCAGCCCCTCGCTGCGGGCGAAGGCCTCGGCAACGCCCAGCGGCTCGTCCAGCGCCGTTGCCGGCAGGATGAGGAACAGTCGCATCAGGGCCGGCAGGACGAATACGACCACAACGGCGATGGCGATGAAGAGGCTGGTCATGCCGTTCACCATCACTCTCACCAGGGTCACGAATATGAGCAGCGGCACCGCCGCGATCAGAGAAACCAGCAGCGTCTTGCCGAGATAAGCGATCTCGCGCCGGCCGAAGCTGAGGTTCACCGGGCCGGGCCGCTCGCCCAGCAGCAGATTGCGGTGCCAGGCGACGGCGATGGAGGCGTAGGAGCACACCCACACGCCCATGACCACCAGCACGACCACCTTGGAATTGGCAGCGAGCAGCATCCCGAGCACGCCGAGCACGGCGACCAGCGCATACCAGGCCCAGACGATCCGCAGGAACCCGTCGAAATCGGAAAACAATGCCTTGAACGCACCGGTGAACAGCCGGGCGGTTGTCCTTGCAAACATGGAGCCCCCTTCAAAAGACCTTCCACTTCTGCGACAGGCGGGAGCCCCAGGCAAGCCGTGATCGTGCTGCGGATGCGAAGGAATGCAGGGAATGTGCGGCCTCAATCCCGGTGGGAGCGGCTCTCGATGACCGAACGCACCGCCTTGCGGGCCTTGTCGCGGCCGGCCTCGGCCCGTCGTTCGGCCGCCCGCTCCGCTTCGGTGATCTTGAGGCCCACCCTCTCCACGAAGCGCTCGCGCGTCAGGGCATAGGCGGTGGCATGCAGCGAGGCGAACAGCCAGGTGACGATCACCATCACGCCCATCGGCACCAGCGCCGAGCGCAGCTCCGCGGCAAGGCCCGTGGCCGGCACGAACGCTTCGCCGACCAGCCAGACCAGGCCGACCCACAGCCCCGAGACCAGGGCGGCCAGCAGCGCCACGGCCAGGGCTGCGAGAACCAGCGCCCAGCCGATGCCGGCGGTCAGGCGCCAGGAGTCTCCCAGCGACATGCGGTCGTCGAGCGCGGCCGCCGGCAGCACCAGCGACAGACGCTGCACCAGCATCACCGTCAGGAACGGGCTGGCCACCAGCAGGGTGAAGCCGGCCGGCGCGATCACCGGCAGCAACAGCCCCGCGACCAGCAGCATCGGAACGAAGAAGACGCCGGACAGCACACCGAGCAGCAGCAGCTTCCAGGCGACCCGCAGGTTGCGCGCGCCGAAAGCGAGAGGAAACGCCCGCTCGCCCAGCAGGATGCGCCGCAGATAGGCAACGGCGATGGAAAAGCCGGTGGCGATGTTGGCGAGCCCCGCCAGGATGCGCAGCGCCCGTTCGCGCTCGTCGCCAGCCGCCGCGCCGGCCAGCGGCTCCATCATGTAGGAGCCGGTGGAAAAGCCCGTCGCCGGCATCAACTGACCGCTGATTGCGAGGTTCAGCACCAGCAGCAACAGCATGTAGCCCCAGCCGGCGGCGAACAGCGTTCCGAACCGGTCGCGGGCAAGATCGAGGGTCCGGCTGAGAACGACGAGCAGCATGGTCGGGCTCCCTGCCCCTTTTTAAAAATTGGCGCCCTTGAGATGCGACCTCGCACCGCCCGCGTCAAGCAGGCGCGGGCGGTGCGCTCTGCTGCGGCCTTGCGAAAGCACGTGGCGCGCCCTATTCAATCGGCGGTATCCTTGCAAGGCGGGGGCGCAGGCCTTCCGCAAGATCGGGACGATCGGCGACATGCAGAGCAACAGCCCCATCCGCGAAACGCAGGCCGGACCGGCCGCACGGCGCGTCTCGGTCCCGGTGAAGGTCGGCTCGGTCACCGTCGGCGGCGGCGCCCCGGTCGTCGTCCAGTCGATGACCAACACCGACACCGCCGATATCGACGCCACGGTCGCCCAGGTCTCCGCCCTGGCGCGGGCCGGCTCGGAAATCGTGCGCATCACTGTCGACCGCGACGAGAGCGCCGCCGCCGTGCCGCGCATCCGCGAGCGGCTGGAGCGGATCGGCGTCCATGTGCCGCTGGTCGGCGACTTTCACTATATCGGCCACAAGCTGCTGAACGACCATCCGGCCTGTGCCGAGGCGCTGGAGAAGTACCGCATCAATCCCGGCAATGTCGGCTTTCGCGACAAGCGCGACCGGCAGTTCTCCGAGATCATCGAGATCGCGCTGAAGCACGACAAGCCGGTGCGCATCGGCGTCAACTGGGGCTCGCTCGACCAGGAGCTGCTGACCCACCTGATGGACGAGAACGCCGCCAGCCCCGCGCCCGTCTCCGCCGCCGCGGTGATGCGCGAGGCGATCGTGCGCTCGGGGCTTCTGTCCGCCGCCCGGGCCGAGGAGCTCGGCATGGGCCGCGACAAGATCATCCTGTCGGCCAAGGTCAGCCAGGTGCAGGACCTCATTGCCGTCTATGCGGATCTCGCCGCGCGCTGCGACTACGCCCTGCATCTCGGCCTCACCGAGGCCGGCATGGGCACCAAGGGCATCGTCGCCTCGGCCGCCTCCATGGGCATCCTGCTGCAGCAGGGCATTGGCGACACGATCCGCGTGTCGCTGACGCCGGAGCCCGGCGGCGACCGCACCCGCGAGGTGCAGGTGGCGCAGGAACTGCTGCAGGTGATGGGCTTCCGCGCCTTCATCCCCGTGGTTGCCGCCTGCCCGGGGTGCGGCCGCACCACCTCCACCGTGTTCCAGGAGCTGGCCCGCGACATCCAGGACGACATCCGCCGCTCCATGCCGGTGTGGCGCGAGAAATATCCCGGCGTCGAGGCGCTCAACGTCGCGGTGATGGGCTGCATCGTCAACGGACCGGGCGAGAGCAAGTTCGCCGATATCGGCATCTCCCTGCCCGGCACCGGCGAGGCGCCCTCCGCCCCCGTCTTCGTCGACGGCAAGAAGGTCGCGACCCTGCGCGGGGCCGGCATTGCCGAGGAGTTCAAGGCGATGGTCGACGAATACATCCGCAACCGCTTCGGCGGCGAACGGTCCGCCGCCGAATGAGCACGCTCATGCCCGCCGCGGCTGACGCGCGCGACGTCCTCGTCGTCAATTCCCAGGTGGTGCGCGGCTCCGTCGGCGGCCGCGTCACGCTCTTCGCGCTGGAGCGGCTCGGTCACCGGGTGTGGTTCCTGCCCACCATTCTCCTGCCCTGGAACCCCGACGAAGGGCGCGGCCACCGCCACGTGCAGGACGACGAGGGCTTTGCCGCACTCGCCGACAACCTGATCAAGAGCGATACGCTGTCGCGCATCGGCGCGGTCGTCTCCGGCTATCTCGGCAGCCCCTCGCAGGCCTCCGCCGTCGCCCGCCTCGTTGCGGCGGTGCGCAAGGCCAACCCGCGCGCGCTCTATCTCTGCGACCCGATCAGCGGCGACGACGGCGATCTCTACGTGCCGCCGGAAACCGCCGCCGCCGTGCGCGACACGCTGCTGCCGCTCGCCGATGTGGCAACGCCCAATCTCTTCGAGCTGCAATGGATGAGCGGCCGCCGGATCGAGAGCGAGGCCGACACCATCGCCGCCGCCCGCGCGCTCGGGCCGCAGCGCGTGCTGGTCACCTCAGCCCCCGCCATGCGCCGCAACTCGACCTGCAACCTGCTGGTGACGCCGCGAGCCACCATCGCCGCCGAGCACGGGCTGGTGCCCAACGCGCCGCACGGCACGGGCGACCTGATGGCTGCCACCTTCACCGCCGGCCTGATGGCCGGGCTCGACGACGAAACGGTTCTGAAGCGGTCCGCAGCCACCGTGTTCGAGATGGTCGCCCGCTCGGTCAAGCGCCATTCCCGCGACCTGCTGCTCGCCGACGAGCAGTCTTCGCTCATCAATCCGATGGCGCTCGTGTCCTGCCGGCGCGTGCTCGACGCGCCGCTGCGCGCCTGAGCGGCCGGGAAGCGAAGCCCATGCTGCGGGTCGCCGGCATAGACGGCTGCCGCTCGGGGTGGATCGCGGTCCTGCGCGACCACGCGGCGCCGGATGCTCCGCCCCGCCATACGCTGCTGCAGCTCCGCGCCTTCGGTGAGCTTCTCGCCGATCCCGGCATTTCCGTCCTTGCCGTCGACATGCCCATCGGCCTGCCGGATCGCGCGGGCCTTGGCGGACGCGGGCCGGAGCGCTGCGTGCGCCCGCTGCTCGGTGAGCGCCAGTCCTCGGTCTTTTCCGTACCCTCGCGCGCCGCCGTGTTCTGCCAGGACTACGGCGAGGCCTGCGCCGCCGCGCTCGCCACTTCCGAGCCGCCGCGCAAGGTCTCCCGCCAGGCCTTCCACCTCTTCCCGAAGATCCGCGAGATCGACGCGCTGATGACCCCGGCGCTGGAGGCGCGCGTCTTCGAGGTCCACCCTGAGCTCGCCTTCTGGCGGCTCAACGGCGAACGGGCGATGAGCCTGCCGAAAAAGGTGAAAAGCGCGGCCAGCATGCCGGGCCTCGACGAGCGCATCGCCCTTTTGTGCCGCTACGGCTACGACGAGGCGTTCCTGCGCCAGCGCCCGCCCTCCGGGGCCGGCCGCGACGATCTGATCGACGCCTGCGTCAATGCGGTGATCGCCGAGCGCATCGCGCAAGGACAGGCGGCATCCTTCCCGCCCGCGCCGGAGCGCGACGCGAGAGGCCTGCGGATGGCGATCTGGGCGTAAGCAATTCCAGGACCAGAAATGCTCCGGAAATTCCGGAGACCGGGAAACGTTCGGATCAGGGCTTGGCCGGAGGCACCGGCGCATTCGGGTCAGGCGTGCCGTCGGCCGCCTGTGCCTCCTGCGAACCGCCGCCAGAGAACAGCCGGCTGAAGAACCCGCCGGACGATTTCTGCTCGGTCGGAGCGAAAGCCGTCTGCTGCGTGGCCGCATCGGTCGTCGCCGTGGGGGCGGCATCTGCCGTGGCCGTTGCGGGCGCATCCGCAGGTGCCGCATTGGTCGCGGCCACCGCGACGGGCTGGCTGGTACCGGCGGCAGGGGTCGCCTCGACCGGCGCGGCTTCCGCCGTCTCGCCGGCCTTGTCCGCCTCGCTGTTGCCGAAGAGCGCGGCGATCTGCGCGCGGCGGCGCTCCGAGCGCTCCTCCGCCTCGGCGATCTCGATGATCTTCTGGTCGTCCGTGCGCTGCTTCTTGGCGACCGCCACCTCGATGGCGTCCGGCACGTCGTATTCGGGGCACTTGGCGGTGGCACGGAAGGGCACGCCCTCAACCAACGGCACGGCGTCGAACACGTAGCGCTTCTCGCAAACGTCGATCTTCGGCGGCTGCTTGGTGACCTCGAAATGGTCGTAGCCGCTCTTCAGCATGCGCCAGAACTCGTAATGCTCCGACTTGCGGTGCTTGGCCAGGTTCTCCGCCGTCATGCGGAAGGGGAAGGCCTGCACCTGGAACGAGCGCTGGCCGCCCTTGAAGCTCTCCCGCGCCAGCGCGTAGATGTCCTGCACCTGCTGGTCGGTCATCGCGTAGCACCCGCGCGAGGAGCATGCGCCATGCACCATCAGGTGCGTTCCGGTGCGGTTGTGCGACCGGTCGAACTTGTTGGGATAGCCGAGGTTGAACGCCAGGTGATAGCTGGAGTTCGGGTTCATCAATGCCGGCGTGATCTCGTAGAAGCCTTCCGGCGCCTGGCGGTCGCCTTCCTTGATCTTCGGGCCCAGTTCGCCGGACCACTTGCAGATCTCGAAGGTTTCCAGCAGCGCATAGCGACCCGACCGCGTCTGCTTCCAGACCTCCAGGGTCGATTCTTCCTTGAAGATGCGCAGCATGATCGGGCTCGTCATCGACATGTCGAGGCCCGGCAGCTTCTGCCGGATGCTGGCGCTGATCTCGCGCAGGTGCTTGGGACCGGCGGTGATCATCTCGTCGGCCTGACAACCGGCGAGCGCGCCGGCCAGCGCCAGCGCCACAAGCGTCCTGCGGGTGTTTGTGCGAAGTCGCGCGATCCCCTGCACCATCATGCCTGTCTGCCCGAAACCTGGCCGAACCGTCGGCCGAAACCATATCCGAAACTGCGTTCGAAATCACGCCCGTGCGAACCCGTGCGCCCGCCGGCCACGGCGCCAGTATTGGTGCGCGCGCCCTGCAAGGCCAGTCACTTGGGAGTTACCCCGCCAGCGGCCTGTCCGCGGCTGCGGCCGGGAACACACCGGTTCCTGCGGCCCCTCCCTGCGGACGGTCCTCGCACTGCTTGCGCCTTGCTGACGCAAGATTCTGGCGTTTTGGCGGCAAAAGCGCGGGCCTGGCGCCCGCAGGCCTTACAGCGACCGGCCGATGGCCAGGAACTTGTCGCGGCGATGGGCGCGGATTTCCTCGCCGCTCATGCCGTCGAAACGGGCCAGCGCCTTGTCGATCACCGCGCCCGCGCGGTCGATGACGATGGCCTTGGCCCGGTGCGCGCCACCCAGCGGCTCCTCGACAATCTCGTCGATCACCTTGAGCTGGATCAGGTCCTGCGCGGTGATCTTCATGTTGGTGGCCGCATCCTGGGCCCTGGCGCTGTCGCGCCACAGGATCGAGGCGCCGGCCTCCGGCGAGATCACGCTGTAGATCGCGTGTTCCAGCATGGCGACATGGTTGGCCGTGGCAATCGCGATGGCGCCGCCCGAACCGCCTTCGCCGATGATCAGGGCAAGGTTCGCCGTGCCCAGGCCCAGGCACGCATCGGTCGAGCGGGCGATGGCCTCGGCCTGGCCGCGCTCTTCGGCGCCGATGCCCGGATAGGCGCCGGCAGTGTCGACGAAGGAGACCACCGGCAGGCCGAACCGCTCGGCCATGTGCATGATGCGCACCGACTTGCGGTAGCCCTCGGGCCGCGCCATGCCGAAATTGTGCTTGAGCCGCGCCTGGGTGTCGGCGCCCTTCTCCTGGCCCAGGATCGCCACCGAGCGGCCGCGGAAACGGCCGATGCCGGCGATGATCGCCGCATCCTCGGCATAGCCGCGATCGCCGGCCAGCGGCGTGAAGTCCTCGATCAGCCCGGTGATGTAGTCGGCCGCGTGCGGACGGTCCGGATGGCGCGCCACCAGGGTCTTCTGCCAGGGCGTCAGCCGCGAATAGAGGTCGCGCAGCGTCTGCTCGGCCTTCTTCTCCAGCCGCTCGATCTCGCCCGATATCTCGACCGCCTCGCCCGAACCCGCGACCGACCGCAACTCATGGACCTTGCCCTGCAGGTCGGCGACGGGTTTTTCGAACTCGAGGAAGCTGTGCATCGGTTTACCGGTCCAGAAAGTCTGCGGCGCGGCCTCATGCCGCCGCCGGGTCATTTGCGGCGCGACACTGGCGAGGGAGGCTGCCCCTGTCAAGTTGCCCACCGCGTCGACATGGCGTGCGCGGGGCGAAAATGCAAGCGCCGGCGGGAACGATCCGCGCCGGCGCTTGCGAAAACCGGGATGTGTCCTGTGGTTTTTTCGCCCTAGCGGGCGGCCTGGTCCTGCCCGGACTTGAAGTCGAGCTGGCGCGGCTCCACCACCAGAGTGCCGCTGTTGGTGCCCATCTCGATGCGATAGGGCACGAAGACCCGGCCGGAGCCGAGCGGAGCCAGCCAGGCTTCCATGCGGCGGTTCTCGGCCATGTACTTCACCGACTTGGTCGAGGGACGATGGCCGGCGACCGGGATCCAGCGTGCCGAGCACACCACCACCTTGCCGTCGTAGCCCTTGCCCGAGACTTCGCGGATTTCCTTGAAACCGAGCTGGATGTCGAAGCGCGTCCAGCCGTCGAAGACCGGGATGCGGCGCTCGCAGACCGAGGCGTCCGGCTGGCCCTTGGCCGCCTTGACCGGCATCAGGATGGCGCTCAGCGGGTCGACCACGTTGCGCGTGTGCTTCTTGGTGACCTCGATCCGCTCCGGGTTCGGCTTGAACTTCGGCGTCACGCGCATCGAGCGCACCTTGCCCGAGCCCTGCGCCAGATCGACGAAGAAGTCGCGGTCGGCCGCGCGCGAAGCCATCTTGTAGCTCGACGGCACCACCTTCTTGCCGGACACCCAGCCGGAGGCCTCCGCTCCGCCCTTGCCGGCGGAAAACAGCGTGCCGATGCCGGCCGGCTCCATGCCGACCTTGGCCGAATAGGCATTGGCCTGCACCACCAGCGACAGCGAGCCGCGGGCGATCTTGAAGCCCGCGACGGAGATATCGTAGACGCCGCCGAGCCGCGCGGTCTCGGCGCTTGCCGGGCCGGCGGCCAACGGCGCGACCAGGAGGGCAGCGGCGGCAAGGCCGGCGGGAAGCAGGCGGCGGATCTGGGCCCCGGAAGACGGCTGGGGCCTTGCAGACGAAAGGGAGAGCCTGGACATCGGAACCTCACACACCGCGCGGCCACGGCCGGCAGGACAACACACTCGACTTCGGCTTCGCTCCGGCGCCTTTGATCCCGCAGCCCGCTTGGGCGTCCGCGGAACCTGTCACCGCCTCCCGCCCGTGCCTTTCAGCCCGTCCCGCACCTGGCGTCCGTCGGCCGGACACGCCGTGTCGAAGAGATGGGCCGAAGCCGGATGGTTAAGCGAAAGACCGTCCCCGCGCGGTCCGGCCTGGTGCCGGTCGGTTCCCGCGGGACGGCGAACCGTTCACGCATGCATTTTCAGCCAGCACGGTAACCGCATGGTTAACGGACTGCAAATGTCCTGCATCGACCTGCGCACGCAAGGCGCTCCGCGTTGCGCCCGCGCCACGCTTGCGCTATCGGGGGGCTGCGCCATCGACGGGCCGACGCGCAAGGCGCCCCGCCCTGCCGCTTTCGCGCGATTTCGCGTGCAAGACGCCTTGACGGCGCGTCGCGCGCCCCGTATAGCAGGCCGACTTTTCGACCATTGCCGGACAATGGGCGCCGGGCCGTGCGGGTCCGCGAACGCCCCGGCAATCTCCAGCAGGGGCATCCGCCCCGTCTTGAAACGATCGGGGCTTGCTCCGAGAAGAAAGAAAAAGGTGTCCCATGGCACGCCGTTGCGAACTCACCGGCAAGGACGTGATGACCGGTAACAACGTCAGCCACGCCAACAACAAGTCGCGCCGCCGGTTCCTGCCGAACCTGTGCAACGTGTCGCTGATTTCCGACGCGCTGGGCGAGACCTACAAGCTGCGCATCTCTGCGCATGCGCTGCGCTCGGTCGAGCATCGCGGCGGCCTCGATGCCTTCCTTCTGAAGGCTGCCGAGAGCGACCTGTCGCCGAAGGCCCGCATCCTGCGCACCGAGATCAAGCGTCGCCTGGCCGCTTCGGCCGCCGCTGCGGCCTGATACGCGCCCAGGTCAGCGTCTGTCCGGCAGGCTCGCCCGCCGGACCTGATGCGACCATCGACGAACGAGCTTGCAGGAGGCGCCATGGCGCCTCTTTTCGCGTTTCCGGCATCGGCCGGGGCCGCTTCGTACCCGGCCGGCATGCGGCCGAAGGTCAGGACCCATCGACATGACGCAGACCCGCTTCGCACCGGCATCCTTCACCCTCGCGCAGGCCGTTCCCGCGGTCCTTGCCATGGCGGTCGTCGTCGTCGCCTCCAATATCCTGGTCCAGTATCCGCTGGACGCGACGCTGGGCGGACTGAACCTTGCCGACCTGCTGACCTGGGGCGCCTTCACCTATCCGGCCGCCTTCCTCGTCACCGACCTCACCAACCGCCGCTTCGGCCCGAGCGCCGCACGCAAGGTCGTGCTGGTCGGCTTCGCGCTGGCCGTGCTGCTGTCGATCTGGCTCGCGACCCCGCGCATCGCGGTCGCCTCCGGCTCGGCCTTCCTGATGGCCCACCTGCTCGACATCGCCGTCTTCGACCGGCTGCGCCGCTTCACCTGGTGGCTGGCGCCGGCCGTCTCCTCGACGCTGGCCTCGATCCTCGACACGGTGCTGTTCTTCGGTCTCGCCTTCTCCCTCGCTGCGACCCCGCTGCTCGGCTATGGCGACGAGTTCGCGACCTCCGCCGCTCCGTTCCTCGGCGTGTTTTCGCTGGAGCTGCCGCGCTGGCTGTCCTGGGCCGCCGGCGATTTCACGGTGAAGCTGCTGGTCGCCGCCGCCCTGCTCGTGCCCTACCGGCTGATGCTCGCGGTTCTGATCCCGGCCCCGGCCGGCGGAAACGCCAACCGCGCCTGATCCAGTCCAGTTCAGACAAACAAAAAGCGCGCCCTCCGGCGCGCTTTTTCGTTTTCGGGGTAGTGTTCAGGACGCTCTTTCGGAACAGCCCCCTCTCAGGATGTCATCCCGGTCAAGCGCAGCGCAGAACCGGGACCCATTGGCACCCTCGCAGGCGTGAGGCGAACAGGCCTCTCCTGCCGTCTTCCCGGGCAAGGCGTAGCCGCGACCCGGGACCGGAGATCCGCCAACCTGTCGTCAGCGCCCCCGGATCCGCCAAATCCTCCAAGATCCCGTCGCTCAAAGCGCCGGCGCGGGCAGCCCCCGGCGGGCGCAGGCCGCCTGCACTGTGTTCGCCAGCAGGCAGGCGATGGTCATCGGCCCGACGCCGCCCGGCACCGGGGTGATCGCCCCTGCGACCTCGACCGCCTCGTCGAAGGCGACGTCGCCGACGAGCCGCGTTTTGCCCTCGCCGCGCTCGGGCGCCGGCACCCGGTTGATGCCGACATCGATCACCGTC
Organism: Stappia sp. G46H5W; assembly: GCF_058448995.1. NCBI lineage: Bacteria > Pseudomonadati > Pseudomonadota > Alphaproteobacteria > Hyphomicrobiales > Stappiaceae > Stappia > Stappia sp. G46H5W. Next base: position 451,706 of record NZ_JBZFLL010000005.1, on the reverse strand, counting down.
GCTCCCGGCTTCACCCAGTCGCCGCGCACCATCTGCGGCCGGCCGACGGCCGCGACCAGAATGTCGGCGCGCCGGCACAGTTCGGCGATGTCGCGCGTGCGCGAATGCGCCATGGTCACCGTGCAGTTGGCGTTCTGCAGCAGCAGGGCCACCGGCTTTCCGACCAGGATCGAACGGCCGAGCACCACCGCGTCGAGGCCGGAGAGATCCCCGCCATGCGCCTCGCTCGCCAGCATCACGCAGCCCTTCGGCGTGCACGGCACCAGGCCCGGCCGGCCGAGCACGATCCGCCCGGCATTGGTCGGGTGCAGCCCGTCGACATCCTTGGCCGGGTCGATGGCCAGCACCACCTTGTCCGTGTCGATCTGCTCCGGTAGCGGCATCTGTACCAGGATACCGTCGACCTCCGGGTCCGCGTTGAGCCGCCCCACCAGGTCGAGCAGCTCCGCCTCCGGCGTGTCCGCCGGCAGCCGGTGTTCGATCGAGCGCATGCCGCATTCCTCGGTCTGGCGCACCTTGTTGGAGACATAGACCTGGCTCGCCGGATCCTCGCCGACCAGCACCACCGCAAGGCCGGGCGTCACGCCGTGGCCCGCCTTCAGCGCGGACACCGCCTCGCGCACGTCGCCGCGCAGGCGCGCCGCCCGCGCCTTGCCGTCGATCAGCTTTGCAGTCATGGAACCTCCGGAAGACACCGTCAAAGTTGGGCAAAGTCGAGTTACTTTAGCTGCCCGCCGCCGGCGATGTCGGCAAGACGAGCGGCAATTGCATGCGCATCCGCGTCATCGCGGGCGCCAAGGACAAACGTCTTGAGCCGGGCCGTCGCCCCGGCGGTCAGCCGCACATCGCGCTTCGCAAGGCCGAGTTCCGCAGCGAGAACGGCAGCGACGGCCGCATTGGCCGCCCCCTTGTCGGCGACCGCCCGCACCCGCACGCAGAGCACGGCGCGCCCGTCTGACAGGCGCGTCACCCCGTCGATGCCGTCGCGCGCGGCGCGCGGCGTTGCCCGCACCGCAAGGCGCACCCCGTCCCGCGCCACGCTCCAGGCCGTGTCGGCGTCACCGGTCATCGCGGCAGCGGGGCGGCGCGTCGTCAGAAGACGTTGGGATAGACGTAGTAGGCCAGCACCCGCTGCAGCAGGAAGATGCCGAGCAGCAGAATGATCGGCGACAGGTCGAGCCCGCCCATCGACGGCACATAGCGGCGGATCGGCCGCAGCAAGGGTTCGGTCAGGTTGTAGAGCACCTGCCCGATCATCGCGACGAACTGGTTGCGCGAGTTGATCACGTTGAAGGCATAGAGCCAGGAGAAGATCGCGCTGGCGATGATCACCCACGTATACAGATTGAGGATGAGGAAGATCACGTCGAGGATGGCACGCATGGACGGCGGGTCTCCGGCTTGGACCGACGGGGGCTTTTACCGACGGGGGTGATTTCCCCTCATGTAGCCGCCACGCGCGCCCGCCGCAAGACTCCTCGGGGCCGCGCGCCGGGCGGCGCGCACGGCTTGTCTACAGGCTGTCCATGCGCGCCGGGGAAATGCTTGACAGGGACACCCGCCCTCTCCTAAATGCCGCTCACGCTCGAAGAGCGGGGCCGTAGCTCAGATGGGAGAGCGCTGCAATCGCACTGCAGAGGTCAGGGGTTCGATTCCCCTCGGCTCCACCAATTTCCCCCGACCACTTCATATCACCAGCAGAACGCCCGGATCGCGGTCGTTCGCGAAGGCTCGCAGGCCGGTCTTCCGGATGCGGCCGCAGTCCGTCGCTGCGGTTGCGCGCTTGCACTCCCTCGCGCAGCCGATCCCTAAAATTGTAGCGATCCGGTTCAGCTGGTGTTCATCTGGCCTCTCCTACAGGGAGGCGACAGGATGATACCCGATGCCGCATCTCGACTTCATGACCCTCTACATTCTGGTGTTTCTCAACTCGCTCGCGGTAACCGCGGTGTGGGCGGGATTCGCCTGGATGTACCGCCCGTACCCGGCGGCCCGCTACTGGCTCGCCGGGACGCTAATGACCCTGCTGGGCGGCCTCGTGCTGGCGACGCAGGGCAACGCGGGGGCGCTGGTGCCCGCCGTCCTGGGCAACACCATCGTCATTTTCGGCTTCATGCAATTCTGGATCGGCTTGCGGCGCTTTGCCGGCAAGCCCGGCGGACAGACCGTTGCCGTCGCCTTCTCGCTGCTCGCCGCAGCAGCGATGATCGCCCTGCACGACAGTGACCGCGGCCGCGCCATCGTCTATGCCTCCGGCCAGTCCGTTGTGATGCTGACCTGCCTCTTCCAGCTGCTGCGTCGCCGCATCTCCGGCATCGGCACGGTGATTGCGGCCGTCGCCTTCACGGTGGCGCTCACCGGCCAGTTCCTCGTCGTCGCCTCGAACGGCGCGGTCCTCGCCGGCGCGCTGGACTACAAGGTCTATTACGCGCTCGCCTCCTACGCCCTGCTCTGCACGGTCTTCAGCGCCACCGTGTGGAACCTCGGCTTTGCCCTGATGGCCGTCGACAGTCTTCACCGGCAGCTGAGAGGCCTTTCGGAAACGGATGCGCTGACGGGCCTGGCCAATCGCCGCGCCTTCGCGGCGCGCGCGGACCAGCTGCAGCAGCAGGCGGACACCCGTCCCTGGTGCCTGATCCTGATCGACCTCAACGACTTCAAGCCGCTCAACGACCGCTTCGGCCATCTTGCCGGCGACGGCGCGCTGAAGCATTTCGGTCAGGTCCTGGTGTCCTGCGCGCGGCCCGGCGATCTGGTGGCACGCCTTGGCGGCGACGAGTTCGCCCTGCTGCTCCCCGACACCGCCCTTGCACAGGCCGCCGCTCTGGCGCAGACGATCCGCCGCAAGGTGGCCTCCTCTCCCTTCTCACTCGGCAAGGACAGCGTACCGATGTCGGCCGCGATCGGCGTTGCAGGGTCGCAAGAGGAAACGGCGGGCCACGACCGGCTGTTCTCTCTCGCCGACGCGCGCCTTTACCAGGACAAGACGGCCTCGAAGGGCGACCAGCGCCCGCGTTCCGGGCAACTGTGGCTGCAGCTGGCCACGCAAGGCTAGAGCCATCATTCCGGTTCGTGTCGGGCGAGGCGGAGATCGCCCTGCTTCAGCATCAGATAGCGGTACATGACCGAGGAGAAATTCTGGTTGTCCGCGCCCGATGTCATCACGCCGGCGAGCAGGTCGAGATAGTCCTGCGCCCAGCGCGCGGACCATGTCGCGGTATCCTCTTCCGGCAAGGGGCCGGCCATGCGCCGCACGTCGACCCGGATCTCCGTGCCCGAGCGCAGGGCCTGCAGCCAGTAGATCGGCACCCCCAGCGCCTGGGCGACCTTCGGGACCGTATCGAGCAAGGTGCAGCGCACGCCGAACAGGGTGCCGACCGCCTCGCTCCTGAAACCGACCTTCGTGTTGGCCTCGGCGGGAAAATCGGGGATGGAGAAGACGCTCATCCCCCCTTTCAGGAATTTGACGATCCGTGCCGCAGCCAGGCGGTCTGTCATCTGAATGACCTGGTAGCGGCTGTTCAGCTCCTCGTGACGGGTCGCCGAGCTCAACAGGAACGCGGTATTCCGGAAATAGCTCTCGCGAAGAACCACGTTGCCCTGTCCCTGATGCGTTCCGACGATCAGCGTGGGAACGCGCGACCGCATGCGGTCTTCGAGCTCGGCATAGGTGTCGGTCCGCTCGAATGCCAGTTCGATCTCGGGATGCACATTGCGCAAGCCTATGACCCGCTGGACGTAGGTCGCGCGCTGCGCGCGGGCGAGCCACGCTTGCCTGTCGCCATCGCCCTTGCCCTGCAGCTGCCATGCGATCTGCCCGGCGGTCGACGGCAGTGCTGGTTCGGCCAGCCCCTGCTCCGCAGCCTCGATCAGGTCGCAGACATCCTCGCCGCTCATCGGTCGATAAAGGGGATAGGCCGGGATAGTCAGCTGGCCCAGATCGTCGTGATGGCCCAGGAAATGCCTCAAAAGCGCGATGGCATTGGAAGAACCTGGCGCGCGACCGTCCGCCCGGCTGGCGATCAGCGCGGGGAGCACCTCCGGACAGTTCATCATCCGCAAGTCGCACAGCATCCAGGATTCGAGAGTCAGGGCGCCGGAGCAGACCTGCTCGACAAGAAACGCCGCCCCGCCCTTTGTATCGCCGAGCGCGAGGAACAGGGCATAACGCAGCTTCAATCCCGCCTCATGGACAGGATGGTGCGCCAGCACGGCCTCGGTCGTCGCCAGCGCCCTGTCGAGCCGGCCCGTTTCGAATTCTGCCCGCGCCTTCAGCACCGACAGCTGGATATCGCGGGGCGACTGGCCACAGGCGCGCCCGGTGCGCTCCGCCAGCTCTGCCCACGCGCAGGTTCCCATGGCGACCTGCGCCCGCAACACGTCGAGCGTGAAGTCGGGAAACCGGCTCTCGGACTCGGCCAACAGGTGCTCGAGCCTTGCCATGACCGCCCGCGACGGCGCCGTCCCGAAGCCCCACCGCCCCGCGGCCGAGACCAGCTTCCTGACATGTTCCAGAAGCGAGGGGGCGTGCCTTGCATCCTCGATCAGGAGATCGGCGAACGCCTCGATCTCCCCGAGCGTCAGATGCAGATGAGCCAGCGCCCGCCTGACGGCTGTGTGGCCCTTCAACTCGTCGGAAAGTCCGGCGACAAAGGCTTCCGCCTCCCCGATGCGCTCGGCATTGACCAGTTCGTTCAGGACCAGTGCCGCTCCCTCCGGCGATGCCGGGTCGTCCTTCCAGAGCCCAAGCATCCTTGCATGGGCGACCTCGTGACGGCCCTCGCTGCGCAGCAGGCGGATCTCCAGCCGCTGCAGCGCCGGGGTGAGCTCGCCCCTCGCGATCTGCTCGTCCAGCCGGTTCCGCGCGCGTTCGAAGCGGCGCAGGTCGAGATCCAGCCCGATCCGCAGGTCGGCGTGTTGGTGACGCGAGGCGGACAACACCGCCTCCATATCCGTCATGTCGCCCGCCGGCCATAACGTCAGCACCTTTTGCCGGACGAGCCCCTCGTCGTCCGGCCAGCGGGCCAGCGCCTCGTCGCACAGCCGGAGCGCCGCCGTATGGTCGAGGGCGAGGCGCTCCAGCCCTATCGCCTGGAACACGGCATCGCGATTGTCGGGCGCCTCCTTCAGCGCCGCCCGCGCGGCCTCGAGCGCGGCCCGCGTCGCCCCCGTGTCGGCGAGACAGCGGGACGCCTCCACCTGCAACCTCGCCCGGTCCTGCGGCTTGAGCCCATCCGGCCTTGCCAGGATCCGCTCGACGATGGCCAGCGCCTGCAAGGGATCTGCGGCCCGGCGCAGCGCCACCGCATGGCGCAGCTCTGCCTGCCACTCGGCCGGGTGCTTTTGCGCGAGCACGGCACCGGCCCTGGCGGCCGCCGCGAAATCCTTCATCTGCGTCAGGATTTCGACCCGGGCATAGAGGGCCGGCTTGTGCGCCGGATCGACCGCGAGGATCTCCTCGGCCAGCGCCAGGCTTTGCGCATGCGCGCCGTGCCACAGCAGCGACAGGGAGAGCTCATGCTTGATCGAAAGGTGGTCCGGATGGCGCCGCAAGGCCTCGCTCAGCTGGCGAATGCTCTCCTCGACGCGCCGGCTCTGGCGCAAGGCCGCGCCCTGCTTGGCAAGCACGGCCGGATCGCCGGGAAAGCGCGCCAGCATCTGTCCGGCCGCCTCCAGCGCCGCATCGAACTCCCGCGCCTGCATGAAGGTGTCGATCCTGGCATGAAGCGCCGGCCGATGGGCAGGATCGGCCGCAAGAATCTCCTCCACCAGCGCCAGGCTTTGCGCATGCTTGCCCTGCCAGCGCAGGGACAGCGCCAGCTCGTACCTGATCGCGAGATTGTCTGGATGGCGTCCCAGGGCATCGGACAGATACCGGACGCTCTCCTCCACGCGCCGGCTCTGCCGCAGCGCGATCCCGTGCCCGATGACCGTCGCCGGGTCGTCGTGCTCCGGTCCTGTGGCCTCTGACGTGTCTGCCATGAACAACTTCTTGGTTTGGCCGCTACCGCCTTGGCATCGCGAGGCTGAGGTGCCGATGCGCGCCGGGTGTCAGGCCGCAGCCGTTTTCTCGACCAGTGTATTCTCGATCAGCACCGCATCGATCCCCGAGGTCACGAAGACCGCCAGCGCATCCTCGACCGAGTGGACGATGGGCTTGCCCATGATGTTGAAGCTCGTGTTGAGGACGACGGGAACGCCGGTCCGTTCGCCGAAGCGCCGCACCAGTGTGTGCATCCACGGCGTGCTCCGGGCAGAGACCGTCTGCAGGCGGCCGGTGCCGTCCGCATGCACCACCGCCGGCACCTGCCGGGCCTTCGCCTCATGCCAGCGCAGGGTGATCGACATGTATGGCGAGGGTTGGGCGCTCTCGAACCACTCCGCGACATCCTCCTCGCACAACACCGGAGCGAAGGGCCGATAGGGCTCGCGGCCCTTCACCAGCCGGTTGATGCGGTCTTTCATGTCGGCGGGGCGGGGATCTGCCAGTATCGACCGGTTGCCGAGCGCGCGCGGACCGAACTCCGCCCGCCCGCGCATGACGCCGACGATCTTTCCCTCGGCCAGCAGCTCCGCGACCCGGTCCTCGCTGTTTGCCGAAACATCGCTGACCCGGGCAATGCCGCGAAGGTTCTCCAGTCTGGACACTGCGTCCGGCGTTGCGGCCGATCCCAGATAGGGCGTGGCCGGCAGGACGGGCACCCGGCTCGTCTGCGCCGTGTCCATCCAGCTCAAAAGCGCCGCACCGACGGCGTTGCCGTCGTCCGCCGGCGCCGGTGGCACGAACAGGCGGTCGAACGGCATGCGCCCGGCGATCGTGCCGTTGTAGGAGGAGTTCAGCGCGCATCCGCCGCCGAGGACGAGGTTTCCGTCGGCCCCCTCAGCCACCGCCGACAGGATCTGGTCGGCAAGGGCCGCATAGGCGGCCTGCCCGCTGGCGGCAAGGTCGGCCGCGCTCATCAACGGCGCGTCCGCCGGACGGGCGAACTGCCGGATGCTGCCTGCAAGCGCGGCGAGCGCTTCCTTGTCCGCAAAGCGCAGGCGCCCCCGATCCACTTCCAGGAGCGCGACCATCGCATCGCGGATCTCGGGCCTGACCGTCCCGTAGGCCGCCAGCCCCATCACCTTCCACTCTTCCCCCAGCCGCCAGTCGAACCCGCACAGCTGCGTCAGCCAGGCATACAGCGTGCCCAGGCTCCCCGGCCCCCACGAGCGCCACCGGCGCTTGAGCACCCGACCGCGAAGATCGAACATCGAAACCGCGCCGGCCTCGCCCTCCCCGTCGACGATCAGGCAGGATGCGGTGTCGACCGGTGCGAAGGCGCTGGCCGTCACCGCGTGGCACAGGTGGTGATCGTAGCGCCGCACCTCGGGCATCTGCCGCGCGATCCCCAGCCTCAGCAGCGAGGCCCCCGCATGGGTGTTGATGCCGGCATGCAGTTCCCGCAGCCAGAGGGCATCCGTCACGGGCAGCAACTCGCCCATCAGCTCGACCGGCAGGTCCGCCTTGATCCGTTGCCAGGACGTGGCCACGGCCAGGCTGTCTGAGCCGAAATCGAAACCGACCTGGGTCAGGGCGGATTCAAGGTGCGGCACATGATCGGGCGTGATGCCCCAGGCCCGTTTGTCCTGTACGAAACGTTCCGTTGCCTCGGCGAAGAGAAGATTTCCATCGGCATCGACGATCGCCAGCGCCGGGTCATGCCCGGATGTCGAAAGCCCGAGGTGGAACAGCGCCATCAGGAACCCGCGCGCTTCAGGATGGAGCGTGCGAACTCGCCGAGCGTGTCGTGCTGGAAGATATCGGCCGGGTCCACCTCCACGTCGAAGCGATCTTCCACCTCGCCGCAGACCAGCACGGCATCGATCGACTGCAGCCCCAGATCCGCGAGCGACATCTCCATCCGGATATCGTCTACCGAGGTCTTGGTGCGCTGCGCGACCCTCTCGCGAAGAAACGAGAAAAACTGGGACTCGTCTATTTCAGTCATCTTGATGCTCTGTTCTTCTGAAAACGCACGGAAGCGTGCTGAGGGCGACGGTTTCCGACATGGGGTGGTAACGATGCGCCTGCGTAACCAGCGCCATGTCGGGAAAGGTCTGGAGGAGTGAGGGAATGGCGCGCTTGAGGACCATCACCGAAAGGGCCGCGCCGACGCAGCGATGCAGCCCCTTGCCGAACGAGACATGCCCGTTGCCGCCCGGGGTCTGCCGGTTCAGCACGCGGATGTTCAGCCGCGCCGTGTCGCCGGCCTTCATTTCCATCTCGCTGAGCGTCAGGTCGGCGCGGGCAACGCGGTAGATGAACTTCGGCCCGCTGCAACGCGCGACCAGCTCGTCGATATTCGCCTCGACCCACGCCGGATCGCCTGCCGCCGCCCGTTCCTCGTGAGGGAGCGAGAGGATCCACAGCAAGGCATTGGACAGCGTGTGGGACAGGTTGAAGCTCGCGCCGTAGAGCACCAGCACCACGGCCTTGAGATCCGCTTCGTCGAACCCGTCCGGCGCCTCGGCGACCAGCGCCTCCAGCAGCGAGGGCGGACCGTCGGAGGCGACGGGCACCTCCATCAGCGACAGCGCCTCGGCGAAGACCGCCTGGACGCGCCGCAGGTTCCGCATCGAAAGCCAGGGCTCCAGCACGTCCTGCAGGTGCGGCGCGATGGCGTCGAACCTGTGCGGGTCGCGGCAGGAGATTCCGAGAATGCGCGTCATGATGCTCTTGCGCAGCGGATCGGAATAGCCCGAGACCAGGTCCGGCGACGCCATCGCCGACAGGGCGCGCAGCGTCTCGTCCAGCGCGGTATCGACGACACCCTGCCAGAGGGGCAACTGCGCGGTGCCGAGGAAGCGCATCAGCGCCTGTTTCAGCGCTTCGTGCCGCGGCCCGTCCATGAAGAACAGCGCGTTGCGCGCGATCCTCGTCGCATCCCCCAGATCCTCGCCGCTCGCCTGCGACAGCAGCGCGAGGTGGCTTTCCATCGGCGGCGGGGCAAAGGCCTCGTTGTCCCGCAAGACCCGGTGCGCGCTGGCCATGTCCCTGATGTCGCAAAGACGCGCGCTCACCCGCCGGGACCGCTTGTCGATGTCGCACGGCAGGGCCGTCGGGGCCTGCATCATCGGCGTGACCACGAACCGGCACTCGTCGGTCTTCAGGACGATATCGGGAAAGGACCGCGCCAGGGCGGGCAAGGCGGTTTCGATCAGCATCTCGCTGAGAAACACTCCTGGACACTTGTGCGCGCCGCTGCCGAAGCTCATGTGGCTTTGGCGCGTGCCCTGGCTGGCCCGCAACCGGCTGTTGGCCGCCACGATATCGACCACGGCGGACTCGCCCTGATGATAGGGACAGCCGGCGACTTCGGTCGCCTCGCTCGCGACGCGCACCAGCGTGCGGGTGGACTGGTAGAGCCCCAGGATCTCCTGGGTCTGCCGTGCGCCCCATCCGGGCTTGCCGGCCTCGGCCCACAGATCAGCCGGACCGCTCAGCAATCCGTAAAGCGCGAAAGCCAGCGACTGGGTCGCCGAATTCGAGCCGACCAGCAGGCCGACGACGAAGTACTCCGGCTCCAGAAAGTCCGGCAGATCGCCCCGGCGGCGGCGCAGATAGCCGAGCAGGGTTTCGGGCTCCGCACCCTCGCCGTCCCCGCCCGCAGGACACGTTGCGACCAGCAGGCTCGCCGCCGTGTTCAGGGCCTTCAGCGTCGGCACCGACAGATAGGGCTCCGTCAGGCGCTGCGCGGTTTCGGCCGCGCGAAAATAGGCGTAGTCAGGCGGCAGGTCGAGGCCGAGGATCCTCGGCATGACCTTGAGAAACAGCGGGATCGTGAAATCGCGGACGAGGTCGGGATCACCCGCATGTCTCAGCTCGGTGCAGGCGCTGTCGCAGGCCTGCTCCATCAACGCCCGCCACGGCGAAAGCCCGGACTGGCTGAAGAACGGCGCGATGACCCGGCGGGTCTGCAGATGAGCCGGCCCGCTCATCGCCACCAGCGTGTTGGCCGACAGGCGTCGCAACGCATCGAGGTCGACGCCCCCGCGCCCGGCGATCTCGTCGAGATACCGGTCGATCCGCGGCAGGTCGAGGCTCCGCAGCACCGCGGCCGCCATGGCCGGCGCCTTCACGAAACTGTCGGGATCCGACCAGACGTGGCGGGTCACGCGGCGCCCCCTGCCATCTGCGCCTCGTCGAGGCAGATCGCCTGATCGTGCAGGCGGGACAGTTCGAGCGCTGCCTCTTGCCGCCTGATCTTGCCGCTGCTCGTGCGAGGAAGCGTCCCGCGCGGCAGAAAGGCGATACGTTCGAGCCGGACGCCGGTGCCGGCGGCAACCGCCTTGCGGATCCGCGCGGCAACCGTGTGGGGCTCGTCGATCGGGGCGCAGCCGGCACGCAGCTCGATCAGGAGATCCGCCCGGCCGGGCAAGGCTTGCAGACTGTCGAATGCCGCCGCTGCCGAGGCGCTGAGATCGCCATGTTCGCGCGCCGCGAGCCATTCGACCTCCGCGGCGGCCACATTGCGGCCGTTGACGATGATGAGGTCCTTCGCGCGCCCGGCAATGTAGAGCCGGTCGCCCGCAATGCCGCCCAGATCGCCCGTCCGCAACCACCGCACCCCATCGGCAGCGTCGAAGAAGCCGTCCTCGTCGTCGCCCGCCTCGCCGAGATACCGGCGGCAGACGGACGGCCCGCTCAGCCAGATCTCGCCCGTCGCCCCCTCGGGCAGCGCCCGGCCGGTCTCCGGCTCGGCGATCCGGATATGCCTGCGCGTCTCGGCGGAGAGCAGGCAGCCCTCGAACCGGGCCCACGCCTCGGGTGTCGCCGCAGCCTGCCCTGCGTCTCCCGCTTCGCCGGCCGCGAACAGCGTGCATTCCGCCATCCCGTAGCAGGCGAACACCGCATCCCTGGCAAGCCCGTTCGCCGCAAAGCGCTGGTGGAACCTGTCCAGCAAGCCGCTCGGCACCGGCTCCGCCCCGCAGAACGCCCTCTCCCACGAGCCGAGGTCGAGCCCCTCCGCCTCCTCTTCGGAGATCCGGTTCAGGCACTCGAGAAAGGCGAAGGTCGGCCCGCCGCTGATCGTGCCGCGCCACTCGGAGACCGCCTCCAGCCAGACGGCCGGCCGGCGGATCATGTCGAACGGGCTCATCTGCACCGAATGCGCGCCGGAAAGCAGCGGATAGAGGATGCAGCCCATCAGCCCCATGTCATGATAGTGCGGCAGCCAGTTGATCATCACGCTGTCGCGGTTCATGCCCCAGAGCGACTGGATCAGCCCGCAATTGTGGCGGATCTGGTCGGCCGTCACCGGCACCGCCTTGGGAAAGTGGGTCGAGCCGGACGTGTGCTGGATCACCGGGAAGGCGCAAGGCGCCGCCCAGCCGGATGCCACCTCCGGCACCGGGGCAGGATCGTCGACGGCCAGCACCGGACAGGCCGGCGCCCCGCCCTCGCCGGTCAGCTGCTGTTCCACGGCACCGCGGTTGTTCGAGGTGCACAGCACCGCTCTTGCGCCGCAGGTCCGTGCCATGCGCCCCAGCCGTCCCGGCGGATCCGAGGCGCGGGGCGGGGCGACCGGCACCAGCGTACCGCCGCCGAGCAGCGTCGCCACAAGCGCGATCAGGAACTCCTCGCCGGCCGGCAGCGCCGCCATCAGCACGTGCGGCCCCTCGCCGAGGCAGCGATCCCAGAGCGCCTGCATCTCCGTAGCACGCGCGCCCAGCTCCGCCCCGGTCATCGTGCGATACCGGCCGCGGCGCCCCAGCACGGTGATCAGCGGCGCGTCATGGCGCTGCTCGAGCGCTGACGCGATCTCGAACTGAAGGCTGGTTTCGGTCGCACGCCTGGTCATCGGGTTGCTTGATCTGGTCGTCGGTCAGGCCGGTTGCGCGATGGGTTTTTCACGGCTCAGGTGGACCTGCCGGCTGCCCTGCTGCGACAGCCGGTGCAGCGACGTGAAGGAGTTTAGAAAGATGGAGAGGGCGAACGACAGGTCCCGCGCGATCTCGGGGCGCTGGTGCGACATCTCGTTGACGGCGTCGATGACGCGGCGCGCCTGCCGGTCGCTTGCCGCCTGCCGGAAAAGCTTGAAGATTCCGAAAGCGCCCTTGCCCGGCGTCACCTTCCGGTCGCTCGCCCGCAGATGCTCCGGCGGCGGGCCGAGGATCGCGGCAAGGTGCTCGAAACGCCTGATCGCATTGTCCGGCTCGTGCAGCGCCTCGACCAGCCAGATGGCACCTTCGGCCAACTGGCGGCGCGTCATCTGCCGCGGCTCGATATTGGTCCACAGGTCGCCGCCCGGAAAGCTCGTTTCCGTCCCGTCGATGAACAGCCGGCCTTCGGCCGCCATCTGCTCGTAAAGCGGCGTGGCGATCGGCGCGACCAGCACCGACACCCGCAGGTTCACCACCGGCAGGGCCATGCCGAATTCGAACTGGCGCTCGAAACATCCCAGGTCGTCATGGTCGAAGCCGACCATCATGCCGCCGGTGACCGTCAGCCCGCCGGCGACGATCCGGCTGATCTCGGTCACGAGGTCCCGGCGCATGTTCTGGCGCTTCTTGACCTCCTTGAGCGCCTCTTCGTTGCTGGTCTCGATGCCGACGAAGATGTCGCGCACCCCCGCCTGGTTGCACAGCTCGATCAGCTCCGCATCCCGCGACAGGTCGATCGAGGCCTGGGTCGCGAACTGGACCGGCTCGCGGCCCTCGCGCCCGTTCCAGCCGGCAAGGCCCTCCAGCAGGACGCGGGACTTCTTGCGGTGGACGGTGAAGTTGTCGTCGGACAGGTTGATGCTGCGATAGCCGAGATCGTAGAGCACCTGCGCTTCGGCCAGCACGTTCTCGATCGGCTTGTGCCGCTGCACCCGGCCCAGATACTGGATCACGTCGCAGAAGCTGCATTCGAACGGGCAGCCGCGGCTGGTCTGGATCACGCCGCTGATCGCCCGGTCGTTGTTGTAGAGGTCCCAGCGCGGCACCGGCGCGCTTGCGAGATCGGCCTGACCGCACAGGTATCGCGACTGCAGGGTATCGGCCAGCAGGTCGCGGCTCAGCGCGCTCGCGACGGTCTCGAACTCGCCGATGATCAGGCTGTCCGCCTCGCCGTCGAAATCGCCGGGCGCCAGCGACACATGCGGGCCGCCCATGATCACCCGCCGCCCCATGGCGCGGAACCGGCGGGCGATCTCGATGCCGCGGGAGGCCTGGGCAACGTTCATGCTGATGGCGATGACGTCGGACGGATCGTCGAAATCGACATCCTCGGTCATCTCGTCGCACAGCCGGATGTTGAAATCGCCCTCCAGCAGCGCGGCAACGGTGGTGATCCCCGCCGATGCCATCAGGGCATAGCGCTCGTCGATGTTCAAAATCTTGTCGGCAATGAGGGCTTCGCTGCCGAAATTCGGCAATGGCGCGATAAGATATATGTCCACCGGTATTCCGATCCTTGCCGCCCCCCTCGAGTGGCAGCGCGCATTATACACAACCCGTCCGGATTTCGTTACCGGTTTCAACAGGTTTCTCGGGCCTGCCCGCCCCCCCCTTTGCACCCCTCACGAAGCGGAGAGCAGGATCACGCCCGCGATCAGCACCGCACAGCCGGCCAGCCGCCACGGGCCGACTCTTTCGCGCAGGATTACCATGCCCATCAGGGCGCCGACCATCATCGACATCTCCCGCATGGGCGCGACGAGGCTCAGCGGCGCGCCGTCGCTCAGGGCCGCGAGCACCAGGATGTAGGACGCCGGCGCCAGCAGCCCAACCCCGACCGCCGTCCACCAGTGGCCGCGCATCGCCGCCATCGCCTGGCGCGGGCGCGCCAGCACCACCGGCAGCAGCATCAGGAAGCGCAACAGGTTCGAGACCCACTCCAGCACCACCGGCGCGATGCCGAGCGATTTCACCGCCACCGCGTCGACCACCGTGTAGCCGGCTATGAACCCGCCGGTCGCCGTCCCCCAGCGCAGGCCCGCCTGGCCGCCGGGACGGGTGAAGGCGGCGATCTTTCCTTGCGTCGAGATCAGCAGGATGCCGGCAACCACCAGCACCAGGCCGACGACGCCGGTGCCGGTCGGCACCTCGCCCAGCAGCACGAAGGCCCCGAGGCTGGAGAGCATCGGCCCGGTCCCGCGCGCCACCGGATAGACGACCGACAGGTCGGCCACCTGGTAGCCGCGCTGCAGGCAGAGGCTATAGGCCAGATGGATCAGGCTGCTCAGCACGATGAAGGCGGCGCCCATCGCCGTCCAGGCGATGCCGCCCTTGGCCAGCAGATAGATCACCCAGGGCGCATAGGCGATGCAGGCGACGACGTTGTAGGCGAAGACGAAGGTCGCGCCGGCATGGGCCGCCCGTTTCGCCAGCAAGTTCCACGTGGCATGGATGAAGGATGCGAGAACGACGAGAAGCAGAGAGGCAAGCGTCACTGAGACCCCCTTGCGCGGTGCGCGGTTGATCTCGACGTCTCCTCCCCTGGGCTTTTGTCCCTTGGGTGCAGCCGGGGAACTCCCCCGGTTTCTGCAACGCTCGGTCCTGCGGCGATGTGCCCGGATCCCTAGTTGCCACTCGGTCGATGGCCCATCCTAGCCCCGGCCCGCCCGCCATCGCAACCCGGCTAAGCAGTTTGCCACCGGAAGATGCGCCCCCCTTGCGGGAAGATTCCGACTGGTTGCACCGACGGCCTCTCGTATATGAAGACGGGAAATCTTGCGAACAACTGAAGCGGGAGAGACCTATTGGGCGCGGACGGCGGACACCCAAGTGAGCCGTGCATCTGGCTCGTTCAGGGGCATGATCTCAGCGAAAATGGTCGGGCGTGGAGATCTGCCGAAAGTTTCGAGCATGGTGGCATTGAGCCTGAGCCGGTTCTGAAGTCGATGCGGCAGACAAAGGTCGGATGGTTCCTGCCGCAGGACCGCTTTCCAGCCGACAACTATCCGCGTCCCGAGCACTACCCACCGGCGCACGAACAGCCGGCACCGCAGATCTTCTCCAACGGATTCATCTTCCTGGCGGGCGAAAGCGCCGAGGTGGTGCGGCGCTTCGACATGGGCGAAGGCGCGCTCTATCCCGTGCGCCTGTGGCATCCGGACGGCAAGACGCCCATGCCGGGCGCGTTCTTCTATCTCAGCCAGGGCAACAGGAAGGACGCCTTTCTGCAGGAGCGATCCGACAAAGAGGGCATCGATGCGATGTCGCAAGGGAGATGGCGCATTGATATCGTTCATTCACGGCCGCCACTGCTATTCTTCTCGGAAAGCGCGCTCCACGGGCCGGACATCTGGTGGGACAAGTCGATTTACAAGCACTTCTTCATCAGCGACCGGTTGAAGCGCGCCCTCGATCAGCGACGCCTGTCGGAAGACTGGCACCTCACGCGCTGCCCGGTCGTCTTGGACTGAGACTGCGCCGCTCGGGCGTCGGTGCCCCCCAAAAAAACGCGCGCAAGCCCCAGTGTGGTGAATTTGACATACGCCTCAGTCAGGCAGCGCCCACAGAGCGTATGTCAAATTCGAAAACCACACTGGAAACATATGCTTGCCAGTCATCCTGTCGAATCTGAAGTTCGTACGGCGCATGCCGTGAAACTTGACGAACTTCAGATTCGGATGACTGCCAGCTTGCGCGCGCCAGTCGCCATCCCCGCCGGAAGGGCCGGCGGAAGCTGCTTACATCTTGCAGTCCTGGGCCAGGCTGTCCTTGTAGTCCGAGACGACCTTGCGCACGAAGGACGTGGCGTACTTGCCGTCGTCCCGCTTCACCACCGTCAGCATGTGGAAGTCCTGGATCGGATAGTGATTGGTGTTGAAGGAGAACTTGCCGCGCACCGAGGCGAATTCGGCCGCCTCCAGCGCCTTGCGCATGGCCTCCTTGTCGTCCGTATTGCCGCCGGTCTTCTCCAGCGCGCTGGCGATCAAGAGCGCCGCGTCATAGGACTGGGCGGCATAGGAGCCCGGCACATAGCCGTATTTCTCCTCGAAGGCAGTGACGAAGGCCTTGTTGGTCTCGTTGTCGAGATCCGGCGCCCAGGACCCGGCGGACAGGAAGCCGACAGCGGCGTCCTGCTGGCCCGGCAGCGTGGATTCGTCCGTGGTGAAGACCGAGAGGAACTTCATCTTGCCGGACAGGCCGGCCGCGTCGAATTGCTTGACCAGCCGCACGCCCATGCCGCCCGGCATGAAGGTGAACAGCGCGTCGGCGCCCGAAGTGGAGATGCGGGCGATCTCGGCCGAGAAGTCCTGATGGCCGAGCGGGGTGTAGACCTCGTCCGCCAGCGTGCCGTCAAAGCCCTGCTTGAAGCCCGCGATATTGTCCTTGCCGGCCTGGTAGTTCGGCACCATGGCGAAGACGTTCTTGAAGCCCTCCTCCGTCGCGATCATGCCGCTGACTTCGGCCGGCTGGTTGTTCTGGTAGGAGGTGACGAAGAAATACGGGTTGCAGTTGCGCCCGGCGAAGGTCGAGGGGCCGGCATTCGGGCTGATCAGGAAGGTCTCGGCCTCGACCACCGGCTTGAAGATCGCCTGCAGCATGTTCGAGAACACGGTGCCGACGACGAAGTCGACCTGCTCGCGCTCGATCAGCGAGCGCGCCTTGAGCAGCGCAACGTCCGGCTTCAGCTCGTCGTCCTCGACGACCAGGCTGATCGACTGGCCGCCGAGCTTGCCGCCGTTCTGCTCCAGCGCCAGCTGGAAGCCGTCGACGATCTGCTGGCCGAGCGCGGCCGGCGGGCCCGACAGCGTCACCACCATGCCGATCTTGATATCCTCGGCCAGCGCCGCCGAGCTCATCAAGGCGCCCAGCGCGACGCCCGCGGCAAGGCCGGTCAGTTTACGCGTCCACGTGCAAGTCATGGTCATTCCCCTCTTCTCGCCCCTTTGCCGGGGTCGATTTGCCTCTGGCGGCATCAAGGCGCCCTGCGCCCCTGCCTGCCGTATCGTCCTGCCGGCCTCCCGTCCGCCGGTCTTCTTCTGTCGTCTCTTCTCGTCTCGTGTCTTCTTGTCGGTTCTGTCTCGTGCCTCAGCCCGCCTTGCGCGCGGCAAAGCCAGCCATCTTGGCATATCCTTCGACGATTGCCTTGCGGTCCTCGTAAGACAGCACATCGTCGATATGGTCGAAGCGACGCGGGCTCAGCCGCTCCACCTCGTCGATCACGCGCTCCGGTCCGCCGCGCCGGTTGGTGCGCACCACCTCCGCCGTCTTCGGCAGCCGCTCTTCCTCGTAGCGGTACAGCGCCTCGCGCGGATGCTCGGCCGCCGCCATATGGTCGGCCAGGCACCGGGCATCGAGGATCGCCTGCGCCGCCCCGTTGGAGCCGACCGGATACATCGGGTGCGCGGCATCGCCGAGCAGCGTCACCCGGCCATGGGTCCAGCGCGGCAGCGGGTCGCGGTCCGCCATCGGATATTCGAAGATCGTGCCGCTGGCGCGCACCAGGGCCTCCACGTCGAAACCGCGAACCGTGAAGCGCCGCGCATAGGGCAGCACCCGCGACAGCGGCGCCTGGCGCGACCAGCTCTCGGGCGGCGGCGGCGACACCGAGCCGTCGGCAACGCGCACATTGACCACCCAGTTCATCAGCTGCCGGCCGTCCTTGGCCGGGGCGATAGGATAGAGCACCAGCTTGGCGCCGAGACCGCCGGCGATCGCCATGGTCTCGCCGTCCTCCCAGACCGGCCATTCGGCCGCCCCGCGCCACATCACGACGCCGGCCCAGCTCGGCGGGCCCTCGTTGGGATAGAAGCGCTTGCGCCCCATGCTGTGGATGCCGTCGGCGCAGATCAGCACCTCGCCGCGCAGCGTGCGCGAGGTCACGCCCTCGGCCGCATCGGTGAAATGCGCCGTGACGCCGGCCTCGTCCTGCACGAAGCCGGACAGCCGCAACCCGGTCAGCACCGCGTCCTTGCCCATCCGCTCGACGGCCGCGTCGTAGAGCACCTTCTGCAGCCGGCCGCGATGGATAGAAAATTGCGGGAACTTGTGGCCGGCATGCAGGCCGCGCAGCTCGCGCCACACTTCCTGGCCCTGCCGGGTCAGGTAACGCAGCTCGCGGGTCCTCAGGCCCACCTCGTCCAGCCGGTCCAGCAGTCCCAGCCCCGCCAGCTCGGCGATGGAATGCGGCAGCGTGTTGATGCCGACGCCCACCTCGCGCACCTGCGGCGCCTGCTCCACCACCGTGGCCTTGATGCCGCGCTCGTGCAGCATCAACGCGGTGGTGAGCCCGCCGATGCCTGCGCCCGCGATGAGGACGGTCATTGTCCCGCCCCGCTGTCTTCCGGCGGCAGGAAATCGATGGCATGGGCGGCGGAGACCGCGACGATCTCGGCCGGATCCGCACCCGGGCCCATGTTGTGCAGCGCCCAGAACAGGTCGTAGAGCTGCAAGGTCGGCGTCACCCAGAACAGCGTCTTGATGGTGCTTTCGGACTTGTTGAAGATCCCGTGGGGCACGCCGCGCGGCAGCTTGACGAGGTCGCCCGGCTCGCCGATCACCTCCTGCCCGTCGAGCAGGAAGGTGAAGCGCCCTTCCAGGATGTAGAGGAACTCGTCCTGGTCCGGGTGGATATGCGGCGGCACGAAAGTGCCGGGCGGCAGCGAGGCATGCCAGGAAAAGCACTCCTCGGTCATCTGCTTGGGCACGTAGGTCTGGCCCAGGATGTTCCAGCGGATCTGGTCCAGGCTCTCGCGGGACTTGACGATTCCGGGCTCCATCGCGGTCTTTCTCCGTTCTGTCTTGCGCGCCCCCGCAGCCCCCGCCGGGGAGCCGACAAAGGCGTCGGTGATCGGCGATGCCGGGTCCTTCAGGGCCTCCAGCACCGTGAAATGATTGTGCTCGCCGTCGATATGGGCGCGCGCCGGCACGTCCAGCCCGCCCCAGATGTCGGCGAGCAGCTTCGCCTGGCGGATGAATTCGGGCCGCTCGCCGCCGCCCACCCAGCAGGTCAGCGGCGCCGCCAGCCCCGGCTCGCCCAGGACGGCGCTTTCGGCCCGCGCCTCGGCAAGGTCGAGATGCAGCGTGTCGTTCATGCCCGTGTGCAGCAGCGGACGCAGGTCGTGCAGGCCGCTGATCGACAGCGTGTGCTCGATGCGATTGCGCACGCCCTTCTCCAGCGGGCTGTCGGCGCAGACCATGCGGGTGACCAGATGGCCGCCGGCCGAGTGGCCCGACAGGCGGATCGGCCCGTCGACACGCGCCGCCGCATGGGCGATCGCCCGGGCGATCTGTCCGGTGATCTGCGAGATGCGCGCCTCCGGGGTCAGCGTGTAGCTCGGCAGGCACACGGCCCAGCCGCGCGCCCGCGCCCCTTCGGCAAAGTCCGTCCAGTAGGACTTGTCGAGCCGCATCCAGTATCCGCCATGCACGAAGACGGCGAGGCCGCGCGGCGTCCCTTCCGGCCAGACGATGTCGTAGGTCTCGCGCGGATGCGCGCCATAGGCGATGTCGAGGTCGAGCCGGTGGCCGGCCGCCTGCATGGCGGCACGGTACTCGGCCGCACGCGCGGACCAGAAGCCGGGCAGCTCGTGCGAATTCGCCACATGGGCCATGTTGGCGAAGGCGTCGTCCCAGTCTCGGGCGGGGGGCAGCAGGGGCATGGGTCTCGCGTCTTGGATCTCGGGTGAAGACTGCGGCGGGCGCGGCGGCACGGCCTCGGGCGAACCGCCCGCCGCCGGGCCAATCAGCCGGGCGATAAGGCGGCGCAGCACGCCGCCCGCTTCCCGGCCCGGCGCGTCTGTGGTCACGCCAGCGGCCGGGCCTGTGATCAGGCACCCTCCGGCGGCGGCAGGAAGTCGACCTCGTGCAGGGCCGACAGGCGCACCAGCTCGGCCGGGTCCTTCACCCCGTCCAGCACGGTGAACAGCTCGTAGAGCTTGCGCGCCGGCGACACGCCGAAGACGCAACGTGCGGTCTTGCCCGAGCGGTTGAAGATGCCGTGGGCGATGCCCATCGGCATGCGCACCGTGTCGCCCGGCCCGGCACGCACCACGTCCGCGCCGAACTCGACCTCCAGGTTGCCCTCGATCAGGTAGATCCACTCGTCCTGGGTCGGATGGATGTGCGGCGGAACGAAAGTCCCGTCCGGGATCGTCGCATGCCAGATGAAGGCGTCGTCGCTCTTCAGCTTGGGCACATAGGTGTGCCCCACCACGTTCCAGGAATGTCCGTTGAGGCCGGTCTCGGCCTTTGTCACGCCAGGTTGCATCGTCGAGGCTCCGTCTGGACAGGGGTTTTTGCGTTTTTGTTCAGCCGAGCCTGCACCGGAACCGCAAAATCCCTTATCCAGAAAACGAACGCGTGTTGCGGCGAAATATTTTAGACTTGAAATATCAGAGGGAACTTGCGTTGATCATGTCCTGAGAGGCTAAAGCCCCGGGGAACGCCATGACCGCCGAACGGACACTGCCGACGAGGGAGTACTTCGCGAGCCATCCGGTGCTGCGCACCAGCGACCTCGACGAGGCCCGCCATCGGGTCGGCCAGAAATTCTGCGACCACCGGCTGGAGATCGGCAACCGCCGCTCCAACCTGTCCGTCCGCCACAATGCGGTGCGCGGGCTGAACCTGTCGGTCAACTATCTCTCCTACGGCGCCGAGGTCAGCATCGATCCGGGCCTGCTCGGCTCCTTCTATCTCTTCCACCTTCCGCTGTCGGGCCGCACTCGCGTCCAGCATCGCGGCGAGGAGATGACGGCGACGCCCCAGGCGGCGGCGATCCTCAACCCGGACCGCACCGCGCGGCTGGACTGGGGCGAGGGCTGCAGCAAGGTGCTGGTGCAGATCGACCGCACCCATCTGGAGAACGTGGCGCGCGATCTCGTCGGCGCACCGCTGCCCGGCCCCATCCGCTTCGACATGAAGGTCGACCTGACCTCGCCGCAGGGCCGACAGCTGCACCGTATGGTCACCGCCTGCGTCGAGGCGGTGGAGGGCGGCCGCCTGTTCCATCGCCCGCTCGGCGGCGGCGACCTGCGTGCCGAGCACGACCTCGCCCATGCCCTCTTGATGCTCCAGCGCAGCAACATCACCCACATCATCGAGCGCGCCGACAGCCAGGCGCGGCCCCGGGCGATCCGCCTAGCGCTCGACTACATCCACGCCAATCTCGCCGAGCCGATCACGCTGGCCGACATCGCCCGCGCCGCCGGCATCAATGTCCGCACCCTCCAGAAGGGCTTCCAGCGGGTCTTCGGCCTGTCGCCGATGCAGGTCCTGCGCAACGCCCGGCTGGACACCGCCCATTACCAGCTGCTCGCCCATCGCGACGCGCCCAGCGTCACCGAGGCGGCCTTCTCATGCGGCTTCTCCCACCTCGGCCGCTTCTCGCGCGACTACAAGGAGCGGTTCGGCCACTCTCCGAGCGATCGGCAGGGCCTGCGCACCGCCGGCAGCTGAGACCGGCCGGTTCGAGAGGCAAAAATCGAAATTTCGCGAGATTGAGACGGGATTTCGCAAAATCCTGCGCAAAATTCGAGACGGCTTCGATGCGTCCCGGCGCGGGGAGAGGCCCTGCACTGTCCCCGCCCCCACCGAAAACGCCCCGCACCAAGGAAATTGATTTTTCACGCCAGTTTGCTATCAAGCCCGGCAGGATGGCGCAGCTGTCCCCGCCGCATAGGCAGCATGGTCCCGTAGCTCAGCAGGATAGAGCATCAGATTCCTAATCTGAGGGTCACAGGTTCGAATCCTGTCGGGATCACCACCTATCCCCGCGCCGCCGTTTCGGCCGCCTGCGGGGCCAGGGCCTCGGCCGGGCCGACACGACGGGCGATCTCCAGGAAGCCCTGCAGGTAGTCGGTCGCAAGTTCTGCCCGCCGCACGCCGATATTGATGCTCTTGCCGAGCCCCTCCCGTCCGACCCCGATCCGGGCAAGGTCCAGCCCCGCCGCGCTCTCGGCCAGCAGCCAGTCCGGCAGCACCGTTACTCCCCGCCCCGCCATCACCATCTGCAAGGTCAGCTCCACGCTTTCCACCGTCACCCGCCGCCGCGGGCGATAGCCGGCCGGAATGAGAAAACGGGTAAACAGATCAAGGCGTTCGGCCGAAACCGGTACGGTCAGGAGGTCCTCGTCCAACAGGTCCGCCGGCTCGATGAAGGCGCGCCGGGCCAGCCGGTGATCGGCCCGCACCGCCAGCTTCAGCTCGTAGTCGAAGACCGGTTCGAACTCCAGGTCCGGCACGTTCACCGGATCGGGCGTCACCAGGACGTCGATCTCGTGCGCCGCCAGCGCCGCGATGCCGTCGAAGCGGAAGGCGGTGCGGATCTCGATATCCACGTCCGGCCAGGACACAAGGAACGGCCCCGTCACCCGCATCAGCCATTTTTCGCAAGGATGGCACTCCATTCCGATGCGCATCGCCCCGCGCCGGCCTTGCGCGATGTCCGCCAGAACCTGCTCGGCGTGGTCGAGCTCGGGCACCAGGCGGTCCGCCAGCCGCAGCAGATATTCCCCCGCACGGGTCAGCTGCAGGCTGCGCCCCTTTCGGTGCCAGACCTTGATTCCGTAGCGGCTTTCCAGCTTGGAGACCGCATGGCTGATCGCCGACTGGCTGAGGTTCATCCTCGCCGCCGCGGCGGTCACACTGCCCGCCCGCACGACCTCGCGGATGAAGACGAGATGTTGCCGGTCGAGCATTTATGCGAGCCCTTCATCCATGTGTGAATTATCATCATTTCTGCTCATATTCCCGATCTGCTATGCGATGGTCAACGCCCGGCGCATCCATTTTGCGTGCCGGATTTTGCCCACCAGTCAGGTTCAAGCCCTCATGTCCGACGCCGCGGCGGCCCAGCCCGCTCCTTCCGAGCACTCGTCCCTCTACCCGTACGCCCGCAGCAACGTCGTTCGCCTCGCCATCGTTCAGGCGCTGGCTGGTGCGAACTCCGTCGTGGTCTTCGCCACCGGCGCGATCGTCGGGCATACGTTGGCACCGACCCCGGCACTGGCGACGCTGCCGATCACGATTTTCGTCGTCGGTATGGCCGCCTGCACCCTGCCCTCCGGCGCCATCGCCCAGCGCTACGGCCGGCGCGCGGCCTTCCTTGCCGGTACGGTTTGCGGTGTCCTGGTCGGCCTGCTGGCAGCGCTCGCCGTCATCATCGGCTCGTTCTGGCTGTTCTGCGCGGCGACGTTCTTCGGCGGCGCCTATGCGGCGGTTGTCCTCTCCTTCCGCTTCGCCGCCGCCGATTGCGTGCCGGCCGACAAGCGGCCCCGCGCCCTGTCGCTGGTCATGGCCGGCGGTGTCTTCGCTGGCGTCATCGGCCCGCAGCTGGTCACCCACACCATGTATCTGTGGATGCCCTACATGTTCGCCGCCACCTTCCTGGCGCAGGCGGGCGTGGCAGCGCTTTCCGCACTTATCCTCGCCGGCATCCGCCTGCCCAAGCCGACCGCCGCGGAACGCGCTGGCGGCCGGCCGCTCGGCCTGATCGCCCGCCAGCCGCGCTTCATCGTGGCGGTGGCCTGCGGCGTCGTCTCCTATCTCTTGATGAACTTCCTGATGACCGCCGCCCCGCTCGCCATGCAGCTCTGCGGCCTGTCGCAGGAATCCGCCAATCTCGGCCTGCAATGGCACGTCATCGCCATGTATGCGCCGAGCTTCTTCACCGGCAGCCTGATCACCCGCTACGGCGCGACCACCATCGTCGTCACCGGCCTTGCGCTGATCGGCGCCTCGGCCGTCGTCGGGCTGACCGGCGTCGAGGTGACCCAGTTCTGGGTGACGCTTGTCCTCCTGGGCCTTGGCTGGAACTTCGGCTTCATCGGCGCCTCCGCCATGGTGCTGGAATGCCACCGGCCGGAAGAGAAGACCCGCGTCCAGTCGCTGAACGACTTCGTCGTGTTCGGCACAATGGCCTTCGGCTCGCTGCTCTCCGGCGGCCTGCTCACGGCCTATGGCTGGAGCACGGTTCTGTGGTTATCCTTCGTGCCGCTGACCCTTGCCTTCATCGCCATCGCCGTCTCGCGCAGCTTTTCCCCCGCGCGCGGCTGACCGGAAGGCAAGCCGCCTACGGACAGGAACGACGCGATGCGCATCAACGACGATCTCGACCGACCGGTAACGGTCCATTCGGCTGAGCTCGACTGGATCGCCAGTCCCGCCGCCGGCGTCGAGCGCAAGATGCTCTACCGGGTGGGCGGGGAAATCGCCCGCGCCACCTCCCTCGTGCGCTACGCGCCCGGCAGCGCCTTTCCCGCGCACACCCATGACGGCGGCGAAGAGATCCTCGTGCTGGAGGGAACCTTCCAGGACGAGCACGGCGACTATCCGGCCGGCAGCTACTTCCGCAATCCCCCGGGCACCGCGCACAGCCCCGCCTCGGCCGAAGGCTGCGTCATCTTCGTTCGGCTCTGGCAGTTTCGCGGGTCCGACACCGCCCAGATCGTCCACCGCCCCGGCGAGGGCGATCCCGCCCCGCTGCGCAAAGGGGCCGCCGCCGCCCGCCTGCTGTTTGCCGATGCGGCCGAGCGGGTTGCGATCGAGGGCTGGCTGGGCGACACGGCCGTTGCGGTCGAGAACCCGCAAGGCCTTGAGATTCTCGTCATTTCCGGAAACCTTCAGGCCGATGGCGAGCCGCTTTCCGCCGGCAGTTGGTGCCGCCTGCCGGCGGGCATCGACTTCGCGGCGACGACCGGCCCGGATGGCGCATGCCTGTGGCTGAAGCACGCCCCGCTGCAGCACCCGGACGTGCTGGCGATGCCCGGCTGAGCGGCGATACGCTCGCCCGCACGACCGATCACCGGATTGTGATCCTGCACGCCTCGCGCACCGCGCGCCATGTGCCCATACCCTTGCTCCCGCACGCGAACCGCACGGAAAATTAAGCCCCTCGGGCTAGATTCTCGCGGTTGACCCGAGAAGGAGCTCCCGGCGTTGCGCCTGTCACCTGTGACATGGGCCGAAAGGATCCTGCCCGCCGCCCTTTTCGCGCGCGTGCAGCCTGTGCTTGCCCGCTGCGAGCGTATCCTCAACGGCGAACCGGACACTTCGCGCGCCCAGCGCATGGCGCTGTCGGTGTTCGCGATCCGCGTGCTCGGCGCCGTGCTCGCCTATGTCATGCAGGTCATCCTCGCCCGGCTGATGGGCGGCCACGAATACGGAATCTACGTCGTTGTCTGGACGCTGGTCGTGGTGCTGGGCATCTTCGCACCGCTCGGCTTCTCGTCCTCGGTGCTGCGGCTGATACCCGAATACCGGGCGCAGGGACACCACGGCCGCCTCCGCGCGCTGCTTGTCGGCAGCCGGCTGGCGGGCGGCCTTGCCGCCACCGGGATCGCCCTTGCGGGCATCCTGGCCGTGTGGCTCGCCGGCGACCTGATCGCCTCCCACTACGTACTGCCGCTGGCGCTGGGCGCCGTCTGCCTGCCGCTTTTCACCATCGGCAGCATCCAGGACGGCATCGCCCGCGCCCACGACTGGCCGCTTCTGGCCATGCTTCCGACCTTCATCTGGCGCCCGCTGGCGATCCTCGCCGGCATGGCCATTGCCATCTGGGCCGGCGTTCCCGCCACTGCGACCAATGCCTGCATCATCACGATCCTCGCCACCTGGGGCGTGGCGCTGGTGCAGATGCTGGTTCTCTCCCGCTCCCTGCCGCCCGCCCCGGCAGGCCGCCTGCTGCGCGGCGACTGGACCTTTCGCGACTGGCTGCGGATCTCGCTGCCGATCCTGCTGGTGGAGGGTTTCTTCCAGCTGATCACCAGCGCCGACGTGGTGATGGTCAGCCTGTGGGAGGACCCGCATCAGGTGGCGATCTACTTCGCCGCGTCCAAGACGCCGGCGCTTGCCCATTTCGTCTATTTCGCGGTGCGCTCGGCCACCGCCCATCGCTACTCGCACCTGTATCACGGCGGCGCGCGCGCGGAGCTCGGCGCCTTCGTCGCCGACACCGCCCGCTGGACCTTCTGGCCGACGCTGGCCATGTGCGTGCTGCTGGTGCCCGTCGGCCCGCTGCTGCTGTCGCTGTTCGGTCCGGACTTCATCAGCGGCTATCCGGCCATGCTGATCCTGCTGGCCGGCGTGCTCGCCCGTGCCTGCGTCGGTCCGGCCGACGCGCTTTTGACCATGGCGGACCAGCAGGGACGCTGCGCCCGGATCTATGCCCTCGCCTTCGTCCTGAACCTTGCGCTCAACATGACCCTGATCCCGCTGCTCGGCATCAACGGCGCGGCCATCGCCACCGCCGGCGCGATGATCTTCGAGGCCTGCGCCCTGCGCCACCAGGCGCGCCGCCATCTCGGCGTCGACCCGTTTATCCTCGCCCCGCGCGCCCCGCAGGCTGCACCGTGACACGGGGTGCCCGGCCCGCCCACGTCCCGGCAGGGTTAACCAAGGCTGAACGAAGCAGCTTCAATTGTCCCCGCTCTGTGGCATCTTCTGCCTCTGAAACCGACGGTTGCCCCCGACAGGGATCGGGACCGGCAGGCCGGCGGGCAAAGGAGCCGCAATGGCAATCGCCGAAGACGACAGGGCCGACGGCACGCGCACGACGGGATCCGGCGCCGAGCAGGCAGCACGCCCATCCGCTGCACGCGCCCGCCGTCGCAAGGACCCGCGCCAGCCGGCCTCGGCGGCATCCAGGGGCCAGCACCAGGAGCGGACGATGAACGCCCTCGTCTTTCGCGCCAGCGAGGCCGAAGCCCATCTGCCGCAGTGGCGCGCGCTCGCCGAGACCACGCTGGAGCCGAACCCCTTCTTCGGGCCCGATTTCCTGCTGCCCTATCTGGCGCATATGGAAACCGGCGACGTGCGCATCCTCGCCGTGCGCGATGCCGGCGACGGCAGCTTTCTTGCCCTTGCGCCCTTTCTGCGCCGCCGCGCCGGTCTTTTCGTTCCGGTGGCCAGCGCCTGCGCCAGCGACTACGGTCCGCTCGGCACTCCCCTGCTTGCCCCCTCCGCCGACAGCGCCACCTTGTCGCTGCTGCTGGACAAGGCGGCACTGGAGTTCGGCACCCAGACCTTCCTTGTCCCCTATCTGCGCACCGACGGGCCGGTCAGCGAGCTGTTCGACGACCTCGCCCGGCAAGCGGGCTGGCGCGTGGCCCGCACCGCCAGGGCCGTGCGCGCCGGTCACTCCGCGGGGCCGGCCGGCGAAGAGCAGTTCCGCCAGATCGGAACCCGCCGCCGCAGGGAGTTGGATCGCCAGTTGCGCCGGCTGGAGGAGGCGAATGCCACGGCCCGGTTCGACAGCCTGACGGATCCCGCCAGCGTCGGGGAAGCCTTCGAGAGATTTCTGGCTCTGGAAGCCTCGGGATGGAAGGGACGGCGCGGAACCGCGCTCGCGAGCACCCCGGAGCGCGCGGCCTTTGCCCGCGCCTTCATTTCCTCGCTGGCCGCAAGGGGACAGGTGCGCATCGACACGCTGGACGCAGGGAACGCGCCGGCCGCCATGCTGGTGACGGTGCGCGACCGTGACCGGACGTTTTCCTGGAAGATCGCCTATGACGAGCAGCTTGCGCGTTTCTCGCCGGGTGCGCAGCTGACCCGCCGGGCGATGCGTCGCAATCTCGACGAAGCCGGCTTTTCCGACGCGGATTCGCTTGCCATTCCGGACCATCCGATGATCGCGCCGCTGTGGCGCGGCTCGGTGCCCTTCGCCACGCTGGTGGTCTCGAAGGGAACAGGAGGCGCCCTGCGCGGCGCGCTTGCCCGGCTCGACATCGCCGCCAATCGCCGGCTTCGCAAACTGGCGCGCGCGCTGCTGGCCAGGGTGCGCAAGGGCCGCGGCTGAACCGCGCGATCGGGAGGGAGGATTACTCCTCGGTCTCCAGGCCGCCGCGCACCGTTTCCTCGCGCAGCAGGCGGCGGATGACCTTGCCCGTCGTGGTCATCGGCAGTTCGTCCACGAAGGCGATTTCCCGAGGATATTCATGCGCCGATAGCCGCGTGCGGACATGGTCGCGGATCTCCTCCTCGAGCGCGGTGTCGGGCGCAATGCCAGAGGTGGGCACGATGAAGGCCTTGACGATCTCCGTGCGCAGCGGGTCCGGCTTGCCGACGACGGCAGCCAGCGCCACCGCCGGATGCGACAGCAGACAATCCTCGATCTCGCCCGGGCCGATGCGATAGCCGGCCGAGGTGATGATGTCGTCGTCGCGCCCGACGAAGTGGACATATCCGTCCTCGTCGACCACGCCCTGGTCGCCGGTGGTCATCCAGTCGCCGATGAACTTGCCGAGCGTTGCCTCGTCCTGCCCCCAATAGCGCAGGAACATCACCGGATCGGGCCGGCGCACGGCGATCTGCCCCTGCACGCCCGGCGCCAGGACGCTGCCGTCCTCGCCGATCACCGCCACCTCGTGACCGGGCACCGGCTTGCCGATGGCGCCCGACCGGCTGACGCCGAGGGCCGCACACGAGGCCAGGATCGCATTGCATTCGGTCTGGCCGTAGAACTCGTTGACGGTGAGGCCGAGATCCTCGCGCGCCCAGTCGTAGGTCTCCCGGCCCAGCGCCTCGCCGGCGGAGCCGACGGTGCGCAGCGCCAGATCGAAGCGCGCGCGCGGATTGGCCACCGCACGCATCATCTTCAGCGCGGTCGGCGGGATGAAGGCATTGCGCACGGCAAACCGCTCGAGCAGCGCGAAGGCCCGCTCGGGATCGAACTTCTCGAAACGATAGGAGACGACCGGCACGCCGAGCGTCAAGGCCGGCAACAGCGCGTTGAGCAACCCGCCCGCCCAGGCCCAGTCGGCCGGGGTCCAGAACAGGTCACCCGGCTGCGGCAGGAACTCATGCGCCATCTGGATGCCGGGCAGATGGCCGGCGAGCACCCGGTGGCCGTGCAGCGCGCCCTTGGGCTGGCCCGTCGTGCCGGAGGTGTAGATCATCATCGCCGGATCGTCCGGGCCGGTCTCCGCGCAATCGAAGGAAGCCGCCCCTTGCGCCACCAGCGTGTCGAAACACAGGGCGCCGGGCGCCGCGCCGTCCGTGGACACGATCACGCGCAGCATGCCGAGCTCGTCGCGGATCTCCGACAGCTTGGCAAGCCCGGCCGCATCCGTGATCACCGCCGCCGCGCCGCTGTCGGCGAGCCGGTAACGCAGCGCGTCGACACCGAACAGATTGGCGAGGGGCACCGCGACGGCGCCGAGCTTGTAGACCGCAAGATGGCTGAGAAGCGTCTGCGGCGACTGCGGCAGCAGCAATGCCACCCGCTCGCCGCGGGTGATCCCTTGTGCCTTCAGGGCATTGGCAAGCCGCGAGGACGCCTCTTCGAGCCGGCCATAGGTCCAGCGCTCGATGCTGCCGTCCTCGCGAAGATGCAGCAGGGCCTCGCGCTCGGGCGCGCGGGCGGCAAAAGCGCTGCAGGCGACATCGGCGATGTTGTAGCGCGCCGGGATCCGCCAGCGGAATCCGGAAACGAGTGCCTCGTAGCTTTCGGCGCGCTCCAGCATCGTTCAAGCCGCCTCAGGGCTGCCCGGCCGGCCCGGCAAGCACCAGCGACCAGTACACCTTGTGCCGGGACCCGGGCGCGTAGGCCGTGGCGATGCCCATGCGGGTCGCCTTGCCGTCGAGCATCACCGCATTGTGCTTGGGCGAATCGCGCCAGCCGGAAAAGGCCTCGGCGACGGTCCGGTAGCCGGCGCTGACATTCTCCACCGCATAGGTCTTTTCCTCGCCGGCGGCCGCAAGGCGCACCGCAAGGCTGTTGCCGCGCTGAAGCGAGGCCTGGATGTCCTGGGCGCGGGCCATGGCGAGGGCCTGCTTCTGCGCCACCTGCATCAAGGACGGGTCGATGGTGAGCGAGCCTGCGCCGTTGGACTGGCGATAGCTGGTGATCATCTGCTGCGCCGCGGCCGCATCGACGGATGCGTCGACCCGGGCGAGGTCCTTGTAATAGGGCGGAACGACGTTGCGCTCCGGCATGCAGGCGGCGGCAAGCAACCCGACAAGGGCGACACAGCCGATACGAAGCCGAAAGGTCATGGGAGTCTCATAGCGTCCCGCGCGGCGCGGGGCGAGGAAAAATGAAGGGCGGCGGCCGCGCGGCGCCCTTTGACCATGCTGCCCGCTCGTGCCGGCCATGGTCAGGGGCGCAAGGATAGGCCCCTCCCCTTGAGAAAGCGTTGATGGGCGAACCGCCCACGACCCCGCCGCGGAAAACCTCCCGCGGCGGAGCCTGGAAGAGCGGTTCTCGAGGGGTCAGCGTTCGCTTGCCGCCAAAACATCCTCGAACGTGCGCAGGCCCGTGGTCGGCGCGCAGACCAGCACCGCCATGTTGCCGGGCGCGTGCTGGTTCTTCCACATCTTGGTGTGGGCACGCGGGATGTCCTCCCACGGGAAGACCTCGCTCATGCACGGATCGATCCGCCGGTCGATGACCGCCTTGTTGGCCTCCGAGGCCTGCTTGAGATGGGCGAAATGCGAGCCCTGGATGCGCTTCTGCCGCATCCAGACATAGCGGGCGTCGAAGGTCAGGTTGAAGCCGGTCGTGCCGGCGCAGAACACCACCATGCCGCCGCGCTTGACCACCAGGCAGGAGACCGGGAAGGTCGCCTCGCCGGGATGCTCGAACACCATGTCGACATCGTTGCCCTTGCCGGTGACCTCCCAGATCGCCTTGCCGAAGCGCCGTGCCTCCTTCAGCCACTCGTTGTATTCAGGCGAGTTGACCTTGGGCATCTGGCCCCAGCAGTTGAAGTCCTTGCGGTTGATCACGCCCTTGGCGCCGAGCGAGAGCACGTAGTCGCGCTTGTCCTCGTCGGAGATGACGCCGATGGCATTGGCCCCGGCCGCGGCCGCCAGCTGGATGCCGAAGACGCCGAGGCCGCCCGAGGCGCCCCACACCAGCACGTTCTGGCCCGGGCGCAGCTGGTGCGGCGCGTGGCCGAACAGCATGCGGTAGGCAGTGGCCAGCGTCAGCGTGTAACAGGCCGCCTCCTCCCAGGTCAGATGCTTGGGACGCGGCATCAGCTGCTGCGACTGCACGCGGCAGAACTGCGAGAACGAGCCGTCCGGCGTCTCGTAGCCCCAGATCCGCTGGGTCGGCGAGAACATCGGGTCGCCGCCGTTGCACTCCTCGTCGTCGCCGTCGTCCTGATTGCAGTGAATGACGACCTCGTCGCCGACCTTCCAGCGCTTCACCTTGGAGCCGACCGCCCAGACGATGCCCGAGGCATCGGATCCGGCGATGTGATAGGCCTCGTCATGCACCTTGAAGACCGAGATCGGCTCGCCGAGACCGGCCCAGATGCCGTTGTAGTTGACGCCGGCCGCCATCACGAGGACCAGAACCTCGTTGCTGTCGAGCTCCCAGGTGGGAACCACTTCCAGCTTCATCGCCTCTTCCGGCGGCCCGTGCCGGTCGGGCCGGATGGTCCAAGCATACATCGACTTCGGCACATGGCCGAGCGGCGGGATCTCGCCGATCTCGTAAAGGTCCTTCACCGGGCGATCCTCCGCCTCGCGATTGTCGTTTGCCTGCTGAGCATTGCCCATATCGCGCATGTCCTCCCGTTATGTCGCCGGCAGGTGCAGCAAGGGCCGAGACCGCCGCCGCACCGCCTTTCAGGTTTTCGCCCCCCGCGTCCTCTCCGGCGTCCCGTCCGCCCGTCCGGCGGAGGCCCGGATCGTTGCCGGCGCGAGGTCGTCGACCGCCCGTCCCTTGCGGCCGATTGCTGCGACGCATCATTCCGAAAGAGGAAGATACGCCCCCCTCGCGAAACTATCGTACCAAAAACAGGCGTTCCGCTATTGGACTATTGCTTAATTGGCGCGTTTGCCCAAGAGTGTTTTTGCATCGCACCTAGAAATAGTGCGTTGCGGGCGCGGGAGGCGCGCTTGATTTCGGGAGGATGGCGCCCCGTCTCAGGACGAGGAGCTTGAGGAAAATCAGGAAGATGCCCGGTCATGCGGACCCCATTGGGCACCGCCGCGGGCACGAAGCTTGCGAGGAGTGTTTCCATGGGCGACAGAGCGACCCCCGGCACGGAACCGGCGACGAAGAGCGCGGGCGGGGCGACACCGGCCCGGCGCGACAGGCCCTGGATCTTCCGCACCTATGCCGGCCATTCGAGCGCGCAGGAGTCCAACGAGCTCTATCGCCGCAACCTCGCCAAGGGCCAGACGGGCCTGTCCGTCGCCTTCGACCTGCCGACCCAGACCGGCTACGACCCGGACCATCCGCTGGCGCGCGGCGAGGTCGGCAAGGTCGGCGTGCCGATTGCCCATCTCGGCGACATGCGGGCGCTGTTCGACCGCATCCCGCTGGAACAGATGAATACGTCGATGACGATCAACGCCACGGCTCCCTGGCTGCTGGCGCTCTACGTCGCGGCCGCCGACGAGCAGGGCGCCGACCGGGCCGAACTGGCCGGCACGACGCAGAACGACATCATCAAGGAATACCTGTCGCGCGGCACCTATGTGTTTCCGCCCGCGCCCTCGCTGCGGCTGACCCGCGACGTCATCGCCTGGACCTACGGCGCCATGCCGAAGTGGAACCCGATGAACGTGTGCTCCTACCACCTGCAGGAAGCCGGGGCGACGCCGGTGCAGGAGCTCTCCTTCGCGCTGGCGACCGCGATCGCCATTCTCGACGAGGTGAAGGCATCGGGGGCGATCCCGCCGGGCGACTTCCCGCAGGCGGTCGGCCGCATCTCCTTCTTCGTCAATGCCGGCATGCGCTTCATCACCGAGATCTGCAAGATGCGCGCCTTCGCCGAGCTGTGGGACGAGATCTGCCTGACCCGCTACGGCGTCGAAGACGAGCGCTACCGCCGCTTCCGCTACGGCGTGCAGGTCAACTCGCTCGGGCTGACCGAGCAGCAGCCGGAAAACAACGTCTACCGCATCCTCATCGAGGCGCTGGCCGTGGTGCTGTCGAAGAACGCCCGCGCCCGCGCGGTGCAGCTGCCGGCCTGGAACGAGGCGCTGGGCCTGCCGCGCCCCTTCGACCAGCAATGGTCGCTGCGCGTGCAGCAGATCCTTGCCTACGAGACCGACCTGCTGGAGTTCGAGGACATCTTCGACGGCTCCTCGGTGATCGGCGAAAGGGTCGAGGCGCTGAAGAGCGAGGCGCGCGAGGAGCTCGCCCGGATCGAGGAGATGGGCGGCGCCGTCGCGGCGGTGGAATCGAGCTACATGAAGCAGGCGCTGGTCGCCTCCAACGCCGCCCGTCTTGCCGCCATCGAGGCGGGTGAGCAGGTGGTGGTCGGCGTCAACCGTTTCACCGAAAGCGAGCCCTCGCCGCTCGCCACCGGCGAGGACGGCGGCATCCTGACCGTGCCCGAGCATGTGGAGGCGGACGCCATTGCCACGCTCAAGGCCTGGCGCGAGGCGCGCGACGAAGGTGCCGTGGCGGGCGCCATCGCCGCGCTGAAGCAGGCGGCAAGCGAGGGCACCAACATCATGGAGCCGTCGATTGCGGCGGCGAAGGCCGGCGTCACCACCGGCGAATGGGGCGCGGCACTGCGCGAGGTGTTCGGCGAATACCGGGCCCCGACCGGCGTCGGCAAGGCGGCGCGCGCCGACGCGGAGGACCTTGCCCCGGTGCGGGCAGCGGTGGAGAGCGTGTCGGCGAAGCTCGGCCGCCGGCTGAAGTTCCTGGTCGGCAAGCCCGGCCTCGACGGCCATTCCAACGGCGCGGAACAGATCGCCGTGCGCGCACGCGACTGCGGCATGGAAGTCGTCTACGAGGGCATCCGCCTGACCCCGGCGCAGATCGTCAACGCCGCGCTGGAGGAGGACGTCCACGTCATCGGCCTGTCGATCCTGTCCGGCTCGCACCTTGCCCTGGTGCGCGACGTGATGGACCGCCTGCGCGCGTCCGGCATCGACGATATCCCGGTGGTCGTCGGCGGCATCATTCCCGAGGAAGACGCCGCCAGTCTGCGGGCGATGGGCGTTGCCGCTGTCTACACGCCGAAGAACTTCCAGCTTACCGACATCATGAAGGAAGTGGTGGAGATCGTCGGCTCACGCGCGGAAGCGGCTGCGTGAAGGGATTGGGGCGAGAGGGGCTTCCTTGCCGCGTCTCGCCCTCTAAGGCCTTTCCCGGGCTTAACCGCGTTCGAGTGCGGTTGTAAACTTCCCGCCGGAGTGGCGTTGTCCGCTCGTTTCCGGGGGGAAACAGACATTGCCTTTTTATATTCGCAAATCCGTATCTGCGGGCCCGTTTCGTTTCAATTTTTCCAAGGGCGGTGTGGGTCTATCGGTGGGCGTTCGAGGCCTGCGCGTGGGCACGGGACCACGCGGTCACTACATTCATGCCGGACGGGGCGGCCTCTATTACAGATCTTCCATAAAGCCGGCCGGGACCAGCTCGGCAGAACGTAACTCGCCGCCAGCGCTCCGTCCGGACATGGCACCCGAGGCGACCGGCTCGGACGATGTCGAGATGATCGAGATCGAGTCTGCCGACGTTCTCGGAATGCGCGACGAAACGTTCGGGCACCTGCTCGACGAGATCAATCGCAAAAGCGGACAAATGAAAATGTCGTCCGCATTCTGCTGGACCGCGATAGGCGTCGCGCTCCTCGCCGGATTCGCGTCTGGAGGCGCTGGATTTCTCTTCGGACTGGCTGCAATCCCGGGCTGGATGATCGGACGCTGGCTCGATTCCTATCGCCGAAGCTCGGTCCTCTACTACGACCTCGAGGGTGATGCAGAAGTTGCTTATCGGCAATTGGTCGAGGGTTTCGATAGCCTGCAGGCGTGCAAAGGCAAATGGCACATTGAGGAAAGCGGGGCCGTTACGAGCGATGTCACGAGAAAGCGCAATGCCGGTGCGTCTCATCTGGTGAAACGGAAACCAACATCGCTTTCCTACTCGCTGCCCGATGTGATCAAGAGCAACCTGACGCCACCCGCCCTCGGCGTTGGAAAGCAGACCCTGTTCTTCATGCCGGACACCATACTAGTACAGGATGGCTCGCGCTTCGGCGCGGTCCCCTACAACGACCTGAGGGTGCACAGGAGCAACAGCCGCTTCATCGAGGATGGCGCGGTGCCCGCGGACGCCCAGGTCGTTGGCCAAACCTGGAAACACCCCAACAAAAACGGAGGACCGGATCGTCGGTTTCGGGACAACCGTCAGCTGCCGATTTGCCTTTACGAAAGCATCCAACTGCGGAGCGCGACGGGCCTCAACGAGCTCGTGGAGTTTTCGCAAGCGGGCAAGGGTTTGGGGCTCGAAAACGGATGCCGTCAACTCGCCAGGCTGCCCAGAGGTAGAACGAGCGACGCATCGCTCATTCCAGAGCCGGACGGACAGCCCACCTCACAGGAGCTGATCCAACCTCACCTGCCACCAAGAAAAAGCAAAACGGCAAGGCGCTTGATCCTTACCGCGCTTGCGCTTCTCCTCGGCCTTCCGCTTCTTGCCGCACTCATACCGGAAAGGGCAGCCATCGACACCGGCCAGGGGTCGGCAGCAACCATCGTTGTACCGGCGGCGACATCAGACACCGAACCTCCCGCGGCTACGCAAGCACCCTCCCACATCGAAAGTCAGCCTTCCGAAAACCGAGAGGCGGACGCCCCTCTTCTGGTTACCAAGACAGCCGTAAATCTGCGCGCAGGACCCAGCACCCTTACGAATATACTGATGACAGTCCCCAAGGGGGGCGTGGTCAAACGTCTTGGCCAAAGGGACGGCTGGAGCAATGTAGAGACACAGACGGGAATGACCGGCTGGATGTCCAGCGAGTTTCTTGTTGGCAATTAACTGCCCCAGCCTCAGCGCCCTTTGCCGCCCTCGCCCTGTCCGGCCGTCAGACTTATTTCTGCAGCTCGCCCTTGAGCCAGCGGCGCCACTGCGAGCGGGTACCGAAGAAGACGTTGCGGTCGACATTGCCGTTGATGCCGTCGACGCGGCCTTCCGCCGTGTACTGCCAGAACACCCAGTTCTGCCGCTTCTCGTACTTGCGGTCCGGGTGGCTTGCCACCGAGCGCAGCCAGAAATCGTAATTGTGCTTGGCATCGACCAGCCGGTCGCGGTGGAAATCGACGGAGGAGTAGATCACCGGACGCTTGCCGTAATGCGCTTCCACCCGCTCCAGGAAGTAGCGCATGTCGCGGATGACCTGTTCGCGCGGCGGCCGGTCGCGGCAGGTGCGCGAATGGGCGTTCCACTCCATGTCCAGCACCGGAGGCAGCGCGTCCGGGTCGACCGGCACGTTCTGGATGAACCAGGCAACCTGTTCCTCCACCGGCCGACAGAAATAGTAGAAGTGATAGGCGCCGCGCGGCACGCCGGCCGCCTTGGCCTGCACCCAGTTGTCCATGAACTTGGGATCGAGATAGTCGCCGCCTTCGGTCGACTTGATCCAGGCGAACTCCGTGCCGGCCCGCTTCACCCGGTGCCAGTCGATATCGCCCTGGTAGCGGGCGACGTCGATGCCATGGATGGCGAAGTCCTCCGGTGTCGGATCCGGAAAGTCGAAGGCCGCGCAGGACGCCATAAACAGGGTACAGAACAGGATCAGCACGCGCGCAATCATCGCTCTCTCTTTGGTCCAAAGCCCCCTTTCAACCGGGACCGGACATTATGGCCAAAGCGTTAAGGAAGCGCTTACCAATTGAGCGAAGCGAAAATGAGATGAGGCCAAACCTTACGGTTTGGCCTCACAAGATCGTGATCGAAACGTCCCGAAAGCCTCAGCCGAGCGGCGGGATGCGCAGCACCTGGCCCGGGTAGATTTTGTCCGGATCCGACAGCATCGGCTTGTTGGCCTCGAAGATGGCGGTGTACTTGGAGCCGTCGCCGTAAGCCTTCTTGGCAACGGCCCACAGCGTGTCGCCCTTCTCCACCGTGTGGAAGCCGGCTTCCGGCGCGCTGTCCGCGACCGCGATCTCTTCTTCGACCTTGGCGACGCCCAGCACGTTGCCGGCGGCCAGGATCAGCTTCTCGCGCGCTTCCTGCGTCGGGGCCGCGCCGGCGATCTTCACCGTGTCGCCGGACACCTCGACCTTGACGTCGCCGTCGAGACCGAGCGCGGCCACTTCCTTCTCGATGGCTGCAGCCGCATCGGCCTCCGGCTCGTCGCTGCCCCACAGGGACTTGCCCGCATCCTTCACGAAATCAAAAAAGCCCATGTGACGGCTCCCCTTTGTCCTGCCTCAGCACGGCCCGTGCCGTGCCCACTCAAACGACGCGGCATGTGCCGCGCCTTTCGACACCAGTGTCGGCCCCAGTCATTACCGCCCGCAAGCGCCAATTCATGTGACAGGCAGCACACAAATCCGCCTCGCGCGCGAAAGCCCGGCCTTGCACGCCGGGTCCGCAACTGGCAATCAGGCAGGAAGCCGTCCAGGCTCCGTCCCGTCCTGCCCAGATCCGGATCGCCCATGACCGACCGCCTGACCATCGCCACCTGGAACATCAACTCGGTGCGGCTGCGCCTGCCGATCGTCGAGAAGCTGATCCTCGACCATGCGCCGGACGTGATCTGCCTGCAGGAAACCAAGTGCGCCGACGGCAACTTCCCGCTCTCCGCCTTCCGCAAGCTCGGCTACGAGCATATCGCGATCAAGGGCCAGAAGGGCTATCACGGGGTCGCGACGATCTCCCGCCGCCCGTTCCTCGACGAAGAGCGGATCGACTACTGCACCAAGGGCGACAGCCGGCATCTTTCGACCGGCATTCCCTTTGCCGGCGACCGCTTCACGCTGCAGAACTTCTATGTGCCGGCCGGCGGCGACGAGCCGGATCCCGAGATCAACGACAAGTTCGCCCACAAGCTCGCCTTTCTCGACGAGATGGCCGACCGCTTCGCCTCGATCTCCGGCAACGCCATGATCGTCGGCGATCTCAACGTGGCGCCCTACGAACACGATGTGTGGTCGCACAAGCAGCTGCTTAAGATCGTCAGCCACACGCCCATCGAATGCGAGAAGCTGGAGGCAGTGCGCACCGCTGCGGGCCTCACCGACGTGATGCGCGCCTTCGTGCCGCTGGAGGAAAAGCTCTACACCTGGTGGAGCTACCGCGCGAAGGACTGGTCGGCCGCCGACAAGGGCCGCCGGCTCGACCATGTGTGGGCGAACCCGGCACTGGCCGGCCAGGCGGTCTCCATGCAGGTGCTGCGCGATGCCCGCGGCTGGCAGCAACCGTCCGACCACGCGCCGGTCCTGGTGCGGCTGGAGGCTTGAAGCCGCCTCCAGCCTCCTTGGCACGCCTTGCCCTTATGGGCGGATGATCACCTTGCCCTGGACCTTGCGGTCGGCAAGCTCGCGCAGCGCCCTTGCCGTTTCCTCGATCGGATAGACCGCATGCAGGTGCGGCCGGATCCGCCCCTCGCGCATCCAGGCAAGCAGCTGCTCCATGTTGTCGCGATGCGCCTCCGGCTCGCGCACGATGGCATCGCCCCAGAATACGCCGAGCACGTCGCAGCCCTTCAGCATGACCAGATTGAGCGGCAGCTTCGGGATCTGGCCGGCGGCGAAGCCGATGACCAGATAGCGGCCGCGCCAGCCGGTGGCGCGCAGCGCCGCCTCGGCAAGATCTCCGCCGACCGGGTCGTAGACCACATCGACACCGCTGCCATCGGTCAGCTGCTTAAGCCGCGTCTTCAGGTCTTCTTGCGTGTAGTTGACCAGGATGTCGGCGCCGTGGGCGCGGGCCAGCTCCAGCTTTTCCGCGCTGGAGGCGCAGGCGATCACCCGCGCGCCCATCGCCTTGGCGATCTCGACCGCGGCAAGACCGACGCCTCCCGAGGCACCTAGCACGGCCACCGTCTCGCCCGGCTCCAGCCGCGCCCGATCGCGGAAGGCATGCAGCGAGGTGCCGTAGGTGACCGAAAGACCGGCCGCCGCCTCGTCGGAGACCTCGTCGGGCAGGGCGACCAGATCGTCCTCAGTGGCGATCACCGCGCCGCGCACCGCGCCCCATCGCACATAGCCCATCACCCGGTCGCCCGGCTCGAAGGCCTCGATCCCCTCGCCCGTCTCCAGCACCCGGCCGGCAAACTCGGCGCCCGGCGAGAACGGCAGCTCGGGCCGGAACTGGTACTTGCCCTCGATGATCAGCGTGTCGAAGAAGTTGAGCGCCGCCGCGCTCACCTCCACCAGCAGTTCGCCCGGCCCGGGCGACGGCATCTCGATGTCCCGCAGGACAAGGTCCTCGGGCGCGCCGAGGCGTTCGCACAAAACGGCTTTCACACAAGTTTCCC
Source organism: Stappia sp. G46H5W (assembly GCF_058448995.1). NCBI lineage: Bacteria > Pseudomonadati > Pseudomonadota > Alphaproteobacteria > Hyphomicrobiales > Stappiaceae > Stappia > Stappia sp. G46H5W. The sequence goes on along the minus strand of NZ_JBZFLL010000005.1, from coordinate 412,605 downwards.
CCAATGTTTCCCCAAGTTTCGCCTAGCACGGGATCAAGGTCCGGAAAAGCCGTGAAACTCGTCAATCTTGTCAGGGCGGCGCCCAGCCGCTATCTCCGGTCACCTGCGGTTGCTCGGCCGTTCGCGGGCACAACGACAAGGAGGTCGCAAGGACCATGCGCGGTTACTTCGCCGTCGGGGCGGAAGGCATTTCGAAGCAGATGAACCTGGGCAACCTGATGCGCTCGGCGCATGCCTTCGGGGCGAGCTTCTTCTTCACCGTCGATGCCGACAAGAGGATCCGCAAGGCTCCCGCGTCCGATACCTCCAAGAGCACCGGCCACCTGCCGCTGTTCCACTGGCCCTCGATCGAGGAAATGGACCTGCCGCAGGGCTGCCAGCTGGTCGGCGTCGAACTGACCGACGAGGCGGTCGACCTGCCGAGCTTCATGCACCCGCTGCAGGCGGCCTATATCCTCGGCCCCGAGCGCGGATCGCTCTCGCCGGAAATGCAGGCGGCCTGCCAGCACATCATCAAGATCCCGACGAAGTTCTGCCTGAACATCGCGATTGCCGGCGCCGTGGTACTCTATGACCGCCACCGGGTGCACGGGCAATATGCCGAGCGCCCGCTGACGGCCGGAGGCCCGAAGGCTCCCCGGCCGGCGCACAAGCACGGCGGGCCGATCATGCGCACGGGGCGCAAGATCCCCGGCCAGACCGGCTGAACCGAACGGAAAAAGAGGGATAGGGGCTCAGCGCCGGGCGCGCGAACGCGCCACCCGGCCGAGCGTCAGCAGCACGTCGCCGACCAGCGCCTCGGCCAGCGCCGGCGACTTGCGCGCCGCCGCCACCGCATCCGCCAGCCGCTCGCCCGCCTTGGCCAGATCGTCCCCCGACCACAGCGAGAGCTCGCGCGAAACAAGGTCCCGCCGTTTGTAGAAGATCGGCGGGCGCGCCTGCTCGACGACGCGGGCCGGCGGCACGCCGCGGTCGACCTCTGCCCTTGCGCGGGCAAGAAACTGGAAATGGCGCAGCGCCGCCGAGGCGATCATGTCCGCGCGCTGGCCGCTGGCCGACAGCCGCTCCAGCCCGTGGTCGAGCTTGCCGAGATCGCCGAGCGCAGCCGCATCGATCAACTCGTCGACGGCAAAGGCCGAGGCATCGCCGATCACCGCCTCGACATCGGCAAGGTCGATGCGCTCGCGGCCATAGGCATAAAGGCAGAGCTTGCGCACCTCGCCGCGGCTCGCCAGCCGGTCGGCGCCCAGCAGCCCCATCAGCGCCTGCCGCGCCTCGCGGCTGATCGCAAGGCCGGCCTCGCGCAATTCGCCGTCGATGACACGCTCCAGATCGCGCACCTCGTCGCCATAGCACGGGATCGCCACCGCCTTGCGGTCGCGCTCGAACTTGCCCCGAAGGCCGGTCCCCTTCTTGAGATCGCCCGCCTCGATGACCACGAGCGCGCTTTCCGCACGCTGCTCGCCGAACAGCGGGTCGACGGCCGGCGTCAGGTTCTTGCCCGCCCCGTCGCGCAGCCACACCACGCGGCGGCCACCGAACAGCGGCACCGTCGAGGCCTCGTCGATCAGCCGCGCGGGGTCCGAGACCACCTCGCCCGCATCCAGGCGGACGAGCGAAAAGGGGTCGTCGACGCCGCCGGAAGCACGCGTCACCAGCGCCTGGGCACGTTCCGACACGAGCCCGGTGTCGGGCCCGAAAACGAGGATCAGGGAGACGTCGGCCGGCGGATCGGCGATGAAACGGTCGATCTCGCCGGCCTTGAGCGCGACCATCGCGGATCAACCGCGGGACGCGAAGAAGCCGGCAAGCCGCGTCTGGATGTCGCCGGCAACCATCTTCGCCGCCCGATCCTCCGCGTCGCGCTCGGCGCGCAGGTTGGCGAAGCGCTGGCTGGAGAAGTCGAAGGACGCGGAGCCGAAGGCCCGGCCCGTGGTCACCGTGCGTCCGGTGGCGAGATCGCTCAGCACATAGGAGGCGTTGACCGTGACCGTATAGGCGGAGGGCACGTCGGCAAGCCGCTCGACGCCGACCTCGTTCAACGGCCGGTCGATCAGGATGCGCAGCCGGTAGCGCTGCTCGCCCGCCTCGCGACCCCGGCGGAAGCCGAAGATCAGCTCGTTACGCAGCACCTGGCCGACCCGATCGAGATCCTCGCTCGAGGCGGTCTCGACCGTATCGATGTCGATGGCCGCAAGCTCGGTGGCGACGGCCGGCGTCGCGCCGGCCGGTCCTCCGATGGTGCCGTAGAGCGGGCGCACCTGACAGGCGCCGGCCAACAGTGCCGCCCCCATGACGAGAACGGCCAGCGCCCGCCGGCGGGCAGGCTGCTGCGGTTGCGGATGGTCACACGACGACATTCACGATCCTCTGCGGAACCACGATGATCTTGCGGGCGGGCTTGCCGTCCAGCGCGCGCTGCACGGCATCGAGCTGCAGCGTAGCCGCTTCGACCTCCTCTTTGGAAGCCTCGCGTGAGACGATGAGATCGGCGCGCTTCTTGCCGTTGACCTGCACCGGCAGGGTGATGGTCGCCTCGACCAGCAGATCCGCCTCGATCTCCGGCCAGCCCTGCGTCGCCAGCATGCCCTCGTGGCCGAGCGCATGCCAGCACTCCTCGGCCAGATGCGGAGCCATCGGCGCCATCATCTGCACCAGGAAGCCGGCCGCCTCGCGCTGCGCAAAGCGCATGTCCTCGCCTTCGGCTCCGCCCTGCGCGGCGCGCGACAGGGTGTTGACCAGCTCGTAGATGCGGGCAACGGCACGGTTGAAGGACAGGGCCTCGATATCGGCCGAGACCGCCTGGCACGCCTTGTGGGTCGCACGGCGAAGGGCGGTCGCCGCCTCGCCGAACGCATCCGGGCGGGCCGTCTGCGGCACGCTCTCGCCGATCTCGGAGATCAGGCGCCATACACGCTGCATGAAGCGCCAAGCGCCCTGCACCCCGTCCTCGGTCCACTGCACGTCGCGCTCGGGCGGGCTGTCGGACAGCATGAACCAGCGGGCCGTATCGGCGCCGTAGGTCTCGATGATGTCGGTGGGATCGACGGTGTTCTTCTTCGACTTCGACATCTTCTCGATGGAACCGATGGCGACCTTCTCGCCGGTCTCCACCAGGAACGCCTGGCGCTCCTCGCCGTCGCCCTCGATGCGCACCTCGGCCGGCGAGACCCAGCCGCCGCCCGGCGCCTTGTAGGTCTCGTGCGTCACCATGCCTTGCGTGAACAGGCCGCGGAACGGCTCCTTCACGCTCAGATGCCCGGTCACGCTCATCGCCCTGGCGAAGAAGCGCGAATAGAGCAGGTGCAGGATCGCGTGCTCGATGCCGCCGATATACTGGTCGACCGGCAGCCACGCATCGGCGACGGCCTTGTCGGTGGGCGTCTTGGAGCGCGGATCGGTGAAGCGGGCGAAGTACCACGAGGAATCGACGAACGTGTCCATCGTGTCCGTCTCGCGCCGTGCCGGCTTGCCGCAGGTCGGGCAGGCAACGTTGCGCCAGGTCGGGTGACGGTCGAGCGGGTTGCCCGGCTTTTCGAAGTCGATGTCGTCCGGCAGCTGTACCGGCAGATCGGCGACCGGCACCGGCACCACACCGCAATCGTCGCAATGGATGACCGGGATCGGGCAGCCCCAGTAGCGCTGGCGCGAGATACCCCAGTCGCGCAGGCGGTAGTTGACCTGGCGCTGCGCCTGCGGCGCCCCGTCCAGCGTCTCCGCCTCGAGCCGCGAGGCGACCGCGTCCTTGGCATCCGCGATCGACATGCCGTCCATGAAGGCGGAATTGTAGATCGTGCCGTCGTCGGTATAGGCCTCGTCGCGGATCTCGAACGTCTCCGGATCCGCCCCGTTCGGCAGCACCACCGGGCGCACCGGCAGGTGATACTTGCGGGCGAAGTCGAGGTCGCGCTGGTCATGCGCCGGGCAGGCGAAGATCGCGCCGGTGCCGTAGTCCATCAGGATGAAGTTGGCGATGTAGACCGGCAGCGTGATCGAGGGATCGAGCGGGTGGACGACCGTCAGCCCGGTATCGATGCCGATCTTCTCGGCCGTCTCGATGGCCTCGGCGGAGGTGCCGATGCGCCGGCACTCCTCGATGAAGGCCGCGATCTTCGGATCGCCCTCGGCGAGCTTGCGCGAGATCGGATGATCCGGCGACAGGCCCATGAAGGACGCGCCGAACAGCGTGTCCGGCCGGGTGGTGAAGATCTCCAGCGCCGCATCGCCGGTCGGCGCGGGCGTCGAGAAGGCAAAGCGCACGCGCAGGCCCTCGGACCGGCCGATCCAGTTCTTCTGCATCAGGCGGACCTTTTCCGGCCAGCGGTCGAGCGTGTCGAGCGCCGACAGCAGCTCTTCCGACCAGTCGGAGATCTTGAAGAACCACTGGGTCAGCTCGCGCTGCTCGACCAAGGCGCCGGAGCGCCAGCCGCGCCCGTCGATCACCTGCTCGTTGGCCAGCACGGTCATGTCGACCGGGTCCCAGTTGACCTTGGAGTTCTTGCGATAGGCAAGACCGGCCTTCAGAAAGTCGAGGAACAGGCGCTGCTGCTGGGTGTAGTACTCGACGTCGCAGGTCGCGAACTCGCGCTCCCAGTCGAGCGACAGGCCCATGATCTTCAGCTGGCCGCGCATCGTCGCGATGTTCTGGTAGGTCCAGTCGCGCGGATGCACCTTGTTCTGCATGGCGGCGTTTTCCGCCGGCATGCCGAAGGCGTCCCAGCCCATCGGATGCAGCACGTTGAAGCCGCGCGCCCGCTTGTAGCGCGCCACGACATCGCCCATGGCGTAGTTGCGCACGTGGCCCATGTGGATGCGCCCCGACGGATAGGGGAACATCTCGAGCACGTAATACTTCGGCCGGGGATCCTCGTTGCGGGTGGCAAAAACCTTCGCCTCGTCCCAGACCTTCTGCCAGCGGCTTTCCGCTTCGCGGGCGTTGTAGCGCTCCGTCGCCATGATCTCGTGTGCTTCGCTCGTTGCAGTGAAAAGAAATGATGTGGCGCGACTGTCACCAGAAATCGCCGGCCCGGTCAACCTGCAAGGCCCGCGCCGCGCGTCCTGCCGGTCCAGGACTTGCATTCGCGCGGCGCCCGTCGCATGTCCATGACAGCAACTCGCCCGCCAAAGCACGAAGAGGCATCAAGATGTCCCCGCACGCCGCAGAACCGACCCCAACGGATGCCGCCGGACGGATCGCCGGGATCCGCGACAGGATCGCCGCCGCCGAGCATGATGGCGCGCGCGCGGAAGGTTCCGTCACGCTGATCGCCGTCAGCAAGACCTTCGACGCCGATGCCATCCGCCCGGTGATCGCCGCCGGCCATCGCGTCTTCGGTGAGAACCGCGTGCAGGAAGCCCAGGGAAAGTGGCCGGCGCTGCGCGAGGAGTTTCCCGATATCGAGCTGCACCTGATCGGGCCGCTCCAGTCGAACAAGGCGAAGGACGCGGTTGCGCTGTTCGACGTGATCCACACGCTCGACCGGGAAAAGATCGCCCGCGCGCTCGCCGCTGAGTGCGCCGAACAGCAGAGAAACCTGCGCTTCTTCATCCAGGTGAACACCGGCGAGGAACCGCAGAAGGCCGGCATCGCGCCGCGCGAGACCGACGATTTCGTCGCCTTCTGCCGGGACGAGCTGCACCTGCCGCTGCTCGGCCTGATGTGCATCCCCCCGGTCGACGACACGCCCGGCCCGCATTTCGCACTGCTGCGCAAGATCGCGGAACGCAACGGCCTTTCCGGCCTGTCGATGGGCATGTCCTCGGATTTCGAGAGCGCCGTGCGCGTCGGCGCCACCCATGTGCGCGTCGGCTCGGCGATTTTCGGCTCGCGCGACTACCCGTAAGCCGGCATGCCGCGTAGGCGGCGTTTTGCAGGGGAATGCGCCAGCTCCCTTGACTTTCGCTGGCGTTTGCGGGTATCAGCCCGTCAACTCCGAAAGAGTGACGACAGCTCGATACGCCGCCCGGGACCCGCAAAGGTATAAAGAGATCCCGGAGGTTCACACCCGACAGCGCGATGCGCCCTCGGGTGCCATACCGCTTTGCGGATCGCGCTACGTCCCGCACGGGGGACACGGAAGCGGCTCCGGCCGCCACCTCGAAAGGGTTTAAGGAGACGGCATGTTCGAAAGTCTGTCAGATCGCCTCAGTGGCATTCTCGACAAGCTGACGCGGCGCGGTGCGCTGTCGGAGGCCGATGTCTCCGAGGCGCTGCGCGAGGTCCGGCGCGCCCTGATCGAGGCTGACGTCGCGCTTCCGGTGGTCAAGTCCTTCACCGACAAGGTGCGGACCCGGGCCGTCGGCCAGGAAGTCCTCAAGTCGGTCACGCCGGGCCAGCAGGTCGTCAAGATCGTCCACGACCAGCTCGTCGAGATGCTGGGCGGTGCGGGCGAGCCGATCGACCTCAACGCAGCCGCGCCCTTCGCCATCATGATGGTCGGCCTGCAGGGCTCGGGCAAGACCACCTCGACCGCCAAGATCGCCCTGAGGCTGACGAAGAACGAGCGCCGCAAGGTGCTCATGGCCTCGCTCGACACCCGCCGCCCGGCGGCGCAGGAACAGCTGAAGGTCCTTGGCGAGCAGACCGGCATCGACACGCTGCCGATCGTCGCCGGCCAGACGCCGGTGCAGATCGCCTCGCGCGCCATGACGGCAGCGCGGCTCGGCGGCTACGACATCGTCATGCTCGACACGGCCGGCCGCACGCATATCGACGAGCCGCTGATGGTCGAGATGGCGGAGATCAAGGCGGCCGCCAATCCGCACGAGATCCTGCTCGTCGCCGACAGCCTGACCGGTCAGGACGCGGTCAACCTGGCGACCTCCTTCGACGAACGCGTCGGCATCACCGGCATCGTGCTGACCCGCATGGACGGCGACGGCCGCGGCGGCGCGGCCCTGTCCATGCGCGCGGTCACCGGCAAGCCGGTCAAGCTGGTCGGTACCGGCGAGAAGTCCGACGCGCTCGAGGAATTCCACCCGGCGCGGATCGCCGACCGCATTCTCGGCATGGGCGACATCGTGTCGCTGGTGGAGAAGGCGGCTCGCGAGCTCGACCAGGAAAAGGCGGCCAAGATGGCCGCCCGCATGCAGAAGGGCAATTTCGACCTCGAGGACCTTGCCGAGCAGCTTCGCCAGATGGAGAAGCTCGGCGGCATGTCCGGGATCATGGGCATGATGCCCGGCGTCGGAAAGATGAAGAAGCAGCTCGATGCGGCCAATATCGACGACCGCGTGATCAAGCGTCAGGTCGCGATCATCCAGTCGATGACCCCGCAGGAGCGCCGCAAGCCCGACATTCTCAAGGCCAGCCGCAAGAAGCGCATCGCCACCGGCTCCGGCGTCGACGTCGCAGACGTCAACAAGCTGCTGAAGATGCACCGGCAGATGGCCGACATGATGAAGCAGATGGGCAAGGGCAAGGGCCTGCTCGGCAAGATGATGGGCGGCATGGGCGTGCCCGGCGGCGGCATGCCGAACATCGACCCGAAGGAGCTGGAGCGCATGGCCCAGTCCGGCCAGATGCCTGGTCAGCTTCCGGGACAGATGCCGGGCCTGCCCGGCGGGCTTGGCGGTTTGGGTGGCCTGGGCGGCCTTGGCGGACTGGGCGGGGCAAAGCTGCCCGGCGGTCTCGGCGGCCTTCCCGGCCTGGGACGAGGGAAGAAGAAATGACCGACAGCGCCGAGGAAATCCTCGAGCCGGCGTCTGCCGCGATGGACGAGCTGCTGCGGCTGCGCGGCTCCATCGACAATATCGACGCCGCACTGGTTCACATGCTTGCGGAGCGCTTCAAGTGCACGCAGAAGGTCGGCCTGCTCAAGGCCACCCACAGTCTTCCGCCCGCCGATCCGGCGCGCGAGGAACGGCAGATCGCGCGACTGCGCGCGCTTGCCCGGGACGCCAATCTCGATCCCGATTTTGCGGAGAAGTTCCTGAACTTCATCGTCAAGGAAGTGATCCGTCACCATGAAGCCATTCGCCGCTGACCCCGGCGTCGCACTGAAGTACTAAAGGAGACTACCATGGCCCTGAAAATTCGCCTTGCCCGTGGCGGCGCCAAGAAGCGTCCGTTCTACCGCATCGTCGTTGCCGACGTCCGCTCGCCGCGCGACGGCCGCTTCATCGAGAAGGTCGGCCTCTACAACCCGATGCTGCCGAAGGACAATGCCGACCGCATCGTCCTCGACGTCGAGCGCATCCAGCACTGGATGAGCCACGGCGCGCTGCCGACCGACCGCGTCCTGCGCTTCCTGGATGCCGCCGGCGTGCTGAGCCGCGAAGCTCGCAGCAACCCGAAGAAGGCCGAGCCGGGCACCAAGGCCAAGGAGCGTGCCGAGGCCAAGCGCCAGGCTGCCGAGGAGGCCGCTGCGGCCGAGGCCGAGGCTGCTGCCGGCGGCGAGGAAGCTGCTGCCGAGTAATCGGCGCGCTGCCTTCTTCATGCACCTTCAGGACCCGCGTCGCATCGGCGCGGGTCCGCCGGGTCCGCGTCGTTGCGCGGATCGGCCCGGCACGGGACCGCGGTGCCCTCATGAAGGGAGCAGGTCTCGAATGACATGTATCGGGGACTGCCACCCCGCCTCCCCCGTCAGGAGCACGGCCGCGTGAGCGAGGACCGCATTCTCATTGCCCGCATCGGCGCCGCCCACGGCGTGCGCGGCGAGGTTCGCGTCAAGCCCTTCGGCGACGATCCCCTGTCCTTTTGCGATTACGGCCCGCTGGAAACCGCCGACGGCAAGCGCCGCCTGGTGGTGAAGTCCGCGCGCCTGCAGAAGGCGATGGTCGTCACCCGTTTCGAAGGCATCGACGACCGCAATGCCGCCGAGGCCCTCAACGGCCTCGACCTCTACATTCCGCGCGATGCGCTGCCGGAGCTGGATGACGAGGACGAATTCTACCACACCGACCTGCTCGGCCTCGAGGCCGTCGCGCCGGACGGGGAGACCATCGGCGAGATCGTCGCCCTGCCCGATTTCGGCGCCGGCACCCTGGTGGAGATCCGCCCGCAGGGCGCACAATCCTTCTACGTCCCCTTCACCCGCGAGGCGGTGCCGGAGATCGACCTGGCCGCCGGCAAGGTGACTATCGTCGTGCCGGAAAGCACGGAGGGCGACGAGGCTCAGGACGACGAGGAGCGGGATCCGCGCGCGGACGACGAAGCGGCCGGCTGAGCCTGCGCCGCATCCATGTCCTCGTCCCGGTCGGGAACCGGGGATCCGCCGGCAAGCGCCGCACGCACCTCAAGACGCAGCAGCAGGATCGCGGCGACGACGAGCGTCACGCCGAGCATGTTGGCGGCAATGTCCCCCAGCGAGAATTCGCGATTGGGCACCAGCGCCTGCACAAGTTCCGCCGTCAGCCCCAGCCCCGCGGCGATTCCGGCCGAAATCCGCAGGCGGCAGCAGAAGAATGCGTGGATCGACAGGGTCAGCAGGCCGAAGAACACAAGGTGCTGCAGCTTGTCCCAAGGATGGTCCATCCCGGGATTGTAGATGAAGCCCGCGACGATCCCGTAGGCGACGAGGACGCAGAGCGGCCAGACGCGCGCCGCCGACAGGTCGAGATAGTGCTGCCGCACCAGGGTGCGGACGAGTTCGGCAAGACGGACGAGCGGGCGCAGCATGAAGATCTCCGGGATCGGGCTTCCTTGCTACACGGGAAAGCCTTAAGCGGGGGTTGCGAGAGTTATCCGACGGGCCGGTGGCCTGCCGATCCAGGGAGTATGCGATGACGTTCCGGGCGTCGATCCTCAGCCTTTATCCGGAGATGTTTCCAGGCCCCCTCGGCACATCGCTTGCCGGCCGCGCGCTGGAGCGGGGCGACTGGGACTTGGAGCTCCACCAAATCCGCGACCATGCGACCGATCGCCACCGCTCCGTCGATGACACGCCGGCCGGAGGCGGCGCCGGCATGGTCCTGCGCGCCGATATCCTAGCCCTTGCCATTGATGCGGCCAGCCCTGCCGGCGACACGAGGCCGCGCCTGCTGATGAGCCCGCGCGGCCGGCCGCTCGACCAGGCGCGGGTCCGCGACCTTGCGCAAGGGCCGGGCGCGGTGATCGTCTGCGGCCGGTTCGAGGGCATCGACCAGCGGGTGATCGAGGCCCGGGGCCTCGAGGAAGTCTCGATCGGCGACTATATCCTGTCCGGCGGCGAACTGGCCGCCATGGTCCTGCTCGACGCGGTCGTCCGCCTGCTGCCCGGCGTCATGGGCAATGCCGAGAGCGGCGCCCTGGAGAGCTTCGAGACCGGCCTTCTGGAGCATCCGCACTATACCAGGCCGCGCGAGTTCGAGGGGCGCACCATCCCCGATGTCCTGACCTCCGGCGACCACGCCCGCATCGACCGCTGGCGGCGCGAGGAGGCCGAGCGGCTGACCCGCGAGCGCCGGCCCGACCTGTGGCAGCGCCTCAACGACGGCTAGGGCGCAGGTTTCTGCGCCAAACGGGCGCAAAAGGGCATGACAAACGCGGCGAGTTGCGCTAGATAGCGGCCACTCGGGCGCCTGTCGGCGCGAGCCGTGCCGATTGCCGTTTGCCTTTGCCCGCCAGGGCCGCGAAGACAGGACGCGGACGACCGGCCTCTCGCAAGCAAGGTGACTCGAACCGAATTCCGCGGCCGGATGCGTCCGGCCAGGCCAAAAACGCGGTGAATTCGCCCCTACGGCTCGACCGTCAGCGGACGCTCTGACCGACACGAACCAAAAGGTAGTGCCATGAACATCATCGAACAGCTCAACGCCGAGGAAATGGCGAAGGTCGAAGCACAGCGCAAGCTGCCGAGCTTCTCTCCCGGCGACACGATCCGCGTGAACGTGCGCGTGACGGAAGGCAACCGTACCCGTACCCAGGCGTACGAAGGCGTGTGCATCGCCCGCTCCGGCGGCGGCATCAACGAGAACTTCACCGTCCGCAAGATCTCCTACGGCGAAGGCGTGGAGCGCGTGTTTCCGATCTTCTCGCCGATGCTTGAGGGCGTCGAGGTCGTGCGTCGCGGTAAGGTCCGTCGCGCCAAGCTCTATTACCTGCGCGGCCGTCGCGGCAAGTCCGCCCGTATCGTCGAGGCGACCAACGTTCGCGCCCGTCGCCTGAACGACGAGATCAAGGCCGACCTCGCCGCCGCCAAGGCCGCGAAGGAAGCCGAGCAGCAGGCTGCCGCTGCCAGCCAGAGCGCCGAATAAGACAAAGATCCGGCGCGGCCGACCAGGCCCGCCGCTCCACACGATAGAAAAGCCCCGGCCAGATGGCCGGGGCTTTTTTCGTTTGCGCGCAAGCTCTTGCGGAAAGCCGCGCCCCTACTCGATCCGCCGCAGATGGGCGCGCACCGCAAGGCGCGAGGTCGCTGCCGTCAGCACCGTGACGAGGAAGATGATGGCCAGCACACCGAGATAGCCGCCGACCCCCACCGACACCCCGCCGAGCATGTCCATGGAGCGTGCAAGGCCCTGCAAGCCGGTGCGCTCGTCGGCCAGAAAGCCAAGGACGAGGAAGACGAGAATGGAGGCGACACCGCCGGCGAGGCCGCCCTGCAGACCCAGCAGCAGGAAATGGCGCTGGAACTCCCGGGCAACGAAACTGTCCTCCGCACCGACGAAATGCAGCACCTCGACCACATCCCGGTTGCCGGCCATGGCCGCCCGCGTCGCGAAGACCACCGACAGGACCATCGAGCCGAGCACCAGCGACAGCACGGCGATGCCACCTAGCACCACCGCATTGGCCATGGCTGCCAGGCGGCTGGTCCACAGGCTGTGATCGTCGACGCTGGCCCGGCTGACCTCGGCGCTGATCACCGCGCGCAGTCCGGCAAGATCGAAGACGGACGGTTCCGACACCTGCACCTGGATCAGGCGCGGCACCGGCAGGCTCTCCAGCTCCAGCCCAGCACCGAGCCAGGGCTGCAGCAGTTCCCGCGTTTCCTGGTCGGACAGGGCCCGCACCGCGCCGACGCCGGCCTGCGCCTTGGCCGCGGCCGTTGCCTTCTCGATCTCCCGCAACATGTCGACCCCGTCCGCCGGGCGGATCTGGATCGTCACCTCGCGCAGCAGGTCGTTGGACCAGGCGCTCGCCGCCTCGTGAATGATGGTCACCCCGCCGACCGTCAGGCAGGCGAGGAAGCTCATGATCGCGACGACCAGCGTCAGCGCACGCCCGGCAACCGCCTGCGGCGGCACGATGGGGGCGGACGGGCGCAGCTCGTCCGGGGCGCCGCGCTTGCGTGTCTTGGCGCCCGCCTTGGGGCGGCGGGACGCGGCCGGCCGGCCACTGGGCGGACGGGAGCCGCGACGGCCCTCGCCTCCCGCGCCCCCTGCCGGGCCAGCCCTTGGTGTCCTGTCGTCGTCAGTCATGGATCTGCAACCGTCCTTCGCCCAGTTCCATGCGCCGTGCGTCGACCTGGTCCATCAGCGCCAGATCGTGGGTGGCGATCACCACCGACGTGCCGAGCCGGTTCAGCTCGATGAACAGGCGCAGCAGACGCCGCGCCAGCGGCGGGTCCACGTTGCCCGTCGGCTCGTCCGCCAGCAGCAGCTCGGGCCGGGTGATCAGCGCCCGCGCGATGGCCGCGCGCTGCTTCTCGCCACCGGACAGGACCGGCGGCAGCACATGCATGCGCTCGCCCAGGCCCACCCATTTCAGCAGCTCCACCACGTCGGAGCGGTACTGGCTCTCCTCCTGGCCGATGACGCGCAGCGGCAGGGCGACATTCTCATAGGTGGTCAGATGGTCAAGCAGGCGAAAGTCCTGGAACACGATACCGATGCGCCGGCGCAGCGCCGGGATCTGGCTCTTCTTCAGCGCCGATGTGTCCTTGCCGAAGGCGCGGATCAGCCCGCGCGTCGGCGTCAGCGACAGGAACAGCAGGCGCATCAGGCTGGTCTTGCCCGCACCGGACGGACCGGTGAGGAACTGGAATGACTGCGGCCTGATCTCGAAGGTCAGGTCGCGCAGGACTTCCGGCCCCATGCCGTAGCGCAGACCGACATTTTCGAATCGGATCACGGCAACCTCTCGTTAACACGTTGGCCGGACACTATCGCTTTGGCATTAACGCTTCATTAACGATATCCGGGCGTCATGGAGGCGAAAACTCCGGTATGCGGCCGGCGGGACAAACCAATGTCTCGCCGTTTGCGGCGTGTTTACGGTCTTGGGCCGACACTGCCCGTCTTGCGTACCGGCTTCACCGGATGTCGACCATGCCTTTCCGGCCGGTATTTGTGGGCAAGACGAGGCCGCCTCCACAATGAAGATAACCTGTCCGGATTGCGCAACCGCCTATCGGGTCACACCTGCGGCCCTGGGGCCTGAAGGCCGCGACGTGAAATGCGCGCGCTGCGGCACGCGCTGGCACGCCCTCCCCACCCCGGACACCGCCTCCATCGAGACCGAACTCCCGGACCGCGCCGAGGCGGAAGCCGAGGAGAGCCAGGCCGCGCGCGCCAGGGCGCCCGCCATGGCCGAAGCCGGGGATGCGGACGGCGACGATCTTGCCGATGACTGGGAAGCCGCCCTGGCCGGCGACGACGACCCGGCGGAGGACACCGCCGGGGACGATGCTTCCATCGAAAGCGAGGGCGGAGACGAGAGCGAGGACGAGGGCGAGGACACCGACGGCGGCAAGGACGTCTTCGCCTCCATGTTCGATGCCGACGAGGCGGCGGACGAGGATGCGGGACAGGAGCTGGCGTCCAGCCTGCCGATGACCACCGATGCCGGAGCGGGCGACGACGCGGAAGCTGCCGCCGCCAAGACGGTCGACATCGAGAGCCTAGCCCGCAAGCCGAAGATCCACGTCAAGCCGCGCTCCAGCGAGCCGATCCTGCGTCGGATCCTGTCCGCAGCCGGCCGGCAGGCGCGCCGCGTGCGCCCGCGCCGGGTGGTCGGCATGCTGCTGTTCTGCGGCGCCATCGCCCTGGGCGCGCTGGCCGTCACCTTCCGCACGCCCATCGTGGCGCGGATGCCCGACCTTGCAGGCCTGTTCCAGCTCGCCGGGCTTGATGTCAACCTGCGCGGCCTCGAGTTCCGCGACCTGCGCACCTTCCGCGAAATGGAGGACGGCTCGATCGTCCTGGTGATCGAGGGCACGATCGCCAATATCGAGAAGCAGCCGATGCCGGTTCCCGCCATCCGCCTGGCCCTGCGCAGCGAGGATGCCCAGGAAATCTACGCCTGGACCATGGAACCGCGCTTGCGCCGGCTCGATGTCGGTGGCACGACGCGGTTTCGCACCCGCCTGTCGGCTCCGCCCGACCTGGCGGCGGACATTCAGGTGCGCTTCGTGGAGCGCAAACAACGGCAGGCCAGGCTGAAATGAGTGAAAGCGTCGACATCCGCACCCTCTACGACGAGGCGGCCATTGCCGCCCGGGTCGAGGAAATCGCCCGCGAGATCGCGGCGTCCCGCCCCGAGGGACTTCTGGTCGTCGCGGTGCTGAAGGGCAGCTTCATGTTCGTTGCCGACCTCGTGCGCGCGATGCACCGGGCAGGCCTTGCCCCGGAGATGGAGTTTATCCATTTGTCCAGTTACGGCGCGGGAACGGAGTCAAGGGAAATCCGCGTTTTGCGCGATGTGGAGAGCGATGTCGCCGGTCGGGATGTGATTCTCGTGGATGACATACTGGAAAGCGGTCGCACACTGGCTTTTGCACGAGACCGACTCATCGAGCGCGGCGCAGGCTCAGTGCGCATCGCCGCCTTGCTCGACAAGCCGATGCGCCGCAAAACCGCCATTTCTGCGGATTATGTCGGGTTCGAGTGTCCCGACAAGTTCGTGGTCGGTTACGGGATGGACATGGGGCACAAGTGGCGCCAGCTCCCGTTCATCGGTCACGTGGTCCAGGACGCCCAGGCCTAGCACGCCGCTGCTTGAAGAACGGAGAGGGACATGGCTCGCATTCTGATCGCCGAAGACGACGACGCCGTTCGCAGCTTCGTCAAGCGCGCGTTGGAGCTGGATGGCCATGCCGTGGTCGCCCAGGAGGACGGCGCGGCAGCCGCCGAGACGCTGGCGAAGGAAAAGGGCGCGTTCGACCTGATCCTGTCGGATATCAAGATGCCCGTGATGGACGGCATCGCCTTCGCCCTGATCGCGGCGCGCGACCATCCTGAGATCCCGATCCTGCTGATGACGGGCTTTGCCGACCAGCGCGAGCGCGCCAACGGGCTCGACGCGCTGATCCACGACGTGGTGACCAAGCCCTTCTCGCTCGCCGAGATCCGCCGTGCGGTCAGCGATGCCCTGCTCGGCATCTGCCGCGAGGAAACCCGCCGCTACGCGTAACCGCGTGGCGGCGCACTGCCGGCCTGTCTCTTCCCCGATATCGATAGCATGACATGCAACGGGCCCGCGCTTGTCCCGCGCGAGCCCGATAGCCGTGTTCGTGCGCGCGCCGGGCGCCGCATCGATCAGTAGCGGCGCAGCAGCCGCTCCAGATAGTCGAGCTCCAGCATCGGCCGGCTGGGATCGGAGAACCGCCGGCGCAGCTCCTCCAGGATGCGGCGCGCGCGCTGCACGTCGATCTCGTCCGGCACCCGCACCCGGTCGCCGAAATCCGGCCCTTCCGTGCGGCGCGGCCGGCCGAGCGGATCCTCGTCCATCGGGCCGCCCTGACGGCCCGCCATGCCCGGCCCTTCGCCCTGGCCCTGCCCCTGACCGAACATCTGCTCCGCCATGCCCTGCGCGCCCCGGCGCAGCGCGTCGAGCGCGTTGCCCTGCTGGCCGACGGCATCGCCCGGCTGGCCCTGGCCGAGGCTGTCGCGGGCATTGCCCATCTCCTCGCCGGCCCGGCCGAGGTCCTCGTTCGACGGCATGCCGTTGCGCGCCATCTTGTCGAGCAGCTGCTGCAGCCGCTCGCCCAGCTCGCCCTGCCCTTCCTGCAGCTGCCGCAAGGCTTCCGCCAGCTCCTCGGGCGTCATCTGCCCCTGCTGGCCTTGCTGGCCCTGCTGACCTCGTTGTCCCTGCTCGCCCTGCTGCTGCTGGCCCTGGTCGAACCGGTTGGTCTGATCCATCAGCTCCTGCTGGCGCTGGATCATCTGGCCGAGCTCGTTGAGGGCCTGCATCATCTCCTGGGTCATGCCGTTCGGCATCTGCTGCGGGCGGCCCGCCTGCAGGTTCTCCAGCATCCGCTGCATCTGGGCGAGAAGCTCTCGGGCGGCATCGCGGGACCCATTGCGCGACAGTTCCTCGATCCGCGACAGCATCTCGTCGAGATCCTGCGGCCGCAGGTTCTGCGCATTCGGGTCCATCTGCTGCATGGCCTGCGGGTTCTGCCGCATCTGTTCGGCCAGGGCCTGCATGTATTCGTTCAGCGCCTGCCGCAGCTCTTCGGTCAGCCGGGCGATTTCCTCGTCCGAGGCGCCCTCCTCCAATGCCCGGCGCAAGGCCTCCTGCGCATCGCGCAAGGCGCGCTCGGCCACCGACAGGTCGCCGTCCTCGATGTTCAGCGCCAGTTCCCACAGGAGGTCGACCACGACCCGCAGCTCGTCGTCGCTTTCCGCTGCGACCAGCTCGGCCCGGGCGAACCGCATGCCGAGATAGGTTCGCACCTTCTCGCCGAACACCTCCGGGGCCAGCAACAGCCCGTCCAGCGCATCGAGCACGCGCACCTGGGCATTGGCATCGAGCGCCAGATCCCGGCGCTGCTCGACAATGGCCCGCGCCAGCGACTTGGCGAAACGGCGCTGCGGCAGGGTGAAGCGATGCGGCTCCGAATAACCGGTCTGGCCGGCATGGTCGCTGGCGCTGAGCACCAGCGCCACCTCGGATCCCGCCCAGGGATGGCTGGTCAGGTCGCGGATCGTTTCGCCCGTGCCGGTGCGCCGCTCGCCGGCGGCCAGCGACAGGGGAAAGCTCGGCGCCTCGACCAGGGGGCGGATTTCCGCGCCGCTATCCTGGTTGAGACGCTGCGCCGGGCGGATGTCGGCCTTCGCGGAGACGATGCCGTAATCGTCCTGCATCAGATAGGTCAGCTTGAGCGCGCCGCTGAGCTGCTCCTCGGGATCGTCGAGCAGGCGGATGGTCGGCGCCTCGTCCGGCTCCACCGCAATCTGCCAGGCATGCAGCACCGTGTCGCCGTCGCGGATCTCCAGCGCCGCGGACGCCTCCAGCCGGCTGCGCAGCCCCTCGCCCGTGGTGTTTGCGGCAACGCGCGGCGTCGCCGCACCGCCTTCGCCGTCCGCCGCAGGCGGCGCGGCCAGATCCACGGTTTCCTCGGGCGAGACCAGCAGCACGGAAAGCGCGTCGACGCCCTGCGCCCGGACGATCACTTCGCTGCCTTCCGGCACGCTGATCGCCTTGCCGGGCTCGCGCAGCTCCGCCGTCGCCCCGGTCAGGAACACCGGCGCGCGGCCCGTATAGACCGGCGGCGTGATCCAGGCATCGATCCGGGCCGGAACCGCAGCGACCTGGGGCCCTGCGCCCGCGACGGGCGACAGGCGCGACAGATGGCTGCCTTCGGCCGCGAAATACCCCACCACCAGCAGCATCACCGCCAGCACGCGCAAGGCAAAGGGATCGCGGCGAAACGCCTGCGGGCTCGGCAGGTCGGTGCGCACGCTGGCAAGCGCCACGCTCGCGCGCCGGCGGTGTACGTCCCAAAGTGCTCTGGTTTCGGGAGAGTCTCCGCCACCGTCGAACAACCGGTCATCGAGCGCGGCCAGCGGGCGATGGCTCAGCCCGGACACGCGCTCGATGCGCGACAGCGCCTCTGCCCGGCCGGGCAGGCGCAGACGGGCAAGCGGAAGAGCCTCCCGCACAGCCGCCGCGAGGAAGCCGAGCGCGGCGATGACCGACAGCCAGGTCGGCAGCAGCGACCACAGGCCGAGCCAGGACAGTCCGACATAGAGGGCAAGGACGATCAGGACGGATTGCAGGAGCGGCCAGGCCTGCTCCCAAAGAAGTGATAGGCGCGTTTGCAGGATCGCGCGTTCCAGACGCGCGCGCGCGGCGGGAACATCGCCGTCCGGCCGGGAAGCATCACCCCCGGCGCCCTGCCCGGAGCCGGCAGGTTTCCTCGCGTCTGTCACTGTCTGCCTCCGCGGCCCGACCCGTGGGTCACAAGCCCCCCTCGATCAGGAAGGGTGGGGCGTTTTGCCCGCTTTGGCAAGGCCGGGCCGGACAAAGGTGCCGACCCGCCCTCTTCCCTTGCGCAGGCTATCGCCCCGGCTCTCAGTCCTCGTCGAGCCAGGACGGCAGCCGGTCGAGGCCCAGCAGCTCCTCGTAGGTCGGGCGCGGACGCACCACCGCGTGGCGGTCGCCCTTCACCAGAACTTCGGGAACCAGCAGGCGGCTGTTGTAGGTGCAGGCCTGCACGGCGCCATAGGCACCAGCCGAATGCACGGCAAGCAGGTCGCCCGGCTCGACCGCCGGCATGTCGCGGTCATGGCCGAGATAATCGCCGGTCTCGCAGACCGGGCCCACCACGTCCGCCTTGATCCGCGGATGGTCGGGCGCCTGGCGCACCACCGGCCGGATCTCGTGATAGGCTTCGTAGAGCGTCGGGCGGATCAGGTCGTTCATCGCCGCATCGACGATGACGAAGGTCTTCGCCGCGCCCTCCTTCACATAGACGACCCGGGTGACGAGGATGCCCGCATTGCCGGCGATCATCCGGCCCGGCTCGAAGATCACCTTGCAGTCGAGATGCTCGACATGCCGGCGCACCACCTGGGCATAGGCCTCCGGATGCGGGGGCGGCTCGTTGTTGTCGTGATAGGGGATGCCGAGACCGCCGCCGAGATCGACGTGATCGATCGTATGGCCGTCGGCACGCAGGTCCCCGATCAGCCCGCCGAGCCGCGAGAAGGCCGCGTCGAACGGCTCCAGATCGGTGATCTGCGAGCCGATATGCATGTCGATGCCGGAGACCTCGATGCCCGGCAGCGCCGCGGCATGGGCATAGACCTCGCGGGCCCGCCCCCAGGGAATGCCGAACTTGTTCTCGGCCTTTCCGGTTGCGATCTTGGCATGGGTGCGGGCATCGACGTCCGGGTTGATGCGGATCGAGACGCGGGCGGTCTTGCCCTTCTCCACCGCCACCTGCGACAGCTGCGCCAGTTCAGGCTCGCTCTCGACATTGAAGCACAGGATGTCTTCGTCGAGTGCGTAGGCCTGTTCCTGCGCGGTCTTGCCGACGCCGGAGAACATGATGCGCTCGCCGGGGACGCCCGCCGCGCGCGCGCGCCGCAATTCGCCTTCCGACACCACATCCATGCCCGCGCCGAGCCGCGCCAGCGTCGACAGCACGGCCTGGTTGGAATTCGCCTTCATCGCGTAGCAGACGAGCGTCGGAATGCCGGCAAAGGCTTCCTTGAACACCTTGTAGTGTCGCTCAAGCGTCGCGGTGGAATAGCAGTAGAACGGGGTTCCGACCTCGGCGGCGATCGTCTCCAGCGGGACGTCCTCGGCGAAGAGCCGGTCATCGACATAGTGGAAGTGGTGCAAGGCCGTATCCTGACCGTGGATGCGGGCGGGAGAGCCGCCCCTTCAGCCGGCGGAAAACCGCGACGGCTCAGATGATGCTGTCGAGAACGAAGGGCCGGTCCGGTTTCGACGGTGCGGGAGCGGCGGCGGGAGCCGGCTCGCCCGGTGCGGCAAACGCCGGATCGACGTCGCCCGGGCGGTCGAGCGCACCCCGGCGACCGCATCCGGCAAGCGTCAGCGCCAGCACGGCCACGATCAGCACGCCGCCATTCAGGACCCGAGACATGCCAGCTTTCGCCATTGTGAGCGCCGCTCCTCTAGAAGGCCGTTCGAAGCGGGCCGGCATGGCCGGCCCTTGCCGTTTCCTCGCATGCGGCGGCGTTTGCCGCAAGTCCCCCGGCCGCCTCTGGCGGCGGCAAGTCTCCAGCCCCGCCCTGACGGCGAGGGCAGCGCGCGTCAGCGCCGCGCCGCCTCGCGCTCCAGCGCCTTCAGCCAGCGCTTGGCCTGCTTGCGGACATTGGCCGGGGCCGTGCCGCCATAGCTGGTGCGCGAGCGCACCGACTTGTCGACCGACAGCACGGTGAAGATGTCCTCGGTGATGCGCGGCTCGATCGCCTGCAGGTCTTCCAGCGGCAGCCGGTGCAGCTGCACCCCGCGCTCCACGGCAAGGCCGACGGCGCGCCCGGTGACGTGATGCGCCTCGCGGAACGGCATGCCGATCACCCGCACCAGCCAGTCGGCCAGATCCGTGGCGGTGGAATAGCCCGAACCGGCGGCGGCCTTCATGGTCTTGGTGTTGGCGGTCAGGTCGCGGACCATGCCGGTCATCGCGGCCAGCGCCAGCGACAGGCTCGGCAGGCCGTCGAAGGCCTGTTCCTTGTCTTCCTGCATGTCCTTCGAATAGGCCAGCGGCAGGCCCTTCATCATCACCAGAAGCGCCGTCAGCGAGCCGTAGATGCGGCCCGTCTTGGCGCGCACCAGTTCGGCCGCGTCCGGGTTCTTCTTCTGCGGCATGATCGAGGAGCCGGTCGAGAAGCGGTCAGACAGCGTGACGAAGGCGAACTGCGCCGAGCACCAGATCACGATTTCCTCGGCCAGCCGCGACAGGTGCATGGCGCAGATCGAGGCAGCACCCAGCGCCTCGATGATGAAGTCGCGGTCGGACACCGCGTCGAGCGAGTTGGCCGTCGGCCGGTCGAACCCGAGCGCGGCCGCCGTCATCTCCCGGTCGATCGGGAAGGACGTGCCGGCCAGCGCCGCCGAGCCGAGCGGGCACTCGTTCATCCGCTTGCGGGCATCGCGCATGCGCGAGCGATCGCGGGCGAACATCTCCACATAGGCCATCAGGTGGTGGCCGAAGGTCACCGGCTGGGCCGACTGCAGGTGGGTGAAGCCCGGCATCACGTCGCCGGCATGGGCGAGCGCGCGCTCGCTGAGCGCCTGCAGCAGGTCGGTCAGCTGCTCGTCGAGCGTGTCGAGCGTGTCGCGCACCCAGATGCGGAAGTCGGTGGCGACCTGGTCGTTGCGCGAGCGTGCGGTGTGCAGGCGGCCGGCGGTCGGGCCGATCAGCTCGGCCAGACGCGCCTCGATGTTCATGTGGATGTCTTCGAGCGCGCGGGAAAAGGCGAAATCGCCCGCCTCGATCTCTGACTTGATCGTGTCTAGACCGTGAGCGATCTTCTCGGCATCGTCGGCGGCGACAATTTCGCGCGCCGCAAGCATGCGGACATGAGCCTTCGAACCCTCTATATCCTGCCGGTAGAGCTTGCGATCGTAGTCGATGGAGGCGTTGATCTCCTCCATGATGGCGTCCGGCCCATCCGAGAACCGGCCTCCCCACATGCGATTGCTCATGAACGTGCCTTTCTGGCGCCCCTAAGGAACGGGTAATGGATCGATGACCAACGGAACCAGGCCTCCCCGGCGCACGCTCCTCGTCGGGATCGCCGCCGTGGCCCTGATGGCAGGACTGGCGGGGATATACGTGATCGGCGGGGCGGATGGCAACCAGCAGCAGGCCGGCTCCTGCAGCGCTGCCGCAACGCTTGCCGCCGAGATCGCCCCGCTCGCCCGCGGAGAGGTGGCCGCCTTCCTGCCGGCGAAGGCCCCCTCGCAGCTTTCGGAGCTTGCCTTCAGCAACGATGCCGGCGCGCCGCTCACCCTTGCCGATTTCCGCGACAAGGTGGTCCTGGTCAATCTCTGGGCCACCTGGTGCGCGCCGTGCCGCAAGGAAATGCCGGCGCTCGACCAGTTGCAGGCGGAGCTCGGCAGCGACGATTTCGAGGTGGTCGCCGTCAGCGTCGACCAGACCGGCGAGGAAAAGCCCCGCGCCTTCCTGAAGGAAATCGGCGTTTCCAATCTCGCCTTCTATGCCGACCCCACCATGAAGATCTTCCAGGACGTCAGGGCGCGCGGCCGGGCGCCCGGCCTGCCGACCACCCTGCTGGTCGACGGCAAGGGCTGCGAGATCGGCGCGCTGATGGGGCCGGCCGAATGGGCATCGGAAGATGCCAAGGCGCTGGTGCGCGCGGCCATCGAGGCGCAGCGCAAGACCGCTCCGGCTGGGGCTGGCAGCTGAAGGGCCGGCACTGAGGGCGACACAACGACAAAAGCGCCGGGCGGATGCGTCCGGCGCTTTGCGTTTCTGGGCAGCCTTGAGGGCAATCAGGCGGTGATGTCGACCTTGCCGCCCACACCGGCCGGCGTCGGGGCCTTGGCCACGGCGGCAGCGTAGTCGGCGTTCTGCTCCAGCATGGCTGCAAGAGCGGCCGTGGCGTCGGCATTCTGCTTCATGAAGGTCGCGGCAAGCTGGTTCTGCGTCTGCGCCTGCGACATGCCCGCCATGGCGGCGGCAACACTGGACATGGAAGCCTCCTGGTTCGAGCCTTCCCCATCCCTCGCATGGCCAGCATTAACGACAGGTTAACCCGAGCAACCTGCGCGGGTACCCACCTTCCTCAGCGGGTGGGAACCGGCACGTCGCCGCGATAGTCGTAGAAGCCGCGCTGGGTCTTGCGGCCCAGCCAGCCCGCCTCGACATACTTCACCAGCAGCGGGCACGGGCGATACTTGGTATCGGCGAGGCCCTCGTAGAGCACCTGCATGATCGACAGGCAGGTGTCGAGGCCGATGAAGTCGGCCAGCTGCAGCGGGCCCATCGGATGGTTGGCGCCGAGCCTCATCGCCGTGTCGATGGCCTCCACCGAGCCGACGCCCTCGTAGAGCGTGTAGATCGCCTCGTTGATCATCGGCAGCAGGATGCGGTTGACCATGAACGCCGGGAAGTCCTCCGCGACGGCGATGGTCTTGCCGAGCTTGCGGGTGAACTCGCGCGCCGCCTCGAAGGTCTCGTCCTCCGTGGCAATGCCGCGCACCAGCTCCACCAGCTCCATCAGGGGAACCGGGTTCATGAAGTGGATGCCGATGAAGCGCTCCGGCCGGTCGGTGGTCGCCGCCAGGCGGGTGATCGAGATCGACGAGGTGTTGGTGGCGAGGATCGCCTCCGGCTTCAGCAGCGGACACAGCTGGCTGAAGATCTTGCGCTTGATCTGCTCGTTCTCGACGGCGGACTCGATGACGAGGTCGACATCGCCGAGCTCGTCCATGCTCTCGGCCGGCACGATGCGCGACAGGGCGGCGGTGCGCTCCTCCTCGCTCAGCTGGCCCTTGGAGACCTGACGGGCCATGTTGCCGTTGATCGAGGCGAGGCCGGACTGGATCCGATCCCGGGAAATGTCGTTGAGCTGCACGTCAAAGCCGGCCACGGCGCAGACATGGGCGATGCCGCTGCCCATCTGGCCCGAGCCGATCACGCCGACTTTCTTGATCTCGACCACCATCGTCCGTTCCGATTTCGTTTCGGTGCTGCCGTGTCGGCGCACGCCGGGAAAAGTGAGGGGCTATTCATGGCAACTTCGCGAGCCCGCCGCAAGGACCCCCCGCGCTTTTTCGCAAGGGGTTTACGGCCCGCCGCAAGGCACCGCCCGCAAAGGGGAAGGGCCCGCGCATGGCGGGCCCTTCGAAAGGGTCGGGCGCACGCCGCAGCGCGCGCGCCGCGTCTCAGCCCTTGGCGGCTTCGACGGCAGCCTTGAACTGCGGCAGGACCTCGAACAGGTCCGCGACGAGGCCATAGTCGGCGACCTGGAAGATCGGCGCTTCCTCGTCCTTGTTGATCGCCACGATCACCTTGCTGTCCTTCATGCCGGCAAGATGCTGGATGGCGCCCGAGATGCCGCAGGCGATGTAGAGGTCCGGCGCCACGACCTTGCCGGTCTGGCCGACCTGCCAGTCGTTCGGCGCGTAGCCCGCATCGACCGCCGCGCGCGAGGCACCGACAGCGGCGCCCAGGGCATCGGCGACCGGCAACATCACCTCCTCGAACTTCTCCTTGGAGCCGAGCGCGCGGCCGCCGGAGATGATCACCTTGGCCGAGGTCAGCTCCGGGCGGTCGGACTTCGACAGCTCCTGGCCGACGAAGGTCGAGAGATCGGACTGCGTCGCCGAGATGTCCTCGATCGAGGCCGAGCCGGTCTCCTCGGCGGCGGCGAAGCTCGCCGTCCGCACGGTCACGACCTTCTTGGCATCGTTCGACTTCACCGTCTGGATGGCGTTGCCGGCATAGATCGGGCGCTCGAAGGTCGACCCGTCGATCACGCCGGTCACGTCGGACAACTGCATCACGTCGAGCAGCGCGGCAACGCGCGGCAGGATGTTCTTGCCGTTGGCGGTGGCCGGCGCGACGATCGCGTCATAGCCCTCGGCCAGCGACACGATCAGTTCCGACATCGGCTCGGCCAGCTGCTGGGCAAGGCCGTCGCCGTCGGCGAGCAGCACCTTGGCGGCGCCCGCGATCTTGGCGGCCTGCTCGGCGGCAGCGCGTGCGCCCTTGCCGGCGACCAGCACATGCACGTCGCCGCCCATG
Source organism: Stappia sp. G46H5W (assembly GCF_058448995.1). NCBI lineage: Bacteria > Pseudomonadati > Pseudomonadota > Alphaproteobacteria > Hyphomicrobiales > Stappiaceae > Stappia > Stappia sp. G46H5W. The sequence continues at coordinate 388,270 of NZ_JBZFLL010000005.1, read as the reverse complement.
GCGGCAGCGGCGGTCATCGCCTTGTGGGTGGCGTCGTTCACGGCGTTGTTGCTGTGTTCGGCAACAAGAAGGATGGTCATCGTCAGTGTCTCCCTGTCGGTCCGATCAAAGCACGCCGGCTTCGTTCTTGAGCTTGGAAACAAGCTCGGCAACGTCGGCCACCTTGACGCCGGCCTGGCGTGCCGGCGGCTCGACGGTCTTCAGCACCTCGAGGCGCGGAGCCACGTCGACGCCGTAGTCCTCCGGGGACTTCTCGTCGATCGGCTTCTTCTTCGCCTTCATGATGTTCGGCAGCGAGGCGTAGCGCGGCTCGTTGAGGCGCAGGTCCGTCGTGACGATGGCGGGCAGCTTCAGCTTGACGGTCTGCAGGCCGCCGTCGACCTCGCGGGTCACGTCGACCGTGCCCTCGCCCAGATCCACCTTCGAGGCGAAGGTGCCCTGGCTCCAGCCGAGCAGCGCGGCGAGCATCTGTCCGGTCTGGTTGCAATCGTCGTCGATCGCCTGCTTGCCCAGGATCACCAGGCCCGGCTGCTCGTCCTCGACCACCTTCTTCAGGATCTTGGCCACGGCCAGCGGCTCGGTTGTGGCGTCGGTCTTGACCAGGATGCCGCGGTCGGCGCCCATGGCGAGGCCCGTGCGCAGCGTCTCCTGCGCCTGCTGCGGACCGACCGAGACCACGATGATCTCCTCGGCCTTGCCGGCCTCGCGCAGACGGATCGCCTCCTCGACGGCAATCTCGTCGAACGGGTTCATCGACATCTTCACGTTGGCAAGGTCGACACCCGAGCCGTCCGCCTTCACGCGCACCTTGACGTTGTAGTCGATCACCCGCTTCACGGGCACAAGGATTTTCATGGGTTTTTCAACCTCCCGCTCACGCGACCGCAAGATTCCGCCGCCGGTCGCCTTTCGTATCCGCAACGTCTCAGGACACCCGGGAACCGCAGCTTTCCGCAGGTTCCTTTCGTCGGGCCGGGACCGTACTGACGCGCTTGATGGCTGTCAACGCCACGTAAGGGAAGCGGACTGCCGCAAAACCGGCATGCCTGCCTCGCGCGCCCCGGCTACAATCCCCCGTTACAATCCCCTGTCGAACAACGGCACGCCGCGCCGGCGCATCGGCACGACCAGCAAGGCCCCGGCGAGCGCGCCGGCGACATGAGCCCACCAGGCCACCTGGTGATCGCCGAAGCCGAAGGCCATCACCACCTGAAACAGGATCCACGCGCCCAGCACCCAGGAGGCCGGCAGGCGCAGCGGCAGCCGGCCGAAGGCCAGCACCCAGACCCGCACCCTGGGATGCAGCACCAGATAGGCGCCGATGACCCCGGCCACCGCGCCCGAGGCGCCGATCAGCGGCACCACCGATCCCGGCTCGGTCAGCGCATGGCCGTAGCCAGCCGCCGCCGCGCACAGCAGATAGAAGACCAGGAAGCGGAGGTGGCCCATCGCGTCCTCGACATTGTCGCCGAAGACCCAGAGGAACAGCATGTTGCCGCCCAGATGCATCCAGCTGCCATGCAGGAAGGCGTAGGTGACCAGCGCCGCCGGCTCGGGAAACACCGCCAGATGCGGGGCGAGGTCGCGCGCGTCGAACAGCACCGCCGGGATCAGCCCGTAGGACAGGCTCGAGGCCTGCATCGCCGGATCGGACAGCCCGCCCTGCTGGACCAGGACGAAGATCGCCACATTGGCGATGATCAGTCCCCATGTGACAAATTGCCGCCGCACATGCACGAGCGGCTTGTGGTCGTAGAGCGGAATGAACATGGGGCGAGGCGTCCTGTTGTCTGGGGCAGCTTTCCGGCGGACAGGGCCCCGCGTCAAGTGCGGCGAGAATGCCCGGGGGCCGTGACCCTAGCGGTTCTGTCCCGGCACCCACAGCACGTCGGCCGCGCCCTTGTCGTTCGCCCAGCGCGCGGCAACGAAGAAGAAGTCGGACAGCCGGTTCATGTAGACCAGCGCCGGCCGGCTGACGGTCTCGCGCGAAGCCAGCTCCGTCATCAGCCGCTCGGCGCGGCGCGACACGGTGCGGGCGAAATGCAGCTGCGCCGCCGCCGGCGAACCGCCCGGCAGCACGAAGGAGCGCAGCGGCGACAGGTCCGCGTTGAACCGGTCGATGGCCGCCTCGATGGCCGAGACCTGCGCATCGGTGACGCGCAGCGGCGGATAGGCCGGCGGCTCGTCGCTCTCGGGCGTCGCAAGGTCCGCCCCCAGATCGAAGAGATCGTTCTGGATCCGCGCCAGCACGGCATCGAGTTCGGGATGGGCCGCGGCCGTCGCCTGGCGCGCCAGCCCGACCACCGCGTTCGTCTCGTCGACCGTGCCGTAGGCCTCGACCCTGAGATCGTGCTTCGGCCGCCGTTCGCCGGAGGCCAGAGCCGTGGTGCCGGCATCGCCCGTCTTCGTGTAGATCTTGTTCAGCACCACCATGGCATGTCCTTCTCCGCAATCGGTGTCATCTTGCGCGCCTTACGGCCGCGTGCCCGTCAGATAGAGCACCGCCATCACGATGACCACGGCGAGAAACTGCAGCCCGACGCGCCAGCGCATCAGCATCTGCGAACGCGACGAGGGTCCCCCGCGCATCATGTTCCACAAGCCCAGCAGCAGCACGACCGCCACCGCCCCGACGGCGAAGGGGATCGACATGCGCAGGAAGTCGGCCATGGGAAGTCCTTTCTCAGCGACGGCCGCGGCTCATGCCGGCCGGCCCTATTCCTCGGATCGCGCCGCCCGCGACAGCACCCAGTCGAGCCCGCGGGTCGGCAGAATTCGTTTCAGTCCGGCCATCACGGTGGTCGGTATCGTGACCCGGTAGCGCGGGCGTGGGCGCGGCGCTTCCACCGCATGGACCACGTGCTTGACCACCGCGCGCGCCGGCAGCTTGAAGGGTGACGGCTCGCCCGCCCGCATGCGGGCAAGGCGCCGTTCGTAGATCGTCCGGTGAGGTGATACGGCCGTGCCCTCCTCGCCGATCACCGCCGCGAAATTTGCCATCGCATTCTCGGTGAAGCGGGTGGCGATCGGGCCGGGCTCGATCAGCGAGACATGGATGCCGGTGCCCGCGAGCTCCAGGCGCAGCGTGTCGCTATAGCCTTCCAGCGCGAACTTGGAGGCGTTGTATGCCCCGCGATAGGGCATGCCAATGAAGCCGAGGATCGACGAGCACTGCACGATACGTCCGTGCCCCTGCCGGCGCATATGCGGCACGACGGCCCGCGTCAGCGTGTGCCAGCCGAAGAAATTCGCCTCGAACAGCCCGCGCAGCGCATCGGAGGGCATGTCCTCCAGGGCGCCGGGAATGGCATAGGCCCCGTTGTTGAACAGCGCGTCGAGCCGGCCGGAGGTGCGTTCGAACAGCTCTGCCGCACCGGCGACGATGCTCGCCTCGTCCTGATAGTCGAGACGAAAGCTCTCGAAGCCCTCCGCGCGCAGCCGGTCGACCTCCTCCTGCCGCCGCGCGGTCGCGAAGACGCGCCAGTCGCGGCCGCGCAGCGTATGGGCCGCAGCGGCGCCGATCCCTGAGGAACAGCCGGTGATCAGGATGATGCGTTGCGGCCGGACATGTTCGGCTGCCTGTGACCCGGCCATCTATCCGGTCTTCTCCCGTGCCCCTGCAGCCCGTCCCGATACCGTCAGATCGCCTCGCCGACCAGGAGCCGCGGCGAAGGGCCTTCCAGTCCCGCCGCCTGGCGAATGAAGAACCGCTTCAGCGAGGGCATGCGGTCCACGAGGCCGAGGCCCACGTCGCGCACCGCGCGCACGACATCCATATCGTTCGAAAAGAGCCGGTTCAAGACGTCGGTCACCACCCCCATGCGGAACGTGTCGAACCGCCGCCAGCGCTCGTAGCGCTCCAGCACGTCGAGGGCGCCGATATCCTCGCCGAGCCGCCGTGCCTCCACCAGCACCTCGGCCAGCGCCGCAACGTCCTTGAACCCGAGATTGAGGCCCTGGCCGGCGATCGGATGGATGCCGTGGGCGGCATCGCCCGCCAGCGCCAGCCGGGGCTGCACGAAGGAGCGCGCCAGCGTCAGGCCGAGCGGGAAGGCATGGCGCGGGCCGGCCAGTTCCAGCTTGCCGAGATGGTGGCCGAAGCGGCGCTCCAGCTCCAGTTCGAAGGTGAAGTCGTCGCCCTTCACCAGCCGCTCCGCATCGTCGCGCCGCTCGGTCCACACCAGCGACGAACGATTGCCGGTCAGCGGCAGGATGGCAAAGGGCCCGGAGGGCAGGAAATGCTCTTCGGCGCGGCCCTCATGCGGCCGCTCGTGGGCGACGGTGGTGACGATGCCCGACTGGTCGTATTCCCAGCGCACCGTGCCGATACCGGCAAGCTCCCGCAACTTCGAACGCACGCCGTCGGCGGCGACCAGCAGCTTCGCCTTGCGCACCCCGCCCGAGGCAAGGCGGATCTCCACCTCCGACGGCCCGCTGGTGAAGCCCGAGACCGCGTCCGGCGCGATCAGCTCCACGCCGAGCTCCTCGGCCCGGTCGGCGAGCACCGCCACCATGCGCCCGTTCGGCACCATGTGGGCGAAGGGCTCGCCCGGCTCCACCTCGCCGTCGAAGGTCAGGAACACCGGACGCACCGCATCGCGCAGGCGCGAATCGGTGACGATCATCTCCATCATCGGCTGGGCATGCGGCGCGATCTGCGACCATACGCCGAGCCGCTCCAGCATGCGGCTTGCCGCCGCCGCGACGGCCGAGGCGCGCGGATCCTTCTCCAGCGCCTCGCGCGGACGCATGTCGACCACGGCAACGCGGAGGCCGGGATCGGCCTGCTTCAGCGCCACCGCCAGCGAGAGGCCGACGTAGCCTCCGCCGCCGACCAGAACGTCGAGCTCGTCCATCTGGATGCCCATCCTGTCGCTCCCGTGTTCCTTGCGACCCATGAGGCAGGTGCCCCTGGGTCAGTCTTGACATTGCCGCCCCGCGCCCCGAAGGCTCTCGCACTCTTTCCGTTCATGCGAACAGGTGCCGGATGCGCTCAGCCGTCGACGACCTCCTCTCGATACTCGATCTCGAGCCGCTGGAACACAATCTCTTCCGCGGCATGAGCCCGCAGGTCGGCTGGCAGCGCGTCTTCGGCGGCCAGGTGATCGGCCAGGCGCTGGTCGCCGCCTCGCGCACCGTTCCGCAGGAGCGCAGCGTCCACTCGCTGCACGGCTATTTCCTGCGCCCCGGCGATCCGGCCGTGCCGATCATCTACGAGGTCGACCGCATTCGCGACGGCGGCAGCTTCACCACCCGCCGGGTCGTCGCCATCCAGCACGGCAAGCCGATCTTCTCCGTCGCCGCCTCGTTCCAGACCTTCGAGGAGGGCCTCGACCACCAGGCGACCATGCCCGACGTGCCGATGCCCGAGGACCTGCCCGGCGAGGCCGAGCTGAAGGAAAAGTTCCTCGCCCACGCGCCCGAGGCGGTGCGCCGCTACTGGGAGCGCGACCGGCCGATCGAGCTGCGCCCGGTCGACATGACCCACTATTTCAGCCGCAGCAAGCTGACGCCCTCGCAGAATGTCTGGGTCCGCGCCAGCGCCGCCCTGCCGGACGACCCGCGCATCCATTCCTGCGTGCTCGCCTATGCCTCGGACATGACGCTGCTCGACACGTCGCTCTTCGCCCACGGCACCAGCGTGTTCGATCCCAAGCTCCAGGTGGCGAGCCTCGACCACGCCATGTGGTTCCATCGCCCCTTCCGCGCCGACGAATGGCTGCTCTATGCGGAAGACAGCCCCTCGGCCTCGGGCGGGCGCGGCTTCACCCGCGGCTCGCTCTTTTCCCGCGACGGCCAGCTGGTCGCCTCCGTGGCGCAGGAAGGCCTGATCCGCGTGCGCCGGGAACGGCCTCAGAACTCGCAGGCGGACTGATCAGCGGAAGCTGCCGCTGAACCCGCGGATCGCCAGCGGATTGTCGGACAGCGCCGCCGCGTCGGGCGTGTCCGTCGCCGGCGTTCCGGTGAAAGCGTCGAACAGCTTGCGCACGAAGGCTTCCGGCAGGTCGCGGGTGATGAACACCAGCCGGCTGCGCCGGTCCGCATCCGGCCAGGCCGGCAGCGTTGCCGGCGGGTGAAACACGTGCTGCACCCCGTGCAGCACCACCGGCCGGTCCGGGTCCTCGGCGATCTGCACCACCCCCTTCATCCGCAGCAGTTTCGGCCCATGCGCCGAGCGCAAGAGGTCGAGGAACATCTCCAGCGCCGCCGCCGGGATCGGCCGGTCGGTCGACAGCGAGAAGGCGCGGATCGAATCGCCGTGGCGGTTCACGTCATGGGAATGGTCGTGATCATGATGGCCGTGGTCGTGATCGTGATCGTGATCGCGCCCATGGTGGTGATGTCCGTGGGAATGGCCATGGCCGTCGCGATAGGCTTCCTCGTTGAGCCAGCGCGCCACATCCGCCGTCTTGGTCGCCGGATCGTAGAGCCCGGTGCCGATCAGCCGGTCGGCGCTGGCCTCGCCGTTTGCCGCAATGATCACCGGCGCCGCCGGGTTGAGCCGGGCGATGCGCCGGCGCAGCGGGCTCTCCGGATCGAGGGCGGCCGCACCTTCCGCAAGATCGGTCTTGGTCAGCACGATGCGGTCGGCGACCGCCACCTGCTTCACCGCCTCTTCCTGGGTATCGAGCGTCGCCAGGCCGTTGACCGCGTCGACCAGGGTCACCACCCCGTCGAGCTGGTAGCGCATCACCAGATAGGGATGCTGCATCACCGTGTGCAGTACCGGGGCCGGGTCGGCGAGCCCCGTCGTCTCGATCACCACCCGCGACAGCCGCTCGGTGCGGCCGTTGTCGAGCCGCCGCAGCAGGTTTTCCAGCGTGGTCACCAGATCGCCGCGAATGGTGCAGCAGAGGCACCCGGAGGACAGCTCGACGATGCCTTCCTCGCCGCCTTCGACGAACAGGTGGTCGAGGCCGACCTCGCCGAACTCGTTGATGATCACCGCCGCGTCCGCGAGTGCGGGATCCTTCAGCAGCGCGTTGAGCAGCGTCGTCTTGCCGGCGCCGAGAAAGCCGGTGATCACGGTCATCGGTATCGGCGGCTTCGGCCCGCGCGGGCGCTTGCCGGTCTGGTCGGTCTCGGTCACGTCACAGTCCTCTCGCGGGCGCCGCCTTGCGGACGGCGCACCAGGCTACGGGCGGGGATTCGGGGAGGGGCGCGGCAGGATCACCAGCGGCTGGCCGCGAAAGATCGCGCCCGGCTTTGCCTCTCCCGTCGGCGCCTGCGTCGTGGCTGCGGGCAGCAGGGCCGGCGAACCCGTGCCCATGACGGCGACGGGCTTTTCCTTCGGCATCGGCACATCGGCGAGCGTCGCGATCTTCGCTTCCGAGGCCGGCGCCCGACCCTTCGGCACGCCGAGCCCGACCTGCACCGCCTGGTCGACACGGGACCGCGGGCCGATGATCTCGTCCATCACCTTGCCCCAGTCGGTCTTGCCGTCGTCGCGGGTCGGCACGTCGTCATCGTCGGCCGAGACCACCTGCTGCGGCGCCTGACCGACGATCGGCCGGCGCACGCCGTTGGTCGCCGGGTCGAGCTGGGCATAGGACAGGGCCGTGGTGCCGCGCAGGCCGCCGGTGCCGTAGGTGGCCAGCAGTTCCTCCGCCGTCGGCTTGGTGTTGCGCTTGCAGTAGCCGTCGGCCGGCGGGCCGCCGGCGATGCCGGTCATGGTGTCGATATTGCGCCCGGAGCGCTGGCGAAAGCCCGCCTCGACCAGCACCCGTGCCTTGGCCGCGCGTTCCACGCCCGAGGCCGCGCCCAGCACCACCGCCAGCACGGTGCGTCCGCGGCGCGTCGCCGAGACCACAACATTCAGCCCGGAATTGCAGATATAGCCGGTCTTCATGCCGCTCGCGCCGGGCACCCGCGCCAGGAATTCGCGGTTGGCCGAGCGCAGCGTCTTCTTGCCGACCTTGATCGCCGGCAAGCCGTAATAGTCGTGGTACTGCGGGAACTCGCGCCACAGCGCCCGCGCCAGGACGGCGAGATCGCGCGCGGAGGACACCTGGCGATTGTCCGGCAGGCCGTGCGGATTGACGAAACGGGTCGCGGTCATGCCGAGCCGGCGCGCCTCGGCGTTCATCATCTCGATGAAGGCGGGCTCGGAGCCGGCGAGCGATTCCCCGACCGCCACGGCGATGTCGTTCGCCGACTTGACGATCAGCATCTTCAGCGCGCTGTCGAGCGTCAGCTGCGTACCGGGCTTGAAGCCCATCTTGCTCGGCGGCTGCGCATGGGCATTGGCGCTGATCGCCACCGCGCTTTCCAGCGTCGCGCGTCCCTCGCGCACCGCCTTGAAGGCGAGATAGGCGGTCATCAGCTTGGTGATCGAGGCGGGGTACCACTGGCGCAGCGCGTCCCTGTGGTCGAGAACCGCCCCCGTCTCCGCGTCGATGACGATCCAGGCGGCGACATCCGCCCTGGCGGTGTCCCCGGCCTGCAGCAAGCCCGCAACGGCAAGGCTGGCAGCGACCGCAAGGCCGCGCAGGCGCCTGCCCAGATGGCGTCCGGTAAAGTCCAGCACGTCTGAATGCCTCCGCATGTCCGGCCGCCGCGGCGATCCTGCGGCGATTGCGGACCGTCCCGGGTGGGAACGTCGGTCCGCCGATGCTCCCCCTATCTAACCGATCCTGAGGGCAGAATGCAAAGCGCGCTCGCAGGTGCACACGCCCGCCGCCAGCCTGCCCATGAAGACGGCAATTGCCCAACTTTGCGGCAATTGGGTGACCTGCGGGCCCGGCCGACGTCGCGCCTTCCCGGCGGCGACCGACTGGCCCCGCTCTTGCTAAGGTGGAGGAAGCAAAGGGGGACGCCCGTCGTTCTCGCCCCAGCCGATCCGGTACAAGTCCCGGATTCCCATCAGCATTCGATCAAGACCGGACACCGGAATGACCGTTGAACCCGCCGCCCCGGCAACACCGATCCCCGCGATGCAGCGGGTGCGCGGGCATGCGCATGTGTCCTTTGCCCGGCAAGGCGAGACCACCCGGCTGAAGGAGCTCGGCCAGAGCGGCTCCGCCAAGATCCGCCTGCCGAAGACCCACGGCACCCCGCCGGTCGCCGTGTTCCTCAACACCGCCGGCGGCCTGACCGGCGGCGACCGGATCGAGTTCGACGCCACCGCCGGCCCCGGCGCCCATGCGGTGCTGACCACCCAGGCGGCCGAGCGCGTCTATCGCAGCATCGACGGCGCGGCCGAGGTGGCGAGCGCCCTGCGCGCGGAAGAGGGTGCGGTGCTGGAATGGCTGCCGCAGGAAACCATCCTGTTCGACCGGGCCGCCCTGCAGCGCTCGCTCACCGTGGATCTTGCGCCCGGTGCCCGGCTTCTGGCGATCGAGAGCCTCGTGCTCGGGCGCGAGGCGATGGGCGAGGACGTGCATGCCCTCGGCTTCCGCGACCGCTGGCGCATCCGCCGCGAGGGCCGTCTGGTCTTCGCCGACGAGGCGCGCATCCAGGGCGATGCCACCGACATTCTCTCCGGTTCGGCGACCGCCGCCGGCAGCCGCGCCTTCGCCACCCTGGTCGATTGCCGCGAGGGCGTCTCCGGCCTGCTGGACCGCGCCCGCGAGGTGATGAGCCCGCTGCTCGGCGAGCGGCTGCGCGGTGGCGTCAGCGCCCTTCCAGACCTTCTTGTCTTCCGCTTCCTCGCCGACAGCGGCCAGGACCTGCGCGCCGGCCTGGTTTCCTTCCTGGAGACCTGGCGCGGGGCGCGCCTGCCGCGCACATGGTATTGCTGAGCGAGCGGACGACGCAGATGAGGACCGAGCAATGAAACTGACCCCGCGGGAAAAGGACAAGCTGCTGATCGCCATGGCGGCGGAGGTTGCCCGCAAGCGGCTCGCCCGCGGCGTGCTGCTCAACTATCCCGAGGCCGTGGCCCTGATCACCGACTTCGTGGTCGAAGGGGCCCGAGACGGGCGCAGCGTCGCCGACCTTATGAGCGCCGGCGGCCAGGTGCTGACCCGCGACCAGGTGATGCCCGGCATCGCCGAGATGATCCACGACGTCCAGGTCGAGGCGACCTTTCCCGACGGCACCAAGCTCGTCACCGTCCACCAGCCGATCCGCTGAAGGAGCCCCAGATGATTCCGGGTGAACTGCTGCCCGCCGAGGGCGATATCGAGCTGAATGCCGGCCGCCGCATGCTGGAGATCGAGGTCGCCAACACCGGCGACCGTCCGGTCCAGGTCGGCTCCCACTATCATTTCGCCGAGACCAACCCGGCGCTCGCCTTCGACCGGGCGGCGGCGCGCGGCCACCGGCTCGACATTCCCGCCGGCACGGCGATCCGTTTCGAGCCGGGACAAAAGCGCAAGGTCACCCTCATTCCCTATGTGGGGGATCGCACTGTCTACGGTTTCAATGGCAAGGTGATGGGCACGCTCTGACCAACCAAGGGAGTCTCCTCGTGACCCGTATTGCCATCCTCACCACCTCCGCCGCCCTGCTCGCCCTGTGGCTGCCGGCCGCCCCCGCTGCCGCCCAGCAGGATCCGGACATCGACTGCGAGAACGCCGTCGTCCAGATGGAGCTCACTTACTGCGCCGAAAAGGAGTGGCAGGCCGCCGATGCCAGGCTCAACACCGCCTATTCGGCGGCGATGAAGTCGATGCGCGAGATGGACGCGAACCTGACCGCCGACCTCAAGGGCGCGGCCGAGGCGCTGAAGGAGGCCCAGCGTGCCTGGATCCCCTATCGCGACAAGGCCTGCGCCGCTGCCGGCTTCCTCGCCCGCGGCGGCTCGATGGAGCCGATGCTCATCTATTCGTGCCTTGCCGACATGACCAAGCAACGCACCACGGAACTGGAACAGCTGGCCGAGGGTCTGGGAAACTGATCCCAGTCCCGGTCGCCGCCGCGCAACGGAGACGCCGATGCCCTTCAAGATCAGCCGCGCCGCCTATGCGGACATGTTCGGACCGACCACCGGCGACCGGCTCCGCCTTGCCGACACCGATCTCGTCATCGAGATCGAGAAGGACTTCACCATCTACGGCGAGGAAGTGAAGTTCGGCGGCGGCAAGGTCATCCGCGACGGCATGGGCCAGTCCCAGCGCACGCGAGCGCAAGGGGCCGTCGACACGGTCATCACCAACGCGGTGATCATCGATCATACCGGCATCTACAAGGCCGATATCGGCCTGACCGGCGGGCGCATCTCCGGCATCGGCAAGGCCGGCAACCCGGACATCCAGCCCGGCGTCGACATCGTCATCGGCCCGGGCACCGAGGCCATCGCCGGCGAGGGCAAGATCGTCACCGCCGGCGCCCTCGACATGCATATCCACTTCATCTGCCCGCAGCAGATCGACGAGGCGCTGATGTCGGGCGTCACCACCATGCTGGGCGGCGGCACCGGCCCGGCGACCGGCACCAACGCCACCACCTGCACGCCCGGCCCCTGGCATATGGAGCGCATGCTGCAGGCGGCCGAGGCCTTCCCGATGAACCTCGCCTTCGCCGGCAAGGGCAATGCCGCGCTGCCGGCGGCGCTGGAGGAACAGATCCTGGCCGGCGCCTGCGCGCTGAAGCTGCACGAGGACTGGGGCACCACGCCCGCGGCCATCGACTGCTGCCTTGCCGTGGCGGACGCCTACGACATCCAGGTGATGATCCACACCGACACGCTCAACGAGAGCGGCTTCGTGGAAAACACCACCGCCGCCTTCAAGGGCCGCACCATCCACGCCTTCCACACGGAAGGTGCCGGCGGCGGCCATGCGCCGGACATCATCAAGCTGTGCGGCGAGGCGAACGTCATCCCCTCCTCCACCAACCCGACGCGGCCCTACACGGTCAACACCATCGACGAGCATCTCGACATGCTGATGGTGTGCCACCACCTCGACAGCTCGATCCCCGAGGACGTCGCTTTCGCCGAAAGCCGGATCCGCAAGGAGACCATCGCGGCGGAGGACATCCTGCACGACATGGGCGCCTTCTCGATCATCGCCTCCGACAGCCAGGCCATGGGCCGGGTCGGCGAGGTGATCATCCGCACCTTCCAGACCGCCCACAAGATGAAGGTCCAGCGCGGCCGTCTGGCCGGCGAGAGCGGCGAGAACGACAACCTGCGCGTCCGCCGCTACATCGCCAAGGTCACGATCAACCCGGCCATCGCCCACGGCATTTCGCAGCATGTCGGTTCGGTCGAGGTCGGCAAGCTGGCCGACCTGGTGCTGTGGGATCCCGCCTTCTTCGGCGTCAAGCCAGACCTGGTGCTCAAGCTCGGCACCATCGCCGCCGCACCGATGGGCGATCCCAATGCCTCGATCCCGACGCCGCAACCCGTCCACTACCGGCCGATGTTCGGCGCCTATGGCCGCTCGATGACCGCCTCCAGCGTCACCTTCGTCTCGCAGGCCGCCTACGACGACGGCATCAAGGAGCGGCTCGGCCTCGACCGGCTGGTGCTGCCCGTCTCCAACACCCGCTCAGGGATATCCAAGGCCTCGATGGTGCTGAACGACGCCACCCCGGTGATCGAGGTCGACCCGGAGACCTACGAGGTGCGCGCCGACGGCGAGCTGCTGACCTGCGAACCGGCGGAGGTCCTGCCGATGGCCCAGCGCTATTTCCTGTTCTAGGGTCGGAAGCGGAGGAACCGTTACCGACCGGAGGATTTCTGCATGTACACGCTGATCGGCTATCCGCGCACCCGCGCCATGCGCGTCCTGTGGATGCTGGAGGAACTGGGCGAGCCCTACGACTACATCCCGGCGGCGCCGCACGCCGCGGAGGTCAATGCGCTCAACCCGACCGGCAAGGTGCCGGTGTTCAAGGACGGCGACACCGCGCTCACCGATTCCGTCGCCATCTGCCAGTATCTCGCCGACAAGCACGGTCAGCTGACCTATCCCGCCGGCACGCTCGAGCGGGCGCGCCAGGACGGGGTAACACAGTTCACCGTCGACGTGCTGGAAGGTGCGCTGTGGACGGCCGCCAAGAACAGCTTCATCCACCCGGAAGAGCTGCGCGTGCCGGAGGTCAAGCGCGTGTGCGCGGCCGAATTCGCCGAAGGCCTGCGCCATCTCGAGCACCTTCTGGGCGAAGGCCCCTTCGTCATGGGGGCGAAGTTCACCGTGCCCGACATCCTGATCGCCCACTGCGCCAACTGGGCGAAGCTGGCGAAATTCGACCTGCCGGAGAGCGGACCCGTCGCCGATTATCTCGAGCGGGTCTGGTCGCGTCCCGCGCTTGCCGCCGCAATGAAACGAGGAGCCGAGGCCATCGCATGATCCGTGTGCAGGAAATCCTCGCCGCCGGCAGCTGGGAAGGCGCGCCGGCCGACAGCGTCGTGCTCGACCGGGAAGACCGGCACCGCCGCCGCGCGGTGCTGGATTGCGCCGGCGGCACGCAGGTGCTGCTCGACCTGCCGCGCGCGGTGCAGCTGCATCACGGCGATGCGCTCCTGCTGGAGGACGGCCGCATCGTCGCGATCCTCGCCGCCGGCGAGGATCTCGTCGACATCGAGGCGGAGACGGCCGACGACCTGCTGCGCATCGCCTGGCATCTCGGCAACCGCCACCTGCCGACCCAGCTCCTGCCCGGTGCCCTGCGCATCCGCCGCGACCACGTGATCGAGGACATGGTGGCCAGGCTCGGCGGCAAGATCACGCCGCTCGTCGCCCCGTTCGACCCGGAAGGCGGCGCCTACGGCCACGGCACGGTCGAGGGGCACGACCATGCCCACTCCCATCACGGGCATTCGCATTCCCGCGCCTCTTCGCACTCCCATCAGGCCGGCCACCACCATCATCATGGCCATTCTCACGCCCATTCCCACTCGCACACGCATGCGCACTCCCATGACGGCACAGCTGCGGATGGCTCCTGAAACCGGCGCCGGCCCCGGCAGCTCTGCCGCGGTCTCCGGCGCGGGGCTGCATGTCCTGCTCGCCTGGATGTCGCCATCCTTCCCCGTCGGCGCCTATACCTACAGCCACGGGCTGGAATGGGCAGTCGAGGAGGGCACCGTGCGCGATGCGGCAACGCTGCAGGCCTGGGTGACCGGGGTCCTGCGCCACGGTGCCGGCTGGAGCGATACCCTTCTCCTCGCGCAAGGCATGCGGGTAGCGACCCTCGGCGACGAGGCGGCGTTCCGCGAACTGCTCGACCTTTCGCTTGCCCTGCAGCCGAGCTCGGAGCGCCGGCTGGAGGCGACCGCCCAGGGCGACGCCTTCATCGCAGCCGTCGTCGGTGCCTGGCCGCCGCCCAGCGACACGGCGGCAACACGCCTCTTCGCCCGCCTGACCCGGGGCGAGGCAGCTCTTGCGCGCGGCAGCTGGACCTATGCACTGGCGCTAGCAGCTTCCGCCGCCGCCTGGGGCCTGCCGGCCGGGCCGACCGCCACCGCCTTCCTGCACGCCTTTGCCGCCAACCTCGTCTCGGCGGCGGTGCGCGCCGTGCCGCTCGGCCAGACCGACGGCCAGCGGGTCGTCAACGGGCTGGGCGAAGAAATCACCTCCCTCGCCACCGCCGCGCTGGAGGCCCCGCTCGACGAGATCGGCGGCTGTGCGTTCGCCGCCGACATCGCCTCCATGAAACACGAGACCCAGTACACCCGGCTCTTCCGCTCCTGATGAGCGGCGGCCGCGACGGCTTTTTCGAAGGAGATCACCCATGCCCTCCCCCAACGGCCCCCTGCGCATCGGCATCGGCGGCCCCGTCGGTTCCGGCAAGACGGCGCTGATGGACGCCCTGTGCAAGCGGCTGCGCGATACCTACGACATCGCCGCCATCACCAACGACATCTACACCCGCGAGGACGCCGAGTTCCTGACCCGCTCCGGCGCGCTGGCGCCCGAGCGCATCCGCGGCGTGGAGACCGGCGGCTGTCCGCACACGGCGATCCGCGAGGATGCCTCGATCAACCTTGCCGCCGTCGCCGAGCTGGAGGCCGCCTTTCCCACGCTCGACCTGATCCTGATCGAGTCCGGCGGCGACAACCTCGCGGCTACCTTCTCGCCGGAGCTCGCCGACCTGACGATCTACGTCATCGACGTGTCGGCCGGCGACAAGATCCCGCGCAAGGGCGGGCCGGGCATCACCCGTTCGGACCTTCTCGTCATCAACAAGACGGATCTCGCCCCGCTGGTCGGTGCCTCGCTGGAGGTGATGGACCGGGACTCCCGCCTGATGCGCAAGGAGCGGCCCTTCGTCTTCACCAATGTCAAGGACGGCAAGGGCGTCGACGACGTGCTCGACTTCATCGTCGCGCGCGGCGGACTGGCGGCCTCGGCGGTCGCCTGAGGCACCGGCTCAGCCGGCGGCGAGCCTTGGCGCCATCGACTGGCGCAGCCGCTTGCCGAGCGCTTCCAGCCCATGGTCGCGGATGCCGATCTGCATCAGGTGGTCGACCGTGTTCAGCACGTAGTCGGGATTGGCGCCGGACTGGCCGACGGCACCGCTCACCAGTTCCAGCTGGCGTTCGGTCGACAGCACGCCGGCATATTGCGGGTGGGTCCGGTCGGCCACATAGGTCAGCGCCGTGACCTGCCGGTCGGAGCGCCCTTCCAGCCGCACCCGGCGATGGGCCTCCAGATAGACCATGGTCGCCTGCTCGCGCTCGCGCAAATAGGCGATCACCTCCTCCCGCCGGCTGGCGGCCACGCGAAAGGCCATGCCCCGGCAAGCCCCGCCCCTGTCGAGGCCGAGCACCAGGCCGGGCCGCGTCTCGGTGCCGCGATGGACCCAGGAATAGATGCAGAGCGAGCGATGGGCGCCGTGCAGCACGCCCTGCACCGCCTCCTCATACTCGAAGCCCGGCCGCCACATCAGCGACCCGTAACCGAATACCCAAAGATCCTGCATCGCTCGCATCCGGCCTCGTGTCGTTCCGTCCGGGTCAGAGGACCTAACAATCCTCATCGCCGCTGGCAACAGTGCCGAACGGCCTTGAATCCGCCTCCGGCCCGTGCTTTCAGGCATGACGGCGCCCGCTCGGGGCGCAAAACCGCAGGACAGCCGACCATGACCGACGACACGCCCCGTTCCCCGCTGATCCCAGGCAAGCCCCCGCGCAAACCCGGGTCGAAGCGCGGCTACATCCTGCTGGCGACGCTGGTGGTTCTGGTGATCGCCCTGTGGAGCGGCTACTGGACTGTTGCCCGCGGCATGGTCTCGGACCTGTTCACCACCATGCGCCTTGCGGCAAAGGCGGAAGGCGGCGAGATCGCCTGCACCGACCAGGACCTCGGCGGCTTCCCCTTCCGCTTCGAGCTGTCGTGCAAGCCGCTCGCCGTGACGGGCCTTGGCGGCGAACGCGCCAGCTTCGAGGGCTTTCGCGCCGTCGCCCTCGCCTACAATCCCTGGCATGTGATCGTCGAGGCCGACAGTCCGGCCGCCGTGGAAACGGACCGCCTGGTTCCCGGCCTCAAGGCCGCCTGGACCACCGCCCGCGCCAGCCTGCGCCTCGGCAACAGCGACCTCGACCGCGGCGACATCGAGATCGTCTCTCCGGTCTTCAGCCTTGCCGACGACAGCCTTTCGGCCTCCGCCGTGCTTGCCAACCTGCATCTGCGCAAGTCGCCGGACGTCGCGGGCGCCGCCGATGCCGCCCTGCGGCTCGACGAGCTCGCCCTGCCGGGAACGGCCGCACCCGTCGATGTTCTGGCCAATGTCGGGCTTGCCGGCGGCGCGGCGCTGCTTTCCCCGCACGGTGCCGACGTGATCGCCCTGCTGAAAAACGAAGGCGCGCTCACCGTGCGCGAACTGCGCCTTGCCTCGGGCGGGGTCACCCTGTCGGCCAATGGCAGCCTCTGGCTGGACGAGGCCGGACGGCTCAACGGCACGCTGCCGCTCACCGTCGCCGGGGCCGCCGGCCTGCCGCCGCTGCTCGCCCCGTTCTTCCCGCAAGGCTCCAACGTGCCGACCAGCCTTGCCGGGGCGCTCGCCGCCTTCGGTCAGCCGACGACGCTCGACGGAGAGCCGGCGGTCGCCGTGCCGCTCGCCTTTGCCGAAGGCACCGCGCGCGTCGGCTTCATTCCCGTCGGCACGCTCCCGCCGCTGCGCTGAGGCTGCGGCGGGCGCTCTTCAGGAAAGACCGGCGGCGGCTTCAGTTGCCGCCGCGGTCGATGGCGAGGATATAGCCCTTCCAGTCCGCCGGCTCGGCGATCTGGTCGTAGAGCGTCACGGCCGGGACATTCTTGCCCGGCACGATCCAGCGCAGCTCGTACCAGCCGCGCCGCGCGCCCTCGCCCACCAGCCACTCGATCATCCGCCGCGCCAGCCCGTTGTTGCGGGCGTCCGGATGCACGTAGATCTCGTCCAGCTGGCCGGTGCGCAGGCCGGAAATGATCTCCGGCAGGTCGAAATAGATGGCAAAGCCGACCAGCCGGCCCTCGAACTCGGCGCCGATCACTTCCGCCGTCCGGTCGCCGAGGATGCGCTCGGCGTAATACTGGTCGGGCCGGCGCGGCGCGCCGCGCTTCAGCGCCTGCGCGTATTCGGCGATCAGCGGGGCCAGCGCCGGCGCGTCTTCCGGGCCGAGCTTCTTGATGGCGATGGTGCTCATGAACACTCCGAGACAATTCAGGACTTGCCGGACGATACCGGACCGGGCCGCCACCTTGCCCCGAATGGCGCGGCGATTTCAACTGCCTGATGCGCCGCTTGGTAACACCTCGTACGCGCACGATTGACGCGGTCGCAACCGGCTGCGAATAGTCAACGACCTGCCGTATTCCATCCGGAACCGACCCGATGTCCGAGATCAGCCCCGCAGCCACCGTCCGCCTGCGTGCCACCCTTGTCGGCCTCACCGCCGTCCTGATGTGGTCGACCCTCGGCCTGTTCGGCGCCGCCTCGGGCAAGGTGCCGCCCTTCCTGCTCAACGCCCTGTGCTTCGGCCTGTCCGGCATTGCCGCGACGCTCTGGCTCGGCCTGACCGGCCGCCTTGCGCGGATGCGCCAGCCTGTCGGGGTCCTCGCCTTCGGCACGCTCGGCCTCTTCGGCTTCCACTTCTTCTACTTCACCGCCATCCGCAACGCCCCGCCGGTCGATGCCAACCTCATCAACTACACCTGGCCGCTGCTGATCGTCGTCTTCTCGGCGCTGCTGCCGGGCGAGCGACTGAAGCCCCATCACGTCCTCGGCACGATGCTGGGGCTGGCGGGCGCCGCGCTGCTCGTCACCGGCGGCAAGGGGCTGACGCTCGACCCCGCCCATGCGCCGGGCTATCTCGCCGCCTGCGCCTCGGCCCTGTTCTGGTCCAGCTATTCGGTGCTTTCGCGCCGTCTCGGCAAAGTGCCAACGGAAGCGGTCGCCGGCTTCTGCCTCGGCACCTCGGCCCTGTCGCTCGCCGCCCATCTCGCCTTCGAGACCACCGTCTGGCCGGCGAGCGCCGGCGAATGGGGCGCGGTGCTGGCGCTTGCCGCCTTTCCCGTCGGCCTTGCCTTCTTCGTCTGGGACATCGGCGTCAAGCATGGCGACATCCAGGTGCTGGGCGCCGGCGCCTATGCCGCGCCGGTCCTGTCCACCCTGCTGCTGATCGCCTTCGGCTTCGGCTCCTTCACCATGGTGGTAGCGCTGGCCTGCGGCCTCGTCACCATCGGCGCGATGGTCGCGGCAAAGGACATGATCTTCCGCGCTCCGACGAAAAGACGACTGGCCGAGACAGAGCCGAACGCCTAGACGAGAGGCTCAGTTCGGACACTTTCAGCAGACGAGGCCCCGATGACCGCACCTGCCACGATCCGCCCCCGCCGCAGCGTCCTCTACATGCCCGGCTCCAACGCCCGCGCGCTGGACAAGGCGCGCAGCCTCGATGTCGACGCGCTGATCCTGGACCTGGAAGACGCGGTCGCGCCGCACGCCAAGGAGACCGGCCGCGAGCAGATCCGCGAGGCGCTGGCACAGGGCGGCTACGGCCACCGCGAGGTGGTGATCCGCATCAACGGCCTTTCGACACCCTGGGGCGCCGCCGATCTCGACATGGCGATCGCCGCCCGGCCGGATGCGATCCTGCTGCCCAAGGTGTCCTCGCCGGCCGATCTGGAGCGCGTCGCGCACAAGCTCAATGCGGCGCGCGTGCCGGCCAGCGTCCGCCTCTGGGCGATGATGGAAACGCCGCTCGCCATGCTGAACGCCGCCGCCATCGCCGCCTCCGCCGCCAATCCCGAGACGCGTCTTTCCTGCTTCGTCATGGGCACCAACGATCTTGCCAAGGAAACCCGGGCAGCCCTGGTGCCGGGCCGCGCGCCGATGCGGCCCTGGCTGATGACCTGCGTCGCCGCCGCCAGAGCCTATGGCATCGACATCGTCGACGGCGTCTACAACACGCTCGACGACGAGGACGGGTTTGCCGCCGAATGCCGCGAGGGCGCGGAGATGGGCATGGACGGCAAGACGCTGATCCACCCGAAGCAGATCGCTCCCTGCAACGCCGCCTTCACTCCGGCCGAGGCCGACATCGCCTGGGCGCGCCGCATCATCGCCGAGTTCGAAAAGCCGGAAAACGCATCGAAGGGTGCGATCCAGGTCGAGGGCCGCATGGTCGAGCGGCTTCACGCCGAAATGGGCGCCCGCCTCGTCGCCATTGCCGACGCCATCGCCTCGCGCAACTCGTGAACATCCCCCTGAAACGGACGAGATCCATGAAACTCTATCGCTTCATCACCGGACCCGACGACAGCGCCTTCTGCCACCGGGTCACCGCCGCCCTCAACAAGGGCTGGCAGCTCCAGGGCTCGCCGCAGCTGTCCTTCGACGCCGTGCGCGGCGTGACGATCTGCGGCCAGGCCGTGGTCAAGGAGGTCGAGGGCGTCGACTACCAGCCGGACATGAAGCTCGGCGACTACTGAGCGTCGTCCTTGCGAGAGGCGGGCTCGCCCGCCTCCTCCAGCGTGTGGCGCTGGATCAGCGGCAGTTGGGACAGGGTGAAGGCGATGGTGATCGGCATCACGCCGAACACCTTGAACGACACCCAGAAGTCGGTGGAGAAGAACCGCCAGACCACCTCGTTGACGATGGCCAGGAAGAAGAAGAACACGCCCCAGCGGAAGGTCAGCTTGCGCCAGCCCTCGTCATCGAGCCGGAACACGCTGTCGAAGACGTAGCCGAGCAGCGACTTTCCGAACAGCAGACCGCCGAGCAGCACCGAGCCGAACAACATGTTGACGATGGTCGGCTTGAGCTTGATGAACAGCTCGTCGTGCAGCCACAGGGTCAGCGCGCCGAAGACCAGCACCACGACGCCGGAGACGACCGGCATCACCGGCAGGCGCCGCGTCAGCACATAGGACACGGCCAGCGACACGGTGATCGCCACCATGAACACGGCGGTGGCGAGAAAGATCGGATCGCCCAGCGCTGCAAGCCCCGGAAAGCGCTCGTAGAGCACTTCGCCGCGCGCGTTGGCGAGGAAGAACAGGCCCAGCGGACCCAGTTCGAGCACCAGCTTGAGGAGCGGCGACAGCTCCTTGCGATCCGGTGCGTTGGGTCCGTGCTCGAATTCCATCAGTGCTCCGTATGCTTTCCGGCAATGGCGGAGGCGAAATCCTCCGCGGTAAACGGCTCGAGATCGTCGATGCCCTCGCCGACGCCGATGAAATGCACCGGCAGCGCATGCTTGGCGGCAATGGCAACGAGAATGCCGCCGCGCGCGGTTCCGTCGAGCTTGGTCATCACCAGGCCGGTGACGCCGGCGACGCGGCCGAAGATCTCGACCTGGTTCATGGCGTTCTGACCGGTGGTCGCATCCAGCGTCAGCAGCACGCTGTGCGGGGCGGAGGGATCGTGCTTGCGGATCACCCGCACCACCTTCTCCAGCTCCGCCATCAGCTCGGCGCGGTTCTGCAGCCGTCCGGCCGTGTCGATCAGCAGCACGTCGCTGCCGGCATCGCGCGCCGCCTGCATGGCGTCGAACACGAGACCGGCCGCATCCGCGCCGGTGTCGCGGGCAACGACTGGCGCGCCGGTACGCGCGCCCCAGATCTTCAGCTGCTCCACCGCCGCTGCGCGGAACGTGTCGCCGGCCGCCAGCATCACCTTGCGCCCCTCGGCCGAAAGTTTCGCCGACAGCTTGCCGATGGTCGTGGTCTTGCCGGTGCCGTTGACGCCGACCACCAGCACCACATGCGGCTTGTGGTCGGTGTCGAGCACGAGCGGCTGCGCCACAGGCGCCAGAACCTTGGTCACTTCCTCGGCCAGGATCCGGCGCACCTCGTCCGGCGAGATCTGCTTGTTGAAGCGCCCCTCGGAAATGCGCTCGGTGATCGCCATCGCCGTCTCGACGCCGAGATCGGCCTGGATCAGGAGGTCTTCCAGCTCTTCCAGCGTCGCCGCGTCGAGCTTGCGCTTGGTGAAGAGCGAGGAAATGCCGCCGGTCAGCGAGGCGGAGGAGCGCGACAGGCCCGCCGTCAGCCGCGACAGCCAGGAACGGCGCGGCGCATCTTCGGATGCCGGCTCCCCGAGGGGGTCGGCAACAGGTGCTTCGACGGGCGCCTCGACCGGCTCTTCGGCGGGCGCATCGGCCAAGGCCTCTGCCGCGGGGACATCCGACGCCGTGGCCTCTGCCCCCGGCTCTTCCGAGGGCGTCAGGGCCGGCTCGGCAACGCGGTCCTCGGCCGGCACAACCTCTGCGACCTCGGGCGTCTCGGGAGCTGCCGTCTCTTCGCTGGCCGGCGCGTGGCCGGCCGGTTCGACTTGCGGCGCGCCGCTGTCTGGAGCCTGAGTTTCCGGTGCGCTCGTCTCGGGTGTCGTCTCTTGCGTCGTCTCGGGCGTTTCCGGCGTCTCGGGACGCGCCGGGGCCTGCCGTCCCCCGAACAGACGTCCGAGGAATCCGCGTTTTTGCTCGCTCATGCCGTCATGCCGCCTGTCGACCGGTGGTTACGCCCAGTAGATGCCGCCCGGTATGCCCGGCAATGCGCAGCGTGACAAGGTCGCCCGCCCCCTTGCCGGCCGCGGCCTCGGGCGAGAACTCCACCTGGGTGAACTGTTCGCTGCGTCCAAGGCCCTCGCGCTCGATCAGGACCTGCCGCTCGCGTCCCTGCTCGGCTTCCAGATGAGCGAGCAGCGCCGCCTCGCCCTTTTCGCGCAGCCGCGCGGCGCGCTCCTTCACCACCTGGCGGGGCAGCTGCGGCATGCGTGCCGCCGGCGTGCCCTTGCGCGGCGAGAAGGGGAAGACATGCAGATGCGTCAGGCCGCAATCGTCGACGATGGCGAGCGAATTGGCGAACATCGCCTCGGTCTCGGTCGGGAAACCGGCGATGATGTCAGCGCCGAACACCACGTCCGGGCGCAGCCGGCGCACCTCCTCGCAAAAGCCGATCGTGTCGGCGCGCAGGTGCCGCCGCTTCATCCGCTTGAGGATCATGTCGTCGCCGGCCTGCAGCGACAGGTGCAGATGCGGCATCAGCCGTTCTTCCTCGGCGATGGCTCGCATCAGGGCCGGGTCCGCCTCGATGGAATCGATGGAGGACAGCCGCAGCCGCTCCAGCCCCGGCACCAGCTTGAGAATCTTGGCGACGAGATCGCCGAGCTTCGGCGCGCCCGGAAGGTCCGAACCGTAGCTGGTGATGTCGACGCCGGTCAGCACCACTTCCCGGTAGCCGTTCTCGTTGAGCCGGGCGATCTGGTCGACCACGACGCCCATCGGCACCGAGCGGGAATTGCCGCGCCCGAACGGGATGATGCAGAAGGTGCAGCGATGGTCGCAGCCGTTCTGCACCTGGACGAAGGCTCGGGCGCGGCCCTCCAGCCCGTCGATCAGGTGCTCGGCCGTCTCGCGCACGCTCATGATGTCGTTGACGCGGATCTTCTCGCTGTCGTCGATGCCGAACTGCGCGACACGTCCGTAGGAAGCGCGCTCCAGCTTCTCCGAATTGCCGAGGACGAGGTCCACCTCCTCCATGCCGGCGAAGGTGTCCGCCTCGGTCTGCGCGGCGCAGCCGGTGACGATGATGCGCGCGCCCGGGTTGTCGCGCCGCGCCTTGCGGATCGACTGGCGCGCCTGGCGCACGGCTTCCGCCGTCACCGCGCAGGTGTTGATCAGGATGGCGTCCTTGAGGCCGGCGGCCTCCGCCTCGCGCTTCATCACCTCGGATTCGTAGGCGTTGAGGCGGCAGCCGAATGTGACGACGTCGATGCTCACCGGACCACCTCGAGGATCGGCCGGTCGCCGGGAGCGGTCTTCTCGAAGGTCAGTGTCTCCGGGTCCAGCAGCCCCTCGAACTCCACCTCGGTGTCGCCGGTCATCAGGATGTGATCGTCGCTCTCGCGCCACTCGATGTCGAGCGGCCCGCCCGGCAGGTGCACACGCACCTTGCGGCCCGTGCGCCGGTCGCGCGCGGCGGCAACGCCGACGGCGCAGGCCGCCGTGCCGCAAGCTTCGGTCAGCCCGACGCCGCGCTCCCACACCCGCACCTCGACCTCCTCGTCCGACAGGACATGGGCGAGCGAGATGTTCGCCCGCTCCGGGAACATCGGATGGTTTTCCAGCATCGGCCCGATGCGCGAAAGGTCGTAGGCGTCGAGGTCGCGCACCCAGAAGATCGCATGCGGATTGCCGACATTGACCACCGAGGGCGTGTGCAGGATCGGCGCATCGATCGGCCCGATCTGCAGCTCGATAGCCCGCGTGTCGTGGAATTCCTCGGCCAGCGGGATCTCGTTCCAGGCAAAGCGCGGGCGGCCCATGTCCACCGTGACGCGGCGCGCATCGTCCGTTGCGGAGGCCTTCAGCAGCCCGGCATTGGTCTCGATGGTCGCCGCCTCGCTGTCCTTCTCCTCCATCAGGAGCCGGCCGATGCAGCGCGTGGCGTTGCCGCAGGCATCCACCTCGCTGCCGTCTCGGTTGTGGATGCGCATGAAGGCATCCGCCCCGCCGGGGCTGCGTTCCACCGTGATCATCTGGTCGAAGCCGATGCCGCCGTCCCGCGCGCCGATCCGGCGGATCGCGTCCGGATCGAGGCGCACGGGGGCCTCACGGGCATCCCAGACAACGAAATCGTTGCCCAGCCCGTTCATCTTCAGAAAGGGAATCCTGCGCTCGCTCATCGCGAAAATCGTCCATCTCGCCGCCCGCCGCCTGTCACGCGGGGCTGGCTGTCTGCGGCGCGCCCTCCGATATCGACGGCGGCGCGACCGGCCGTTTCCCGACTATATGGCGGAAAAGGGCGCGCGGTTCCAGTGTTCGCGTGTTTTGCCGCGCTGACAGGCCGCAGAAAGCCGGGACGGGACGCCAGCGCGTCCGGGCGAACCTGCCGCCCGGACGCGCTCCTTCAGCGCTTGGCACCCTCGCGGATGAAGGTGCCCTTCTGCAGCTCGGTCACCGCCTGGATCAGCTCCTGGCGGGTGTTCATGACGATGGGCCCGTGCCAGGCCACCGGCTCGCGGATCGGCGCGCCGGAGACCAGCAGGAAGCGGATGCCGTTCGGCCCGGCGGTCACGGTCACCTCGTCGCCGGTGCCGAAGCGCACCAGGGTGCGGTCGCCGCTCTCGTCGCGCACGTGCACCTCCTCGCCGTCGACCTCCTTCTCCAGCAGCACGCCGAAGGGCTGCGAGGCGTCGCGGAACGTGCCCGACCCCTCGAAGATATAGGCGAAGGCCTTGCGGTAGGTGTCGACCTTGAAGCGCTTGGTGCGCCCGGCCGGCACGAAGATATCGGCGTAGCTGGGGTCCGCGGCGATGCCGTCGACCGGGCCGCGCTTGCCCCAGAACTCGCCGCAGATGACGCGCACATGGGTGCCGTCGTCGTCGGTGATTTCCGGGATCTCGGTCGAGGGCACGTCCTGGTAGCGCGGGCTCGTCATCTTCAGCGAGGACGGCAGGTTGGCCCACAGCTGGAAGCCGTGCATCCGCCCCTTGGCGTCGCCCTTCGGCATCTCCTGGTGCATGATGCCGCTGCCGGCGGTCATCCACTGGATGTCGCCCGCGCCGAGCGTGCCCTGGTTGCCGAGGCTGTCGCCGTGGTCGACGGTGCCGGCCAGCACATAGGTGATGGTCTCGATGCCGCGATGCGGGTGCCAGGGAAAGCCGGCCTTGTAGTCCTGCGGCCGTTCGTTGCGGAAATCGTCGAACAGCAGGAACGGATCCAGCGCTGTCGGATCGCCGAAGCCGAAGGCGCGGTGCAGCTTGACGCCGGCACCTTCCAGCGTCGGCTTCGCCGTTTCCAGATGGGTCACGGGTCTGACGGACATGGGATCTTGCCTTTCTCCCGCCGACAACGGGGCGGGCTGCCGCGCGCTGTCTCGCGCGCCGTTCCGCCAAAGATAGGCGCCCTGCCCCGCCGCACCAAGGCGCGCCGGCTGGACGCAGTGTTCAACGGATGCCGAACAATCGCACCCCGACGTTCAGCCGACCTCGATGGCGGCGCCCGGCCCGCAGGCCGCCAGCAGCAGCTCCATGTCCGCCCGCGCCACCGCCACGCAGCCTTCGGTCGGCGTGTAGCCGGGCCGGGCCAGGTGGAAGAAGATGGCGCTGCCGAGCCCGGGCACCGAAGGCTGCAGGTTGCAGTCGAGAACGACGACGATGTCGTAGAGCGGATCGTCCCGCCACAGCACCTCATGCGAGGCGGCAAAGGGCAGCGGCACCAGCGTGTTGTAGCGCGGGTGGCCGGGCGCATCGCACCAGCCGGCGCGCGGCAGCGGCGCAACCGGCAGGGCCGAGCGCGGCCGCACGCCCCGGTCGGGACGGTAATAGACCTGCAGCAGTTCGAAGCGTCCTGCCGGCGTTGCCCCGTCGCCCTCGCGCTTGAACCGGGAAATCCCGCCGCGCCCGATCGCACACGGCGCCGTGAAGGAGCCGAGCTGCAGCACGCCGCGCGTCGCCCGAGGCGAAAGCGCCCGGACTTTCAGGGTTTCCCCCCCCTTTTCCGGGCAAGGCAGGGCCGGCCGGCGGCGCGGTGCGACAAGGTCCAGCGTCATGGCGGCGGCGTCCTCACCCCGGTCTCAAGGTTGCGTGAGCAAGATTTGTTGGCGCAAGGCGGGCTTTGCGTCAATGCGCCCTCGCGCAATCGTGTCCGCTTGCTTATGTCAGGAAAACCGGTTCAGATTCCACAGCATGCTCATCGGCCAGGAAAGGACACGACCATGCCCGCACGCAAAATCCTCATCGTCGACGACGACGACGATCTTCGCGAGGCGCTGGTCGAGCAGCTGTCGCTCTACGACGAGTTCGAGACCCAGGAGGCGCCGAACGCCGCCACGGGCATCAAGCTCGCTGAGGAAGGCCACACCGACCTTCTCCTGATGGATGTCGGCCTGCCGGATATCGACGGCCGCGAGGCGGTGAAGCTGCTGCGCAAGAAGGGCTTCAAGGCGCCGATCATCATGCTGACCGGCCACGACACGGACAGCGACACGATCCTGGGGCTCGAGGCTGGCGCCAACGACTACGTCGCCAAGCCGTTCAAGTTCGCCGTGCTGCTCGCCCGCCTCCGGGCGCATCTGCGCAGCCACGAGCAGAGCGAGGACGCGGTCTTCACCATCGGCCGCTATTCCTTCCGCCCGGCGCAGAAG
Organism: Stappia sp. G46H5W; assembly: GCF_058448995.1. Taxonomy (NCBI): domain Bacteria; kingdom Pseudomonadati; phylum Pseudomonadota; class Alphaproteobacteria; order Hyphomicrobiales; family Stappiaceae; genus Stappia; species Stappia sp. G46H5W. Next base: position 361,808 of record NZ_JBZFLL010000005.1, on the reverse strand, counting down.
CTGATGACCGACGAGACCGGCGCCAAGATCCGCCTGACGGAGAAGGAAACCTCGATCCTGAAGTTCCTCTACCGGGCGGGCGAGAAGCCGGTGACCCGCGATGTGCTGCTGACCAAGGTCTGGGGCTACAATTCGGGCGTCACCACTCACACGCTCGAGACCCACATCTACCGCCTGCGGCAGAAGGTCGAGCGCGACCCGTCCAATGCCGAGCTGCTGGTGACCGAGGCCGGCGGCTACAAGCTGGTTCCCTGATCTTCCACGCTCCCCCGCCCCTGCCGGCATCGCGCCCGGCGGGGCGAACTGTCCACCGGCAGTGCGGCCTCGGGCCCGTTCAGGCGGTTTCCGGGCTTGTGCAAATCGCCGGCTTCGGCGTAATGCTCAAGGCATGAGTCTCGTCCGGGATATGGAATTGTTGCGCCAGGTGCCCTTGCTCGCCGAGTTCCCGGAGGAGCAGATGCGCCTGCTCGCCTTCTCGGCCGAGAACGTCTCCTATCGCGATGGCGAGGTGCTGTTCATCGCCGGCGAGCGCGCCGATGCCGGGCTGGTGGTCGCCAGCGGCGAGGTGCTGCTGGAAGGCGGCGACGAGGAGCGCAAGGAGCTCGGCACCTTCGGCCCCGGCAGCCTGATCGGCGAAACCGCACTCTTGGTCGAAACGCGCCGCCCGGCCCGGGCCGTCGCCGTCGGTCCGACCGAGGTGATCCGCATCCGCCGGGCGCTGTTCAAGCGCATGCTGCAGGAATTCCCAGACATCGCCAGCCGCCTGTTCGAATCGCGGGTCAACCGGTTCCGAGCGACCGCCGGAGCGCTTGCCCGTGTCGGCACCGTGCTGGAGCAGCTGGAGCGCGAGCACACGGCGCTGCGCGAGTCCCGCCGCCGCGCCGGCCCGCAGGACGACGACAGCGGCGAGAGCTGAGGGGGCCGCAAGCCGGGCGATGTTCCCGGCTCGGGCTGCCTTGAGGTCCGTCCCGGACCCCGGTCATTCGACGTTCCGCCTCACTTGACGTTCAGCGTCACCGGGATGTTGCCCCGCGTTGCGTGCGAATAGGGGCACACCACATGCGCCTTTTCCACCAGCGCCTGCGCATCCGCCTTGTCGAGGCCCGGCACGGTGATGTTCAGCGTCACCGCGATGCCGAAGCCGGTACCGTCGTCGCGCGGGCCGATGCCCACATCCGCAGCAACCTGCGTCTCTTCCGACAGCTTCAGCTTCTGCTGGCCGGCGACGAACTTCATCGCGCCGAGGAAGCAGGCCGAATAGCCGGCTGCGAACATCTGTTCCGGATTGGTGCCGGCACCGCCGTCGCCGCCGAGTTCCTTCGGCGTCGACAGGGTCACCTCCAGGCGGCCGTCGTCGGACTTGGCATTGCCAGTGCGCCCGCCGGTGGCGGAAGCGTGAGCGGTGTAGAGAATGGCCATGTCGATCTCCTTTGCGTGTGTGTTGGTGCGTCACGGAGTGTGGCTCGTTGCCGACCCCTATATAGGCGCAAATTAAATCGCGCACAATATAATTGTGTGCGATTTAATTTTGCCATCCGATCCTCCGCACAGGCTTGTTCGAAAAAATGGCGGAAATCTGCCGCTTGGAAGGATCAGCCGCGTTCCGCGGCACCCTGAGCGACCGCCTGCCGCGCCCAGGAACCGAGCCTCAGGACCAGCGGTATGGCGGCAATTGCCAGCATCACGGCGAAGACCCACCAGGCCGGGCGGATCGAGTAGCGGAAGTCGAGATTGGCGGCGAGCACCCGCTCGGCCGGCACGCCGGTCGCCAGCGCGTACCACAGATATTCGATGCCGGCGGTGGCAAGACCGGCGAAGACCGCGATCCCCGCCAGCACCAACGGCGAGGTCAGCCGCAAGCCGAGCTTGTGAGCGATGCGGCAGGCGAAAAGCGCCAGGAGGAAGCCGGCCATCAGCACCGCCTCGGTCACGTCCGCCTTCGATTGCAGGAAGAAATGGACCGTCGCCAGCACGGCGATGGGATAGGTCAGCCGGTGCAGCCGGTGCCAGGTCGGCCCCATCCGCCGGATCGCCCCGTCGGTCGAGGTCGCGGCAAGCACCATCAGGCCGACAAGCGCGGCGAACCCGATGGTGAGATAAACCCGCAGCACGATCTCGCTCGCCACCTTGGCAAGGTCGAAGGACTGGTCGACGACATAAAGGGTGAGATGCGTCAGCGCATATCCCGCCGCCGCAAGGCCGAGCATGCGGCGGATGCCGATCAGCCGTCCCCATCCCGACACCCGCCGCAGCGGGCTCACCAGCAGCGACAGCAGCAGGAAGCGGATCGCCCAGTCGCCGGTCCCGTGCAGCACTTCCGTGACCGGCTTGGCACCGAGCGTGCCGGCAAGAAGCCCATAGGCGAGATGAGCGCCCGGCGCCAGGATCGCCAGGAACACCGCAAGCCCCAGCGGCGAGAACCGCCCGTTGCGCTCGCGCCACGGGATATAGGCCCGATAGGCCGGGGTCCTGGTTCCGGATGCCTGCATCTGTCCACTCACTCGGTCTGTCCCTCCAGCGCCGCCGTTATCGGACACATAGTCCCTTGCAGGGTGCAGGTCGCGGCACGCCTGTTCAAGCCTTGGTGAAGCCGCCGTGCACCGCCGTGAGGAAAAGCCCCGTTTGCGCCGGCGGGCGGACCTCCAAGGGGAAGGCGCGACCCAGCCTCCCCTCTGTCGTCACCCCGGCCAAGCGAACCCCACCCGCAGGATGTCATCCCGGTTTCGGCGCAGCCGAAGACCGGGATCCAGTAACCCCGAACGGTTCGAGTGAGGCTCTGGCGCTGCCGGCGGAATGCCAGTGGCGGCTGCCTTCGCGCGATCGCCAGCCCCGGCGGATACTGGACGCCTGCCTGCGCAGGCGTGACAGCCCGAGAAAGTGGCAAGAACCCCGCATCCCCTCTGTCGTCACCCCGGACGAGCGTCGCGAGATCCGGGGCCCATTCGTTCCCAGAGCGGTGGCCGGGGCCCACATCAGCGCTCCAGAACACCACCCCAAAACAAAAAGGGCCGGCGCATGCGCCGGCCCTTGTCTCATGAAAAACAATCCGCCTCAGATCCAGGGGCGCTCGCCGTCGACCTTGGTCTCGAAGGCGCCGATCGACGGGGCCTTTTCCATCGTCAGGCCGATGTCGTCGAGACCGTTGAGCAGGCAGTGCTTGCGGAACGGGTCGATGTCGAAGCTGACGGAACCGCCGTCCGGGCCGCGGATTTCCTGGGCTTCCAGATCGATCGTCAGCGTCGCGTTGGAGCCGCGCTTGGCGTCGTCCATCAGCTTGTCGAGGTCTTCCTGGCTGACCACGATCGGCAGGATGCCGTTCTTGAAGCAGTTATTGTAGAAAATGTCGGCGAAGCTGGTGGAGATCACGCAGCGGATGCCGAAGTCGAGCAGCGCCCACGGCGCGTGTTCGCGGCTCGAGCCGCAGCCGAAATTGTCGCCGGCGACCAGGATCTGCGCCTTGCGATAGGCCGGCTGGTTCAGCACGAAATCCGGGTTCTCGGCGCCGTCGTCCAGCGTCCGCATCTCGTGGAACAGCGCGGTGCCGAGGCCGGTGCGCTTGATCGTCTTGAGGAACTGCTTCGGGATGATCATGTCCGTGTCGATGTTGATGATCGGCAGCGGCGCGGCGACCCCGGTCAGCGTGGTGAATTTCTCCATGGGCGTTTCTCCTGCGAAAACGGACGCGATCAGGCGGCGAGGCTCGTGGCGGCGTCGACACCGAGCATCAGGTTGAGATTCTGCACGGCGGCGCCCGAAGCGCCCTTTCCGAGATTGTCGTAGACGGCCATCAGCACCACCTGGGCCCGCGCATCGTTGGCGAAGACATGCAGGCGCATGCGGTTGGTGCCGTTGAAGGTCTCCGGATCGAGGTCCGGCGCCTTGTCGGAGCCGCTGAGCGGCGCGACATCGACGAAGGAACCCTGCAGCGCGCCGTAATGGGCCTCCAGCGCGCCGTGGATCTCGGCCGCGCTCGGCGCCTTGGCGAGCAGGTCGAGGCGCAGCGGCACCGCCGTCACCATGCCTTGCGCGAAATTGCCGACCGCCGGCACGAAGATCGGCGTTCCGGCAAGCCCGGCAAAGCGCGTCATCTCCGGCAGGTGCTTGTGGTTGAGGCTGAGCGCATACGGCAGGAAGGCCGGCTTGGCGGCTCCTTCAGCCTCGTAGGCCTCGATCATCTGCCGCCCGCCGCCGGAATAGCCGGAGATGGCGTTGACCGTCACCGGATAGTCGGCCGGCAGCAGTCCGCCATCGATCAGCGGCCGCAGGCAGGCGATCACGCCTTGCGGATAGCAGCCCGGATTGGCGACGCGCTTGGAGGCGGCGATCGCCGCGCCCTGCCCGGCCGTCATCTCGGCAAAGCCGTAGTCCCAGCCCTCGGCCACCCGGTGCGCCGTCGAGGCATCGATCACCCGCGTGGTGTCGTTCTCGATCAGCGCCACGCTCTCGCGCGCCGCATCGTCCGGCAGGCACAGGATGGTGACGTCGCAGGCGTTCAGCAGCTCGGCGCGCGCGCTAAGGTCCTTGCGCCGCTCCGGCGCGATGGAAAGGAGTTCCAGGTCGCGGCGACGGGCAAGGCGCTCGCGGATCTGCAGACCCGTGGTGCCGGCTTCGCCGTCGATGAACACTTTCGCGACCATGGCTTGTCTCCGTGAAAAGAAAGACCCTGCCGGCGGGCGAAAACGGATCCGCCTGCCGGCACGGGCTTGCGTTCTACACCAGGGCGGTGCCCCTTGTCATGTGGCAGGGCTCATGTCGGCGCATTCCCGCGCGCCGTCGTCTTCAAGCCTTGGCCGGCTGGCGCGCCATCGCGTGATATTCGGGGTTGGGCCGCATGTCGGTCGCCGCCGCCACCCGGTTCGACATGTTGAAGAAGGCCGCCACCGCCGCGATGTCCCAGATGTCCCGGTCGGAAAAGCCCGCATCGCGCAGGGCCTGGCGGTCGGCCTCCAGGATCTCGGCCGGCCGCTCGGTCAGCTTCACCGAAAAATCGAGCATCGCCCGGTGGCGCGGCGACAGTTCGGCGACCCGGTAGTTCATCACCATCAGCTCGCCCAGTTCCGGATCGCCGGACAGTTGCCGCACCGCCGCCCCGTGCGCCGTCAGGCAGTAGAAGCAGCTGTTCACCGACGACACCGCCACGGCGATCATCTCGCGCTCCAGCTTGCTGAGGCCGCTGTCGGCCAGCATCAGGTCGTTGTACATCTGGGTGAAGGCGGAGAGCTTCGCCTCGTTGAACGCATAGGCGGAGAGCACGTTCGGCACCATGCCGAGCTTCTCGCGGCACTTGTCGAAATAGGCGCGCGTCGCCTCGCTGAGCTCGCTCTCGTCCTCGATCGCCAGCGCGATCGGCCGGTCCGTTGCGTTCATGTCATGCTCCTCCCTTAAGTCTTGCCGAGATGTCGGTCCGCCTCTCCCCGAATTCGGACACCTTTGACCGATAGCGGTGAATCCGGTTCGGGAAAGGATTCCCTCGCGCTCCTACTCGCTCTAGCATGCCGTGCTACCGGCGGCGACCGCGGGATGCACCCCGCGCCAGCCATGTCCGGTGCAAACACGAGAACCGGGCGCGATCGAACCAGAACCGATCAACATGACCCGGATGGTGGGGGACCAATGCCCGAAGCACGTGAGCAAGCAAAAGCCCGACTGATCGATACGGTGGTCGCGGCGCTCGAGCCCGAGATAGGGGAGTTCGCGCGCGACCTGTTCGCCCGCGGCGCGGCGGAGGATGTCATCAGCTACCCCGCGGCGGATCTCGTCGCCATCGCCCGCACTGCCTGGGCCGAGATGGCGAGCCATCCGCTCGGCACGCATCGCATTCACATCTACAACCCCGCCTCCGCCGGCGAGGGCAGCCGCGCCGACGAGATCACCGTCGTCGAGATCGTCAACGACAACATGCCGTTCCTCGTCGATTCGGTGATGGGCGAGCTGCAGGCGAGCGGCTTCGAGGCGCGCCTGGTGCTGCACCCGATCCTCACCGTCGAGCGCGACGCGGAAGGCCGGCTCCTGGCCTGCCACGGCACGACAAAGGCCAGGGCCGAGGGCGCCCGCCGCGAGAGCGTCATCCACATCCATGTCGGGCGGATCGATGCCAGCATCGAGCGCGAGCAGCTCGCCGAGCGGCTCGACGCGGTGATGAAGGACGTGCGCGCCGCCGTCACCGACTGGAAGCCGATGCGCGACCGCCTCGCCGACGCCATCGCCACCTACAAGAACACCCCGCCGCCGGTGCCGGTCGACGAGCTCGCCGAGGCGATCCAGTTCCTGGAATGGCTCGCCGCCGACAACTTCACCCTGCTCGGCATGCGCGAATACTATTTCGAGGGCGGCGTCGCGGAAGGGGAGCTGTCGCACCGCCGCGGCTCGGGCCTCGGCCTGCTCGCCGATCCGGACGTGCGCGTCCTGCGCCGCGGCTCGGAATTCGTCGTCATCACGCCGGAGATCCGCGAATTCCTGATGAAGCCGGAGCCGCTGATCGTCTCCAAGGCCAACGTCAAGAGCCGGGTCCACCGCCGGGTCCACATGGACTATGTCGGCGTCAAGCTGTTCGACGACAATGGCGAGCTCGCCGGCGAATTGCGCATCGTCGGCCTGCTCACCGCCACCGCCTATACGCTGTCCACCGGCAGCATTCCCTTCCTGCGCCGCAAGGTCGACAGCGTGCTGGCGCGGGCCGGCTACGATCCCGAGAGCCATTCGGGCCGCGCGCTGACCAACGTGCTGGAGAGCTATCCGCGCGACGAGCTGTTCCAGATCGACCCGGACCTGCTCTACGATTTCACCCTCGCGATCCTGCAGCTCGACGAGCGCCCGCGCATCCGCGTGCTCGCCCGCCGCGACCGCTTCGACCGGTTCGTGTCGATCCTGTGCTACGTGCCGCGCGACCGCTACACGACCGAGGTGCGCCTGAAGATCGGTGCCTATCTGGCCAAGGTCTATGACGGCCGCCTGTCGGCCTGGTACGTCACCTATCCCGAAGGCCCGCTCGCCCGCGTCCACTTCATCGTCGGGCGCGACCGCGGCGAGACGCCCGACCCCTCCCAGGAAGAAATGGAACAGGCGGTCTCCGGCATCGTGCGCACCTGGGCCGACGGCTTCCGCGAGGCGCTGCGCGCCGCCTATGGCGGCAACAAGGCGCTGGAGCGGGCGACCCGCTATGCCGACGCCTTCCAGGCCGGCTACCGCGAGATCTACGGCGGCGAGACGGCGCTGGAGGACATCCGCATCGTCGAGAAGCTGGACGAGGCGTCCGACACCGCGCTCGCCTTCTCCCGCCGCGCGCAGGACGCGCCCAACCGCGTCGTCCTCAAGGTCTATCACCACCTGGTGCCGATCCCGCTGTCGGCCCGCGTGCCGATCCTGGAGAATATCGGCTTCAAGGTGATCAACGAGCGCACCTACCGCATCACCCCGGCCGACCGGCCGCTCGCCTATCTGCACGAGCTGTCGCTGGAGCCGGCGGGCGGGGGCGACATCGACCTCACCGACGACCTGCGCGGCCGGCTGGAGGCGATCTTCCTGGCGATCTGGCGCGGCCAGGCGGAATCCGACGGCTACAACGCATTGGTGCTCACCGCCGGGCTCGCCTGGCGCGACATCGCCATGCTGCGCGCGCTCTCGCGCTACCTGCGCCAGGCCGGCATCCGCTATTCCGAGGACTACATGTGGCGGACGCTGAACCGCTACAGCGATGTGGCCGCCCGGCTGGTGGAGCTGTTCCACCTGCGCTTCGATCCCGATCTCGACGGCGCCGACCGCTCGCTGGGCGCGGCCCGGGTCGAGCAGGAGATCACCGACGCGCTCGACAAGGTCGACAGCCTCGACGACGACCGCATCCTGCGCCGCTTCGGCAATGTCATCGCCGCGATGCTGCGCACCAACTTCTTCCAGCTCGACGCCCACGGCCAGCCGAAGCCGACCTTCGCCTTCAAGCTGGATCCGCAGCGCATCGAGGAGCTGCCGCTGCCGCGGCCCTTCCGCGAGATCTTCGTCTACAGCCCGCGGGTCGAGGGCGTGCACCTGCGCTTCGGCAAGGTGGCGCGCGGCGGCCTGCGCTGGTCCGACCGGGCGCAGGACTTCCGCACCGAAGTGCTGGGCCTCGTCAAGGCGCAGCAGGTGAAGAACGCGGTGATCGTGCCGGTCGGCGCCAAGGGCGGCTTCGTGCCCAAGCTGCTCCCCGAGGGCGGCAGCCGCGACGAGGTCTTCGCCGAGGGCACCAAGGCCTACAAGATCTTCATCTCCTCGCTGCTCGACGTCACCGACAACCTGTCCGGCGACAAGGTCTGGGCGCCCGAGCGCGTCGTGCGCCACGACGAGGACGACCCCTATCTGGTCGTCGCCGCCGACAAGGGCACCGCGACCTTCTCCGACACCGCCAACGGCATCTCGGAGAGCCGCAACTTCTGGCTCGGCGACGCCTTCGCCTCCGGCGGCTCGGCCGGCTACGACCACAAGAAGATGGCGATCACCGCGCGCGGCGCCTGGGAGGCGGTCAAGCGGCACTTCCGCGAGATGAACCGCGACATCCAGAGCGAGCCCTTCACCGTGGCCGGCGTCGGCGACATGTCGGGCGACGTCTTCGGCAACGGCATGCTGCTGTCGAAGCAGATTCGCCTGGTCGCCGCCTTCGACCATCGCGACATCTTCCTCGATCCCGATCCGGACGCGGCCGTGAGCTGGGAGGAGCGCAAGCGCGTCTTCGACCTCGGCCGGTCCTCGTGGAACGACTACAACACCGCCCTGATCTCGGAAGGCGGCGGCGTCTTCTCGCGCCAGGCCAAGTCGATCCCCCTGTCGCCGCAGGCGCAGGACATGCTCGGCCTCGCCAAGGCCAAGGCGACGCCCCAGGAGGTGATGAACGCCATCCTGAAGATGAAGGTCGACCTGCTGTGGTTCGGCGGCATCGGCACCTATATCCGCTCCGCCGAGGAAAGCGACGCGGATGTCGGCGACCGGGCCAACGACGCGATCCGCGTCACCGCCGGCCAGGTCGGGGCAAAGGTCATCGGCGAGGGTGCCAATCTCGGCATGACCCAGCTCGCCCGCATCGCCTTCAACCGGCGCGGCGGCCGCAGCAACTCCGACGCCATCGACAACTCCGCCGGCGTCAACTCCTCCGACATGGAGGTGAACATCAAGATCGCGCTCGGGGCCGCCGTGCGGGCCAACCGCCTGTCGGTCGCCGACCGCAACGTGCTGCTTGCGGCGATGACCGACGAGGTCGCCGACCTGGTGCTGCGCAACAACTACCTGCAGACGCTGGCGATCAGCCTGACGGAAGCGCGCGGCATGGAGGACTTCGGCTATCAGCGGCGGATGATGCGCCAGCTCGAGCAGGCCGGCCTGCTCGACCGGACCGTCGAGCAGCTGCCCGACGAGGCCGCCCTCGACGAGCTCGCCGCCAGCGAGGCGGGCCTGACCCGTGCCGAGATCGGCGTGCTGCTCGCCTATGCCAAGATCACCCTGTTCGACCGGCTGCTCGACAGCTCGGTGCCGGACGACAGCTATCTCGCCCGCGAGCTCTTCCGCTACTTCCCGCCCGAAATGCAGGAAGCCTATGCGGCGGAGATCGAAGGGCACCGGCTGCGGCGCGAGATCATCTCCACGATGCTCGCCAACTCGATGATCAACCGCGGCGGGCCGACCTTCCTCACCCGCATCGCCGACCAGACCGGGGCCGATCCGGCGCAGATCGCCCAGGCCTTCGCCGCCGTGCGCGATGCCTACGGCCTCACCACCCTCAACGGCGAGATCGACGCGCTCGACACCGTGATCGACGGGCAGATCCAGCTCGGCCTGTACCGCGCGGTGCAGGACCTGGTGCTCGAACAGACCGTCTGGTTCCTGCGCAACGTCTCCTTCGAGGGCGGGCTGCAGTCCATCGTCACCCGCTTTGGCAGCGGCATCGACACGCTGGCGCCGGTGCTGGCCAGCGTGGTGCAGCCGACCCTCAAGGCGGAGATCGAGGCGGAGACCGAGCGCCTGTGCACTGCCGGCGTTCCCGATCCGCTGGCCGCCCGCATCGCCCGCCTGCCGGTCGAGGCCGAGCTGCCGGACATCGTGCTGATCGCCGAACAGACGGGGCGCGACCTCACCGATGTCGCCGAGGTGTTCTTCCGCGTCGCCGGCCATTTCCGGCTCGGCGCCATGGAGGCCAAGGCGCGGGGCCTGAAGATCTCGGACTACTATGACGGTCTGGCGCTCGACCGGGCACGAGCAACGCTTGCCGGTGCCCATCGCGACGTCACCGGCGAGGCGCTGGCCGCCGGCGGCTTCGATGCCTGGCTTGCCGCCAACGAGGGGCGCGTCGCGCGCACCGCGCGCGCGGCCGGCGAGATCATCGAGGGTGATCTCTCCGTGTCGAAGTTCTCCGTCGCCGCCGGCCTGCTCGCAGAGCTCGCCGGATGACGACACCCGGCGCCGGACATGCCCCGGGTGATATGACACAGACCGCAAACGACAAGGGAGCGCCCGCAGCTGCGGGCGCTCCCGCTCCAGGGCAAGCCGGCCTGTTGCCGCCGCGCCGCGGCGCGGTCATGAGCTGGCTGTTCTTCGACTGGGCGGCCCAGCCCTTCTTCACGCTGGTCACCACCTTCGTCTTCGCCCCCTATTTCGCCTCCGCGCTGGCGGCAACGCCGGCTGAGGGCCAAGCGCTGTGGGGCTATGCCACCGCCGCCGCCGGCCTGTCGATCGCCCTGCTGGCGCCCGTGCTCGGCGCCATCGCCGACCGCACCGGCGCCCGCAAGCCGTGGATCGCCGCCTTCTCGCTGCCGCTGCTGGTCGGTTCCACCGCCCTGTGGTTCGCAGTGCCGGGCGAGCCCTGGACCATCGCCATTGCGCTCGCCGGTTTTGCCGTTGCAACGCTTGGCGTCGAGTTCGCCACCGTCTTCACCAATGCCATGATGCCGGATCTGGTGCCCCGTGCCCGGCTCGGCCGCCTGTCGGGCAATGGCTGGGCGCTCGGCTATGCCGGCGGCCTCGTCTCGCTGGTCATCGCCCTCGGACTGATGGCGTCGAACCCGCAGACCGGGCTGACCATGCTCGGGCTCGAGCCGATCTTCGGCCTCGACCCGGCAACGCGCGCCGGCGACCGCGCCTCTGGCCCGTTCTCGGCGATCTGGTATCTCGTCTTCGTGCTGCCGCTGTTCCTCCTGGTGCCGGACGTGCCGCGCCGTCCCGTTGCGCTCGGCACCGCCGTGCGCCAGGGGCTCGCCGATCTTGCCGCCACCTTGCGCGAGGCGCGCTCCGACCGCCGCATGCTGCTCTTTCTCGCCGCCAACATGATCTACAAGGACGGGCTGGTCGCGCTCTTCGCCTTCGGCGGCATCTATGCCGCCGGCGTGCTCGGCTGGTCCTCCATCGAGATCGGCACCTTCGGCATCCTGCTGACCATCACCGGCACGCTCGGCGCGGTGATCGGCGGACGGCTCGACGACCGGCTCGGGCCCAAGCCCGTAATATCGGGCGCCCTTTTCGTGCTGATCCTGTGCGGCCTCGGGCTGGTCTCGGTCGACCGCGACACGGTGTTCTTCATCATTGAGGCAAGCCCGGCCCAGCCGGGTGCCGGCCTTTTCTCCAGCCTGCCGGAACAGGTCTTCCTGGTGCTCGGCGGTGTGCTGGGTGCGGCCGCCGGTCCCCTGCAGGCCGCCTCGCGCACGCTCCTGGTGCATGTCTCGCCGCCCGGCGCGATGACCCGCTATTTCGGTCTCTTCGCGCTCTCGGGAAAGGTCACGAGCTTTCTCGCGCCGCTTCTGGTCGGCCTCGTCACCGCTGCCACCGCCAGCCAGGCGGCCGGCATGGCGGTGATCCTGGTGTTCTTCGCCGCCGGCCTTGCGCTGCTTGCGCGGGTCGGCGGCCGGCCCGCCTGATCCCCCAAAAGAAAACGGGCGGGGTTTCCCCCGCCCGCTCAAAAATCCACTCGACCTTGCGACGCGTCAGGCGCTCTGCTTGGTCGCCGCACGCTCCGCGCGCTTGCGGTCATGCGGATCGAGCAGCGCCTTGCGCAGGCGGATGGTCTTCGGCGTCACCTCGACCAGCTCGTCGTCGTTGATGTAGGAGAGCGCCGCTTCCAGCGACAGGCGGATCGGCGTCGTCAGGCGCACCGCCTCGTCCTTGCCGGCCGCGCGCACGTTGGTGAGCTGCTTGCCCTTCAGCACGTTGACCTCGAGGTCGTTGCCGCGCGTGTGCTCGCCGATCAGCATGCCGCGATAGACCTTGACGCCCGGATCGATCAGCATCGGGCCGCGGTCTTCCAGGTTGAACAGCGCATAGGCCACCGCCTCGCCGTCGCCGTTGGAGATCAGCACGCCGGTATGACGGCCGGCGATCTCGCCCTTGTACGGCGCGTAGTCGTGGAACAGGCGGTTGAAGATCGCCGTGCCGCGCGTGTCCGACAGCAGTTCCGACTGGTAGCCGATCAGGCCGCGGGTCGGGGCGTGGAACACCAGCCGGGTGCGGCCGGCGCCCGACGGGCGCATTTCCAGCAGGTCGGCCTTGCGCTCCGACAGCTTCTGCACGACGACGCCGGAATGCTCCTCGTCGACGTCGATGATGACTTCCTCGATCGGCTCCAGCCGCTCGCCGTTCTCGCCGGTGCGGAACACCACGCGCGGACGGCCGACGCACAGCTCGAAGCCCTCGCGGCGCATGTTCTCGATCAGGATCGCCAGCTGCAGCTCGCCGCGGCCCGAGACGATGAAGGCATCGGCCTCGGTGCTGTCCTCGATCTTCAGCGCGACGTTGCCCTCGGCCTCGTCCATCAGCCGCTTGCGGATGACGCGCGACTGCACCTTGTCGCCTTCCGTGCCGGCCAGCGGGCCGTCATTGACGCGGAAGGTCATCGACAGGGTCGGCGGATCGATCGGCTGGGCCGGCAGCGCCTCGGTATATTCCGGCGCGCAGATCGTGTCGGAAACGGTCGCCTCGCTGAGGCCCGAGATCGAGATGATGTCGCCGGCGACGCCCTTTTCGATCGGCTGGCGCTCCAGGCCGCGGAAGGCCAGCACCTTGGAGATGCGGCCGGTCTCGACCAGCTTGTTGTCGCGCGACAGCGCCTTGACCGCCATGTTCGGCACCGCCTCGCCCGAGACGATGCGCCCGGTCAGGATACGGCCGAGGAACGGGTTGGACTGCACCGTCGTCGCCAGCATGCGGAAGGCACCCGGCTCGGCCTTCGGCGGCTGGATATGGGCACGCACCAGGTCGAACAGCGGATCCATGGAGTCCTTCGGACCCTCCGGCTCGGTCGCCATCCAGCCCTGCTTGGCCGAACCGTAGAGCACGGGGAAGTCCAGCTGCTCCTCGTTGGCGTCGAGCGCGGCGAACAGGTCGAACACCTCGTCCAGCACCTCTTCGGCGCGCTGGTCCGGCTTGTCGATCTTGTTGATCGCGACGATCGGACGAAGGCCGAGCTTCAAGGCCTTGCCGAGCACGAACTTGGTCTGCGGCATCGGCCCTTCGGCCGCGTCGACCAGCAGAACCACGCCGTCGACCATGTGCAGGATACGCTCGACCTCGCCGCCGAAATCGGCGTGGCCCGGCGTGTCGACGATGTTGATGCGGGTGTCGCCGTGGGTCAGCGACGTGACCTTGGCGAGAATGGTGATGCCACGCTCCCGCTCAAGGTCGTTGGAATCCATCATCCGCTCTTCCGTGCGCTGATTGTCGCGGAAGGCGCCCGACTGCTTCAGCAGCACGTCGATCAGGGTGGTCTTGCCATGATCGACGTGCGCGATGATGGCGATGTTGCGCAAGTCCATGTTCGGGCTGCTCCGGAAATGACAACGCGGGCCCACCGGGACCCGCGGATTTTCGCGCCCTCTATAACCGCAGACCCCGATTCTTGCAACGCAGCATTACGCAGGGCCTCCTTGACAGATCCTCGGGACGGGCGCATTTGATAAGGAAACCATACTATCTGGAAAGCTTATGGAACCCGATCTTCCGACCCGGCCGATCGGCTTTCTCGTCGGTGACACCGCACGGCTGTTGCGTCGCCGCTTCGAAAAGGCCCTGGCTGAAGCCGATACCGGCCTGACCGCCGGCGAGGCCCGCACCCTCGCCTTCGTCGAGCACTATCCCGACCAGCGCCAGGGTGCGCTGGCCGAGCGTTTCGGCGTCGAACCGATGACCATGTGCGGTTTTCTCGACCGGCTGGAAAATGCCGGCCTGGTCTCGCGCCGCCCCGACCCGTCCGACCGGCGGGCCAAGCTCGTCGCCCTCACCCCGGCCGCCGAGCCCGTGCTCGACCGCATCCATGCCGAGGCGATCTCGATCCGCCGTTCCGCCCTTGCCGGCATGAGCCGCGAGGAGGTGGACACCGTCTACGCCCTGCTGGAGCGCATGCACGCCAACCTTCAGGCGCAGCACGATCCTCCCGCCGGCACGCCTCCCGGCACTGCCGCCGAACCTGCCCTTCTGGACACATCCGACACCCTTTGACGACCCAACCGGAGCGCTTATGAGCAGCACCGCCTCTTCCACCGTTTCCGACGCGATCGACGGCCTCCCGCCGTTCGACCCCGCCCTTGCCCCCGGCGCGCCGCGCTCGCAGACCCGGCGCCCGCCCCCGCCCGAGGGCGGCCCGATCATGAGCGAGATGCGCACCTCGCTGCTGGGCGCCGCGCTCGTCGCCATCGGCCCGATCACCATGGCCCTCTACACGCCGGCCATGCCCGTGCTGGCCGAGGCCTTCGGCACCTCCCAGTCGATGATCAAGCTGACGCTGACCGCCTATTTCGCCGGCTTCGCGCTGACCCAGCTGGTCTGCGGCCCGCTGACCGATGCCTTCGGCCGCCGGCCGGTGACCATGGCCTTCCTGCTGCTCTATCTCGCCTCCACGGTCGTCGCGACCTTCGCCCCCACCATCGAGTGGATGATCGTCGCCCGCACCCTGCAGGGCATCGGCGCCTCGGTCGGCGTCGCCGTCTCGCGCGCCATCGTCCGCGATCAGTTCACCGGCCAGACCTCGGCCCGCATCATGAACACCATCGCCATGATGCTGGCGATCGGCCCGGCGCTCGCCCCCACCATCGGCGGCGTCACGCTGGAACTGTTCGGCTGGCGCGAGATCTTCTGGGCCATGCTGATCTACGGCGTCGTGCTGATCATTGTGACGCAGATCTGCTTCCGCGAGACCAATCCCTATATCGACCGCGCCAACCTGCGCCCGCGGGTGCTGCTGCACAATTACGCGACGCTGCTGCGCGACCCGCGCTACATGCAGCCCAGCATGCTGGTCGGCTTCGGCATCGGCACCATCTACACCCTCGCCTCGGTGCTGCCCTTCGTCCTGATCGACCATGTCGGCCTGACGCCCAGCCAGTTCGGCTTCGGCATGATGATCCAGTCCGGCTCGTTCATCTCCGGCACCATCGTCACCGGCATCGCCATGCGCCGGGTCGATGCCATGCGCCTGCTGCCCTTCGGCATGACCGGCATGGTCGTCGCCGCCTCCGCCCTGCTCGCCTCGCTGACCCTGATGCCGCCGACCTTCCTCGGGGTGATGCTGCCGGTCGGCCTCTTCGCCTTCTCGCTGGCAACGTCCCTGCCCTCGGTCACCAGCGCCGCGCTGCAGGGTTTCCCGCGCATGGCGGGCGCGGCCTCCGCGCTGATGGGCTTCCTGCAGTTCGGCGCCGGCCTGCTCGGCAGCCTGATCATCGCCGCCCTCGGCAATCCGCTGCTCGGCATCATCCTGGTGCCGCCGGCGATGCTGTTCATCGCGGTCACCTCCTACCTGCTGCTCGGCCGGGTCAATGCCCGCCGGGCCGCCCCCCTCGGCGAAGGCTGAAATCCCTCGCCACCTTCACGCGATTGGGCCTTGACGCGGCCGGACGAACGGCGCAAGACCGCCACGGATACGGTTGCGCCGCCCGGGATCCTGCCCGGACGGCACGCCTGGGACGGCCCGCGATGTTCGGGCAGCCATTCCTCCGGGTCGGGTCATCGAGGTCGGGACATCCCGCTGGCCTTTCGACCAGACCGGGACACCAGGCCGGGGCAGACGCATGACACCACACCACGGGGACGCACCCCCTTCGCCGGCCCCCCTTTCGCCGGCCCCGGATGCACGGCCGCCGCGCCTTCTGCGCCATAGCCACGGCGTTCTGTCGCTCGAGCGGCCGAAGGTGATGGGCATCCTCAACATCACCCCGGACTCCTTCTCCGACGGCGGCCGCTTTCTCGCCCGCGACGACGCGCTCTCCAGCGCCCGGCGGATGATCGCCCACGGCGTCGACGTGATCGATGTCGGCGCCGAAAGCACCCGCCCGAATGCCGAGCCGGTCCCGGCCGACGAGGAATGGCGGCGCCTTGCGCCCGTGCTTGCCGAGGTGATCGCCCTCGGCGCGCCGGTCTCCATCGACACCTACAAGGCCGACATCGCCGAAAAGGCCTGCGCCCTCGGCGCCGTCATCGTCAACGATGTCTGGGGCCTGCAGAAGGATCCGGCGATGGCCGAGACGGTCGCCGCCAGCGGCGCCGCGGTGATCATGATGCACAACCGCGAGCGCGCGGATCCGGACATCGACATCCTCGCCGACATCGACCGCTCCTTCGAGCGCTCCATGGAGCTTGCCGCCCGCGCCGGCATCCCGGCGGAGCGGCAGATGCTGGATCCGGGCATCGGCTTCGGCAAGACCCAGGACCAGAGCTACCAGGTGGTCAACCGGCTGGAGCACTTCTCCCGCCACGGCTTGCCGCTGCTGGTCGGCGCCTCGCGCAAGCGCCTGATCGGCGCGGTGCTGGACGTCGACACGGAGGACCGGCTCTACGGCTCCCTCGCCCTGCACACCATCGCCTTCATCAAGGGCGCGGCCATGGTCCGCGTCCACAATGTCCAGCCGCATGTCGATGCCGCCCGCATCGCCCATGCCACCATGAGCGAGCACGTGGGATGAGCACCGCACAGAGAAAGACCCTGGTGCGCGCCGCGCTCGGCCTGGGGTCCAATGTCGGCGACACGCTGGCCAATCTCGAAGGAGCGCTCGCCGCGCTTGCGGCCACGCCCGGCATCGTCGTCGTCGCCCGCTCCTCCGACTACCGCACCCCGCCCTGGGGCCCGGTGCCGCAGGACGACTACCGCAATGCCTGCACGGTGATCGAGACCCGGCTGTCGCCGCGCGACCTGCTCGACCGCTGCCTGGAGGTCGAGCGCAGCCTCGGCCGCGTCCGCGACATCCGCTGGGGGCCGCGCGTCATCGATATCGACGTGCTGATTTACGGCGAGGAGCGGATCGAGGAGGACGGCCTGACCATCCCGCATCCGCGCATGGGCGAACGCGCCTTCGTGCTGGTGCCGCTGGCCGAGATCTGGCCGGACGCGCCGGTCGGGGACGGGCGCACGGCCCGCCAGGCGCTGGCCACCTGCCCGGGCCGCGACGAGATCCGCCCTATTCGAGACTGATCCCGGCCGCAACCGGTCCCATACACGGGAAACCGCCCGGAAACCCCGCTTATCGCTTGGCGTCGCGGCCGAAGTTTGGCGCGTCGGTCTCCTGGCCCGCCTCGACGATCGAGCGGCGGATGCCGCGCGTGCGGGTGAACAGCTCGAACAGCGCCTCGCCGTCGCCCCAGCGCACTGCCCGCTGCAGCGCCGACAGATCCTCGGAAAAGCGCGACAGCATCTCCAGGATCGCGTCCTTGTTGTGCAGGCACACGTCGCGCCACATGGTCGGGTCTGAGGCCGCGAGCCGCGTGAAGTCGCGGAAGCCCGAGGCGGAATACTTGATCACCTCGGACTTGGTCACCGTCTCCAGGTCGTCGGCGGTGCCGACGATGTTGTAGGCGATGATGTGCGGCACATGCGAAACGATGGCCAGCACCAGGTCGTGATGCTCGGCATCCATCGTGTCGACCATCGAGCCGCAGGCCCGCCAGAAGGCGGACAGCCGCTCCAGCGCCGCCGGATCGGTGTCCGGCCCCGGCGTCAGGATGCACCAGCGATTGCGGAACAGCTCGGCAAAGCCCGCATCCGGGCCCGAATGCTCGGTGCCGGCGATCGGGTGGCCGGGGATGAAATGCACACCCTTCGGCAGATGGGGCGCCATCTGGCGCACCACCGAAGCCTTGGTCGAGCCCACATCGGTGACGATGGCGCCGGGCGAAAGCGCCGGGGCGATCCACTTCGCCACCGCCTCGCTCGCGCCTACCGGGACGCACAGGATGACGAGATCGGCACCGTTCACCGCCTCGGCGGCATCCAGGTGATAGCTGTCGCCCAGTCCCAGTTCCTCGGCCCGGCGCAGCGTCTGCTCCGAACGGGTGGAAATGACGATCTCCTCGGCCAGCCCCTCGCGCCGCGCGGCATGCGCGATGGAGGAACCGATGAGGCCGATGCCGATCAGGGCAAGGCGGCGGAATTTCGGATCTGACATGAAACGGCCTGACAAACTGGCAGCGTCCGCGCGCCGTGGCGCGGACGCCGTCGCCGCCGCGCCTCAGCGCCCGGCGAGGAATTCCTTCAGCACCGAGACGACCTCGCGGTTGGCCTCCTCGTTGCCGATCGACATGCGCAGCGCGTTGGGCAGCCCATAGGCCCCCACGGCCCGCAACACGCATCCGCGCGCGCTCAGATAGGCGTCGGCCTCCGCCGCGGTGCGGCCCGGCTCCTCGGGGAAGTGGATCAGCACGAAGTTGCCGACGCTCGGCGTGACCTCAAGGCCCAGCGCCGCCACTTCCTGGCTCACCCATTCCAGCCACTTGTCGTTATGCGCGACGGCGGTCTCCAGGAACGCCCGGTCGCGCACGGCGGCGATGCCGGCGGCCTGCGAGGCGGCGGAGACGTTGAACGGTCCGCGCACCCGGTTCAGCGCGTCGATCACATGCGCCGGGCCGTAGCCCCAGCCGATGCGCAGCGCCGCAAGGCCGTAGATCTTGGAGAAGGTGCGCGTCATCAGCACGTTGTCGGCCGTTGCCGCCAGCTCGACGCCCGCCTCGTAGTCGTTGCGGCGCACATATTCGGCATAGGCCGCGTCCAGCACCAGCAGCACGGTAGGCGGCAGGCCGGCATGCAGGCGGCGGATCTCGTCGAACGGCAGGTAGGTGCCGGTCGGATTGTTCGGATTGGCGAGGAACACGACCTTGGTGCGCGGCGTCACCCGCGCCAGCAGCGCGTCCACATCCGTGGTCAGGTTCTGCTCCGGGGCGACGACCGGCGTGCCGCCGGCGGCCAGGATCGCGATCTTGTAGACCAGGAAGCCGTACTCGCTGTAGAGGCCCTCGTCGCCCGGCCCGATATAGGCACGGGCCACCAGCTCCAGGATCTCGTCCGAGCCGTTGCCGCAGATCATCCGCTCCGGGTTGAGGCCGTAGACGTCGGCGATCGCCTCGCGCAGGCCCGTCGAACCGCCGTCCGGATAGAGCTCAAGATGGCCGGCGCAGGCGCTGTACGCCTCCACGGCGCGCGGGCTCGGGCCCAGCGGCGTCTCGTTGGAGGACAGCTTGTGGAGCTTCGCACCGCCGGTCGACTTGGTCCGGCCGGGCACATACGGAGCGATCTCCATGATGCCGGGGCGCGGCTCGGGACGGGACGGGGAACGGGGATCGGCATTCGTCAGCATGGCCGAAATTTCCTGGCTGCAGCGGTCATGGCCGGCATGTGCCGGCCCGGCGGAGAGTGACGGCCGACACGCATGCCGGCCTTGCGGAAAGACGGCCGGCACCCGCGGAAAACGGGGCGCCGGCCAGCGCATACTCATAGGCAACAGGCCTGTCGAAAGCAAAAGAAAACATTGACGTTGCCCGGACGGGCTCCTACGTCTGCTGGTCCCTGCGACCCGGCCCCTTTCGAGGGGAAAACCGGCCGTCGCGAGAGAGTTTGACCCCAGGCGGTGCCGGAAGGCCGTGCTACCGCCGCCAGGAGGATGTCCGGCACAGATGAGCAAGGACACGACCGCCGAGGAGAGCCCGCCCGATCAGAGCCCACGGGAGCTGCGGGCCGCGCCGGCCAGCGAGGCCGACACCCCGTCGAGCCGCGTCGAGAAGTTCGGCGGCGACAAGGCGCTGCGGCTCGATTCCGGCACCGTGCTCGATCCCTGGCAGATCGCCTACGAGACCTACGGCACGCTGAACGAGGACCGCAGCAACGCGATCCTCGTCTGCCACGCCCTGACCGGCGACCAGTATGTCGCCTCGCCCAATCCGCTGACCGGCAAGCCCGGCTGGTGGTCGCTGCTCGTCGGCCCGGGCAAGCCGGTCGACACCGACCGCTTCTTCGTCATCTGCGCCAATGTGCTCGGCGGCTGTCTCGGCACCACGGGACCGGCCTCCACCAACCCGGCGACCGGCCGGCGCTGGGGCCTCGACCTGCCGCTGGTGACGATCCGCGACATGGTCCGCGCGCAGGCCGTGCTGCTCGACCATCTCGGCATCGAGACGCTGTTTTCCGTGGTCGGCGGCTCCATGGGCGGCATGCAGGTGCTGCAATGGGCGGTGAGCTATCCCGAGCGGGTGTTCTCCGCCGTGCCCATCGCCGCCGCCGCCCGCCATTCCTCGCAGAACATCGCCTTCCACGAGGTCGGCCGCCAGGCGGTGATGGCCGATCCCAAC
Organism: Stappia sp. G46H5W; assembly: GCF_058448995.1. Classification (NCBI taxonomy): domain Bacteria; kingdom Pseudomonadati; phylum Pseudomonadota; class Alphaproteobacteria; order Hyphomicrobiales; family Stappiaceae; genus Stappia; species Stappia sp. G46H5W. Next base: position 341,261 of record NZ_JBZFLL010000005.1, on the reverse strand, counting down.
TGGTGCGGCGGGCGCTATTTCGAGCGCGGCGTGCGTCCCTCCAAGGGGCTCGCGGTGGCGCGCATGGCCGCCCACATCACCTATCTCTCGGACCCGGCGCTGCACCGCAAGTTCGGCCGCAACCTGCAGGACCGCGAGGCGATCACCTTCGGCTTCGACGCCGATTTCCAGATCGAGAGCTACCTGCGCCACCAGGGCATGACCTTCGTCGACCGGTTCGACCCCAACTCCTATCTCTATGTCACCCGGGCGATGGACTATTTCGACCTGGCCGCCGATTTCGGAGGTTCGCTGCCGCGCGCCTTCCTGCATTCGCCGACCCGGTTCTGCGTCATGTCCTTCACCTCCGACTGGCTGTTCCCAACGGCCGAGAGCAAGGCGGTGGTCAAGGCGCTGAACGCGGCCGCCGCCAACGTCTCATTCGTCGAGGTGGAGAGCGACCGCGGCCATGACGCCTTCCTGCTCGACGAGCCGGAAATGTTCCGCACCGTGCTCGGTTTCCTGACCGGCGCGGCGCATGCCCGCGGGATCGCCCCGCCGGCGGGAGGTGCCGCATGAGCGTGACGACCATCACCACACCCGAGGCCGCGGTGGACGCGCCGCCCGTGCCGACGACCGCGCCGCAGGCCGCCGCCCAGCCGGGCAGCGCGCGCGGCGATCACCGCCTCGTCGCCGATCTGGTCATGCCCGGCTCGCGGGTTCTCGACATCGGCTGCGGCGAAGGCGAGCTGCTCGATCTGCTGATCCGCGAGAAACAGGTGGACGGGCGGGGGCTGGAGCTGTCCCAGGCCGGCGTCAACGCCTGCGTCGCCCGCGGCCTGTCCGTCGTCCAGGGCGATGCCGACCGCGACCTGTCGGACTATCCGGACGACGCCTTCGACTTCGTCATCCTCAGCCAGACCCTGCAGGCGACCTACGCGCCGCGCCGGGTGCTTGAGGAGCTGCTGCGCATCGGCTCCAACGTCATCGTATCCTTCCCGAATTTCGGCTTCTGGCGCAACCGCCTGCAGCTTCTGTTCGGCGGCCGCATGCCGGTGACCGACTACCTGCCCTATTCCTGGTACGACACGCCGAACATCCACTTCTGCACCATCCGCGACTTCGTGCTCCTGTGCCAGGAGGCCGATGCCCGGATCGTCAAGTCGATGGCGCTGGATGCGGGCGGACGGCCGGTCGGCTTCACCGCGCCCTGGTGGGTCTGGAACCTGATCGGCGAACAGGCCCTGTTCCTGCTGAAGCGCTCGTAGGTCGTGAACTCATAATTGTGCCGGAAACGGCGTCCGGTCGGGCAAAGATATGCCAGGAGGATCGCGAGGGCCGGGGCAGGTCCCCCGGCCGAGCGGTCCGACGCCGCAGATCGCAGCTCGACCGACGCCCTTCGGGTATGCCGGAACCCGCCGGCAACAGCGTCGCAAACCCTTGAAAACATGATGGTTTGCTGCGGTCTTGCTTCTTGTATCCGATCGGGTTCGGGCATACCGTTTCTCGTCAGAATTATGAGTTCACGACCTAAGACCGGATCGCCTCAGGCCGGAACCGGTGCTCCCGTTCATGCCGGGCGCCGCCCCTTCGGGCACGAAGACCGGGCGCAGCGCCTTCATCAGCCGCGTCTCGCCGCCGGCCGGCGCGCCGCGGAAAATCTGCTTCTCCGCCTCGATCACCAGCAGTCCGGCAAAGGCCGGCCACAGCCGGCGTCCGACCCGGTCCCAGGCCGGCGCGCTGCGCAGCACCAGCCGCGAGCGGGTCGGCGGCAGGCACAGCGCCTCGTCGCTTCCCGAGGGGCGGAACTGGCAGGCCCGCAGCAGGTCCTCGATCTGTCCCCGCGAGAACGGCCGCCCGTAGCCGAACGGGGATATCTCCGAGCGCGCCCACAATCCCCGCCGGTTGGCGACGACGACGATCATCCGCCCGCCCGGCACCAGCACCCGCCAGATCTCGCGCAACAGCGCTTCCGCGTCGCCGCAATGATCGAGGCAGTGGACCACCAGCGCATTGTCGAAGACGTGATCGGGAAACGGCAGCTCGGTCTCGTCGACCAGCGTCGCCGAGTTGCGCCCGCCGCGCGGCCAGGCGACCACGCCTTGCGCCGCCGGCATCGCGGCGATGCACCGCTCCGCCTCTTCCAGATAGGGCCGCATGTACGGAGCGGCGTAGCCGACCCCGAGCAGGGCGCGCCCTTTCAGGTCGGGCCAGCGGGCGCGGATCCGCGCACCGACCAGCACCCGCATCATGCGGCCAAGCGGCAGGTCGTAGAAAGTTCTCTGGTGCTGAACGTCGAGATACATGCTGACCCGCCTGAGGCAGACCCCGGCGGGGCGTGCGGGCTGATTGAACCCGTTGCGGCGTTTGGATGCAACAACGCAACTTTTCGGCAGATTGAGACGGAATTTCGCAAAATCCGTCTCAATCTCTCAAATAGCCATCATCGCTTTGTAACTAAAGGATTATTTTCCGGAAAACCCGTCGAAATCGGCGGCCGGGGCGCCCGGCCCCGCCCTTTCGATCAGCCGCAGCAGGGCCCGGCGCAGCGTCTCCGTTTCCCCCTCGCCGATTGCCTCGACAAGCCGCGCCTGATGTGCCCTGGCGTCGAGGATAAGCTCGTCAACATGCGCTTCGCCTGCCGGCGTCAGCCGTACCCAGACACGGCGCCGGTCTTCCGCGTCCGTCTGCCGCTCGACCAGCCCCTTGGCGACCAGCTTGTCCACGGTCTTGGAGATCGCCGGCTGGTTGGCAAGGCAGCTCTTCGCCAGTTCGCCGACGGTCAGCCCCTCGCCCGTTCCCTTCAGGGAGGCGAGGATGCGCCACACCGCGACCGGCACCCCGCGCGCCCGTACCTGTTCGTGGAATTCCGCGCTTGCAACGCTGGAGGCCCGCGCCAGCAGATAGAGCAGATAGCCGTCGACGAAGCGTCCGTCCCGGCTTGCACTTCCGCTGTCCGGCTGGCTGCCGGCGGGTGGGCGGCTAGATGCCGCGATATCGATCATTGCACGCCTCTCATTCGGGCAGGACGGCCGACGCATCGGCATAGCTCGGGGTCGCGTACCGCCCCGAATGATAGAGCAACGGCTCGCGGTCGGCATGGTCGAAGGCCTCGACCTTGCCGAGGAAAACCAGGTGGTCGCCACCCTCCACCCGGGTCGCGTTGAGGCACTCGAACACCGCGGTTACCCCCGCCAGCACCGGCACGCCGCACTGCCCCGGCTGCCAGGAAACTCCGGCGAAACGGTCCTCCACCGGCCGCGCGAACCGGTCGGACAGCGCCCGCTGATCGGACGCCAGAATGTTGACCGCATAGTGCCGGGACCGCTCGAAAACGGCGAGATTCTGCGATTTTCGGGCGAGGCTCCACAGCACCATCGGCGGATCGAGCGAGACCGAGTTGAACGAATTGGCCGTCAGCCCGACCGGCCGACCGGCCTCGTCCAGCGTGGTGACGATGGTGACGCCGGTGACGAACCGCCCGAGGGCGCTGCGGAAGCTGCGGTGATCGCTCATCATGGCCTGTCCTCGTGCCTTCGGCTTGCGGAATGCCGGCGCGCCGCCGCCGGCAACAAGTTCATGCCTAAAAATATTCCTTTTCATACAATAACGAAATTGCTACGCTCCTCCAAGTTCTTTTCGCTTGCTGCGAAAATTGCCCGCCCGGCGCAACAAAACGTCGGACGGCACGGATCGGGCCGTGCCGGACGTCGGCGCGAAGCGATTGGCCGGGGCGGATCGGGAGGAGGATCTGATGCTCGCCGACAGGATCGAGGGAAAGTGGATCGACGCCTTCGCGGCCGTCTTCACCCTCTGCAAGGTGGCGCCGGGGGAGAGTGTCGCAATCCTCTCCGAAACCCAGTCGCGCGCCCTCAACGTCCACATCGCGGAACTTGCCCTGCAGCGCCTCGGCGCCCGGCCTTTCCATGTGGTCGTGCCGACGCCCCCGCAAGATGCGCCGGTGCCGGTGCGCTCGACCGGTGCCTCGGCTGCGCTCACCGGACAGGACGCGGCGATTGCCGCCCTTGCCGCCAGCGGCCTCGTCGTCGACCTGACGGTCGAGGGCCTGCTGCACGCGCCGGAGCTGCCGCGCATCATCGCGGGCGGCGCCCGCATGTTGATGATTTCAAACGAACATCCGGACGCGCTTGAGCGCCTTCTGCCGCAGCCGCGCGACAAGGACCGGGTGCGAGAGGCCGTCTCCCGCATCCGTGCGGCGACCGAGATGACCGTCACTTCCGCCGCCGGCACGGATCTCAAGGTCGCCATGAAAGGCGCCTCGACCGTCGGCGTATGGGGCTGGTGCGACCGGCCGGGCTCCGTCGCCCACTGGCCGGCCGGCCTCGTTGTCAGCTTCCCTGCCGCCCACAGCGTCAACGGCACATTGGTGCTGGATGCCGGCGACATCAACCTGACCTTCAAGCGCTATCTCGAGCGCCCGGTCTGCCTCACCATTGTCGACGACTATGTGACGGAGATCGAGGGCGAGGGCACCGATGCCGAACTGACCCGCCGCTATCTCGCCGCCTGGGGCGACAAGGAGGCCTATGCCGTCGCCCATGTCGGCTTCGGCATGAATGCCGGAGCGCGCTACGAGGCGCTGACCATGTACGACCAGCGCGAGACCAACGGAACGGAAGTGCGCGCCTATTCGGGCAATTTCCTGTTCTCGACCGGAGCCAACGAGTTCGCTGGCCGCTTCACCAAGGGCCATTTCGACATTCCGGTGCGTGGCTGCACCATCGCGCTCGACGGCGAGCCGGTGGTGGTGGACGGCGAGTTGATCGAGGCGCTGCGATGAACGGGACCGACCACATCCGCAGGACCGGGGGCGAGCGCGCCGTCGTGCTGCTGCACGGCATCGGCGCCGGTGCCGAGATGTTCGCGCCGCAAATCGAGGGGCTCGGCCAGGATCACGACGCCATCGGCTGGAACCTTCCCGGCTACGGCGGCACCGCGCTGCTGTCGCCGATGACCTTCCCCGCCTTGTCGCAAGCCCTGCTCGCCTTTCTCGATCGGCTCGGGCTCGACCAGGTCGACCTGCTCGGCCACTCCATCGGCGGCATGCTGGCCCAGGACTTCGTGGCCCGCCATCCAAGCCGCGTGCGCACCCTGGTCCTGTCCGCCACCACCGCCGCTTTTGGCAGCCGTGACGGCGAGTTCCAGAAGCGCTTCGTCGCCGAGCGGCTGGCCCCGCTCGATGCCGGACGCACGATCCCCGAGCTTGCCCGCGAATTCGTGCCGGATCTCGTCGGACCGGCCTCGGACCCGGCTGCCGTGCCGACGGCCACCGCCGCCATGAGCCGGGTGCCGGAGGCGACCTATCGCGAGGCGATCCGCTGCCTTGCCACCTTCGATGCGCGCGAGACGCTGGCGGACATCGCGGCGCCGGTTCTGCTCGTCGCCGGCGAGGTGGACCGCAACGCGCCCGCCCCGACCATGCGCCGGATGAGCGAAAAGCTGCACGACGCCCGCTACGTGGAGTTGCCCGGCACCGGCCATCTGGCCCCGCTGGAATGCCCGCAGGCCTTCGAGGCCGCGCTCCGCGACTTCCTGAAACAGACCGAGACCACACCGCCGCAAGAGGGAGCAGGCCGATGACCGTCGCCGATCTCGAGACGCTCGACATGGACAAGCCGATCTTCGATCCCAAGGCCTTCCGCCTGACCGAGCAGGAGGAGGAACTGACCGCCCTCGCCCGCCGGGTGGCCAAGTCCCGCTTCGCTCCGCGTGCCGAGGCCATCGACCGCGACGCGGTCTTTCCGACGCAGAACTACCGCGACATGCACGAGGCCGGCCTTCTCGGCATCTGCGTGCCCAAGGAGGACGGCGGCCACGGCGCCCCGTTCCGCACCTACATGATGACGGCCGCCGAGATCGGCCGCTATTGCGGTGCGACCGCCCTGACCTGGAACATGCATGTGTGTTCCTGCCTGTGGACCGGCGCGCTGACCGATGACCTGGAAATCGAGGCCGACGAGCGGGAGCTGCATCGCCAGCGCCGTGCCGTCCACTATAAGCGCATCCTGGAAGACGGGGCCATCTACTCCCAGCCCTTCTCGGAAGGCGGCGCCGCCGCGGCTGGCGCTGCGCCCTTTTCCACCTCCGCCCGCAAGGTCGACGGCGGCTGGATCATCAACGGCAAGAAGATCTTCGCCTCCCTGTCAGGCCATGCCGACTACTACGGTATCCTCTGCGGCGAGATGAAAGAGGGCGAGCGCCCCTCCCGCCGCGACACGATGTATATCGCCGTGCCGGCAACGGCGGAGGGCGTCGAGGTGGTCGGTCCCTGGGACCCGCTCGGCATGCGCGGCACCGTCTCGCGCACCCTGCTGTTCAAGGACGTCTTCGTGTCCGAGGACGAGGCATTGATGCCGCGCGGCGTCTACTATCAGGCCGCCAGCCGCTGGCCGCACATGTTCATGACCCTGTCGCCGACCTACATGGGCATCGCCCAGGCGGCCTTCGACTTCACCGTCAAGTATCTGCGCGGCGAATGGCCGGGTCTGCCGCCGGTCAAGCGGCGCATGTTCCCCACCAAGCAGATGGGCGTTGCCCAGATGCACCTGATGCTGGAGCAGACCAAGGCCCTGTGGTTCCAGGCGATCACCGAGGCCGGCCCCGATCCCTCGCGCGAGCAGATGCTGCGTGCCTGGGCGGCCCACTACACGGTGATGGAAAACGCCAACGAGATCTGCCAGCTCGCCATCCGCACCTGCGGCGGCCAGTCGATGCTGAAGTCCCTGCCGCTGGAGCGCCTGTTCCGCGACAGCCGCTGCGGCGCCCTGATGCTGCCCTGGACGGCCGAGATCTGCCTCGACCGGATCGGCCGGGAAAGCCTCTACCTGCCGGGAGAAACCGACGAGTGACGTCGATCGACCACTGGATCGAGGCGCATGCCCGCTTCACACCGGAGAAGACGGCGCTGGTCTTCGGCGACGAGCGGATCGATTACGCCGCTCTCGCCGCCCGCATCGGCCGTCTGGCCGGTGCCCTTGCCACCCGCCATGGGATCACCCGCGGCGAGCGGATCGCGTATCTGGGCACCAATTCGCCCGACCAGCTGCTGCTGACCTTCGCCGCGGCCCGGCTCGGTGCCATTCTCGTGCCGCTGAACTGGCGCCTTGCCCCGCCCGAACTCTCGCACGCCCTCGCCGACAGCGGCGCGAGGCTGCTGGTGCATCAACCCGACTTCGCCGCCACCCTTGCCGCGATGGCGGCCCTCGCCCCGCTTCCCGAGACGCTGGTCGCCGACCCGGCAACGGGCGGCCTCGCCCGCCAGACGCTGGATGACGCACCGCTCGGCCATGGCGAGGGAGACGGTGCGGCGCAAGATCCCCTGCTCATCGTCTACACCTCCGGCACGACCGGCCGGCCGAAAGGCGCCGTCCTGACCCAGGCCGCCGTCGAGGCCAACGCGCTGAACGCCCTGCACATGCAGGAGATCACCGCCGCCGACACGGTGCTGACGGTGCTGCCGATGTTCCATGTCGGCGGGCTCAACATCCAGACGACGCCGGCGCTCTATGCCGGGGCGACGGTGATCCTGCACGACCGGTTCCACCCCGGCACGACGCTCGCCGCGATCCGCGACCAGCGTCCGGACATCACGGTCCTGGTGCCGGCAACGCTCGCCGCGCTGATCGCCCATCCCGAGTGGGAGACGGCGGACCTTTCCTCCCTGCGCCTTGTCGCGACAGGCTCCTCCGACGTGCCGCACGCCCTGATGCGCGCCTTCGTCGACCGCGGCGTGCCGGTGCTGCAGGTCTATGGCGCGACCGAGACCGGACCGGTCGCGATCTACCAGCGCCGCGAGAACGTTGTCCCGGAATTCGGTGCCATCGGCCGGCCCGGCCTGCACACCAGGGCGCGCATCCGCATCGGCGACCGCGACGCCCGTCCCGGCGAGATCGGCGAGATCGAGCTCAAGGGCGGCAACATCACGCAAGGCTACTGGAACAACGAGACGGCGACGGCCGACACGTTCCGCGACGGCTGGTTCCGCACCGGCGACCTTGCCCTTTGCGACGAGGCCGGCGTCTTCTGGTTCAAGGACCGGCTGAAGAACGTCATCATTTCCGGCGGCGAGAACATCTATCCGGCCGAGCTGGAGCGGGTGCTCGGCGAGATCGCCGACCTGAGGGAAGCCGCAGTGGTCGGCATTCCCGATCCGCGCTGGGGCGAAAGCCCCGTGGCGGTGGTGGTTGCGGAACCCGGCCGGGAGGTCACCGCCGAGGCGGTGCTGGCAGGGTTCGACGGACGTCTGGCGCGCTACAAGCACCCGAAATCCGTCGTCTTCACGCAGGAGCTGCCGCGCAATGCGCTCGGCAAGATCCAGCTGGAAAGGGTCAGGAAAATAGCCGAGGATGCGCTCAATGCGTCCGGCAAGAAGCAAAGCGCCTGACCGGAACAAGAACCAGACAGAGGGGACTGAAATGCGGAAATTCATCGGGATGCTGACCGCGGTCGCGGCACTTGGCCTCGCCACTGCCGCCTCCGCCGAGACCACCTTGCGCGTATCCAACTGGCTGCCGCCCTCCCACCCCATCGTCAAGGACATCCTGGCCCCCTGGGGCGAGCAGGTGGCCAAGGCGACCGACGGACGCGTCAAGGTCGAGATCATGGCCGCGCCGATCGGCAAGCCGCCGGCACAGTTCGACCTGATCCGCTCGGGCGCGGCCGATGTCGGCTATGGCGTGCATGGCTACACGCCCGGCCGCTTCAAGCTGACGCCGCTGGTCGAGGGGCCGTTCCTGTCCGACAGCGCCGAGGCGCTGTCCGTCGCCTACTGGAAGGTGCAGGAGGCGATGCTCTCCAAGGCCGACGAGCATGAGGGCGTCAAGCTGCTCACCGTCTTCACCCATGGTCCCGGCGGCATCTACACCACCAACAAGAAGGTCGCCTCGGTCGACGACCTTGCTGGCCTGAAGATGCGCATCGGCGGCGGCATCGTTGCCGAGATCGCCTCGCGGCTCGGCATGGTCGGCGTGCAGGCCCCCTCGCCGCAGGTCTACGAGATCCTCGCCAACGGCGTTGCCGACGGCATCCTGTTCCCGCCGGAGTCCGTGCCCTTCTTCCGCATCGACGAGGTGATCCGCAACGGCGTGTCGGTGCCGGGCGGCCTCTACAACACCTCCTTCTTCGTGGTGATGAACCGCGGCGCCTGGGACAAGCTCTCCGACGAGGACAAGGCCGCCATCGACAGCGTGTCGGGCGAGGCCATGGCCCGCATGGCCGGACAGGCCTGGGATGCGGCCGACGCGGCCGGGATCAAGGTGATGGAGGAGAAGGGCGTCGCCCAGACCACCGCGGACGATGCCATGACCGCCGCCATCGCGGAGAAGCTCGCCGGTGTCGAGAAGGGCTTCCTCGACGCGGCCTCCGCCGCCGGCATCGATGGCCAGGCGGCCATCGACATGCTCAAGGCCGAGATCGCCGCAGCGAAATGACCGGCGAAACCCGCGACGGCGCGACCGGCGGGGGCGACAGCCCCTTCCGGCCGCTCGCCGCGGCGACGCGCCTCCTCCAGCTCGTCGCCGCGCTGCTGCTGCTGGTGATGATGACGGTGACCTTCGTCGACGTCATCGGTCGCTATGTGTTCAACAGCCCGCTGCCCGGCGCGTTCGAGCTGACCGAGGTGCTGCTGGCGCTCGTCGTCTTCGTCGGCCTGCCGATCGTCACCGCACGGCGGGAGCATGTCACCGTCGACCTCGTCACCGGCCGACTGCCCGGCGCGTTGCGGCGCGGCTTTGCACGGCTGGCGCTCACGGTGACCGCCGGCGTGCTGGGGCTGCTGTCGTGGCGGCTCGCCCTGCTGGCGCGCGACTTCAGCTCCTATGGCGATGCCACGGTTTATCTCGGCATTCCGCTGGGGCCCGTCGCCCTCGTCATGGCCGTGCTGACCGGCATCTCGGCGCTGGTCGCCACCGTATTGATCCTGCGCCGGCAGCCCTGAGCGGCCGCCTCGTCCACCTCCCCCAGGGACCTTCGCAAGACCATGGAAACCTGGCTTCCCGGCCTCGTCATTCTCGTTGTCGTGATGTTCGCGGGCGTGCCGATCGCCGTCGCGATGGCCGCCGTCGGCGGCCTCGGCCTGACGATGATCCTCGGCTTCGCCCCGGCCATGGCGATGGTCGGACAGACCACCTTCGACACCGGCCTTTCCTACCCGTTGTCAGTGGTGCCGCTGTTCGTCCTGATGGGCAACCTCGTCACCCGGGCAGGCCTGTCCGACGAGCTCTACGCCGCCTGCCACGCCTGGCTCGGCCATCGACGCGGCGGCCTCGCCATGGCGACCGCCGTCGCCTGCGGCGGGTTCTCCGCCGTCTGCGGTTCCTCGCTCGCCACCGCCGCGACCATGGGCAAGGTCGCCCTGCCGCAGATGCGCCGCTACAAATATGACGACGGGCTGGCGAGCGGCGTGATCGCCGCCGGCGGCACGCTCGGCATCCTGATCCCTCCTTCCGTGATCCTGGTGCTCTACGGCGTCACCGCCCAGCAGGACATCGCCAAACTGTTCATCGCCGGCATCATTCCGGGCATTCTCGGCATCCTCGGCTACATGGCCGCCGTCTGGCTGGTCTGCTGGCGGCGCCCGGAAGCCGGTCCGCCGGCCGAACGCCTGCCCTATCGCGAGCGCTTCCGCGCCCTCGCCGGCGTCGCCGGCATCTCCGCCCTCTTCGCGCTGGTGATCGGCGGCATCTATGCCGGCGTCTTCACCGCCACCGAGGCCGCCGGCATCGGCGCCAGCGGCGCATTCCTGATCGCGCTCGCCCGCCGCCGGCTGACCCTTGCCAACCTGCTGGAGACGCTGAGCGATACGGCCGCTACCACGACGATGATGTTCATGGTGCTGATCGGCGCGCTGATCTTTTCCAACTTCGTCAACATCGCCGGCCTGCCGGCGGCGCTCTCCGGCATGGCGGCGGCCTCCGACCTGCCGCCCTGGGGCATCCTGCTGGCCGTCCTCGGCGTCTATCTCTGCCTCGGCATGGTGCTGGAAAGCCTCTCCATGGTGCTGCTCACCGTGCCGATCTTCGCGCCGATGATGGCCTCCCTCGGCTACGACCTCGTGTGGTTCGGCATCGTCGTCGTCGTCGTCACGGAAATCAGCCTGATCACCCCGCCGGTCGGCCTCAATGTCTTCGTGCTGAAGACGGTGATGCCGGATGTCCCGCTCGGGCGGATCTTCCGCGGCATCGTGCCGTTCATCCTCGCCGATATCGTGCGTCTGGCGCTGATCGTCGCCGTACCCTCGCTGGTCCTGCTGCTGCCCGGCCTGATGCGCTGACGCCCGCCGCTCCGGCCGCTCGGGGCGGCCTGCGCAGGCAACTGCGGCCTTGACCCGGCAAGGCAATCGGCGCAAATGAAAGGGAACGGGCACGACATCGGCAGGCGCGGTTCCATCGAACCGGGCGCCGCCGGGCAGCGTGGCCCGTCATCGATCGACATGCCGGCCGCCGCTTCAGGCGGGGAGGGAACCGGCAGCGTCGGAAGCTGGAGCCGCTGGAGACCATGCCGGTCGCATCGTGTGACAGGACGCCCGCGCCAATGCGCGGCAGGACATCGCAGCCGGACGGCACCGTCCGGGGCGCGCTTGACTGTACGCGTCCGCGCCCGACCCGCACCCGCCGCTGGCAGCGCATCGAGATCGGCGACCGCCGCCGCCTGCCTGCGCGCTTTCACGCCCTTTTTGCATCGCCGGGCGATCCCGGCCTTACCACCGGGCTCGCGCCGGCTGGTACCCCCGCCGGCTGAGAGGCCCGCACTTTTCTTCGAAGACCGCCATTCGCCGCGCTCCGTGCGGCACCCGGCCGGAGGCCCGACGGCCCCGTCCCGGACCTAAAGATTATCAGGAGAGACAGATGAACGCTCCGCGCACACTCTATGACAAGATCTGGGACGACCACGTCGTCGAGACCCAGGAGGACGGCACCGTCCTGCTCTATATCGACCGCCACCTGGTGCATGAGGTCACCAGCCCGCAGGCCTTCGAGGGCCTGCGCATGACCGGCCGCAAGGTCCGCCAGCCGCAGCGTACGCTGGCCGTGGTCGACCACAACGTGCCGACCACCGACCGCAGCCACGGCATCGACGATCCGGAATCCGCCCTGCAGGTCGACACGCTGGCGAAAAACGCCGCCGAGTTCGGCGTCGAGTATTACAGCGAGACGGACCTCCGCCAGGGCATCGTCCACATCGTCGGCCCCGAGCAGGGCTTTACCCTGCCGGGCATGACCATCGTGTGCGGCGACAGCCACACCTCGACGCATGGCGCCTTCGGCGCGCTCGCCCATGGTATCGGCACCTCGGAGGTGGAGCATGTGCTCGCCACCCAGACGCTGATCCAGAAGAAGGCGAAGAACATGCGCGTGACCGTCGACGGCATCCTGCCGGACGGCGTCACCGCCAAGGACATCATCCTGGCGATCATCGGCGAGATCGGCACGGCCGGCGGCACCGGCCATGTCATCGAATATGCCGGCGAGGCGATCCGCGCGCTGTCGATGGAAGGCCGCATGACCGTCTGCAACATGTCGATCGAGGGCGGCGCCCGCGCCGGCCTGATCGCCGCCGACGAGAAGACCTTCGACTACATCAAGGGCCGCCCGAAGGCCCCGAAGGGCGCTGACTGGGACAAGGCCGTCGCCTACTGGCAGAAGCTCTTCACCGACGAGGGCGCGCATTTCGACAGCGAACTGCGCCTCGACGCGGCCAACCTGCCGCCGATCGTCACCTGGGGTTCCAGCCCCGAGGACGTGATCTCGGTCACCGGCCGCGTGCCGGATCCGGAGGAGATCGAGGACGAGAACCGCCGCGCCTCCAAGCGCCGCGCGCTGCAGTACATGGGCCTGACCGCCGGCACCCCGATCACCGACATCTCCGTCGACCGGGTGTTCATCGGCTCTTGCACCAATGGCCGCATCGAGGATCTGCGCGCCGCAGCCTCGGTCATCCGCGGCCACAAGGTGCGCGAGAGCGTCAACGCCATGGTGGTGCCGGGCTCGGGTCTGGTGAAAGCGCAGGCCGAGGCCGAAGGCCTCGACAAGGTGTTCCGCGAGGCCGGCTTCGACTGGCGCGAGCCGGGCTGCTCCATGTGCCTTGCCATGAACGCCGACAAGCTGTCGCCGGGCGAGCGCTGCGCCTCCACCTCGAACCGCAATTTCGAGGGCCGTCAGGGCTTCAAGGGCCGCACCCATCTGGTGTCGCCGACCATGGCGGCCGCCGCCGCGATCGCCGGACATTTCGTCGACATCCGCGAGTGGCCGCACGGCTGACATCCCACGCCGTAGCGTCCAGGAGAATGAACGCGGGCTCTCGGGCCCGCGTTTTTTTGCGTGCAAGCCCCTGCGTCAAAGACCAAGCCATGCGCTTTGTCGGGCTTCACAAGACTGTCACTGTGGCTCTACACTATGCTCGCGTTCGGTCGACCGGCCGGGAAGCGAATCGCGGTTGCGATGCGCCTTCGCTGGGCCGGCGAAGCAGGCATGAGGAGCGAAGGTGTGACACTCGCCATCTCTCCAGGTGCTCACCCGGCCCTGGTGCTTAATGCTGACTACCGCCCGCTGGCCTATTATCCGCTGTCGCTGTGGGCGTGGCAGGATGCGGTGAAAGCCGTGTTCCTCGACAGGGTCAACATTGTCTCCGAGTACGACATCACGGTTCGAAGTCCGAGCAGCGAGTTCAGACTTCCCAGCGTCGTCTCGCTGAAAAGCTACGTAAAACCGAGCCGCCACCCCGCCTTTACCCGCTTCAACGTCTTCCTGCGCGACCGGTTTCAATGCCAGTATTGCGGCTCGCGGGAGGAACTGACCTTCGACCATCTCGTCCCACGCTCCAAAGGCGGGCAGACCACCTGGGACAACGTGATTACGGCCTGCTCGCCCTGCAACCTCCGCAAAGCCAACAAGTCCTGTGGCGACATCGGCATGTGGCCGATGCACATGCCCTTCCCCCCGACCGTCCAGGACCTGCACAACAACGGTCGTCTGTTCCCCCCGAACTATCTGCACGAAAGCTGGCTCGACTTCCTCTACTGGGACACCGAGCTGGAGCCCTGAGCTCAACCGTCTGCCGTCGCCGCCCCGCGCAGGGCCGCGCAGGGCCGCGCCCGCGGCATCCTGGCGGTTTTACCCTTCGTCAACCTACTCTTTGAAACTCCCGTTTTTCGCAGAATGACTTAACCAACCGGTCGCTCCTTCGTGCCACTGTCCCGGCAACAGGCACGTGCCGCCGCATGGGCACGGGAGTGGGGAAAGATGCTGTCTCGTAATTCCGGCAAGAGGCTGAAGGCTGCAGGACGCCAGGCGCGGCGCTTCGGCAGGGACCGCAGCGGTTCCATCCTGCCGCTCTTCGCGATCGTTGCGATCTTCGCGATCGTCGCCGGCGGCGCCGGCCTCGATTTCGCCCGCGCCATCAATCAGCGCCAGAGCATTGCCCGCGGCCTCGACGCTGCAATGCTGGCGGTGGCCCGAGAGCTTTCGATCCGCAACATGACCGCCGAAGAGATCAAGTCGTATCTCAACGCCAACTACGAGGCCTATTTCGGGGCCAATACGAAAGGGTCCGGCAGCGCCAGCCCCATCGTCATCGACGAGCCGAAGATCAACACCGAGTCCCGGGTGATCGAGGTTTCGGCGCGCTCGAGCGTTCCGACCTATTTCATCCATCTCGCCGGCTTCGGCCCCAAGGAGCTGAATGTCAGCGTCAACGCCGAGGCCGTCTACCCGAAGAGCGTCGAGGCGACGCTGGTCCTCGACGTGACCGGCTCGATGGGCGGCAGCAAGATTTCCGCGTTGCGCAGCGCCGCAACCAACTTCGTCAACACGCTGGTGCCGCCCGACATCGCGCCCACCAACGAGAAGGTCCGGATCGCCGTCGTGCCCTATGCCAGCGGCGTCAATATCGGCTCCGCGCGCGCCTCGCTCGCCACCAAGGGCGCGAACTCGACGCGCAGCTCCTACACCGATTGCGTCTCGGAGCGCATAGGTGCGCAGGCCTACACGGATGCCAGCTACATCACCGCCTCGGTTGGGCCGGGAACGGCACAGGCCGGCTACAACAGCGGCTACTACTGGAACGGCTCGCGGGCCTACAGTTCCTCCGGCTTCGTCTGCCCCAATGCCGAAGTGGTGCCGTTGACGCTCGACCCCGGCTCGTCGTCCAAGCCCGGGACGCCGCTCTACACGATCTCGCAGCTGTCGGCCAGCGGCAACACGGCCGGCCAGACCGGTGTCGCCTGGGGCTGGTACACGCTGTCGCCCAACTGGTCGACGCTGTGGCCGTCGGACGGCAAACCGGCCGCCTATACCGACGAGCGCGTGCTGAAATACATGCTGTTGATGACCGACGGCGACTTCAACACCTGGTTCGATGGTCCTGTGAGGCTGGACAGGACGAACTACGACTGGATCGCAAGGCTCGACCAGAGTTCGAACTCGGCCAACCGTGCCATCGCCCTGTGCGATGCGATCAAGAAATCCGGCATCCGGGTCATCACCGTCGGTTTTCAGATCGGCAGCAACTCTCAGGCGAAGAAGGTCATGAGCGAATGCGCCTCCTCGTCCGGCGACTACTATCTCGCCGAAAACGAGGCCGAGCTGAACGGGCGGTTCCAGGCGATCGCCAACCAGATCAAGTCAACCTACCTGTCGCGCTGAGGCCGCGCCGCCGGGGGCTGCGAAAGCGGGGATGGCGGGTGCAAAGCCTCTTGCGCACCGCTCGCTTGTCCGCTATCACACCGCCACCTGACGGACCGGTCGTCCGGCATCACCCTTCCCGTGGTATCGCCCTTGAGGCTCTGCCGAAGCGGAACGGGGTGCTTGCCGAGAAGACAAACCGCCCGGCGGGCAACCGGCCCGGCCCCGTGCCGCCGGTTCTGGCGGGAACCCGCCACACTCCCCGGGGCACTTCGTCCCGGTCTGGTACGCCGCTGTAGCTCAGTTGGTAGAGCACGTCATTCGTAATGATGGGGTCGTAGGTTCGAGTCCTATCAGCGGCACCACTTCCCTCTTCGACCTTACGGAAAATCCGCTTTTCCCCTCGCCCGCAAGGCAGGGTGCGCGCGTATCGTGCCACGGCTGCGCCTGCGGTCCGCCCTCGTGATATCTGCCGAGACGTCCACGTCTGTCGCAGCGGCCGAGCTGGCGCGCATTTGTGCTGGCGAGAGTTCACGATACGTTCTATCATCGCGGCATGACCGGACCCGTTGCAACCCTGCCGGCCGGCACGTCCGCCAGTGACGGCGGAACTGCCGGAACGGAGCATCGACCATCCTCCCCTGCCCGGCCCTCCGGCGCGAGGGGCGAGTTCGCTGTTCCGTCCGCATCTCCAACGGATGCGGCCCGGCCGGCAGACAGCTCGGCCAGCGACCCTGCCGATCTGCTTTCCGCATCCTCCGTCGAGACGCCCATCGCGGGGCAGACGCTGGACGAACTCTCGGTTCCGGCGCAGGCGGGCGCGCCGCGTGCTGCCGAGGAACTTGGCCTCGGCGACCGTTACCGCTATCTCTCCGGGGCCTCGGGCAAGCGCTATCTGTTTTCCGGCGTCGATCTCGACGCGCTGGAGGACTTTCGCAACGCGGTTGTGGTGATCGGTCTCGGCGAGGCAAGCCCGGAGGGCGGTCATGCCCGCTGCGTGTGGATCGGCGAGATCGACCGAGACGGCATCCGCCGCGGTCCGGCCCTGCCGCGAGCCCTGTCCCGGGCAGCGGCAGAAGCACGTGGAACCGTTCTGGTCCACCTCCTGGCGGGCCGGGCGGCGGAGCGTCGCGAGGCGCTGGAGGATCTTGCGGCCGGCCTTGCCCGTGCCGGGCTGGAAACGCTGATCGCCTGAACGGCGGAAAATTGGAACGGATCAGGCTGATGATGTTCGACGGGATCGACCTTCTCGCCGTGCTGGCCGCGGCAGTTGCTTCCTTCGCCGCCGGGGCGGTGTGGTACGGGGTGCTCGGCAAGGTGTGGATGCGCGCCGCGCGCCTGGACGAGGCCGACATCAAGCCGCGACCGCTCCTGTTCCTCGCCACATTCGTCTGCCAGCTGGTGATGGCGCTGATCTTCGCCGGCATCATCTACCACGCCGGCCCGATGACCGTGTCCAACGGCATCCTGTCGGCCGTCCTGGTCTGGACCGGCTTTCTCGCCACCAGCCTGATCGTCAACCACCGCTTCCAGGGCTCCTCCTGGGCGCTCACCCTGATCGACGGCGGCCACTGGCTTGCCGTTCTCCTCGTCCAGGGAATCGTTCTCGGTCTGATGGGCTGACGGATCAGGCGGACTTAACGCCGCGTCCCGCCCCGCCTACGAAAGAACGATTGCAGCAAAGTGGACGGCCCCCGCCGCGATCACCATAATGCCCGGCGACAACTAGGGGTGCGCCGGCATTATGCGCGCGCTTCGAGATACTGGGAGGATCCGTATGTCCGAAAATCTCTATCCGGTTCCGGCTGCGATTGCCGCATCCGCCCTGATCGACGATGCGAAGTATCAGGAGATGTACGCCGCCTCGGTCTCCGACCCGGAGGCATTCTGGGGCGAGCACGGCAAGCGGATCGACTGGATCAAGCCCTATACCCGGGTCAAGAACACCTCCTACGACCCGCACAACGTCTCGATAAAATGGTTCGAGGACGGCACGCTGAACGTCTCCGCCAACTGCGTCGACCGCCATCTGGCGACGCGCGGCGACAAGGCGGCAATCATCTGGGAAGGCGACGACCCGTCCGAGCACAAGGTGATCACCTATCGCGAGCTCGCCGGCGAGGTGAACCGTTTCGCCAACGTCCTCAAGGACCTGGGCGTTGCCAAGGGTGACCGGGTGACCATCTACCTGCCGATGATCCCGGAGGCAGCCTACGCGATGCTGGCCTGCGCCCGGCTCGGCGCCATCCACTCGGTCGTGTTCGGCGGCTTTTCGCCAGACAGCCTGTCGCAGCGTATCTCGGGCTGCGAAAGCAAGGTCGTGATCACCGCCGACGAGGGCCTGCGCGGCGGCCGCAAGGTGCCTCTGAAGGCCAATGTCGACAAGGCCGCCGAAAAGGCGCCGGTCGACAAGGTGCTGGTCGTGCGGCGAACCGGCGGCAACATCGCCATGAAGGATGGCCGCGACGTGTGGTACCATGAGGCGCGCGAGCGCGTTTCGGACAGCTGCCCGCCGGTCGAGGTCAACGCGGAAGACCCGCTCTTCATCCTCTACACGTCCGGCTCCACGGGCCAACCCAAGGGCGTGCTGCACACGTCCGGCGGCTATCTCACCTATGCCTCGATGACCCACCAATACGTCTTCGACTGCAAGGACGAGGACATCTACTGGTGCACGGCGGATGTGGGCTGGGTGACCGGCCACTCCTACATCGTCTACGGACCGCTCGCCAACGGCGCGACCACGCTGATGTTCGAGGGCATCCCGACCTATCCCTCCCCGGCCCGCTTCTGGGAGGTGATCGACAAGCACAAGGTGACGATCTTCTACACCGCGCCGACGGCGATCCGCTCGCTGATGGGCGCCGGCACCGACCATGTGAAGAAGACCTCGCGCGCCTCGCTGCGGATCCTCGGCTCGGTCGGCGAGCCGATCAATCCAGAAGCCTGGATCTGGTACTACGAGAATGTCGGCGACAGCCGCTGCCCCATCGTCGACACCTGGTGGCAGACGGAGACGGGCGGCATCCTGATCACGCCGCTGCCCGGAGCCACGGCGCTGAAGCCCGGGTCCGCGACGCGGCCCTTCTTCGGCGTGCAGCCGGCTCTCGTCGATGCGGAAGGTGCGATCCTGGAGGGTGCGGCCGAGGGCAACCTCGTCATCACCGATAGCTGGCCGGGGCAGATGCGCACGGTCTACGGCGACCACGAGCGCTTCGTGCAGACCTACTTCTCCACCTACAAGGGGATGTATTTCACCGGCGACGGCTGCCGCCGCGATGCCGACGGCTATTACTGGATCACCGGCCGCGTCGATGACGTCATCAACGTCTCCGGCCACCGCATGGGCACTGCCGAGGTGGAATCGGCTCTGGTCGCCCATCCCAAAGTGTCCGAGGCCGCGGTGGTGGGCTATCCGCACGACCTCAAGGGCCAGGGCATCTACGTCTATGTGACGCTGATGGCCGGCGAGCAGCCGAGCGAGGATCTGGCCAAGGAACTGCGCGCCTGGGTGCGCCAGGAGATCGGGCCGATCGCCTCGCCCGACCTGATCCAGTTCGCCCCCGGCCTGCCGAAGACCCGTTCGGGCAAGATCATGCGCCGCATCCTGCGCAAGATCGCCGAGGACAGCTTCGAGAACCTCGGCGACACCTCGACGCTGGCCGATCCGGCCGTGGTCGACGACCTGATCGAGAACCGCCAGAACCGCGGCGCCTGACGCAGGCAGGAAGACGACAAAGAAGGGGCGCGGGAGATGATCCCGCGCCCCTTTTGCATTCTCGTGCCCGCCGTCAGTTGAAGAAGCGGTAACCCGGGTTCTTCGGCGGCTCCTCATCGTCGCCCCCATCCGGTCCCGGGTCGTCCGGCATATGCTTCAGCGGAAACTCGATGGGCCGCGACAGGTCCTTGCCCTTGTCGTCCTTCGGCTCCGGTTTCGCATCGCCCTTCGCCGGGGCGGCCGCGGCTGCAGCTGCAGCCGCCGATGCAGGAACTGCCGGCGCCGCGGCAGGCTTGGCCTCGCTCTTTTCCGCAAGGTCCTTCCCGGCGGCAGCCGTCTCGACCGGCTTTGCTGCCGGAGCAGGCGCAGGTGCAGGCTGTACCTCGGCCACGGGCTTCTCCGCGGCCTTTTCGGCCACCTTCTCCGGAGCCGTCTCCTCGACCTTGGCAACCGTCGCCGGCGTGTCGGCGGGCCTGGTTTCGGCAGCAGGCGCAGCCGGCGTCATCTCCATGACCGGCCCGTCGTTCAGCGCATCGATCTCATCCGGCCGAGCCGGGATCGAGGCAGCAACCGCGGGAAGCGCCTCGAACATCGCCTCGTCCAGCGCCTCCAGAGAGGTGTCCTGGTGGTCGAGCGCGGCCGGAGGCGAGGTCCACACGAAAGCGTCCAGGCGGCCGTCGACCGGAGACACCGGCGCCCAGGCCTCGCTGACGACGCCGTCGGCAACCCAGGCCGGATCTGCCGGCGCACGCACGGCGCGGGCGAGCCACTCGCGCACCCGGCCACGGTCGCCGTGCTGGGTTTCCTCCAGCTCCGCCATCAGCAGGAAGGCCCGGCGGGTCGGCTCCAGCGTCATTGCCGCCTTGAGCTGGGCACGGGCCAGCGTGTAGTCGGAGGCCTCTAGCGCAGCACGAGCCAGCGCCAGCGCGCCTTCCGCATTGTGCGCACGCAGGGCCGCCAGCGCCTTGACCCGCTTCAGCCGGTCGAGCGCGGAATCGCCGGTGCGCGCATGGGCATAGGCGTCCGCCAGATCGGGATGCGGCGAAAGCTTCCAGGTGGTCTCCACCACCTTCAGCGCCTTGCGGATGTCGCCGCGCCGGGTGGCGAGCCGTGCCGCAACCACCGCGGCCGGCACCAGATCGGGCGCAAGCCCGTGCGCCTCGGAGGCCAGCCCCTTGGCCTGATCCGGATCGCGGTCCTCCAGCTCAAGCGCCTGTGCGGTCAGCAGTACCGCCTTGTGGCGGCGGAAGGTCTTCTTGTCGATGAGCTTGGCCGCGTAATTGCGCTCCAGCGAACGGATCGCATCGGCCCAGTCGCCGGCAACGGCCTGATAGCCGAGCACCGCGCGGCCGGCCCAGGCAAGACCCGGCACCAGCTTCGCCGCTTCCTCGGCATAGTGCCGTGCGGCGACCGGCTCGCCGACCCGCTCCGCCTCGACATAGAGCCCGTGCAGACCCACCGGCTTCAGCTGGGGATCCTCCAGCATCGCCTCGAAGCGGCCGCGCGCCTCCTCGTGACGGCCGGCCAGTTGGGCGCTTTGGGCGAGCAGCAGGGAGGTTGCCGGCTCGTGACCGAGCAGCTTGGCTGCCTCGCCGCCATAGCGCGAGGCGCTGGTGGCATCGCCCACGCCCAGCGCCAGCATGCCCTTCGACAGCGCGTCATAACCGCGATCCCGGCGGCGACGGCGGAAGAAGCGGCCGACAAGGCCGGGCGAGCGCATCAGGAACAGCGCCAGGTTCCACAGGAAGATGCCGATGGCCAGCAGCGCCGCCAGCGCTACGGCCGCGGTCATCAGCCCGGTCTCGATCCGGTAACCCTGCCAGTCCAGCGTGACGAGGCCGGGCCGGTCGGCAATCCACGCCATGCCGAGCGCGGCGGCGAAGACCAGGGCGATGAAAATCAGCAAGCGGATCATGTCGTCTCTACTCCCGGCGGCTCGTTACCCGGCGATTGGTGCGCAACTGGCGCGGCGGTCGTCAGTTCGAGGCGGCCGGCGTCGCCGATCCGCCCATCGATTTCAGCACGTCGCCGGTCACCCGGTCCATCAGCTCGTCGGCGGCAAGCCGGGCCCTGGCATCCGCCACCCAGTCCGCGCCGGCGGCACGTACCGCCTCCGGCAGCTCCTCGTAGGCGGCGAGCGCGCCGGCGAGATCGCCGCTGTCGACCCGCGCTTCCATGCGGCCGAGCGCGGCCTCGGGCGTTGCCGCATCGCTTTCGCCGGGCTGGCGAACCGAAACGAGCGAGCGGGCATTGGCCAGCAGGCTGCCGACGAGGTCGCCATCGGCCGGCGCATCGATCTGCGCGGCCATGGCGCGCGCCGCAACGGCGAAATCGGCCCGCAAGGCGGCACGGGTCGGCACGCCGCTTTCAGCGCGCGCTGCAAGGGCGGAAAGATCCGTCCCCTCCGGCAGCGCCGAGGAGACTGCCGCGAGCTCGGTCGCGTAAGACTCGCCCCGGTCCATCGCCGCGCGCAGCGACGAGACGGCAACAGCACGCGCCGCCGTTTCCCGCGCGCTGACATCGCCCATCTGCGCCTCGACGGGGGCAAGCCGCTCGTCCAGCGCGGCAACGCGCCCGGTCAGGCCGGACAGCTCCTGCTCGAGCTTCGTGGCCAAGGCATCCTGGCTGCTGGAAATCGTGTCGAGATCGCCGCGCAGGCCCGAGAGCTCCGACTTCAGCCCTTCGAAGTCCTGCCCGAGCGAGGCCGTGCGGTCGCGCAGCTCGGCTACGCCGCCGGAAAGCTCCGAGGTGTCGGGAACCTTGGCCGCAAGCTCGTCGAGACGGGTGGTCAGCGCCTGCTGGCCTTCCGAGATCTGCTTGAGCGTCGTATCCAGCGTGCCCTGCGCCTCCTGCAGGCTGGCAAGGCCAGCCGTCTCGCCGGCACCGCCGGAGGACACGAACCGGCGAAGCTCGGCAAGTCCGGACTCGATCTGGTCGATGCGCGTTGCCGCTTCATCGGACAGGCCGCTTGCCGCCGACCCGGACGAGAGCTCACGCAAGGACGTTTCAAGCGCGGCGATGCGCTCCTGGACGGCACTCAACGCGGCATCGGCGGCCGGGGCTTCACGCTCGGCGAGCCCTGCGATCTGCGTCTCCAGGCCGGTGATGCGGCTCTGCGCGGCAGTCAGCGCCGACCGCAATTCGGCCGATCCGCCGCCCGGGGACAGAAGACCCGCCTGATTGGCCCCCCAAACGCCGCCAAGAGCGATGGCACCGCCCAGCAGCGAGGCGGCAAGCAACCCGCCGAAACCGGTCGAGGACTTCGCCTCGCTTGCCGGCGTAGAGGCTGCAGGCTTGTCCGACTTGGCCTGCGAAGACGCGCCCGAGGCTGCGGCCGATGCCGAAGAGGTCGGCTTGGCGGCAGCCCCACTGGCTGAGCCGGCGGCACCCGACGATGCCGAGGAAGACGACGGAGTGGACGAGGAAGCCGCCCCCGAGGAGGGAGTTGCCGCAGCCGGCTTGGCTGCCGTGTCCGAGCCGGAGGATGACGGCGAGGGTGCCGAAGATGTGGGCGAGGCCTGCGAGCTGGCGGAAGACGCGCCACTCCCGGTCGAGGCGGCCGAGGACGCGCCAGCGGACGGCTTCGTGCCGGCTGCGGCGGCATACGGGGAAGCCGAGGCCCCGGGCGTCGAACCGCTTGCCGGGCCGGATGCCGGGCTGGGGGTGGACTGGCTGGTCGTTGCGCTGCCTGCAGGCTTCGATGCAGCTCCAGATGCAGCCGAAGTCTGCGAAGGAGAAGACGGCGACGCCGTCGAAGCCGAGGAACTGCCGGAAGACGCAGAAGCGGTCTTCGCCGCGCCCACTTCCTTGGCCTGCAGGTCGATGGTCACCGGCTTGCGCCCGGCGCCCGCCGCCCCCTTGGCGTCGGTCGCTTTCGGATCACCCGCCTTCGGGTCGGCGGTTTTCGAAGCGGTGCTCCTGGGGTCCGGCTTCTTGCTGTCAGCAGCCATGAACGGTCTCTCCCTTGGGTCCTTCACCGGGGCCGGATATCGGCACGGGGCCAGTATAGCGCGTCCGGCGGCGTCCTTGCCCCTCACCCCTTTGTCTATGTTCGCCGCTCTTGCGGTGCAAAACAAATTTGCCCCTCGGCGAGTTTCGCCGCAGGCGAAAAAATCGTTTCAACACCCGCACATCACCGCGGCAGCAGTGCCATGAGGCCGGCCTCATCCGGAGTTTTCGCAAGGTCCACCGGCCCGAGGCCGGTCAGCGGTTCGCCCGCTTCCGCTGAGATGGCGAGAAAGCGAAACGGCGGCCGGTCGCCCCAGGCGGCTAGCACATCGGCCAGCGCCTGTGCGGACCGGCGCGAATAGACGGGCGCCAGCACCGGATCGGTACCGTCCGACAAGGCCGCACGCACATCCCCCGGCAGGTGCCCCACCGGTTCCATCGCATAAAGCTCGACCAGCCGGCAGCCGATCCCGGCATCCTGCAAGAGCGCAGCGAGGTCGCCCGAGCGGTCGCGCCCGGCGAGATGCAGCACCTCGCCTCCGCTTGGGATCGCCGCCCTCAACGCCGCCGCAAGGGCGATGAGATCCCCCTCGGCCGCGTGGGTATCGGCAAAGCCCGCCGCCCGTGCCGCGCGTGCGGTCGCCTCGCCCACCGCATGCAGCGGCAGGGCGTAATGGGCAGGCGACAGAAACGGCACCGCCGCCTCGATGCCCCTCGCGCTGGTCACCGCGATTGCCGCAAGGCCGTCCGCCGGCGGCAAAGCTCCCGGGCCGGGGTCGAGCGGCGCGAACGCCAGGAGCGGCGCCACATGCACCTGATGGCCGGCCGCTCGATAGCGTCCGGCACTACGGTCGGCGGCAGGCGCCGGGCGGGTCACCAGGACGCGGGCCACGTCTCAATACGCGAAGAAGTGCGGGCCACCGCGGCGCTTCAGCTCGGCGCCGGCATCGCGGCCCATCGCTTCGGCCTCGGTCGCCGTCCCCTCGCGCCGGGTCTCGTGCACCGTGCGCCCGTCCGGCGTCAGGATCAGCCCCTCCAGCACCAGCCGGTCGCCGGACAGGCGCGCCAGGCCGCCGATCGGCGTGCGGCAAGAGCCGTCGAGTTCGCGCAGGAAGGCGCGCTCGGCCACAAGACAGGTCTCCGTTGCGGCGTCATGGATCGCGGCGATCATCTCCCGCGTTGCCGCATCGTCGGCGCGTGCTTCGATGCAGATCGCCCCCTGCCCCACCGCAGGCAGGAACTCCTCCACCTCCAGCAAGGAGGTGATGACATGGGCGAGGCCGAGACGGCGCAGGCCGGCATTGGCGAGCAGCGTCGCGTCGACCACCCCGTCGGCCAGCTTCTGCAGCCGGCTCTGGACATTGCCGCGATAGGTCACCACCTCGATGTCCGGTCGCAAGCGCTTGATCATCGCCTGGCGGCGCAGGCTCGAGGACCCGACCACCGCGCCTTGCGGCAGGTCGGCCAGACGCGCCGCCTTCGGCGAGATGAAGGCATCGCGCACATCCTCGCGCGGCAGGAACGCGATGATCTCGAGCCCGTCGGGAAGCACCGTCGGCATATCCTTGGAGGAATGCACGGCAATGTCGATCTCCCCCTCCAGCATCGCCGTTTCCAGCTCCTTGGTGAAAAGGCCCTTGCCGCCCACCTCGGAGAGCGGACGGTCGAGGATGCGGTCGCCGGAGGTCTTGATCACGACGATCTCGAAGGCCTCCTGCGGCAGGCCATGGGCGGCCATCAGCCGGTCGCGGGTCTCGTGCGCCTGGGCAAGCGCCAGGGCGCTGCCGCGCGTGCCGATGCGCAAGGGAAGGCCGGAATGTTTTGTTTGCAAGAAACTCGTCCCTGGTGTTAGGCGGGGTGCGTCCGTTAGGCGGAACCGCGATGATAAGACCTGAAAGCGCATCGGCCAATGCGGCCAGCTCAAGTTTCCCCCTTGGTGGTCCTGGCTCCGGGGGGCCTGCCGGGCCGATGACGGTGTTGGGCATCGAGACCAGCTGCGACGAAACCGCCGCTGCCGTGGTGCGCGTGGCGCCCGATGGCAGCCGGCAGATCCTGTCCGACGTGATCCGTTCGCAGACCGGCGAGCACGAAGCCTTCGGCGGTGTCGTACCCGAGATCGCCGCGCGAGCCCATATCCGCATTCTCGATGGACTGGTGAGCGCAGCGCTCAAGGATGCCGGAGTTGGCTTCGACAAGCTCGACGCCGTCGCTGCAACCGCAGGCCCCGGCCTGATCGGCGGCGTCATCGTCGGCCTGACAACAGCCAAGGCCATCGCCATGGCCGCCGGCAAACCGCTGGTCGCCGTCAACCATCTGGAAGGCCACGCGCTGACGGCACGGCTGACCGACGGACTGCCGTTTCCCTACCTTTTGCTGCTGGTTTCCGGCGGACACACCCAGTTCCTGCTGGTGGAAGGCGTCGGCCGGTACCGGCGGCTCGGCTCCACCATCGACGATGCCCTGGGCGAAGCCTTCGACAAGACGGCGAAGCTCCTGCAACTCGGATTTCCGGGCGGGCCTGCCGTGGAACAGGCGGCCATGCGCGGCGATCCGTCGCGCTTCCACCTGCCCCGGCCGATGCTCGACCGGCCGGGCATCGACCTCTCCTTCGCCGGGCTGAAGACCGCCCTGCGCACCACCGCCGAGGCGAACGCGCCGTTGTCGCCGCAAGATGTCGCAGACCTGTGCGCCTCGTTCCAGCAGGCGGTGACAGACGTGATCGGCGAAAAGAGCCGGCGGGCGCTCGCCCTCTTCGCCGAGAGCCATCCGCAGACCCCGCCCGCGCTGGTCATCGCCGGGGGCGTCGCCGCCAACACGGCGATCCGGGCGCGACTGGAGGCGGAAGCGAGAAAGGCCGGCGCTCGTCTCGTCGCCCCACCGGGCCGCCTTTGCACCGACAATGCCGCAATGATCGCCTGGGCCGGCATCGAACGGCTTGCAGAGGCGCAAGCCGCCGGCAAGTCTCTGGACGAGCGCGACGCCCCGGCGCGGCCGCGCTGGCCGCTGGATGCGGAGGCCGCCGCCGTGATCGGATCGGGACGCAAGGGAGCCAAGGCGTGACCGCAGATCCCCGCTTTTTCGAGGGCGTCCTGTGCGACGTCATGCCGGACCGCTTCGACCGGCTCAAGCACAAGGCCTATATCTACCTTACCGCCGGGCGCGAGGTTCTGGTCTTTCGCCAGCCCGACCAGCCGGAGGTCGGCCTGCAGGTCCCCGGCGGGACGGTCGATCCCGGCGAGAGCCATCTTTGCGCTGCCTGCCGCGAGTTTCGCGAGGAAACAGGGCTGGAAGTCGCCCGTGCGCTCGACCCGCTCTGCGAGCAGACCGTGCTCTTCGACAATTTCCAGGGACGCGACATCCACGCCCGCCGGCTCTATCATGGCCGGCTGCGCGGCAACGAGGCGCGCCGGGCCCGCTGGGAACACTACGAGATGACGCCCTCCGCCGGTGGCGATCCGATCCGCTTCGAGCTGTTCTGGATGGATGTCGGCGAGGCCCTGCGGCTCGGTCCGGAGCGGTTCTTCACCGGCTTTCACGCCCCGCTCGCCGAGCTGGCCCGCCGTCTGGGGATCGCCCCGTGAGCCCCGCGGCGAACAAGGCGCTGGAGATCCACCGCATCGCCGTCATCGGTGGCGGGGCCTGGGGCAGCGCGCTAGCGCTGACCGCAGCGCGGGCCGGACGCGACACGGTGCTGTGGGCCCGCGATGTCGAAACGGTTGCGGCTGTGGCCTCGGGCCGCGGCAATCCGGCCTATCTGCCTGACATTCCCTTCGATGCCCGCGTTGCAGCAACCACGAACCTTTCCGAGGCACTGGAGGGCGCGGACGCGGCGCTGCTGGTGACCCCGGCCCAGACCACGCGCGCCATCGGCGCGGCGATCGCCCCGCTCGCCCGGCCGGGCTTGCCGATCGTACTCTGTGCCAAGGGCATCGAGCGCGAAACCGGACTGCTGCCGGCACAAGTGCTGGCCGAGGCCGCCCCCGCCTGCCGGGCAGCGATCCTCTCGGGCCCGAGCTTTGCCGCGGACGTGGCGCGCGGCCTGCCGACCGCGGTGACCCTGGCAGCCGAGGACGGCGATCTCGCCGATGCGCTGGCGCTGGCGCTGGCCAGCCGCCAGTTCCGCCCCTATGCCTCGACCGACCCGCTCGGTGCGCAGATCGGCGGTGCCCTGAAGAACGTGCTGGCGATCGCCTGCGGCGCGGTAGCGGGCAAGGGCTGGGGCGCGAGTGCGCTGGCCGCCCTGACCGCGCGCGGCTTTGCCGAGCTCAGCCGGCTCGGCCTGACGCTGGGCGCAAGACCCGAAACGCTGACCGGCCTCTCCGGTCTCGGCGATCTGGTCCTCACCTGCTCCTCCGCCCAGTCCCGCAACTTCGCCTTCGGCATCGCACTTGGAGAGGGCCGCACGGTAGCCGAGCTCGCCGCGACCGGGAAGCTGGCGGAAGGCGTGCATTCCGCCGCCGTTGCCGTTGATCTTGCCGCCCGGCACGGGGTCGAGATGCCGATTGCCGCCGCAGTGGCCGAAGTGCTGGCGGGCAGGCTCGCCGTCGACGATGCCCTGCAGCGGTTGATGACGCGCCCGCTGCGCCGGGAAACCTGACACGGGTCCTCAGCGCGGCTTGCGGACGCGTGCGAACCGGGTATCTATGCCGCATGACCTTCCGGTGCCCGTAAAGGGACACCGACATCACCTGAACCGATACGGGAGGCCCCGCCCATGCTTTATGCCCTCATCTGCACCGACAAGCCGAACGCGCTGCAGACCCGCCTCGACAACCGCGCCGACCACCTCGCCTTTCTCAAGGCGATGGGCGACAAGCTGAAGGCGGCCGGCCCGTTCCTGGACGACGACGGCGGCATGACCGGTTCTCTGGTGGTGATCGAGGCGGCAAACCGCGACGAGGCGCTCGCTGTCGCCTCCGAGGATCCCTATGCCCGTGCGGGCCTCTTCGAGAGCGTCGAGATCCGGCCCTGGAACTGGGTCATCAAGAACCCGGAGGCGTGAGCATGCGCTACTGGCTGTTCAAGTCCGAGCCGGACAAGTGGTCCTGGGAGATGCAGAAGGCGAAAGGCGAAGTCGGCGAGCAGTGGGACGGCGTGCGCAACTACCAGGCCCGCAACAACATGCGCGAGATGAAGCTCGGTGACCGCGGCTTCTTCTACCATTCCAATATCGGCAAGGAAGTCGTCGGCATCGTCGAGGTCTGCGCGCTCGCGCATCCCGACAGCACGACCGACGATCCGCGCTGGGAATGCGTCGACATCCGTGCCGTCCGCGACATGCCCAGGCCCGTGACCCTGGCCGACGTCAAGGCCGAGCCGCGACTGGCCAACATGGCGCTCGTCACCTCCATGCGCCTGTCGGTGCAGCCGGTGACGGAAGAGGAATGGAAGATCGTCTGCGAGATGGGCGGCCTGAAGGACGCATGACCACAACCGTCGATCCGCGCGCCTTCGTGCTGGCGAACACGCGGATCCACCCGGTCCCGCATGCGCCGGAGATCCGCCTGCACCTGGCCGACGAGGCGGTGGCGCTGTGGCAGAAGACCGAGGACGATCTCGGCGCCATCGGCCTACCGCCACCGTTCTGGGCCTTCGCCTGGGCCGGCGGCCAGGCCCTCGCCCGCCATATCCTGGACGAGCCGGCGCTGGTGGCAGGCCGCAGCGTCTATGATTTCGCCACCGGATCGGGGCTGGCTGCCATCGCAGCCGCCCGCTCGGGCGCGGCGCGTGTGACCGCTTGCGACATCGACCGCTTCGCACTGGCGTCCGCCCGTCTCAACATGGAGCTGAACGAGGTCTCCTTCGCCCTTGAGGGCGAGGATCCGCTCGACCTTGCGCCGCCCGATGCCGAGGTGATCCTGACCGGCGACGTCTTTTACGAAAAGCCGATGGCAAGCCGGGTGCTGGCCTGGGCCGACCGGGTGCTTGCTCGCGGCTCGCGCGTACTGGTCGGGGATCCAGGACGCGCCTATCTGCCCAAGGAGCGGATGCGGCACCTCGCCACCTTCGACGTGCCGGTGAACCGCTCGCTGGAGGATTTCGAGGTCAAGCGCACCAGCGTCTACGAGTTGCTGGCGTCGGACAGCTGACGTAGCGGCGAGGCGGCGCGGGCAAAACTGGGCCTGCAAAATGGCGCCGGGACTTGCGCAAGCCCCCGTTTTCGGCGTCAGATACGCGCCTCTCCGCGGCCACGCCGCAGCCTCGACAGCTTTTTGCCAAAACCAGAGGACCACCATGCCGATCATCAACCGCTTCGCCGATCTCGCCGAGGAGATCACCGAGTGGCGTCGTGACATCCATGCTCATCCGGAGCTGCTTTACGACACGCACCGCACCTCCGAGCTGGTCGCCGAGAAGCTGAAGGCTTTCGGCGTCGACGAAGTGGTAACCGGCATCGGCCGCACGGGCGTGGTCGGCGTCATCAAAGGCAAGTCGAACGGCTCCGGCAAGGTGATCGGCCTGCGCGCCGACATGGACGCGCTGCCGCTCGACGAGATCACCGGCAAGCCCTACGCCTCCACGGTTCCGGGCAAGATGCACGCCTGCGGCCATGACGGCCACACCGCCATGCTGCTGGGCGCCGCCAAGTATCTCTCAGAGACCCGCAATTTCGACGGCACCGTGATTGTCATCTTCCAGCCGGCCGAAGAGGGCGGCGCCGGCGCCAAGGCGATGGTCGACGACGGCCTGATGGACCGTTTCGGCATCCAGGAAGTCTACGGCATGCACAACATGCCGGGCGAGCCGCTCGGCAGCTTCCACATCCGCCCGGGCGCGATGATGGCCGCCGCCGACCGTATCCAGATCGACATCGAGGGTGTCGGTGGTCACGCGGCAAAGCCGCATGATGCGGTCGATACGCTGCTGGTCGGCGCCCACATCATCCAGGCGGTGCAGTCGATCGCCAGCCGCAACGTCGATCCGTTGAAGTCGGTCGTCGTGTCGATCACCGCCTTCAACGGCGGCTTCACCGACAACGTCATCCCGCAGACGGCACGCCTGCGCGGCACCGTGCGCACGCTCGACGCGGAAGTGCGCGATCTCGCCGAGAAGCGGCTGAAGGAGATCGTGCCGACCATCGCCTCCGCCTTCGGCGCCAAGGCCGAGGTCAACTATCTGCGCGACTATCCGATCACCATCAACCACGCGGAGCAGACCGAGTTTGCCGCCGGCATCGCGCGAAAGATCTCGGGCGACGACAATGTGGTGACGGACGTCGCCCCGACCATGGGCGGCGAGGACTTCTCCTTCATGCTGCTGGAGCGTCCGGGCGCCTTCATTTTCGTCGGCAACGGCAACAGTGCCAGCCTCCACCACCCGGCCTACGACTTCAATGACGAGCTGATCCCGGTGGGCTGCTCCTACTGGGTCAAGCTGGTCGAGACGGCCATGCCCTCGAACTGATGCAAGACCGGATGCGGGAAGCGAACTCCCGCATCCGCCCCTCCCCCTCTTGCGGGTCTCCCCTTGACCGCCGTTCTCGACACGCTCCAGCATCTTGTCTCCGCTCCCGGCATGTCGGCGGCCTCGCAAGTCCTGCTCATCGCCGTCAGCCTCGCGACATCCGCCGTTTCCGCGGCCTTCGGGTTGGGTGGCGGCATGATGCTGATTGCCGTGATGGCGCAGGTCATGCCGATCCCGGCGCTGGTCCCCGTTCACGGCGTCGTCCAGATGGGCTCCAACGGCGGCCGGGCGCTGGTCTTGCTGCCGCATGTCAACTGGATCGCCGCCCTGTGGTACGCGCTCGGTGCGGTGGCCGGCGCCGCGCTCGGCGGTGCGCTGGCCGTCAACCTCCCGGCAGAGGTTGTCCGTCTCGCCCTCGGTCTCTTCATTCTCTGGATCGTCTGGGGCCGCATGCCGCGCTTCGAGCGCGCGCCGAAGCGGGCCATGGCCGGCGCCGGTTTCATCGCGACCGGCCTCAGCATGGTGTTCGGCGCCACCGGCCCGATCGGAGCGGCGGTGCTGGCGGCCCTGCGCCTGCCGCGCCAGACCTTCGTCGCCACGCAGGCGGTCACCGCCCTGTCGCTCCACGTGTTCAAGATCGCCGTCTTCGGCGTCCTCGGTTTCGCCTTCGCCCCGTGGACCGGGCTTATCCTGGCGATGATCGCCAGCGGCTTCATCGGCACGCTGATCGGCACGCGCCTGCTTGCGCGCATGTCGGAAGGCGCATTCCGATACGGCTTCCGCCTCCTCATGACCGTCCTTGCCGGCGGTCTCGTGCTGCGCGGCCTTGCCGGGTTCCTGCCCGTCTGAACCGCAGCCCCCTTTCACCTCCCTCAAGGAGCCAGCCATGACCGACACGGCAGCAACGCCCCTTCCCGTCACCGCCGCCGATATCGAGGCCGCCGCCGCTCGGATCGCAGACAGGGTCCGCCGCACGCCTGTGGTCGGCAGCGGGGCGGGCAGCTTCGGCATCGACTCCTCTCTGTCGATGAAACTGGAACTCGTCCAGCACACCGGCTCCTTCAAGGCGCGCGGCGCCTTCAACACGCTGCTGTCGTCCGGCGTGCCCACGGCCGGCGTCGCAGCCGCCTCCGGCGGCAATCACGGCGCTGCGGTTGCGTATGCGGCACGCGCCCTCGGCCATCAGGCGGATATCTTCGTTCCCGAAACCTCGGCCCCCGCCAAGATCGCGCGCATCCGTTCCGCCGGCGCAAGACTGCACGTGGCCGGCACGCGCTATGCCGATGCGGCGGAAGCTTGCGCCCGCCACCGGGAAGAAACCGGCGCGATGGACATTCACGCCTATGATGCGCCCGGCACCATCGCCGGCCAGGGAACGGTCGCGCTTGAATGGCTGGAACAGGTGCCCGATCTCGACACGGTGCTGATCGCCGTGGGCGGCGGCGGGCTGATTTCCGGCTGCGCGCTGTGGCTCGCCGGCAAGGTGCGTGTCGTGGCGGTAGAGCCGGAAGGCTCCTGCGCCCTGCACGCTGCACTCAAGGCCGGCGAGCCGGTCGATGTGCCGGTCGACAGCCTTGCCGCCGACAGCCTCGGCGCCCGGCGCTGCGGCGACCTGGTGCACACGATTTGCGCCGCCCATGTCGACCAGAGCCTGCTGGTGACCGACGAGGCCATCCGCAACGCCCAGACGCGGCTTTGGACGGAGCTGCAGGTGGCGGCCGAGCCCGGCGGCGCGACCGCCCTTGCCGCCCTGACCTCGGGCGTCTACCGCCCGGCTCCGGGCGAACGGGTCGGCGTGCTCGTGTGCGGCGGCAATGTCGCCCTCGACAGTATCGCAACGGCCTGAGCCGCATGCTTGCCAAGCGGCGCGCGACGTTCTAGCAGAAACCGGAAAGATCATCCCTTTCGCCTTCAGGAAAACCCACGAGGAAACGCTTCCAATGACGACCTACAAGCTTCTGCTCCTGCCCGGCGACGGCATCGGCCCCGAGACCATGGGCGAAGTGAAGAAGGTGCTCGGCTGGTTCAACGCCCGCGGCACCGCCAGCTTCGAGACCGAGGAAGATCTCGTCGGCGGCTGCGCCTACGACGCGCATGGTAAGGCGATTTCCGACGAGGCGATGGCACGTGCGATGGCGTCCGATGCGGTGCTGTTCGGCGCCGTCGGCGGCCCGAAGTGGGACGGCGTGCCCTATGACGTGCGCCCCGAGGCCGGCCTGCTGCGCCTGCGCAAGGACATGGAGCTCTTCGCCAACCTGCGCCCGGCGATCTGCTATCCGGCGCTGGCCGACGCCTCTTCGCTGAAGCGCGACGTGATCGAAGGCCTCGACATCCTGATCCTGCGCGAGCTGACCGGCGGCGTCTATTTCGGTGAGCCGAAGGAGATCACCGAGCTCGGCAACGGCCAGAAGCGCGCCGTCGACACCCAAGTCTACGAGACCTACGAGATCGACCGTATCGCCCGCGCCGCCTTCGAGCTGGCCCGCACCCGTCGCGGCAAGGTCACCTCGATGGAAAAGCGCAACGTGATGAAGTCCGGCGTGCTCTGGAACGAGGTGGTGAGCCAGGCCCATGCCGACGGCTACCAGGACGTGGAACTCGAGCACATGCTGGCCGATGCTGGCGGCATGCAGCTGGTGCGCTGGCCGAAGCAGTTCGACGTCATCGTCACCGACAACCTGTTCGGCGACATGCTGTCAGACGTCGCGGCGATGCTGACCGGCTCGCTCGGCATGCTGCCTTCGGCCTCGCTCGGCGCTCCGGACCCGGAGACCGGCAAGCGCAAGGCCCTGTACGAGCCGGTGCACGGCTCGGCGCCGGACATTGCCGGTAAGGGCGCGGCCAACCCGATCGCGATGATCGCAAGCTTTGCCATGTGCCTGCGCTACTCCTTCGGCCTCGTCGAGGAAGCGGACCTGCTGGAGAAGGCGATCTCGTCCACGCTGGACAAGGGCCTGCGTACCCGCGACATCGCCGGCAAGGGCGAGAACACCATCGGCACCTCGGCCATGGGCGATGCCATCGTCGCCGAGCTCGATGCGCTGAGCGCCTGACGCACCTCGCATACCGCAATGAAAAGGGCCGGCCCCGCGGGGCCGGCCCTTTTTCGTTTCGGATGATCGCTCGCGATCCGCTCCGATTCAGGCCCCGTCGCTATCGTCCAGCGGACGCGCCTCGTCCGGCAGCATGATCGGAATGCCGTCGCGGATCGGATAGGCGAGCTTGGCCGCACGCGAGATCAGCTCCTGCTTCTCCGCACTGTATTCCAGCGTCGTCTTGGTCAGCGGACAGACCAGCAGCTCCAGGAGCTTGCGGTCGAGTGCATGGGCGGGTTCGCTCGCCATCCCGGTCTCTCTCCGTTGTCGGGCCCGGGCAGGCCCGGTTCTGAGCCGATTGCTGCCATGACCGGCTCGCCAATGCAACAGGGTGCCCTGTTGCCGTTGCCGAACCTATTGCAGCGTAACCCCGCCCTCGTCCCGGCTGCGGCGCGCGAGATCGACCTCGGTCAGAGCGACGAGCGTTTCGGCGCGCGTGCGAAGATCCGGCGCCTCCAGCAGCGCCTGCTTTTCGGCCGGACCATAAGGGCTCATCATCGCCAGGGCGTTGACCAGGATCTCGGTCGAGGCGCGGTCGATGCTGTCCCAGTCGGCTTCCAGGTCGTTGGCATCGAGATAGGCCCGCAGCGTCTTCACCAGCCCGTCGCGGTCGACTTCGTCCTCGCCGAGCCCGGTGCCGAAATCCTCGGCAAAGCCGGCCGAAGCGATGCGCCCGATCCGGTAGGGTGTGAGCGTTGCCAGTTCCTCCTCGAGACGGAAGCGGGCGATGCCCGTGAGCGTCACCAGATAGCGCCCGTCGCCGGTCTCCTGCACCGCGATGATGCGGCCGAGACAGCCGATGCCGACGAGCGGGGGAACCGGCTCCTCGGACTTTCCGGAGGCGAAGTCAGGCTGGATCATGCCGACCACCCGGTCGCTGGACAGCGCCGCGTCGATCATCGCCACATAGCGCGGCTCGAAGATGTTGAGCGGCATCTGCGCCTTGGGCAGCAGCACGGCGCCGGCGAGCGGAAACAGCGGAACCGTCGCCGGCAGGTCTGAGAAACTGGAATAGGTCGCGTTTCCGGCGCGCATGTCGGATCACCCGTTGGAAAGCGTTGCGGCGGGCTCCAGCCCGCCTTCTCTCTTCCTATATGGGCGCACAGGCGCCCCGTGGCCAGCCGGGGGCGGCCACGGGATGAAAAAAGCCCGCTGACTCAGGCAAATACCCGAGGCTGCAAAGATCAGCGGAACAGGACTGCGGAGAGGCGACGGCGACCATAGGCAGTCGCCGGATCCTTGTGGCCCCAGGCCTCGAAGAACTGCAGCAGCTGCTTGCGTGCGCCGTCTTCGTTCCACTCCCGGTCGCGGCGGACGATCTCGATCAGCTGATCCACCGCCTCCTGGCGCCGCGCAGCGCTGGAGCCCAGCGCAACGGCCAGATCGAAGCGCGCCTGATGGTCGGACGGATCCTCGGCGATCCGCGCCTCGAGACCGGCGAGATCACCCAGATTGCTCGCCTGCTCGGCAAGGTCCAGCGCCGCACGGGCGGCGGAAATCGCCGGATCGGAAGCAGCAGCCTCCGGCGCCATGGCGAGAACCTCGCGCGCCTTGTCGAGCGCTTCGGCGGCGACATAGCACTGGGCAAGGCCGCCGATGGCGGCAGCGCTTTCCGGCTCCATCGACAGGGCGCCGGCGTAAAGCTGGGCAGCCTGCGCCAGATCGCCAGCCTCGCGTGCGGCTTCGGCCTGCGCCAGCACCTGCTCCAGGTCGCTTGGCCCGACCGGGCCGGCGATCCGCTCGATGAACGCCTTCACCTGGCTTTCCTGCTGTGCACCCATGAAACCGTCGACCGGCTGGCCGTTCTTGAACGCGATGACCGCCGGGATCGACTGGATGCCGAGCTGGCCGGCGACTTCCGGATGGTCGTCGATGTTCATCTTGGCGAGGATCACGGCGCCGCGCGCATCACGCACCGCCTTTTCCAGCACCGGGGTCAGCTGCTTGCACGGACCGCACCATGGCGCCCAGAAATCAACCAGCACCGGCTGCTTGCGCGAGGCCTCGATGACATCGGTCATGAAGGTCTGTGTGGTGACGTCGCGGATGACATCCGCGGCCGGCGCACCGCCGGGCGCCGGGCTGGCACCGCCTCCCGGTGCGGGCGGTGTTCCGTAGCCACCACCGCCGAAGGAGCCGCCGAAGCTGCCCCCGACCGAAAAACCGTCGTTGCTCATACCCTGTCGTCCCTGGTTGCGCGAATGGTCGTCATCGACCTGTCCGCCGCGTGATTCGTCTGGTCGCCCCGCCCTGCCGCCGGATGGTCCGGCGGAACGAAAGGGCTCCCGCATGTTGCGCCTAACATGGGCGCATCGGCGGCAAAATTCAAACTGCGCCTTGCTGCCCGGACACCGCGATGACCCGCGGTTCGTGGCCGCACGCGCGCGCGAAAGCCAACAGTCCCTCGCGCGAGATCGTCGTGGTCGCCGTGTTCTCCAGCGGATGGAAGTTGAGCGGCTCGACATCCATCATCGCCGCATCGAAGATCGGCGTGACCCTCTGGCCTTCGCGGTCGTTGATCAGGGCGAAGGGCGTGACCGAGCCGGGCAGCACGCCGAGCACCTCCATCAGGAGATCCGGCTTTCCGAAGGAAACCCTCCCCTGCGCACCGATGAGCTGGTGGATCGACTTCAGGTCGATCTCCGCATCGTGCAGCGCGACGACCAGAAAGATGCGGCCCTTCTTGTCCTTCAGGAACAGGTTCTTGGTGTGGCCGCCGGGAATTTCGTCGTGGATTTCGGTGGATTCCGCGACCGTGAAAACAGCCGGATGATCGCGCGTTACGACATCCAGACCGAGGTCGGCGAGAAAGGCAAGAAGGTCCTGGCGGCTGGCCGGCATGGGCTCGTATCCTGATCCTGCGAGCCGGAATTCCGGCGGGAAAGCTCGATTTTCGAGCCTTGCGAACGAAGGCCGTACCGGTCTAGCCGACAGGGCCGCAGGTAGACAAGCCGCAGCGTGTTCCAGCGCCTGCCACCCCCGGAAATCCACTGTTGATCCACAGGCTGCGGCGCACAAAAAACACTGTTGCAATCCGCATCGCCTTGGTTCATATACAGCCCACCTCAGGCGCCGGTCGCGACCGGCCGCCACAAACTGATGCGGGCGTAGCTCAGGGGTAGAGCACAACCTTGCCAAGGTTGGGGTCGTGGGTTCGAATCCCATCGCCCGCTCCAGTTTATCGAGGGTGCAACAAGCCGCGGTTCGCCGCGGCTTTTGTCGTTTCAGGACGGCCTGGCCGCCTCCGGTCTTCTGGCAGACTTGCGAAACACCCTGCCCGACCGCCCTCCCTCTCAGATCGGGATCTTGCCGGTTTCCTCAGGTCCCTTGGGCTGCACCGACCATACGGGGCGCGGAGCGGGCCGGCCGATAAAGAAGCCTTGCGCGATATCGCAGCCGAGCTGGTCGAGAAACGCGAGCTGAGCCTCTGTTTCCACCCCTTCCGCAACCGTGGTCATGCCGAGGCTGTGCGCCAGACCGATGATGGCACGCACGATGGCGACATCATCATCGGACTGCCCGATATTGCGCACGAAGGACTGGTCGATCTTCAGTCGCGACACGGGAAACCGCTTGAGGTGGGTGAGCGAGGCGTAACCGGTGCCGAAATCGTCGAGCGCCAGGGTGATGCCGAGCCGCCTGAGGGCCACCAGCGTCTCCGCGATCCGTTCGGCGGAACGATCGAGCAGCACGGTTTCCGTCACCTCGAACTCCAGTTGCCGCGGGTCCAGCCCGTACCGCGCCAGTGCCTCCATCACGTATTCGGGAAAGTGAGGATCCTTCAGCTGCGACGTCGCAAGATTGATCGCAAGCTGGCCGGGGTCGGAACGCGCGCGCGCATCGGCGGCCGCGGCCGCGGAAAAGGTCGCAAAGGCCCGCTCCATGATTGCGCGGCCGAGCACCCCGCCCAGCCCGAGGTCCTCGGCGATGCCGATGAACTCAAGCGGACTGATCGCCTGCCCTCCATGCTGCCAGCGCGCCAGCACCTCGAACCCGACGATCCGGCGGTCGCCGAACCCCAGCTGCGGCTGGAAGGCCACATCGATCTCCTCGGCAGAAATCGCCTTGCGTAGCGCGTCGCCCAATTCATGCCGGCGTTCCAGCCGGCGGCGCAGCTGCGGGTTGAACAGGGTCCAGCCGTTCCGGCCCTGGGCCTTCGACTGATAAAGGGCGATGTCGGCGTTCTTGATGATATCGGCCGGCGTGTCGCCGTCGGCGGGAAACAGGGTCACGCCCATGGAAATCCCGGGCCGCATCATCCGGTCGCCGAGCCGGATGCGCGCCGTCAGGGCCTTGTGCAGCTTTTCCGCGGTGCGCTCGGCCGCCAGCTCGTCCGAAAGGCCCGTGAGCAGCACGGCGAATTCGTCGCCGCCCAGCCGCGCGACGACATCGCCCCTTCGCAGCAGGCGGCGTAGCCGCCGCGCCACCACCCGCAGCAGCGCATCGCCTGCATCATGGCCGAGCGTGTCATTGATCGACTTGAAGTGATCGAGGTCGATGATGATGAAGACGCCCGACTGATCGCGCGCGCGCTTGCCCTGCAACGCCTTGTCCAACTCGCGCGTCATCACCGAGCGGTTGGCCAGCTGCGTCAGTCCGTCCGTCTCCGCGGTGCGGCGGATGGCCAGCTCCGCCTGCTTCAGCGCGGTGATGTCGGTGCGCGCGCCGACAATGGCGCCGCTGGCCGAACGCCTTTCGCTGACCTGCAGCCAGCGCCCGTCCGACAAGAGCTGGATGCTCGGCTCGCTCGGCGGATTGCGATGGATCGCAATGCGGTTCCGGATCCAGGCTTCCCTCTGCTCCTCCGTCGCCCCCGGGTCCATGTACTGCCCCGCCGCCACGCCGTGGCGCAGGATGTCCTCGAACGGCGTGCCTTCGCGGATAAGCTTGGCAGACAGCGCGTAATAGTCGCGATAGGAGCGGTTGAAGAGGATTAGCCTGTCTTCGCCGTCGAAGGCCGCGATGGCATCCGGGATCGTCTCAATGACATCGTGCAAGAGCGCGCGCGCCTCGACGAGCTCCGTCACATCCGTCTGTACGCCGACGAAGCCTTCCGGCTCCCCGCCCTCTCCCCCGATTGGTCGGATGTCGAGGTCGAGCCAGTAACGCCGGCCGGTCCGGGATTCGTTGAGAACCTGCGCCCGCACGGCCCGCCCCTCGCGGATCGCGGCGCCCATCACCCTTATGGTTTCGGGATCGGTCTCGGAACACTGCAGCAAGGCGCCTGGCTTCTTGCCGAGAACCTCGGCTTGCGCGTAGCCGGTCAGGCGCTCGAAGGCGGTGTTCACCCACAGAATCCGGCCATCCCGGTCGCACACCACCATGGCGTTGTTGGTCGCACGGATGACGATGTCCGAGCGGCGCAGCTGCTCCGCCATGATTTCGCGCCGCGTCACGTTGCGCGTCACGCCGCGATAACCGAGGAACCGGCCGTCTCGCGAAAGGCGCGGACGCCCGTTGACCTCCACCCAAATCGGCTCGCCGTTGGCGCGCAGGCCTGGAAAGATGAAGTTCACGATGGGCAGTTGCCGCGTGACCGTTTCCACGTAGTCCCGCCAGAGCGGGTCGGTCGCCGGATCCCCGTTTGCCACGTCCCAGCGGGTACGGCCGATCCACCCGGCAAAATCCAGTCCAAGCCGCTCGCCATCGCCCATCACGCTGGTAAAGCGATGCTTCTCATCCGTTTCCCAGACCCAGTCGGAGGAAACGGCCACGAACTCCGCCAGCCGCTGATGCGCCTCGTTGAGCCTGCGAACCGCATCTGTTCGGGAAGTCTGGTCGACCGATACGCCGACGCCGCCGAGGATCACCCCATCGGCCATCACCGGCTCGATGGAGGTTTCGGAGACGATCCGGCCTTGCGAGGTTTCCATCTCGCGGCTGTAGTGAACGCGCTCGCCGCCGATCACCTTGAGATGCATTTCCGTCCAGGCCTGCCCCTCCTCGGGGCCGAGGCCCGCTTCGCTCGGCAGCAGCCCGACAGCGTTGCCGTGAATTTCGCGGTCGATGCGGTTCTGGAAGACATAGCGACCGCTGCGGTCGAAGATCCAGGCAGAATGGGGGAGACAGTCGAGCACGGCGGTCAGGCCGCGGGTGCTTTCGAGAATCCCGGTCTCCATGGCGGAGGCGGGATCGGAGGAAGAACCGTCCCGATCCATCGTGCATCCCGTCCGGCGGATGAGGCTGCGCCGATACGGGTCTCGGGCCGCAACCTGCCATCCCTGGTCAATTCCGTGGACCGATTGTTCGCATGTTCCTTGCGACGGCCCTGGTGCCTGCCCTGACGGGCAAGGCGCCTCCCGGGCCGACGCAAACACCCGTTGATGCGGAAAGCGCCGCCCCGCGAACGGCCATCCGCGAATCGCCCACCTGTAGAAATTTGCATGGCCGACCGATTTCTCAAAGCGGCAAGTCGCGGATCGGGCACCTTCCTCCCCCGTGTAACCGGCACGGAACGCGACGGAAAGTTCGCTTCGGCGCCCTCGTCATGCGACCGTTACACACGCCGCGTATCACTCCGTCTGGAAATTCTGACGTGTCTGCGGCGTTGCGCCACACGAGGCCCGAGGCTAACAATATGGAAACGCCGTTTCGTCGGCAGAAGAAAAACAGCGTGTATCTTGCGATGCACAGCTGTGCAAAGGGTGGAAAATGACGCAAGAGGGCTTCCTGAACATCGCGGGCCTGTCCGCGGGCTATGGCGCAACACGCGTGCTGGACGGTCTCGACCTGGCCATCGCCAAGGGAGAGTTCGTCGCCCTGCTCGGCTCGTCCGGTTGCGGCAAGACAACGTTGCTGCGCGCCATCGCCGGCTTCGTGAAGCCCTCGGGCGGCAGCATTTCCGTCGACGGCGCCGACGTGACGCGTCAGCCGCCGGACAAGCGTGGCATGGCGCTGGTCTTCCAGTCCTACGCCCTGTGGCCGCACATGACGGTGGCGCAGAACATCGGCTACGGACTGAAGCTGCGTGGCCGCCCCAAGGCCGAGATCGCCCGGCGCGTCGGTGAACTTGAGGATCTGCTCGGGCTGTCCGGCCTCGGCGGCCGCAAGCCCGGTGCCCTGTCCGGCGGCCAGCGCCAGCGCGTCGCCCTCGGCCGGGCGCTGGCGATCGACCCGCAGATCCTGCTGCTCGACGAGCCGCTGTCCAATCTCGACGCCCGCATTCGCCTCAAGGTCCGCCACGACATCAGCGCGCTGCAGAAGCGCCTCGGCATCACCGCCGTACATGTGACCCACGACCGCGAGGAAGCCATGGTGATGGCCGACCGCATCGTCATCCTCGACCGCGGCCGCATCGCCCAGCAGGGCACGCCGCAAGAGCTGTACAACCGTCCCGCCTCCCCCTTCGTCGCCGCCTTCATGGGCGCGGAAAACCGTATCGACCTTACCAGCCGGATCGCTGGCGACAGGGTCATCGTTGCCGCAGGCCCAGCCAATGCGGCAGCCGATCTGGCCCTGGACGGACGGCCGCTGGCCGACGGGCTTCTGGAAGGACGCTTTCGCGCCGAGGCCGCAACCATCCTTGCCGGCGAGGGCGACGGCAACGCGACCCGTGACGCGCTGGAACTGCCCGGCCGGGTCGAGGCGGCCAGCTATCCCGGCGGCGCGTGGCGCCATTCCGTGCGGGTCGGCGAGGAGACCCTGCTCGTCGACAGTCCCGATCCCTTCGCGCTCGGCGCGGCGGTGCGCATCCGCATCCCCACCGAAGCGCTCTTCCTCTTCGTCCGGCAGGGTACCCCCGCCGGCCCCGAAGGCTCCTTGAGCGACGGCACCAAGCGCCGCGTCCTGGAAGCATCCGAGACCTGATCGTCAATGATGTCTAGAAAGCGGAGTACCGACATGAGGAAACTTCTTTCGGCGACGCTGGTGCTGGGCCTTGCGTCCACGCCGGTGACGGCGGCCGAGCTCACCGTGATCACGGCCGGCGACCAGAACATGGTCGACTACATCAATGAATATCTCGGCCCGATCTTCGAGGAGCAGAACCCGGGCCACACGGTGCGCGCCGTCGGCACCGGCCCCGGCGATGCCGGCTCCCAGAAGATCCTGGAGCGCTTCGAGGCCCAGAAGCAGGCCGGCAGCGAGACCTGGGACACGGACGTTGCCGTGGTCCACG
Source organism: Stappia sp. G46H5W (assembly GCF_058448995.1). Classification (NCBI taxonomy): domain Bacteria; kingdom Pseudomonadati; phylum Pseudomonadota; class Alphaproteobacteria; order Hyphomicrobiales; family Stappiaceae; genus Stappia; species Stappia sp. G46H5W. The sequence continues at coordinate 299,363 of NZ_JBZFLL010000005.1, read as the reverse complement.
AGAAGTTCGCCGGCCCGATGGTCTCGGGCGGCTATCTCGAGGCCTATCGCGACAACATCTCCTCCGGCAAGCTGGTGACGCGGGCGAATGCCGACATGGCGCTCGGCTCGAACGTCAAGGGCTATGTCATGCCGATGTTCAACAGCCAGACCGCCCTGGCCTACAATCCGGCCCTGCTGCCCAACCCGCCGAAGAGCTACGAGGAACTCGCCGCCTGGGTGAAGGAGAACCCGAAGCAGTTCGGCTACAACGGCATCAAGGGCGGCGCCTCGGGCGTCAGCTTCGTCATGGGCTGGGTCTACGCCTTCGGCGATGGCGATGCCGCCAAGCTGATGAACGGCCCGTTCGAGGAAGCCGAGACCACCAAGTGGGACGCGGCCTTCGACAGCCTGAAGGAGTTCACCCAGAACGCCACCTTGACCCCGGGCAATGCCGGCACGCTCGACCTGCTGTCGCGCGGCGAGATCGCCATCGGTCCGGTCTGGGTCGACATGTTCTATTCCTGGCAGGCCAACGGCCAGCTGCCGCCGGAATTCAAGCTTGTGCTGCCGGCCCCCGGCATGCCCGGTCAGCCGATGCACTACGTGATCCCGGCCAAGGCTCCCAACAAGGACCTGGCGGAGAAGTTCGTCGAGCTCGCCACCAGCCCGAAGGTGCAGGCGGAAGGCATCGTCAAGCGCTTCAACTGGTATCCGGGCATCGACGCGCAGCATGTTCAGGCCGAGCTCGATGCCGAGACCTGGAACAAGCTGTTCACGGACGTGACGCCGGAAGACCTCGCCAGCTACGGCAAGCCCTTCCCGATCGCTCCGTACAACAACGCGATCCTGGAAGCCTACGAGGCCAAGGCCGCCAACTGACCTTCACCGCAAAGGCCGCCCGGATCCCCCGGGCGGCCCCCACCGGATCGATGCCACCATGCCACGACGCCTGCTCGGACTGCTTCTCGTCCTGCCCGCCCTGACGGTGATCCTGTTCCTGTTCGTGCTGCCGCTTGCCCTCTCGGTGATCGGCGCGTTCGAGACCGAGGCAGGCTACGGGCTGGGGAACTTCACGAAGTCCTTCGCCCTCTACAGCTCCGACATCCTCTTCACCGTGGTGATCGTCAGCCTGTCGACCTGTCTGATCGGGCTCTTCTCGATCGCCATCGGCGGCTATCTGACGCTGGGCGAGAACCCGCGCGCGGTGGCGATCCTGCGCTGGCTGTACCGCTGGCCGCTGTTCATTCCCTTCATCGTCGTCGGCCAGGTGCTGCGCACCTTCCTCGCCAAGAACGGCTTGATGAACAACATTCTCGTGGGCGCCGGCCTCATCACCCCGCTGCAGGCGGTGAGCTTCCTCGACTGGCGCGGCATCGTCATCGCCTTCGTGTGGAAGCAGACGCCCTTCGTGACGCTGCTGCTCGCAGGCGCCATGGCCTCGGTCGACCGCGGCACGATCGAGGCGGCCCGCAATCTCGGCGCATCGCGGCTCCGCATCCTGATCGAGATCCTGGTGCCGCAGGTCGCAACCACGCTGATGGTCGGGCTGGTCCTGTCCTTCGTCACGATGATGTCGGTGCTCTCGGTGCCGCTGATGATCAACGCCCAGTCGCCGACCATGCTGACCGCCGACATCGCCTTCCGCATCAATGCCTATGGCGATTATGGCGTGGCCAACGCGCTCGGTCTGATCTCGCTCGCCGCGACCGCCTGCGTCGCATGGTTCTACCTGCGCCAGAGCATGAAGGAGCGCGGATGAGCACCCTGTCGACACCCCTCCCGAGCAAGGCCGAGCCCGCGCGCATCCGTCCCGACTTGTGGTGGGTGCCGCGCGCCATCGTGCTCGGCCTCATCGCCTTCATCATCTTCGGCCCGCTGACGAACCTCGTCCTGTGGACCGTCGCGGAGCGCTGGTACTTCCCTCATGCGCTGCCGCTGGAATACGGCTTCAGCTACTGGGAACGGGTGTTCTCGCCCCGTGGCAATGCGATGGAGTCGCTCGCCAACAGCGTCCTGGTGGCGAGCCTCACCGTGGTACTGGCCATCGCGCTGGCGGTACCCGCCGGCTATGCGCTGGCACGCCTGCGCCTGCCCTTCCGGGCGCTGATCCTGCTGGCTTTCCTGATCCCCCAAGCCTTTCCGAACCTGCCCGTCTACGTCAACATCGCCCGGCTCTTCTACCAGATCGGCCTCAACGGCACGGTCATCGGCGTCGTGCTGGTGCATGTCACGCACGGGCTGGTCTATGCGGTCTGGATCGCAACGGCTGCCTTTTCCGCCGTCGACAGCGAACTGGAACAGGCCGCCCGCTCGCTCGGGGCCGGCGCTTTCCGCGCGTTCCGGGACGTGACGCTGCCGCTTGCAGCCCCCGGGCTGCTGGCCAGTGCGATCTTCGTCTTCCTGGAATCGCTCGACGAGTTCACCGGCAGCTACTTCGTCGGCGCACCCGACGTGAACCTTTTGCCGCTTCTGCTCTATACAGCGGGTGCGGGCGGAAACTATCAGGTGGCATCGATCACGGCGTTGTTGCTCCTGATACCGTCCATTGCTTTCATGCTCGTCGTCGAGCGTTTCCTCAGATCCGACGTGCTGTCGAAGGTTGGCCATTGAAACGGGACCAGGGCGACAAGACCCCCGCACGGCGCTTCATCAGCGCGCAGCAGGTGGCACAAAAGGCCGGCGTATCGCGCTCGGCGGTCTCGCGCGCGTTCACGCCGGGCGCCAGCATCGCGCCGGAGACCCGCGAGAAGGTCATGCAGGCGGCGGCAGAACTCGGCTATCAGGTCAACGACCTGGCACGCGGCCTGCTCGCCAATCGCAGCCGGCTCGTCGGGCTCATCGTCACCCGGCCCGAGGTGGGCTTTCGCGCCCATCTCGTCTCCGCCCTGACCCGGGCACTGATCCTGCGCGGCAGCGTGCCGCTGATCATCAATACCGGCAGTCTGGAGCAAGAACTGCAGGCCGCACAGAACGCGCTGTTCGGATACCGCGCGGCGGCAACGATCATCCTGTCCGGTTCGCCTCCGGCCTCCTTCGTGGAGCTGGCCCGGCGCAACGGCCAGCCGCTGATCATGATCGGGCGTTCCGAACCCGACTGCGATCATGTGCGGATCGACAACACCGGCGCCGCCCGCACTGCTGCCCGGCTCTTCGTCGAGCGCGGCTTCACCCGCCTTGCGGTGGCCGGCGTCGCCTCAGCCACGCCGAGCCTCGTCGAGCGCGAGGAGGCCTTCGCAGACGAGGCCCGGCGCCTCGGCGCAAGCGTTGCCCGCGCTCACGGTGAGGAAGCAAACTATGCCGGCGGCCAGGGAGCCGCCGACGCGCTTCTCGGGGGCGATGCGACAGCCGAACGGCCCCAGGCCGTCTTCTGCGTCAACGACCTAGTGGCCATCGGCCTGATGGACCGGGCCCGCAGCCACTTCGCCATCGACATTCCTCGCGACCTGGCCGTTATCGGCTTCGACGACATTCCGGAGGCGTCGTGGGACGCCTACCGGCTCAGCACCTTCCGGCAGGATCCGGAAAAGATGGCAGAGGGCGCCGTCGCCCATCTGGAACGGCGGTTGACCGATCTGGACGCACCGCCCTCCACCTTGCGGCTGGAGGCCGCGTTCGTGGAACGCTCGACGACACCCGTGCGCTGACCGCCCGGCCGCCTTTACGGCCGGCCGGGTCTGCCGCCGAGGGCAGAAAGATGCTACCTCCGGGGGAATACGCCTCGGCGAAGCATGTTTCACCATACGGAGAACGAGCCCATGAGCGCTGACGACCGGCGAGCGGTAATCCGCCAGTTCACCTGCCTCGACGACAATTTCGGTGTCCTTGTCCATGTGCCGGAAAGCGCAAGCGGTCCCGGCGGCACCATCGCCATCGACGTGCCCCATCCCGATCCATACAAGGCAGTGCTGAAGGAAACCGGCTGGACGCTGACGGACATTCTCGTCACGCACCATCACTGGGACCATGTACAGGGACTGGAAAAGCTGAAGGCCGACACAGGCGCCCGCGTCACCGGCCCCGCCCTGTCGCGCGACAAGATCGCCGGGCTGGACGCCTTCGTCGAGGATGGCGACGAGATCACGGTCGCAGGGGTCGCCTTCAAGGCGATCGGCACGCCTGGCCACACGCTCGACCAGATCTCGTGGTGGGCGCCGGAACTCTCCTTCGCCCATACCGGCGACACGTTGTTCTCGCTCGGCTGCGGTCGCATCTTCGAGGGCGATCCGGCGATGATGTGGGCCTCGCTGGAAAAGCTGATCCACCTGCTGCCGCCGCAGACCTCAATCCATTGCGGCCATGAATACACGCTCTCGAACGCCCGCTTCGCGCTGACCGTCGATCCGGACAACGCCACCTTGAAAGCGCGCGTTGCCGAGGTGGAGAGCCTGCGGGAACAGGGGTTGCCGACGCTGCCGACGACGATGGCGGCGGAGCTTGCCGCAAATCCGTTCCTGCGCCCCGGCGACCCTGCGATCCGCAAGCATCTGGGCCTCGAAGACGCAAACGATGCGGCGGTCTTTGCCGAGATCCGGCGCCGCAAGGACACATTCTGACCGCTTGCAGGAGCCACCCCCATGTTCGACGCCGACATGACCGCCGCCGAGATCATCTCGATGCTCGGCCTCACGCCGCATCCCGAAGGCGGGCACTACCGGGAGACGTTCCGCGACAGCGAGACGGATGCTGCGGGCCGTGCCCGGTCGACCGCCATCTACTACCTGCTGGAAGCGGGCGAGCTCTCGGCCTGGCACCGGGTGGATGCGGTCGAGATCTGGCACTGGCATGCCGGCGGGCCGCTCGCCCTGACCATTTCGGAAAACGGGCACGACGCCCGCGCCCTGCATCTGGGGAACGACCTTGCCGCCGACCAACGGCCGCAAGGGATCGTGCCGGCCGGCGCCTGGCAGACGGCCGAAAGCCTTGGCCGCTGGACCCTGGTCGGCTGCACGGTGGCGCCCGGCTTCGAGTTTGCCGGCTTCGAGATGGCGCCTCCCGACTGGCGCCCTGTTCCGCGCGGCTGAATTTCCGCGCGGAACCGCGGTGCTTCGGGGTTTCCCGGCTTGCGCTCCGGCGCCCAAGGGCTACAGTGCGCGCGGATTTCACCCACCGGCAAGCGTTGCCGGCCCATACCGGCGTGCGGATCGCCGCAACCCGCCTCAACCTGCCCAGGACTGGACTACGGACCCCATGGCACACAAAGACATCAAGAAGGTGGTGCTCGCCTATTCCGGCGGCCTCGATACCTCGATCATCCTGAAGTGGCTGCAGACCGAATACGGCTGCGAGGTGGTGACCTTCACCGCCGACCTCGGCCAGGGCGAGGAACTGGAGCCGGCACGCAAGAAGGCAGAGCTGCTCGGCATCAAGGAAATCCACATCGACGATTTGCGCGAGGAATTCATCCGCGACTTCGTCTTCCCGATGTTCCGTGCCAATGCGGTCTACGAGGGCGTCTACCTGCTCGGCACCTCAATCGCCCGTCCGCTGATCTCCAAGCGGCTGATCGAGATCGCCCACGAGACCGGCGCCGATGCGATCGCCCACGGTGCCACCGGCAAGGGCAACGACCAGGTCCGCTTCGAGCTGTCCGCCTATGCGCTCGACCCGGACATCAAGGTCATCGCCCCGTGGCGCGACTGGACCTTCAAGTCCCGGACCGACCTCATCGAGTTCGCCGAGCAGCACCAGATCCCGGTGCCGAAGGACAAGCGCGGCGAGGCACCGTTCTCGGTCGACGCCAACATGCTGCACTCGTCGTCCGAGGGTAAGGTCCTCGAGGACCCGTGGGAAGAGCCGCCGGCATATGTCTACCAGCGCACCGTCGATCCGATGGAAGCGCCGGACGTCCCGACCGAGATCACCATCGGCTTCGAGAAGGGCGACGCCGTGTCGCTCAACGGCGAGAAGCTGTCGCCGGCAACCCTCTTCGCCAAGCTGAACGAGTATGGCCGCGAAAACGGCATCGGCCGCCTCGACCTCGTCGAGAACCGCTTCGTCGGCATGAAGTCGCGCGGCGTCTACGAGACGCCGGGCGGCACGATCCTGCTCACCGCCCACCGGGCGATCGAGTCGATCACTCTCGACCGCGGCGCTAGCCACCTGAAGGACGAGCTGATGCCGCGCTATGCGGAGCTCATCTACAACGGCTTCTGGTTCTCGCCGGAGCGCGAGATGCTGCAGGCCGCCATCGACAAGAGCCAGGAAAAGGTCGCCGGCGAGGTCCGCCTCAAGCTCTACAAGGGCAACGTCATCGTCGTCGGTCGCCAGTCGCCCTACTCGCTCTACTCCGAGGAGCTGGTGACGTTCGAGGACGATCGCGGCGCCTATGACCAGAAAGACGCGGCCGGCTTCATCCGCCTGAACGCTCTGCGCCTGCGGACCCTGGCCAAGCGCGACCGTCTGAAGTGAAAACGCACCCGGCGCGGGATGCAGCCTGGATCGCCGGTCTCGGCGACAGGCTCGCTCGCGCCGGGTTTTGCCTGCTCGGCCAGTTCGCGCCCGCCCCGGGCGATGCGGTGCCCGGCGCAAGAGCCGGACATGCTGCCCGCGCGGTGCTCGTCGTCGGCAGCCTCTCCAATCCACTCTTCGAAATCTTCGGCACCAGTCCGGAAGCCATCGACGGCCTGCCGGACCCGTTGGACCGCTTCACCCGCCGGGTTCTGACCGGGCTGGCCGGCAGCGAAGGGCTCGGCATCGTCTTTCCCTTCGACGGTCCTCCTTACCATCCCTTCCAGCGCTGGGCTCTGAAGGCAGGCGGTTTCTCGCGGTCGCCGATGGGGGTTCTTGCACATCATGAGTTCGGCCCCTGGACAGGGTTGCGCGCCGCCCTCCTGTCGCCGGAGCCGATGGCCGTGCCCGCATCTTTGCCCGAACAAGGCCCCTGCCCGACCTGCTCCGACACGCCCTGCATGTCCGCCTGCCCGGCTGGTGCCCTGTCGCAGACAGGATACGACGTGCCGCGCTGTCTGGCCTATCTGCGGGCGAACCCTGCCGCCCCCTGCCATGCCGGCTGCATTGCAAGGCGTGCCTGCCCCTTCGGCCGCGCGCACGCGCAGTCGGAAGAAGCAGGCAGCTTCCACATGCGTGCCTTTCTGGGGTGAAACCCGGCCGGCCGGGACCTCAGCGATCGCGGACGGCAACGAAGCGGGCAAGCCCGGCGAGCTCAGCCGCCCGGGTGCCATAGGGAGCAAGCAGCGTCTCCGCCTCGCCGACCAGACGGGACAGCTCCGCGCGCGTCCACTCGGCGCCCTTGAGCGCCACCAGGGTCGCCTTGCCGGCAGCCGCGTCCTTCCCTGCGGCCTTGCCGAGCGCGGCCGCATCGCCTTCGACATCGAGCAGATCGTCGGCCAGCTGGAACGCAAGGCCGATCACCTCGCCGAACCGGGTCAGCCGCTCGATATCCTTGGCCGACGCTCCGGCAAGCCGCGCGCCGGTGCGCGCCGCATAGCGGATCAGCGCCCCGGTCTTCATCGACTGCAGCAGTCGGATATCCGCTTCGCCGAGCGAGCTGTGCTCGGCCGCCAGATCCAGCATCTGCCCGCCAGCCATGCCGCCGACACCGGCAGCGCGCGCCAGGTCGCGCGAGGCCGCAAGCCGGACGCCCGCATCCGCATGCACCCGCGGATCGGCGACGAGATCGAAGGCCAGTGTCAACAGCGCGTCGCCGGCAAGGATCGCCGTCGCTTCGTCGAAGGCACGGTGAACCGTCGGCTGGCCACGACGAAGGTCGTCGTCGTCCATCGCCGGCAGGTCGTCGTGGACGAGCGAATAGCAGTGGATGCACTCAAGAGCGGCGGCTGCGACGAGCACGCCTGCGTCGTCGCGGTCGAACAGCCTCGCAGCCGCGATCATCAGGCCCGGGCGCAGCCGCTTGCCGCCGCCGAGCGCGGCATAGCGCATCGCCTCGATAAGTCGGCCGGGGCGTGCAGGCTCTCCGTCGGCCGGTTGCGAGGCAAGCAGCGTCTCGAGCATTGCCTCGAACCGCCCGGCATCGGCGGCAAGCTGGTCTGCGGCATCGGCGGTCACGGGGCAGCTCCGAAAAACCTTGAGGAACGGGTGCCGGCGTCGATCAGCCGGCGCCCCGCCTCAGTGTCGAAAAACCCGGCGAAGGTCAACCACCTCGAGGGACGATCCGGCGCCGGCGGCCAACGGTCTGTTGTCTGACGCATCGCCAGCCTGTATTCCGGCGCCGCGGTGTGGCACCGTGCGCCGAAGGGTCGGCGAGACGGACTGCGGGGGCGAATGAGCGAAGGCGAAGTCAGGAGCGAGACGCGACGGGCGCGCGGCGGGCGCTTGCGGCGGCTCGTGCTGCGCGCGCTTCTGGTCATCCTGCTGCTGCCGCCCGTCCTGACGCTGCTCTGGGCTGTGGTGCCCCCCGTCAGCACGCTGATGCTGGCCCGCTATGTGCAGGGCCTGTGGGTCGACCGCGACTACGTGTCACTGGACGATATCTCCCCTCATCTCGTGCGCTCGGTCGTCGCCTCGGAGGATGCCCGGTTCTGCCAGCATGGCGGCATCGACTGGGAGGCGCTGGAAAACCAGATCGCCGCCCTGAACGAGGGCGACGGCGTGCGCGGCGCGTCGACCATCACCATGCAGGTCGCCAAGAACCTGTTCCTCTGGAACGACCGCAGCTATGTCCGCAAGGCGGTGGAGCTGCCGCTGGCGCTGATGATCGACGCCATGCTGACCAAGCGGCGGATCCTGGAAATCTACCTCAATATCGCCGAATGGGGCGAAGGCGTTTTCGGGGCGGAAGCCGCCTCGCAGGCCTGGTTCGGCAAGCCCGCCAAGGACCTCGACCGCACGGAAGCGGCGCGCCTGGCCACCGCGCTGCCCAACCCGCTGGCCCGCAATCCGGCACGCCCGCGCCCCGGCCACGACCGGCTCGCGCGGATCAATCGCGGCCGGGCAGCGGCAATCGAACCACATCTGGAATGCATCCCGGGTTTCGGCCCCTGATCGCGACGTAAAGAATCGCCCGCAGACGACAAAATTTCTGACTTTCGGGCTGGCAAAGCGGCAAAAGGTCCGGTATAAGCCCGCCATTCCTGCACACCGTGTAGACCCACGCCCCGGGCTGACCCGGTCCGGGTTTCGCGGGATATTGCACGACGGAGAGTACGACAATGGCCGTTCCGAAGAGAAAAACCACGCGCATGAAGCGCGGCGCGCGTCGCTCCGCGGACGCCCTGAAGCAGCCGACCTATGTCGAGGACAAGGATTCGGGCGAACTTCGCCGCCCGCATCACGTCGACCTGAAGACGGGCATGTACCGGGGCCGCCAGATCCTGGCGGTGAAGGACGACGTGTGATCCTGAGGCGGCCGCAACGCGGCTGCCCGGGAAAACGCGAAAAAAGAGGCCGGTGCGCAAGCGCCGGCCTTTTTCGTTTGGCGTTCTAAGATCCGACGGTAGCCGTGATACCTCTCATGCGAGCGCCAGCAAAAAGGGCCCCTGCCGAGGCAGGAGCCCTTTCGAAATCCTGTTCGCTCGCGCGTGCGATCAGCCGTTGGCGTAGTACTGGCCGCCGTTGATGGTCAGCACGGCACCGGTCATGAACGCGGCTTCCTTCGAGGCGAGATAGGCGACCGCAGCAGCGATCTCCTCTGCCTGGCCGAGCCGGCCGACCGGAATGCCGGCGATGATCCCCTCCAGGACCTTCTCCGGGACGGCTGCCACCATGTCGGTGTCGATGTAGCCCGGGCAGATGGCGTTGACCGTGATGCCCTTGCGGGCGTTCTCGGATGCCAGCGCCTTGGTGAAACCGATCACGCCGGCCTTCGCGGCCGAGTAGTTGGTCTGCCCGAGCTGGCCCTTCTGCCCGTTTATGGACGAGATGTTGATGATGCGGCCGTGACCACGCTCGCGCATGCCGTCGATGACCGGACGGGTCATGGTGAACATGGAATCGAGATTGGTGCGGATCACCGCCGACCACTGCTCGAAGTCCATCTTGTGGAACCAGCCGTCACGGGTGATGCCTGCGTTGTTGACGAGCACCTCCACAGCACCGAGGTCGGAAACCACCTGGCCCACACCCTGGTTGCACGCCTCGGCATCGGACACATCCCACTTGTAGACGTGGATGCCGGTCTCGGCCTTGAATGCCTCAGCCTTCTCGGTGTTGCCGGCATAGGTCGCCGCCACCGTGTAGCCGGCAGCCTTCAGGCCCTTGGAGATCGCAGCGCCAATGCCCCGCGTACCGCCCGTAACGATTGCCACATTGCTCATTCACTTCCTCCCGTTCAGCTTGCGCTGCCGCACCAGCCGCCGCTGACTGGCCCGGTCCGCCGGTTGCGGGCAGAAGCCCGATCCGGCCCACCCGCAATCCAGCCGATGCCGGCCGCCCGTGCCTTGATCGGCATCAAGCGGCCGTCATCAAATCGTGGTCAACGCTCCACGCAGAGCGCTACGCCCATGCCGCCGCCGATGCACAGCGTCGCCAGGCCCTTCTTCGCGTCGCGGCGCGCCATCTCGTGCAGCAGCGTGACGAGCACGCGTGCGCCCGAAGCGCCGATCGGATGGCCGATGGCAATGGCACCGCCATTGACGTTCACGATGTCCGGGTTCCAGCCCATGTCCTTGTTCACCGCGCAGGCCTGGGCGGCGAAGGCCTCGTTGGCCTCAACGAGGTCGAGGTCCTCGACCTTCCAGCCGGCCTTGGCCAGCGCCTTGCGCGAGGCCGGGATCGGACCGGAGCCCATGATCGTCGGGTCGACACCGGCGGTGGCCCAGGAGGCAACCCGCGCCAGCGGGGTCAGGCCGCGGCGGGCAGCCTCGGCCGCGCTCATCACGACCAGCGCCGCGGCACCGTCATTGATGCCGGACGCATTGCCCGCCGTTACCGAGCCTTCCTTGGCGAAGGCCGGGCGCAGCTTGGCCATGCTGTCGAGGCTGGCGCCGTGGCGGATATACTCGTCCTCCTCGACGATCCGGTCGCCCTTGCGCTCCTTGATCGTCACCGGCGTGATCTCGTCCTTGAAGCGGCCGGCCTTCTGCGCAGCTTCCGCCTTGTTCTGCGAGGCGACGGCAAACTCGTCCTGCTGCTCGCGCGAAATCTGCCACTTCTCGGCAACGTTCTCCGCGGTCTGACCCATGTGGTAGCCGTTGAAGGCGTCCCACAGGCCGTCCTTGATCATCGTGTCGATCATCTTGTAGTCGCCCATCTTGTAGCCGGCGCGCATATGGGCGCAGTGCGGCGACAGCGACATGTTTTCCTGGCCGCCGGCAACGATGATGGACGCATCGCCCGCCGCAATCTGCTGCATGGCGATGGCGACGGTGCGCAGGCCCGAACCGCAGACCTGGTTCAGAACCCAGGCCGTGGCGCTGTCGGGAATGCCGGCGAGAATGGCGGCCTGGCGAGCGGGGTTCTGGCCCTGGCCAGCCGTCAGCACCTGGCCGAACACGACCTCGTCGACATCGGCGGCGGCAACGGAGGCGCGCTCGAGTGCAGAACGGATCGCCACTGCGCCGAGCTCGTGGGCGGGCGTGTTCGCGAAGGCACCATTGAAGGACCCGACAGCAGTGCGCGTTGCGCTGACGATGACGACGTCGGTGGATGCGCTCATTTCATGATCTCCCGAAAAACCGGACCTCCCCTGGCGCGAGCAATCCCCTGGTTGTTGTTCGGCTGCCTGCGCGTATCTCGCAAACTAGAGACGCCCGCCCGCCAAGTGTCAACCGCAACCCCCCTTAGCCACCGGCGATTTTCCCGCTCTCACGGTCATCCTTTCGGTGCAGTCGGGGCGCTGCCTGACAAGTTTGACAAAACGGTGGTGCGCCCGCCTACGATTGGCTTATCGTGCGTCAGGACAAAGTCGCGGAAGAGGCAGGTCGATCTACCGCCGCGACCCAGGGAGGAATGCCGCAACGGCTTGCGGGCCGGGGCGCGAAGCCGGGATCTGAAAACCGATATGGCTACAAAGACCACCGAGCCGACCATCATCAAGAAATACGCAAACCGGCGTCTCTACAACACCGGGACCAGCACATATGTAACGCTGGAAGACCTCGCCCTGATGGTGAAGGACGAAGAGGATTTCATCGTCTACGACGCCAAGACCGGCGACGACATCACCCGCTCCGTGCTCACCCAGATCATCTTCGAGCAGGAGAACAAGGGGCAGAACCTGCTGCCGATCACGTTCCTGCGTCAGCTGATCCGCTTTTACGGCGACAGCATGCAGAACGTCGTGCCGTCCTATCTCGACTTCTCCATGTCCTCGCTAACCAGGGAGCAGGACAGGATGCGGGAGCAGATGGCCAATGCCTTCGGCTCCACCGCCTTCGATGCGATCGAAGACCAGGTGAAGCGCAACGCCGAGATTTTCGACCGGGCCATGCGCATGTTCCTGCCGTTCGGTCCGGGCAAGGACGCGGAAGGGCAGCCCCGGCCGGTCGATCCCGCCAAGGGAGCGGGTCCTGCCAGCGCCGACGATCTCGACGCGCTCAAGAAGCAGCTGGCCGACATGCAGAAGAAGATCGACGCCATCGCCGGCGGCGGCCGCGAGTAGACCGCCACCAAGCACGTCAAAAATGGTGGCCGGGCGCTTTGCCCGGCCTTCGTTCACCCGCGATCGGCGCTGAAGCCGGCCGCTTCGATCCCCGCCACCGCACAGGCCTCGTCATTGTCCGAGGTATCGCCGCTGATGCCGACGGCGCCGAGAATCTCGCCGCCCTCGCCAGCGCGAATCAGCACGCCGCCCGGTACCGGAACGATGGCGCCACCCGCCACGCCGTTCAGGGCCTGCACGAAATGCGGACGCGTCTTGGCGTTCTCGTCGAGCCAGCGCGAACCGGCCCCCACGGCAATCGCCCCGTAAGCCTTGCCGCTTGCCACCTGCGGACGCAGGATCGAGGACCCATCCTGGCGCTTGAGCGCGACAAGGTGGCCGCCGGCATCGAGAACAGCGACGGTGAGCGGCTTGAGGCCGAGTTCCGCACCCTTGGCGAGTGCCGTATCGACAATCTTTTCCGCGCTGGAAAGGGTCAGTTTGCTCATTTTCTATGGTCTCCGTGCCGGCATCCGATAATCTTGCAGAACCATGGCTAGCAGTGTCACCGCTTGCCACCAACGGACAAGAACGACAAGCACTCGTTCCCTGGGGACGAAAATCCTCCCGCCGACCGGCGGACCTTCCCATATGACGACACTTGCGCCGACCACGGTCCCCAGACCTGCGGCCCGGCGCGGGGCCAGAACAAGGACAGGCGATGCGCGACTTCCATGCTCCGGGACGCTCCTGCGTCCATGCCACCACCGCGATGGCGGCAACCTCGCATCCGCTGGCGAGCGCGGCCGCACTGGAAATGTTGCAGGCCGGAGGCAATGCTGTCGACGCCGCCGTGGCCGCCTCGGCGGTGCTTGCGGTCGTCGAGCCGCAGATGACCGGGATCGGCGGCGACTGTTTCGCCATCGTCGCGCGCCCCGACGGGTCCATCCACGGCATCAACGGATCGGGACCGGCCCCCAAGGCGGCAACGCCGGCGCGCCTCGCCGAGCTGGGGGTCACCAGCATCGATCCGCAAGGCCCTCACTCCGTCACCGTGCCCGGTGCCATTCGCGCCTGGCACGACCTGCTTTCCGCCCATGGCCGCCGCGGTTTCGCAGAGGTGCTCAAGCGCGCGATCTCCTATGCCAGGGACGGCTATCCGGTGGCACCGCGCGTTGCCCATGACTGGGCGCTGGCAGTGCCGAAGCTCGCCGCCGACCCCGGCGCGCGGGAAAGCTATCTCTTCGGCGGCGCCGCGCCCAAAGCAGGCGACATCATCCGCCAGCCGGCGCTGGCACGCACCCTGCAGAAGATCGCCTCGGAAGGCCCTTCCGGCTTTTACGAAGGCGAGGTCGCCCGCGATATCGTCGACACGCTGGCCGCGCGCGGCGGCCTGATGAGCCTCGACGATCTCGCCGGCATGACCATCCTGCCGATGCCGCCGGTGATCCGGTCCTATCGCGGCATCGACGTGGCCGAGCTGCCGCCCAACGGCCAGGGCTTCATTGCGCTGGTCATGCTGGGGCTGCTGGAACGCTTCGATCTCGCCTCTCTCGATCCGCTTGGCACAACCCGCTTCCATCTCGAGCTGGAGGCCGGCCGGCTCGCCTATTCGGTGCGCGACCTGTTTCTCGCCGATCCCGACCACATGCAGCACGGACTGGACGCCTTCCTGTCCCCCGCCTATCTCGACCGGCTGGCGGCACGGATCTCCCCGACGGCCCGCATTCCGGAGATTCCGCCTGCCCTGCTCGGCCCCTCGTCCGACACGATCTATCTCACGGTGGTCGATGGCGAAGGCATGGCCGTCTCCTTCATCAATTCCGTCTACAAGAGCTTCGGATCGGGCATCTGCGCGCCGAAGAGCGGCGTCATGCTGCAGAACCGCGGCGCCTGCTTCCGCCTGGAACCGGGACATCCGAACTGTATCGACGGCGGCAAGCGGCCGTTGCACACGATCATTCCAGCCATGGCGATGAAGGACGGCCGTCCGTATCTCTCCTTCGGCGTGATGGGCGGCGGCTATCAGCCCTGCGGCCATGCCCATGTACTGAGCAACATCGTCGATTTCGGCATGGACCCGCAGGAGGCCATCGACGCTCCGCGCATGTTCTTCGACGAGACCACTCACGTGCTCCAGGCCGAACGCCACGTGCCGCAAAAGACGCTGGACGGGCTGCGCAAGCTCGGTCACCAGGTCGACCTCGTCCAGGAGGCCATTGGCGGCGGACAGGCGATCCTCATCGACCGCAGCCGTGGCGTGCTGATCGGCGGTTCCGACCCGCGCAAAGACGGCTGCGCTATCGGCTATTGAGCCGGCAAGCACAAGGCCAACGAAAAAAGGCCCGCGCGACACATCGCGCGGGCCTTTTGTCTCTCGGGGTCAGGACGGAAGGTGCCCGTCAGCGGCTGACGGCCAGAACCCGCCCGGGAGCCGCCATGCGCGGCTGGCGCTCCGCAACCCTGTAGGCGTCGATCGCCTGATCAGGGGCGGCCCGCCGCCTGACCCGCATCTGCGGAACATGTTCGCGCATGGCGATCAGCTGGGCCAGAAAGGCGGCATCCGGGCGATAGAGACGGGCGAAACGGTCAGCTCGCGGTTCGCTGACGGGAGCAACCGGCACCACCGCCCGCGCGGCGGAGCCTGACGCAGGCCCGCCGACAGCCATGGACGGGGCCGCATCTGCGACCCGTCGGCTCTCTCTTGGTCCTGCTGCGGGACGTCTGCCCTGCTCGATCCGCATTTCCGCCTCCCAGGCGTGCCAATTTGATACATTGGCGTTGTTCCTAGGGAATTTAGCGCAAATGCCGTGCCAGGCGATAACCTTTTGTTAACTTTTAACGTAGGGGCAGACTGAATCCACGGTTTCTCCCCGACTTCCTGGCGGCAAAAAACAACGGTTTGCCGTCTTTTGTGACCGGGGCCTGTGTCGCCGACTAGCGATAGGTATCGCCGTTGGAAACTCCGAAATCGCGGCGAGCGCCCGTGATGGTGATCGAGAAACCCGCGATCACGTCGACCAGAGAAACACACATCAGGATGAAGAAGACCGACGTCGCGGCCTCGCGAACCGTCAGGAATTCGACCAGATAGGCAATGAGGACGAGCGTCGAGAAGATGTGGTCGGTCAAGGCAGAGACGCCCGTGCGGGTCGCCTTGAGCAGCTCGACGAAAAGCAGCACCAGCGCGCACAGGATCATCAGGTCGCCGCCCAGCAGCGAGAAGCTGGCACCCGACACGAGATCAATGGTCATCACCGGAGCGGCCCAGGGCGTGCCGGCACCCCCGAGAAGGCCGAAAGCCAGCACGTTGTAGACGACCAGCGGCAACACGGTGAGCGGGATCGAAGCGATGAGCGGCATGACGTGTCCTCGTTGCATCCGGCACGGGGCCCATGCCGACGCCGCCTGGCTGCTGCTTGCACCGGCGGCCGGACGGGCGAATCACGCAAACCGGGCCAGAAGCGAAGATGACCGGCAGGATCTCGCCAGGCAACAATACCGCCGCGATCCGGCACGAAAAAAGCCCGGGGCAGACAGCCCCGGGCTTCAAGGTGCAGCCGTCGGTCACGCCGGCTGCTTCGGGAGATGGGTCGGGAGGGCTCAGACGCGCTGGCTGCCCTGACCGAATTCCGGATAGGCCTCGATGCCGACCTCGGCCTTGTCGAGACCAAGGGCCTCTTCCTCGGCCGAAGCGCGGATACCGATCGTCGACTTCAGGATCAGCCAGACCACCAGGCTGATGACGAAGGCGAACACGCCGTAGGCGACGATGCCGATGATCTGGACCGAGTAGGACGCATCGCTGTTGGACAGCGGCACGATCAGCGTGCCCCAGATGCCGGCCACGAGGTGGACCGGGATCGCGCCGACGACGTCGTCGATCTTCAGCTTGTCGAGCAGCGGCACGGTGAAGACCACGATCACGCCACCGACGGCACCCACGAACACGGCCTGCCAGACGGACGGGGCGAGCGGCTCGGCGGTGATGGAGACCAGACCGGCAAGCGCACCGTTCAGGGCCATCGTCACGTCGACCTTCTTGTAGAGCACCTGCGTCAGGATCACCGCCACGACCACGCCGGCGGCAGCCGCCATGTTGGTGTTGGCGAAGATGCGGGAGACGTCGGTCACGTCAGCGATGGTGCCCATGGCGAGCTGCGAGGCGCCGTTGAAGCCGAACCAGCCGAGCCACAGGATGAACGTGCCGAGGGTCGCGAGCGGCATGGACGAGCCCGGCATCGGGTGGACGCCATTGGCCGTGTACTTGCCGTTACGGGCGCCGAGCACCAGGGCACCGGCGAGCGCTGCCCAACCGCCGACCGAGTGGACGAGCGTGGAACCGGCAAAGTCGGAGAAGCCCATGCCGTCGAGCCAGCCCGCACCCCACTTCCAGGAGCCGGCGATCGGATAGATGAAGCCGGTCAGGACGACAGTAAAGATCAGGAAGGGCCACAGCTTGATACGCTCGGCCAGAGTACCGGAGACGATCGAGGCCGTGGTGGCGCAGAAGACCATCTGGAAGTACCAGTCGGAAGCGGTCGAGTAGCCCGTGTCGAGGGCATTGCCGCCGACCGCGTCGAAGGCGTACGGGCCGAAGGAGCCGAGGTAGCCGCCGTCGACGCCCGTGTACATCAGGTTGTAACCGGTGATCCAGAACATCAGGCCAGCAATCGAGTACAGCGTGATGTTCTTCAGGCACTGCATGGAGACGTTCTTGGCGCGGACCATGCCGGCCTCGAGCATGGCGAAACCGGCCGCCATCCACATGACCAGGAAGCCGCCGATGAGGAACAGCAGCGTGTTGAAGATATAGGCCGTTTCGGAGGCCAGCGCGAACTGCGGGGCTTCGGGAGCAGCAGCCGCCGTGTCTTGCGCGAAAGCCGTACCAGCCGCCGCGAGAAGCGCAAGCGAGGCCGTTCCGACAAGCTTCAGAGTTGTTTTCATTGGAATTCCCCTGCTCGAATGGATCAAAGCGCGGTGGCGTCGGTTTCGCCGGTGCGGATGCGCTGAACCTGGTCGAGCGCGTAGACGAAGATCTTGCCGTCGCCGATCTGGCCGGTCTTGGCGGCAGTGGCGATCGCCTCGACCACCTTGTCGGCGAGCTCCGAGGTGACCGCGACCTCGATCTTCAGCTTGGGCAGGAAGCTCACGGCGTATTCGGTGCCACGATAGATTTCCGTGTGCCCCTTCTGCCGCCCGTAGCCCTTGACTTCGGTCACCGTCAGTCCCTGAACGCCGATGCTCGTGAGGGCGTCGCGCACCTCGTCGAGCTTGAACGGCTTGATGATGGCCATCACGATTTTCATGCTCGCTTCCGTTCCTTTCCCTGCTTCGCTTCCCCGGCCCGTTGCGGCAGGCGCGTTTCGGCTGGATTTGGCGGACCGGAGGTTGCCGGCAGGGCCTGACAACCGGGCGATCCGTTTAACGCCGGCTCTCAGGTATCAAGGAGCGTGCCAACTCGTGCTGCGGCGCAAAAAAGCACCGGAAAGCAACGTCGGGAATTTCCAGAAAACCAATGTTTACAAATAGATAAATACTAGCCTCGAGATCGCCTGCAACGGGGCGAATGACGCTTTCCGCCCCCACAGGATTTGCACAAAAAATAGCCACATCCGACAACCGAATGTGGCTAAATTATGTGCACAAGTTTTGGGCAATCCGATCAGGCGCTGAAGCCGCCATCAGCCAGATAGGCTGCTTCCGCTGCCGTCGTCTCGCGGCCCAGTGCCAGGTTGCGATGGGGGAACCGGCCGAACCGCCGGATCACGTCCAGATGGATCAGGGCATAGAGATAGGCCTGCTCTTCGCCGTGACGACGGAACAGGTCGACGCTGCGCTCCTGATCGGACATCTCCTCGGAATGCTCGAACGGCAAGTAGAAGAAAGGGCGCGCCGCCTTCGGGAACGCACGGTCGAAGCCGGCGTCAACCGCCGCCCGGGCGATGCGGCGCGCCCGCTCGTCGGACGCAAAGGCCAGCGCATCGCCGCGAAACAGGTTTCGCGGAAACTGGTCGAGCAGGAGCAACAGGGCGAGCGCGCCATGCGGCGTCTGCGCCCATTCGTCCAGGGCCCCGTCCCGCGCCTCTTCGACAAGCGAAGCGAACTGCTCGCGGATCTTCGTGTCGAAGTCATCGTCACGCGTGAACCACTTCGCAGGCCCCGCCGTCCACCAGAAATCCAGAATGTCGATCGCCTCGGGCTTGCCGCTGCTGGTCACGGGCATATTCTCCTGTCTGATTGAGGATCCACCCACCTGGCCACAGGCAGAGGATGGACGAAAAGCGAGGGCACGCGGGCATCATGCCAGCCTGCCCTCTCATATCGGCGGGGAGCGCGCGTTGGACAAGGTCGATCTGGAGCTGGACCTCAAGGGGCTGAAATGCCCGCTTCCGGTCCTCAAGACCCGCAAGGCCATAACCGGTCTGAAGGCGGGTGCACGGGTGCGCGTGCTGTCGACCGACCCCATGTCCGTGATCGACATTCCGCATTTCTGCCAGGAGGCGGGGCACAAGCTGATCGCGCGCGAAACCGATGAGGACGAGGTGCACGTCTTTCTGCTGGAGCGCGGCTGACACCAAAGGTCACCCCTGGGCAAGCGCGTCCATCTTCCGCGCGAGCCGTATATCGAGGTCGCTGAGACCACCCGCATCATGGGTGGACAGAACAACCTCCACCGTCCTGTACACATTGACCCACTCAGGGTGGTGGTTCATTTTCTCTGCAACGAGAGCCACCCGCGTCATGAAACCGAAAGCTTCGTTGAAATCCTTGAAGACGAAGCTCCGGGTAATCGCATCGCGCCCCTCCACCTCACGCCAACCCGACAACTCGGCAAGCGCATCGGAGCGGGCTTCGGGCGACAGTTTCTCGGTCATGGCGATCTCCTGCAGATATGGCGGCAGCCCTCGACAGCTTCTCCCCGCTCAAGGGATCATGCCTTGCCAGCCATGACAACCGCCCCACCCGAACGCCCGCCGGTGGACCATTCGCCCGGCAAGGAGGCCTTGTGACCGCAATCCTGTTCGTCTGCCTTGGCAACATCTGCCGCTCGCCGCTGGCCGAGGGCATCCTGCGCCATCGCGTCGACGCCGCCGGCCTTTCCGCCGACGTCTCCGTCGACAGCGCCGGCACGGCCTCCTGGCACACCGGCAAGACACCGGATCCGCGCTCCATCGCGGTCGCCGCCCGAAACGGCATCGATCTCACGAGTCAGCGCGCCCGACAGGTGGCACCGTCCGACTTCGAGACATTCGACATGATCCTGGCCATGGATGGCGACAATCTCGCCGAACTTCGCACCCGCGCTACTGCCGGATCGCGGGCGGAAATCCGCCGCTTTCTCGATCGTGACGTGCCCGACCCCTACTATGGCGGTCCCGACGGGTTCGATCATGTCTTCCGCATGCTGGACGAAGGGTGCGTCCCCCTCATCTCCGAACTTTCTGGAAGTCTCTGACGCTGCCCCCATTCAAACCGACGACAAGCGTACCTACGTGTCTCTTGGGGCGGGGATCCCGTTCAGGGCTGGCAACCGGCAAGGTGGCCGCCGTCCGGACGGGCCGAAACGTCACGAAAGGAGGCCTGCTATGAGCGGTCTGCGCATCGAGCACGACAGCTGGGTTCTGGTCGGAGATGGCGAGAAGGCACTGTTCTTCCGCAACCAGGGCGACGCGGACTATCCCAATCTCGAGGTCCTGAGGGTCCTGGAGCAGGAGAACCCGCAAACGTCGGATCAGGGAACGGACGCGCCCGGGCGGCGCAGTGACGGCCCCGGCCCGCATCGCAGCGCCATGGAGCCGACCGACTGGCACATGATCGAAAAGCACCGCTTCGCCAGCCGCATTGCCGATACGCTCTACAAGGAGGCGCACAAGGGCCGCTTCTCCAAGCTCGTCGTCGTTGCCCCGCCGGTGACACTCGGCGATCTGCGCAAGGCCTTTCACAAGGAAGTGGCAAGCCGAGTGGTCGCCGAGGTCGACAAGACGCTGACCGGCCATCCGCCCGACGAGATCGAGCGGATCCTTTCCACCAAGAACTGATCGAAGGTTTGTAGCGGCAGCGGCGGCGCGTCAGCCCAAGGGCTCGCGCCGCCAGCCGTCGGCAAATACCACCCGCTCCATTCCGGTGAAGCGGGCCATGCGGGCGAACTCCGCCTCCAGGCGAGCAAGCCGCCCCTCACCCAGCCGCACGCCCGGCTCCGGCCAGAACGCCGTCACGAACAGCTCCCCTTCCGCACGCCGGCAGATCATGTCGACCCGGCCGATCATCCGGTCCTTCTCCATCACCGGATAGACATAGTAGCCGTAGGTGCGCTTGGGAGCCGGAACGAAGACCTCGATGCGGTAGAAGAAGCCGAACAGCCGCTCGGCCCGCTTGCGGTCCCGCAACACCGGGTCGAACGGGCTGAGGGTGCGAATGCGCGCCGGCGGCTCCGGCGCATCAGCCAGCAGGGAGACGATGTCCGGCCGCGCGACGCTGGCGCGCTTCGGCTGGCCGGGACCGAAATCGATCTCCACCGGCAGGACGGACTTTCCGGCCTCCTGCGTGCACCAGGCTTTCGCCTCTTCCGGCGAAACAAGGTCGTAGAAAGCGGCAATCTCACCGGACGTGCCGACGCCCAGCCGCTGCAAGGCTTCGCGGCAGGCCCAGTCAACAAAGGCCTCGTGGTCGACTTCCTGCTCAAAGTGCTCGCGTGGGATCACCCGTTCCGACAAGTCGTAGATCTTGGCGAAATTGTCCCGCGCCGTGACGGCGATCTCGCCGGTCCGCCACAGATATTCCAGCGCCGTCTTGCCCGGCTGCCAGTTCCACCAGCCGGGCTCCTTGCGGATGCGATCCCCATCGAAATCCCGGCCCCGCGAAGGACCGTTCACCCGCACGTGGTCGCGAACCCGGTCGATCTCGCCATGGAAGTCGTGCCCGTGCCAGTTGGTCCAGCGCGCCTTCAGCCGCTCCTTCTGGCGCGCGAAGCGGTGGCGCCAGTAGGGATAGGCACCGGACGGGATCACCGCTGCATCGTGCGTCCAGTTCTCGAACAACGCCCGGTCCCGCTCCAGCAGCCTGGTCAGCTGCGGTTCCCGGTAGGTCTGGTTGCGGGAGAACAGGATCTGGTGATGGGCCCGGGTCACCGTGTTGATGCTGTCGACCTGAACGAAACCGAGCCGGTCGATGAGATCGCACAGCTCCGCCTGCCCGAGGCGCCGCGAGGGGGCATCGGACAGGCCCTGCAGGTGCAGGAACACCCGGCGCAGGTCGGCAGCGGCGATCCTCAGCACCATCGGCGCATCAGCCCTCAGCCTCGAAGACCACCAGCAGGTCCTTCGCGTCGACCTGCTGGCCCGGCGTCGCCAGCACCTCCGCCACCGTGCCCGCACGGTCGGCATGGAGCGCCGTTTCCATCTTCATCGCCTCGATCGAGACCAGCACGTCGCCCGGCGACACGCTTTGTCCCGCCTTCACCGCGACAGTGGAAATGACACCCGGCATCGGCGCCCCAACATGAGCGGCATTGCCGTCCTCGACCTTGCGCCGTGCCGCGGCCCCGGCTGCTCCATGCGCCCGGTCCGGCACCTTGATGATGCGCGGCTGGCCGTTGAGCTCGAAGAACACCTTGCACTCGCCATTCTCGTCCGTCTCGCCGATAGCCTGGGTGCGCACGACCAGCGTCTTGCCGGGCTCCAGGTCGATCATCATCTCCTCGCCGGCCGGAAGGCCGTAGAAATAAACCGGCGTCGGCAGCACGTTGACCGGACCGTAGCGGTCTCTCGCGGCGGCAAAGTCGGTGAAGACCTTCGGATACATCAGGTAGGAGGCGAGATCGGTATCGGAGATCTCGCCGCCGGTCTTTTCCGCCGCTTCCTTGCGACGGGCTGCGAGATCATCGTCAGCAAGCAGCGAGCCGGGGCGCGCGGTGATCGGGGCCTCGCCCTTCAGCACCTTGGACTGGATGTCCTTGGGCCACCCGCCGGGCGACTGGCCGAGATCGCCGCGCATCATCTGGACGACGCTGTCGGGGAAGGCGACGTCCTTTTCCGGAGCCATCACATCGGCCACCGACAGACCCTGCGCTACCATCATCAGCGCCATGTCGCCGACCACCTTCGACGAGGGGGTCACCTTGACGATGTCGCCGAACATCATGTTGACGTCGTGATAGGCCTGCGCCACCTCGTGCCACCGGGTCTCGAGGCCGAGCGAACGGGCCTGTTCCTTCAGGTTGGTGAACTGTCCGCCAGGCATCTCGTGCAGATAGACTTCCGAAGCCGGCGCCTTGAGGTCGCTCTCGAAGGCCCGGTACTGCGCCCGCGCCGCCTCCCAGTAAAAGGAGATCTCGCGAATGGCACGCGCATCCAGCCCGGTGTCACGCGGCCCGTCGCGCAAGGCCGCGGCAAGCGAGCCCAGCGCCGGCTGCGAGGTCAGACCGGAGAAGGCATCCATGGCGGCATCGACCGCATCGACCCCGGCCTCGACCGCGGCCAGCACCGTCGCGGCGGAAATGCCGGACGTGTCGTGGGTGTGGAAGTGGATCGGCAGGCCGATTTCCTGCCTCAGGGCGGAAAACAGGCGCCGCGCCGCCTCCGGCTTCATCAGGCCGGCCATGTCCTTGACGCCGAGAATGTGGCAGCCGGCCCGCTCCAGCTCCTTCGCCAGCTTCACGTAGTAGGCAAGGTCGTATTTCGGCCGCGCCGCATCCAGCAGGTCGCCGGTGTAGCAGATCGTCCCCTCGCACAGCTTGTCCGCCTCGATCACCGCATCGAGCGAGACGCGCATGTTCTCCACCCAGTTGAGGCAGTCGAAGACGCGGAACAGGTCGATGCCGTTCTCGGCGGCGCGGGAGACGAAATCGCGGACCACATTGTCGGGATAGTTGGCGTAGCCGACGCCGTTTGCGCCGCGCAGCAGCATCTGCAGCAGGATGTTGGGTACGCGCTCGCGCACGGCCCTCAACCGCTCCCAGGGATCCTCGGTGAGGAAGCGCATGGCGACGTCGAACGTGGCCCCACCCCAGCATTCCAGCGAGAACAGCTGCGGCAGGCCGCGCGCATAGGAGTCCGCCACCGCTACGATGTCGAAGCTGCGCATGCGGGTCGCAAGCAGCGACTGGTGCGCATCGCGCATGGTCGTGTCGGTAACCAGCGCGCGCCGCTCCGCCTTCATCCAGTCGGCGAAGCCCTGCGGGCCGAGCTCGTCGAGAAGCTGCTTGGTGCCCTTGCGGATCTCGCCCTCATAGACCGGCGCAACAGGCGCAGGCGCATCCGCGAGGGGCTGCGGCCGGTTGCGGGTCTCCGGGTGGCCGTTGACCGTGACGTCGGCAATATAGGTGAGCAGCTTGGTGGCCCGGTCCCGGCGTGTGACCTGGAGGAACAGGGCCGGCGTCTCGTCGATGAAGCGCGTCGTGTAGCTGTTGGCCCGGAAGTCCGGATGACCGATGACGTTCTCCAGGAACACCAGATTGGTCGCCACGCCGCGGATGCGGAATTCGCGCAAGGCACGGTCCATGCGCTGCGCGGCCTCTTCCGCGGTCGGCGCCCAGGCCGTCACCTTTTCCAGCAAGGGGTCGTAGAAGCGGGTGATCACCGCCCCCGAATAGGCGGTGCCGCCATCGAGCCGGATGCCGAAGCCGGTGGCCCCGCGATAGGCGGTGATGCGGCCGTAGTCGGGAATGAAGTTCTGCTCCGGATCCTCGGTGGTGATACGGCACTGGAGCGCGTGGCCGTTCAGCCGGATCTCCTCCTGCACCGGCACCCCGGAGGCCGGCTCGCCGATCATCGCGCCTGCCGCGATACGGATCTGCGCCTTGACGATGTCGATGCCGGTGACCTCCTCGGTCACCGTATGCTCGACCTGCACGCGCGGATTCACCTCGATGAAATAGAAACGGCCAGTGTCGGCATCCATCAGGAACTCGACCGTGCCGGCACCGCGATAATGCGCTGCCCGGCCGATCCTCAATCCGTACTCGCTCAGTTCCGCGCGCTGATCCGCGTCGAGATAGGGAGCCGGCGCCCGCTCAACGACCTTCTGGTGACGTCGCTGGATCGAGCAGTCGCGCTCGAACAGATGCACCAGGTTGCCGTGCGCATCGCCGAGGATCTGCACCTCGACATGCAGCGCGCGCTCCACCAGCTTCTCGAGATAGATCTCATCCTTGCCAAAGGCCGCCTTGGCCTCGCGCTTGGCCGCCGCCACATCGCGCAGCAACGCCTCCTCGTCGCGAATGACGCGCATGCCGCGACCGCCGCCGCCCCAGGATGCCTTGAGCATCACCGGATAGCCGATCCCGGCGGCGAGGCGGCGCACCTCGCCCATGTCGTCGGGCAGCGGATCCGTCGCCGGCATCACCGGCACCCCGGCCTCGATGGCCAGATTGCGGGCCGCAACCTTGTTGCCGAGCCGGCGCATGGTCTCCGGCGAAGGCCCGATGAAGACGATGCCGGCTTCGGCGCAGGCCTCGGCGAATTCCGGGCTTTCCGACAGGAAGCCGTAGCCGGGATGGATGGCGTCCGCCCCGGCCGCCTTGGCGACGCGCAGGATCTCCGGGATGGACAGATAGGCCTCGATCGGACCAAGCGGCTCGGGTAGATGAGGGCCGCGGCCGATCTGGTAAGCCTCGTCGGCCTTGAACCGATGCAGCGCGAGCTTGTCCTGCTCCGCATAGACGGCAACGGTCCGCATGCCTAGTTCGTTCGCCGCACGGAAAATGCGGATCGCGATCTCCGAGCGGTTGGCAACGAGAATCTTCCGAATAGCCAAGTCAGCCCCTCCTCCTGATGGACGACCCGCAGGGCCGTCCGTGCCTTAGCGTCACCGCGTTCTAGCTGCTGCACCGCAACAAGGGAAGACGGCAGGGACGAGAGGCCCGATAGGCCCGGCAAATAGCAGTCGGCAAACCGTCCCGTAATGAAACGAAGATGTTAACGCGCGTCGAGCAGACCGCGGCAACGCACTCGTCGCATCCTCATCATCCAGTCCGCCGCCCGCGCCGTGCCACAACATACGCCAGGAACATATCAGGAACAATATCCAGTCAGCGATTCGGACGGGCTTCGTTCGCGGTTTCGCCGTTTGATGAATTCGGCCCCGTAAATTTTAATGATTCGATTAACGATATCGAAAGCTTTCGAGCCGCCGGCGCAAATTCGTCCGGATCCGAATCGAATGGCGCAAATCCTTGAGCAGATTCACGATTTCGCCCTACATCAGACCGTCTACACAACATCTCGTAGGGAACGAAACCTGAATCTCCCGGAGTCATCGATTCGGTCCGGCTTTGTTCAGGACTCGTTCTGTTCACCCTTTTTCGGGCCTGCCCGCCCCCGATTTTCGAGCCCGTCCAGCGACAGCCGCAAGTCGGCTCGCAATGCCTTCCGCACCCCCTCGCCCCTTGCGGAAAACAGCAGGCGACAGCCCCGCGCAGACTGTGCTACCTCTCAGGTTAACGGGCTTGCGGTCGCCCGAAGCTTCCGCCGCAAGACCTCTCCGGACCCGGGCGCCTTCCCGTCGCGCGGTTCTACTTAGCAACGGATCTCGGCGGCTTTCGCCGTGGCACGGATCGCACAGCACAGCTGCAGCCAATGCTTCATTCCAGACAATCGAGGCCGTTTTCGGCCGGGGGCTACTCCGCCCCCACCTGGACCACGCTGCCGCCGCAGGCGCGCGCGCGGACGGTCACGGCGGTGCTTGGCCCGACCAATACCGGCAAGACCCACCTCGCCATCGAGCGGATGATCGCCCGCGAAACCGGCATCATCGGCCTGCCGCTGCGCCTTCTTGCGCGCGAGGTCTATGGCCGCATCACCGAGCGTGTCGGCGTCGACAAGGTGGCGCTGGTCACGGGCGAGGAAAAGATCATCCCCTCCGATACCCGCTACTGGGTGTCGACGGTGGAGGCCATGCCGCTCGATCTCGTGGTCGACTTCGTTGCCATCGACGAGGTTCAGCTCGCGGGCGATCTGGAACGCGGCCACGTCTTCACCGACCGCATTCTCAACATGCGCGGAACGCTGGAGACCCTGCTTCTCGGATCGGCGACGGCGCGCCCGTTGCTCGAGCGCTTGTTGCCGGGCCTCAACGTGGTCACCCGGCCGCGCATGTCGATCCTGGCCTATTCGGGCCAGAAGAAGATCACACGCCTGCCCGCCCGCTCGGCCGTGGTCGCCTTCTCCTCCTCGGAGGTCTATGCGATCGCCGAGCTGATTCGCCGCCAGCATGGCGGCGCCGCCGTCGTTCTCGGCTCGCTCAGCCCGCGCACGCGCAATGCCCAGGTCGAGTTGTTCCAGAATGGCGACGTGGAGCACCTGATCGCCACCGACGCAATCGGCATGGGTCTCAATCTCGACGTCGACCACATCGCCTTTGCCGGCATCCGCAAGTTCGACGGCTACCAGTACCGCATGCTGACGCCGGCCGAGATGGGCCAGATCGGCGGACGTGCCGGTCGCCACACCCGCGACGGCACGTTCGGTGTCACCGGCCGAGTCGATCCTTTCGACGAGGAACTGGTCGAAGCGCTGGAAAGCCACCGCTTCGATGCGCTCAAGGTGTTCCAGTGGCGCAACCGCGCCCTCGACTTCGACAGTGTCGAGAGCCTGCGCCGCACGCTGGACGAACCGCCGCGCGAACAGGGCTTGACCCGGGCGCCTCCCTCGGCCGACGAGACGGCCTTCGACCATGCCCTGCGCGATGAGGCCATCCGCCGGGTCGCCGCGACGCCGGAGCGGGTTCGCCTGCTCTGGGACGTGTGCCAGGTCCCCGATTACCGCAAGATCGCGCCGGCCAACCACGCCGACCTGATCGCCGGGCTCTATGCCCATCTGACCCGTAACGGGGTCGTTCCTGACGACTGGTTTGCCCGCCAGGTCGCCTTCGCCGACCGCGTCGACGGCGACATCGATACGCTGGCGAACCGCATTGCACATATCCGCACCTGGACCTTTGTTGCTAACCGTGGCGACTGGCTTGCGGATCCCGCCCATTGGCAAGGCGTGACGCGCGGCGTAGAAGACCGTCTGTCCGACGCATTGCACGACAGGCTCACCCAGCGCTTCGTCGACCGGCGGACGAGCGTATTGATGCGACGGCTGAGAGAGAACGCGATGCTTGAAGCGGAAATTACATCGGCAGGGGACGTGCTTGTCGAAGGACAGCATGTCGGACAACTGCAGGGCTTCCGCTTTGCACCGGATCCCTCGGCTGACGGCCCTGACGTCAAGGCCCTGCGCACGGCTGCCCAGAAGGCCCTGGCCAGCGAGCTCACCCAGCGCGCCGACCGCCTTTCGCGCGGCGCCAACGAGGACTTCGCGCTTGCCTCCGACGGGGCTCTGCGTTGGCACGGCGAGATCGTCGGCCGCGTGATCTCCGGCGAGACGGTGCTGACCCCGGGTCTCATCGTCCTGTGCGAGGACAGCCTCGACGCGGCCGACCGCGAGAAGGTCGAGGCGCGCCTCGTTCTGTGGCTGCGCACGCATATCGACACCGTGCTGAAGCCGCTGCGCGATCTGGAGATCGGGGAAGGCCTTGAGGGGCTTGCCCGCGGCATCGCCTTCCGCCTGGTCGAGGCGCTCGGCATTCTCGAGCGGTCCGAGATCGCCGAGGACGTCCGCCAGCTGGACCAGACGATGCGCGCCGGCTTGCGCCGCCTGGGCGTGCGCT
Organism: Stappia sp. G46H5W; assembly: GCF_058448995.1. Taxonomy (NCBI): domain Bacteria; kingdom Pseudomonadati; phylum Pseudomonadota; class Alphaproteobacteria; order Hyphomicrobiales; family Stappiaceae; genus Stappia; species Stappia sp. G46H5W. The sequence goes on along the minus strand of NZ_JBZFLL010000005.1, from coordinate 271,232 downwards.
TCGGCGCCTACCACATCTTCGTGCCCGCACTGCTGAAGCCGGCCCCGAGCCGCCTGATTGCCCAGCTCTGGGCGCTCAAGCACGGCGAGCCAGACATGCCAGGCCTCTCCGAGCTGCCCCAGCTGTCGGCCTCGGGCCGCACCTCGATCACGGTCGACCCGGAGATTTCCAAAGCGCTGTACAAGGTCGTCGGCTTCCGCGTCTGCGGGCCGCGCGCCGTGCGCATCGACATTCTCGAGCGTCTGGCCGACCTGATCCGCCCGCTTCTGGCCTGGAAGCCGCTGGACGCGGAAGTGGCCCCGCCCGAGGGCGCGGTTGCCGAAGGCGGCGGCTTCACCGTCACGGTGGCGATGACGTCACTGCTCGGCTGTGCCGGCGAAGACTTCTCCGCCGTGCTGAAGTCGCTGGGCTATCGCTCCGAGACCCGCGAAGTCACGCGCCCGGTTGCCGCGACCGCGGATGCCGCAGCGCCCGAGGCACCTGTGAGCGAAACCCCGGTAGTCGAGGCTCAGGCAGAGACGGAAACGTCTGCGGACGAGCAGGCCGCAGCTCCGGTAGACGCCGAGCCGGAAGCGGCAGAAGCCGCCGCAGCTCCTGCGGAGCCGGATGCCGAAGCTCATGCAGAGGCGGCAGACGCGGTCGCTTCGGAGACGACGCCCGCCGAGACTGCCACCGAAACGGTCGCCATCGAAATCTGGCGGCCAGGCCGGCGCGACCGTCGCCCGCAGGGCGCCCAGCGCGGCGGCCGGCGCCAGGAGGCAACAGGTGGCGAAGCCGCCGAAGGCCAGGGCCAGAAGCAGCGGACCAAGGGACGCGGCTTCGGCAAGGGCGGCAACCGCCAGCAGGGCCGGCCTGACCAGCAGCGCAGCGGCGGCGGTGGCGGCAAGGGCCGGAACGAAGGCTCGCGTCCCGACAACCAGCGCCCGCGCGGCACCAGGCCGGAACGCCCGGCGCGCGAGATGGATCCGGATTCGCCCTTCGCGAAACTGGCGGCTCTCAAGGCCGATCTGGAGAAGAAGCCACGCTCCTGACCGCGAACCGGCAGGGCTGACGGAGGACTGCGGCAAGGGTGAGCGACAACGCGACCACCGGACCGGCCACACCGCCTGCGGACATGACGCCGCAGCGGCTCGACAAGTGGCTCTGGTTTGCCCGGATCGTGAAGTCGCGCAGCCTTGCCCAGAAGCTGGTGAATGGCGGCCATGTGCGGGTCAACCGCGACAAGGCTCAGGCGCCGGCCAAGGCGATCCGCCATGGCGATGTCCTGACCATCGCCGTGGCAAACCGGATCCTTGTCCTGAAGGTCCTGGCCCCCGGCACGCGGCGCGGTCCGGCACCCGAAGCCCGGTTGCTATACCAGGACCTGGATCCATCGCCCAACGCATCACCCATCTCCGACGATGGCGAGGATGAGGACGAGAACACCGCGAGCCCGGGTACGACCAAGGCGAGCCCGGCCGGCCGAGACGGTCCGGCGCCCGGCAGGCGCGAACGCGGCAGCGGCCGCCCGACCAAGCGCCAGCGGCGTCAGATCGACCGGCTCACGGACAAGGCCTGAGCCAGCTCAGGTGCTTGCGCGCATTGCCCTGCGACACATGGTCCGTCGGCGCGACGCTTCAATTGCGGAGAAAAATCTTCTCCGGGAGCTATCATCGGCAACATATTCCGAACTTGAAGCCCATCGCCAAACCCGGTACGCAGGCATCAATAACCGCCCGCACACCGGCCGGCGCCCTTCCGGTCTCTCGTCCGGGACGGAAGCCGGCATCCCGCATCGGACTGCATCCGCGGAACGGAGACCGGGCCTCGATCTGACGGCCGCGACACGGCAGCGGCATGGCCTGCCGGTCGGCGGCAGGAATGGCGCCGCGAGAGGACTGCGATGACCTATATCGTCACGGACAACTGCATCAAGTGCAAGTACACCGACTGCGTCGAAGTCTGTCCGGTCGACTGTTTCTACGAAGGCGAGAACATGCTCGTCATCCATCCCGACGAATGCATCGACTGCGGCGTCTGCGAGCCGGAATGCCCGGCCGATGCGATCAAGCCGGACACGGAGCCGGGTCTGGAAAAGTGGCTGGAGCTGAACACGGAATATGCGTCCAAATGGCCTAACCTGACGGTCAAGAAGGACGCATTGCCCGAGGCCGAGGAGTTCGACGGCAAGCCGAACAAGCTCGAGGCCTATTTCTCTCCGGAGCCGGGTTCGGGCGACTGAGACCCGGCCGCCGCCCCGCGCCTCTTGACATGCCCGATCCCCGGAGCGCGCCCTTGGCGCCCGGCTATCCCTGACGACTGCGGCGCCGGTTTCGGCCGGCTGCCGGGTCCCGTTTTGAAATCCACAAGTTTTGTGCTATAGTCTTTTCCTCAGTAATCGAACCAGTGGTCTCCCCTCCACGCGGAGGTTTTTTTATGGTTGCGAACCCTTCGCCACATGCGAAGGGGGGCGGCATCCCTCCTAGAACTGATCCGAGACCAGAGTTCGGTCGGCTGATCATCGAATAACGAACTCCGACGGGTTGTGGCTCGCCACAAGCCCGGTGGACGTGCGTTCTCTCCATGGATGGGCGACGCATCAGGCGCCGCCCCCGGCTTCTGGCCGCAACTGCGCAGGAGTAGCATAGGCGTATGGCAACAACGATGAAGAAAACCGCGCAGAGACAGGGTTTCAAGACCGGTGAGTTTATCGTCTATCCCGCCCATGGCGTTGGACAGATCACCGCGATCGAGGAACAGAATGTCGCGGGATATGCGCTTGAGCTTCTGGTGATCAATTTCGAACAGGACAAGATGACGCTGCGCGTCCCGGTCGCGAAGATCGCTTCCGTGGGCATGCGCAAGCTTGCCGATGCTCCCGCCGTGAAGAAGGCGCTCGAGACCGTTCGCGGTCGCCCGCGCGTCAAGCGCACCATGTGGAGCCGCCGCGCCCAGGAATACGAGGCGAAGATCAATTCGGGCGACCTGATCGCCATCGCCGAGGTGGTCCGCGACCTGTACCGGTCCGAGAGCCAGCCCGAGCAGTCCTATTCCGAGCGTCAGCTCTACGAGGCCGCCCTCGACCGCATGTCGCGTGAGATCGCTGCCGTGAACAAGTGCTCGGACACCGAGGCGATCCGCCAGATCGAACAGAACCTCGCCAAGTCGGCCAGCCGCAAGGCCGCCGCCGCTGCGACCGAGGACGAGGACGGGGAACAGACCGAAGCCGCCTGATGGCGACAACGGCACCGTCCGACACTTCGACGCCCGGCGCCACCCGCGCCGGGCGTTTTCTTTTGGTGCCCGCAAGATGCGGCGCGCCACCGCAACCTGAGACCCGCCAATCAGGTAAACTTATCGCGATCTCGAGGAACTTCTATTGGTCCTGATCGCATACAGGAGTCATGCTTGGTCCAAGAAACGCTGTCACCGATCTCACCGAGGCGGGCGCGTGCATTCCATGCGCCGGCGAGTTGAACCGAAACCGTGGTGACTGCGTATCATATGTCGATAGCAGACCAGTGGCACCCGAGTGGCAGCTGCATCGCCGCCCGGGGCCGGGCTTCCATCAGGGAAGCCGGGACGCGGAGGGACACACCGTGAGTTATCTTTCGGGCAACCGGCGTCAGATTGTCAGGGCCGCGATGAACGCGCCCTATCTCAGCCGCGAAGAAGAGCAGCAGCTCGCCATCGCCTGGCGCGACCAGGGCGACCAGGCTGCACTCGACCGTCTCAGCCTGGCGCATATGCGCCTCGTCATTGCGGTCGCGGCGAAGTACCGCAACTTCGGACTGTCGATGAGCGACCTCATCCAGGAAGGCCATATCGGCCTGCTGGAAGCGGCCTCCCGGTTCGAGCCGGAGCGTGAAGTGCGCTTCTCCACCTATGCCACCTGGTGGATCCGCGCCTCGATCCAGGACTACATCCTGCGCAATTGGTCCATCGTTCGCGGCGGCACCTCGTCCACGCAGAAAGCCCTCTTCTTCAACTTGCGCCGCCTTCGGGCGAAACTCTCCAGCGGCACCACGCGCATCAGCGAGGACGAACTGGTCGAGAAGATCGCCGAGACGATGGGCGTGAAGGTGCGGGACGTAGCGACGATGAGCGCCCGGCTGTCGGGACCCGATACTTCGCTCAATGCCCCCGTGCTCGAATCCGACGGATCGGGCGCGGACCGGCAGGACTTCCTTGTCAGCGAAGATCCGCTGCCGGAGGAAACGGTCGGCGGCGTTATCGATACCGAGCGGCGCACCCGATGGCTGGAAACCGCGCTCGGGGTGCTCAGCGAACGCGAGCTGCGCATCGTCCGCGAGCGCCGGCTGAGCGAGGAAGGCGAGACGCTGGAAGCGCTCGGGCAGAAGCTCGGCATCTCCAAGGAGCGCGTGCGCCAGATCGAGAGCCGCGCCCTCGACAAGCTGCGCGACGCACTGCTGAAGGTGCAGCCGGACAAGCTCGCCTATTGCGGCTGACGCCTGCGCATCGACTGCACAACGCTGTCAAAAAACGACTTCCGTCGCCGCATCTCCCCTCAGGGAAAGCGGCGGCGGTTGCCCTTGTCCCTTACGTGCAGTAGGAGGAACGACTGACAAGCTCGTTCTTCAGGCATCCGCACAGGGACTTCACATGACCGCACCTCGCGCGCTCATCACCGGCGTGACTGGCCAGGACGGCGCCTATCTTGCCCGCATCCTGCTCGACAAGGGGTACGAGGTTCACGGACTGAAGCGCCGCTCCTCCTCGTTCAACACCGGGCGGATCGATCCGCTGATCCAGGACCGGCACGAGGACGGCAACCGCTTCTTCCTTCACTACGGCGACCTCACCGACAGCTCCTCGCTGATCCGTCTCGTGTCGGAGATCCAGCCGACCGAGATCTACAATCTCGCGGCACAGAGCCATGTGATGGTCAGCTTCGAGACCCCGGAATACACGGCGAATGCCGATGCGACTGGCGTGTTGCGCCTGCTGGAGGCCCTGCGCATCCTGGGCATGGAAAAGTCCTGCCGCTTCTACCAGGCGTCCACCTCGGAGCTTTACGGCAAGGTCCGCGAGACGCCGCAGAGCGAAACGACGCCGTTCTATCCGCGCTCTCCCTATGCGGTCGCCAAACTTTACGGCTACTGGATCACGGTGAACTACCGCGAGGCCTACGGCATCCACGCCAGCAACGGCATCCTGTTCAATCACGAGAGCCCGCTGCGCGGCGAGACCTTCGTCACCCGCAAGATCACCCGCGCGGTCGCCGCCATCGAGCTCGGCCTGCAGAAGCAGCTCTATCTCGGCAATCTCGACGCCCGCCGCGACTGGGGTCATGCCCGCGACTACGCCGAAGGCATGTGGCGCATCCTGCAGCAGCCTGAGCCGGACGACTACGTGCTGGCGACCGGCGAGACCCACACGGTTCGCGAATTCGTAGAACGCGCCTTCGCGCGCGTCGGCCGCGAGATCGTCTGGTCCGGCAAGGACGAGGAAGAGACGGGCCGCGACCGGGCGAGCGGCGAGACGCTGGTTGCCATCGACCCCGCCTATTTCCGCCCGACCGAGGTCGACCTCCTGCTCGGCGATCCGACCAAGGCACGCGAGCGGCTGGGATGGAGCCACACGACCGGCTTTGCCGAGCTTGTCGACGAGATGGTGGATGCGGATCTCGAGCTGCTGCGCGTGGAGCGCCATGCCCGCCGCGCCTATGGCCGCGAGGACTAGGCGATGACTGCAGACAGCACCGCCGGTACGCCGCGCCGCATCTTCGTCGCCGGCCATCGCGGCATGGTCGGCTCGGCAATCTGCCGCCGCCTTGCGCAGGAAGAGGCAGCGATCATCACCCGCACCCGTGCGGAGCTGGACCTCACCGACCAGCGTGCGGTCGCGGCCTTCTTCGCCAGCGAACGGCCCGATGCCGTGATCCTGGCGGCCGCGCGGGTCGGCGGCATTCTCGCCAACGACCGGCAACCCGTCGACTTCCTGCAGGACAACCTGCAGATCCAGACCAACGTGATCGCTGCCGCCGCCGACCATGGCGTCCGCCGCCTCGTTTTTCTCGGCTCGTCCTGCATCTATCCGAAATTTGCCGAACAGCCGATCCGCGAGGATGCGCTGATGACGGGCCCGCTGGAGCCGACCAACCAGTGGTACGCGATCGCCAAGATTGCCGGCGTCTACCTTTGCCAGGCGTATCGCCGCCAGCACGGGCTGTCCTACGTCTCGGCGATGCCGACCAACCTCTATGGTCCCAACGACAATTTCGATCTCGCCACCAGCCACGTCTTGCCGGCCCTGATCCGCAAGTTCGTCGAGGCGCGCGAGACCGGCGCCGAAACGGTCGAGATCTGGGGCAGCGGCACGCCGCTGCGCGAGTTCATGCATGTCGACGACCTCGCCGATGCGATCGTGTTCCTGCTCGACGCCTATAACGGCGACGAGCCGATCAACGTGGGCTCCGGCCAGGAAGTCTCGATCCGCGATCTTGCGACGCTGATCGCTCGCGAAGCCGGTTTCACCGGCGAGCTGCGCTTCGACGCAACCAAGCCGGACGGCACGCCGCGCAAGCTGATGGATTCCGGGCGCCTGCACGCGCTCGGCTGGCGCCCTCGCGTGGCGCTGGAGGACGGCATCCGGCAGACGATCCGCTGGTACTTGGACAACCGCGCCGCTCTCGGCGCCGACGGCAGAACGGGCAGCACCCAATGAAAATCGAGAAACTCCACCTCGGCTGCGGCGTGAAGCACATTCCCGGCTTCTACCACGTCGATGCGCTCGACTATCCGCATGTCGACCGCATCGGACCGGTCGAGGACCTGTCCTTCATTCCGGACGGCACCGTCGAGCTGATCTATGCCTGCCATGTGCTGGAGCATTTCGGCCGCAAGGAGTACCGCGACGTCCTCGCCGAGTGGTGCCGCGTGCTGGCGCCGGGCGGCGTCCTGCGGATCGCCGTGCCGGACTTCCGGGCGGCCGCCGAGCTTTATCTCGACACGTCGAACGACATCGCGCTGCCTCAGGTGCTTGGCCTGCTGGTCGGCGGCCAGCGCGACCAGTACGACTATCACAAGATGGTCTTCGACGAGGAAACCCTGTCGGCGACGCTGATCGATGTCGGCTTTTCGTCCACGCGCCGGTGGGACTGGCGCACGACCGAGCACAGCGGCCTCGACGATTATTCGCAGGCCTATCTGCCGCACATGGCCAAGGACACCGGCCGCCTCGTCAGCCTGAACCTCGAAGGCGTGAAGTAAGCCTCTCAGCCTCCGGACGCAAAGCCGGAGGCGAAGATGGTCGGCGCGGCAACGAAGCGCTCGCTTTCCGGATCGAGCACCCGCAATTCGCCCGATCCGATGTCGAACCAGGCGCCGTGCAGGGCAAGGCGCCCCCGCTCTTCCAGGATCTGCACGCAAGGGAAGCTGCGCAGGTTCACCAGCGACTGGCGAATACCGGCATATTCCATCGCCAGCTGCGGATCCTCGTCGCGCTCCAGCTTCAGGCACTGAAACTGTGCCGCCGGCTCGAGCAGCGTCATCCACTTGCCGATGAAATCGCCCGGCGACAGCGGCACCGCATCCTGGTTCAGGAACGCCTTGACGCCGCCGCACTGGCCGTGGCCGAGCACGACGATATGCCGGACCTTCAGGGCCTGGACGGCGAATTCGAGCGCAGCACTGGTCGAATGGTAATCGTTGTCGGGCGCATAGGGCGGAACCAGATTGGCGACGTTGCGCACCACGAAGAGCTCGCCCGGTCCGGCTGCGAACACGCCCTCCGGCGTCACCCGGCTGTCGCAGCACGAAATCACCATCACCTCGGGCTGCTGCCCATAGAGCGCCAGGCGCTCGTAATCGGTGCGATGCGGCCTGTGCGAATGCTCGCGGTAACTGCGATATCCCGCGAGCAACTCCCTGGGAAAGGAGGGAAAGGACGCGGGCTTGCCGTCCTCCGTCCCGTGCTGCTCGTCTGCCATGATCTGGTCCCTCTTCTTGGCGGCGCCGGAAACATGGCTTCCGGGAGCATCAGCCTTGTTAAGCCCTTGTCGCCGCGCGGGCAACCTGCTCGTGAGCCCCGCAACCACCCAAGGTCGTGCTTGCGCAGCCTCCCTCCAGCCTGTCTTATTGCACCGCGAAAAGCGACGCGGGAGGATGCGGCATGACCAAGAGCAAGACCAGCCCAGGCAATTATTTCGAGGATTTCCGCATCGGCCAGGTCCTGCGCCATGCCACCCCGCGCACGGTGACCCGGGGCGACATCTCCCTTTACAACGCCCTCTACGGCTCCCGCTTCGCGGTGCAATCTTCCGACGATTTCGCCCAGCGCATCCGCTATCCCGAGGCGCCGGTCGACGACCTCCTGGTGTTTCACATCGTCTTCGGGAAGACGGTCCCGGACATCTCGCTCAACGCCGTCGCCAATCTCGGCTATGCCGGCGGCCGTTTCCTTGCCCCCGTCTATCCCGGCGACACGCTCTCTGCGGTCTCCGAGGTGATCGGCCTCAAGGAGAACTCGAACGGGCGCACCGGCGTCGTCTATGTCCGCTCCACCGGCTACAATCAGGACGGCACCGAGGTGCTGGACTATGTCCGCTGGGTGATGGTCAACAAGCGCGACCCAGCCAGCCCGGCGCCGGAGGCGGTGGTGCCGGAACTGCCCGAGGCGATCACGCCGGACGCCCTCGGCGATGCCTGCCCGCTGATCGACGCCGAGGCCTGGGACGACGACCTTGCCGGCTCCCCGCATCGCTTCGACGACTACGAGGTCGGCGAGCGCATCGACCATGTCGACGGCATGACCGTCGAGGAGGCCGAGCACCAGATCGCCACCCGCCTCTACCAGAATACCGCCCGCGTCCATTTCAACCAGTTCACGGAAGGCCAGGGCCGCTTCTGTCGGCGGTTGGTCTATGGCGGCCATGTGATCTCGCTCGCCCGTGCGCTGTCCTTCAACGGACTGGGGAACGCCTTCCACATCGCCGGTCTCAATGCCGGGCGCCATGTCGCGCCGCTGTTTGCCGGAAACACCGTCTTCGCCTGGTCGCAGGTCGTCGAGAAGGCCGAGATTTCCGGCCGCCACGATGTCGGCGCCCTGCGCTTGCGGATGATCGCGACGAAAGACCGCCCCTGCCACGATTTCCCGTTCACGGGTCCGGACGGCGCCTACGACCCGAGCGTCATTCTCGACTTCGACATGTGGGTGCTGATGCCGCGCTGAGACGTCAGCTGCGGCGCGCCAGCGGGTGGTGGCCTTCGACCAATGCCGCCAGCCGCTCGTCGAGCACATGGGTGTAGATCTGCGTCGTCGAAATATCGGCGTGCCCCAGCAACTGCTGCACGACGCGCAGGTCCGCTCCATTCTGCAGCAGGTGCGAGGCGAAGGCGTGCCGCAGCACATGCGGCGAGAGCGCTGAGGGGTCGAGCCCTGCCGACACCGCAAGCTCCTTGAGATCGCGCGCAAAGGCCTGACGGGTGAAATGTCCGCTCTCTCCATGCGAGGGAAACAGCCAGCGGCTCGTGGGAAACACGCCTTCCGCCCGCCGGCACGCCACATAGGCACGCATCGCCTCGCGCGCCGCTGGGCCGAGCGGCACCAGCCGCTCCTTGTTGCCCTTGCCGGTCACCGCGATCAGCCGCTCGTCGCGCAGCGCGGCCGAAAGCGGCAGAGACACGAGCTCGGATACACGCAGGCCCGTGGCATAGAGCACTTCCAGCAAGGCGTACAGGCGCAGCGCCCTCAGCCGCGCGGCCGGGGACAGGCCCTCGACCTCACTCGCCGCACGTGCGGCGCCTAGCAACCGGTCGACCTCCTCCTCGCCGAGCACCTTGGGCAGGGCCGCTCGCCGCTTGGGAGTGGAGATGGTGCGTGTCGGATCGTCTGCCCGCAGCCCGTCGGCGAACAGGTGCCGGTAGAACTGGCGCAGGGCAGATAGCCTCCGGGCTTGCGAACTGGCCGCATAGCCGCGCCGGGTAAGGTCGGAGAGATAGGCGGCGACATCCTCCCGCGAGGCGGTTGCCGCAGATGCCTTGCGCGCGTGCAGGAACCCGGCGAAATCGTCGAGATCGCGGCGGTAGCTTTCCAGCGTGTTGGCAGCGGCCCCGCGTTCGGCCGACAGCATCTCCAGGAAGCTCTCGATCAGCAGGGCGTCGCTTGCCATCCCGTCCTCCTGCCCCGGCCTAACGGCCGAAGCCGTCCATCTGCAGCCGCACCGTGATCTCGTGCGGCTCCGGCTCGACGAACGTGCCAAGGGCGAAGACTGTCCCGGCCGCCACGCCGGCCAGCACGATAAGGACGAACAGCAGTCGGAAGATTGTGGGCATTGGCGTTGTATCGGACTGTGGAACGGCCAGCGGATGCCTTCCTTATCGGCCAGTCCCCACCCGCGATGCAAGTGCCCGATGGGTCCCGGCACCGCAAGCGGACTTGACTAGGCGGGCAGGACAAGGGCAAAGCGATGGGTCACAAGGGGAGAGCGCCATCACATGTCCGTCCTGCCGAATCTCGTCGAGGAAGAGCGTGCCGCCCGCCTCGTGACCGGACTTGGCACGCGCTCCATCGTGCTGGTCGGGATCATGGGCTGCGGCAAGTCGAGCGTCGGCCGCCGTCTGGCCCAGACGCTCTCGCTGCCTTTCGTCGACGCGGACACGGAGATCGAGGCGGCTGCGAACCTAACGATCCCGGAGATCTTCGCCCAGCATGGCGAGGCCTATTTCCGTGCCGGCGAGCAGCGGGTCATCGCCCGCCTTCTGAAGAACGGGCCGCAGATCCTGGCGACCGGCGGCGGCGCCTACATGAACGCCGAGACCCGTGCGGCAGTGCGCGAGATGGGCCTCTCGATCTGGTTGAAGGCCGACTTCTCGCTCGTGATGAACCGGGTGCGCCGCAAGCCGAACCGGCCGCTGCTCAACGACCCGGATCCCGAAGGGGTGATGCGCCGGCTTTTGGCGGAGCGCGAACCGGTCTATGCGGAAGCGGAACTCACCATCCAGTCGCGCGACGTGCCGCACGAGGCCGTGGTCGCCGACATCGTTGCCGCGCTCGAAGCGCATTTCGATTTCGCTCCCGCCTTGAGCGAACAGGCTGAAGGAGCATCACGCCCATGACACCCCAGACCGTGACGGCCGAGACCGAGACTGGGGCCCCGTTGCGCGTTCCGGTCGCTCTTGGCGAACGCTCCTACGACATCCTGATCGGCCGCGGGCTGGTGGAGGAAGCCGGTGCGCGCATCGCGGAACGGCTGCCGCGCTCCCGGGTCGCCATCGTCAGCGACGAGACCGTCGCCACCCATCATCTGGAGCGCCTGCAGGCCTCGCTCGAGGCCGCCGGGATCGGCTTTGCCACCATCCTGCTGCCGCCCGGCGAGGCAAGCAAGCGCTTCAGCGTCTACGAGACGGTTTGCGACCGGGTGCTGGAAGCACGGCTGGAGCGCAATGACGCCATCGTCGCGCTCGGCGGCGGCGTGGTCGGCGATCTCGCCGGCTTCGTCGCGGCCAGCGTCCGGCGCGGCATGCCCTTCGTCCAGATGCCGACGACGCTGCTCTCCCAGGTGGATTCCTCCGTCGGCGGCAAGACCGGCATCAACGTGCGCCACGGCAAGAACCTGATCGGCGCCTTCCACCAGCCCGCACTCGTGCTGGCCGACACCGCAACGCTCGACACGCTGCCGCTGCGCGAATTCCGCGCCGGCTATGCCGAGACCGTCAAGTACGGCCTGCTCGGCGATGCGAGCTTCTTCGCCTGGCTGGAGGACAACCACGCCGCCGTCTTCGCCGGCGGGGCGGAGCGCGAGGAAGCCATCGCCATCTCCTGCCGCGCCAAGGCGGCCATCGTCGCCGAAGACGAGTTCGAGACGGGCGCCAGAGCGCTGCTCAATCTCGGACACACCTTCGGTCACGCGCTGGAAGCGATCGTTGCCTATGACGGCACGCGCCTCGTCCATGGCGAGGGCGTTGCCATCGGCATGCGCCTCGCCTTCGACTTTTCCGTGCGTCTCGGCCTCTGCCCGCCGCAAGACCGGGATCGCGTCGCCGCGCACCTTGCCAGCGTCGGCCTGCCCACCCATATCAGCGATATCCCGGGACAGATGCCGCCGGCCGAGAGTTTCCTCGACATCATGGCGCAGGACAAGAAGGTGAGCCGCGGCGCCCTGACCTTCATTCTGGTGCGCGGCATCGGCGAAGCCTTCATCGAGCGCGGTGTCGATCCCGCCGCGCTGCGTGATTTCCTGACGGATGAACTGGCCGGCCGGTCCTGATCGCGCGCGGCCTTCACCGCCGCGAACCCGGCGCCAACACGAGCGAGACGACAACAGATGAGTGACGCAAGCCTCTGGCTTTCCATCCTCGCGATCATTGTCCTGCTGGTCATGTCCGGTTTCTTCTCCGGCTCCGAGACCGCGCTGACCGCGGCCTCACGTGCCCGCATGCTGCAGCTGGAGAAAAACGGCGACCGGCGCGCAACCGTCGTCAGCCGCCTGATCATGGTCCGCGAACGGCTGATCGGCGCGCTCCTGCTCGGCAACAATCTGGTCAACATTCTCGCCTCGGCGCTCGCCACCAACGTGCTGCTGAGCCTGTTCGGCGATGCCGGCGTCGTCTACGCCACCCTGGTGATGACCGCCCTCGTGCTGATCTTCTCCGAGGTGCTGCCGAAAACCTGGGCAATCTCCAATCCGGACAGCTTCGCCATCGCCGTCTCGCCGGTGGTCCGCGTCGTCGTGATCGTCTTCGGGCCGGTCGTCAGCGCCGTCGAAATGATCGTGCGTGCCCTGCTGCGCCTATTCGGTGTCGACGTGTCGGAAAACCGCAACGTGCTCTCGGCCCATGAGGAACTGCGCGGCACCGTCGACCTGCAGCACCTGGAAGGCGGCCTGGTGAAGGCCGAGCGCGACCGTATCGGCGGCCTTCTCGATCTCGCCGACCTGGAAGTGTCGGACGTGATGGTCCACCGCACCAAGATGAACACGCTGAACGCGGACGAACCGGTCGACAACCTGATCCAGGAAGCCCTGGCCAGCCCCCACACGCGCCTGCCGCTGTGGCGCGGGCAGACCGACAATTACATCGGCGTCCTGCACGCCAAGGACCTGCTGCGCGCCCTCGCGGCGGCCGGCGGCGACACCTCCAGCATCGAGATCGAGCAGATCGTCTCTCCGCCGTGGTTCGTGCCGGACACCACGAGCCTGCAGGACCAGCTCAACGCCTTCCTGAAGCGCAAGGCGCATTTCGCCCTCGTCATCGACGAGTATGGCGAGGTGATGGGCCTGGTGACGCTGGAAGACATCCTGGAGGAGATCGTCGGCGAGATCTCGGACGAGCACGACGTGGAGCTTGCCGGCGTGCGTCCGCAGCCGGACGGCTCGATCATCGTCGACGGCGGCGTGCCGATCCGCGACCTCAACCGTGCCGTCGACTGGCGACTGCCGGACGACGAGGCGACCACGATCGCGGGACTGGTGATCCACGAGGCCCGCATGATCCCCGAGGAACGGCAGGCCTTCACCTTCCACGGCTACCGCTTCACCGTGCTGAAGCGCGAGAAGAACCGCGTGACGCGCCTGAAGATCACGCCGCTGTCCAAGGCCGTGGCCGGCTCGGTCAAGGCCGTGTTCGCCGGCCAGGCGGCCGCGACAGCCCAGGCACCGACCCCCACCGTCCAGCCGGGCTGATCCGCCCGGCCCGGCGAAGGGTCTGGTTCAGGCGAGAGACGCCGGTCCGCCACCGCGCGGATCGCGCTCGTCGGGCGTGCGGACTTCAATCGCCAGCGCATGAAGGCCGGCGTCGAAAGCCGGCTTCAGGCAGTCGTTGACGGCCCGGTGTCGCGCGACGCGACTCTGGCCGGCAAGCGCCTGTGCCACCATGCGAATACGGAAATGGGTCTCGCCGCCCTCGCGCCAGCCGCCATGTCCGCGGTGGCGCTCGGATTCGTCGATCACCTCGAGGCTCTGCGGGGCGAAGGCCTCGCGCAGACGCTGTTCGATCAGGTCCCGGATGCTCATGCCTTCCATGTGACAGACTTTTCGGCGCCGTCAAGACCTTGCCGAAGGTGCCCCCCTCCCCCTATTTATGCGGATCGCCGCGGCAAGAGCCGCGCATTCCCGCCCCGCAGATCACGGAAACTGGACCAGGACCGGTGGCTTCGGACATCTTCGACCGCATCCGCATCAGCCCGAAGCGCAGCCGCGCTGCGGAGGAGGAGTTCGTGTGCGAGCGGACCTGCGACTGGGAAGGCTGCGACGAGCCCGGCACCCACAGGGCGCCTAAGGGGCGCCATGCCGATGGCGAGTACCACCATTTCTGCCTCGCCCATGTGCGGGACTACAACAAATCCTACAACTATTTCGCCGGCATGGACGACGATGAGACGCGCGCCTACCAGCGCGACGCCCTGACCGGCCATCGCCCGACCTGGAAGATGGGCGTCAATGCCAAGGCGGCCGGCGAAGGTGCCCACGCCTGGTCGGATGTCGACCCGCGCCAGGCGGCCAAGGCCCGCGCGGAGGCCCGCAAGCGCCCCGGGCGCGGCGGCCGCACGGAAGGAAGCGGCGCCCGCGCGCCCAAGCTGAAGCAGCTGGAGGCACGCGCCTTCGACACGCTCGGCCTGCCGCACCATGCCCGCGACGCAGAGATCAAGGCCCGCTACAAGGAACTCGTGAAGCGGCTGCACCCGGATGCCAATGGCGGCGACAGGTCGCTTGAAGACCGGCTGCGCGAGATCATCAACGCCTATTCGCTGCTGAAAAAGGCCGGCTTCTGCTGAAGCCACCGGACTGCCTTGTCCTTAAGCAGGCTTGCCAGTTGGTCCGGATAGGCTATGAAATCGTAGACCTCCCGGTTTTGAGGATCGCGCCCGGCCCCGCCGGCCTGCGGTTTCCCGTCGCAGGGAGATCCCTTTCCCGGCGCAATTCGCGCCAGCGCCGCCAGCGACGAGGCGTTTTCACTTGGCCGAACGGGGCTCTGGCAATAGGGTCTGGTTCGAATTTCGCGCCGTGGCGGCATCACGGTGCAGTGCGACATCGCGGATCCCGCCGGCGGCGGGCCAGCGGAGGAAAGATGACTGACAAGACCATGCCCGTCGAAAACCTGCCGGATACCACCGTGTCCGTGCGCGAGACCTTCGGCATCGACAGCGACCTGACGGTTCCCGCCTACAAGGAGCCGACCTCGCATACGCCCGATCTCGATCCCGACTATCTCTTCGACCGGCAGACCACCCTGGCGATCCTCGCCGGCTTCGCCCACAACCGCCGCGTCATGGTCACGGGCTATCACGGCACCGGCAAGTCGACCCATATCGAGCAGGTGGCCGCACGGCTGAACTGGCCCTGCGTGCGCGTCAACCTCGACAGCCACATCTCGCGTATCGATCTGGTCGGCAAGGACGCCATCGTCCTCAAGGACGGCCGCCAGGTCACCGAGTTCCGGGACGGCATCCTGCCCTGGGCGCTGCAGAACAACATCGCGCTGGTCTTCGACGAGTACGATGCCGGCCGCCCGGACGTGATGTTCGTCATCCAGCGTGTGCTTGAGGTCTCCGGCCGCCTGACCCTGCTCGACCAGAACCGGGTGATTCGCCCGCATCCGGCCTTCCGCCTGTTCGCCACCACCAACACGGTCGGCCTTGGCGACACGTCCGGCCTCTATCACGGCACGCAGCAGATCAACCAGGGCCAGATGGACCGCTGGTCGATCGTCACCACGCTGAACTACCTGCCGCACGACAACGAGGTCGAGATCGTCCTGGCCAAGTCGAAGCACTACCAGAACGAAGAAGGTCGCAAGACCGTCTCGCGCATGGTCCGCCTCGCCGACATGACCCGGAACGCCTTCATCAACGGCGACCTGTCGACGGTGATGAGCCCGCGTACCGTGATCACCTGGGCCGAGAACACCGACATCTTCAAGGACCTCGGCTTCGCCTTCCGCGTCACCTTCCTCAACAAGTGCGACGAGATGGAGCGCACGCTGGTGGCCGAGTTCTACCAGCGCTGCTTCGGCGAAGAGCTGCCCGAGTCCGCTGCCAACGTGGTGATGAGCTGACCGGCACTCCCATGCGCAATCCGCCTTCCGAGAAGAGCAAGCCCTCGAGCGAACCGCTGAAGCGGGCGATCGGCGACACGATGCGCGCCATCGCCGCCGACGCCGAGCTCGAGGTGCTGTTCTCCTCCGACAAGCCGTCGCTGTCGGGCCACACGGCCCGCCTGCCGGAGCCCTCGCGCCGCCTCACCGCCGACGAGATCGCCGTCACGCGCGGCCTCGGCGACGCCATGGCGCTCAAGCTCGCCTGCCATGACCCCGGCCTGCACCGCAGGCTGGTCCCGCAGGGCGAGACGGCCCGCGCCATCTTCGACGCGGTCGAGCAGGCACGCTGCGAGGCGGTCGGCGCCAACCGCATGCCCGGCGTTTCCGACAATCTCTCCGCCATGCTGGAAGAGCGCAGCCGCAAGGCCGCCTATGCGGACGTCGCCAGCCGCGAGGATGCACCTCTGGAAGAGGCGATCGCCTACATGGTGCGCGAGCGCCTGACCGGCCGGCCGGCGCCCAGGAGCGCGGAACCGATGATCGCCCAGTGGCGCGGCTGGATCGAGGAGAAGGCGGGCGACGCGCTCGACCTGCTCGCCGACCGGATCGAGGACCAGCAGGATTTCGCCAAGCGTCTGCGCAAGGTGCTGACCTCTCTCGAGATGGACGAGGACATCGGCCAGGAGAGCGAGAACGAGGACGGCGAGAACGAGGACGCCGAAGGCCGCAACGAACGCGGCGAGACCTCCGCCGACGGCGAGGAGGAAAGCGGCGAGGACGAGGGTGCGCCGCAGGAGATGGAACTCTCCGGCGAGGAGACCGAGGCGGGCGAAACCGAAGGTCTCGATGGCGACCTGCAGGAACTCACCCAGGACGACCAGGCGGATCAGGCCGAGGAGCCGGGCGAAAGCCGGCGCCGCGAGCTGCCGTTTTCCAACCTGCCGCCGACCTCGGACTACAAGTTCTTCACCAGCCGCTTCGACGAGACGGTTCCGGCCGAGGAGCTGTGCGACACCGCCGAGCTCGACCGCCTGCGTAGCCATCTCGACAAGCAGCTGGTCAACCTGCAGGGCGCCGTCGCCCGGCTGGCCAATCGGCTGCAGCGCAAGCTGCTGGCCCAGCAGAACCGCTCCTGGTCGTTCGACCTGGAGGAAGGCATGCTGGACACGGCCCGCCTCACCCGTGTCGTCACCGACCCGATGCAGCCGCTCGCCTTCAAGCAGGAGAGCGACACCAATTTCCGCGATACGGTCGTCACGCTGCTGCTGGACAATTCCGGCTCCATGCGCGGCCGGCCGATCACCGTTGCCGCGACCTGCGCCGACATCCTTGCCCGTACGCTGGAGCGCTGCGGCGTGAAGGTCGAGATCCTCGGCTTCACCACCCGCGCCTGGAAGGGCGGGCAGTCGCGCGAGGCGTGGCTTGCCGCCGGCAAGCCGGCCCAGCCGGGCCGCCTCAACGACCTGCGCCACATCATCTACAAGTCCGCCGATGCGCCCTGGCGCCGTGCCCGCCGCAATCTCGGGCTGATGATGCGCGAGGGCCTGCTGAAGGAAAACATCGACGGCGAGGCGCTGGACTGGGCGCACAAGCGCCTGCTCGGCCGTCCGGAGGCGCGCAAGATCCTGATGATGATCTCCGACGGCGCCCCGGTCGACGACTGCACGCTGTCGGTGAATCCCGGCAACTATCTCGAGCGGCACCTTCGCTACATCATCGAGGAAATCGAGACCCGCTCGCCGGTGGAGCTCATCGCCATCGGCATCGGCCACGACGTCACGCGCTACTACCGCCGTGCCGTCACGATCGTCGATGCGGAGGAACTGGCCGGCGCCATGACCGACCAGCTCGCCGATCTCTTCGACGAGCAGACGCAGGCGACGTCGCGCGGTGGCCGCGGACGGCGTCGCGCGGCCCGCTGACGCCATGATCCGCCTGCCGGCGATCGGGCTTTCCGCACAGCGCGGCCTCGCGCTGGCGGCCTCCCTGTTCACCGCCCTGCTGGTGGTCGAACCGGCCCCGGCGCGCGCCGTCATCGACGTCCCCTTTCAGGACGTGACGGTCCGCAGCAAGCGGATCGAGGCCTTTCGCATCGGCCGCGCCGACGAGCCGCGCTTCGGCGAACTCACCTTTCTCGGCGGACTGGAGCTGCTGTCCGGCAATCGTCACATGGGCGGCCTTTCGGGACTGGTGCTGAGCCCCGACGGCAGCCGAATGACCGCCATCGCCGACAACGGCCTGTGGTTCACGGCAACCATCGACGCGGAGCCCGACGGGCGGCCGCTTGCGGTTCGCGACGCCCAGCTCAGCGCCATCGTCGGTCCTGACGGCCGGCCGCTGATGGATCGCGGCCGCGGCGATGCGGAGGCCCTGACGCTGCGCCGCAATCCGGACGGTACCGGCGAGCTCTACATGGCGACCGAGCGCTACCACGCGATCTACGCCTTCCCCTACCCGCTCGCCGACCTGCGTACGCCCGGGCGCGAACTCGACCTGCCTCCCGCCCTGCGTCAGCTGCGCCACAACAAGGGCATGGAGGCCATCGCCTTCGCCAATTCCGGCCCGCTTTCCGGCACGCTGGTCGTGGTCTCGGAGCGCGGACAGACCTTCAACTCGAACCTGCCGGGCTTCCTGCTCGGCGGACCGACGCCGGGTACCTTCACGGTTCTGCGACAGGACTCCTACGACGCGACCGACGCGACCTTCCTCGACAATGGCGACATGGTGCTGCTGGAGCGGCGGTTCACCCTGCGCCATGGCGTCGGCATGCGGGTTCGCCTGCTGCCGGCAGCGGAGCTGAAGCCCGGCGCCATGGTGGTCGGCCGCGTGCTGCTGGAGGCGGGCTTTTCCGAGCAGATCGACAACATGGAAGGCGTCGCCATCCACCGGAACTACGCCGGAGAGACCATCCTCACCATCATCTCCGACGACAACCGCTCGATCCTGCAGCGCACGCTGCTGCTGCGCTTCCGCATCGACGGCTGACCCCGCCGCGACGCGCATCCGCAAGGCCATGTTGACAATGGCCGCGCATGACGGCATCTAGACGCCGTCGAGGTCCGGACACTTCCCGTCCGGATCCGCGAGGGATCCCATGCCGAAGCCGTGCGCCCTTTCCAACGCCCCGTTCACCGCGACGAAAGCCGCGAACGGTGTCGCGTGCGCCGGCACGACCACGACGACGACCCGCAAAACGACCGCCTGACGGCCCTCTCGACCCGCGCTCCCCCGGGTCTGACGGGGGACCGAACGGACCTGAGGCTCCCGCAGGGATGGCAGCTTCGGGTTGGCGGGGAGCGGCAAAAGAGGACTGAATAACAATGGCTTACAAGATCGCAGTGGTCGGCGCGACCGGCAATGTCGGCCGCGAGATGCTCGACATTCTGGACGAGCGCGGCTTTCCGGCCCGCGAGGTCGTGCCTGTCGCCTCCCGCCGTTCGCAGGGCGTCGACGTCTCCTTCGGCGACCGGACGCTGACCTGCCAGGCCATCGACCATTTCGACTTCTCGGACGTCGACATCTGCCTGATGTCCGCCGGCGGTACCGTGTCCAAGGAGTGGTCGCCGAAGATCGCCGCCAAGGGCTGCGTCGTCATCGACAACTCCTCGGCCTGGCGTTACGACTCCGACGTGCCGCTGATCGTTCCGGAAGTGAATGCCGATGCCATCACCGGCTTCACCAAGAAGAACATCATCGCCAACCCGAACTGCTCGACCGCGCAGCTCGTCGTCGCGCTGAAGCCGCTGCACGATGCGGCCACCATTCGGCGTGTGGTCGTGTCCACCTACCAGTCGGTGTCCGGCGCGGGCAAGGACGGCATGGACGAACTGTTCAACCAGACCCGCTCGGTCTTCGTGAACGACCCGATCACCCCGGAGAAGTTCACCAAGCGCATCGCCTTCAACGTCATCCCCCATATCGATGTCTTCATGGAGGACGGCTACACCAAGGAAGAGTGGAAGGTGCTGGCCGAGACCAAGAAGATGCTCGACCCGAAAATCAAGGTCACCTGCACCGCCGTGCGCGTGCCGGTGTTCATCGGCCATTCGGAGAGCGTCAACATCGAGTTCGAGCGCCCGATCACGGCCGAGGAGGCCCGCGACATCCTGCGTGAGGCGCCGGGTGTGCTCGTCGTCGACAAGCACGAGGATGGCGGCTACGTCACGCCTTACGAGAGCGCCGGCGAAGATGCGACCTATGTCAGCCGCATCCGCGAGGACGCCACCATCGAGAACGGGCTTAACATGTGGGTTGTTGCCGACAACCTGCGCAAGGGCGCGGCGCTGAACGCCGTGCAGATCGCCGAGGTCCTGGTCAATCGCGGCCTGATCACCCCGAAGAAGGTCGCCGCCTGAGGCCTCCTTTCTTCCGATCCGTTTTCCGCGCGGCGCGGCCCCCTGGGGCCGCGCCGTTTTTCATCCACTCCCCGCAATCCTGACAGGGCTGGCCGCGCCGGACAAAAGCCGACAGACTGCCCGTCCAGAACATCATCCGGGGAGTGAGTGAGACGATGAACAGGACACCGCCACTGGCATCGGCGCGCAGGATCGCCAGCGCCGCCCTTGCCGCCTGCCTCTTTTGGGCTGGGCCCGGCCTTGCCCAGACGGCAGCCCCCTCCGCGCCGCAGCCCGCGCCGATCCTCTCCGGCTCGGACCGTTTCCACCCCGTACTCGCCCGCAGCGGCATGGTCGCCAGCCAGGAGGCGACGGCGACCCGCGTCGGCCGCGACATCCTCGCCGCCGGCGGGAATGCCGTAGATGCGGCGGTGGCGGTCGGCTTCGCCCTCGCCGTGACCCTGCCGCGCGCCGGCAATATCGGTGGTGGCGGTTTCATGCTGGTCCACATGGCCGGTAGCGGCGAGACGCAGGCCCTCGACTATCGCGAGCTTGCCCCCGCCGCGGCCAGCCGGGACATGTTCCTCGATGCGGACGGCAACGCGGATAGCGAGAAATCTCGCTACTCGGGTCTCGCCGTCGGCGTTCCCGGCACCGTTGCCGGCTTCCACGCCGCCCATGCCCGCCATGGCAGCGGTCGCTTCAGCTTCGCAGACCTGATCGCGCCTGCCATCGCGCTTGCCCGCGACGGCTTCCCCGTTTCCGATGACCTCTCCAGCTCCCTGAAGCAGGCCCATCCTCGCCTGTCGAAGGATCCGGCCGCGCTCGCGACCTTCTACAAGCCCGATGGCGGTTTCTATGAGCCCGGCGAGACCCTGCGCCAGCCGCAGCTCGCGGCAACGCTGCAGAAGATTGCCGAGGAAGGCCCGGACGGCTTCTACAAGGGTCCGGTCGCGGAGGCGATTGCCGCGAGGGTCCGCGAAGGCGGCGGCGACATGACCGCCGACGACCTTGCCGCCTACGAGGCGAAATGGCGCACGCCTGTCTCGGGCACCTATCGCGGCTACGAGGTCGTCTCCATGCCGCCACCCTCCTCCGGCGGCGTGCATCTCGTGGAGATCCTCAACATGCTGGAGCCCTTCGACCTTGCCGCATCCGGCTCCGGTTCGGCGGCAACGCTCCATGTCATGGCCGAAGCGATGAAGCGGGCCTATGCGGACCGCTCGGAGTTCCTCGGGGATCCCGACTTCGTCGACATTCCGGTGAAGGGCCTGACCTCCAAGACCTACGCCGCCTCGCGGATGGCCGACTTCGACACGGCGAAGGCGACGCCCGCCGACGGGCTCTCTCCCGGCAAGCCAGCGCCTTACGAAAGCGAGGAGACCACGCACTATTCGGTGGTGGACGGTCAGGGCAATGCGGTGTCGAACACCTACACGCTCAACTTCTCCTACGGTGTCGGCATGATGGCCGGCGACACCGGCATCCTGCTCAACAACGAGCTGGACGACTTCTCCGCCAAGCCCGGTGTGCCGAACGCCTACGGCCTCATCGGCGGCGATGCCAATGCCGTCGCTCCGCGCAAGCGGCCGCTCTCCTCGATGAGCCCGACGCTGGTGTTCCGCGATGGCCGGCTGGTGCTGGCCACCGGCTCGCCCGGCGGCAGCCGCATCATCACCACCGTGCTGCAGATCATCCTGAACGTGGTCGACCACGGCATGAACATCGCGGAGGCGACCGCTGCCCCGCGCATGCACCATCAATGGCTGCCGGACGAAATCCGTATCGAGGAAGGCTTCTCGCCGGACACGCTGGCGATCCTGCGTGAACGCGGCCATACGGTCGAGGAGCGCGCCACCATGGGCTCCACCCAGTCGGTGATGGCGGTCGAGAACGGCCTTGCCGGCGCCTCGGACCCGCGTGTGCAGGGTGCGCTCGCCGCAGGCTACTAGGGAGAGCCGCAGATCGCCGGCGGGCTCAGCCCCGCCGGCGGGCCAGCGTCGCTGTCAGCAGCAGCACGTAAACGCCGCCGAGCAGCATCGGCAGCCCGTTGAGCCCGGCCGTATCGATGGCAAGACCGGAGATCGCCGGCCCGGCAAAACCGCCAACGCCCCACATCACGGCGAACCCGGCATTACCTGCGATCAGCATGGCCCCGGTGAAGCGGCGGCCGAGCTCCATCAGCGCGATGGTGTAGACGCCATAGGCCGAGGATCCCCAGACGAAAAGCATGGCCCAGAGCGGCCACTTGGTTTCGATCAGAACGGGCAACAGGGCGGCACCGGCAATCGTCAGCAGGCACAGCACCACCATGACGAGGCGCGGTCCCCAGCGGTCGGCGACGGTCCCGATGGGCACCTGGAAGACAATGTTGCCGACGATCAGGATGGCAAGCGCCGTGGCCACCGCCGCCTCGTCGAGGCCATGCCCCAGGCCATAGATCGGGAACAGGGTCAGGATCGCCTGATCAAACGCGGCAGCGATTGCGGTCACCACCAGCAGGAACGGGATCAGAGGCGCGACGGTGCGGATCGACCCGGTTTCTCCGGCGGCAAAACGCGGCAGCCGATGGCGGATCGTGGCGATCAGCACCGCACATGTCAGACAGACCGCGATGCAGAGGAAGAACGGCGCGAGCGTTCGCGTGCCGGTAACGGCAAGCGTTGCCGGGCCGAGCGCAAAGCCGCCGGCGAGCGCCGTCGCATAGAGCCCGAGCATGCGCCCGCGGATCCGGTCGGGCGCCAGCTGGTTCACCCACGTCTCGCTCGAGATGTAGAGCCCGTTGATGCCGACGCCGAGCAGGAAGCGCGCCGGAAACCAAAGCCATAGCGACTGTACCATTCCGATCAGCGCGAACAGGACCGCAAGCAGCAGCGCGCAAGCAATCGCCAGCCGCGCCGCCCCGAAACGGATCGCCAGCTGCGGCACCAGGGGTGCGGACAGGATCAGGCCCAGCGCCATCATCGCGGCATTGCTGCCGATCAGCCAGGCCGGCGTTCCCTGCCGCTCCAGGATGAAGGACAGCAACGGATACGTCAGGCCCTGCGCAAGGCCGAACACGGCGATCAGCAACAAGACCACCGCGATCGCGGCCCGGTCGATCGTCTGCGGCGCACCGGGCAGATGCTCTGCCACCTCTGCCACCTGCGGCCGGTCGGGCACCGGGGCGGTCGGCGCCGGGATCAGGTCGGGCTTGTCGCGTTCGTCGATCCCGCTCATGCGCTCCCGTCCGCCCTGCCAAGGTGATGCCGCATCGTCGTGACTGAGGCGAAGCCGAAAATCGGTCGCAGAAAGTCGAGCCGGCGGCGCCCCTCCTCCACGAAGCCGCAACGCAGATACAACGCCTTCGCCCGCGGATTGGTATCGACCACATCGAGCCTTACCGCGCGCTTGCCGGCGCGCCGGGCAATGGCCAGGATCTCGGCAAGCAGCGCGCTGCCGACACCGGCGCCACGTGCTGCCTCCCCGACCGCGATGCCGTCCATCGCCAGCACGTCCTCGTCCTCTTCTTTGTCGAGCAGCGCGAGACCCGCAACCCGGATCGCCGTGCCCATCAGGCTGAAGCGCTCGCGGAAATGCCGCCATTTCGGCTCGAACAGCCCATGCCCGTCGAGGCGATAGCCGGCAATGCCGACGACGCGGCCGTCGATGATGGCGCTGACGCCGCGATCATGCTGCAGATGCGGCGCAAGGAATTCTGCCGCCGCATCCGCCGTTCCGAAGAACGGCCGCAGCTTCTGGAACAGCGCCTCGCAATAGATCCGCGTCGCCGAAAGCTCATCGCCGGGTCGCACATGGGAAAGCACGTTCATCGCCAGCTCCTGTCGCCTTGCCGTAATTTCACCCTGAGGTTGATCGGACAATTCGAGAGGTAATCGCCCTGCCGGGCCTTGCAAGAAAAATCGCATCGCAGGACATGAAACCGAAAGGCTTGCGCCCCGCTTCGCGGAGAATCAGGCTATCGGGGAGAGACGACAGCCTTTTGGGAAAGTGCTTCGGAACATGCCGGATATCGCCCCGCTCCTGGAATTCCTCGCCAGATCGCAGCTTGCCCGCGCGATGGCCGGCTCGGCGGACCTGCGCGAAGCCGCCGCTGCAACCCACCTTTTCGGGACATTGATGCTGATCGGCGCGGTGTTGCCGCTCAACCTGCGGCTGATCGGGTTCTGGCGCTCGGCCCCGCTTGCGGACCTTGCGCGCGTGCTCGGCCAGACGGCTTTTGTCGGCCTGCTGCTCGCCCTGGCCAGCGGCATCGCGCTGATGTCGACGCGCCCTGTCGCGATTGCCGGCGACCCCGCCTTCCAGGCAAAGGCCGTCCTTCTTGCCGCGCTCGCCGTCAATGCCTTGCTGCTGCGGCTGGTTCCGGCCTGGCGCCTGCTGGACCAGGTCGACTCGCGCGGCACTATCTCACGCTTCCGCCTGGCCGGCGTGCTGTCGCTCGTCCTGTGGGGCGGGGTCCTGGCCCTGATGCGCTGGCCCGGCCTGATCTGAGGGCCGCAGACGCCGCCAGGCCGTGACCTGCCCTACTGGGCGCGGCGATAGATGCCGGTATTCACCACCGAACCCTGCCCCGGCACCTCGACGCTCTGCTCCACTTCCAGGCTCTGCCCGTCGTCGGACAGGCGCCGCCGCGCCGTCATCAGGGTGAGATTGCCGCGCTTGGCCTCCGAGGTCAGCGTTTGCTCGTCCTCGAAATAGAGCAGAAGCCGGTCGGCGAGCCCGCTTTCCGACAGCCGCGCCCCCGGCGCTCCCGGCACGCCGGTGATCTCGCCGGAGATCTCCTCGCCGCTCGCCGAAATGATCGACATGCGGATGGTCACCAGGCCGAATTCCTCGTCGATCCGGCAGGTCGCCGCCTGCGGCAGGTCGCTCTGGTCGAATTCGCTCTCGTCCAGGTCGAGGATCCAGGTTCCGAGAAAAGGGCCAATCTGCTCGCTGCTCATCGCTGCATTCCGCTTTTTGACATTCGTGCCGGGATCGTGACCCGGCAACCGCTTGCGCGACCTTGTAGCCGCGTTTACCACCCCTGTCATCGCCCCGCCCCTCCTCCGCCGCCCGCGGAGCCTCTCCAGCCGGAGCCGTCCCATGAGCCTGCCCGCCACCTCCACCCTCGTTCTCACGGGTGCCAATCGCGGCATCGGACTGGAACTCGCCCGCCACTTCCTGTCCGAGGGCGGATGGCGTATCCATGCCGGCTGCCGCGCGCCGGAAAGCGCCGATGCGCTTGCAGAGCTCGCCAATGCTCATCCGGACCGCTTGGTCGTCCATCCTCTCGAGGTGACGGATGCCGCATCGGTCTCCGCCTTCGCGCAGGCGCTCGGCGACACGCCGGTCGATCTGCTGCTCAACAATGCCGGCATGCTCAATCCGCACCAGACGCTCGACGATCTCGATTTCGACGCCTGGGAGCGCGAGTTGCAGGTGAACACGCTCGCCCCCATACGCATGGCGCTGGCGCTGCGCCCGCAGCTGAGGCGCGCCGCCAACCCGCGCATCGTCACGATTTCCAGCCAGATGGGCTCTCTCGCCCGTCCGCGGGGCGGCAGCTACGCCTATCGCAGCTCCAAGGCGGCGGTGAACAAGGCCATGCAGGGGCTCGCGCTCGACCTTCACGGCGAAGGCATCTGCGTCGTCGTGATGCATCCCGGGTGGGTCCGCACGGACATGGGCGGCGCCAGCGCCGAGATCGATCCGCAGGAGAGCGCAGCCGGCATCTTTTCCGTCGCGACCAAGCTCACCCTGGCCGATACCGGCCGCTTCCTGCAGTGGAACGGCGAAGAGCACCCCTGGTAAGGCGGCCGGCTCAGGCGGCGGCAGCCGCCGCCCGCCGCTCCGCCATCCGGTCGACGACGAGATCCGTCAGCCCGGCCGCGGCCCACATGGCAAACAGCGTCGCCCAGGCGGTCAGCGCGAAGATCGACCCGCCGGTGACGCCCGCGCCCACGGCGCAGCCGCCGGCCAGCATGCCGCCGAACCCCATCAGAACGGCCCCGACGATGTAGCGGCGCATCGAGTGGCCGTCATGGAAGCCCTGCAGCCGCCATTCGCCGGCCAGCAGCGCGGCTAGCGCCGCCCCCGCAAAGACGCCCGGCACGAGGCCAATGTCGAAGTCGAGCGCCTCGCCCGGAGGCGTCAGAACCAGCATCAAGGTGTCGGCGGACGGCCCGGTGAAGGTCATGCTCTTCACCGTCATCGGCTCGAAGGCCTGTCCCGCAAGCTGGTAGGTGAACCACCAGCCGGCCGCCACCGTCGCCCCCACCCCGGCAGCCCCGATCCAGCCCGAAAGGGACAGACGGGCGCGAAAGGCGAAGACCATCGTCCCGGCGATGAACAGCAGGCCGATCCAGAGCCCTGCCTCGGGCGGCAGCTTCAGCAACAGCAGCAGATCGAGCGCCTCCCGCCCGCTGACGGTCCACATCCCGGCGATCCGGTCGCGCAGCGGCGAGAGGATGCCGTGGATCGAGGCTTCCGCCGCCACCGCGAAGATCAGTCCCGAGAGTAAGGCGCGAAGATTGCCCGTGGCCGAAAGCACCAGCAGCCGGCTGGCGCAGCCGCGTGCGAGCACCATGCCGATCCCGAACAGC
Organism: Stappia sp. G46H5W; assembly: GCF_058448995.1. Lineage (NCBI taxonomy): Bacteria > Pseudomonadati > Pseudomonadota > Alphaproteobacteria > Hyphomicrobiales > Stappiaceae > Stappia > Stappia sp. G46H5W. The sequence continues at coordinate 244,340 of NZ_JBZFLL010000005.1, read as the reverse complement.
GCACCTCCTGCAATGGCGCCGGACAGAGACCCCCGCGCCGCGAACTGCCGCGCCTCTGACACGTCGAGCGCTCCGGAAAAGATCAGCCATTGGGTCAGCAGGACCGCGCAGGAGAAGGTCACCAGCCACGTCGCGACCTTGACGCCGATGCTGCCGCGGGCAAACTCCACCACCGCAGCTCTCAGGCAGAACCGGCTGCGCTGCGCAAAGGCGCCGAAAGCCATCCCGATCAGCATCCCGCCGAGCGCAGAGGTTTCCGCCTCGCCGAGGGTCTCCAGAAGGCTAGTTATGTCCATTGCCGCGTCTCCGGGTTCTCCGGACACCCGTCCGGCCCTTCCATATTCGCATCCATGAATACATCGAACGCGCCTCGCCGACCTTGACCTTGCTCAAGCTTTCGCGCGGCTTCGCGCGCCGCGCTTGTCCGTTTCGGCGATGCCGACTAACAAGAGCGGATCAGCAAGGGCGGGGCGAGAGATGACAACCGGAGAAAGGCAGCAGGCGGAAGCCGCCGGAGCAAGCGGACAAGACCCGGTCTGCATGCGGATCTGGGGCGGGCTCGGCAACCAGATGTTCCAGTATGCCGCCGGCCATGCGCTGGCGAAGCGCCTCGGCGTCGAACTGCTCGTCGACCCGCTCGATCTCGATTTCGCCCATGCCGCCTTCGGTCTCGACCTGTTCGGCCTTTCCCCGCGCATCTGGCAGCCGGACACCGGCTCCCTGAAGGCGCGGCTGCTCGGCGCGCTGGGGCGCGGCGAGGGCAAGAAGCGGCAGAAGCTCTGGCCGGGGCCGAGCTATTTCCAGAAGGACTTCTGCCACGGCGATGAAGTCTTCTCGCTCGGGGCTGGTACCTATCTTGCCGGCTATTTCCAGTCCGAGCAGTTCTTCGCCGACTGCCGCGAGGAGATCCGTTCCCTGTTCTCGCTCGACCACGTCGCGGCGACCATCGACCCTGCCCGCCTGGCGCTCGCCGACGCCCCCGCCAGCGTCTCGCTGCATGTGCGGCGCGGCGACTATGCCGCCAACGCCAAGACCACCGCCACCCACGGCCTGCTCGGCGCGGAGCACTACATGCGCGCGGCCGGGCTGATGGCGCAGCTGGTGCCGGACGCGACCTGGCTGGTCTTCTCCGACGATATCGCGGCGGCCGACGAGCTGACGCGCGACCTGCCCCGCCGCACCCTGGTCGAGGGACAGAGCCGCGAGCAGGATCTGCACCTGATGAGCCGCTGCGCCCACCATGTTATCGCCAATTCCAGCTTCAGCTGGTGGGGCGCCTGGCTCGGCCGCAACCCGGACCGCCATGTCATCGCGCCGCGAAAGTGGTTCGCCCGCGACGAGCTGCGCCGGGTCTATGTCGACGAACTCTTCCCCTCCGGCTGGATTCTCGTCTGAGAAACAGGTACTCCCCTGACGGAAACAGGCCTCTTGCGGGCCAGGACACGGGGACCTGCGCGCTCATGAAACTCTGCGTCGCCATCTGCACGAGAGAACGGCCGAAGATGCTGCGGGCGTGCCTTGCCTCCGTCTGCGCGCAGTCGGTTCCGGACTGGGTGCAGGCAGAGATCGTCGTGGTGGAGAACCACGACCGCGAGACCTCGCGCCATGTCGTGGAAGAGGTGGCGGCGGAGACCGGCTGGGCCATCCACTACGTGCTGGAACCCGAACTCGGCATTCCCTTCGCCCGCGACCGCTGCGGCACCTTTGCCGAGAGCGCCGGTTTCGACCGGGTGCTCTATATCGATGACGACGAGATCGCCCATGCCGGCTGGCTCGAGACCATGGTTGAGGCGACCCGCGCGCTTCCCGCCGAGGTCCACTACGGCCGCGTTCTCTACACCTGGCCGCCCGAGACCCCCTCCTGGATGGTCCCCGAACAGGTCAACAAGCGCCCGTCCGGCACCGTTCTGACCAAGGCCGAGGGCCACAACACGCTGGTCGAGACGAAGGTGTTCCGCGCGCGCGAGGCCGGCGGCTTCGGCCTGCATTTCGACGGTTCCATGCGCTTTACCGGCGGCAGCGACACGGATTTCTTCACCCGCGTCCACGATGCGGGCGGGCGCATCGTCTGGATCCCGGATGCGCTGGTGGAAGAACTCGTTCCGGTCAATCGCACGACCCTGCGCTGGCAGCTGAACCGCACCTTCCGCGTCGCCGGCAACATCTCGCGCCTGCACGAAAAGCGCGCCGGCAAGCAGAAAGCCGCCCTGCGCAGCCTCTTGAAGGGCCTCGGCCGTATCGTCGGCGGCACCTTCCTGTTCATTCCCGCCGCCGCCAGCTTCGCCGTCTCGCCCGAGGGCGGGCGCCGTCGCGCCTTCAAGGCCGCCAAGCAGATCGCCTCCGGCCTCGGCTCCCTCGCCTATCTCGCCGGCCACCAGCAGCAGCCCTACGCCAAGGTCGATGGCGGCTGACGCCACCGCCGAAGACAGAACCATCGGTCATGAGCGACTTCTTCCGTTTCCCCTCCACTCCGCACCTTGCATGGCTGGGCGACAGAAGCGCACTACGCGATGACAAACTGCTGAGTGCAGAGCAGGCCGATGCCCTGTTGGCTCGACCTGTTGTGGTGGAAGAGAAGCTGGATGGCGCCAATCTCGGCCTGTCCCTGGATGCAGACGGCAACCTGCGCGCCCAAAACCGCGGCCAATATCTCGCCGAGCCCTATGGCGGACAGTTCTCCCGCCTTTCGGCGTGGCTCGGGCAACACGGCCAGGCTCTAAGGAGCGTCCTGAAACCGGATTTGATATTGTTCGGCGAATGGTGTGCGGCGCGGCACTCGCTCGACTACGGCGCCTTGCCCGACTGGTTCCTTGCCTTCGATGTCTATGATGGTGCCAGCGGAAACTTCTGGAGCGCGCAGCGGCGAAATTCGCTGGCCGCGGAAGCCGGACTGACCGTCGTTCCCCGCATCCTCGAAGGACACACCTCGCTGCCCGACCTGCTACGCCTCGTCGCCGAGACCCCAAGCCGCTATCGCGCCGGTCAGCCGCTTGAGGGCGTGGTGGTTCGCCAGGATACAGCGCTGACCTGCGAAGCGAAAGCCAAATTGGTGCGAGCCGATTTCGCTCAAGCTATCGAAGAGCACTGGCGCAGTCGCGCCATCGAGTGGAACTCGGTCGACTATACCCTGCGCGATTGAAGCGGTTGCCCGAGCAGCGATACGACCGTTTCGCTGGCACATGAGCCGGCGGCTAGCCATCAGCAGGCTCTTTCCTGCCCAGCAGCCGCTTTCGAAAGGCGGGATCCGGCAGGGCGCACATGTCGCTGCGCCCGAACAGGGCATAGCGGTTGCGGGCCAGCCATCCGTAGAGCCCGTCGCGCAGCGGCCGCGGCAGCACGAGGAAAACCGCCGTCAGCCGGCCCCAGCCGCCGAAGCTGCGACCGGCATGGATGATGGCTTCGAAATCCGCATGCGCCACGCCACGATCGATGAAAAGCCATGTCGAGGGATCGTCGGGCGCCAGCCCGTAATGCTCCAGCAGCGCAGCGCCGAGCGGGGTCTGTACCGGGCAGATGCGAACCCGTCCCGACCGGTCGAGCCGGTGGATCATCCGTGCGCCCCAGCTGCAGACGGCGCATTCGGCATCCATCACCGCCAGCGGATCCGTATCGTCGAACGGCGGCACGCGAGGATCGCTGCGGAAGGAAAACGGGTCTCTCGCCTGTCGCACCGACATCCGCCCTGCCCCCGGTTGCCCGCTAGTCCTCGGTGCGGCCGTCGTCCGGACGGTCGTGCTCGTAGCGGTGTTTCAGCGGAAACGCCGGCAACCAGGCTTCCCGCCGCACGGTCCACAATTCGTAGGTCGGCGTGAACTGGTCCGGCGCGTCGAGCGCACCGAGATTGATAATCACCTCGTCCTCGCTACGCCCGAAAACGGGCGATCCGCAGCGCGGACAGAAAAACCGGCCCTGATAGTCTGCGGCCTCTCCCTCGGTGGTCACCGCATCCGCCGGAAAGATCGCCGAGGCGTGAAACAGCGAGCCATGGTTCTTGCGACAGTCGAGACAGTGGCACAGACCGACGCGATAGGGGCGCCCCCTTGCCACGAACCGCAGATCGCCGCAAAGGCATCCGCCGGTGTGCTGTTCCATCACCCGTCTCCCATTGTCGGTGCGCCCTGCCCGCCGTCCTAGTCAACCACCAGCTTCAGCGGTGTGCCGGCCGGGATCGCCTGCCCCGGCGGGGTCTGGTTGAGGATCGAGAACAGCTCCAGCCGGCGGGCGGGCTCCACCCCGCTCATGCCGACAGCCAGCCGCTCCGGCGTGTCGCCGGCGTCGGCCCGGATCACCTTGATCCGCAGCGGCCGTAGCCGAGCGACTTCCGTCGGTGTCAGCTGGCGGAAGCTCTTCACCGTCGCCTCGTAGTCGCGGGTGAATTCCTCGCCGCCCGAGCGGGACGCGAAGATGAAGCGGTAGCCGGTGCGCCCGATACGCACCACGGCGATGCGGAAGGACCAGCCCTCGGTCACAGCCGAGGCCGTGACCGCCGCAAGTCCGTTCACCGTCTCCTCGCGCACGCTGTCGCGGATAAGACCGTTGATCCAGCCGCTGGTCATGTAGGCGGTCAGCGAGGGGAAATCGGTCAGGTCCGCGCCGTCGAAGCGCAGCGCCGTACCGTTCGGATTGCTGGCAAGAACCGCCTCCGGCGAGTTCTCGAGAATATAGCCCGGCGGTGCGGTGAAGCTGATGCCCAGCGCCTTGTGCAGGAACGACCGGCCGCGGATATAGCCCTCCAGCGGATCGTCGCCGTAGAGCATGCCGTCGATCTTCGTCAGATACGCATCGCGGTCGCGCTCGCCGAGACCGGGCGCACCGATCTGCCGCGCGGCACGCACTGCCGTCTGCACGCGCTCCGGCGTCGTCGGGTGCGAGGACAGGAAGTCTGGGGCGCCCTTGCCCGCACCCTGTGCGGACTGGAAAGCCGCGAACTGGCCCATGGCCGTGAGGAACCGCGCGGCGGCAAAGGGATCGTAGCGCGCCTTGGCGAGCGTGCGCACGCCGACGGCATCCGCCTCCAGCTCCTGGATCTGCGAGAAGCGGGCGAAGGACAGCTGCGAGGAGACGATGGCGGCCCGCTGCTGGTCCGGGTCGCGCACCACATTGCCCAGCACCCGGCCGGCAAGCTCCGTCGCCTCGGCCCGCTGCTGGCGCTTGATCGCGTGGCTCGCCGTGACATGCGCCATCTCGTGCGCCAGCACCGCCGCCACTTCGGACGTATCGGTCGCCAGCGCCAGGAGGCCGCGCGTCACATAGAGATAGCCGCCCGGCAAGGCGAAAGCATTGACCGCCGGCGAGTTCAGGATGGTGATCCGGTAGCTCTGCGAGGGATCGTCGGACGCCTCGACCAACCGGCCGACCACCTGCGCCACGGCTCGTTCCGCGCCGCGATCCTCATAGACGCCGCCATAGGTCGCCACCACGCGCGGATGCTCGCGCGCGCCCAGATCGTTGGAAATGCCGGGCCGCAACGTGCCGGGTGCCGGCGTGCCGATCTCGATCGGCGACGACCCGGAAAACTGGCAAGCGGAAACGACCAGCGCCGCGGTGAAAACCGCCGCGAGCCGGAGAGGGCGCGCCGCCCGGTGCCGAACCGGACGCGCTGCTGTTCTGGACAAGCTCTTCACCGCTGATCGCCATTCCTGTCGAGCCGCTCGATCTGCGCGGGATGCACCAGTTCGATGGACGGACCGCCCGCCTGCCGCACCATGCCGCGCAGGCGAATAGCTGCCCCGTCAAGGGACGTGACGTCAAGCCCGGCATCCGCGAAGGCAGCCTTGCGCTCGGCGCTGATCGTCGCAGTGAAGTCGCGGCTCCAGCGGCCGCCGAAATTCAGGTAGACCATCGAACGGGTCTCTCCGACAGAAATCACCCGGCCCGCCACCAGCGTATAACGGCCGGTGCGCTCGGACAGCGCCTCCGGATCATGCGCCGACCACACCCGCTCATGCGCCCACTGGCCGGCCTTGCGTTGGCGCGCGAGCGCCTCTTCCTTCAGAAGGTGGGCAAGGCAGTCGCGCGCGGCAAGCCTCGGGGCGACGATGGCCCGCCCCTGCCGCACCAGTTCGCGGGCAAGCCAACGGTCTCCGGGGGTGAGCATCAAATGGCCGGGACGGCGCTGCCAGCGGTCCGTCTCCTCGCCCAGCGCCACGAACCGCACGCCCGCCGCGCCGGTCTCGGCGTTGGAGCCGGCGCCTGGAGGATCATCGACGGCCAGGGACACCAGCTCGGCCTGGCGCAGCAGCCCTCCGGTCGCGGTGCGCCACACATGCGGCTCGCCCGGCTCGGCCCTTGCCTCCACCAGCTCCGTCGCCGCAGCGCCCAGGCAGGTATCGGGGAGCCCGCTTTCGCCGGCATTCGCCGCAGGAACGCTTCCCCAGACGCTGACGCCAGCACCAAGCATCAAGGCGCAAACGACCGCTCCCACGCCGTGAAGCGCGGGCCATGCCGCCATTGCAGTGTCGCTGCGCATCGCCATGGTTGCGGGGCGTGTCTCCCGATCCTTGATCCCGTCGCCGGATTGGTTTCATCTTGCCGCAAATGGTGGCGGGAAGATGTCGCAGGCCTCGCCCTCACGCCGCCAGCGCATCCTCCAGCGCACCGGAGAGTTTGTCGACGATCTCGCCGATCTGGGCGTCTTTCAGGATGAAGGGCGGCGCCAGCAGAACATGGTCGCCCTGGCGGCCGTCCAGCGTCCCGCCCATCGGATAGCAGACGAGCCCGCGCGCGAAGGCTGCCTTCTTCAGCACCGCATTGAGCCGCCGCTCCGGGGCGAACGGCGCCTTGCTCTCCCGGTCCTCGACCAGCTCGAGCCCCAGGAACAACCCGCGGCCGCGAATGTCGCCGACATGCGGATGCTGGCCGAACCGGTCGACAAGAGCGCCCATGAGCCGCTCGCCCATCTCGGCCGACCGCGCGACGAGCCCCCGGTCGACAAGGGCGCTGACCACCGCGTGGCCGGCGGCGGCCGCTGCCGGATGGCCGATATAGGTGTGTCCGTGCTGGAAGAAGCCGGAGCCTTCCTCGATGGCGCGGTAGATGCGCCCGCTCGCCAGCATCGCGCCGATCGGCTGGTAGCCGGCGCCGAGCCCCTTGGCGATGCACAGGATATCGGGCGCGATCCCGTCCGCCTCGCAGGCGAACAGGTGCCCCGTGCGGCCCATGCCGCACATCACCTCGTCGAGGATGAGAAGCACGCCGTAGCGGTCGCAGATCTCGCGGATGCGGCGGAAATAGCCCGGGACCGCCGGAACCGCGCCGAGCGTCGCGCCCACCACCGGCTCGGCGATGAAGGCTGCTACCGTCTCGGGCCCGCGCGCCAGGATCTCCGCCTCCAGCTCGTCGGCAACGCGCAGGCCGTAGGCCTCCTCGCTCTCGCCATCCTCCTGGCCGCGATAGGCGTAGCAGGGCGAGATATGCGACATGTCGACCAGCAGCGGCGCGAACGGCTCCCGGCGCCACATGTTGCCGCCGGCCGACAGCGCGCCCAGCGTGTTGCCGTGATAGCTCTGCCGGCGGGCGATGATGCGCGCCCGCGACGGTTCGCCGTTCTCGATGTGGAACTGCCGCGCCAGCTTGATCGCCGCTTCCGTCGCCTCCGAGCCGCCGGAGACGAGATAGACCCGCTCCAGCCCTGCCGGCGCGTGGGCGATCAGGAGATCGGCGAGCCTCTCCGCCGGCTCGCTGGTGAAGAAGCCGGTATGGGCAAAGGCGATGGCGTCGAGCTGCGCCTTGACCGCCTCCGTCACCTCGCGGTCCGAATGGCCGAGGCAGGAGACGGCCGCCCCGCCCGAGGCGTCGAGATAGCGCTTGCCGGTCTCGTCGATGATGTAGCAACCGTCGCCGGCAACGGCGCGCGGCGGGCGCATGGCGGTATGGCGGGGGAAAATATGAGACATGGCAAGGCGTTCCCGGCGGATCGATCCCGAATGCGGTCCGGCACCATGGGCCCGAACGGGCTCGGCCCGACCGCTTCACGACAATAGGAAGCCCGCGCCGCCTTGGCCAGCCATTCCAGTCACTGCCCAGTCACTGCGTTGCGTGGGTCGCCAATGCGTGATCCATCGCCTGTTCCAGCCGGTCGTTGCCCCAGAACAGCTCCCCATCGGCACAGGTGACGCTCGGCGCGCCGAAGAGGCCGAGCGCCTTGGCTTCCTCGACGCTGGAACGCAGGCGCGCCTTCGCCTCGTCGCCTGCCGACAGTTTCAGGATCTCATCGGCATTCGCCCCGGCGCGCGTGATCAGCGTCGCCAGTATCTTTTCGTCGTCGATCCGCCAGCCCTCGCCGAACTCGGCCAGATAGACGGCGCGCGAGAACAGCGGCACCAGATCCGGTGCCAGCGCGGTGGCAATCCGCGCGGCCTTGAGCCCGTTCTGCGGAAACGGGTCGGGCCGGACGAACGGCAGCCCGGAGGCGGAGCAGATCCGCTCCAGATCGCGCCACATATAGGCGCCCTTCACAGGCAAGAGGTTGAAGGGCGATGTCGTCCACCCGGCCTCGGCGAAGATCGGTCCGAGCAGAAACGGCCGCCAGCGCAGCTCGACGCCGCGTCGCTCCGCCAGATCCTCGATCCGCATGGCCGCCGGGTAGCTGTAGGTGGAGGCGAATTCGTACCAGAACTGGACGACCGGACGGGGCATGGCGACTTCCTCTCCTGAACGCGGCTGCGACCGGCAGCCGCACGCATGGGGCCCGCCCCTTGGACAGGATGGGCCGGATCGCTATAACCCCTCAACCGCCCCAGGTAGACAACCGCAAACGCAGGTTCGATGACAGATACGCCCCCCTCGCCTGCGCCCTCCCCGGCTCCGCCCTCTGCCCGCAAGCAGACGGGTTTCGTCGCGCGGCTCGCAGGTGGAGAAACCCGAGCGCTTGCCCTTGCGGCGACCGGCTGCCTGATCGTCCTGTCGCTCTTCTTCCTGGCCTTTCCTGCCGTCGATATCGCCGCCTCGCGCCTCTTCCACGACCCGGCCGGCGGTTTCGTCCTGTCGCAGACCCCCTTCCTGCAGCGGCTGCGCGAACTCGGCCCCTTCCTGGTCAAGCTGATCGCCATCCTGTGCGTCGCGATCCTGCTGTGGCCCTTCGTCGTCGCGCCGCTGTCGCGGCGCCTGCCGCTGCGCGCACCGGTCTTCCTGTTGTCGACGCTGATCCTCGGCCCCGGCCTCCTGGTCAATGCGGTGCTGAAGAACAACTGGGGCCGCCCCCGGCCCAATGCGGTGGACCTGTTCGGCGGCGATGCGCCCTATGTCCGCGTCTGGCAGATGACGAACCACTGCGACACCAACTGCTCTTTCGTGTCGGGCGAGGCCTCCTCCAGTCTCTGGCTGGTGACGCTGGCTTTCCTCGCGCCGCCGTCCTGGCGCCGAGCGATCCTCGCGGTCGTCCTGCCGCTCGCCGTGATCCTGTCGGCCAACCGCGTCGCCTTCGGCGGTCACTTCCTCTCAGACACGCTGATTTCATGGTGCCTGACGCTGCTGGTGATCCTCGGCGTGCATCATCTTCTCTGGCGCGTACCGGGCGCGGAGGCGCGCGCCGCCCGCTGGCGCAGCGCCTATGACGGGGCCGCCGATGCGGTCCGTGCCCGCGCGGTCGGCCTGCGGCAGCGCCTTGCCGCCTCCCTGCGCGCTTTCGCCGCGATGATGCGCTAAGGCCAGCGGCAGGCTCCCTTTTGCGCCCTTGGCGACGCCGCGTTTCCAACATTTTGCTGCCGCGAAGCTCTGGCATGGAAAAATGTCGGCACCTGCCGGCGGAACTCCGCCCCCATCCCCGCACCCTCGTGCGCGCGGGGGTGGAAAATCCGGCCGGCTTGCGCCTTAGTTAGCCGAGAGACGCATGCAAGCGATTCGCCCTCTTGCATCCGCCCGCCAGGCGGATATCAGACCGCGTGAAAGGAAGGCCGAGGGGCAGGCTCAGCCGATGAGTTCGCAGGACGATCAGCACACCGCGGCCGAGGGTACGGCCGGGGCCGACCGGTCCACGGCCGGGCGTTCCCGTTCGCGCGGGCGACGGCTGCTGCGCATCCTGGTCTGCGGGTTCCTCGTCGCCGGTCTTGCCTTCTATGGCGGCTCCTTCCTGCGCTTTGCGGCCACCGTCGCCGGCTACCAGAACAACGACGCGGCCCGCGCCGACGCGATCGTCGTGCTGACCGGCGGCAGCGAACGGGTCAAACACGCGCTGAACCTCCTGCAGGCCGGCAATGCCGAACGGCTGCTGATCTCCGGCGTGCATCCCGAGACCACCCCGAAACAGATCGTCAGTTCCACGGCGAGCGACCTGTCGCTGTTCTCCTGCTGCGTCGATCTCGACCGCAATGCCAACAACACGCTGGAAAACGCGTCCGAGACCGCGAAATGGGCCCGGGAAAACGGCTTTTCGCGCCTGCTGGTGGTCACCAGCGCCTATCACATGCCCCGCGCCCTGCTCGAGCTGAACTCGACCATGTCGGATCTGGATCTGGTGCCCGTGCCGGTGCAGACGGCGGATCTCGCCTTCGATCGCTGGTTCGAAGATCCCCGCACAACGCTGCTGCTTGCCCGCGAGCACCTGAAATATCTGCTTGCCTGGGCGCGTATCGCGGTTATGGAAACGTCGGCGCCCTGATGGCACCGGCCTCGCGACTTGCCAGCGAAGCGGTCCGCGCGGCACCATGGCCGCAAGGTGCCCGTGTGCGGGCCCGGTCAGCCCGTCCCGCAACCGGTTGAGATCGATGCTGCTTCTTCGCTCGCTTGTGTTCCAGGTCCTGTTCTACCTCAGCACCTTCGTCCTGATGATCCTCGGCTCGCCGGTCTTCCTGCTGCCGCGCCGCCTCGGCTGGCCGCTGGTGCCGTTCTGGGCAAGGGTCGAGCTGTTCCTGCTGAAATGGATCGTCGGCATGAAGGTCGAGTACCGCGGCCTGGAGAACATTCCGCAAGGGGGCTACATCGTCGCGGCCAAGCACCAGTCGGCCTGGGAGACCTTTGCCCTTTTGCCGCTCTTCCCCTCGCCCACCTACGTGCTGAAACGGGAGCTGCGCTACATCCCGATCTTCGGCTGGTACACGGCGAAATTCCGCCAGATCCCGGTGAACCGGGGCAAGCGCTCGGCCGCGCTTGCCGCCATGACGGAGCGTGCCCGCGAGGCCGTCGCCGAGAACCGCCAGATCCTGATATTTCCCGAAGGAACCCGCAGGGGTGCCGGCGAGGAGCCGCGCTACAAATACGGCGTCGCCCATCTCTACCGCTCGCTCAGCGCACCGGTCCTGCCCGTCGCGCTGAACTCCGGCATCTTCTGGCCCCGCCGCGGCTGGTGCCTCTATCCTGGAACAGTGGTGGTGGAATTCCTGCCGCCGATCATGCCGGGCCTCGACATCGAGACGTTCCATGCCCGGCTCGTCGAGCAGGTGGAGACCGCCTCCGACCGGCTGATCGACGAGGCTGCAGCCGAGGCGCCGGCCTCTCCGGTCGTCCGCCGGGCGCAGCAGCGCCGCGCCGCACGCGGTCTTCAATCTGCGTGAGGAATGATCAGGGCCGGGTCGAAGCGCCGGAAGACGGCGGCACGCGCCAGCAGCCGGACTGGCGCCCGGCGATCAGCCAATAGACGAAACCGGCCATGAAGCCGGTCGCCGCGGCGATCAGCGTCCCCGGCCGGATGTCCGCATGCGGGCCTCCCGGCCCCTCGCCGGACCACCACAGGAAGGTGGCAATGGCGCCGCCTGCCGCCAGGTGGAAGACAACCCCGCGCAGTCGCATCAGCTCTGCAATGGCGATCGCCACGAGCGCCGGCACGAAGGCCAGGCCGCCGATCACGCTCGCACCCACCAGCGACCAGCCGAAGGTCATGCCGACCACCACCGGATCTCCCGACGGATCCGCGAGCCCGCGCAGCAGGCCGAAGGCAACGAAGGCCGCCGCCGCCAGAAAAGCGAGGATCAGCCCCAGCACGATGCGGATGGACTGGGCCAGCAGCTGCCCGCCGTCGACCATCGCCTAGCTCGCAGCCGCAGCGGTTTCCGCCGCTGCCCGGTCCCGGGCGCGCATGCGCTCGGATTCCGACTTGAGCTGGCCGCAGGCCGCGAAGATGTCGCGGCCGCGCGGCGTGCGGATGGGCGAGGCATAGCCCGCCCGGTTCACCACCTCGGCAAAGGCCTCGATCTGCTCCCAGTCGGAGCATTCGTAGGGAGAGCCCGGCCAGGGATTGAACGGGATGAGGTTGATCTTCGCCGGAATGCCCTTGAGCAGGCGCACCAGTTCGCGCGCATCCGCGAGGCTGTCGTTGACGCCCTTCAGCATCACGTATTCGAACGTGATGCGGCGGGCATTGTTCAGCCCCGGATAGGCCCGGCAGGCGCCCAGCAGCTCGGCGATGTTCCACTTCTTGTTGATCGGCACCAGCTCGTCGCGCAGCTCGTCGCGCACCGCGTGCAGCGAGATCGCCAGCATGCAGCCGATTTCCGCGCCGGTGCGCTCGATCATCGGCACCACGCCGGAGGTCGACAGGGTGATGCGGCGCTTCGACAGCGACAGGCCCTCGCCGTCCGAAGCGATCAGCAGCGCCTTCTTGACGTTGTCGAAGTTATAGAGCGGCTCGCCCATGCCCATCATCACGATGTTGGTGACGAGGCGCCCCTCGCTCGGCACGGCCGCTCCCGCGGGTGTCTCTCCCTTGGGGAAGTCGCCGAGCCGGTCGCGGGCGACCAGGATCTGGGCAAGGATCTCTTCCGCCGTCAGGTTGCGCACCAGGCGCTGCGTGCCCGTATGGCAGAAGGTGCAGGTCAGCGTGCAGCCGACCTGCGAGGACACGCAGAGCGTCCCGCGCCCCTCCTCGGGAATATAGACGGTCTCGATCTCGACCGGACGGCCGGCTCCGCGCGGGGGGAAGCGGAACAGCCACTTGCGCGTGCCGTCGCTGGAGATCTGCTCAGACACCATCTCCGGGCGGCGGATGCTGAAGGCCTCGGCCATCTTCGCGCGAAGGTCCTTGGCGATGTTGGTCATGTCGGAAAAGTCCGACGCTCCGCGCACATAGAGCCAATGCCACAGCTGGGCGACGCGCATGCGCAGCTGCCGTTCGGGCACACCGATGCCGGCCAGCGCTTCGGCCAGCTCCGTGCGGTCGAGCCCGATCAGCACAGGCTTGTCTCCGGGCGCTTGCGCCACGGAAGGGACCTGCGCGGCCACGGAAGCTGCCGGGGCGTCCTCGGGCGTGCTGGTTGCGGTGTCGTGCTGCATCAGGCTCATGTCGTCGGTCCGTGATGACGTGGGTTTGCCGGGGCGCCCTGAAAGGATGCGGTCCGCCCGCCCTCTTCCGCAAACGCCGAAAAGGCGGCACCAAGCTGGCTGCCGCCGGTGCTGTCCGGTCCTGATCTGCTTCCGCCCCATGCCGGAGCCGAAGACCGCAGTCCGGAAACGCCCGAACCGTCCCGCCCCTTAGCTAAGGGCGAGACGGTTCGTGTTTCGGGGGTCTTATACAGCAAGCCGGGCCGTTTGTGAGCCCCAAAGCGCATGCACCCCGCGCGGAGCGGGGTCGCTCCGAAGGGGTATGCTGGCTCGGAAGGGCCCGGCCACCGGCCGGACATCCTGGCTTGCTTGCAGGCGCTACTGGCAGGCCCTGTCCGCGGCGGTGACCGCAGCCGTGATGCCCGACAGGGAGAACTCGTAGGTGGTCTGCGTACCGCGCGCCGAAACGCCGGTAACGACCATGCCACGACCGGCCTTCATCGCGGCGACGAGCTGGCGCTCTTCGGTCGCGTTGGCCATCCAGGCGCCGTCGTTCTTCGTGAACATCGTGAACTTCTGGCCGTCCACGTCGACGGAAACCGACGACTGTTCCTTGAAGGCGTAACCGACGATCACGCTGGGCTCGTTGTTGACGTTCTCGCCAGGCCGGTTCGACACGAAGAAGAACACATCTCCGTGATTGCGATCGCTCGGCGAGAGCTTGGTCGGCTTGGACAAGGCATAGCACACCTTGCCCTTGGAACCGCCATAGGAGTAGGCGTCCCAATTATTGTGCTGACTGACAAGAGTCGGCGTCTGGGCATGCGCCGACGCGCCCGTGAGGACGAGTGCCAGAAGAGCCGGGAAGAGCGTTCTTGCTTGCATCATCTCCTAAACCGCTACTGCTAACTATCCGGAATGGATCGAATTTGCTGAGCAATCGTCACCTTGTCTTAAGGTTATCGCCCAGCAGGTTACGAAAGGGTTGATAAACTCGAAAAGCCGACAGGCAGCTTCGCAAACCCGCTACGATCACTGGATGGCGCACGCTGGCCGCACAAATCGGGCAAGAGTGTGACACTTTTGCCAAGCTGTCCTTACCCCTTCCGGGGATTGACGAAACCGCCCTGCCCGGTCTGATGTTAGGAGGAGGCGTCCGGCCGGCATATGCACATCGACGCAATGCCCGACATCCGCTATTTGGACAGTAGCTATCGGAACCCCTGTCGCAGCACACAGACCCGGACGAAGAAAGACAGATGAGTCAGGCCAACCCGACATGTCGGATGCGTTTCGGCCGGATGCGGACGGGAGTAGCGTGCGCGTGACCGGCGACGACCGTTTCTCCCGGCTTATCGAGCGGGTTGCGCTAGACCGCGACCGCACGGCCTTTGCCGAGCTGTTCGATCATTTCGCGCCGCGCCTCAAGGCCTATCTGATGCGCCTGGGGTCGGAGGCCGCCACCGCCGAGGAACTCACCCAGGAGGTGATGATCACCCTCTGGCGCAAGGCGGGACTTTTTGACGCAAGTCGCGCCACTGCCGCAACCTGGCTGTTCCGCATCGCCCGCAACCGGCGGATCGATTCCCTGCGCCGCGACCGCTCCGCCCTGCTCGATCCCGAGGATCCGAGCCTGCGGCCGCCCGTGCCGGAAGACCAGGACGAGGAGCTCGATGCGCGCACCCGCGAGGACCGCGTGCGCGAAGCGATGAAGGAGCTTCCCGAGGAACAGGCGGACCTGATCCGTCGCGCCTTTTTCTCCGGCCTGTCGCACAGCCAGATCGCCGAGGAGACCGGCCTGCCGCTCGGCACCGTGAAGTCGCGCATCCGTCTCGCCTTCACGCGCCTGCGCCGCATCCTGGAAGCCGACGACGCAATCGATACGCAATGACCCCGCACAAGCCTATGCGGGGTCATTAATTCTTCTTTGAAATCAGATATTTATCTGAAAATCACTTCTTCGGGAGCGGGTCGAACCGCTTCCGAATCGATCAGCCCTGAACGCCGAGCAACCGGCAGATTTCGTCGAGCTGTTCGAGCGAGGCATACTTGATCTTGAGCTCGCCCGCGCCCTTGTCCTGCTTGTGGGCAATGGCGATCTTCAGGCCCAGCGTATCCGTCAGCCGCTTTTCCAGCGCCTTGGTATCGGCATCCTTCTCCGGCTTCGCCGCCTTGCCGGCATTCGTCCGGGAAAGCGCCTGCGGGTCCTGTGCGAGCTTCTCCGCCTCGCGGACGTTCAGCCCCTTCTCGACAATCAGCTCGGCCAGGGCGGCCGGGTCCTGCGCCGTGATCAGCGCGCGCGCATGGCCGGCGGTCAGCAGGCCCTCCGCGAGGTAGTCCTTGACCGAGTTCGGCAGCTTCAGCAGGCGCAGCGTGTTCGCCACATGGCTGCGGCTCTTGCCGATGACCTTCGCCAGCTCGCTCTGGCTGTAGGAGAACTCCTGCACCAGCTGGTCGTAGCCGAGCCCCTCCTCGATAGGATTGAGATCGGCGCGCTGGACGTTCTCGATGATCGCCAGCTCCAGGGCTTCCTGGTCGGTGACCTCGCGCACCACCACCGGCACCATGTGCAGGCCGGCGCGCTGCGCGGCCCGCCAGCGGCGCTCGCCGGCGATGATCTCATAGGCATTGTCGCGGCCCGCCACCGGGCGCACCAGAAGCGGCTGCACGATGCCCTTTTCGCGCACCGAGCTGGTCAGGTCTTCCAGGTCGCTTTCGGTAAAGGTCTTGCGCGGGTTGCGCGGATTGGCGGTCAGGAACTCGATCGGCACCCGGCGCGTGTCGCGGGGCGGACGCGGGTCCGCCGGCGGCTCCGTTCCCACTTCGCCGATCAGCGCGGCGAGCCCCCGGCCCAGCCGCTTCTTCTTTCCGCTGTCGTCATCCGCCATCGTCATTGCCTGTTCTTGTTGTCGGCCGCCGAACCGTTGCGCATCCGAATCGTCATGCGGCAACGCCGCGCAGCGTACGCTCGCGCTGAATGATTTCCGAGGCCAGACGCAGATAGGCCTGGCTGCCGGAGCATTTCAGATCGTAGAGCAGCGCCGGCTTGCCGTAGGACGGCGCCTCGGACACCCGCACATTGCGCGGGATGATCGTGTCGTAGACCGCATCGCCCATGGTCTCGCGCACATCGGCGACCACCTGGGCGGAAAGGTTGTTGCGGCTGTCATACATGGTCAGGACGATGCCGTGGATCGACAGTTCCGGGTTCAGCGCCGCCTTCACCTGCTCCACCGTGCTGAGCAGCTGGCTGAGACCCTCCAGCGCGAAGAACTCGCATTGCAGCGGCACCAGGATCGAGTGGCTCGCGGACAGCGCGTTGATGGTCAGAAGGTTGAGCGAGGGCGGGCAGTCGATCAGCACATAGGTGAAATCCGCAGGCGCGGCCTGACGCCCCTGCCCTGCCAGCTCGGAGATCGCCTTGCGCAGCCGGTGCGCCCGGTCGGAGCGGCTGGCGATCTCCAGCTCGACGCCGAGCAGATCCATGGTCGACGGGGCGACCCACAGACGCGGCACCGCCGTGTCCTGGATCGTTTCGGCCAGCGAACAATCGCCGATCAGCACGTCGTAGGTGGAAAGGTCGCGGTTGCGCCGGTCGATGCCGAGGCCGGTCGAGGCGTTGCCCTGGGGATCGAGATCGATCACCAGCACCCGCTCGCCGATGGCCGCAAGCGCCGTTCCCAGATTGATGGCCGTTGTCGTCTTGCCGACGCCGCCCTTCTGGTTGGCAAGCGCGAGGACGCGTGGAGACTGAGGAAGCATGCTCATCCGGTCTGGCCTTTCCCTGTCGCGCCGCGTGGCCTTAGCCCCGAGATCATGAGGAGCCGGCTGTCGGGATCGATGAGGCTCTCCCTTTCTACCAGATCGAACTCCCAAGCGTGAGCGGCACGCGCGACCTCGTCGCGGAAATTTTTTCCTTTGTGGAAAATCGCAGGCGCGCCGTGATTCTGGAAGGGCTCCGTATAGGCCAGCAGCTCGGAAAGATCGGCCAGCGCCCGCGCCGATACCGCGTCGATCTCGCCCGCAAGCTCTCCCGACACGTCCTCGATCCGCGAGGCATGCACCGTCGCCGGGCAGCCGGTCTCGCGGATCACCGTGCGCAGGAACGCGGCCTTGCGGCTGTTGCTCTCGATCAGGTGGACATGCGCCCCGGGCAGACGCTCCATCTGCACCATCGCCGTTACTAGCCCGGGAAAGCCGGCGCCGCTGCCCAGATCCGCCCAACGCGCTGCGTCGGGCGCCATCGCCACCACTTGCAGGCTGTCGGCCACATGCCGCCGCCAGGCCTCCGGCAGGGTCGAGGGCGCCACCAGGTTCTGCGCCTTCTGCCAGTGCAGGAGCAAATTCACGTAAGTGGTCAAGCGCTCCACTGTTTCACGTGAAACTTCGAAAATTCCGTGAAGCACTTCCGGGCCGTCCTCGACGGCGAGCCGCGCCGGCCGGCTCATGCCACGGCCTCCCGGCCACCGGCACGCGACACCGCTTTCTCCGCCTTGCGCACATGCGACAGCAGCAGCGTCAGCGCTGCCGGCGTCACCCCGTCGATCCGCGCCGCCTGTCCCAGCGTTTCGGGCCGAGCGGCCTCGAGCTTCTGCCGCGCCTCATTGGACAGGCCCTTGACCAGCGCATAGTCGAGGCCCGCCGGCAGCATCAGGTCTTCATCCCGGCGCAGCGCGTCGATGTCGGCCTCCTGCCGCTTGAGATAGACCGCATAGAGCGCGTCGATCGCCACTTGCGCGCCGATCTTCGGATCCAGCGCACCGATCTCCTGCGGCCACACGCCGGCCAGCTTGTCGAGGTCGATATCGGGATAGGACAGCAGCTCGAAGGCCGAGCGGCGCACGCCGTCCTGGTTGATCGGCAGGCCCGCGCGCCTCCCCTCTTCCGGGGTCACCACCAGCCCAGACAGCACCTCGCGCGCCCGCGCCAGGTCCCGGCACTTCGCCTCGAAGCGCGCAGCGCGCTCGGCCGACACGCAGCCGATCTCCATGCCGATCGGCGTCAGGCGTTGGTCGGCATTGTCCGCCCGCAGCGACAGCCGGTACTCGGCGCGCGAGGTGAACATGCGATAGGGCTCGTTGACGCCGCAGGTCACAAGATCGTCGATCATCACGCCGAGATAGCCCTTGTCCCGGCCGAAGACGACCGGTGCCTTGCCGCCGGCCTTCAAGGCCGCGTTCAGCCCCGCGACAAGGCCCTGCGCGGCCGCTTCCTCATAGCCCGTGGTACCGTTGATCTGGCCGGCCAGGAACAGCCCTCCGACCCGGCGCGTTTCTAGCGTGCGGCCCAGCTCGCGCGGATCGATGTGATCGTATTCGATGGCATAGCCCGGCCGCAGCACGGCGACGTCCTCGAGCCCGGGAATGGTCCGCAGGAATGCAAGCTGCGCATCCTCCGGCAGCGAGGTCGAGATCCCGTTCGGATAGACGGTCGGATCGTCGAGCCCTTCCGGCTCCAGGAAAACCTGATGGCCATCGCGGTCGCCGAAGCGGACCACCTTGTCCTCGATGGAGGGACAGTAGCGAGGCCCCCGGCCGACGATCTCGCCGGAATACATCGCCGAGCGATGCAGGTTCTCCCGGATGATGTCGTGGGTGCGCAGCGTCGTGCGGGTGATATGGCACGAGACCTGCGGCGTGGTGATCGCCTCGGTCAGCTCCGAAAATGGTTCCGGATCCGAATCGCCCTTCTGCTCTTCCAGCCGGTCCCAATGGATCGTGCGCCCGTCGAGACGCGCCGGCGTGCCGGTCTTGAGCCGCCCCAGTTCGAACCCGTGCGAGAGCAGCGAGGCAGACAGCAGGTTCGAGGGCGCCTCGTCTGCCCGGCCGGCAGCGATCTTGCGCTCGCCGATATGAATGACACCGCGCAGGAAGGTGCCCGTGGTCAGCACCACGGCGCCCGCGATGAGCCGTCGCCCGTCCGCCAGCATCACCGCGCTGACATGCCCGCCCGCCGTGGTCAGTCCGGCCGCCTCCCCTTCGACGACCTCCAGATTGGCGGTCTCGCGGATCGCCTCCTGCATCGCCTCGCGATAGAGCTTGCGGTCGGCCTGGGCTCGCGGCCCGCGCACGGCCGGTCCCTTGCGCCGGTTGAGCAGGCGGAACTGGATGCCGGCGCGATCGGCCACCCGGCCCATCAGCCCGTCCAGTGCATCGACCTCGCGCACCAGATGCCCCTTGCCCAAGCCCCCGATAGCCGGGTTGCAGGACATCACGCCGATTGTGGAGAAGCTGTGGGTGACCAGCGCCGTGCGTGCGCCCATCCGCGCGCTTGCGCTCGCGGCCTCGCAGCCGGCATGACCGCCACCGATGACGATCACATCGAAGACAGGCTCGGCGGCGGATCCGCCCTTCATCCTGGTCATGTGTTTTGGCCTCTGCCCGAGCCGGCAAAAATCGGGCCCGGGATCTCAGGGCGGCAGCGGAGAAGAAGGCCCGCGACCTCGCCCTTGCGTGGATAACTCGTGAGGCTGGTGATACCCGAAAACCGGCGCGCCGGTCAAAGACAAGCAGCAATGCAAGCTCGCTTCGGCCATCCGTTTCGGATGAGTCTTCATTACGGTTTTGAATCGATCCTCGATTCCTGCTGTTTCACGTGAAACGCTCGTTTACTTCCCGATACAAAATTCGCGGAAAATCACGTCCAGCAGGTCCTCTACACCGACACGGCCGGCAATTCGTCCGAGCGACTCCCCGGCCCGGCGCAGGTCTTCGGCACGGATTTCCAACGACCGCCGCTCGACCAACGCATCTCCCAAAGCCGCCAGGCACACTTCCAGATGCCGCCGGTGCCGCTCCCGCGCAGCCAGCGGCTCGTCCAGCCCGCCGACATGCGCGGCGGCAAAAGCTGCCAGCGCGGACATCAATGCGTCGACCCCTTCGCCGCTGCGAACCGACAGGCGGAACGCTTGCTCCCCGGTTCCGGCGTCCGGCCAGATCTCTCCCGCATCGGCCTTGGTCTCGATCCGCCACAGCGCGGTCGAACCCTCCGGCGGACCCGTCACCGTACCCGATGCATCCGTCTGCGGCGCCACCAGCCACAGCAGCAGGTCCGCATCCCCGGCGCGGGCCAGTGCCCGGCGAATGCCCTCGCGCTCGACCAGACCCGCCTCCTCGCGCAGCCCCGCCGTATCGACCAGCGTCACCGGATAGCCGTCGAGGTCCATATGCACCTCGATGACGTCCCGGGTCGTGCCTGCCTCCTCGGTGACGATGGCAACGTCCCGGCGCGCAAGCGCGTTCAGCAGGCTCGACTTGCCGGCATTCGGCGCGCCGAGCAGCACCACCTGCACGCCGCTGCGCAGCCGCTCGGCCCGCTGCGACCGCTCCAGGTGCCGGGCGATTTCGACCCGCAGGCGCGCGACCTCTTCCCACACCGCGGCCGAAACATCGTCCGGCACATCCTCCTCGTCGGCAAAATCGAACTCCGCCTCGATCAAGGCCCGCGCCCGGGTCAGCCGGTCCCGCCAGCCGTCGTAGATGGCGGCCAGCGCGCCCCCGGCCTGGCTCATCGCCAGACGCCGCTGGGCCTCCGTCTCGGCTGCAATGAGATCGGCAAGGCCCTCCACCTCCAGAAGATCCATGCGGTCATTGTCGAAGGCCCGGCGGGTAAACTCCCCCTGCTCTGCCATCCGGCATCCCGGCACCATGGCTAGCATCTCAAGAACGGCGGCGACCACGGCCCGCCCGCCATGGCAATGGAGTTCGGCAACGTCCTCCCCGGTAAAGCTGGCCGGCCCGGGAAACCACAGCACCAGGGCCCGGTCGATCACCGCGCCATCGGCCGGTCGCCGGAGGTCGCGCAAGGATGCCCGCCGCGGGGCGGGACAGGCACCGCAGATCGTTTCGAGGGCGAATCGTGTGCGCGGGCCGGAAAGCCGGATTACCGCGACGCCAGCCGGCACCGGCCCGCTGGACAGGGCGAAGATCGTATCCCCGCCTGCCCCGCTTCCGAGGGTTCGAATCCCTGCCTCATCCATCGGCTTTCCCTTGGCTCCCGGCATCGACTGACCTAGCTTTCCAGACACGAGATGGCGAGTGCGCGTCGGACCTCCGACGCATCACGCTCATGCCCTGATATCGGAGAGGTCCATGACCGACAACCGTCTGGCCGACGCCACCAGCCCCTATCTGCTCCAGCACAAGGACAATCCCGTCGCCTGGCGGCCCTGGGGACCGGAGGCGCTGGCCGAGGCCCGCGCCACGGACAAGCCGATCCTGCTCTCCGTCGGATATGCGGCGTGCCACTGGTGCCATGTCATGGCGCACGAGAGCTTCGAAGACCCGGACGTGGCGGAGGTGATGAACCGCCTCTTCGTCAACATCAAGGTCGACCGGGAGGAGCGCCCGGACATCGACCAGATCTACATGAGCGCCCTGCATGCCCTCGGCGAACAGGGCGGCTGGCCCCTTACGATGTTCCTTACCAGCGAGGCCGAGCCGTTCTGGGGCGGGACCTATTTCCCCAAGACCGCCCGCTGGGGCCGGCCGGGGTTTACCGATGTTCTCGAAGCCATCGCCGGCATGTACCGAACGGACCGGGGGCGAATCGATACCAACCGCAAGGCCTTGATGGACCACCTCCGCAAGGCGCCGCTCGGCGCGACCGCCCGCCTGCCGGCGGACCTGCCGATCACCGCCGGGCAGCGTCTGGCCGGTCTTTACGACAAGACCCATGGCGGCATTCGCGGTGCACCGAAATTCCCGCAAGCCTGCGTCAGCGAGCTCGTCTGGCGCACAAGCCTGCGAACCGGCGACGCCGAGACCCTGCGCACCTGCATCCTCACGCTCGAGCGCATGAGCAACGGCGGCATCTACGATCATATCGGCGGCGGCCTTGCGCGCTACTCCGTCGACGAGCGTTGGCTGGTGCCGCATTTCGAGAAGATGCTCTACGACAATGCGCAATACGTCTCCCACCTTGCCCGGGCGCTCGCCCTCCCCGGTCTGGCTCCGCCGGTCGCCGAACTGTTCCGGACCCGACTCGACGAGACGGTCGCCTGGCTGCAGCGCGAGATGATGAACGGCCCGGCCTTCGCCGCCAGCCTCGATGCCGACAGCGAGGGCGAAGAGGGACGCTTCTATGTCTGGACGCCCAACCAGGTCGCCGCAGTCCTGGGCGAGACCGAAGAGGCCCTGCTCTTCTGCGAAGCCTACGACATCACCGCTCCGGGCAACTTCGAAGGCTCGAGCATCCCCAACCGCCTGATACCGCCGGAGGACGACGGGGGCAACGTGCTCACACGCTTCGCCCAGGCCCGCCATACGCTTCTCGCCGCGCGCGAGACACGGGTGCGCCCCGGTCGCGACGACAAGGTTCTGGCCGACTGGAACGGGCTGATGATCGCGGGCCTTGCCGAGGCCGAGTACATCTTCCGCATCGCCGGTGTTTCACGTGAATCCTGGCGACGGCTCGCGCTCGGAGCCTACCGGTTCGTCATGGAGGAGATGCGCGACGACACCGGACGGATGGCTCATGCCTGGCGGGATGGTCGAAGCACCCGGCCCGGTTTTGCCAGCGATCTTGCCATGATGATGAAAGCCGCGATCACGCTGGCCGAAACCTCGGCCTCCATATCGGAGGCGAATCGGTTCCTGGCCGACGCGAAGGACCTCGCCGCGCAGCTGGATCGGGACTTTGCCGCCGAAGGTGGCGGCTATTACCTGTCGTCCGTGGATGCCGGCGACGTCATCCTGCGCCCCCTCTCCCCGATGGACGAGGCCGTGCCGAATGCCAATGGCGTTGCCGCAGAAGCGCTGCAGCGTCTTTGGCATCTGACCGGAGACCAGGATGCGGAGGCCCGCTCCGAAGCCATCGTAACGCGGTTCGGATCCGAGATCGCCGGCAATGTCTTCGGGACCGCAAGCCTGCTGAGCGCCATGGACACCGGCGTCAATGCGTTGCTGGCGGTCCTGGTCGTGCCCGTAGAGGGCGATGCGTCGGATGGTGCGATGGCCTTGCGCCGCGCGGTGGCGGGTCTTGCCGACCCCGCCGTCCTCCGCCTGGAGGTCCCGACCGGTCATCCCTTCCCCGCTGGCCATCCGATGGAGGGGAAGAGCGCGAAAGACGGCCGACCTACGCTCTATCTCTGCCGGCAGGGCGCGTGCAGCGCGCCCGTGACCGAGGCAGCAGATATCGAGGCGGCGCTCATCCAGCTCCTGGTACCGAGAACAAGAGCCTTTTAGGAGACGTGCCAGCCGGTCATATGCCCGCCTGCATTTCCCGCCACCGCTCCGCCTTCAGGCGATAAAGCACATGGCGCATCAGCGGGTGCCCGATGGGAAGGAGCGGGTGATCGAAGTCGCCATGCTCGTCCCGCTGCATGCCGAGACGGTCCATCACGCGCCTTGAAGGAGAATTCGTCACCGTGGTGAAGGAGACGATCTCTTCAAGGCCCAGAGTTTCGAAACCGAATCGAAGCCAGGCACGGGCCGCCTCGCTCGCATAGCCCATGCCCCATGCCGACCGGGCCAATCGCCAGCCGACCTCGACGCACGGCGCAAAGGGCACCGCGTAGCGTGGCCGGCTGAGCCCGACGAAGCCGATGAAAGCGCCGCTCTGCCTGACAACCACCGGCTGGAAGCAGAACCCGTCCTCGCGGCTTCGCTGGCGCGCAGTCTCGATCAAGGCGTCGCTTTCCTGCCGATCAAGCACGGAGGGAAAATAGCGCATCACCTCCGGATCCGCGGTCATGGCTGCAAAGGGCTCCCGGTCTTCGTCGGTCCAGGGCCGTAGCAGCAACCTCTCCGTCTCGATCACCAGGCTGCCGTCGCCCGGACGCAAGCGTGTGAAGTTCGTCATCGTTCCATCTCCGAATCGACCTGATTCACGTGAAACATGCGGGCCTTGAAAAGCAACACCCGCGGAAGCCATTCGGCATCCGCGGGTGTTTCACGTGAATCTTTCAAGATGGCGCGGGGCCGTGCCCCACCCCGCTCCGTCAGGTGTTCATGCTGTCGAAGAAATCGTCGTTCGACTTGGTCTGACGCAGCTTGTCGAGCAGGAACTCGATGGCGTCGACGGTACCCATCGGATTGAGGATACGGCGCAGGACGAACATCTTCTTCAGGTTCACCGGCTCGACAAGGAGCTCTTCCTTGCGGGTGCCCGAACGCTGGATGTCGATGGCCGGGAACACGCGCTTGTCGGAGATCTTGCGGTCCAGGATGATCTCCGAGTTGCCGGTGCCCTTGAACTCTTCGAAGATGACCTCGTCCATGCGGCTGCCGGTATCGATCAGCGCGGTCGCGATGATCGTCAGCGAGCCGCCCTCCTCGATGTTACGGGCCGCACCGAAGAAGCGCTTCGGGCGCTGCAGCGCGTTGGCATCGACACCGCCGGTCAGCACCTTGCCCGAGGACGGGACGACGGTGTTGTAGGCGCGGCCGAGGCGAGTGATCGAGTCCAGCAGAATGACCACGTCGCGGCCGTGCTCGACCAGGCGCTTCGCCTTCTCGATGACCATCTCGGCCACCTGGACGTGACGCACCGCCGGCTCATCGAACGTGGACGACACCACTTCGCCGTTCACCGTGCGCTGCATGTCCGTCACTTCCTCCGGCCGCTCGTCGATGAGCAGCACGATCAGGTAGCATTCGGGATGGTTGGTGGTGATGGACTTGGCGATGTTCTGCAGGAACACCGTCTTGCCGGTCCGCGGCGGCGCGGTGATCAGCGCGCGCTGGCCCTTGCCGAGCGGGGCGACCAGATCGATCACGCGCGAGGAGAAATCCTTGCTGGTCGGGTTCTCGACTTCCATCTTCAGCCGCTCATCGGGATAGAGCGGGGTCAGGTTGTCGAAATGGACCTTGTGGCGCGCCTTCTCGGGGTCTTCGAAATTGATCTTGTTGACCTTGAGAAGCGCGAAATAGCGTTCGCCTTCCTTGGGGCTGCGGATCTCGCCTTCGACCGTGTCGCCCGTCCTCAGCGAGAAGCGACGGATCTGCGACGGCGAGATGTAGATGTCATCGGGGCCCGGCAGATAGTTCGCGTCCGGCGAACGCAGGAAACCGAAACCGTCCTGCAGCACTTCGACGACACCCTCGCCGATAATGTCGACGTCCTGGGCAGCCAGCTGCTTGAGGATGGCGAACATCAGCTCCTGCTTGCGCATGGTGCTGGCGTTCTCGACCTCATGTTCCTCGGCGAAAGCAAGGAGTTCGGTCGGCGTCTTGATCTTCAGATCTGAGAGTTTCATTTCCCGCATGGGCAATGGATGGTCTTCTGCTAGAGGGGTGGAGAGGTAGATGCGTGTGATCCCGCGCCGCATATGGGCAACCCGGATCATCAGGAAAAGGGAATGGCTGCGGGTCGACAATCGGAGCTGTCGTTCCGACCTGGTGCTTCTCCAGTTCCGGTTTCGCACGCGGGTCAAGACCGCCGCTCCGGAACTTCGCCAACACCATGCCCGCAGGATGTGAGGTTGACGGAATCTACATTTTTAAATTCGTCAGGGCAAGCACCATTCGTCGAGTGCTCGCAATATTGTCACGTCGGGCGCAAGACTAACCCTCTCCGCCCGACGCAGGGTTATCACAGCTTAACCGCTCAAAACGGCTTGATCACCACCAGAATCACGATCAGCACCATAAGTACGGTCGGCACTTCGTTGACGATCCGATAGTGGCGAGAGCTGTGCGTGTTGGCATCCGCGGCAAATTGGCGCACGCAGCGCGCAAGGTAACCGTGCAATCCGCTCATCACGAAAACCAGCATCAGCTTGGCATGCAGCCAGCCCGACGAGAAGAACCCGCCCTCATAGGCAACCCACAGGCCGAAGATCCAGGACGAGATCATAGCCGGCGTCATGATCGCCTTGAGAAGGCGCCGTTCCATGACCTTGAAGGTCTCGCTCTGCGGCGTGCCCGGCACTGTCTCCGCGTGATAGACGAAAAGCCGCGGCAGGTAGAACATCGCGGCCATCCACGCGATGACCGAGATGATGTGCAGAGCTTTCAGCCAGAGATAGAGCATCGATCATCCGTTTCCAGAGGGAATTCTGCCAGGGCCAGGCCCTGGCAGCCGTCAGGACGCTTCGAGAGGATCGGGAGCCTGACGCACGCGTTCGATCATGCGCGCGACGTTCTCCGGATCCGCGTCCGGTGTCACTCCATGCCCCAGATTGAAGACGAGCGGACCCTGTCCAAGTGTCGCAAGCACCTGGTCGACGCCCTCGTCCAGCGCCCGGCCACCGGCCACGAGCCGCATCGGGTCGAGATTTCCCTGCACCGGAACCAGCTTCTGGATCTCGCGGGCAAGCCCGCCCGGCACGGTCCAGTCGAGGCCGACCGCATCGACGCCCGTTCCCGCGATGTAATCCGCCAGCCGCGAGCTTGAGGCTTTCGGGAAGCCGATGATGCGCGCGCCCGGCACGGCCGCGCGAACGCCGTCGACGATTGCCCGCGTCGGCGCGATCGACCAGCGGCGGAAACCCTCGTCATCCAGGACGCCCGCCCAGGTGTCGAAGATCTGCACCGCGTCGGCGCCGGCCTTCAACTGCCGCACCAGATAATCGATGGAGGCGGTGACCAGCTGGTCGATGAAGGCTTGCATCAGCTCAGGATCGCGATAGGCGCCGATCCTGGCGGCCGTTTGCTCCTGGGTGGTGTGACCGGCCACGGAGTAGCAGGCGACCGTCCAGGGGGCTCCGCAGAAGCCAAGCAGCGTCACCTCGTCCGGGAGTTCCCGGCGCAGGCGCGCCACGATCTCGATGACGGGGTCGAGATGCCCGACCGCGCGCCTCTGATCGAGATTGCCGACGAGCTTGTCGCTGAGCGGTTCCAGCACCGGTCCGCGCCCTTCCTCGAAGCGAACGGGATATCCGAGCGCATCGGGAACCACGAAAATGTCCGAGAAGAGAATCGATGCGTCGAAGCCGTAGCGCCGGATGGGCTGCAAAGTGACTTCCGTTGCAAGCTCTACGTCGTAACAAAATTCAAGAAAGTTAACTCTTTTTGAACGGGTGGCACGGTACTCGGGAAGATACCGGCCGGCCTGTCTCATCATCCAGATCGGAGGCGGCCAGAGCCTTTCGCCGGCCAGCACCTGCATGATCCGTCGCGACGCCGTCTGAGACACGAGACCCCCTTTAAAAAAGAAAAGAATCCTTGAAAGAGGATTCTGTTGTTTTTGTTTGGCACTGGACAACCGGGATTATCGGTTGTCGACACGGCTCCACATGACCTGTTCGCTCACTGCCTGTCGAGGGGTTTCGGGCATAAGCCCTTTTCCCCATGATGGTGATAACCCGGATTTCGCTTTCAAATCAGACGACTGAAGCTTTGTTAACCATCTGTTAACCTTTAAGGCACGGTCGAACAATCTGGGGACGGGCGAAGAACAATCCGGTTTTCCCCGTTATGGGCGATCCTTCCGTCTCCGGCTCTTGCCCGCCTGTGCAGTGTTGATTGTTTTCGCGCTTCGGGCATGGTTTTGCGGGTCCGGCCTCGAAAGGGCCTGTTTGACCACACTAACCAGCACAAACGCCGCGGGCAGGGGATAACAGCTTGGGTAAGACTCGTAACTTCTTCCACCTGCACATGGTTTCGGACTCCACCGGTGAAACTTTGATGACGGTGGCACGCGCCGCGACGGCCCAGTACGAGGACGTGCAGGCGATCGAGCATGTCTATCCGCTGGTGCGTTCGACGCGGCAGCTCGACCATGCGCTCGACGAGATCGAGCATGCGCCGGGCATCGTCCTCTACACGCTGGTCGACCCGGAGCTGGCCGGCCGCCTGGAGCAGGCGGCGCGGGCTGCCGGCGTTCCTTGCGTGAACATCCTCTCGCCGGTCTTCGCGGTCTTCCAGTCCTATCTCAATGTCCGCCTGACCGGCCGTATCGGCGGCCAGCACGCGCTCGATGCCGACTACTTCCATCGCATCGAGGCGCTCAATTTTACCATGCTGCATGACGACGGGCAGATCCCGGACAATCTCGACGAGGCGGATGTGGTGCTTCTGGGCGTCAGCCGCACCTCGAAAACGCCGACCTGCATCTATCTGGCCAATCGCGGCATCAAGGCGGCGAACATTCCCATCGTTCCAGACATCCCCCTGCCCCGCCAACTCGGCGAGCTGCGCCGGGCGATGGTGGTTGCCGTGGTCGCCTCGGTGGAGCGCATCCAGCAGGTGCGGCAGAACCGCATTCTCACGCTGAACGCGGGCGGCTTCGAGAACGAGACCTATGTCGACCGCCGGGTGATAGCCCGTGAGATCGCGGTAACGCGCAAGATCTGCGCCGAGCACGGCTGGCCCCTGATCGATGTCACCCGCCGCTCCATCGAGGAAACCGCCGCGGAAATCATGAGCTTGTACCGGGCTCACAAGAGCACTCTGGCAAACGGCGGCGTGGCCTGATATCGCCTGAAGCGGCCTTCAACAGCTTGCGGATGGGTTCATGACCGACATCATTCTCGCCAGCGGCAGCCGGATCAGGGCCGAGCTGCTCGCCAATGCCGGCCTTGCCTTCCGGGTCGACCCGGCACAGGTGGACGAGCGCGCCGTCGAGGCGCCGCTGCTGGAGGCCGGCTTTCCTCCGGAGGACATCGCCCGGGTTCTGGCCGAGGCCAAGGCTCAGGAAACGAGCGCCCGCAATCCCGGGGCCCTGGTCATCGGCGCCGACCAGGTGCTCGAGTTCGACGGCCGCCGCCTGACCAAGCCCGAGGATATGGAGGCGGCCCGCCGTCAGCTTCTCGCCATGTCCGGCAAGCGCCATCAGCTGCATTCCTCGGCCGCGATCGCCCTCAACGGCGAGACCGTGTGGTGCGGTACCGCGACCGTGCACATGAAGATGTGGCCTTTCGGCCCGGAATTCGTCGGCCGTTATCTCGCCGCCACCGGCGATATCGTCCTGTCGAGCGTCGGCGCCTATCAGCTCGAGGGGCGCGGCGTGCAGCTCTTCGAGGCCATTGAGGGCGACTATTTCACCGTGCTCGGTCTTCCGCTCCTGCCGCTGTTGAAGCAGCTGCGCGAGATGGGAGCAGTCGAGACATGACGCGCCGTGCCGCGATCACCGGCTATCCCGTCAGCCATTCCCGCTCGCCGCTGATCCACAACCACTGGCTCGCCCTTCACGGCATCGATGGCACCTACGAGCGCATCGCCGTGGCGCCGGATGAAGCCCATTGCTTCTACGAGTCTCTTGGCGACCAGGGTCTCGTCGGCTGCAACGTGACGGTGCCCAACAAGGAGGCGGCTGCCGAGGTCTGCGCGACCCTCGACGAGGCGGCCCGCGCGATGGGCGCGGTCAACCTGTTGTGGGTGGAGGGAGACGGCCGTGTGCACGGCGCCAACACCGACGGCCTCGGCTTTCTTGGCAATCTCGACCAGATGGCGCCCGGTTGGGACGAGGGCCTGCGCGAGGCGGTGGTCCTGGGCGCCGGAGGGGCGGCCCGTGCCATTGTCTGGGCCTTGCTATCGCGCGGTGTGAAAACCGTGACAATCGTCAATCGCACAAGGTCGAAAGCCGAAGAACTCTGCGCCCGTTTCGGGTCCGACTCGAAGGCTGCCGACTGGGGAGAACTCACCAGTCTTCTGGGGAGCGCCGGGTTGCTCGTCAACACGACCTCGCTCGGCATGCAGGGCCAGCCGCCGCTGGAGATCGACCTCTCCACGCTTCCCGTCTCCGCGCTGGTGACGGATGCGGTCTATGCGCCGCTGGAAACGCCGCTGCTTGCGGCGGCACGGGCCAGGGGCAACCCGGTGGTCGACGGGCTCGGCATGTTGCTGCACCAGGCGGTGCCTTCCTTCGAACGCTGGTTCGGTGTGCGCCCGCAGGTGACCGACGAGCTGCGCGCCCTTCTGCTCGCGGATCTGGGAGTGGCTGCGTGATCGTCCTCGGCCTCACCGGCTCCATCGGCATGGGCAAGAGCACGACGGCGCGCATGTTCGCCGAGGCCGGTGCCGCGGTCTACGACGCGGATGCGGCCGTACATCGGCTCTATTCCGGCAAGGCGGCGCCGCTGATCGAGGCCGGGTTTCCCGGCACCGTCGTGGACGGCACCGTCGACCGTGTCCGGCTCGGCGAACGGGTGATCGGCAAGCCGGACGAGATGAAGCGGCTGGAGGCGATCGTGCACCCGCTGGTGCGCGAGGCGGAAAACGCCTTTCTTCAGGATGCCGCGCGCCGGGGCTGCCGTGTCGCCGTACTCGACATTCCGCTGCTGTTCGAGACGGGCGGCGAGCGCCGCGTGCGGGCCGCCGTCGTCGTCACCGCCTCGGCCGAGGTCCAGCGCGAGCGGGTGCTCGCCCGCCCCGGCATGAGCGAGGCGCGCCTCGAAGGCATCCTCGCCAAGCAGATGCCGGACGCGGAAAAGCGTCGCCGGGCTCATTTCCTCATCGATACGGGTAAGGGGCTGGAGCCCGCGCGCCGCGCGGTCGGCGCGGTCCTGCGGGCCGTCGCCGCCCTTGCCTGAGGAAAAGCGCGCGCACAAACCGCGCAAAAGCGGTTGATCAACCGGGTATCAGCTGGGGAAAACCGGTGGGTGACGGCATGTCGCCATGCGCCTTGCTGTCGCGGCCGGGCCTGATCTGAGACACTGATATCGGCCGCCTTGCGGGCCGGCCGGCACGAAAACGGGGACCTCAACCTTGCGGGAAATCGCCTTCGATACGGAAACGACCGGCCTTGATCCCAGGAACGGCGACCGCCTTGTGGAAATCGGCGGCGTCGAGCTGATCAACCACGTGCCGACGGGCCGCACCTATCACGTCTACATCAATCCCGAGCGCGACGTGCCGCTGGAGGCGTTCAACGTGCACGGGCTGTCGACGGAGTTTCTGGCCGACAAGCCGAAATTCGCCGAAGTCGCGCAGGAGTTCCTGGATTTCGTCGGCGACGCGGTGCTGGTGATCCACAACGCCTCGTTCGACATGGGCTTCATCAACATGGAGCTGTCGCGCGTCGGCATGGGGCCGATCCCGCCGGCGCAGGTGCTCGACACGCTGGCGATCGCCCGGCGCAAGCATCCCGGCTCGCCGGCCTCGCTGGATGCGCTGTGCTCGCGCTACGGCATCGACAATTCGCGCCGGACCAAGCACGGCGCGTTGCTCGACTCCGAGATCCTGGCAGAGGTCTATATCGAGCTGATCGGCGGCAAGCAGGCGGGCCTTGCCTTCAGCGCCGAGGAGGAAACGCGCACGGACACCGTCGTCCATGAGCGCACGCGCGCCCAGCCGCGCCCCGTGCCGCTGGCGCCGCGCCTCACGGCGGCCGAGATTGAGGCCCATGCCGGCTTCATCTCGGGCATGGGCGACAAGGCCCTGTGGAAGCGTTACGAGCCCGGCGAGGCCTGAAGACGGCCATCAAAAGGACGGGCAGGGACGGGTTCCCCCGTCCCTCATCCTCACAGCATGGACGGCAGGACGCGATCCGGCGGACGGTGGCCGTCCATGAAGGTCTTGATGTTGATGATGACCTTCTCGCCCATGTCGACGCGGCCCTCGACCGTTGCCGATCCCATATGCGGCAGCAGCACCACCTTGTTGGAGGCGACCAGCTTCGGGTTGACCGCCGGCTCGTGCTCGAACACGTCGAGGCCGGCACCGGCGAGCTGGCCGGCATCGAGCTGACGGATGAGGGCGGCCTCGTCGATCACCTCGCCGCGCGCGGTGTTGACGATATAGGCTTCCGGCTTCATCAGCTTCAGCCTCCGGGCCGAGAGCAGGTGATAGGTCGCCGGGGTATGCGGGCAGTGGATGGACACGACGTCCATGCGCGCCAGCATCTGGTCGAGGCTTTCCCAGTAGGTCGCCTCGAGCGACTCTTCCACCGCCTCGGAGACCCTCCGGCGGTTGTGGTAGTGGATCGACATGCCGAAGGCCTTGGCGCGCCGGGCCACGGCCTGGCCGATGCGGCCCATGCCGATGATGCCGAGCCGCTTGCCCCAGATCCGCCGGCCGAGCATCCAGGTCGGCGACCAGCCGCTCCACTCGCCATGCTCCAGCACCTTGATGCCTTCGGCGATGCGGCGCGGCACGCCGAGCATCAGCGCCATGGTCATGTCGGCCGTGTCCTCGGTCAGGACGCCCGGCGTGTTGGTGACCGTGATGCCGCGATTGTTGGCGGTGATGACGTCGATATTGTCGACGCCATTGCCGAAA
The DNA here is from genome assembly GCF_058448995.1 of Stappia sp. G46H5W. NCBI lineage: Bacteria > Pseudomonadati > Pseudomonadota > Alphaproteobacteria > Hyphomicrobiales > Stappiaceae > Stappia > Stappia sp. G46H5W. The sequence goes on along the minus strand of NZ_JBZFLL010000005.1, from coordinate 212,049 downwards.
TTGGCGATCAGCTTGAGATTGGGGCCGGCCTGGGACAGGACGGCGGAGTCGATGCGGTCGGTGACCGTCGGCACCACCACGTCGGCCGTCTTCACCGCCTCGACCAGCTCGGCCTGGCTCAGCGGCCTGTCGGCTTCGTTGAGGCGCGTCTCGAACAGCTCGCGCATCCGCGTCTCGACGACGTCGGGCAGTTTGCGTGTCACGACGACCAGTGGCTTCTTCCTGGGCATGCTCCTCGCCTTTTCGCGCTCTGTTGAGGGCTCCTTAACCCTACCTGTCCGAAATTGCGTCGTCGTCGCCGCAGCGGCCGGGCCGACGCTTCAGTTCTCATTACCAGATGGTCCGGTCAAAACAAGGGACCGGAGTGCGCGATGGCGCCGGATGGCGGGCTCAATGCGGCCCTGCCTTGAAAATGTGCGATTCTCGGTCTTTCGCTGAACCCGCCGCGCGGGCAGCGGCGATACGGATGTCGAGGGAAAGGACAGGAACCCCATGCGAGGACTGGCAAGGCGGTGCAGCGATCACGACAGGCAGCTGGCGGACGACGCCGGCCGGTCGCACGCGCGCCCTGCGCCGCCCCGCATCCGCAGGCCCCTCACCCGCGTGCTTGCCGCCGCGAGCCTCTGCCTGCTCCTGCTGGTGCAGGTGCTCGCCGGACCCGGTGCAGCCCTTGCCCAGAGCACCACAAAGGGCCCGAGCGGCTTTCCCGTGCCCCGTTTCGTCAGCCTCAAGTCCGAGCGCGTCAATGTCCGCGTCGGCCCGACGCTGGAGCACCGCATCGGCTGGACTTATGTCCGCGCCGGCCTGCCGGTCGAGATCGTCCAGGAATTCGAGAACTGGCGCCGTATCCGCGACTGGCAGGGCGAGGAGGGCTGGGTGTTCCATTCGCTGCTCAGCGGCCGCCGCACGGCGCTGGTGACCCCCTGGGAACAGTCCGGCACCACGCCGCTGCGTGCCGAGCCGCGCTCCGATGCCCGCCTCGTCGCCGAGCTGGGGCCGAACGTTTTGGCCAATGTCGGCAGCTGCCGTGAGGGCTGGTGCCGGATCAGCGGAGAGAAGTTCGCCGGCTGGATCGACCAGACGCGCCTGTTCGGCGTCTATCCGGACGAAACGTTCGAATAAGCTGACTTTCTGCAAGATACTGGAATACAAAGAAAAACGGCGGCCACGCTTTTGCGAGGCCGCCGTTTTCGTTTCCTTGTTCGGACGCGAAAGCCGGTTTCAGACTTCCTCGATCTGGCGTGCGGCCTGGGCCTCGGCTTCCTGCGTCTTCAGCGCGTCGAGTCGGGGCATCGACACGGTGTTGTAGCCGCTGTCGACGAAATGCACCTCGCCGGTGACACCGGAGGACAGGTCCGACAGCAGGTAGAGCGCGGAGCCGCCGACCTCGTCGATGGTGACGGTGCGGCCGAGCGGCGAGTGCTGCTTCTGATAGTTGAACATCACCCGCGCGTCGGAGACGCCGGAACCGGCCAGCGTGCGCACCGGGCCGGCGGAGATCGCGTTCACGCGAACGTTCTGCAGGCCGTAATCCATGGCGAGATAGCGCACGGAGGACTCAAGCGCCGCCTTGGCCACGCCCATGACGTTGTAGTTCGGCATCACCTTGGTCGAGCCGCCATAGGTCAGCGTCACGATCGAGCCGCCGTTCGGCATCAGCTCGGCCGCCCGCTTGGCGATCTCCGTGAAGGAGAAGCAGGAGATCAGCATCGTGCGGGTGAAGTTCTCCCGCGTCGTGTCGGCATAGCGGCCGCGCAGCTCCGACTTGTCGGAAAAGGCGATGGCATGCACGAGGAAGTCGATGCTGCCCCACTCGGCCTTCAGCGTCTCGAACACCTGGTCGACGGTCGCGATGTCCTCGACGTCGCAGGGGATCAGCAGATTGGCCCCGACGCTGTCGGCCAGCGGCCGCACGCGGCGGCCGAAAGCCTCGCCCTGATATGTGAAGGCGAGCTCCGCCCCCTGTGCCGCGAGCGCTTTGGCGATCCCCCACGCGATGGAGTGATCGTTCGCGACGCCCATGACCAGACCGCGCTTGCCCTTCATAAGCCCGCTCATTCCCAACTCCTTCAGAGAAGCGGACGGGGCCTTGCCCCGCTCCGCCCGGTCCAGCCGTTGCCGGCCGGATGTGATTTGCGTGAAGATCAGCCGTTGTAGCGGCGGAAGACGAGCGTGGCGTTGGTGCCGCCGAAGCCGAAGCCGTTGGACATGATGGTGTTCAGGCCCGCATTGTCGATGCGCTCGCGCACGATCGGCACGTCGGCGAAGATCGGGTCGAGCTCCTCGATATGGGCCGACGGCGCGATGAAGTCGTTCTGCATCATCAGCAGCGAGTAGATCGCCTCATGCACGCCGGCTGCGCCCAGCGAGTGGCCGGAGATCGCCTTGGTGGCCGAGATCCGCGGCAGGTCCTTGCCGAACACGCTGCGCATCGCCTCCACCTCGCGCTCGTCGCCCACCGGCGTCGAGGTCGCATGCGGATTGATGTAGTCGATCGGCTCGCCGACATTGGCCATGGCCAGCTTCATGCAACGGGCAGCGCCCTCGCCCGAGGGGGCGACCATGTCGTAGCCGTCGGAGGTCGCGCCATAGCCGACGATCTCGGCATAGATGGTCGCGCCGCGCGCCTTGGCATGCTCGAGCTCCTCGAGCACCAGCACGCCGCCGCCGCCGGCGATCACGAAGCCGTCGCGGTTCTTGTCGAACGGACGGGACGCGTTGTAGGCGCTGTCGTTGTACTTGCTCGACATGGCGCCCATGGCGTCGAACAGGTTCGACATGGTCCAGTCGAGATCCTCGCCGCCGCCGGCGAAGACGATGTCCTGCTTGCCCCACTGGATCAGCTCGGCGGCATTGCCGATGCAGATGTTGGTGGTCGCGCAGGCCGCGGAGATCGAATAGTTGACGCCGTGGATCTTGAACGGGGTCGCCAGCGTCGCCGAGGTGGTCGAGCTCATCGCCTTGGGAACGGCGGTCGGTCCGATGCGGCGCGGGCCCTTGTCGCGGGTGATGTCGGCCGCTTCGACGATGGTGCGCGTCGACGGGCCGCCGGAGCCCATGATGATGCCGGTGCGCTCATTGCTGATGTCGCTCTCTTCGAGACCGGCATCGGCGATCGCCTGCTGCATCGACATGTAGGTCCAGGCCGCGCCCGGTCCCATGAAGCGGGTCGTGCGGCGGTCGAGCACCTCGAACGGGTCGACGGTCGGGGCGCCATGGACCTGGCAGCGGAAGCCGAGCCGCGCATAGTCCTCGGCCGGAACGATGCCGGACTTGCCTTCGCGCAGGCTCGCCGTCACTTCCTGGGTGGTGCCGCCCAGCGACGACACGATTCCCATTCCGGTTATCACCACCCGCCTCATCGCGGTCTCCCATGCTGTCTTTCGGATCCGGTCGCAGAAGCCGGTCCGGTATCATTCAAAATGTCGACCCTCGGCGCGGTCTCGCCATGCAGCAGTGCTGTCCGGGGGGCGCCTGGCCGTTTGCGCGGCCGGGCATGCCTTCACCAGATAGGCGCTGCCGCGCCGGCGATCAATCGTCCGCGTCGGGTCTCACTCGGCCTTGAACAGGCCGACCTTCAGGTCCTTGGCCTGATAGATCGTCTCGCCGTCCGCCTTCAGCCAGCCGTCGGCGATGCCGAGCACGAGGCGGCCGCGCCGCACGCGCTTCAGGTCGACGCCGTACTCGACGAGCTTGGTTTCCGGAGTGACCATCTTGGAGAACTTGATCTCGCCGGTGGAAATCGCGCGTCCGCGGCCCGGCTCGCCGAGCCAGCCGAGGAAGAAGCCGGTCATCTGCCACAGCGCATCGAGCCCGAGGCAGCCCGGCATGACCGGGTCGCCATGGAAATGGCAGGGGAAGAACCAGAGGTCGTCGCGGATGTCGAGCTCGGCGCGGACCTGACCCTGGCCGTGTTCGCCGCCATCCTCGGAGATCGAGGTGATGCGGTTGAACATCAGCATGGGCGGAAGCGGCAGCTGCGCATTTCCGGGGCCAAACAGCTCGCCGCGTCCGCAGGCAAGCAATTCATCGTAGGAGTAGCTCGATTGCCGCACGTTCTTCCCATTCCCGCAGGTTGATCGGTTGTCCCGTATGCGCAAGGCGGCCGCCATTGGCCGTCCTCGGACCGGGATCTGGTTCTGCCGCGCTTACTAACATAGCACCTTGCGCTCCGGAAACCCGTGAAGTGGCTTCCGGAATGAGCTTTTTCGCACTCCTTTAGGTCGACTTGCCACATTTTCTGCCCCAAGCGACCGTTCGGGCCGTCATTTTGACCCTTTTTCTGGCCACCTTGGCTGCGGCGGACAGGGCGAAGCTTGCAAATCGGGCGCGATCCGTGGCAGAAAACTGCCATGGAACTTGCGTGCCGGTGGGGGCAGTCCCCACATGAATGGCAGGCAAGGTCCCCGGCAGGGACGCCGATGACGACCGAAAACCGGTTCCCCGGCGAGCCGGGATGCAACGAGAACGGAAAGCGAGCGGGAAGACGTGGGCGAACTGCACCGGCATCGTGAGGTACAGGAAATGCTTCGTTCGGCTGGTTTGAGGCCGACCCGTCAGCGCGTTGCGCTGGCCGAACTCCTGTATTCCAGGGGTAACCGGCATATCTCCGCCGAGCTCCTGCACGAAGAGGCCGAAGCCGCCAACGTTCCGGTGTCGCTGGCCACCGTCTACAACACGCTGCACCAGTTCACCCAGGCCGGCCTGCTGCGCGAGGTCGCCGTCGAGGGCACCAAGACCTATTTCGACACCAACACCGACGACCACCACCACTTCTTCATCGAAGGCGACAACAAGGTGGTCGACATTCCCGGGTCCGGCGTGTCGATGGCTCGCCTTCCCGAGGCGCCGGAAGGCATGGAGATCGTCCGCGTCGACGTGGTGATCCGCCTGCGCCGCAAGGACTGAGCCGCGCGGCCTGCCGCTTCCCTCTTGAAATATCCGTGATTTGTGACAGGCCGAACGCGGGCGTGATCGCCCGCGGCATTTGCGTTGTCGTCCGGGGTCTGCCTTGCCCTATCTACGCTGCAGGGCGGCGCGTGTTTTCCGGGCTCTTGCACAGATCGGCGATCAGGCATTTCTCGCAGTCCGGCTTGCGGGCCTTGCAGATATAGCGGCCATGCAGGATCAGCCAGTGATGGGCGTGCAGCAGGAATTCCGAAGGCACCGCCTTTTCCAGCGCCTTCTCCACCTCCAGCGGGGTCTTGCCCGGCGCCACTCCGATGCGGTTGCCCAGACGGAAGAGATGCGTGTCGACCGCGATGGTCGGCTGGCCGAAGGCGATGTTCAGCACCACGTTGGCGGTCTTGCGTCCGACGCCCGGCAGCGTCTCCAGCGCCTCGCGGTCCTGCGGCACTTCGCCGCCGAAGCGGTCGATCAGCAGCTGCGACAGGGCGATGACGTTCTTCGCCTTGTTGCGGAAGAGCCCGATCGTCTTGATCGCCTCGCGCAGCCGGTCTTCGCCGAGCTCGACCATCTTCTGCGGCGTGTCGACGGTCTCGAACAACGGCCGCGTCGCCTTGTTGACGCCGACATCCGTCGCCTGCGCCGACAGGGCCACGGCGACCAGCAGCGTGTAGGGGTTGACGTAGTGCAGCTCGCCGGTCGGCTCCGGATTGGCGGCGTGGAAGCGCGCGAAGATCGCGTAGAGCTCGTCCTTGCTGTAGCGCGGACGTGCCGCGCGGCGGGGCTTGGCCGCCTTCGGCTTGGCGGTGGCTTTGGTCGCTTTTACGGCCTTTGCGGCCGATGTGCCGGCCTGTAGGGCGGGCTTGCGCGACTTGCGGGGATCGGGCTGGTTCGCGGTCATTCCTCCTCTATAATCATCGCTCATGACGAGCGGCAATCCGAAAACCGAGCGGCCCGATCCGCAAGACCTGGCCTCCGATCCGTTGCATGCGGATCCGGACAGGCCTTTCTTCGCGGCCCTCCTGACGCCCTACCGGTCGCTCGGGCCGGAGGGCTTCCGCATTCTCATGCTGGTGGTCTGCGCCATCTGCCTGAGCGCCGGCCTGTTGTTCCTGTCGCTCGGCGCCTGGCCGGTCTTCGGCTTTCTCGGCCTCGATATCCTGCTGATTTTCTTCGCCTTCCGCTGGAACTACCGGGCGGCTCGAGCTTATGAGGAGGTGCAGGTCTCGCGCACCGAAATCCGCATCCGCAAGGTGCTGGCCTCCGGGCGCGAGCAGCTCTACTCGTGCAACCCGTTCTGGGCGCGCCTGCATGTGCGCGAGGAGGAAGACGAGGGCGTCGTGCGCATCACGCTGACCGCCCGCGACATGTCGGTGGACATCGGCGGCTTCCTCAATCCGGAAGACCGCACCAGTTTCGCCGGTGCCCTGCGACAGGCGGTGGCACTGGCCCAGGCAGGCGGACCGAGGCCCGACCTGCCGGCGACCGCCTGAACGTCCCTTTCCCGTCTTGCGGCGGCAAGCAGCGGCTGCCGGATCAGAAGATCCGGCAGAACTGCGGAGGCATGCCCGGCCGCTGCCAGGTGACCGTGTTGCCCGTGCCGGTCAGCGCGTAGCCGCGCCCGACATAGTTCAGCTCGCCGCCGCCGCCCGAGCGGTCGGGCAGCGTTACCGGCGAGAGGCCGCGCTCGCGCACGGTCGCGGTGCGGCGGTCATTGTCGATCGTCACGTCCAGATAGGCGCCGCTGTCGCAATCGTAGGAGAGCGGCAACACGTCTCCGGCCGGCGGCAGCGGTTCGGGCGGCAGATATTGCGGCGGCGGCGCCGGCTGGTAGACCGGGCCCGGCTCCGCATCCGCGCGGCCCGGCAGGATCGTGACCGTGCGCGTGCCCCCGCCCGCCAGGTAGATGCCGAGGCACCGTCCGCGCAGGTTCGAGACCAGCCAGGGGTGGCCGGCCAGCGTGTCCTGGATCATCCGTCCGCCCGGCGGCACTTCCGCCTGGGTCTGGCGCAGCCCGTCGAAATCGAGCCAATGCACCACCACCGGCCGGTTGCGGTCGTTGACGAAGATCATCCGCGCGGGCTGGTCGCTGGGCACCGAGGTGATCTCGCCTTCCTCGAAGCAGCTGAGGCTGCCGGCGCCGCCCGCCACCGGCAGGCCGCGGGTCGTCTCCGGGGCCGGCGTTGCCACCACCGGTGCCGGGGTGGCGCAGGCCTGCTGGAAGCTGCGCACCGGCTGGGCGCTGCCCGACAGCGACACCCGGTAGCGCCAGTTGCCGGAAATGCCCACGTCCAGCGTCTCGCCGCGGATCATGCCGGTCCAGATCGGATCGTCCGCCGCCAACGTCACCACCGGCTCGGACTGGCCGGCCTCGTTGTTGGCGCTGGAGCCGCGCCCGGTATAGCTGCGCGATACGTCGCGGGCCGACAGCTGGACGGAAACCTGCTGGTTCTCGACAAGCGGGTCCGCGGTCGCGGCGAGCTGCATCTCGATGCGGTTGGAGCCGCGCCGGCAGCTCGCCCGGAGCGCCCGGTCGTCGGTCTGGCGCTGGCCGTAGACCAGCTGCAGCTGGTCGCCGCCGGCATCCTCGACATACCAGGTCCGCCCCTCGAACAGCGGCAGCTCCTGCCGGATGCCGGCCTGGCTCTGCGGCTGATCCGCATCGCGGGCCTCGTCGCGGCCGGGGCTCTCGTTCGCCTGGGCCGTCGCTGCAGCCTCGTCCTGCTGTCCTTGGGCGTCCTCGGCGGCGGTCGTGCGGGTCTCTGTGGTGCCCCGCGCCTCGTCGCGGCTGCCGCGCAGGCCGTCGTCCCCGCTCCCGTCGACGGACGGGCGCCGGATGCCGCCCGAACGCGGCGGCGCGCTCGGCCCCTGCCCGGACGGAACCGCCTGGCGCACGCCGTTTCCGCCTGCATCGGCCTGGCGGGACGTCGCGCCCTTCGTGGCCAACGTCACCTTCCAGTCACCGCAGATGTCGACGTCGTCGCGCAGGATCCGCCCGTCGGCGAGCACCAGCCGCAGCGAGCGCCGGCAGTCGATCTGACCGTCGTTCTTGGCGTCTCCCTCGACTTCCACGAAAACGCGCGCCTGCGAGCGGCGGCGCACCTGCATCGCTTGGCCGTCCATCTGCACTTCGCGGATCGCGGTGTCGTCGTCGGTCTGGATCATTACCAGCCGGCGCTGCACGCGTGGGCTGGACTGGCCGCCGGCCTCCTGTCCGCTGCCTTGCGCATGGACCGGCAGCGGCGTCAGCGCGGCGGCGATCAGCGCCGTCAGGCCGGCGGCAAGGGCCGTCCTGGCGAGGAGGCGGGTCGCGGGCAGGCAGGCAGCGGGGCGAAACTGGTGCATCGGCAGGTCCGTGTCTTTCTTCGCAATCGGCGCCGGGCGCCGTTCAACGCCGCACAGTGGCCCGCGTTTTTGACCGAAGCAAGACGCGCTGTCCTGGCCCGGCCGTCGCAAATCGGGTGGCGATGCGTTTCTCTCGCGACTAGGCTCCCGGGTTCATGACGAGGGTCGCATGAGCGGCCGGACAGCGAGCGTGACGGGAGATCCGGCAATGACGGTGATGCGCAACATGGACGAGGCCCTGCCGGCGGTGCCTGCGGCCAGCCTCCCCGAGGCGGCGAAGGACTACGACACCGTCCGCCGCACCCTCAAGGTGATCACCGAGACCTGGCGCGACCAGCCGGCGCTGGAGACCCTGGCGGCGGAAGCGGGCCTCGACCCGATCCAGCTGCAGCGGGTGTTCTCGCGCTGGGCCGGCATAACGCCGAAACAGTTCATCCAGGCGATCACCCTCGACCACGCCCGCGCCCTGCTGCGCCAGTCGGCCACCGTGCTCGACACCAGCTACGAGGTCGGCCTGTCGGGGCCCGCGCGCCTGCACGATCTCTTCGTCACCCACGAGGCGATGACCCCCGGCGTCTACCGGGCGCGCGGCGAGGGCGTCGAGATCCGCTACGGCTTTCACCCCTCGCCCTTTGGCCTCGCGCTTGTCATGGCGACGGAGCACGGCCTTGCCGGCCTTGCCTTCGCCGATCCGGGCGAGGAGCGCGCCGCGCTGGAGGACATGACCGGCCGCTGGCCGCGCGCTGCCTATATCGAGGACACGGCCTTCACCGCGCCGATGGCGCAGCGCATCTTCGCGCCCTCGCAATGGTCGGCGGAGCAGCCCCTGCGGGTGGTGCTGATCGGCACGGATTTCGAGATCCGCGTCTGGGAAACCCTGCTGCGCATCCCGCTCGGCCGTGCCACCACCTATCGCGACATCGCCGAGCGGCTGGGCAAGCCGACCGCCTCGCGCGCCGTCGGCCGGGCGGTCGGGCGCAATCCGATCTCCTTCGTCGTGCCCTGCCACCGGGTGCTCGGCAGCACCGGAAAGCTTTGCGGCTACCACTGGGGCCTGACGCGCAAGCGCGCGATCCTCGGCTGGGAGGCCGGGCTCGCCGGCCCCGTGCTGGAAAGCGTGTAAAGGCGGCTCAGGTCTTTTTGCGCGCCTGTTTCAGCTTGTAGAGCGCCTCTAGCGCCGCACGCGGCGTCAGGTCGTCCGGGTCGATGGCATCCAGCGCCTCCAGCACCGGATCGGGCGCGGCTTTCGCGGCCGGGGCGCTCGGTCTCGGCGCTGCGGCGGCGAACAGCGGCAGGTCGTCGATCAGCTGCTCGCCCGGCGCGCGCCGATCCTGTTCTTCCAGCTGCGCCAGCACCGCCCTCGCCCGCTCGATCACCACCGGCGGCAGGCCGGCGAGCTTCGCCACCTGGATGCCGTAGGACCGGTCGGCGGCGCCGGCGACGATCTCGTGCAGGAACACCACGTCCCCCTGCCATTCGCGCACCCGTACCGTGGCGTTGGTCAGCCGCGGCAGCCGGCCCGACAGGGCGGTCAGCTCGTGATAATGGGTGGCGAACAGCGCCCGCGAGCGGTTCACCTCGTGCAGGTGCTCGATCGCCGCCCAGGCGATGGACAGCCCGTCGAAGGTCGATGTGCCGCGGCCGATCTCGTCGAGGATCACCAGCGCCCGCGCGCCCGCCTGGTTGAGGATCGCCGCCGTCTCGACCATCTCCACCATGAAGGTCGAGCGTCCGCGCGCCAGGTCGTCCGCCGCGCCGACGCGCGAGAACAGCCGGTCGACCACGCCGATGCGGGCCGAGACCGCCGGCACGAAGGCGCCCATCTGCGCCAGGATGGCGATCAGCGCGTTCTGCCGCAGGAAGGTCGACTTACCGGCCATGTTGGGACCGGTGATCAGCCAGATGCGGCCGCCTGCCTCGCCCTCGCTCGGCCCCAGGTCGGCGTCGTTGGCAACGAAGCTGCCGCCGCCCTCGCGCTTCAGCGCCTGTTCGACGACCGGATGCCGGCCGCCGCGAATGTCGAAGGCCAGGCTGTCGTCGACCACCGGCCGGCACTGGTTCTCCGCCTCGGCCAGGTGCGCAAGGCCCGCCGCAACGTCCAGCACCGCCAGCCCGTCGGCGGCGCCCTTGATGGCCTCGCCCGCCTCGATCACCGCCTCGCACAGCCGGCGGAACACTTCGCTTTCCAGCGCCAGCGCCCGCCCGGCCGCATTGGCGATGCGGCTTTCCAGATCGGCCAGCTCTGTAGTGGTGAAGCGCATCGCGCCGGCCATCGTCTGCCGGTGGATGAAGCGCGCCGGATCGGCGGTCAGCTTCTCCGCATGGGTTGCCGGCACCTCGATGAACCAGCCGAGCACGTTGTTGTGCTTGATCTTCAGCGCCCGGATCGCCAGCTCGTCGGTCAGCGCGCCCTGCAGCTGGGCGATCACCTTGCGGCTGTCGTCGCGCAGCCGCCGCACCTCGTCGAGATCGGCAAGATAGCCCTCGGCGACAAAGCCGCCGTCGCGGGCAAGCAGCGGCGGCTCGTCCACCAGCGCCCGCTCCAGCTCGCCGGCAAGCTCGGCCGGAGCTGCCGCGATCCGCGCCAGCGCCACACCCAGCTCCTCGCCTTCGCTGCTTGCGTCAGCGAAGAGGCCGGCGATGTCGCGTGCCGCACCCAGACCGCTGGCGATGGCCAGCAGGTCGCGCGGACCGCCGCGCTGCATGGCGATGCGCGACAATGCGCGTGCCATGTCGGGCACGGCCTTGAGGCTTTCGCGCAGCCGCTCGCGCAGGTAGGTGTCGCCGACCAGCCGCGCCACCGCGTCCTGCCGCTTGCGGATCTCCTCCACCTCCGTCAGCGGCCCGGCCAGCCGGGCGGCCAGCAGCCGCGAGCCGGGGCCCGAGACGGTGCGGTCGATCACCGACAACAGCGATCCGGCGCGGTCTCCGGCGAGCGTGCGCATCAGCTCCAGGTTCGCCCGCGTTGCCGGGTCGATCAGCATCCGCCGCGAGGTCGCCTCGTGCGAGGGCGGGTCGAGCGGCGGGCGCTCGCCATATTGCGTGCGCTCGACATAGGCGATGGCGGCGGCCGCCGCCGTCATCTCCAGCCGCGAGAAGGTTCCGAAGGCCTCCGGCGTCGCCACGCCGTAATAGCGGGCCAGCCGATCGCTGGCGGTCGCCCCGTCGAACAGGCTGCGCGGCACCGGCGACAGCGCCGCCCCGGTCTCGGTGAGCTGCCGGCGCAGCTCCGCATCGTCGAGCAGCACGTCTGCGACGATGATCTCGCGCGGGTCGATGCGGGCAAGGTCCCCGGCCAGCTGCCGCGCATCGCTGGTGGCGACGCGGAAGGCGCCGGTGGAAATGTCGGCCCAGGCGAGGCCGTAGCTCGCCTCGTCCTCCAGCGATCCGGTGCGCGCCCGCGCCAGCGTCAGCAGGAAGTTGTTGCGCGCCGCCTCCAGCAGCCGGTCCTCGGTCAGCGTGCCCGGCGTCACCAGCCGCACCACTTCCCGCCGCACCACGGACTTGGAGCCGCGCTTCTTCGCCTCCGCCGGATCCTCGGTCTGCTCGCATACCGCGACGCGGAAGCCGAGCGAGATCAGCTTCTGCAGATAGTCGTCGGCCGCATGCACCGGCACGCCGCACATGGGGATGTCCTCGCCCAGGTGCTTGCCGCGCTTGGTCAGCGTGATGCCCAGCGCCCGCGAGGCCTCTTCCGCGTCCTGGAAGAACAGCTCGTAGAAATCGCCCATGCGGTAGAACAGCAGGCAATCGGGATTGGCCGTCTTGATCTCCACATATTGCGCCATCATCGGCGTCATCGCGGAGAGGTCCGGCGCGGGGGACGTTGCGCCGGAGCGCTCCGGCACCGAGGCGTCGTCGCCCTCGCGGAGCTGTGCTGTCGTGTGGGATATCTGCATGTCGTCGGCCATGCGGCAGACCCTAATGCGGCGGCGTGCGGGACGGAAGAGCCCGCGGACCTGCCTGCGCAGATCCTCCCCGGTTTCCGTCGCCGTGGGGCCCACCCGGCTTGAGCCTTGAATTCTCCGGGGATATGGTCTCCGTCCGCCGCCGTGACGGCGCAATGATTTGGAGGAAACCGCATGCCGACGACGGACAAATCGGGCAAGAGCAACGTCAGTTTTACCGATCAGGAGGCATTGCAGTTCCATCAGCAGGGCCGCCCGGGCAAGCTGGAAGTCACCCCGACCAAGCCGATGGCGACCCAGCGCGACCTGTCGCTGGCCTATTCGCCCGGCGTTGCGGTTCCCGTGCGTGCCATCGCCGAGGACCCCTCGCGCGCCTTCGACTACACCACGCGCGGCAATCTCGTGGCGGTGATCACCAACGGCACCGCGATCCTTGGCCTGGGAAATCTCGGCGCGCTCGCCTCCAAGCCGGTGATGGAAGGCAAGGCGGTGCTGTTCAAGCGCTTCGCCGACGTCGATTCCATCGACCTTGAGATCGACACGGAAGAGGTCGACGCCTTCGTCAACTCCGTGCGCTATCTCGGCCCGTCCTTCGGCGGCATCAATCTTGAGGACATCAAGGCGCCGGACTGCTTCATCATCGAGCAGCGCCTGCGCGAGCTGATGGACATTCCGGTCTTCCACGACGACCAGCACGGCACCGCGATCATCGCCGCCGCCGGCCTCATCAACGCGCTGCACCTGACGGGCCGCGAGCTCGCTACCACCCGCGTGGTGTGCAACGGCGCCGGTGCGGCCGGCATCGCCTGCATCGAGTTGATCAAGGCGATGGGCGTGCCGCATGACAACGTCATCCTCTGCGACACCAAGGGCGTGATCTACAAGGGCCGCACGGAAGGGATGAACCAGTGGAAGTCCGCCCATGCGGTGGAGACGGAGGCGCGCAGCCTCTATGACGCGATGAAGGGCGCCGATGTCTTCCTCGGCGTGTCGGCCAAGGGCGCCTTGACCGAGGACATGCTGCGGGCGATGGCGCCGAACCCGATCATCTTCGCCATGGCCAACCCGGATCCGGAAGTCACCCCGGAAGAGGCCCATTCCGTGCGCGACGACGCCATCGTGGCGACGGGCCGCTCCGACTATCCCAACCAGGTCAACAACGTCCTCGGCTTCCCCTACATCTTCCGCGGTGCGCTCGACGTGCAGGCGACGACGATCAACGACGAGATGAAGGTCGCCTGCGCCCATGCGCTGGCCGAGCTGGCGCGCGAGGAAGTGCCGGACGAGGTCGCCGCCGCCTATCGCGGCAACCGTCCCAAGTTCGGCCCCGAATACATCATCCCGGTGCCCTTCGACCCGCGCCTGATCTCCACCATTCCGCCGGCGGTTGCCCAGGCGGCGATGGACAGCGGCGTCGCCCGCCGGCCGATCGTCGACATGGAGGCCTACCGCCACCAGCTCTCGGCCCGGCGCGATCCGGTCGCCGGCACCCTGCAGCGGATCTTCTCCAAGGTGCGCCAGCAGCCCAAGCGCGTCGTCTTCGCCGAAGGCGAGGAGGAGCCGGTGATCCGCGCGGCGGCGAGCTTCGTCGCACAAGGGCTCGGCGAGGCGATCCTGATCGGCCGCGAGGACGAGGTGCGCGAGGTCGCGGCCAGCGCCGGCGTCGATCTGGAGCGCGGCGGCATCCGCATCCTCAATGCGCGCCTGTCGACCCGCAATTCCGACTATGCCGAGTATCTCTACTCGCGCCTGCAGCGCCGCGGCTACCTGCTGCGCGACTGCCAGCGGCTGGTCAACAACGACCGCAACTACTGGGGTGCCATCATGGTGGCGCGGGGCGATGCCGATGCCATGGTCACCGGCCTCACCCGTAACTATTCGGTCGCCCTCGACACGGTGCGCAGCGTCATCGACACCAAGCCCGGCCACCGGGTGATCGGCGTGTCGCTGGCCCTGTGCCGCGGCCGCACCGTCCTGGTCGCCGACACGGCGGTGATCGACATGCCGACCTCCGAGGAGCTGGCCGACATCGCCGAGGAGGCCGCCCATGTCGCCCGCCGTCTCGGCTACGAGCCGCGCATCGCCATGCTCGCCTATTCCACCTTCGGCCATCCGCGCAGCGAGCGTTCGGAAAAGGTCATCGAGGCGGTGAAGATCCTCGACCGGCGCCGCGTCGACTTCGAATATGACGGAGAGATGGGCGCCGATGTCGCGCTCAACATGGACAAGATGGCGGCCTATCCGTTCTGCCGCCTGACGGCCCCGGCCAACGTGCTGGTCATGCCGGCGTTCCACTCGGCCTCGATCTCGACCAAGATGCTGCAGGAGCTCGGCGGCTCGACGGTGATCGGCCCGCTGCTCGTCGGCCTCGACAAGCCGGTGCAGATCCTGCCCATCGGCGCCAAGGACAGCGACATCGTCAACATGGCGGCCATCGCCGCCTACAACGTGACGTGACCGGGACAACGGCCATGAGCGCGCGCGGTCTCGTCAAGATCTGCGGTCTGTCGACCGAAGAGACGCTCGATGCCGCGCTTGCAGCCGGGGCCGACATGATCGGCCTCGTCTTCTTCGAAAAGAGCCCGCGCAACGTGTCGATGGAGGCTGCCACGCGGCTTGCCGGGCGCGCGCGGGGCCGGGCGGAGATCGTGGTGCTGACGGTCGATGCGGACGATGCGCTGGTGGAGGCCATCGTCTCGGCCGTGCGACCCGACTGGCTGCAGCTGCACGGGCACGAGAGCCCGGCGCGCTGCGCGGAGCTGAAGGCGCGGCACGGCATCAGGATCATGAAGGCGCTGGGCATCTCGGCGGCTGAGGACCTTGCAGCGGCCGCGCCCTATGTAGCCCATGTCGACCGGCTGCTCTTCGATGCCAAGCCGCCGAAGGGTGCGGTGCTGCCGGGCGGCAACGGCGTCAGCTTCGACTGGCGCCTGCTCAAGGGCCTTGACCTCGGCGTTCCGCTCATGCTTTCCGGTGGGCTGGATGCCGCGACGGTCGGCGAGGCGATCCGCATCGGCGGGATCCGCGACGTCGACGTCTCCTCGGGCGTGGAGCGCGCGCGGGGCGTCAAGGACACGGAACTCATCAGGGCGTTCGTCGCGGCTGCACGCCGGGCGGTGCCGGGCGCGGCGTCTGACGCCGCCGAACAGGGACGCAGCGCATGACGATCCAGCAGAACACCTTCCGCTCCGGTCCGGACGAGCGCGGCCATTTCGGCATTTTCGGCGGCCGCTACGTCGCCGAGACCTTGATGCCGCTGATCCTCGATCTCGAGCAGGCCTACAAGGATGCCAAGGCCGATCCCGCGTTCCAGGCCGAGATCGACAATCTCAACACCCATTACACCGGCCGGCCCTCGCCGCTCTATTTCGCCGAGCGCCTGACGGCCGAGCTCGGCGGCGCGAAGATCTATTTCAAGCGCGACGAGCTCAACCACACCGGCAGCCACAAGATCAACAACTGCCTCGGCCAGATCCTGCTGGCCCGGCGCATGGGCAAGACCCGCATCATCGCCGAGACCGGCGCCGGCCAGCACGGCGTCGCCACCGCCACCGTCTGCGCCCGCTTCGGCCTTCCCTGCGTCGTCTACATGGGCGCCACGGACGTCGAGCGGCAGAAGCCCAACGTCTTCCGCATGAAGCTGCTCGGCGCGGAGATCGTCCCGGTCACCGCCGGTGCCGGCACGCTCAAGGATGCGATGAACGAGGCGCTGCGCGACTGGGTGACCAATGTCGCCGACACCTACTACCTGATCGGCACCGCTGCCGGTCCCCATCCCTATCCGGAGATGGTGCGCGACTTCCAGTCGGTGATCGGCGCGGAAACCCGTGAGCAGATCATGCAGGCCGAAGGCCGGCTTCCGGATGCCATCGTCGCGGCCGTCGGCGGCGGCTCCAATGCCATCGGCCTCTTCCATCCCTTCCTCGACGATCCGCAGGTTGCCATCTACGGCGTCGAGGCGGGCGGCAAGGGGCTGGAGGGCGAGGAGCACTGCGCCTCGCTCAACGCCGGCAAGCCCGGCGTGCTGCACGGCAACCGTACCTATCTGCTGCAGGACGACGACGGCCAGATCCTCGAGGGTCACTCGATCTCGGCCGGCCTCGACTATCCGGGCATCGGGCCGGAGCATTCCTGGCTGCGCGACACCGGCCGCGTCACCTATGTGCCGGCGACCGACAATGAGGCGATGGATGCTTTCCAGCTGCTGACCCGCGTCGAGGGCATCATCCCGGCGCTGGAGCCGGCCCATGCGCTGGCCCAGGTGATGAAGCTGGCCCCGACCATGGACAAGGACCAGATCATCGTCATGAACCTGTGCGGGCGCGGCGACAAGGACGTGTTCACGGTCGGCAAGCTGCTCGGCTTCGACCTGTAAGCCCTCTTGGGCGACCCTTGAAAAAAGGCCCCGGCGAGGAGATCGCCGGGGCCTTTTGTATGTCCGCTCGGTTGGCGCCTTCTCAGGGACCGCTGACGGCGATCAGCACGCAGGTGTTTTCCTCCAGCCGGCGCACCTGGTGGCGCAGCGGGCCGGGAAACTGCACCGAGTCTCCCTTGTCCAGCACGATGTTCTCTTCCGGGAAGGAGATCTCCACCCGCCCAGAGACGACGAACAGCAGCTCCTCGCCCCGGTGCTCGGCCTCGGGCTCCTCGCGCAGCTCGTCCGGCGGATACATCAGGAACACTTCCAGTCCCGAGCTGCCATGGCCCTGGGTCAGCAGCCGCATGTGATAGCTGTCGTCGCGGGCGGTCAGCTCGCCGCGCGCATCGGCGCGGGTGACGAAGACCAGCTTGTGCTCCTCCGCCGCACCGAACAGCTGGGCAACGGACACTTCCAGCGCTGTCGCGATGCGCAGAATGATGGCGATGGACGGCACCTTGATGCCCCGCTCGACCCGCGACAGGTAGCCCTTGTCGAGCGTTGCATCGAGCGCCAGCTGCGACAGCGACAGGTTCTTTTCCTGCCGCAACGTCCTGATCGCCCTGCCGAGACCGATCCCGGTCGGCAGGGTCAGCTTTTCCGCCGCTTCGCGTGCCATCGAAAACGTCATCCTCTCCTGCCGGGCGCCGCCGCCTCCTCGCGGGGGCTGTCCCGGCCCGGTCACTATACTTGCACCCGGCCGGGAAAACAGACGCAGCGGTTTGCGCGCGAGGCCGGGCAAAATCACGAGCTTTGTCCTATAGGCAACGATGCCCGGGGCGTCCAGAGGGCGCTTCCCGGTAAATCTGGCATGTCCCTTGCTCATATTGCCGCATCGGCCGTGAAAACGCCCGGCGGTCGATTTTCTGGTTGCCTATTAGGCAACGTTGTCTACAAATCGGGCATGCAGGGGAACAACCCACATGAAGATCACTGGACTTCTGCGTGGAGCCGCGATTGCGCTTCTGGCGACGACCGCATTCGTGACCGGGGCAAAGGCCGAGGATGCCAAGGTCAAATGGAAGATGGCGGGCACCTTCTCCAGCTCGTTGCCGCAGCTCGGCACGCTCGGCAAGCGGCTGGAGGCACAGATCGCCAAGGTGTCCGGCGGCAGCATCGAGATCCGCTTCTTCGAACCCAGCGCCCTGGTGCCGCCGCTCGAGACTTTCGACGCGGTTTCCGTCGGCGCCATCGACGCGGCCTTCTCCACCCCCGGCTTCTGGGGCGGCAAGGTGCCCGCGCTCCAGGTCTTCGCGGCCCTGCCCTTCGGCCCGTCCTCGCCCGAATACATGGCCTGGTTCTATTTCGGCGGCGGCAAGGAGATCTTCGACGAGATCTACGCGAAATACGGCATCAAGTCGGTGATGTGCGGCATGCTGGCGCCCGAGGGCTCCGGCTGGTTCCGCAACGAGGTCAAGAGCGTGGAGGACCTTGCGGGCCTCAAGCTGCGCTTCTTCGGTCTCGGTGCCAAGGCGCTGGAGAAGTTCGGCGTCTCGGCCCAGCTTCTGGCGGCTCCCGACGTCTATCCGGCGCTCGATCGCGGCGTCATCGACGGCCTGGAATTCGTGCAGCCGGCCATCGACCTCAACATGGGCTTCTGGCAGATCGCCAAGCACTACTACTTCCCCGGCTGGCACCAGCAGTCGACCTTCTTCGACCTCATGATCAACAAGGACCGCTGGGACGCCTTGAGCGAGACCCAGCAGGCCCAGATCGAGGCGGTGTGCGGCGACAACGTGCGCTACGGCATCGCCGAGGGCGAGGCGATCCAGCTGCCGGCGCTCAAGGAGCTGCAGGAGAAGGGCGTGCAGCTGCACCGCTGGTCGGACGAGGATCTGGCCAAGCTGAAGGCGGCGTCCGACGAGGTCATCGCCGAGCAGGTTGCGGCCGATCCCGACTTCAAGCGGGCCTACGAGAGCTTCTCCAGCTTCCGGGCGGACTACGCCACCTGGAAGGAGCTGGGGTACCTCAAGTAAGCCATGACCCTCCTTCTGGCTTCGGCCCATTTCCTGAAGGCGTTCGCGCGGCGGTTGGGACAGGCGGCGGCGTGGTTCGTCGTCCTCCTGATCCTGACCGTCGTCGTGGATGTGATCACGCGCCGCTTCGTGGTGCTCGGCTCGACCAAGCTGCAAGACCTGGAGTGGCATTTCCATGCCGCTCTGTTCCTCTTCTCCCTCGGCTATGCCTATGTCGAGGGCGAGCATGTGCGCATCGACGTCCTGCACACCCGCTTCGGCGAGACGACCGTCGCGGTCATCGAGCTGATCGGCGCGCTGCTCTTCGTCGTGCCGTTCTGCGTGATCGTCCTCTATTACGGCTGGACCTTCGTGGAGCGCTCCTACCTGCTCGGCGAAGCCTCGGCCTCGCAGACGGGCCTCACCCATCGCTGGATCATCAAGTCGGCCCTGCTCATCGGTTTCGCCACGCTGCTCTCCGCAGCGCTGGGCGTCATCGCCGAGCAGATCGCCCGGCTGATGGGGGCCGCGCCCCCGCCGGCACCTCCCTCCCGGCACGAGGAGGTGGGCCTGTGAGCACGTTCGAAGTCGTTCTGCCGCTGACCATGCTCGGCGGTCTGGTGCTGATCCTGTTCTCCGGCTTTCCGGTCGCCTTCTGCCTTGCCGGCGTCGGCCTTGCCTTCGCCGCCCTCGGCGGCGCGTTCGACATGTTCTACCCCATGCAGCTCTTCCTCATCGTCAGCCGCATCTGGGGGTCGATCGCGGAGAACCTCGTCCTCGTCGCGATCCCCATGTTCATCTTCATGGGGATCATGCTGGAAAAGAGCGGGGTGGCCCGCCACCTGCTGGAGATCCTCTCGGTGCTGATGCGCCGGGTGCCCGGCGGACTGGCGCTCGCCGTCGTCCTGATGGGCACCATCATGGCGGCGACGACCGGCATCGTCGGCGCCTCGGTGGTGATGCTGGCCATGCTTGCCCTGCCGGTGATGGTCGACCGGGGCTACGACAAGGGCATGACCTCCGGCGTCATCGCCGCCTCCGGCACGCTCGGCATCCTCATCCCACCCTCGATCATGCTGGTGGTGATGGGCGACATGCTGGCGATCCCGGTCGGCGACTTGTTCGCCGGCGCGGTCATTCCCGGCCTGCTGCTTTCCGGCCTCTACCTGGTCTTCATCGTCGTCATGGCGCTGATCCGGCCGGACCGCATGCCCCGGATGGCAAAGCCGGGGGACGAGGCCGCTGCCGACATCTGGATGTTGGTGCTCAAGGGCTTTGTGCCGCCCACATTGCTGGTGGTCTTCGTGCTCGGCTCCATCGTCGGCGGCCTTGCCACCCCGACGGAGGCCGCCGGCATCGGCGCCTTCGGGGCAACGCTGCTTGCCCTGTTCAACGGCCGGCTGTCCTTCCGCCTCCTGCGCGAGGTGGCACGCGGCACCGCGCTCACCAATGCGATGATCTTCGGCATCTTCTGCGGTGCGACGCTGTTTTCCTACGTCTTCCGCGAGCTCGGCGGCGACGATGCCATCATCCATGTGATCGACCTGCTCGACCTGCATGACTGGACGCTCGTCGTCCTGCTGATGGCGATCATCTTCCTGCTCGGCTTCTTCTTCGACTGGCTGGAGATCACCCTGATCATCCTGCCCGTCTTCCGGCCCATCGTCCTGTCGCTGGACCTCGGCGACACGGTGCCCTCCGACCAGCTTCTGCTATGGTTCGCCATCGTCGTCGCGGTCAACCTGCAAACCTCCTACCTCACCCCTCCCTTCGGGCCGGCGCTGTTCTACCTTCGGCAGGCAGGCCACGCCCATCTCACCCTGGGAGACATCTACAAGGGGGTGATCCCCTTCACGCTTCTCCAGCTCACCGGCCTCGGGCTTTGCCTGCTGTTCCCGGCGCTGGTTCTCTGGCTGCCCGGCGCCCTCGGTTACTGAACCAGGCACCGGGCCCGGCCCAACCCGAAAGGAAACGCATGTCCCGTACTGTCATCGCCCCTCCGTCCGTCACCGTTCCCGGCGTGCCGCTGTCGCCGGCCGTCGCCTATGGCGATCTCGTCTTCGTCTCCGGCCAGCTGCCCATCGACCCGGCGACAGGCCAGCTGGTGGAGGGCGTCGAGGCGCAGACGCAGGCCTCGCTCGACAACCTCAAGACCGTGCTGGAAGCCGCCGGCGCCTCGCTCGCCTCGGTGCTCAAGACGACGGTCTTTCTGAAGAACATGGACGATTTTGCCGCCATGAACGGCGTCTATGCCAAGGCCTTCCCGAGCGAGCCGCCCGCCCGTTCGGCGATCGAGGTCGCGCGCCTGCCCAAGGATGCGCTGGTCGAGATCGAAGCCGTCGCCGTCCGGGTGAAGTGAGGTCCGCCATGGCAAGCGAAGCACCCGAAATGATGGAAGCCTTCAGCCACCCGGCCGCCATCGACGCGCTGGGCCGGCAGGGCGGCGTCACCGGCTGGACCGGCGAGCTGCTGCACATCCACATCGCGCCGGAAGCCAGCTTCGAGATGGAGGAACTGGACGAGGCGGTCTGCGTTGCCGGCCGCGGCATCGAGGGGGACCGCTACTTCCTGGGCACCGGCACCTATTCCGCCCGTCCCGACGTGCGCGAGGTGACATTGATCGAGCAGGAGGCGCTGGATGCGCTGGCCCGCAACGATCCCCCGCTCCAGTCCGGCCCGGTGGTGCTGGAGCCGGTCGACCACCGGCGCAATCTCACGGTGCGCGGCGTGCCGCTGAACCATCTGGTCGGGCGGCGCTTCCGCGTCGGCGAGGTGATCCTGCGCGGCGGCCGGCTCAACTTCCCGTGCAAGTACCTGGAGACGCTGCTGGGCATGGAGGTCTTCTTGCCGCTCTACAACCGCTCCGGCCTCAATTGCGGCATCGAGAAGGGCGGCACCATCCGCCCCGGCGACACCATCGAGATGCTGGACTGAGCCATGGTCGCGAGGCTTGTCATGAAGCTCCGGGTCGCGGAGCTGCGCCGGGATGCGGGCGATGTCCTCGCGATCCGTCTCGAGCATCCGCGCCGGCCGCAATTGCCGGCGTGGACCGCCGGGGCGCATGTCGATGTGCATGTGCCCGGGCTCGGCGTGCGGCAATATTCGCTCTGGGGCGACCCGGACGACCGCAGCCACTACCTCATCGCCGTGCGGCGGGAGGAGGCCGGGCGCGGCGGCTCCGCCTGGCTGCACGCGGCGCTGGCGCCGGACGCCTTGCTGACGGTCGCCGCCCCGCGCAACCATTTCGAGCTGCCGGAGGTGCCCCGCCGCACGCTTCTCGTTGCCGGCGGCATCGGCGTCACACCGCTGCTGGCGATGGCGCGCCGGCTTGCTCACCAAACCGCCCAACAGAATGCCGACTTCGCCTTCCACTATTGCGCAAGGTCGCGCGCCGCCGCCCCGTTGCTGGACGAGGTCGCGGCCGTCTGCGGCGACCGTCTCGTCACCTGGTTTCCGGACGAGGGGCGCCGGTTCGATGCGTCCGCTGTGCTCGCGGCCGAGCCTGCCGAGGCCGACGTCCTCGTCTGCGGCCCGCCGCGCCTGGCCGAGGCCGTCGAGGCGGCGGTGGCGGCGCGCGGCTGGCCGGCCGAGTGTTTCCATACCGAGCGGTTCGCCGCGCTCGATCCCGGCGAATTCGTGCCCGAGCCCTTCGAGGCGGTGATCGCCTCCACCGGCGCGGTCCTTCCCGTCCCGGCGGAGCGCAGCCTCGTTGCCGTGCTGGCGGAAGGCGGCATCGAGCTGCCGACCTCATGCGAATCCGGCGTCTGCGGCTCGTGCGAATGCGGCTATCTGCAAGGCGAGGTCGTCCACCGCGACGTGGTGCTCGACCCCAGGCGCCAGAAAACCCGGCTGATGCCCTGCGTCTCCCGCGGCCGCGGCCGCATCGTCCTCGATCTGTAGAAGGGCGCTCGCCCGTTCGGCACGAGGACGCAGTCCAGCAGGGAAAGCGCGGGATCCAAGCGTTCCTGCCCGGCGCACCAACGAGGCGCTTGCGGTCTGTTTCGGTGCATCGACCGCCCGCACCTCACCGGCCGGTCTGCAATCCAGCCGCTGAGGGCCGATCCCTCTCCCCTCCGCCGGCGGGTCGCCGAAGTAGATGGCAGCGGCAGAGGCGGACTTGAGGTCTCTGCGGGTCTCCGCCAGTCATGCTGGCGGCCTCCCGTCTTCCTGTAGCGGGCAACCGGAGCTGATGGACGGCGGCAGATCGGCAGCCTGCCGGCTGGCCGCGTCTTCCGGCCTTTGCCGGCCGCTCTGCCCGGCCACGGCAGCCCGCCTGCCGACCTTGCCGCTGCCTGCGCGCCGTGGCGGCGTGCCACCGGTTATCCCGTGCGGCGGGAGGGGCCAATTCGCTGGTTGAAGCGGCTGGCGCGATCCTGTAAGAACGCTTCGCATCCCCGGTGTCGAACTGGCACCGCGTCCGCGGGTCCACCCCGCCGGAAGCACCCGTAGCTCAGCTGGATAGAGCGCTGCCCTCCGAAGGCTGATGTCAAGGGGCTGGGCGACAAAGAGGAGACGAAAAGAGATAGTTAGAACAAGGATTTGCGAGGCCCTCGTTCTGATCTTTCAACTCGCGAAAAGTTCACGTAAGCACTGCGTAAGCAGTTGCGACACGGCAAGCACCCGTAGCTCAGCTGGATAGAGCGTCGCCCTCCGAAGGCGAAGGCCACAGGTTCGAATCCTGTCGGGTGCGCCATTTCTCAAAAGTTTTTGAAACCGAGCACTGCTAAAGGTGTGCGTTGCGGCCTGTTGGCAAGTGGGAGCAAAGCTATCCGGTGCAACACCTTTGAGGCTAGCCCGAATCCCTGATGATTGTTGGGTTGATAGGACGGGCAGCTATCATGCTTTTGTCGAAGACCAGCTTTTCTAAAGATCAATCGCGACGGCATCGGGCATAGGCTCACGCGGTCGTCGTGACGTCGTCATGGGAACCTCTACGAAGCTGTTATCTTAACGCTTCAGCCGAGCTCCTCGCCGGCCCATGCCAGGCCGTTTCGACATTGTTGCCGTCCGGGTGGAGACTAAATAGCTTCTAGATTTGTAGACGCCTTCTTCCCTAATTGTCAGGCAAGGAGGCCTATGGGCAAAGGCAATTTCAGCGAAGATTTCAAGCGTGACGCGTCGCGTCAGATCACCGAGCGAGGATATCCGGCTTCGGAGGTGTCGCAGCGTCTGGGGATGAGTGCCCATTTGCTCTACACGTGCCGCAAGAACTACGGGTCGGAGGTTCCAAAGATGGGGATCAGGCCGATGAGAACCGGCAGCTGAAGCGGGAGCTAGCGCGTGTCATCCAGAGCGTGTCATCCTAACATTCGTCCCCAATCCTTCTCCGGACGTGGATCGTGCTGGATTATCGCTCAGTAAACAGATGTTTGCCCATGAAGTCCACAAAAGCCCGAAGTTTGGAGGACATATGACGGCTCGACGGCCACAAAATACGGAATATGCCCTCGTGGTAGGCATGCTCGTTAAGCACCACCTTGAACTCGCCACTCCTTAATTGCCCTTCGACGGCAAAGTCAGGGAGGCAGGCGATGCCGAGGCCTGCCGCCACCATATCGATCAAAGGCTCAATAGTATTCGCTACCGCAGTGCGCGGGAGGTCGATGTCGATCGGTTGGCCATCTCTGAGAAGCGGCCAGCGTTCCAGCTTTCCGCTCGATGCGAATCGATGATGAAGACAAGCATGGTTCTTGAGATGCTCAATCTCGGAGGGCATTCCGTTACGGTCGATATAATCGGACGAACATACCAGTATGAGGCGGAACGGCCCCAGAGTGCGTGTCATTAGGCGCGAGTCTTTAACTTCACCCGCGCGAATGACTGCGTCAAAACCCTCTTCAATCACGTCGGTGAGCCGATCTGTGAAATCAAGATCGAGGTCGATCGCGGGATAAGCCTGCATGAAGGCAGTAAGTGCCGGCATCATTAACATGCCAGCGAGTGGCAAGCTTACGCGCATTGTACCGCTTGGCGTGGTCCGCGCTTTGGAGACTTCCATCTCGGCGATTTCCAGCTCGCATAAGATGCGCCGGCTGCGTTCTAGGAAGCACCCACCCTCCGGGGTCAGCGTGACCGTGCGTGTAGAGCGATGAAGAAGGCGCACGCCAAGATGCTCTTCCAGCCGTGCGATCGCTTTTCCCACTGCGGATGAAGACAGGCCCAGCTGTCGTCCGGCGACGGTGAAGCTGCCCGAGTCCGCTGCTTGGACGAAGATCCTCAAGGTTCCAAGCGTATCCATCTGAACACCATTTCCGAATTATATTCCGCATTGTTTGGAATTGTAGCGCAATTGTCCGCACTCAGCATCAGATAGATGATAGGCCACAGCGATGGGGTGGGGCTGATACGACCCACCTCTCACCGCTATCAGTACAATCAGCGGCAAAGGCTCCCTATGACTTCGACAGATCAGGCATACAAAGCTCCGATCGACTGCTTCCCAAATTCTCCAGTGGACGCTGAACCGCAGGAGCAACTGCCAACGGTGAAGCTTTTAGCGCTCGCGCTCGCCACCTTCGTCACTGTATTAACGGAAGCGCTCCCCGCGGGCATTCTGCCGGCAATGAGTCGAAGCTTAGCTGTTTCGGAAGCCTTGATAGGTCAACTAGTTACCGTCTATGCCGCCGGGACGTTGCTTACGGCAATTCCTCTAACAGCGGCTACGCAAGGCTTTCGGAGGCGGCCGGTATTGCTAATCGCAATTGGCGGCTTCGCCGCAGTCAATCTGGTGACGGCTCTGTCGACAAGCTATCCTCTAACCATCGTCGCACGGTTTATTGCTGGGGTTTTTGCCGGTTTATTGTGGGCGCTCGTCGCCGGCTACGCCGTACGAATGGTTCCCGACCACCTCAAGGGACGGGCAATAACACTAGCGATGGTCGGAATCCCTTTAGCTCTTTCAATTGGAATCCCAGCATTCACTTTTCTGGCCTCGGTCACGGGATGGCGCGAGGTCTTTGGCCTGTTGAGCTGTCTGGCGGTGATCCTGTATGTATGGGCAGCAAGGCAACTTCCTGATTTCCCCGGCCAAGCGAGTGAGCAGCGGCTTTCCCTAATGGATGTGGTCAGAATACCGGGAATACGCGCTGTCTTACTCGTCACTTTCGCATTCGTGCTTGCTCATAACACGCTCTACACATACGTCGCACCCTTCCTAAAGCCGTCCGGGCTAGGCGACAGTGTTGATATCATACTTTTGATTTTCGGCGTAGTTGCGCTGGCGAGTATCTGGATCGTCGGCACTTTCATCGATCGCTGGCTTCGCGAACTAGTACTTGGCAGCACAATGCTATTCCTTGCATCCGCACTCGTTCTCGGCCTTCTAGGCACGAGCGATACTGCGGTAATCATCGGCGTCGGGATGTGGGGACTGGCCTGGGGCGGTGCCGCTACGCTATTTCAGACTGCCTCGGCAAAGGCCGCTGGAGAAGCCGCCGATATCGCACAGTCCATGATCGTCACCATCTGGAACCTTGCCATGGCGGGTGGTGGCATTGCTGGTGGACTACTTTTAGAGAAGGCCGGTGTCGGGGTACTTCCGTGGACGCTGATTGGTATACTTCTGTTCGCCCTGACAGTCGTTTGGGTCAGTCGACGTCACGGCTTCGCTCCGGCGGCGCGACGTAATTTGTCA
The DNA here is from genome assembly GCF_058448995.1 of Stappia sp. G46H5W. Taxonomy (NCBI): domain Bacteria; kingdom Pseudomonadati; phylum Pseudomonadota; class Alphaproteobacteria; order Hyphomicrobiales; family Stappiaceae; genus Stappia; species Stappia sp. G46H5W. The sequence continues at coordinate 185,886 of NZ_JBZFLL010000005.1, read as the reverse complement.
GAGTGAACGTATATGGCGAAACGTGCCACCTGCGATGACGCATTCCCTTGTTCAAGCTCGCTCCTCATTTCATGCACTACCTGAATCGTGCGGCAGCCCGACGGTTCTACCCCAGTCCATTCTTGTGATCTCTGAAGCAGATGGGGTGCGGAAGGCAAGCGTTTGCTTAGGTGTCCGGCAGTCGAGGACCTGCCACATCCTCGAAACCGGAAACGACAGCTTCCGCTTCAAGAGCAGCTCGGCGCACGCGCCATCAAAACTGAGGGAGAACCAGACCCTTGACCGCAACAGATCCCGGCATCACTTGAAGTGTAGGCACGTCTCGTGTTCCACATCGAACGGAAGGTCCAAGATCTTCCTGCATCAGTTTACGAAGACGCCTGAGTTGATGCCGCGGGACTCAATGCTCACCTTCCTTGGCGAGGCGCCGCGATGCGTGTCGCAGCCAGCAGTGCGCCGACCGAAACGAGGATCAAAGCGCCGAACGCGACCTGATAAGCCGGCCCCAACGGAGCATCGCCCAGTTGCTCAATGACCGCCACGATGGCGATCGCGCCCAATGCCCCTCCGATGCGCTGACTTATGTTTATCAAGGTCGCGGCGTCACCGGTCTCCGCCTCGTCAACTTCGTTATACGCCGCGGTAATCGCCGGCATTTGGGCCAAAGCCAGCCCCGCTCCGCGGACAACGAGAATAATTGCGATGCCCGCAGTGACTAGCGGCCCTGACGAGACGAACGGGATTGTCGTCAAAATCAGCAATCCAGCCCCGGTCAGTGATACCCCTCTTGGTCCGTAGCGATCGGTGAACGATCCGGCCGCCGGCAGAATGCAGGCGGACCCGAGACCCATAGCCATGAGCATGAAGCCTGCTTCCGTCGGAGTCTGACCCAGGCTGCGCTGCAAGAAGATCGGCAGAAGGAGCAATCCGCCGTACATGGCGGCGCCGGTCAATCCCGCGGTCAAGACTGGTGCCGCGAAACCCGAACGCGAAAGAAGAGTGACATCAATCAGGGGAGCGGGAGTTCGGAGGGCGTGGATGACAAAGATGGTCGTCAATCCAATCCCAAGGCTCAAGATGGCGGCGGACGACATACTGATACTGCTCGATCCGATCTCCGCCGCACCATAAAGCAGCAGCGGGAGACCGAAACCGGCGAGGGTCAATCCGCGAAGGTCTATTTGAGCGTTCGGCGACGTCTCCCCGGGCGGCACCAGGCGCGCGGCGCCGATCAGGGCGACGCCACCCACCGGCACGTTGATCAGGAACAGCCACCGCCAAGAAGCTGTGTCAATCAGGGCACCTCCGAAAGCTGGTCCCAATGCTGGCCCAAGGGCGATGGCGAAACCCACGACCCCCATGAGCCGACCCAACTGGCGTCGTTCGGCGGTGGATGCCAAAACCGCTTGTCCGGCGGGCACCATGAGGCCCGCAGCCAGCCCCTGAAAGCAGCGCGCAACAATTAAATGCGTCACTGTTTCCGCCAGCGCGCAACCGATCGAGGCGAGTACAAAAGCCAGGATGCTGCCCTTCCAAAGGCGACCATCTCCAAATCGTCGACTCAGCCAGCCGGTAAGTGGCAGAGAGACGGCGAGTGCTATCAAGTAGCCGGTGGCGACCCACTGAACAGACGATAAGGGCGCGCTCAGTTCAGAACGGATTGTTTCTAAGGCCAGGTTGGCGATGGTTGAATCAAGCATTGCCATGAAAGCGCCTGAACCAGTGATGGCAGCGACGATCCAGAGGCGGCGCGGAATCTTGGGAGGCGATAACAACATGGCGTTCAGCTCTTACAAAAGATGACGACGGAGATTCGTTGTGATACACTTGTATCATAACGAATCGTTGTAAGCGAAGCCAGCCGCTAATGCCACGCACTGTCGATCACCACGAACGACGTTCCATAATCCTAAAGGCCTTTATGCGTGTCGCCGCGCGCGAGGGCTTGCATTCTGTTTCATTGCGCGCCGTTGCCGCAGAAGCGAATATTTCACTGCGATCGGTGCAGTATTATTTCGATACTAAGGCAGGGCTGATGCAATCGGGCCTTACCGCTCTGGAGAAGACCAGCAATGAACGATTAAGGGCCAGTCTTCTCGCGCTGGGGCCGGGCCCCAGCGCGCGCGCCACGCTTGAGGCGTACTTCGCCGTTGCACTCCCTACAGATCATGAAAGCCGCCAGTTTCATCTGCTCTGGACGTCCTACGCGATGCTCGCGATGACCGACCCGGAAATTTCCGACCGGACATTCGTGAATGGTCCCGACCGGCAACAGGAGCGGATCGCTTCGCTGTTGGAAAAGGGCAAATTCGATGGTGAATTTCCTGGCTCAATCGATCCCGAGATCGAAGCAAAGATCATTATATGCCTGATACATGGTCTAGGAACCGCCGTTCTCGTCGGCCAGGAGACAGCAGAAAGCGCGGTTTCGAGCTTTCGGCATTACCTCGACCGCTTGGCAGAGAAAAAATTCTAGACGAGTAGATCGGATCGCGATGAAGATTGGTCAGCTTCGCTATCTAATTGCTGCGGCAGAGAATGGAAGTTTTCGGCAAGCTGCCGAAGCTTTACGTGTAGAACAGTCCAGCATCAGCCGTGCCATCAGTCAGCTTGAGGATGAACTAGGCGTCTCATTATTCGAACGGAGATTCACTGGTTCATACCTGACGGATGCTGGAAAACGCCTGCTTCGCGAAACGAAGCCAGCTTTGGAGCAACTTGATCTCGCCGAAAAGATGGCGGCGGTTGCTGGCCGAGCAGAGGTTGGCGTGGTCCGCGTCGGCATTCTCACCTCACTCGCCGGAGGCTTCCTGCGTGAACTTGTTAGCTGCTACGCAACAGAGAATCCAACCATAACAATCGACATTCGAGATGGCGGCCGTGACGAGCATGTTGCCGCTATCAGACGGCGGCGATTGGATGTGGCATTCGTGACTGGACATTGCGAGATCGCGGGCTGTCAGGCGTCGCCACTTTGGGAGGAGCGTGTCCATGTCGCCTTGCCAAAAACTCACGTTTTGGCCGGCAGTCGGCAAGTCGAATGGCAGCAACTGAGGAGTGAGTGTTTTATCGTCAGTCGGTCAGCGCCCGGACCAGAAGTGCATGATTATATCATTCGCCGGGCGGCGGACTACAGTACTTATCCCAAAGTTCTTTATAAAGCAGTCGTCCAGGAGACGTTGATGAATCTTGTGAGCCTCGGACAGGGGATCACGCTGGTGTCTGCTGCCTGGGCCGACGTGAAGCTTCGCAATCTCGTGCTGCGTCCGTTGGTTGACCCCGCCGACATGGTTCCTTTCAGCGCCGTCTGGTCTCATCAGAATGACAATCCCGCGCTGCGCCGCTTCATCAGTGTTGCTCATACGTTAGCTGGACGTGTTCGACGCGGAACTTCTGATTGGGCGCCCAAGGAAATGAATTCACACCTCTCGGGAGCACGCCTTCCGTAGGCGAGCAAAAACTCGATCCGTTGCCATGAATCGCTGAAGCATGGGCGCGATCAGTTTCGCCGGTTCGGGCGCTGCCTGTCCGGTTTCGCGCGCCATCACGGCGGCATAGTCGAGAAGATCGCGGTGTACGTCAGATGGAAGCTCCACACTCAGCTTGACGGGTTTGTTATCTGGAACGGATGAGAGCTTCAGCTTGGCTGTCATGGCTCAGCCTCCATAGGGTTCAAGGATGAGATCGCGGGTGACCATGACACGCACCGGGAAGCCCGGCCGGATCGTTAGCGTCGGTGCGACCTGCAACTGGCGCTGGACGTTCTGCTGGCCTGCATCGTTGAACGTGTCCTGCGCGCCATTGCGGATGGCCTGAATCAGACGGTCGTCGTCATCCATGGTGAGTTCGGCCCCGGCCGAAAGCAGGGTCGAGAGGCCGGCCGCCTTGGCCAGGTCCCACCAGTGATAATCGACCCCGTCTTCAAGTCCGGCATAGCCTTGGGTATCGGCGCCAGGCTGGCGTTCAAGAACGATCGAACGGCCGTTGGGGAAGATCAGCCGGTTCCAGACGAGAAGCACACGCCGGTCGCCGAAGGTGACGTCGTTGCTGTACTCGCCGATGATGCGCGTACCCTGCGGGATCAGCACCATGCTGCCGGTGGGACTGTCGTAGATGTGCTGGGTGACCTGTGCCGTTATCTGACCGGGACGGTCGGCGCGGATTCCGGTAGTCAGCGCTGCCGGAATGACGGACCCGGCCTGCAGCACGAAGGGCGATGCCGGTGGGATGACGCGGTCGAGTGCGACGGTACGCCGGTCCACCGGGGCGTTGAGGAAGGCGAGATCGTTGTTCTGTGTGGCGCCCGGTTGGTTGCCGAGATTGAGCCCAGCAAGGTTTGCCGCTGATGTTTCCCGCGCCGCGCCAGGTGCAGTCTGGAAGAACACCCGGCTGGTGCGCGCCGCTTCCTCTTCGGCAAGCCGTCGTTGTTCCTCCGGATCGACGGCTGGCGCGTTGATCGCTGGCGGCGGAACCGGCTGTCCACGCTCCTGGGCGTCGAGGATCGGACGGCCGAGGTCGCCGGGAAGAGGTGGACCAAGCACGGGACCAGTGTAGTCGCTGGGCAGGTCGTTCAATCCATCGGCGGTATTGCGGTTCTCGGTCGAATAGAGCTCGCCTCCGCCGGTTCCGTTGTCCGGCGTCTGAAGCGCGTAGATCAGGGCTCCACCCACACCGAGCGCTCCGACCAGACCGAGGCCCGCGAGAGCCCGGCGCGAGAGCCGCGTCACACGCGGCGGGGTTCCGCGGAGCCGCATCGGTTCGGCGGTGTCGGCGGACGGTGCTTCGAGCGGGACATCTTCCTCCCTGGTGTTATCGATGTCGCTCATGATCCGGGCCTCCCGTCGGTACGCACGATCCTGACGGTCTGCTGACGGTCGCCTCCGCCAAGCCGCAGCTCGGCCGCCGCGAAGATACGATCGACGATCAGGATGTTTCGATAGATGCGGGTGTTGACGATCTCCGGCTCGCCGTCCGCACCGAGGACGAAGAGCGGCGGCATCTCGCCCTGCACGATCCCGGCGGGGAAGACGATATAGACCCGCCGCCCGTCGTCGAAGACCGAGACCGGCCGCCAGGGCGGGCTGTCGCCCTGCAGTCCGTAGCGATAGTGGCGCGCCGACGCGACCGGGATACTCGGTGTTGTCGGCGTTGCGCGCTGTGTGGCGGGCGGCGGGGGATAGGCCCAGGCGACAGCGGGCATGTAGGGATCGTCGCGCGACCGCAACTCGATCATGTAGGTCCTGCGGTCGGTGGTGATGACGAGATTGGTCACGATGTCTGGCCGCGTCGGTTTGACGAGGATATGGACGCGGCGCGACGTTCCCGCACCGCTCTCCGTGTCACCGATGATCCAGCGAGCGGTGTCGCCGGCGGCGATCGGTCCCGCCCCGGTCAGCGCCTCGCCCGGTTCGAGCGCGATGTTGGTGATCTGGCCGGGCGCGGCATAGACCTGATAGAGCGCTCCCTCGCTCCAGGGATAAATCTGGATGGCGTTGTAGTAGCCTTCCCGGCGGGGCTCGACGCGCGCGGCCGCATTGGCGTTCTCCACCTGGCCGGTCGGCGTCGCCGCATCCGAACCACCTCGTGCAACGGTCCAGGTCGGCGGCGTGTGAAGCGGACGCGGACGCTCGTCGGCCTCGGGTCTTTCGACCCTCGGCAGCGGCGGCACGCTGTCATCGTAGCTTATCTCCGGCGGGCGATAGGTGGCGCATCCGGCGAGCGCCGATGCGGAAATCAGCACAAGCGGCAATGCGGCTATATGGAAAACCGGGAACGCAGATTTGCGGGTGATCGTGCTCATTGACCCATCTCCCGCGACCAGTTGATGGCATTGACGTAGATGCCGAGCGGGTTGGCGCGAAGCCTCTCGGCGTCGCGCGGCGGCTGGATGACGATGGTCAGGATTGCGGTCCATCTCTCGGTCGTCGAGAGCTGGCCGTTCTCGTAGAGCCGTTCCGTCCAGGCCACGCGGAAGGAATTCGGCGAGGCGCGGATGACGCTGGAGACCTCGACGGCAACTTGTTGCTCGCCAACTCGTGTGAAAGGGTCGTTGGCGCGCGCATAGTCATTGAGTGCCAGCGCGCCGCGGTCGGTGGTGAACTCGTAAGCGCGCAGCCAGTTCTGGCGAACGATGATCGCGTCGGCCGGGATCGCACGCACCTGCTCTATGAAGCGGGCCAAATGGAATGCGATTTGCGGATCGCTCGGCTCGAAGCTGGCGTCGGCCGGTCCGACCGCATGGGCCTCGCCGAGATTGTCGACCTCGACGACCCAGGGCACGACATTGCCGGTGGTGGACTGCCAAACCAGGGCGCTTGCGAAGCCGCCGGAGAGGATCAGGCAGCCGAACGCCATCAGACGCCAGTTGCGGGCTTGCACGCGGGCGGAACCGATGCGTTCGTCCCAGACCTGGGCCGCGCGTTGATATGGCGTCACCGGTTCGGGGGCTTTGCCGTAATGGGTGGTGGATCGTTTGAAGAAGCTCATGAGCGATTCCCCTCGGAAAGATTGACAGAACTGGCGCCGCCGTGGCTGTCGCCGGAGCGCACGGCATGCGCGGCGGCCTGGACGCCGTGGGAGAGACGCTGCGAGCGCTTCATGCGCTTCGCCCAGTCAGGCGCGCCGTCCGTTGGTGCGGATGGAACTGCGGCGGAACCCGCGGCGCTGGCGGTATTGCCCAAGGTTCCGCCGGTCGTCTCGAAGGCTGACCGGGCGCCCGACTGAAAACTCTGTCGCATAGCGCCGGAAGCATTGGATGCGGCGCGCCGCAACGGCGACGCGGCAGCTTTCGCGCCGGTGCTCGCAACCGCACCGAGACCGGAGGCGACGCCGGCTGCGCCGGACTGACCGGCCGATCCGAGACTATAGGCAGTCGCGGCTCCACCTGCGGCCGATGCGCCGCCGCGCGCGGCGGCGGCCGTGCCGGAGAGTGCCATGCCGCCGCCTCTCGCTGCGAGACCCGCAGCACCGGCACCCGCCAGGGCAGCGCCACCAACGGCAAGCCCGGTTCCGACCGCAGCACCCGCGCCGAGTTGTGGCCCTCCGGAAACGATGCCATTGGCGATGCCCGGCCCGAAAATTCCGAGGCCAAGCAGTGACAGTGCCGCGAGCACCACGGCCATGGCCTCGTCGATCGTCGGCGTGACGCCGCCGAAGCCAGCGGTGAACTGTGAGAACAGGGTCGAGCCGATCCCGATGATGACAGCGAGGACCAGCACCTTGATGCCCGACGAGATCACGTTGCCGAGCACACGCTCAGCCATGAACGCGGTCTTGCCGAAGAGGCCGAAGGGGATGAGGACGAACCCGGCGAGCGTCGTCAGCTTGAACTCGTTCTGCCGGATGATCAGGCGTAATCGGCCTTGATGGAAGGCAAGAAAGGTCCCGCCCGGCTTTACCGGGCGGGAACCTGTCGGGCCTCACTCGCCGTTGCGGCGGGTGGGACGGGACCAAATGAGGCTGTACCCGTCGTCCTCGTCGTCGAAGAGGTTGGCATAGATCGGAGCGGTGAAGCTCGGATCGTCGAGCTTGAGGCCGAGATAGTCGCGGCCCTCGTTTGACTGTTTGGACCATGCGGCCCCGATTTCGGCGCGGCCGACCAGGACGCGGTGGCTGGGCGCGTTCTCGCTGGTCTGATTGGTTTCAGGGACGATGCGAACGTTCTTTGTCTGCACGTTTAGGGTGACGATTTCGCCGGTGTATTCGTTACCGGACTTCTTAAAGGTGCCGATGGTCGCCATGGTAGTTCTCCTTGATCACTGGGTTCGAGCCCGCACCATTGCGGCCTCGATGGCGATCGGAGAGGCCGGAGGCGATCGACGGCGCATCGCTTGCGACCGCAGCGTCAGCGAAGGATGGCGATCCGGCGGGTTTCTTGACTCGCGAGGAATGGCGGCGCAGCCGGCAGGGGAAGAAACTTGACGCATGTCATTGCGTCATGGGCGATCGAGGCGCAGCCGGTCTTCGGCCAGATCAGCCCATTGAAGAGGCCGTTTGGAGCGGTCGGCTCACAGGGATCGTTCAAGGAGGGAATGGCAGCTCTGAGTGCCCCGGGTTATGTCCGGCGAAGGCACGGAAGTCGTCTCTGCCCTGCCGGCCAGTTCGTTGCATACCTAGCGATGCAGTCCGATGCGAAACCAAAGCCAATGTGAGTTCGACACCGGTCGCGCTGTTCGGGGCAGACTACGCCATGCCGTCCGGGCATGCCGGTTCTCGACCGAAATCGTCGATGCGTTCCGCACCGAGTCTCTGCTTCGCTCAGCCTTCGATACGGGCGCGGCAACAGATCTCGGCCCCTGTCCTCGCTTCGCCTGCAATGGCATTCAGATGCTGGCAGGCGTCTGTCCGACAGGCCCGGACGGGGTCATTGAGGTCACGCGCACGAACGCCGTGATGCCGACCGCCACCGCACCGACCACGGAGAAGACGGTCTGCCAGGTCTCCGCCGGCATGAGATGTTTGACGATGCCGTGGGTGGTAGGTGCGACGAAGGCGAGCGCAACGGCGAGCTTCACCCACATGGGCCGCGCGAACAGGATGAGGAACTGCACAAGGCCGAACAAAAGGACTGCGCCGACAAGTCCGACAAGGACGCTGCCCGGCAGGCCTGCACCGGTCTGATAGGCCCACAACGCTGCCGCCACTCCGGCGAACGCGGGCAAGGCATAGATGGCGAGCGTGAACAGCAACCAACTGAGGACTGCAATTGCCGTGATGGTTCCGAGGATAGCAACAATCATGGTGGCATCTCCGTAAGACGAGGTTTGAATGGTCGCGCCTCCACCACCACCATGACGCAATTCAGCAGTATAGCACACTCGTCGACGAGCCTAACGAGACCAATCATCCAACGGCATAGGGCCCTCCGCCGTCGCTGGCTGTCGCGGTCAGGTCTCCATTCCTTTGAGCAACTCCGTGAGCGTATTGTCGTAATCGTCCTTTGCGCCCGAGACGGCGGAGTTTGACCTATCGCCCATCGCGGCTGCGATAGCCGCGCCATGCGTGAAATCAACAAGTATGTTCAGCCAAAGTCTGGACCGCGATGACGGCAATCCGGCTTCTACCAGGAGTTGGTCAATGTCATCGGTTATCCGCTGTGCCTGCCGGGGAAAGACTGCGGGTTGCCTGAAGATGAGCAATGTAAGGCCAGGGTAGCTTATCACGCGGTCATGATAGGCATTCAGAAGCGATCTGATCCGGTCGTGAAACGTGCCAGCGGCTGGCGTGGAAACCTCTGCATAGACATGTTCGGACAAGGCGTCGATCAAGCCGTCGCGATCTCCGAAATGATGGTAGATGGTCATCGGATTGACCCGAAGTCGGTCGGCAAGCGCCCGCATCGTGAAGGCCTCGACGCCGCCGGTATCCAATAGTTCGAGCGCGGCCGTCAGAATCTGCTCGCGCGAGGCGGGCGCCTTGTCCCGATGCGGGCGTCCTCGCGGACGGGTCATGTGGCGATCCGGTAGCGTGACTGGACGAGACCGGAGGCGAAGCTCTTGGTATCCTCATGCGTGAGCGGTATGTCCGAGGCGGTGGCGCCGAAGAGACTGCGGCCCTCGCCAAGCAGCACCGGAACCTGCGTGATGGTCATGTCGGCGATCAGCCCCGCGCGCAAGAACGACTGGATGACCTTTCCGCCATCGACATAGACGCGCCGGTGCCCCTCGGCTTCGAGCATCTCCATCACCTGTTGAGGCGATTTGTCTGAAATCCGCACCTTGCCGGCAAGGTCTGCCGGTAGGTCCTGGTCTTTCAGCGACGCTGAGAGGACAAGAACCGGGCGTGTGTAGAACCACGGGCGTTCATCGCGCATTTTTTCGAACGTGCCGCGACCCATAACGATGACGTCAATCTTCTCGATAAAATCGTCGTATCCGTGATCCTCCGCCGGTTCGTCGCGCTCCAGCAACCAAGCTATGTCCCCGTCCTTGCGGGCGATGAAGCCGTCCAAACTGGTCGCGATGAAAACGTGCCCGGTGATCATCTCAATCTCCTTATTTATACGTTGTATAAATACCTATCGCTCGGACCTTTGCAGGTCAAGGTGCCGCGTCGGTGAAACGGCCTGATGCCGAGCAAATATGGCTACGTGCAAATGGCGGTTCATTCGAACCGCCAGACCGGGATACCGAGCTTCCTCGCCTTGTCGGCAAGGTTTTCCTGGATGCCGGTGCCGGGGAAGACCAGGATTCCTATCGGCAGGATGTCGAGCATCTGGTCGTTGCGCTTGAACGGCGCGGCGCGGCCGTGCTTCGTCCAGTCCGGCGCGAAGCCGATCTGAGTGACGTTGCGGTGATCGGCCCAGCGGGCGGCGATCTTCTCGGCGCCTTTTGGCGACTTGCCATGCATCAGCACCATGTCGGGGTGCTTGGCATGGACCTGGTCGAGCTTGTCCCAGATCAGCTTGTGATCGTTGAAGTTGGCGCCACCGGAGACGGCGACCTTCGGACCTGCGGGCAAAAGCACCTCGCGGTTGGCGCGCTTGCGCTCCGCGATGAAGTCCCGGCTGTCGATCATGGCAGAAGTCAGTGCGCGATGGTTGACCTGCGAGCCGGTGCGTGGCGACCAGGGTGAGCCGGTAGTGCGCAGATAAAGCTCGGCGGCGCGGTCGCGGAAGACCTCCAGGCTGTCGCGGCGTTCGATGAGGCTTTGCCCGATCTCGATGAGGCGTTCGAGCTCGACGGCCTTGATTTCGGAGCCGTCCTGTTCACGCTGCCTTTGCTTCTGCGCCTGTTCGTTGTCGTCGAGCTTGCGTTCGAGCCGGTCGGCCGCACGGTGGAACATGTTGACCGTCGACCAGAGCAGATCGTCGAGTTCGCCATCGAGGGCAGTATCCGCCATCGTGGCGATCAGGGCGTCGAAGATGTCGGAGACGGCGCCGGCGATGACGTTGTCCTCCGGGACGAGGCGCGGGTCCGGGCCGTGGCCGTCGTGGCGGTAGCCGTGAAGTTCCAGTGCGTTCAACGCGTGCTCGGTCGGCGAGGATTCGTGATGGGGTTCGAAGGTGTCGTCGTCGAGTGTCATCGGGTGGCTCCCTTTGTCGGTTGGCCGCGCCCGCCGCGGCCTTCATGGCGCCGAAAGACGGCGGGCGGGCCGGGCCTGCATCCTGGAGCGGCAGCGCAAGGACCGGAGAGTCAGCGGAGGATGGCGAAGGCCGGCGATTTTGTTTCGCGATGGAAAGGCCCGCAGGGCCGCCGGAAAATCGTTGGCCGTAGCCATTGCCGGACCGGGCCGCCTGCTGTCCGGTCGCCCTCTGAAGAAGGCCGGGGCGCGGCCCTGTCCGACATCCATAGGAGCCGTTGACAAAGGCTCCGACGTCACCGCCATAGCCCGCCCCGCAACCCCGTTCAGGCGGACAGAACAGACTCCATGAACCTGGCGACATCCTGCGGGGCGAGTTGGACCCGGATCGACGCCCGGAAGGCGTCGAGACCACGTAGGCGCAGATCCTCGTTGAGATCGCCCAGCATCGGCGAGAGTGGCAGCGCCTCTATGCCGAGCGCGTCTGCCCGTTCGACGAGCGTGTCCCTTGCGCCGTCGCCTGCCGGATCGTCATCGTGCACGATGTAGAGCCGGCGCAGCGTGTCGGGGAACAGGATGGCGGCAAGATGGGCTGCCGAGAGCGCGGCTGCCATGGGCATCTCGGGCACGACACACCGCAGCGACAGCATGGTCTTGATGCCTTCGCCGGCAGCCATGACCTCGCCCGCCACGCCAAAGCGCACTGCATGACCGAACAGATCGCCCATTGCCCGCCGCGGTGTCTCGATCGGGGCTTTGCCGAGGGTCGCCTCGTTGAACCCGTTCGGATCGAGCCAGGTGCGATGCGCGCCAGTCTGGTGACCGTCGAGATCGGTGACCGAAGCGATCAGGGCCGGCCACGTCTCTGTCGGGCTATGCTCGTCGGGCCGGTAGTAGCAGCGCGGATGAAACCGCAGCGACCCGGTTCCGTGCAGAGCCGTAATGCCGCGTTTACGGAAATACGATTCCGCCAGTGTGCCCGCAATCGGCTGCGCCATGGAGAACAGACGTTTGGCCGCCAGTAGTGAACCCGTTGGTGCGGGCGATTTGCGTCCGTGTGATGATGCCCGAGCCGGCTCCGGGTGCGGCAGGGCCAGGAAGCGACGGGCTTCGTCGGCCACGTCCCTGAATTCCGTCAAACCGCAGCTCTCGCAAATGACGTCGAGCAGGTCGCCATGCTCTCCGGTTGCGGCATCGGTCCATTTGCCCGCTGCGCCCTTGCCGGAGTCGGGACCGGTTAGGCGCACGAACATCGAGCGGCCCGGCGCGTTGCGCACATCGCCCACCATCCAGTAACGGCCCTCCCGCCGTCCGGCAGACAAGTATTCGCGGCACACCGCCTCGGCCTGCCGGGCGAGACGCTGCGCGAGTTCGGATGCGTTCTCCGGCATCGTGTCCTCCGAACGAAAAAGGAGCCGCCATCGCTGGCGGCTCCTGACAGTGCAGTTGGCTCCTTGGTTATTCGGCCGCGGTCGCGAGGCGTTCGAGCGCGACCGAGTCATCCTCGGCCATGTCCTCGTCTTCGGCCATGGCCGATTCGCCGCCGTTCGCCGCCGTTTCTTCGACCGTCGTATCGGTGCTCGCTTCGACGAGATCGGTGGCGTCGGTTTCCACGGCCTCCGGTGCATCGCGGCCCGGCGTGCGCAGCGGCTCCGGGAGCCACCTGGTTTCGGCCAGCAGCGCCTCGGCCTGTTCCGCCATCTCGGCCTTCTTCAGGTGCTCGATCCGGTCGGCGTCGCGCTGGCCTTTGGCTTCAGCGACGGCTTGGAGAATGCGGGCCTTGGTGACGCGGCCAAGGAACGCGTCGATCGTCGGCCGCCACCCAGCCGCAGCCATGTCGAGTTCGACAGCTTGCGCCAGTTGGTCGGCGTGATCGAGCGCGCGCGGCCGCCGGTTCCAGGCTTCGTGCACGGCGTTGACCGACAGGCTGACGACATGGGCGAAGAGCATCGCCTGGCTGTCGCCATCCCACTCCTGGAGCGCGTTCCAGAGATTGGCGGAGTCCTTCGGCAGGACCTTCGTCCAGGTCTCGTGCCGGGCGCGGATCGCCTCGGCCGAGGCGCTGTCGTTTAGCCCCGGCGCCTGGGTACCGAAGCCGACGCTCTTCAGGTCCAGTTCCAGGCAACTGTCCGACCCATAGTGATAGAAGACCTTGAGCGTCAGCGCGTGGAGCGCCGCGTGGAAGGCGACCTGCGGCTGCTCGCCGAGCGCGTGCCGCAAGCAGAGAGTGCGATGAGCGGTCAGCTCCGTCATCAGCCGGTCGGAGATTGGCGACAACCCCTCGTCCTCGGGCTCCGGCGCGGAGGTATCGGCCTCAGTCTCATGATCCTCCTCGCCGTCTTTGCCGCCGACGACGCCAGGGCCCTGGCCGCGATCGTCCTCCTCGGCCTCCGTCTCGACCGGCCGTTCGTCCTCGGGGCGGACATAGCCGCGCTCGACGCGGAGCCGCCCATCGGGCGCGATGCTGATGAACGCGCCCGCCCGTCCGATCTCGTCGGGATCGAACGACAGCGGCCGCCCCGCAAAGGCCTCGAGCGCCGTTTCCAGCTCGCCGAGCCGTTCATCGACATCGTCCGGCAGTTCGTCGGCGTCCTCGTGCTCGGCGACCAGGCGATCGTATTCGGCCTGCAGGGAGTCGTGCGTGGATTGCTCCTCGGCCGTGAGCGGCACGGGCTCGCCGCGTAGCTGACGAAGGCCGAAAGTATGGCCGTAGGCGAAGTCCGGTGCGACCTCGATCCACTTCCAGCCTTCCACAGCGATCGCCTTGGATTCCGCCTTCAGCTTGGCCGCGACCATCTCGTCGACCAGCGCCACGTCCTGAAGCCATCCGCCGTCGTCGCCCTGGAACAGATCGCGAAGCACGGTGCCGCCAGCCTCGATGTAGGCATCGACGCCGATAAACTCGGCGCGCTTGTCAGACGCTCGCACCGCGCCCTCGGTCAGCATGCGGCGGATGACGTAAGGCTGCTTGTTGTAAGACGCCTTCAGACGCTCGAACACCTGTTCCTGGCGCTCGTGGTCGCCCGAGACGTTGAAGGCCATGAGCTGGTCGAGCGTCATGCCGTCCTCGGCGTAGATGTCGAGCAGAGCCGGCGAGACCGTGGCAAGCTTCAGCCGCTGCTTGACCACGTTGACCGAGACGAAGAACGCGGCGGCGATCTCCTCCTCGGACTGGCCCTTCTCGCGAAGCGCAAGGAAGGCGCGGAACTGGTCGAGCGGATGCAGTGGCGCGCGCTGGACGTTCTCGGCCAGCGAGTCCTCCTCGGCGATGCCGCCCTCCCGGATCACGCAGGGCACCGGCGCCGTCTTGGCGAGGCGCTTCTGTTTCACCAGCAGTTCGAGAGCGCGATAGCGCCGTCCGCCGGCGGGGATTTCGAACATGCCGGTCTCGGCGCCGGTTTCGTCGACAACGGCCCTTACGCTCAGCCCTTGCAGCAGCCCGCGCCGGGCGATGTCCGCCGCCAGCTCCTCGATCGACACGCCGGCCTTGACGCGCCGGACGTTCGACTGGCTGAGCACGAGCTTGTTGAAGGGGATATCGCGCGAAGACGACAGGGCGATTTTCGTTGCAGCAGTAGCCATGGGGATTTGCTCCGCGACGGGCGCCGAGAGCCTCTCTCTCAGCCTCCAACCCGTCACGAAGCGAAGCGCCGCCCTCTTACTCTGAGGACGGCGCCGCCTGCCGGCGATCCGGAGACGCGCAGACCCGGAGATGCGGATGTGCGCATCCCCGGCTCTGCGGATTTCAGGAAGGAAGGCATTCACCCGCCATCACGAAAAGGCTGCGCCGCGCGATAGAGGATACGTTCGGCCGCGCGAATGCTCCCGGCCTTGCGGGCCGCTTCCGCCCAGACCGAGATCGGGAAATCGCCGGTGAAGTGGATGTCGCGCTCGATCCCAATGCGGAAGGGCAGGCGAATCGAAGTCAGTTCCTCAAGCGAGAAGCTGCCGAGCTCCGGATAACCGATGTCGGCGAGGCCGAAGAGCGTATCGCCGTCCGCGTCGAGCTCGGTCGCGAGCCAGACGCCTTCGCCCAGCGGGTTGAAGAACTTGACCACCGGCATGTGGTCGACATCGCGCTGCCGACCATTGGCAAGCAGGAGATCGCGTTGGTCGTCGGTCAGGAGGATCATGCCCCCCTCCTGTCGAAAGAGAGATCTTCCTCATCGCGCCGCCGCTGCTCGTCTTCAGGCAGGAAGGCCAGAAGCCAGTCGGCGGCCTTGCTCGCCTGGCTGGCGGCGCGGACGATGGCGCGATTGTCCTCGCGCAGCACCTCCAGCCAGGACCCGATGTAGTCGGCATGCCGAACCGTAGGCTCGATGCCGAGCGACGCGCAGCAGAAGGCGGCGTTGATCTCGGCGATCAGTTCCTCGAAGGCATATTTCTTCGATCCGAAGGAGCCGGAGAGGTCGCGGCTGAGCCGGTGGGGCGCGCCGCTGGCGTGACCGAGTTCGTGCAGCGCCGTGCGGTGCCAGTTGATCGGCTCGAAATAGGCCTGCGGCGGCGGCACCTGCACATAGTCATGCGCCGGGACATAGAAAGCCCGGTTGCCGCCGATGCGGAAATCGATCCCCGTCGCCGCGATCAGCGCCTCGACGCGCGGTTCGATTAGTCCTGTCGGCACCGGTGGCGCGGCGGCCGCTACGTCCTCCGGCAGGTTCTCACACTGGTCGGTATTGAAGACGGTGAAGCGTTTGAGGAAGGGGATCGCCTGCGCGTCCTCGCCGGCCTCACGCGCACGGCGCTTTTCGTCCTCCGGCACAAAGCGGTCGGCATAGACCACGGTGGTGCCGCGTTCGCCCTTACGGACATTGCCGCCCAGCGACAGAGCCTGGCGGAAGGTGAGCCAGCTCTGGCCGAAAAAGCCACGTTCGATTACCGCGCCCCAGAGTAGCAGCACGTTGATTCCGGAATAGGTTCGGCCGGTCGAGGCGTTCTTCGGCAGGCCGAGCGGCGCCTTCGCCGCCGCCGTGCCCCATGGCTGGACCCAGGGCACCCGGCCGGCTCCCATCTCGGTGATGATCTTGTCGGTGATCTCGGAATAGAGATTGGCCCGGTCGCGCTTGACGCCCGATTTGCGGTTCTGTCTGGACATCGCGGTTCTCCGCGACGGGCGCCAAGGGCCTCTCCCTCGGCTTTCAACCCGTCACGGCAAACCGGTCCGCACTATCACTCTCGGGGCGTTGCGGGGTGTCCCCCGCAGAAGGGGTCGGTCGAGACTACAGGCTCGACCGCAGGGGAACGCTTTCCCCTCCCGGGCTTTCCACGTCGCGGTTCATACGCTTCCAATCAGCGGCACGGTGACTTCCAATCAGCCGATCCAACAACCTCGTTGGTCTTTTCCTTTACTGCCCTATATGATACAAAACCTCACACCATGGATGTTGAAGTGCGAGAGTATGTATCTATGCCTCAGGCCCGGTCCCAGCGCGAGATAGCCCGCGATCTCCTCGCGGCGCGTGGGATTCTGCGCCTTGCGGAACTCAGGGATGCCGGCGTGACCGCCGCAACCGTCAGCCGTATGGAAAAGGATGGCGAGGTCATCCGACTGGCGCGCGGGCTCTATCAGCTTGCCGACGCAGAACTCGACGCAAACCATAGCCTTGCCGAGGCGGTCAAGCGTTTCCCCAAGGGCGTGATCTGCCTCGTCTCGGCGCTCGCCTTTCATGGAATAACTGATCAGCTTCCCAGGAAGGTGTGGATGGCGATCGGCCGGAACGACTGGACGCCGAAGCCGAGCGACATGCCGATCCGCGTGTTGCGTTTCTCGGACGATCTGCTTGCCGACAGCGTCGAAACCCATATGATCGAAGGCGTATCGGTAAAGGTGTTCGGCGTGGCAAAGACCGTTGCTGACTGCTTCCGGCATCGCGGCAAGATCGGTCTTCCTGTCGCGCTTGAGGGCCTGCAGGAATCCCTGCGTCAACGTAAAGCCACGCCGGCCGAGATCGCGAGGGCCGCGGATACAGGTGGGGTCGGCACGGTGATCCGCCCCTATCTGGAGGCGCTGACAGCCAATGGCTAAGGAGATCAAGAACATCGGCGCCTCGGTGCGCGCCCGGCTCCTCAACCTCTCCAAGGCGAACGGACAGAGCTTCGATCTGGTGCTCACGCGCTTCGCGCTGGAACGCCTCCTGTTCCGGCTCAGCCAGTCACTCCATGCCGAGCGCTTCGTGCTGAAAGGGGCCATGCTGATGATGAGCTGGTTCGACGATCCGCACCGCGGAACGCGCGATCTCGATCTGCTGGGTTTCGGCGACCCGAGCGAAGCCGCGATACTGGCGACATTCCGGGACATCCTCGCTCAGAACGCCGAAGACGGCGTCGTGTTCGATCCGGAGACGCTGCGTGTCGACCGCATTCGCGAGGAACTCGACTATGGCGGTCTCCGGCTACGCGCCATCGCCTCGGTCGGCGGCGCCCGGATCAACCTCACGATCGACATCGGCTTTGGCGATGCGCTGGAGCCCGGAGCGGAAGTCGTCGACTACCCCGTTATGCTCGATCTGCCCGCGCCGAGACTGCGCGCCTATGCGCGGGAGACGGTCATCGCCGAGAAATTCCAGGTGATGGTGGCGCTGGGCCGGGCCAACAGCCGGATGAAGGACTTCTACGACATCTGGCTTCTCAGCCGGTCGTTCACCTTTAACGATGATAGGCTAGCCCGCGCGATTGCAGCGACCTTTACGCGCCGCGAAACGGTGATCCCGACCGAGTTGCCGGATGCCCTGACGCTGGAATTTGCGACCGATGCACAGAAGCAAAAGCAGTGGCGAGCTTTCGTTGAGGATGTAGACTTCAATGCACTAGATTTATCGGCGGTCGTTGAAGACCTTGCCATCTTCCTCTTGCCGCATGCTTCGCGGGCTAGAAAACTGATTTCTTGAAACGTCGTAATATGTACGCGAAAAAAGACATTGCAAATTTCGGGGGGCACAACTGAGAATGTCAAAAAGCAAGGGAAATGTCGTTAGCATTGCTTCTCGTGAAGCCCACATTAAACGAAAGCTGCGCCGACATCTGCATTCACTAGGTTTCGAGAAGTCTGAAGAAGGTGCGCTTCGCATTGAAGGGTCCGGAAAGGACATTGTTCGTACGCTACACCGCGCGCAGCGGCAAGAGCGGCTCCATCTAAACCGCGAGTTCATTGCCGCCAAGGCCGAGAAGCTGTTGAGGCATTTTGCGTCTGGCAAGGAAATTGATCCCGATAGAATTTCGCCGGTACTCGAACGTGTATCAGCGGGGACTCCGCAAGGTGATCTGTTTCGCCTCGCATCGCTGACATGGTCGGTTCCAGTTTCAAATGGCTTCGGCAGGCGGCTGCGGTATCTCGTCTGGGATGAAAACAATGGCAAGCTCATGGGCCTCATTGCCATCGGAGATCCGGTCTTCAACCTCGCGGTGAGGGACAAGCTCATTGGTTGGGATACCCATGACAGAAGCGCCCGGCTCGTCAACGTGATGGATGCTTACGTTCTTGGAGCCATCCCCCCCTACAACGAATTGCTGGGCGGGAAACTTGTAGCCTGCCTGCTTCGGAGCCGAGATTTATATGACGATTTTGCGCGCACCTATGGCGGTTCCACCGGAATAATCTCGAAAGAGGAGAAAAAGGCGCGTCTGCTCGCTGTTACCACATCGTCTTCAATGGGGCGTTCGTCGGTCTACAATCGCCTCAAGCTCGGGGGTCAACAGTATCTGAAATCTATCGGCTATACGGGTGGATGGGGACATTTTCACATCCCGGATCGGTTATTTGCAGAATTGCGAGATTACCTGCGCGATATCGACCATACCTATGCAGACCAGCACCGTTTTGGCCAAGGACCAAACTGGCGTCTGCGAACCACAAGAGCAGCACTTTCGGCGCTCGGTTTCAAAGAAGATATGCTGCGACACGGAATTCAGCGCGAGGTCTTCATTTGTGAACTTGCCAAGAACGCCGCCAAGATATTGCGCACAGGAAAGGGGAAGCCTGACGTCGAAGACCTACTCACTGCCAAGGAAATATCCGAGTTGGCGCTCGAGCGGTGGATGGTGCCTCGGGCCGAGCGCATGCCTAAATTCAAGGACTGGAATTCAAACGACATTGTCGATCTCTTTGGTAATCAGACCCGCATGCTCCGCAACCAGCTAAAAAGCTCTGATTTGTTCAAGGAAACGGCCTCGAGGTCATAGTTGGTCATGGCTGTGCCTTTGGACCAATGGCAGGAGCGAATGGAGCAGCATTTTGCGGCGCTTGCAGAGCGTCGCGCGGCGTCCGGCTTTCCTATTTTTGCTCTGGAGCACGGTCTGGATGATGGTAAATTGGAGGAGATTGCCGAGCAGCTACGGGCGCGCCTGAACACCGGACTGAGACTAGCTCCACACTGGTTGCTCTGGACAATCTATGCGGCAGAGAGGGGATATACTTACGAAGGCGGTGAATATTGGCAGTCCTTCGAGGATGTTACACCCGGCTGGGATTCCCGAGACAGGTATCGGGTTACGGCGTGGTTCTCGAAATTCCAGTCAACCTACAATGGCGTAGTTCCTTCCGGACCGTGGGCGTCGCATTTCAGCATAATCGCCTGGCCGACCACCCATGCAGTCTTACCCCGCTATTTGCAGCAGCAGTTTGCCCGGACATTATATGATTTGCGATTCACGCTTGCGCGGCTGACGACGATCGAGCCTGCGGCAATTGGCCGTTTGATAGCCACAAATGTCTACTACGCGTCCACACGTTTCGAGCAGTTTCTCCAGCAAGAGGAACTGGTCGGCCGTATCGTCCTTGCGCTTCTGCACCAAGATCCACGTGAAGGTGAAGAGCCGCTTCTGCCCGCTACGCTCGATCGGATCGTTGCCGATCTCGAGCAGATGCGACATGCTCGCGGTTGGCTAAGAGAGGCGAGTCGCGTTGTAGCTGACCGCTTCAAAGGCATTGGTCGGGGCGCCGCGCCTCCATCTTCCGGCGAAGGCCAGGCTTCAGTAGAACAGCGGCTGCAGGAAACTAGGCCTGATATTCGGCCCGATTTGCGCTTGCGATATGCCGGCGACGGGCGTTGGACGCTCGTGATTGATGTCCCCAATTTCAAGGGGATTGCCGCGCTCAATCCGGATATCCGGCAGTTTCTTCGGCAGACCCGCTCGAAGTTGAATGGCGATGATGTCAGACGGCCGGCGGGCTGGGTCCTTTCCGGCAACCGCCGTGCGGTCCTCAAGGCTTGGCCTGACCCGTCTAGGCCGTTGGTCAGTTTCGAGTCTCCAAACGGAGTCGTCGATCATCTTCTTGAGAGCGAATGCCGAATGAGTCCGGGTCCGATCTGGCTCTTCCGCATTGGCGCTGATGGCATCGCCCGCGAAATTGCTAGCCGCCTCATGCGACCCGGTTATGATTACATCCTGGCGTCGCCCGATGAATTTGAAGACCTGCAAGATGGCATGACACGTTGTGCCATCGAATGCAGCGATATCTGCGCTATTCGAGTATCTGTGCCTTCCGATGTGTCCAGCGCATACATGCAGTGGCTGCGGATACGGAATCTCGAACTTGCCCGAACCGTCCGTGTCTGGCCTGCCGGTCTGCCCGGACGAAAATGGGATGGAGAAGGGCGTAGCGAATGGCTGACAACCGAGAGCCCGTGTTTCGGAATCGTTCCCGATCACCCAGTGGACTCCTACTTGGTCACACTCAACGACGGCGCGGCAACGGCCTTCCAGGCCGGAGAACCGGGAGAACCAACCTTCATTCAGTTGCCGCAACTGGCGGCGGGGACACATCGGCTCAGCGTCAAGGCGCGCCGCAGTGCGGCTCTGGATGGACTCGGGGCGCCGCCCACGCATGAGGGTTATCTGGAACTCAGGGTACGCGAACCTGAACCGTGGACCCCCGGGACGACCTCGCATGTGGGACTCGCGGTCATGAGTAACCCGCATGACGCCACACTGGACGTGTTTTGGGAAAATGAGTTGGACCTCACGGTTTTCGGACCCGAAGGCCGTCAGGTCATCCCGCATGTAAGCCTTGAGGATGCTAAAGGCGTGGAGATCTACAGCGCCCAGGTCTGTCCACCGATGGACCTGCCGATCTTCCCGGAAACTTGGAAGAAGCGATTTCTGGAGTACCTGCGGCGGGAAAATGCGGAGTGGCGCTACCTTGAAGCCGCTTCTGGCCTTCTCACTATCGAGGGGCAGGAACTTGGGCGATTCGTCGTCCGGTTCGATCATGATGCACTGCCGGTCCGCTGGGTGCTGCGTCATCGAGGCGAAGCCGTTTCGCTTCGGCTTGTCGACGACACGGGGCAAGAATACGTGGAACCGAAATGTCGATTTTTCAGCTTGGAAACGCCAACTCGAATCGAGCGCGTCGACGCTGGGAGTGCCCTTACGGGATTCGATGTTCAGCCCCCAGGCGGGCTGTTTATCACCCAAAACGGTAAGTTCCGGGACTTGGTCATCGTGAGCACCGGGCTGTCCGACATCGGCCTGGAGGGCTTGGGCGTTCAGCCTGTCTACGACAGTATTGCCGATAGTCCCAAATCTATAATCAAGCATATGAGAATATTGCGCTACTGGAGGTCAGCGCGGCTCGCCGGTTTTCTTGCTAACGCGCGGCGGGCTCAGGTGGTGATTGGCCTGACCACTCGCCTTTACGGCGCCCTGGCCGGGCGAGACTGGGGCCGAGCCGAGGCCGCTTTCATGAGAAGCAATGATCGGGAAAGAAGTTTCGATCATCTGCAATCGTTGCTTGATCACAGGGGTGGTTTTCCGGCCGTGCTGCGCCGCGATGCCGTGAGCATCGAGGGCGGAAGAAGGGCGATCGCAAGCTGGTATGCCGAGTTGGCTGGGCGCTATGGCGTTTGCTCCGATCAAGCGCTTTGCACCCTGGCGGTCGACATAGCCAGCCGGCCGTACGAGGTGCCGCGCCTTTACCGTGACAGGCTGCCGACACTTCTCAAACGCATCATGGCGAAGCCACTGTTGCTGCGCGGCGCTCGGGTTGTCGCGCTCAGCCACGCCAGCGCGGACAATCGACCCGCAGAATTGCTGCCGAGGTGGGAATGACGATCACCGAACTCACGCCGGACGAGGTTCTAGGCTACTGCCGGGCTTCGCTTGGAATGGGGAGCGAGCCTTCTGAGCTTGACGACATTCTGCTGGCCGGCCTCTTGCGTCGCGCAGCAGGAATACACTGTCCATGTTCAAGGTCCGCGCTGCGTGCTGCCCTCACGGAAAGTCTCGTATACTTGCAACCGGATCGCGGCGCACTTGCTGATCTGCTGGACAATCTGATAGAGGCCATGATCGTCGCCGGCGACTTGTTGGAGCTACCCGACGTCGCGACCGATGATCCTGAGGTCAAGGGAACTTGGGTATTTGCAGCGCCACCATCTTTTGTAGCTCGCCGGACCGGAAGCATCTTCCTGACCGGAATCGCTCCCGATCAGGACGCCGCCCTGCCGGAACACCTGGCCCGGCGCGTGATCCGCTCTCACGTGACGCAGTTTATCGTGCCCGAACCCGGCGAGGATCTGATCGATCAATTGACCGCGCACGGGTTGCATCAGTTATCTGAGGCGGTCTGGCTCCGATCGCCTAAGGCGCAAGCCCCGGAACAACTGGTCCAACGTTTCGAAAACCAACTGGCATCTCAGCCGACGTGCGGCCCGGTATCCGGTCTCGAAATACTCGATCGGGATACCAAGGTCACTTACTATCGCGGCCGATGGAACACACCGCGTGGTCAGACCGGAACATTCGTCGCCCGCCGACCGCAGGAGTTCGGAGCGCCGCTCTGGAGCTTTGCCGAACTCATTGACGGCACGCTGAAGCGCATCGTTGATCTTCCCCCTAAGCATTATCGTTGGCGCGGATGCGACGCCGCGTGGCATCTACAAATGGCGATCGACCACCGTGCGGGGCAGCCACAGCAATACCAGCGCAGTTCGACAGATGCCGGTGTCCGTTTCGATTTCTTTTCGCCGCTGCCACTCTGGGCGCAGCGCCGATTGATGGTTCTCGGTCACGAACGTCCACGCAGCAGCAGCTTGCTTGCGTACGAGATCCCCGCGGCAGAGGCGGCAGAAGAAGAAAAAAACCTTCAGGAAAACTTGTGGCTGGTGCCAACGGACGCGTAAGAATGTGGGAGGGGGATAAGTATGCAGACAATTAAAGAAACCATAGAGAATCTGCACGGCTCGCTGAGTGACTACATCGAGGCGACCTACCACATCAGTGCCCCGTCGTTGATTGCGCAGCGGCAACGCCTTCTTGAACGTGACGGCGTAATTCATCGCGTCCCTTATCTTGAGTCGACGCCCAAATACCAAACGGGCGATACATTCGGCTCAATGATTGGACTGCCGCCGGCCGCGCAGACGCTCTTTTCACGATTGAGTTCACCGAGCGATGACCTTCCCCGGTTGATCTACGACCCTCCCTACAAGCATCAGGCCGAATCGCTTCGTCACAATCTCATCGACGGAAAAAACCTGGTCATTATGACCGGGACTGGTTCGGGAAAGACGGAATCCTTCCTTCTTCCGATCCTGGGCAAATTTGCGCAGGAGGCGCAGACGCGTCCTGGCGTCTTCGCCGAGCAGCCGGCGATGCGGGCGCTGATCATGTATCCGATGAATGCGCTCGTGAACGACCAATTGGGACGCCTTCGCGCATTGCTGGGCGATCCGCGTCTTGTCAGGACGTTCAAGGAGTGGTGCGGCCGCCCGCCTCGATTTGCCCGGTATACAAGCCGCACCCCGTATGCGGGCATTCGCACGTCGAAGAAGGATTCGTCACGACTGCAAGCCTTCGACAGCTTCTACGTCGATGTTCTCCGGCGTGCGGATAGCGACGATGCGGATGAGAAGGCACAGGCTGTAGAATTGCTAACCGCCTTGAAGGATCGTGGCAAATGGCCGGCAAAGCCCGACCTTGAAGCCTGGTACGGGCAAAAGGGCAGCGCCTGGCAAGACCGGAAGACGGGAGATTTCGTCAGGGCGGTTACGCTACCGGACGACTCCGAATTGCTGACGCGACACGAAGTCCAGGCCGCGCCGCCTGACCTGCTCGTCACAAACTATTCAATGCTCGAATACATGCTCATGCGACCGGTTGAGCGGCCAATCTTTGACAGGACGCGTGAGTGGCTTGCTGACAATCCGGATGAGACCTTTCTGGTGGTGCTCGACGAAGCGCACCTCTATCGCGGCGCCGCCGGCGCGGAAGTCGGATTGCTACTAAGACGGCTGCGCGACCGGATCGGCGTCCCCGAGGAACGTTTCAGCGTCATCTGCGCGACAGCCAGTTTCAAAGATGCGGAATACGCTCCGGCGTTTGGATCGCAGCTCTCAGGCATCCCGGCTCATACCTTCGTTCCAATCGAAGGCACGCTTGATCTCAAGGAAGGTGCCGGGAAGGGAACCTTGGCTGACGCCGAAGCCCTATCCGGGATTGATCTGAATGCGTTCTACGAGGCGGATACCGACGATGCCAAGCTGGCATTACTCACGCCGTTGCTCGACTATCGATGCGTCACGGGTGCGGATTCAACAGAACGCGGGCTCTTCGATGCGCTAAAATCGTTTCCTCCGATGTGCGCGTTGATCAACGCGACGATGAAGGAAGCCCGGCCGATCGCCGAACTTGGCACCTTTCTGTTTGCCGATGATGTCCCGTCCAAAATGGCCGACGAAGCCGTCACTGTCTTGATGGCGCTCGGTAGCATTGCGAGGCCGGAGCCAAACCTGCCCGGACTGCTGCCTTGCCGCATACATAACTTCTTTCGGGGCCTGCCCGGTCTTTGGGTTTGTATGGACCCGGACTGCAGTGAGCTCTCGGAGAGTCAACGTGATGGCATCTGCGGGAAGATGTACGCGCAACCGTCAGAAGAATGCGGTTGCGGGGCTCGGGTGCTTGAGCTGTTCACCTGCCGAAACTGCGGAACCGCTTACGCTCGCGCTTATACCGACGACGTCGATTCACCTCGTGCTCTCTGGTCCGAGCCGGGAGAGCAGTTACGCATGGCGAGTGGCGAGACAAGCCCGTTGCTGCCTATCGACTTGCTTCTCGAGCAGCCTGCGCACGACGATGGCGCGGAACCTGCCGACTACGATCTGGAAACAGGACAACTGAATCCGCTCTCCCCCGGACCCCGCATGCGAACGGTCTTCATCCGGCAGGACCGGCTCACCGATACGGCCGACGACGAGAATGAGAACGATACCAGTTTCGAGTCGCGCGGCCAGTTCACGCCGTGCGCCGTTTGCGGCAAGACCGCGCGCTTTGGGCGAAGCTATGTGCAGGACCATCAGACCAAGGGCGACCAGCCCTTTCAGGCGTTGCTAGCCCGACAAATTCAAATTCAGCCCCCTGGGCCACAGGAAGCTACACCGTTTGCTCCGCTGCGTGGCCGCAAAGTGCTCGCTTTTTCGGACTCCCGGCAGGTGGCAGCTCGTCTGGCGCCAAATCTACAGATGTATTCCGAACGGGATTCTCTCCGCCCCCTGATCATCAGCGGCTTCAATTGGCTCAAGGAACAGGATGCAGTCCGCCCTCACCTGAACCTCGACGACTTATATTTTGGTGTGTTGCTCGCCTCCAAACGCCTGAACGTGCGCCTGCGTCCGGAAATGAGGGGAGGAGAAAACTTTGATGCTGAAGAAGTTGTAGACGAGGCGGTCCACCAAGATGATCTGGATGATCCGTCGACCTTATTGAGCCTGCTGCTGGAAATTCGGGCACACCGCCCTCCGGAGTCGCTGCTTAGCAGCATGCTGACCACCTTGACCGACAGGTTTTGGGGAATGGAACCCTTGGCGCTCGCAACGTTGAAAGAAAGCGATCGCCACACAAAGAAAATACTGGGCCTACCGTCGATACCCGGGGTCGCTGAAACCGATGAGGTCAAACTGGCGCTCGCGCGCTACTGGCTGCGGTGTTGGAACAACAACGGGTTCAGGCTGGCGCAGATGCCAGGCGCCTGGATCAATCGCCCGCCGTCAGAAGGATTTCGGGTCAAGCCTCGAAACCCGAAATCAAAGATCAAAGCGATCGAATCCGTCATTGAGGATAAGGCCGCGAGGAAGGTCTTTTGGGATAGCTGGTCGCCGGAGTTGCTCAAGTGGTTCACACAATCGGTGGAGAGTGGGTATCGTTGCCTGAATGGCAGTGAGCTTTCGCTCCAATTTGATGGCGAGTGGGTGCATTGCTCGAGTTGCAAGTCGGTCCATCGTCCTATCCCGGGCATTGAATGCTGTCTGGACTGCAGAAGTGATACCGTCTCTGCCCTTGATCCGGACGCCGACCGGGTCTTCCTTGCGCGCAAAGGCTTTTACCGGAAACCGGTTACGCAGGCCCTTGAGGACCCGCCGCGGCAGCCGATGGCACTCATTGCCGCTGAGCACACCGCCCAGCTCAACGCACCGCAAAACGAAGATGTGTTCTCCAAGGCGGAAGAGAATGAGCTCCTATTCCAGGATATCGTGCTGAGCGGAACCGGCCTGGGCGGGCGTTCCAGCGCGATCGACATTCTGTCCAGCACGACGACGATGGAAGTCGGTATTGACCTCGGGGCCTTGTCGGGCGTGGCCCTGCGGAACATGCCACCCGGGCGAGCCAACTATCAGCAGCGGGCAGGCCGCGCGGGCCGCCGCGGCAACGCTGTGGCCACAGTCGTCGCGTTCGGGAGCGCCGACAGCCACGATGAGCACTATTTCTCCCGGCCCGACGAGATGATCCGGGGAGATGTCGTCGACCCGAAGTTGACATTGGACAACCCTGAGATCGTGCGCCGTCACATCCGCGCGTTCCTTTTGCAGAACTATCACCAGGATCGTCTTCCGATCATCGACCCGGACCAGCCACACGACCTGTTTTCGGTTCTGGGAAGCGTTTCCGGCTTTCGAAAGGCGGATTCACCTTTGAATCGGGACGACTTCGCCGCATGGCTTGCCGACAACGAGGAGACCTTGCGCGCACGCATAGCCGGCTGGATTCCGGAGCAACTGTCCGACGAAGATCGGGCCTTTCTCCTCGGCGGGTTCGTCAATGATTGCCTTCAAGCTGTGGATGAGGCCATCGCTCCTGGTCCTGGCGAGGAGGATGAGAGTGAAGATGGAGACCATGAAGCCGGGGGCGATGAGGACGCGGCCGAAGAGGGAGAAGAACGGCCGCAGCAAGCGTCCAGTCCAGGTAAGATGCTGGACCGGCTTCTTTATTGCGGGAAGCTTCCCCGATACGCGTTTCCGACCGATGTTGCGACATTTCATGTTTTCGATCGCGATCGATCGTCGAGGCATCGCCACATCATGAAGTTCGCGCCCTCTCAGGGCTTGCCGATCGCGCTTTCCCAATATGCTCCGGACAAGCAGGTCTGGATTTCGGGCAAATGTTATACGTCAGGTGCCATCTACTCGGTCATGAAGGACGATCGCTCTCAGGCATGGGAGAACAAGCGTCTCTACATGGAATGCAGCGATTGTGGTTTTGCCCGGACGTTCGACACGGGCGAAGTCGTCCGCAACGACACGACTGATTGTGAGGCCTGCGGCGGTGAAAGCACATTTGGTCCCGCTCGCTACTGGATGCGGCCGCCGGGCTTCGCGCATCCGGTGAGCGTCGAAGAGATGACGTCGCCTGATGAGATCCCGGAAACCAGCTATGCCACGCGCGCAAAATTGACGATGGGCACGCCCGGAGACGATGAGGGCTGGACCGAAGCCAACGAGCGCATTCGTAGCCTGAAAACCCGGCGGCATCTCTTGGTGTCGAATACCGGCCCGCAGCAGGAGGGATATAACTACTGTGTCAAATGCGGGCGAATAGAAGCGAGCAACACACCCTCGCCGATTCTGGCGGCGCCGCATCGCAAGCCTTTCCCGGACGATGACGACAAGCTCATGTGTGACGGAATCGGACCGACCCGCCACCTAGTGCTTGGGACAGATTTCATCACGGACATTGCTCTGTTCTCAATGCGGGTGACCGCGCCACTCAAGCTGAAGCCGGGGCACTATTCGACGGATGTCGCGTTGCGAACTGTCAGCGAAGCACTTGCGAAGGCGGCTTGCCAGATTCTGGAGATCGAGCCTGGCGAGTTGATGGCCGAGTATCGGCCGGCGCTTACCCCGGCCGGCAAGAGCGGTTTGGAAGCAGAGATCTTCCTCTATGACACGCTTCCTGGCGGCGCCGGTTTTGCGAGTCAGTTTGCAGATCGGGGACTTGAGCTGTTTCAGCGCGCACTCCACTTGCTGAAAACCTGCCCCGAAGACTGTGACGGTTCGTGCTACCGCTGTTTGCGGAGCTTCAAGAACAAATTCGAACATCGCCTGCTCGACAGGCATGTCGGAGCTGAACTGCTGGAATATCTGCTGACAGGACAGAACCCCGGATTTAGTGCTGAACGCCTCAAGCGATCTACAGCCTTGCTGCTGAACGATCTCCTCCGGCGCGACGAAGGGTTGGCGACATTCGAGGCTGGCCTAAAAATCACATATGGGAATGGGAAATCAATCACAGCTCCAATTCTAGCTGAATGCAAAGGGCGGAAGTTCGTCATTGCGCTTTCGGGGCCATTGACGACAGGTCATCCCGCTGATCCGGCGATAGCTGAATTTCGCGACAGCGGCACTGAATACCAGGTCATTGTCGAGAATGAACTTGTCATACGGGGGAACCTTCCAACCGCAACGCGCACCATCTATCAGCAGATCACCGGTTGAAGTAGATGATAGAACTGGTTGGCGTCGGCGAAGGGAAGGAACACGAGGCAGCACTGCATTTGCGTAAGCAACTGCTTGCCGTATGGCCCGACCTCAGCCAGCATCCCGACGATCATGTGAAGATCTTCGTTGGGCTCAAGCTTTACGGACATCCGATCGAAGACATCGACCTTTTTGTGGTAGGGCAGTTCTCCGAGCCACGCGAGTTTGGCATCGAGTTCAAATTCTATCCCCGCGAGGGGGAGCCTTTCGTTCCGCGGCGCGCTTCGGTGCGCAACTTCGCCCTTGTCATTGAGGCCAAATCACACGACGCGACGGGTGTCAGATTCGACGACAAGGTTGCTTCGGTAAAGTATCCCAGAGGTTGGGAGTGCGTGACCGAGAAGGCCCGGCAGCAGGTATTCGAGCTCAAGAAGTACCTTGCGCGGAACGGTGTGCCGAAGATTTATCTCCAGGATCTGATTTTCTTTTCCGGACTGCGTGAACCCGACCTACCCAAACGGCCGCACAACTGTTTCGGCATCGATGCGAGCTTCGAACGCATTCTGAACATTTTGGGCCAGGTGTCGTCTCCGGCGAACAATAACCGCCGAGTAACGCTCAGCTTTGGCTCGGAGGAGATCTTCGCTTCAATCTTCTCGCCGGAGACCACTTTGCTTCAAACCATGGAGCCCACGCCGCTCGACCGGCGGCGCATGGACCGCATTGTTAAGGCTGCACTGCCCGAGGCCTGGCTCGATGACCTAACACATAAGCAAATTGTAGTCCGTGGCAGGGGCGGCGTTGGGAAGACCGTCATCCTTCTTCAGATGGCGTATCGTGCCTATGACAGTAATCGGATGCGGTCGCTCGTGCTGACATACAACAAAGCACTCGTCGCCGACATGAGACGCACGATGGCACTGCTCGGTGTACCTCACCAGATCGAAAAGGGTGGCATTCGGATTGAAACGGTGCATGCGTTCGTCGGCCGTCTGGTGCATGAACTCGGCATCATCAAGACGTACGATAGCTTTTTGGAGCGTTACGAGGAACACAAGGAAACTCTCCTGGACTATATTCGTAACGGAGCGCTTTCCCGTGATGACCTTGAGAGCGTCCTCCAGGACAACGCCGATGATTTCGCCTGGGACGCAATCTTCGTCGATGAAGGGCAGGATTGGCCATCCAATGAAATCGAGATCCTGCGGGCAGTCTATCAACCGGACCGCATTGTTGTGGCCGACGGAGTCGATCAGTATGTGCGGGCGTCCGTAGCGGATTGGTCATCGGGGCTTGCACGGGATAAGTTGCGGCCGCGCCGGTTGCGGCGGTGCTTGAGAATGAAGGCCAATCTCGCGCATTTCGTAGCCGATTGTGCTGATTCCCTCGGCCTTCAGAACTGGGACCTCGAACCAAACCCAGACGCCAATGGAGGACGGGTTATCATCGTTGAGGGTGACATGGCCGGTCAAACTGCGTTGTTGGATCGGATATTCGGGGAGGCGGCGAAACTCGGAAACTACCCCGTCGATCTGCTTGCCTGCGTTCCGCCATCGTTGGTGGTCCGCGATGGTGAAGATATCTACTCGGTTCCGGGCTGGACTATCCGTCAGAACGGAGGCGCCGTCTGGGACGCATCATCGTCTGACGTCCGGGAAATTTATCCAACGGAACGCGATGCTCTGCGGATCGTGCAATACGATTCCTGCCGCGGTCTCGAAGGTTGGACCGTGATCAACTACGCCTTTGATGATTTCTATGATTACAAATACCAACAATGGTTGGCATCGCCGCCGGATCTTGGGGGGTTATTCGAAACGAAGGATGATCTTGCGGCGGCTTTTGCCGCGCAATGGACGATGATCCCACTGACCCGAGCGATGGATACACTGGTCATCAACGTGTCGAAGCGGCCCTCGGTCGTGAAAGATGCGCTCATGAAGGTGTATAAGCGCAGATCTGATTTTGTTGAATGGGTAGGGCTGTAATTTGAGCTCCGCCCCCGCTGCGAACACTCATACCATCCAGATAATGGTAGGTACCGCGAGAGCGAATATCTACGCGTATTGCCCAAGCCTGCATCCCATTGTCGTCAATCTCGCTGAATGCGACGATTGCGGCGGCAGCGCAGCGCTTCCAACTTCTACGCGACAATGAAAAAGGAAGAACTCGTAGATGTCTCTCCACTTGGATCGCGGCAATTTCGTGTTTGCACGCACATCATTGGCAGCCGTTGTTGGGCGTGCTGCGCCTATAAGAAAGCGTTTGCTCACAAGTTCGTGCGAGGAGATTGGTGAATGACAGGAGATCGCACGGCGACCGTCACGAGAGGTAGTAGCCGCTTTGAATCGAGATTAACATACTGGTTAGTACATTCGGGTCTGGCAACATATGACCGTTGATGTTCAAGCACGAGTATCCGAAATCGAAGCGGCGTACCGGTTAGCCGATGGATGCTACCTTTTGGGGAGCTTGGAGCGAGGCGTCACCGTCTATAATCAACAGGTCCGCGCTCATAATCTTGCATGGGCATTGTGGGAGCGACGGAAAAGCTATCCGATCAAGAATATCGCTGTAGTCGGTGGCGGCATTGGTGGTCTCACGATGGCCGCGTGCCTTCTATCTCTGTTTGAGCCGACTACAAAAGTCACTATCTTTGAGAAACTGTGGGATTTGAGCCCGATTCAGCAAGGCGCTGACGGGCGTTGGCTACACCCCAGAATTTATGATTGGCCATATTTCGGGAGTCGGGCGCCGGGTGCGTCTCTACCTGTGCTCAACTGGTCTGAAGGGAGGGCATCAGACGTCGCCCGGACCATTTTGAACGAGTTCGGCCAGTTTTGCGATGGTTTCGCAGCGGACGGTGACCGTATCTCTGTCTACCTAGGACTCCGCAATTTCAAGCTGAACGTCGGTGACAAAACCATCGACTACGTCGGCACGCGATCGAAAAGAACCGGATCCTTTTTCGACTTGGATCAGCCCGAAGGTGGCACATCGACGTTCGACTGTATTGTTCTAGCCAGTGGCTTCGGCCTTGAAAGTGGGGCCGATGAGTTCCCTGTGTCATCTTATTGGCGAAATGATCAGTTGGCACAGCCGGCGCTCAACGGAGCGCACCACCGCTATCTTATTTCTGGATTTGGTGATGGCGCTTTAGTCGACCTTTGTAGGCTGACTGTCGAACGTTATCGCCAGGATACGATCCTGTACGAGCTGTTTAGGGATGATCTTGAACCCTTAGAGGAGGTTTTCAGGAATGACATCTCTAAGATTGGTGACGACGCGAACATATATGAGCTTCTCACCGGATACGATCAAAACCGGCTCGTCCGCGCGAAACAGGAGATATCCAACAGGGTGCGCAAAGACACATCCGTTGTCCTGCACATTGCTGGCAGAGATGGAAAGATTGCGCGATTCTCAGAAATATTTGGTCGGCGGAGTTCGGTTCTGAATCGGCTGATGACGTTCCTCTTGTATCGATGTGGAGCGTTCTCGCTGAGTTTCGATGAGCCGAGCGAATTTGCCTCGAAAAACGGCATTGCGCGCGACCGCGTGCTTTGCCGCTACGGGGCAGACACCTTACAGCATCTCCGTGATATAATCGCGGATTATACTGATTTGGAGACTCGCCTGACGGAAATGAAGGATAGTCGGAAACAGGTGACTAGACGCCTTTGGCGGCCAGGTGTGTTCCCGAACCCCTGCTCAAGAATCGATTAGAAAAGGATCTCACCATGGCGGAAAATCTCTATAAGCACCCCGAACCGGTGCCGCCCGCCTCCCAACTGGCTGTTTTGCCTTTCTTGGCGGCCGTGGACGGCTACCTCCGCGAAGACGGCGATGTTCCCGGTCTTCGGATTACGATGCATCGCGCAGTGAGTCGTGAGGGAGATGGATATCTCCAGCAGGTTTGCGCATACCTTCAGGAATCCGGAGTCAATGCCAATGGTACCGTAGGCCGGTTTTTTCCGGTAAATGATCGTATCATGGGGGCCGCTTATGGCTCGGGAAAGATCTGGCGCACACACCACTACGACAGTGTGGAGGCGCTCCACACCGACCTTCGCGACACCGAAAAAGGTGATCTCAGCAAGATTCCAGTGTCCTACCTCGCCATTCCGTTCTTAGGCCCCCAAGACCAGGTTGTGCTGATCCTTTATGCGGACTGCAACCAATTGAACTTTTTTGCAGACGACGAGCGTGTTGCTAGACTTGTTGCTATGAGCAACGGCCTTTGCAGGCTGTTTGATTGGCTTCAAAGGGAGCCCTTCCCCGCGCTGCGAAACTTTCCGCTTCAAAAGGGTGAACCTATTACCGGTAAAACCGAGCTCTACAACATACACGAAGCGCTGCCGACTCTGGCGGCGCCAAAGTTCGCGGAAGTCTTCTCCTTCAACTATGAGGCTGCCATCGCATGAGTTCGAATGGCTCGGTACTAAGGGATTGTGATTGACTGAAAGCCTTGGCTTTGAGCGGATTAAGCGAAGGCCTTCTGGCCGCTTCCCGCCGTGCTCCCATTCGCTGACAACACCTTTTTGGGCGACGATCCTACGCTGGAACAACCTGTTGTCTACCTCGCAGGTCCTGAACTTATAAGCATTTGCTCGATGGCACTTTCCCGGGACCGTCGATCGAGAGTGTAGGTGTTTCGCCTGAACTTGACGCCTTCGAGCAGGGCCTTCACGTAACCTGACACCGTGTCCACGGCCATGATGAGCGTTGAGTCGAGCGTGTGGACATACTTGCTCGTGACCGACCCCTTTGCATGCCCGATGAGCGCAGCGATCGTGATCTCGGTGAAACCCAGATCGTTCGCGATGCTCGCGAAACTGTGCCGCAGTACGTGAGGCGTCACATCCCAGAGCGGCGTGTCCTTGAACAGTTTCTTCCAGCTCTGCGGGAAGTTGCCGACGGCGTTATCGATCCCCTGGCCGGGAAAAACATAGGTGCCGGCTCTCCCCGGTCGTTCCTTCTCCAGATATTCTACGACTGGCAGGCCAACAGGGCGAACCGAGGAGCCTTCCTTGCTATCGACTAAGCGCAGGCAGCTACCTTCAAGATCGACCTCGCTCCATTTGAGGTTGACGATTTCTCCGCGCCGGCAGCCGGTCAGCGTAATCAGCCTGAGGATCTCGGCATGTATCCTGTAGCGGTCGCTTTGCTGAGCCTGACGAAGGATGTCTCCCAAAGTACGGTACTCAGCTTCGCTGAGGCGACGCTCGCGAACCTGGTATTTCGGTTTGCGGAGACCATGCGTGGGATTGTGCTCGATCACCCCAGCCTCGACTGCGTATGAAAAGATGCCGCCAAGCAGACCCATCGTCCGGATCGCGGTGCCGCGGCCGCCGCGGACAATGGCCTTGCCGCGGAGCTTTTCGGTCTTCATGGTCACGCGCGTCTTGCCGCCAATGATGTCCTTCATCAGATTGTTCATGTCCGGCTTGGTAATGTCCCGCACACGTCGTGTCCCGAGAAGGGGAATGATGTGCCTGCGGATGCGGCCGACATCGGTGGCGATGGTGGTGTCCTTCTTCGGCCGGCCGCCCTTTCCCAGGATGAGGCCGGCTTCCATGTCGGCGATGTACTGCTCGCAGAGCTGCTTGATGGTCAGCGCCTTGCGATCTTCCTCGCGCTCTTCAGCAGGATCGCCGCCATGGGCGACCTGTCCAAGCAGGGCCTTGGCTTCGCGGCGTGCAGCCTCGGGCGTCCATACGCCATGGAGGCCGATCGTGTAGCGGCGTGAGCGACCACGGGACCGGTACTGGACGATGTAGCTGCGCTTGCCCGAGGGATAGACGCGAAGACCGAAGCCGGGAAATTCGTCGTCCCAGACGACGTGGCCTTTGCTCTGCGGCTCGACGGCTTCTACAAACCGTTTGGTCAGTTTGGTCATGCTCCCGTCCCTCGGAAACCCCGATTTCGAGTAAGCACCACGCAAGCACGCGGGCGGAAATCAAGGCGTATTCTCGGATAGAGACTTCGGAGCTCCGATTCTGAAAAGCAATATATTTCAGATGCTTAGAGTGTCCTGGCGTGCCCTATCGTGCAATTCGGATGGGTCCTTAGACCAGCTCCGAAGGCAGAGGTCACAGGTTCGAATCCTGTCGGGTGCGCCAGTTCCTCCTTCAGTCAAATTTTGGCTCCACTCCTGAGGATGAAGTGGCCCCTATCGTGTTGCGCGCTCCGCGCGGGGCCGCAAATAGGTTTAGTATACCCCAAAATTTAATTCGTGATTTTTGCAGAAGCCGTTCTTGGCGTTTGTCGAGGAGTACAGAAATTACGCTTTGATCAGCGGAAAGGTGCTAGTTCGACCCCGGACCCAAGTAGGCCCGATTTACGAGGCAATGGCATTCTCTCAGGGAAGGTTGTTCTTTGGGGGGCGATGCATCGATCAAAAATAAAATTAGAAGAATGATCAATCAGTATTTTGAAGATATTTCAATCATTTCCCATTGGGCCCGGCACATAAATACGACGAAGCGGAATAATCCTCTGCGTTGAAGGGGCGAACTTGGTGTAGTGGCGATAAATTAGGTCTGCGAGTTCAGGACCATCGATCAAACGCAGGTTCGGCTTCATCTGTTCATACGTCCGTGCCTCGTTGGAATACCCGCCAAGAGTGACGAACATTCCGAATTCGCCGTGGGCGATAGCGCCGTCGAGCTTTTGAACGTCCGGACGTCCAATCGTGCTGAACGTCTGTTTGCACTGGACCTTGATAAGCGGTGGTTCGAAGCCGAGCTCATCGCGGTGAGCGATCACATCCACACCGCCATCGCCTGTCTTCCTCGTCACCCGCGCATGGTATCCCATTGCCACGAGCAGGCTGGCTACAAAATGCTCAAATTCTTCGTCGTTGATCGCGGACTTCAGTCGCTTGAGCACATAGTCGTCAGTGTTTTCGGCAACTTGTTCGGAAACCGTTTCCGCGCCTTCGTCGTCAAGCGCCGCAACTTCTTCAACATTGCCTGCAAATGCGCTGAGGAATTCGTCGGCATTGTTGGCGACCTGGAACAGCGTTAAAGCCGAGCCGATTTCATGCAAAGCAGACTGCGAAAATGCAGCGCGTGACAAGTGCGCCACCCACCGCACGCTTCGACGCTGCAGTGTTGCTTCGAGGCGTGCATTTGGCTGGAAAGTGCAGGGGCCTTCTACGATGCCCAGATTAATCGTCCGGTCGTTCTTCGACGGGTAGATCACTCCGTCACCGGGCTGGATTTCATGCGCAAACCGGAAAAGAACGCCCGCCCAAACCGGAATGGCTCCTTTCTTGGCGCGCGGGTAGGCCTCCAGGAGCTTTGCCTTTATCGCTTCGCGATTGTTCGGGAGGTCCAGGACATTGCCTACCTCACGCCAACCCAGCCCGACGAAGCCGTCTTCGATCGGTGCCATGCCGACTTCACGTGGCATGTGTATGCCCCAAAGGGTCTTAGGTTCCATTCAGGCAAACTCTCGATACAAATGTTCACACTCAGAGTATCTTTGCTTCGTGCCGTATTCTCAATCCGTTTGCAAACTTGTCCCCCTCACTCCGGCCGGATGCGAAGGGCCCGCAGGGCGTTGAGGATCACGGCGACGTCGATCGCCTCCTGCAGCAGGGCGCCCTGCACCGGCGTCAGGTAGCCGAAGGCGGCGGCGATCATGCCCAGCACCGACAGGCCGATGCCGGCGACGACGCTTTCCAGCGCGATCCGCCGGGCGGCGCGGGCGATCTCCATCCCGGCGCCGAGCCTCTCGATCCGGTCGACCAAGAGCACCACATCCGCCGCCTCGGCCGAGGCCGCCGCCCCGCGCGCGCCCATGGCAACGCCCACATCGGCCGCCGCCAGCGCCGGCGCGTCGTTGACGCCGTCGCCCACCATCATCACCGGGCCGTGCTTGTGCTCGCTCAAGACCAGCAGCACCTTCTGGTCGGGCGACAGCCCGGCGCGCAGCCCGTCGAGGCCGAGACCTTCCGTCACCTGCTCGGCCACGTCCGCCCGGTCGCCGGTCGCCAGCAGGATCCGCTCGATGCCGCCGCGCCGCAGCCCGTCCAGCATCGCGCCGACGCCCTCGCGCAAGGGGTCGGACATCACCAGATGCCCGGCCATCCGCCCGTCCACCGCCACCGCGACGACCACCGCCCCGGCGGCGGCGTCGGGCAGCGCGCCGCGCGGCTTGCCCGCGCCCTCGCCTGCAACTTCACCCGCGACGAAACCGTGGCCGCCGACCACGACCGCGCGCCCGGCCACCTGTCCGATCACCCCTTCGCCGGCCCGCTCCACCACCTGCAGGGGCACTTCGAGCGCAAGGCCCCGCTCGCGCGCGGCGGCGACGATGGCCTGGGCGACCGGGTGTTTCGAGGCCTGGTCCAGCGAGGCGGCAAGGCGCAGCAGCTCCGCTTCGCCCAGGCCGTCCTCGGCCTCGATGGCGACGATCTGCGGCCGCCCGTCGGTCAGCGTGCCGGTCTTGTCGAGGATCAGCGTGCGGATGCGCGCCATGGTCTCCAGCGGCCCGGCGCCCTTGATCAGCACGCCGAAATGCGCCGCCCGCGACAGGCCGGCGACCAGCGCCACCGGCACGGCGAGGATCAGCGGGCAGGGTGTTGCCACCACCAGCACGGCGACGGCGCGGATCGGGTCGCCCGTCGCCCACCAGGCGCCGAGCGCAATGACCAGCGTCACCGCCAGAAAGCCCAGCGACCAGCGGTCGGCGAGCCGCGACATCGGCGCCTTGGAACGCTGCGCCTCCTCCACCAGCCGGACGATGCCGGCATAGGTGCTTTCCGCCGCGCGGCGGGCGGCGGTCATGTCGAACGCCTCGCCCGCATTGGTCGCCCCGCTCATCGCCTCATGGCCCTGCGACAGGCGCTGCGGCAGGGATTCGCCGGTCAGCGCCGAGGTGTCGAGGAAGGCAGTTTCGGAAGCGAGCGTGCCGTCGACCGGCACCACGTCGCCCTGCCGGATCAGCAGCCGGTCGCCGGGCTGGATCTCATTGAGCGGCACATCCTCCAGCGCGCCGCCGCGATAGCGCGTCGCCGTGCGCGGCACCCGCGACAGCAGGTCGTGCATCTCGCGCCGCGCCCGCCCTTCGGCAAAGCTTTCCAGGAAGGTGCCGCCCGAATACATCACCGCGACGACGGCCGCCGCCAGCGTTTCGCCGAAGGTGAGCGCCGCGCTCATCGACAGCGCCGCGACGATGTCGAGGCCGACCTCGCCGCGCCCGATGCTGCGCGCGATCTCGACAACCAGCGCGACGAGCGCCGGCACCACGCCGGCGAACCAGACGATGCGGGCGATGTCGCCCTGGTCCGCGACATATAGGACGAGCCCGCCGGCCAGTCCGGCGACGGCAAGGATCAGGATCGCCGTCTTGAAACGGTCGCTCGCACTGCTCTCCACACTCTATCCCCTGGCTGGCGCGGCCGGCCGCCATGGCCCCCTTGCGCGTGGCTGGCGGCATCATTGCGCGCGCCGGCGGGTCCGTCGAGGCCGCGCGGCGTCGCAGACCTGTCGCAGACAGGTCGTTTGCTGACGCCTTCGCGGGGCAGCATCGCCCGTTCGCTTCTGCTATGGTCGCGCCGCTTGGCGGAACGGACAAGGTTTCATGGAACGTATCACGATCACGGTCGACGGGGATTTGTTGCGGCAGATCGATGCCCTCAGCGAGAAGCGCGGCTATGCCAGCCGGTCTGAGATCTTCCGCGACATGGCGCGCGAGGCGCTGGCCCGCGAGGCGATCGGTCCGGACGGGGAGCTGGACAACGACCGCCCCTGCTACGGCGCGCTTACCTATGTCTACGACCACGGCATCCGCGACCTGCCGAACCGACTGACCGACAACCACCACGCCCATCACGCGCTGTCCGTCGCCACCACCCATGTGCATGTCAGCGCCGAAAACTGCCTGGAAGTGTCGATCCTGGCCGGCACCGCGGGCGATTTGCGCCGCTTCGCCGACAGCGTGACCAGCCAGCGCGGCGTGCGCCACGGCAGCCTGCATGTCTTTCCCGCCGCCCCCGGCGAGACGCTGCTGGTGCGCGGCCAGCCGCACACGCATGACCACGATCACGAGCACCATCACGGGCACGATCATCCCCATCACGATGGTGATGTGCCGGAGAGCGACCCCGTCAAGCCTTGACCGCACAGGGCAGTATGATGTTATTGAAATAACTCATACTGTGATCCTCCTGCCCTGAAAGCGACCGATGTTCGAGGTTTTCCGCGGCGCAGCGCGCGTCCTTGCCCGCTCCGCTCTCCTTGCCTGCCTGATTCTCCCCTCGAGCCTAGTTTCCTTCTCGTCGGCGCCCGCTGCCGCGGACGGGCTTGACCTCGCCTTTTCCTGGCCGCTCAATGTCGGCCCGCTCAATCCGCATCTCTATTCGCCGAACCAGATGTTCGCGCAGAACATGGTCTACGAGCCCCTGGTGCGCTACCGCGCGGACGGCACCGTCGTGCCTTGGCTCGCGGCCTCCTGGGACGTGTCGGAGGGTGGGCGCGTCTATACTTTCGCGCTGCGCGAGGACGTGACCTTTTCCAACGGCGAGCCCTTCGATGCCGCCGCCGCCAAGGCGAATTTCGACGCCATCCTCGCCAACCGCTCCCGCCATGCCTGGCTGGAGCTCGCCAATCAGATCGTCTCGGCCGAGGTTGCCGGTCCGCATCTTTTGCGGCTCACCCTCAAGGACGCCTATTACCCGGTGCTGCAGGAACTGGCGCTGCCCCGCCCCTTCCGCTTCATCGCGCCCTCGCAGTTCGTCGCGGGCGGCACGAAGGACGGCATCACCGCTCCCGTCGGCACCGGCCCCTGGATGCTCGCCGAGACCTCGCTCGGCGAGCGCGACGTCTTCACCCGCAACGAGGCCTATTGGGGCGAAAAGCCCGCCTATGCCTCGGTCACCGTCAAGGTCATCCCCGATCCCAACACCCGCGCCATCGCCTTCGAGACCGGCGAGATCGACCTGATCTACGGCAGCGACGGGCCGATCTCGCCCGACACGTTCGAGCGTTTTCGTTCCATGGGCGAGGCGGCCGGCATCACCGCCGCCCTGTCGGAACCGCTGGAAAGCCGGGTCCTGGCGCTCAACACCAATCGCGGGGCGACGCGCGATCTTGCCGTGCGCCGGGCGATCAACCACGCGGTCGACAAGGACACGATGATCGCGACCGTGCTCTACGGCACCCAGCGCCGCGCCGACACCCTGTTCGCGCCCAATGTGCCCTATGCCGATATCGGCCTAGCGCCCTACGCGTACGACCTCGACGAGGCGCGGCGCCTGCTGGAAGAGGCCGGCTGGACGGCGGCGACCGACGGCGGCATTCGCGAGAAGGACGGCGCGCGGCTCAGCATCGAGCTCTGCTTCGTCGGCACGGATGCGGTGGCCAAGTCGATGGCCGAGATCATCCAGGCCGATCTGCGCCGCGTCGGCATCGAGGTCCTGCTCACCGGCGAGGAGGAGAGCAGCATCTACGCCCGCCAGCGCGACGGCCGCTTCGGCATGATCTTCAACCGTACCTGGGGCGCGCCCTACGATCCGCACGCCTTCGTCAGCTCCATGCGCCTGCCCTCTCATGCCGATTACCAGGCCCAGCTCGGCCTTGCCGACAAGGCGGAGATCGACGCGATGATCGGCCGGGCGCTGGTCAGCACCGACGAGACGGCGCGCCAGCAGATCTACCGCGATCTCCTCACCCGCCTGCACGATCAGGCGGTCTACCTGCCGCTGACCTATGTCACCGCCATCGCGGTGGCGCGCCGCTCGGTCGGCCCGGTGCCCTTCGGCGCCATGTCGAGCGAGATCCCCTTCGACCGCCTGATCCCGGCGGCGGACTGATCCGATGGCCGGTTTCATTCTCCGCCGCGTCCTCCTTCTGGTGCCGATGCTGCTCGGCGCCTCGCTGGTCATCTTCCTGATGCTGCGGCTGGGGCCGAGCGATCCGGCGATGGACTATCTGCGCCTGTCCAAGGTGCCGCCGACGCCGCAGGCGCTGGAGGATGCGCGCATGATGCTCGGCCTCGACCGGCCGATCATGACCCAGTATCTCGACTGGCTCGGCAAGGCTGTGCGGCTCGATTTCGGAACCTCCTATGCCACCCAGCGCCCGGTTCTGCCCGACCTGCTGCACTTCCTGCCGGCAACGCTGCAGCTGGCCGGTGTCGCGCTGGCGCTCACCATCGCCCTGTCGGTGCCGCTCGGCATCTGGGCGGCCCGCTACCGCGAGCGCTGGCCGGACCACCTGGTGCGGCTCATCGCCTTCGTCGGCGTGTCGATGCCGAATTTCTGGCTCGGTTTCCTCCTGGTGCTGCTGTTCTCGGTCCATCTCGGCTGGCTGCCGGCGATGGGGCGCGGCGGGCTTGCCCATCTGGTGATGCCGGCGCTCGCCATCTCGTTCATGTCGCTCGCCATCAATGCCCGGCTGCTGCGCGCCAGCATGCTGGAAGCCGCCGGCCAGCCGCATGTGCGCTACGCCCGGCTGCGCGGCCTGCCCGAGCGGCGGGTCGAGCGCGCCCATGTGCTGCGCAATGCCTGGCTGCCCGTCATCACCGCCATGGGCATGCATGTCGGCGAGATGATCGGCGGCACCCTGATCATCGAAAGCATCTTCGGCTGGCCGGGCGTCGGCCGCTACGCCGTCTCGGCGATCCTCAACCGCGACTATCCGGTGATCCAGTGCTTCACCCTGGCCATGGTCGCCATCTTCATGCTGTGCAATCTCGTGGTCGACATCGTCTATGCGCTCGCCGACCCGCGCATCCGCCTGTCGGCGGAGGGGGTGGAATGACCGACCTGCCGCTCTCTGCCCCGTCCCCTGGCCCCTCAGCGCGCCCTTCCCGCCGGCTTCTCTCCCGGCTGGCCGCGCCCTTCTCGGGCCGCTGGCCGGTGCGCATCGCCCTCGCCGTCGTCGTCCTGCTGCTGGTCGCGGCGGTGGCCGGTCCCTGGATCTCGCCGCACGATCCGGATGCGATCGACCTGACCCAGCGCCTGCAGGGCGCCGATGCCGCCCACTGGCTCGGCACCGATCATCTCGGCCGCGACATCCTCTCGCGGCTGATCGCCGGCGTGCGCGTGTCGCTCGGCGTCGTCGCGCTGACGCTGGCGCTCATTCTCGTGCTCGGCATCGTGGTCGGCGGCGCCTCCGGCTTCATCGGCGGGCGCATCGACCAGCTGATCATGCGCGTCACCGACGTGTTCCTCACCTTCCCCACCCTGGTGCTGGCGCTGTTCATGATCGGCATGCTCGGCACCGGCCTCGTCAACGTGGTCATCGCCATCGCCCTGTCGCACTGGGCCTGGTATGCGCGCATCGTTCGCGGCATCGTCCTGTCGCTGCGTCATCGCGACTACCTGCTGGCCGCCCGCCTTGCCGGGGCCAGCCGGCTGCGCATCTTCGCCGCGCACCTCCTGCCCGCCACCTTGTCGCAGCTCCTGGTGCTCGCCACGCTCGATATCGGCCACATGATGCTGCATGTCTCCGGCCTCTCCTTCCTCGGCCTCGGCGTCGCGCCGCCGACCGCCGAATGGGGCGTGATGATCGGTGATGCGCGCCAGTTCGTCTGGACCGCGCCGATGCTGATCTTCTGGCCGGGCCTCGCCCTCTTCGTCTCGGTGATGGCGTTCAACATCCTGGGCGATGCGCTGCGCGACCGTCTCGACCCGCATCTGAGGGCGGACCATTGTCACTGAATCTCGCCCCCACACCCTCATCCGCATCCGGCCTCCTCTCCATTGAGGGGCTGACGGTCGCCGCCGGTTCCGGCTCCGGTGCCGACGGCGCGGTCCTGGTCCGCGACCTGACGCTGGAGGTCCGGCGCGGCCGCGTCCTGGCGCTGGTCGGCGCCAGCGGCTCGGGCAAGTCGATGACCTGCATGGCCGCGCTCGGCACCTTGCCGCCCGGCACCAGGGCGCTGTCCGGCCGCGTCCGTCTCGATGGTGCCGAGTGCGCGCCCGCCGCTCTTCGCGGCCGGCA
Source organism: Stappia sp. G46H5W (assembly GCF_058448995.1). Classification (NCBI taxonomy): domain Bacteria; kingdom Pseudomonadati; phylum Pseudomonadota; class Alphaproteobacteria; order Hyphomicrobiales; family Stappiaceae; genus Stappia; species Stappia sp. G46H5W. The sequence continues at coordinate 143,228 of NZ_JBZFLL010000005.1, read as the reverse complement.
GGTCGCGACGATCCTGCAGAACCCGCGCAGCGCCTTCAATCCGGTGCGCACCATGCGTGATCATGCGCTGGAGACGCTTGCCGCGCTGGGCCTTTCCGGGCCCGATGGCGAAGCCCGCATTGCGGCGGCGATGGCCGAGGCCGGGCTCGACGAGCCCGCCCGCATCCTGCCGCTGCATGCCTTCGAGATGAGCGGCGGTATGCTGCAGCGGATGATGATCGCGCTGGCGCTCCTCGCCGACGCGCCGTTCCTCTTCGCCGACGAGCCGACCACCGATCTCGACCTCGTGGTGCAGATGCGCATCCTCGAGCTTCTGGAGCGTCTGGTTGCCGCGCGCGGCCTCGGCGTCCTGCTCGTCACCCACGACATGGGCGTCGTCGCCCGCCTCGCCGACGATGTCGCGGTGCTCGATCAGGGCCGCCTGGTCGAATGCGCGCCGGTCGAGGAGGTGTTTCAGGCGCCGCGCCATCCGGTCACCCGGATGCTGGTTGCGGCGCATCTTGCCCTTTACGGACTGGAGCTTGCCCCATGACGCTGATCCGCGCCGATGGCGTGTCCCGGATCTATCGCAGTGTCTCGCTGGTCGGGACGGGCGCCGCGCGCACGGCGCTGGACGGCGTCTCGCTTTCAGTCGCAGCCGGCGAGACCGTCGCCCTGCTCGGCCGCAGCGGCTGCGGCAAGAGCACGCTGGCGCGCCTGCTCTGCGGGCTGGAGCGGCCCGACGGCGGCACCGTCGCCTTTCGCGGCACGCCGCTGGACCGTCTCGACCGGGCCGGCCTGCGCCGGTTCCGCCGCGAGGTGCAGATGGTGTTCCAGGACGCACCTGGCGCGGTCAATCCCCGCTTCGATATCCGCTCGATCATCGCCGAGCCGTTGCGTTATCTGACCTCGCTCGATGCTCCGGCCCGCGCCCGACGGGTCGACGAACTGCTCGAAATGGTCGAGCTTCCGGCCTCGCTTGCCTCCATGCTGCCCTCGCAGGTCAGCGGCGGCCAGCTCCAACGCGTGTGCATCGCCCGCGCCCTCGCCCCAGAGCCGGCCCTCGTCGTCCTCGACGAGGCGGTCTCCAATCTCGACCTGCACCTTCAGGCCGCGACGCTGGCGCTGCTCAAGCGGCTTCAGCAGGCCTCCGGCATCGCCTGCCTCTTCGTCACCCACGACCTGCGGCTGGTTGAGCGTTTCGCCGACCGCACCATCGTCATGCAGCGGGGACAAGTCGTCGAGGAGACGGGGACAAGTGCTTTGGCCGAGCTCCGCCATCCCGCCTCGCTGGAGCTCAAGGCGGCGATCCTGCCGCCGCTCCCGGCACGCGTGCGCCCCGTGAAGGTCGCCGCCGCCGGCTGATCGGCGGGATTGCGACGGCGCTCGCAAGTTTTCGGGAAATTGAGACGGAATTTCGCAAAATCCGTCTCGAAAATTCCCGAACGGATTTTATCTTTTGGAACAAGTGTTTGACGCCGGTTTTCCGGCAAAGCGGTCCTCGGTCCAGGCCAGCAGTTGCGGCGTCAGCGCCGAGCCCGGTTCGACCAGGCTGACATGGGTGAGCCCAGGATATTCCCGGTAGTCGATCGCCTGGCCGGCGGCGCAGCGCCGCGCGACATAGCCATCCTGCAGCCTCGGATCGATCACCTCGTCGGCCAGACCCTGCGCCAGCAGCACCGGCGCGTCGATGGCCCCGTTCGGGTCGTTCTGCGCCAGCCGCTCCCCGAACGGGCCGTCTGAAATCGGTTGCAGGAACAGCCCCTGATCGGGCAGCAGCCGGGTCAGGGCGAGCGACCAGGCGGTGCGCCAGTCGAGGATGCAGCGGCGGGATATGTCCTTGGCCACCATCGCGTGGAAGCGGCTGATATAGGCCTCGCCAATCTCCGGGTAGAGCCGGTGATAGGCGGTGTAGAGATAGGCCGTGATGATCTCGCCGAAGCTGCTGCGGGCGCCGTAGCCGATCATGGCGGCAAGCTCGGTCGCCGGCGCCATCGCGGCGACCCCGGCGATCTTCAGGTCCGGCGCGTCCGTGCCGGCCCGCATGCCGGTCCACAGCGCTGCATGGCCGCCCTGGGAATGGCCCCAGACGACGACGCGGTCGCCGAGCTGCCAATCCGCCATCTGTCTGGCGGCATTGACGGAATCGAGCACCGAATAGGCCGCGACCTGCCCGACCAGATAGGCGTGATGTCCCGGCGTTCCCATGCCCGCATAGTCGGTCGCCACCATCGCCCAGCCGCGCTTGACCACCTCGTCCATGCCCGGCGTGCCGCCGAAGGGGGCGGGCGAGATGGAGGGCGCGCAGCCCCGGGCGATGCCGGTGGTGCCGTGCGCCCAGGCGATCAGCGGTCGCGGTCCTTGCGCGGGGATATCCGGCAGCACGACGATTGCGCTTGCGACCGTCGGCGAGCCGTCTTCCAGGCGGCTGGTATAGAGGATACGCCAGCCCTTCGCCCCGGCCGGAATGTCGGTGTCGTAGGCTTCGCTGCGCAGGAGCATGCCCGGTTCGGCGGGCACGGTTTCGGGCGGGGTGTAGAAGGCGTCGGGCCGATCCGGCAGGGTCAGCCACCAGCCCGCCGCCAGCGCGATGAGTACCAGCAGGCCTAGCCCGCCCAGCCACCGGCCGACCGCGCGGCCTCGCCCGCCCTTGCGGGCGCCGTTCTTCTCGTCCTGCATCTGTCCCCCTGCCCCAAGCCGGTGCAACGCACCATCCTTGTCACGACGGCAAGGCACAAGGCAATTGTCACATGCAGCGGTCCATCGTGGCGGCGGGGATTTCCGGCCTCCGCCCGCTCGGGACCGGCCGGATCAATCCCCGGTGAAGGCGAGCATCCGTCCGCAGACCAGCGCAGCGGTCCACAGGATCAGCGACAGCGCCCCGGCAAGCCGCAGCCGGGCCGACGAAAGCTGTGCCAGCCGGTCGGCCATGTCGCCATCCGCCGCACCTTTTGCCGCCGCCCTGTGGGTGACGAGGGCCGAGCCCGCTCCCAGCAGGACGAGGCCGATCTTGGCGAGGAACAGCGGCGCGCTGGCGTAGTCGGCGGGCGCCGAGAGAAACAGCAGCGCGCCGGTGACCAGCGCGAGCGCCAGCCCGCCGGCAGCAACCGGCACCAGTGCCCGGGCGAGCCCGGCCAGGGGAACACGGCCGCGCCACAACCCGAGGAGCCGCAGGTCCAGCGGTACGATGGCGCCGAAAAGCAGCGACAGGCCAATCACATGCAGCGTGTTGACACCGGCATAGCCCCAGCGCGAGACTCGCATCCACTCGGCCAGCGGCAGCCCCGCCAGCAGGTCTACAAGCGTCTGCATCGGGGCGAACTAGTCGCGGCCGGGATAGAGGTCGTAGCTGCGTCCGGAGATGCTGATCCGCTCCGCCTTCATCAAGCGGTCCTCGATATTCGCCGAGGGCTCGCCGATGAAGGTCGCCTCGACGCCGGGCGCCAGGTCGCCGTCCTTCAGTCCGGCGCGTTCGTTGCGCCACGGCTGCCCGACCTCGACCTGCCAGCTCTCGCCTTCCGCGTCGACCGTCAGCACGCCGTGGGGGTTGCCGAGCCGCGCCTCGCTGATCACGCCGGTCAGCTCGATGTTCTTCCCCGTCGTCCAGCGCCAGCCGTGATGGGCGAGAGCGGGGATAGCAAGGGTTGCGGCAACGCCGAGGCAAAGGGCGGCGGTGAGGGCGCGCCGGGTCATTGTGCTCAAGCTCATTGGGTTCTCCTCGTCATGATCCCCCGCCCGGGGCGGTAAGGGCAATGCGGCCGATCACCGTGAACAACTCGCCCTCCTGCCGGCCGACGATGATCTCGCCGGACGCGGGATAAACGCCGCTCAGGGCCGTGATGTTGACCTGGTGGGTCACGAGGACAGCGACCGTTCCTTGCGGCAGGGCACGGATCGCGGCCGCAAGGCGCTGGGTCTGGCTTTCCGCTTCGCGCCTGTCGGCGAAGAAGGAGTTGAGGTCCGGCAGTTCCTGCGGTTCGCCGAGGCCGAGAAGCGCGGCCGTCTCCCGCGCGCGGCACCACTGCGAGGTCAGGACCTGTTCGACCGCGATGCCGCGTTCGCGAAAGGCGGCGCCGATGGCCCTGGCCTGCGCCCGGCCGCGGTCGTCGAGATTGCGCTGGGTGCTGCAGTCGCCGAGCCGGAAGCCGGCGGGGTCGCCGGTGCCGGGGGCGAGCGCGTGCCGCATCACGGCGATGGCACCGCGGTTCGAAGAGAGCGCCGCCCAGGCCTCCGCCTCGCCGCTCGCCCGCGCCGCCTCGATGGCGGGCCCGGTCAGCACCAGCAGGGCAAGGAGCGCGAGGACAAGCCGGCGAAACCGGCCTTTCGCGTGGCCTGTCGCAAACGGGAGCAAGTGGATCATCGTCCGGTCCGCTGTCGGTCTGGCGAAAGGGGGATACCTTGCGCCAGACCCAGCAGTTAGGGCGGCCGGTGCGCCCGTCAAACCGGATCGCCGCGCGGAGCGGCGATCCGAAGGCGAGAGACGGGTTATCCTCAGGCCTTGCCGAGTTCCTTGGCATGCAGCCAGGCGGCATGCTGGGGCGCCCGCTTGGTCTTCGACCACTCCTCGAGCATCTCCCACTTCACCGCGTCGAGCTTCTGCAGCATCTCTTCCTCGGCCGGATCCGGGCATGCCAGCTCGATACGGTGGCCGTTCGGATCGAAGAAATAGATCGAATGGAAGATCGAGTGATCGGTGACGCCGAGCACCTCGATGCCGTTCTTCTCCAGCCGCTCCTTGTAGGCGACCAGCGTGTCGCGGTCCTTCACCTTGAAGGCGATGTGCTGCACCCAGACCGGGGTGTTCGGGTCCCGGCCCATTTCCGGCTTGGTGGGAAGCTCGAAGAAGGCGAGTACGTTGCCTGCGCCGGCGTCGAGAAAGACGTGCATGTAGGGGTCCGGCTCATGGGTCGAGGGCACCTTGTCCTCGGCGATGGCCAGCACGAAGCCCATGTTCAGGTTGTCGACATACCAGTTCACGGTCTCCTTCGCGTCCTTGCAGCGATAGGCGACGTGGTGGATCCGGTCGATCTTCAGGTCCGGTTGGACAGTCATTGCGGGCACTCCCGTTTTCATCGTTGAAACGGAACGCCCCGTCCGCGTTCGGCAGGGTCGCAGCAGCCACGGGCCCCTCAGCCGCAGGCCGCTGCGGAAAGGATCAAGCGCTTGATGCGCCTTGCAGTCTGGCGGCGGCAAAGGCTGCGCGCAGCACGTCCCGGTCGCCGATATGGTTGGCCAGCACCAGCACCAGCCGGGCGTTCAGCGCCTCGCTGTCCTCGCGCGACAGCCCCTCGTGCAGTGCGAGCAGCTCGGCATAGAAGCCGTCGGGATCGGGAAGGTTGGGGCCAAGTCGCAGGCCCGTCTCCTTGGTGGTTTCGCTCATCTCGAGTTTCCTTGAGTTCCGGCCGGTTCCGGCCTCAATCCCCGGCTTACTTTCCGTCTCTGGCGGTGGCGATCCGCAATGCCCGCGTCACCTCGCCGGCATCGAACGTCTCCCAGCGGGCCGCCACATGCTGGTCGGGCCGCATCAGGTAGACGGCGCTCTTCGCCTCGCCGAGATAGCGCGCGGCCAGCGCGCCGGTCGGATCGTCGGCGGCCGACAGTGCCACCCGTTCGACCGGGATGCCGTCGACCGTGAGCGTGCCAGGTGCCTCCACGTCGATGGTCACCAGCTGGAAGCGGTCGCCGAGCCGGTCGATCAGCCATCCGCCGGCAACCGGTGCGTCGCTCGCCGGTGCGCCCGGCCGGGTGCGGGCCGGCATCGCGGCGCAGTTCGGGCCATTGAGCGGCGAGCCGTCATAGGTCGCCGGCAGCGACAGGCGGCCGGAATTGACCAGCGGCCGCGCGAAGGCGTGATGCTCGGCCAGCTCCAGCACCGCGTCGCGGAACACCCGGCTTGCGTGGCTTTTCGGCGTGATGAAGTCGGTCGAGCGCGACGAGTTCAGGATGTTCTCGTCCGCGGCGAAGACACGCTCGGCATCGTAACTGTCGAGCAGGGCCTCGGGCGCGGTGCCCTCGACCACGAGCTTCAGCTTCCAGGCCAGGTTATCCGTGTCCTGCAGGCCGGAATTGGCACCCCGCGCGCCGAAGGGCGAAACCTGATGCGCGCTGTCGCCGGCGAAGATCACCCGGCCGTGGCGGAACTTCTCCATCCGCCGGCACTGGAACGTGTAGATCGACACCCATTCCAGCTCGTACTCGATATCCTCGCCCAGCATCGCCTTCAGCTTCGGCGCGATGCGCTCCGGCTGCTTTTCCGCCTCGCGGTCGATGTTCCAGCCGAGCTGCAGGTCGATGCGCCAGACGTCGTCCGGCTGCCGGTGCAGCAGCGCCGACTGGCCGCGGTTGAACGGCGGATCGAACCAGAACCAGCGTTCGGTGGGAAAGTCCGCCTTCATGACGACGTCGGCGATCAGGAAGTTGTCCTCGAACACCCGGCCGCGGAAGTCGAGATCCAGCATGGCGCGGGTCGGCGAGCCGGCACCGTCGCAGGCGACCAGCCAGTCGGCGATCAGCCGGTACGGCCCCTCGGGCGTTTCCACGGTAAGCTCGACGCCATCGGCAAGCTGCGCGACCGCGCTCACCTTGTTGCCGCCACGCAGCTCCAGAAGCCCCGTGTCGCGGCCGATTTCCAGCGCCCGCTCGACCAGATACTGCTCGAGATAATACTGCTGCAGGTTGATGAAGGCCGGCCGCTTGTGCCCGTCCTCGGGCAGCAGGTTGAAGTCGTAGACCTTGCGCTCGTCGAAGAAGACCTTGCCGAGGTTCCACACGACGCCCTTGTCGACCATCTTCTGGCCGCAGCCGAGCCGGTCGAGGATCTCCAGCGGCCGCTTGGCGAAGCAGATCGCCCGCGAGCCCCAGCTCACCTTGTCGTTCTCGTCGAGCACGGTGACGGCAACACCCTGCTGGGCAAGGTCGATGGCCAGTGCCAGGCCGACCGGCCCCGCGCCGATCACCACCACCGGATGGCGCGTCGGCTCGGCGGCGTCCTGATCGCGGCAGCGGACATAAGGGTAGAGCGGCGTTTCGAAGATCTTCGTCATGTGACCTCCCGGGGCGACCTTGCATCGGAAAAGGCCGCCGCGGACCGCGCGCCTCCCGGCACGCATCCCGCGGCGGCGGGTGTCGTCAGCCCTGCAGGGCTTCCCACATGTCCTTGTCGCGCTGGGCCGTCCAGATGCGCGGGGTATCGATGCCGAGCGCCTCGTCATAGGCGCGCGCCACGTTGAACGGCAGGCAGTGCTCGTAGATGGCGTAGGACGAGAACTTCGGGTCGCAGGAAGCGCGGGCCGCGTCCCAGGCTTCCTTCAGCGAGCCGCCGCGCGTTGCCACCTGCGCCACCGGACGGAAGGTCGAGGTGACGAAATCGGCGGTCGCGTCGAGCGCCGCGTTGACCATCTCCTTGCCGACCAGCGCATCGCCTCGGCCCGGCGCGATGGCGTCGACGTCGAAGGCGCGGATGCGCTCGAGCGTGCCCGGCCAGTCGCGGAAATGCCCGTCGCCGCAATAGCAGGCGGAGTGGTACTCGACGATATCGCCGGTGAACATGACGTTCTGGTCCGGCACGTGGATGACGATATCCCCGGCCGTATGGGCGCGGCCCAGGAAGCTGAGGTCGACGCGGCGCTTGCCGAGGAAGACGCTCATCTTGTCGGTGAAGGTGGTCGTCGGCCAGGTCAGCGGCGGAATGTCGGCGACATTCTCGTAGCCCTGGAACAGGCGCGGGAAGCGCATGAACTCGGACTCGCGGTCCTCCGCGCCGCGCTCGGCGACCATCGAGCGGGCCTTGTCGCTCATGATGATCGTCGGCGCCTGATAGGCGGCCGCGCCCAGCACGCGCACGGCGTGGTAGTGGGTCAGCACCAGATGGCTGATCGGCTTGTCGGTGACCTCGCGCACCTTCTCGATCACCTTGCCGGCAAGGCGCGGGGTGGCCTGCGCCTCGACGATCATGACGCTGTCATCGCCGATGATGACGCCGGTGTTCGGATCGCCTTCGGCGGTGAAGGCCCACAGGCCCTCGCCGATCTCGGTGAAGGAGATCTTCTTCTCGGCCATGTCGCCCTGGGAGGCGAATTTCTTGCTCACGGGAGATAATCCTCTTGGTTTGAACGGGTTGGGTCGGCGGAAGCACGGCCGCTCCCGCCGAGGGAGCGGCTCTCAGCCGGCCTCCGCGGCGATGATGTCGAGCTGGTCCTTCAGCGACTGCGCCTCGCCGTCCATCGGCGTGACGATGTCGTCGATGACGGCACGCCCGCCTTCCTCGATGACGAGGAAATGCGCCTCCTGGAAGCCCTGGTACTCCGCCTCGGAGCCGAAGCAGGTCAGGGCACGGAAGCGGGCGACGACGCGCGTCGCCCCGTTTTCCTGACCGGCCGGCGCGATGGAGACGTCCTGCAGCGGGCAGCCGTCCTGCGCGTTGACGACGACATCCCAGTCGAGCGGGGTGCCCATCTCCTTTGCCGATGGCGTGTCCGCCGCCTTGCGGTAGCGGGCAGCCAGATCGGCGCTGTAGAGGCTCGCAAGGCGCTCCTCGGAGAAGTAGTCCTGGAAGTCCTGCGGCGGATCGGCCCAGTTGGCCTCCGCTGCCGCCATGACCGCGCGCACCGGCTCGGTCGCATCGGCGGCCAGCACCGGCGTTGCCGCCGTGCCAAGGGCTAGAGCGGCGATTGCCGCAAGCATCCGCACAGTCTTCATCACGAACTCCCTCCCTCGATTGGCGCCCGTGCGGGGCCTCAGGCCTTCTCGTATTTCTCGACCGTCTGCTCGATGGCGCCGAAGACCGAATGGCCGTCCGCGTCCTGCATCTCGATCCGCACCGTGTCGCCGAAGCGCATGAACGGCGTCTTGGGCGCGCCGTCCTCGATGGTCTCGATCATGCGGATCTCGGCGATGCAGGAATATCCGACGCCGCCTTCGGCAACCGGCTTGCCCGGACCGCCGTCCATCTTGTTCGACACTGTGCCCGAGCCGACGATGGCGCCGGCCGACAGCGGACGGGTCTTGGCTGCATGGGCGATCAGGGTCGGGAAGTCGAAGGTCATGTCGACACCGGCATTGGCCCGGCCGAAGGGCTGACCGTTCAGGTCGACGCGCAGCGGCAGGTGCACCTTGCCGCCGTCCCAGGCCTCGCCCAGCTCGTCCGGCGTCACCGCGACCGGCGAGAAGGCGGAAGAGGGCTTGGACTGGAAGAAGCCGAAACCCTTGCCGAGTTCGGCCGGGATCAGGCCGCGCAGCGACACGTCGTTGACCAGCATGACCAGGCGGATGGCCGCGCGGGCCTCCTCGGGCGTGGCGCCCATCGGCACGTCGCCGGTGATGACGGCGACCTCGCCCTCCATGTCGATGCCGAAGGCCTCGTCGGCCATGCGGATCGGCTCGCGCGGGGCGAGGAAGGCGTCCGAGCCGCCCTGATACATCAGCGGATCGGTCCAGAAGCTCGCCGGCATCTCGGCATTGCGCGCCTTGCGGACCAGCTCCACGTGATTGACGTAGGCCGAACCGTCCGCCCACTGGTAGGCGCGCGGCAACGGCGACAGCGCGTCGTGCTCGTGGAAGCGCAGGCTCGGCACCGCGTCATGCTCGAGGCTCTCGGCGAGCGTCGCCAGCTTCGGTGCGACTTCGTCCCAGTTGTCGAGGGCGGCCTGCAGCGTCGGCGCGATGTGGCTGGCCTCGGTGCAGCGGGTCAGCGACGAGTTGACGACGACGAGCTTGCCGTCGCGGCTGCCGTCGCGAAGTGTAGCGAGTTTCATGGCTTAGTCCCAGTTGCCCTCGAGGGTGCCGTCGAAGCGCTTTTTCAGCTGCGACCAGCAGTCGAGGTAGTTGTCCTGCAGGGTGTCGAGTTCCGCCGCGAAGCGCGTGAGGTGCTGCGGGAAGCGGGTCTCGAACATGAACGCCATGGTGCCCGTCAGCTTCTGCGGCTTCAACTCGGCGCGGCTCGCCTTCTCGAAGCCGTCGGCATCGGGTCCGTGCGGCAGCATCATGTTGTGAAGGCTCATGCCGCCGGGCACGAAGCCTTCCTCCTTGGCGTCGTAGCGGCCGTAGATCAGCCCCATGAACTCCGACATGATGTTGCGATGGTACCACGGCGGGCGGAAGGAATGCTCCGCGACCATCCAGCGCTCGGGGAAGATGACGAAGTCGATATTCGCCGTGCCTTCCTCGCCGGACGGGGCGGTCAGCACCGTGAAGATCGACGGATCGGGGTGATCGAACAGGATCGCGCCGACCGGCGAGTAGGTGGTGAGGTCGTACTTGTAGGGCGCGTAGTTGCCGTGCCAGGCGACCACGTCGAGCGGCGAGGCGTCGAGCTTCGTCTCGTGGAAGCGGCCGCACCACTTCACCACCAGCCGGCACGGACCTTCCTTGTCCTCGAACCAGGCGACCGGCGTCTTGAAGTCGCGCGGGTTGGCAAGGCAGTTGGCGCCGATCGGGCCGCGGTCCGGCAGGGTGAACTTGGCGCCGTAGTTCTCGCAGGCATAGCCGCGCGCCTTGCCGTCCAGCAATTCGACGCGGAACACCATGCCGCGCGGGATCACGCAGATCTCCTTGGGCACCACATCCATCACGCCGAGCTCGGTGGCGATGCGCAGCCCGCCTTCCTGCGGCACGATCAGCAGCTCGCCGTCGGCGTTGAAGAAATACTCGTCCACCATGTCGGTATTGGCGACATAGACATGGCTCGCCATGCCGGCCTGGCCGTTGACGTCGCCGGCCGTGGTCATGGTGCGCATGCCGGTGAGGAACGTCACCGGCGTCTCGGGGATCGGCACCGGGTCCCAGCGCAGCTGGCCGAGCGCCAGCGAATGGTCGTCGACCGCCGGCGCGCTCTTCCACTCGGGCAGGGAGACGGGCGAGAAACGGCCGGAATGCTTGACCGACGGGCGGATGCGATAGAGCCAGGACCGCTCGTTGGTACCGCGCGGGGCGGTGAACGGCGAGCCGGACAGCTGCTCGGCATAAAGACCGTAGGGTGCGCGCTGGGGCGAGTTCTGCCCCTGTGGCAGGGCACCGGGCAGGGCCTCGGTCTCGAAATCATTGCCGAAGCCCGGCATATAGGCCGGGGTGTTCGAAAGCGTCATGCCTGATCCCTCCTGATCCAGACAGTTGATAGTTGCATGTGTAACTGTTTTGTCTGAAACTATCAATGTGCGAACAGCCTGTCGGCTGATTTTGTCCGAAAAGGGGGTCGCGATGACCGGACGCCTGCTGCTCGACGAGTTTCTGCCCTACCGCCTGGTCAGGGCGTCCGAACTGGTCAGCCGGCGTTTCGCCGCCCGCTACCGGGCCACCTACGGCATCAGCCGGCCCGAATGGCGTACTTTTGCCATCCTCGGTCAGCTCGGCAACACCACGGCGACCGAGATCGGCCGCCGCTCGACCATGCACAAGACCAAGGTGAGCCGCGCGGTGGCGGCGCTGGAAAAGCGCGGCTGGCTGTCGCGCGCCACCGACGAGGCCGACCGCCGCGCCGAGCAGCTGGAGCTGACGGAGGAAGGCGCCAAGGTCTATGGCGAGCTGGTGGCGCTTGCGCGCTCGTTCCAGGCCGAACTGCTGCGCGACCTCGGGTTCGAGGCCGCCGACCGGCTCGACGCCGGCCTTTCGGCGGTGGAGAAGCGGTTCATCCGCGAGGGGTGAGCCGCGCCCGCCGGGCGGGCGCGGGCCTGGGCGTCAGTGCGCCTCGTCCCAGTTGTCCGCCGCGCGGGCGTCCACATGCAGCGGCACGGACAGGGTGACCGCCGGCTCGGCCGCCGTCTCCATGACCTCGCGCACCAGGGCGATGGTGGGGTCCACCTCCGCTTCCGGCACCTCGAAGATCAGCTCGTCATGCACCTGCAGCAGCATGCGGGCGGCAAGCCTTGAGGCCGACAACCGGTCCTCCATCCGCACCATCGCCCGGCGCAGGATGTCGGCGGCAGACCCCTGGATCGGCGCGTTGATCGCCGCGCGCTCATAGAAGGCGCGGTGGTTCGGGTTGGAGGTGTTCACCTCCGGATAATGCGCCCGGCGGCCGAAGATCGTCGTCACGTAGCCATTGGCATGAACGAACTTCTTCGTCTCCTCCATGTAGTCGCGAATGCCCGGGAAGCGCTTGAAATAGGTCGAGATGTACTCCGCCGCCTCGCCGCGCGGGATGCCGAGCTGGGCGGCGAGACCGAAGGCGGAGATGCCGTAGATGATGCCGAAATTGATCGCCTTAGCACGGCGGCGAACCATCGGGTCCATGCCCTCGATCGGCACGCCGAACATTTCCGAGGCGGTCATCGCGTGGATGTCCAACCCTTCGGAAAAGGCCTGCTTGAGCTGGGAGATGTCCGCCATGTGGGCAAGCACGCGCAGCTCGATCTGGCTGTAGTCGGCCGAGACCAGCTTCATGCCCTTTTCGGCGACGAAGGCCTTGCGGATCTTGCGGCCCGCTTCGGTGCGGACCGGGATGTTCTGCAGGTTCGGCTCGGACGAGGACAGGCGGCCGGTCGTCGTCGCCGCCAGCGCGTAGGACGTGTGCACGCGCCCGGTCTGCGGATTGACGAAACCGGGCAGCGCGTCCGAATAGGTGGACTTGAGCTTGGAAAGCTGCCGCCATTCGACGATGCGCGAGGGCAGCTCGTGCCCTTCGGCTGCCAGGTCGTCGAGCACGGAGACCGAGGTCGACCAGGCGCCGGTCTTGGTCTTCTTGCCGCCGGGCAGGCCCATCTTTCCGAACAGGATGTCGCCGAGCTGCTTCGGGCTGCCGATGTTGAAGCTTTCGCCGGCAAGCTCGTGGATCTCGGATTCCAGCGCCGCCATGCCTTGTGCGAAATCGCCGGACAGGCGCGACAGCATCTGCCGGTCGATGGAGATGCCACGCTCCTCCATGCGGGCGAGCACCGGCACCATCGGCCGCTCCAGCCGCTCGTAGACGCCGGCCATGTGCTCCGCCGCAAGCCGCGGCTTGAGCACCTGCCACAGGCGCAGGGTGACATCCGCATCCTCCGCCGCATAGGCGGAGGCCTTGTCGAGCGGCGCCTTGTCAAAGGTGATCATCGACTTGCCGGAGCCGGCGACTTCCTTGAACGGGATCGGCGTATGGCCGAGCCAGCGCTCGGACAGGGCGTCCATGCCGTTGCCGCCCTTGCCCGCATCCAGCGCATAGGAGAGCAGCATCGTGTCGTCGAAGGGAGCGACCTCGATGCCATGGCGCTTCAGCACCAGCCAATCGTATTTGAGGTTCTGCGCGATCTTGAGGACGCCGGGGTCCTCCAGCAGCGGCTTGAGCACGGCGAGCGCCTCGCTCATCGGGATCTGGCCGGGGATCAGCCCGCCGCCGCCCAGGAGGTCGCCCTCGCCGTCCACATGGCCGAGCGGGATGTAGCAGGCGCGCCCGGGCTGCGTCGCCAGCGACACGCCGACGAGATCGGCCTGCATGGCATCGAGCGATGTGGTTTCCGTGTCGACCGCCACATGGCCGAGCTCGGTTGCTTCCGCCACCCAGGCCTTGAGCCGGTCGAGATCCATCACCGTCTCGTAGCCGGACGGGTCGACCTTCTGGGCTACGGCCCGTTCGGCAGCGGCCTCGGCAACCGCCTGCGGGCGCCACAGCCCGCCCTCGCTTGCCGCGGCAGCAGCGGGTGCCGGCGCCGTGCCGACGGTCGGCGCTGCGCTGCCGGGAGCGGCGCTCTCCGGCTGGGCCCCGGGGCCGCCCTCCATCATCCGGCCCTTGCCGTCCGGCTCGTGCCAGCCGCGCACGACAAGGTTCGCCGGCTCGACGCCGGCAATGTCGAGGCCGGTGACCTCGCCGACCCGGCGGGTCAGGGTGGTGAACTCCATCGCCTTGAGGAAGGCGATGGCGCGGGCGCCGTCGAGCCCGTTGACGGTCAGCGCCTCGACCGGCTGCTCGACCGGCACGTCTTCCTTCAGCGTCACCAGCTGCTTGGAGATGCGCGCCTGGTCGGCGAAGGCGATAAGGTTCTCGCGGCGCTTGGCCTGCTTGATCGTGTCGGCCTTGGCCAGCAGGGCTTCCAGGTCGCCGAACTCGTTGACCAGCAGCGCGGCGGTCTTCAGGCCGATCCCGGGCACGCCGGGCACGTTGTCGACGCTGTCGCCCGCCAGCGCCTGCACCTCGATCACCTTGTCCGGACCGACGCCGAATTTCTCGAACACCTCGGCCTCGCCGAAGATCTTGTTCTTCATCGTGTCGATCATGCCGATGCGCGGACCGATCAGCTGCATCAGGTCCTTGTCGCCGGAGGCGATGGTGACGCGCGCGCCCGCCGCCGCCGCCGCACGGGCATAGGTGGCGATCAGGTCGTCGGCCTCGAAGCCTTCCTGCTCGATGCAATGGACCGAAAAGGCGCGGGTGGCCTCGCGGATCAGCCCGAATTGCGGGATCAGGTCCTCCGGCGGCTCCGGGCGCTGGGCCTTGTACTGGGGATAGATCTCGTTGCGGAACGTCTTCGCCGAATGGTCGAAGATCACCGCCATATGGGTCGGCTCGTCGCCCTTCTCCGGCGTCAGCCCTTCCTGCAGCAGCTTCCACAGCATGTTGCAGAAGCCGGAGACCGCGCCGACCGGCAGGCCGTCGGACTTGCGCGTCAGCGGCGGCAGCGCGTGATAGGCGCGGAAGATGAAGGTGGAGCCGTCGACCAGGATCAGGTGGTCGTCGGCGGTGAGGGCGGAGGCGGCTTCATTCGACATGGCGCGGATCATGCCCGCGTTGGCCGCGCGAGAAAAGCCTGCTTCTCGCGCCCTGCCCCGCTTATTTCACCTGTCTCATTCCGCCGCCTGGGCGACCGGGCGACGCGGCGGGTCGCGCTCCAGCCGTGCCCAGCCGGGCCGGCGGAACAGGAACCAGCCATAACCGGTGCGTTCGATCATCCACAGCAGCACCAACGGGGCGATGACGCCGGCGGCGGTGACGATCACGGAGATCGTGCCGATATCGGGAATGATGCCTGTCTTCAGCAGCACGACGCGGGTAACCGCCATGGGGAAGAAGAAGGCGAGATAGATGACGATGGAGTTGCGCCCGCAATAGGCGAGCGGCGCGGACGCACCCGCCTGGGTCAGCAGCGCCGAAGTGACGATCACCGCCAGCGCGCCGGCGGTGCCGAGCGCCAGGCTGACCAGGGGCAGGTCGGCAAGGCCGTTGAACACCAGGAGGCCGTTGACGACGCCCCAGGCCAGCAGGCCGGCGATGCCCACGGTCATGTTGCGGCGGGCCCAGTCGGCAAGGGCGAAGGCCTGGGTGGCGAAGATGTAACCGGCGTAGAAATAGACGTAGCGCGAGCTGAACTCGTCGATCAGCACCGAGCCGGTCGAGATCGGGGCGATCTGCAGCAGGGCGGCTGCGGCCAGCACCAGCTGCCACGGTACGCCGCGGTCGTGCAGCACCTTGGTGACCACGAACATTACCGGCAGCATGTAGATGAACCACAGCGTGCCGAAGGGCTGCACATAGGCGAGAAGATATTCGCTGAAAACGCTGCCCCAGCCGGTTTCGGCGGCCATCGGCGGCGCCTTGACCACGAACTGGATGGTCAGCCAGAGCACGTAGAAATAGGCGAAGTGGACGACCTTGCGGTCGAGATAGCGGCGCCAGGGCCGGTCGATGACCAGCGCCAGGAACAGGCCCGAGATCATGAAGAAGTCCGGCATGCGGAACGGGCGGGCGAATTCCACCACCAGTCCCATCCAGCCTTCCAGGCCGGCGGATTTCTCGACGCCCAGCGTCGAATGCATCATCACGACGAAGATGATGCAAAGCCCCTTGGCCGTGTCGACCCAGTCGACGCGCCCGCTGGCGGCGGCAATGTCCCTCTCCCGACCGGTCATGTCGTCCAGCCTCCTGCTTGTCTTCCCCGAGCGGGCACCTTGCAGAAAGCGGGTATATCGCGGGTTAACCCGATCTCACGATTTGGTGAGGCGGCTCGCCGCGCGTCAGGAACGGTCGTTCCGGCCGTCGCCGATCTCTCCCCGCCACGGCGAGGAGCCGTTCGGTCCGCCCTTGCCGTTGTCGTCGAGGTCCGCCCAGTCGTCGCGGTCGAGATCGACCACGCCCTCGCCCTGGCTTTTCCGCCGGGCACCGGCCCGCACCACGGTCACCTGCGCGTTGCGCACCATGATCCGGGCGATGGCCGCCCGCAGCGGCGGCACGAAAAGCAGCAGGCCGAGCGCATCGGTAAGGAAGCCGGGGATCAGCAACAGCACGCTGGCGACGACGATCAGCGCGCCCTGCATGATATCCTCGCCGGGCACCTGGCCGCGATCCATCTCGGCGCGCACGCGCCGCAGCAGCGACAGGCCCTGCAGTCGAAGCATCAAGCTGCCGGCGACCGCCGTCGCGATGGTCAGGAGCACCGTCGGCACCGCGCCGATTTCCGAGCCGACCTCGATGAAGACGAGGATCTCGAGAAGGGGGAGGCCGATGATGGCGAGAAGGATGAACAGTCCGATGGGCATGGCGTGCGTGACAGTGTCCCGTGGGGTTGCGCGTTCAGGTTCCGTATCCCGCGCACTCGCGATGCCGTCGCGGGAACATCGCCCTCAGTTAGGGACCAAATGACGCGAATGCGAGCTTTATGTGCTATCGGACGACGAAAACTGCGTCCGACACTTGTGTTGGAGGCTGGATGTTGGTTCAAGGGGGCTTACATAAGCTACGATGGGCGATGCTGCGGCTTGCCCTGCGGGGCCGCCGGTATCGGCCCGCCGCGGATGCCGCAACAAGCCAGACGGGCGGAATGCCGTGACCGCGTCTGCGACGCACCCGGCCGGATGTGAAACGGATCATATGTTCAACGACATCACCACTATCATCTTTCTGGTCCTGGCGGTCGTGATCTTCTTCAGGCTGCGCAGCGTGCTTGGTCGGCGCACCGGCAACGAGCGCCCGCCCTTCGATCCCTATTCGGCGCCCGAGCGCGACAACCGCGCCGGTGCCCCGGCCCAGGACGACAACGTCATCCCCTTGCCCGGACAGACGGCCCCCCAGGGCGGCCCCTCCCAGGCGCCGGCGGCCGCGACCCTCGACAAGGTTGCGCCGGAGGGAAGTGCCCTCAACCAGGCGCTGCGGCAGATCCTGTCCGCCGACCGCTCGTTCGAGCCGCAGGGCTTCCTGCAGGGCGCCCGCGCGGCCTACGAGATGATTGTCACCGCCTTTGCCAATGGCGACCGCAAGATGCTCAAGAACCTTCTCTCCAAGGAGGTCTACGAGGGCTTTGTCGCGGCGATTTCCGACCGGGAGTCGCGGGGCGAGACGATCGAGTCCACCTTCGTCGGCATCGAAAAGGCGGACATCGTCGAGGCGGCGCTGAAGGGCACGACCGCCCAGGTCACCGTCAAGTTCCGTTCGGAGCTGATCTCCGCCACCCGCGACCGCAACGGCGCCATCGTCGACGGTGATCCCAACGCGGTCAGCGAAGTCACCGACATCTGGACCTTCGCCCGCGATACGACGTCGCGCGATCCCAACTGGCGTCTGGTGGCGACCGAATCGGTCGAGTAACTTGCGTGCCGCCGGCCGGATGGCCCGCGCTGCCGGCCTGGCGGCGGCACTGCTTGCCGGCATCGCTGCGGCGGGCCCGGCTCTGGCGCGCGGAAAACCCCTCATGCTGTCTGCGCCCCTGACTTTCGCGGAGCTTCCCGGCTGGGCCGGCGACGACCACCGCGCAGCCCTGGCTGCGTTCCTGCGCCATTGCCGGGACCGGGCGGCAGATCTCCCCGCCGACCTGGCGCGGCTGTGCGCGCCGGCACAGGCCGCCTTCGACAGCGGCGGGACGCAGGCGGCTCGCACCTTCCTGGAACAGCACTTCGAGCCGCGCCGCATCCTCGCCGACGGCTTCGTCACCGGCTATTTCGAGCCCGAGTACAAGGGTTCGCGTCACCGGGGCGGCGGCTACGACACGCCGCTTCTGGTTCGGCCGCCGGAGCTTGTGCCCCTGGCCGGCCGGCCGGCGCCGGAGGGATTGCCCAAGGATGCGCCCTTTGCCTTTTCCAGCGGCAACGGCCACCTGGTCGCACCGCCCGACCGGGGGGCGATCATGGACGGGGCGCTGGCCGGCCGGGGCCTCGAACTTGTCTGGCTGGCCGACCCGGTCGATGCGTTCTACGTCCATGTGCAGGGCTCGGCCCGCATTCGCCTGCGCGAAGGCGGCAGCCTGCGTGTCGGCTATGCCGGCAAGACCGGGCACCCCTACAGCGCCATCGGCCGGGTGATGATCGAGCGCGGCCTTGCCGAGCCCGGCACCGTCACCATGCAGGTGCTGCGCAAGTGGCTGTCCGAAAACCCCGACGAGATCGACGGGGTCCTGCGCCGCAACCGCTCCTACATCTTCTTTCGCGAGGTAACGGAGGCGGGCGAGCACGAGGGACCGGTCGGGGCCGCCGGACTGCCGCTGCTGCCCGGCCGCAGCCTTGCCGTCGATGCCGCGCATCACGCCTATGGGGCGCTGGTCTTCGTTTCCGCCGATCTTCCCTCCGGCCCGGAGGGCGCGCGCGAAGCTTTCCGCCGGCTGATGATCGCCGAAGACACCGGATCGGCCATTGTCGGCCCGGCGCGGGGCGACATCTTCTTCGGCTCGGGCGAGGAAGCTGGAGAACAGGCCGGCCGCATCCAGCACCGGGCGGACATGGTGCTGCTCGTGCCGCGCGGGCGGGAGGCAAGGCCGTGAGCCGGCGCCGTGGCCGCCAGCCGTCGCCCGAGGAACGGCGCCTGTGGGAGCAGGTGACGGCCGATGTCGATCCGATTGCCCCGCGAGGGCGTGCGCGCGCCGAGGCCCCCAGCGCCGAGCCGGACGAAACGCCTGCCCCGGTGCCGACAGCGGCCCTGCCGGCCGGCCCTGCCTCATCCGGCGCATCCGCGCTGCGCCCGCCCGCCCCGCCGTCTCCTCCGCCGCTGTCGCCGCTCGAGCCGCGCCAGCGCCGCCGCATCGCCCGCGGCACCCGCGCCATCGACATGCGCATCGATCTGCATGGCCTGACCCAGGCGGAGGCGCATGTGCGGCTGCGCGGTTTCCTGTCCTATGCCCAGTCGAGCGGCGCGGCCCTGGTTCTCGTGATTACCGGCAAGGGCGCGCCGGGCGGCAGCCCGGTGGCCGGCGAGCGCGGCATCCTGCGCCGCGTTGTGCCGCAATGGCTGTCCTTCCCGGAGTTCCGCCCCTTGGTGGTGGGTTTCGAGGAGGCGCATGCCGCCCATGGCGGCGGCGGCGCGCTCTATGTCAGGATCCGCAAGAGCGGAAAGTGGGGGGGACGATGACGCCGTTCGGTGCGAAGCTGCGCGAGCTGCGCAAGAAGCGCGGCATCACCCTGTCGGAAATGGCCGAGGCGCTGGGCGTTTCGGCGGCCTATCTGTCGGCGCTCGAGCACGGCAAGCGTGGCCGCCCCACCTGGTACACGGTGCAGCGGATCATCGCGTTCTTCAACGTCATCTGGGACGAGGCGGAGGAGCTGCAGCGCCTCGCCGAGATCTCCGATCCGAAGGTGTCGATCGACACGGCCGGCCTCCAGCCCGAAGCGACGGAGCTGGCCAATTTGCTGGCGGCGAAAATTTCCGGCCTGTCGCGCGACAGTCTGGCCCATCTGTTGCATCAACTGCGCGTCGCGGCGGCGCGGGACCGGATCTAGGGTCCCGGGCACGGACTTTCGTTCTCTTGCTGCGCCCCTTGAGCGGCGCGGGCGGCAGGCGTAGGGTCCGCAATCGCTGCCGCAGGCAAGGCGTCACGCCGGCATGGTGCCCGCGCGACGCTGCGGCAAGAAGGACTGCGCTGGAAGTGATGACGCCGAAGACCCCCGTCCGTAACGCCGACCCGTTCGCCGATCTGATCGACGCCGATGCCCTGCGTCACCGGCTGACGGCGCTGACCGCGGCGAGCGACGGCGACGGTTCCGATCTCACCGTTCGCGGCCATGTCCTCAACGAGCTGAAGACGGCAATGCGCGATGCGCGCACCCGCGTGGAGGAACTGCTCTTCGCCGATGGCGGCGGCACGCTCTGCGCCCAGCGGCTGAGCCATGTGCAGGACGAGATCTTGCGGGTGATCTTCGATTTCGCCATCCACCACGTCTACCGGGTCAAGAACCCGTCCGCGGCCGAACGCATGTCCATCGTCGCCGTCGGCGGCTATGGCCGGGGCACCCTGGCGCCGGGCTCGGACGTCGACCTGCTGTTCCTGCTGCCTTACAAGCAGACGCCCTGGGGCGAGCAGATCGTCGAATACATTCTTTACATGTTGTGGGATCTCGGCCTGAAGGTCGGCCACGCCACGCGCAACATCGACGAGTGCCTGCGCCTCGCCCGCACCGACATGACGATCCGCACCGCGCTGCTGGAAGCGCGCCATGTGTGGGGCGAGGAGCCGCTGACCGACGAACTGATCGAGCGGTTCGACAAGAGCGTCGTTGCCGGCAGCGGCCCGGAGTTCATTGCCGCCAAGCTCGCCGAGCGCGATGCCCGCCACACCCGGCAGGGCACCTCGCGCTATCTGGTCGAGCCCAACGTGAAGGAGGGCAAGGGCGGCCTGCGCGACCTCAACACCCTGTTCTGGATCTCCAAGTACTTCTACCGCGTGCGCTCCGGCTCGGGTCTGGTGAAGGCCGGGGTCTTCACCCGCTCCGACTTCCAGCGCTTCAAGAAGGGCGAGGACTTCCTCTGGGCGGTGCGCTGCCACCTGCATTTCCTCACCGGCAGGGCGGAGGAACGCCTGTCCTTCGACGTCCAGCGCGAGATCGCCGTCCGCCTCGGCTACACCCAGCATCCGGGGATGAAGGACGTCGAGCGCTTCATGAAGCACTATTTCCTGGTCGCCAAGGATGTGGGCGACCTGACCCGGATCTTCTGCGCAGCGCTGGAGGAGCAGCATGCCAAGGCGCCGCAGCCGCTATCCAAGCTGATCGACCGCATCGCCTCGCGCGCACGCCGCCAGATCCAGACCGGCACGCCCGACTTCGTCATCGACAAGGGGCGCCTGAACACCGTCTCGGATGCGGTGTTCGAGAAGGATCCGGTGAACCTGATCCGCCTCTTCGCGATTGCCGACCGTCATGCGGTGATGCTGCACCCGGAAATGCTGAAACTGGTGCGCCGGTCGCTGAAGCTCATCACGACCCAGGTGCGCGAGGACCCGGAGGCGAACCGGCTGTTCCTGCAGGTGCTGACCTCGCGCAACGATCCCGAGACCGTGCTGCGCAAGATGAACGAGACCGGCGTGCTCGGCCGCTTCGTGCCCGACTTCGGCAAGGTCGTGGCGATGATGCAGTTCTCCATGTACCACCACTACACGGTGGACGAGCATCTCATCCGCTCCATCGGTGTGCTGGGCGAGATCGAGCGCGGCGAGGCCGGCGAGGACCATCCGCTCTCCACCGATCTGATCAAGACGATCCAGAACCGCAAGGTCCTGTTCGTCGCCATGTTCCTGCACGACATCGCCAAGGGCCGACCGGAGGATCACTCCATCGCCGGTGCGCGCATCGCCCGCCGCCTGTGTCCGCGCCTC
The DNA here is from genome assembly GCF_058448995.1 of Stappia sp. G46H5W. Taxonomy (NCBI): domain Bacteria; kingdom Pseudomonadati; phylum Pseudomonadota; class Alphaproteobacteria; order Hyphomicrobiales; family Stappiaceae; genus Stappia; species Stappia sp. G46H5W. The sequence continues at coordinate 121,779 of NZ_JBZFLL010000005.1, read as the reverse complement.
GGTCTGACGCCATCGGAGACGGAAACCGTCGCCTGGCTGGTCGAGCATCACCTCGACATGAGCACGATCGCGCAGTCGCGCGACCTTGCGGACCGCAAGACGATCGAGGATTTCGCCCGCGAGGTGCAGAGCGTCGAGCGGCTGAAGCTTCTGCTGATACTCACCGTTGCCGACATCCGCGCCGTCGGGCCGAATGTCTTCAACGGCTGGAAGGGTCAGTTGCTGCGCACGCTCTACTACGAATGCGAGCCCGTGCTGACCGGCGGCCACAGCCTGCTGCCGCACGACATGCGGGTCGAGGCGGCCAAGCGCGAACTGGCCGAGGCGCTGGGCGCCTGGCGCAAGGAAGAACTCGGCGCCTATCTGGAGCGGCATTACCCGGCCTATTGGCTGCGGGTGCCGCTGGAGCGCAAGATCGCCGACGCCGAGATGATCCTCGCCGCCGACCGGGCCGGAACCGGCTTTTCCTCGCGCGTCGTCACCCACGCCTTCGAGGGGGTGACCGAGATCACCGTGCTGGCGGCCGACCACCCGCGGCTGCTGTCGACCATTGCCGGGGCCTGTTTCGTCGCTGGCGCCAACATCGTCGATGCGCAGATCGACACCACGACCGACGGTTTCGCCCTCGACACGATCTACATTTCCCGCGAGCTGCCGGGAGATGACGACGAGATCCGCCGTGGCGAGCGCGTCTGCCGGCTGATCGAGAAGGCGCTGCGCGGTGAGGAGCGGCTGCCCGACAGCGTTGCCCGCAAGGCGGCATCGCGCGGCCGGGTGAAGGCGTTCCGCGTCGAGACTGAGGTGCTGGTCAACAATTCCTGGTCCAACCGCTACACGGTGCTGGAAATCTCGTGTCTCGACCGGCCCGGCTTGCTCTATGACCTGACGCGGGCGATCTCCGGCCTCAATCTCAACATCAATTCAGCTCATATCGCGACCTTCGGCGAGCGGGCGGTCGACGTGTTCTACGTCACCGACCTGACCGGCCAGAAGATCGGCAATATCGGCAGGCAGGACGCGATCCGCGAACGTCTGCGCGAGGCGGTCGAGGGGGAGGCGGCGGAAGAGCCGATCCGCCGCCGGCCGCGCCGCGCCGGCATTGCCTGATGAGACTTCCGAACGACTGCCTGCGTTCGACATGCCTTCCCGTCCCCTTTGAACGGAACTTCCGCCCATGGCCGGCTCGATGAGTCTCCTGCGCAACTTCGTCACCGTCGGCGGCGCCACGATGGCGAGCCGTGTCCTCGGCTTCGTCCGCGATGTGATGATCGCCGCCTTCGCCGGCGCCGGTCCGGTGGCGGATGCCTTCTTCGTCGCCTTTCGCCTGCCCAACCTGTTTCGCCGGCTGTTCGCGGAAGGGGCGTTCAACTCCGCCTTCGTGCCGCTGTTTGCAAGGGCGGTGGAGGAAGGGGGCGATGAGGGCGCGCGCCGCTTTGCCGGCGAGATCATGGCCGCGCTGCTGTGGACGCTGCTGGCGCTGACCGCCATCGCCTTCATTGCCATGCAGGGGCTCGTCTTCCTGCTCGCTCCCGGCTTTACCGAAGACCCGTCGAAGTTCGACCTTGCGGTGCTGCTCTCGCGCATCACCTTCCCGTATCTTTTGTGCATGTCGCTGGTCGCGTTCCTGTCCGGCATCCTCAACACCTATCGGCGTTTCGCCGCCGCCGCGTTTGCCCCCGTGGTCCTCAACCTGGTGATGATCGCCGTCCTCACGGGCATCTGGTATGCGGGACTAGAGCCGGGTACGACGCTCGGCGTGGTACTGGCCGGGGGGGTTGCGGTTGCAGGTTTCGCCCAGCTGGCGCTGCTTGTCGTTGCCGTGCGCCGCATGGGCTTTTCGGTGCCGTTCCGACGTCCGCGCCTGACCGCTGGCGTGCGCCGGCTGTGCAAGCTCGGCGTGCCGGGTGTGCTGGCCGGGGGCATTACCCAGATCAACATCGTTGTCGGCACCGTGATCGCCTCGGCCCAGGCCGGCGCCGTCTCCTATCTCTATTACGCCGACCGCATCTACCAGCTGCCGCTCGGTGTCGTCGGTATCGCCATCGGCGTGGTGCTCCTGCCTGACCTGTCGCGCTCGCTGCGCGCCGGGGAGGACGGCGAGGCCAACGGCACGCTCAACCGGGCGATGGAATTCGCCCTCGCCCTGACACTGCCGGCGACCGTCGCGCTGATCGCGGTGCCCGAGCCGATCGTCTCGGTGCTCTTCCAGCGCGGCGAGTTCGGCGCGGAGGCGGCCAGCGCGACCACGGCCGCCCTGATCGCCTTTGCCTTCGGCTTGCCGGCCTTCGTGCTCAACAAGGTGTTCTCGCCGGGCTTCTTTGCCCGCGAGGACACGGTGACGCCGATGTGGTTCGCCGGCATCGGCATGGCAGTCAACGTGATCGGCGCGCTGGCTCTGGCGCCGATCCTCGGCCATGTCGGCATTGCGCTGGCCACGTCGCTGGCCGGCTGGGTCAATGCCGGCCTGCTGGGCGCGGCCCTGTGGCGGCGCGGCCATTTCCGCATGGACCGGGGCGCGCGCCGAAGGCTGCCGCTGTTGGCGCTTGCCAGCCTTGCGATGGGCGCCGGCCTGCTGCTGGGCGACTGGTTGATGGCGCCGCTGATCGGCGCACCTTCTGTGCTGGTGCGCTTTGTCGCCCTCGGCCTGCTGGTGCTGGCCGGCATGGTGCTGTTCGCTGGCTTCGTGCAACTGACCGGCGCGGTCGATCTGAAGGGCTATGTTGCCCGCGCCAGGGCCGCCAGGGCCCGCCGCCGCGCGGCTCCCCCGCCGCAGGCGCCGGAAGACCCGCTCGGATAGGCTGCAGGGCGACCTGCGGTGCAAGGTCAGGGGGAGGCCGGTTGCCGCGCGAAAAAGCGAAGCCGGCTCAATTTTTGACCAAACGATCAAAATTTGTCCATTTGTTCAAGAAAGCGCTGCGGCCGGCATCTGCCTCCATTGTGGGCGTGCCTGGAATGTGGTCCAATTTGCCCCGCCGCGCGAAGAGCCGCCCACGCGCCTTCGCCGGTCGATGCACACCGGCCCGTGCCTGTCGCGCATGAGCGCCGCATCCTGCGAGGGGGAGTCAGATGACAATCAACGATCATTTCGCCTGGACGCGACGGGCCGTCCTCGGACTTGTCGCATCGCTTGCCGTCATGGCGGGCGGCCTGCCGGCAATGGCCAAGGACAAGCCGTTGAAGGTCGCGGCGATCTACACCGTGCCGGTCGAGCAGCAATGGGTCGGACGCATTCATCAGGCGCTGCAGGCGGCCCAGGCGCGCGGCGACGTGACCTATACCTACTCCGAGAACGTCGCCAACACGGACTATGAGCGCGTCATGCGCGAATACGCCGAGGGCGGCATGGACCTGATCATCGGCGAGGCCTTCGCCGTGGAGCGCGCGGCCCGCAGCGTGGCGGCCGAGTATCCCGACATCGCCTTCCTGATGGGCTCGTCCTTCGGTCCGGCACAGCCGAACTTCGCCGTCTTCGACAACTGGATCCACGAGCCGAGCTACCTGACGGGCATGATCGCCGGCAAGGCGACCAAGTCGAACGTCATCGGCATGGTCGGCGGCTACGCGATCCCGGAGGTTAACCGCTTGATGAACGCCTTCATGGAAGGCGCGCTGGCGGTCAATCCGGACGTCAAGTTCCTCGTCACCTTCATCAACTCCTGGTACGACCCGCCGAAGGCCAAGGAGTCGGCCTTCGCGATGATCGACAAGGGCGCGGACATTCTCTACGCCGAGCGCTTCGGCGTCTCTGATGCGGCCAAGGAGAAGGGAATCCTGGCCATCGGCAACGTCATCGACACGGCCGGCGACTATCCCGGCACGATCCTCGCCAGCGCCCTTTGGCACATGGAGCCGACCATCGACCGGGTGATCGAGGCCGTGGCCACCGACAGCTTCGAGCCTTCCGATTACGGCCAGTTCTCCTTCATGTCCTATGGGGGCGGCAGCTTCGTCGTCGACGAGAGCCTTGCCGATGCGGAGGCCGTCAAGGCTGCCCGCGAGAAGGAGAAGGAGATTCTCGACGGGCTGTTCCGCGTCAACGTCAACGACGCCGAGCCCAAGTCGACGATGTGATCATCTGATCGCGGCCCGCCCCCTGTTCTCGGCACGAGATCGGGGGCGGGCCGTCCTTTTGTCCAGCCCTGCCCCGGAGTGGAGATGAGCGACCCGCTGCACGCACGGCCGCACGAGCGCAAGGTCGTGCTGTCGCTTGCCGGCATCACCAAGCGCTTCGGCGCGATGACCGCCAACGAGGCGGTCGATCTCGACCTGCATGCCGGCGAGATCGTCGCGCTGCTCGGCGAGAACGGCGCCGGCAAGACCACGCTCATGAACATCCTGTTCGGCCATTATGTTGCCGACGAGGGGGAGGTGCGCATCGCCGGGCCGGATGGCGGGCTCGTGCCGCTGGAGCCCGGCTCGCCCCATGCGGCGCTCAATGCCGGCATCGGCATGGTGCACCAGCATTTCGCGCTGGCCGAGAATCTCACCGCCTTCGAGAACATCGTGCTCGGCACGAGACCGTTGCTGTCGCCCTCCACCTCCTCGCGCGCCGACCGGCAGCGGCTGGAGGCGTTGATGCGTGACAGCGGGCTGACGGTGGATCTCGACCTTCGCGTCTCGCGCCTGTCGGTCGGCGAGCAGCAGCGGGTGGAAATCCTCAAGGCACTCTATCGCGATGCCCGCGTGCTGGTCCTGGACGAGCCGACTGCCGTGCTGACGCCGCAGGAATCCGAAGGCCTGTTCGCCACCCTGCGACAACTGGCCGGCAACGGCCTCGCCATCGTCTTCATCTCGCACAAGCTGGCCGAGGTGCTCAGTGCCTCCGACCGGGTGGCGGTGCTGCGCATGGGCCGCAAGGTCGCAGACCTGCCGACCGTCGAGTGCGACCGCCAGAAGCTCGCCGAGCTGATGGTCGGCCATTCGCTCTCCCAGAGCCGGCGCGAACCGCGCGCGCCTGGTGATGTGCTGCTTGCGCTCGAAGGCGTCTCCGCCGGCACCGGCCGCGAGGCGGTCAGGGACCTGTCGCTGGCCCTGCGGTCGGGAGAAATTCTAGGTGTTGCCGGTGTTTCCGGCAACGGCCAGACGATGTTCGCACGCCTCGTCTCTGGGCTGGAGCGGGCAACCTCCGGGCGCATCCTGCTCGCCGGAAACGACGTCACGGCGCAGGACGCGCGCGCGATGATCGCCGCCGGCATCGCCCGGATTCCGGAGGACCGCCACCGCGATGGCATCGTCGGGGCGATGAGCGTCGCTGAGAACCTGGTGATCGAGGAGATCCGGTCCGCCCGCTACCAACGCTTTGGCTTCCTCGATTTCTCCGCCATCGCCGCCCGCGCCCGCGAGGCGATCGCCGCCCACGACATCCGCTGCCGGGGCGGTTCCGCGATCTCGCGGCTGCTGTCTGGCGGCAACATCCAGAAGATCGTGCTGGCCCGCACGCTTGACGCCGAACCGGCGGTGGTGCTGGCCGCGCAGCCCTCGCGCGGGCTCGACATCGGCGCCACCGGCGAGGTGCATCGCCGCCTGCTCGCCGCCCGCGCCCGCGGCGCCGGCGTCATCCTGATTTCCGAGGATCTCGACGAGCTCTTCGCCCTGTCCGACCGCATCGCGGTGATCCATCGCGGCCAGCTGAGCGCGGCGCGCGATGCCGACGAGCTCGACCGCGCCACCGTCGGCCTGATGATGGCCGGCCACGCGGAGGAGGCCGCATGATCCGCTTCGAACCGCGCGAGACCGTCTCGCCGGTCCTGCGCGCCGGCGTACCGGTTGCCGCGGCGCTGGCGGCCCTGGCGCTGGCGGCCCTGCCGATCATGGCGGCCGGCGCGCCTGTGCTGCAGGCCTATGTGCTGATGGCGAAAGGCGCCTTCGGGTCGTTCTTCGCCGTTTCCGAGTTGCTGTCGCGGGCGACCCCGCTGATTCTGACCGGCCTGGCCGCCGCCCTCGCCTTCCGGGCGCGGCTGTGGAACATCGGCGGCGAAGGCCAGCTCTATGCCGGCGCGCTGGCCGCCGTCGCCGTCGGCTCCGGCGCGATCTCCGCCCCGCCGGCGGTGATGATCCCGCTTGTGCTGCTGGCCGGTGCGATGGCCGGGGCGATGATGATGCTGGTCCCGGCTCTGTTGAAGTTAAGGCTCGGCGCCGACGAGGTGGTCACCACCCTGCTGCTCAACTTCGTTGTGGTGCTCTTCGTGCAGATGATGCTGGAAGGGCCGATGAAGGATCCGATGGGCATGGGCTGGCCGCAATCCGAGCCGATGGCGGACGCGGCGATGCTGCCCAAGCTGTTCGACCGCATGCGCGTCCATGCCGGGCTGATCGTCGCGCTCGTTGCCGCACTGCTGGCCCATATCCTGCTGGCGCGCACGGTCTGGGGCTTCGAGATCCGTGCCGTCGGCGAAAACCAGGAAGCGGCCCGCCATGCCGGCATCCCGGTCACCGCGACCTTCGTCCGCGTCGCTCTCCTCAGCGGCGCGCTTGCCGGGCTTGCCGGCGTCGGCGAGGTGGCCGGCCTCAAGGGCTATCTCACCGCCGACCTGTCGCCCGGCTTCGGCTATGCCGGCATTGTCGTTGCCATGCTGGCCGGCCTGTCGCCGCTCGGCGTCGTGGTCGCGGCGCTGTTCATCGCCGGCGTCTTCGTCGGTGCCGACAGCATGAGCCGGGCCATTGGCGTTTCCAACTATCTGGCCGACCTGGTGGTCGCCACATCGCTGATCGCCGTGCTCGTCTCCGGCCTCTTCGTGCGGTTCCGCGTGCGGCTGGTCGGACCGGGGCGCAAGGCATCCGCCGGCAAGGACACCGGGGCATGATGGAAATCCTCGACATCCTCGTTTCGGCGAATTTCTGGGCGGCGGCACTGCGGATCGCCACGCCGCTGATCTTCGGCGTGCTCGGCGCGCTCCTGTGCGAGCGTGCCGGCGTCCTCAATCTCGGTATCGAGGGCATCTTCACCGCCGGGGCCATGGCCGGCTGGATGGCTGCCTGGCTCGGCGCCGGCCTGTGGGGCGGTGTGCTGGTTGCCGCGCTCGCCGGTGCCAGCTTCGGCCTGCTGCATGCGGTGCTCACCGTGCCGCTGGGCCTGTCCCAGCACGTCTCGGGCATCGGCGTGACGCTGTTCGCCACCAGTCTCAGCTATTACGCCTACCGCACGGCGCTGCCGGACGTCACCTCGCCGCCGCGCATCACCGCCTTCCAGCCGCTCGATATCCCGGTCCTGTCCGACCTGCCCTTCCTCGGTACGGTGCTGTTCCAGCAGACGGCGCTGACCATGTTGGCGCTGGTGATGGTCGTGGTGGTCGGCTTCGTGCTCTACCGCACGCCGCTCGGCCTTGCGATCCGCGCCGTCGGTGACAATCCGGCGGCGGTGGAGGCGCAGGGCCTGTCGGTGATGGTGCTGCGCATGGGCACCGTGGTCGCCGGTTCCGCGCTGATGGCGCTGGGCGGGGCGTTCCTGACCATGTCCGCCTTCGACGCGTTCTTCTTCGGCATGGTCAACGGGCGCGGCTGGATCTGCATCGCGCTCACCGTTTTCGCCTCCTGGCGTCCCGGCAAGGCGCTGATCGGCGCGCTGTTGTTCGGTGCGTTCGACGCCTTCCAGGTGCGGCTGCAGACCGAGGTCGGTGCCTTCGTGCCCGGTCAGGTGTTCCTGATGCTGCCCTACCTGCTGTCGATCCTGGCGCTGGTCATGGTCGCCCGCAAGGCGGACTACCCGCGCGCGATGCTGAAGCCTTATTTCAAGGGCCAGCGCTAGGCGTGACCGTCAGTCGCCGTGCGCAAGCGCGGCGATCTCGGCCAGCATCTCGTCGGTCATCGCCGCGGCCGCGCCCGAAATGGACGACGGGTCGGCCAGCGCCTGCCAGTCGAGCGGCGCATCGCTCAACTTCGACAGCGCCTCTGCCAGCGTGCCGCCCTCGGCGCGCACCAGGCCGGCAGCCTTCTTCACCAGATCCTGCGCAGCCGCGCGGCCGACATGGGGCAGCAGGGCGAAGGAAAAGCGCTCGGCGAGCGACAGCCCGCCGCCGCCGCCGGTGGCGGTCGCCGCCATCCGCGTGGCATCGGCCTCCATGCCTGGGGCAAGCGCGCATGCACGGCGCAGTGCCGCCCCGGTTGCCAGCATCACCTGGGGCAGAACCAGCCACTCGCCCATCCAGGCGGCGCCGTCCCGCTCCTCGCGGTGCAGGGCATCGGCGGAAAGCGCGGCCGCCTGTGCGGCGGCAAAGCGTGCGAGCGCCACCAGCGCCTCGGCCCGGACCGGGTTCTGCTTCTGCGGCATGGTCGAGGAACCGCCGGCCTCTGCCAGCCGGATCTCGCCGACTTCCGAGCGGGCGAGCAGGATCACGTCCTCGCCGATCTTGCCGAGCGCCAGCGCGATCTCGCTCGCTTCGCGGGCGATCCGGCGCAGCGGCTCCCGGTCGGTCATCCAGGGAAGGGAGGGCGCAAGGCCGAGCTCGCGGGCAAGGGCACCGGCCAGCTCCGCGGCGCGTCCCGGCACGTCCATCGCGCCGAGATCGCCGGAGGCTCCGCCGAGCTGCACGACCAGCGCCTCGCGCCGCAGCCGGGCAAGGCGCCGCCGCGCCTTTGCCAGCGGCAGGGTCCAGATCGCGACCCGTAGGCCGAAGCTGACGGGCGTCGCGATCTGGCCGCGCGTGCGGCCGGCCATCGGCGTTGCCCGGTGCCGGGTAGCCAGCGCGGAAAGCTGCGCCACGATGTCCGCAAGCCGCGCCTCGAACAGCGCAAGCGTGCGGGCGAGGCGCAGCATCAGGCCGGTGTCGACGATGTCCTGCGAGGTCGCGCCGAAATGCAGGTAGTCGGCCGCCGGCCGCGACAGCTTCTGCCGCAGGGCCGCCACCAGCGCGGGTACCGGGACGCCGGCCGCGGCCGTTCCGGCGGCAAGCTCCGCAGATGTCGGCAGGAGGCCTGAGAGCTCCCGGTCGATGGCGTCGGCTGCGGCTTGGGGGATCAGGCCGGCGCTTCCCTGAAGGCGGGCGAGCGCCCGCTCCACCTCCACCATCGCGGCGATCTCCGCCTCGGCGGAGAACAGTGCTGCGGTTTCGTCGTCGCCGAACAAGCCGGCAAGGAGCGGCGAAACGAGGGGGATGTCGGCCATGATGCGCCTGTCCTGTCGCCCGGTGGCTGCCGGGGCTCAGATGTCGAAGAACACCGTTTCGTTTTCACCCTGCAGGCGGATGTCGAAGCGGTAGAGCGGCAGCCCGTCCTCGGTCTTGCCGTCCTCGGTGGCGATCAGCGTTGCCACCGCCTCCGGCTCGAGACGGCGCATGTCGGGATCCTTGGCCAGCGCCTCGCGATCTTCGGGAAAATACATGCGCGTGTGCAGGTGGATGTTGATGCCGCGGGCGAAGATCAGCACGGCCACATGCGGGGCGTGGCCCTCGGCATGCTGGCCTGGCCGCACGGTCCTGAAGCGGAAGGTGCCGGTATCGAAATCCGTCGTCGCGCGGGCGAAGAGGCCGTATTCGCCGACCCGGCCCATGCCGTCGGCCTGCCAGATCTCCAGCATGGCGTCGCGCACCGGAGCGCCCGAGCCGTCGCGCACCAGTCCCTCGATGACGATGGCCTCGCCGGTGTTGCTCTCGATCACCGGCCCGGGCTGGTTCGGCAGCGCCGGTCGGCCGATCGCCTGCGGTGCGGTGCCGATATGGACGTAAGGTCCTGCCGTCTGGGAGGGGGTTTCCTTCAGCCGGTCGTTCATCACAGGCCCTCCGTCCGGTTCTCGAAATGGGTTTGCCGCCGCCCGCGCAGCACGATGTCGAACCGGTAGGCGAGGCAGTCGAACGGTTCCTGGTTGCGCAGGTCGAGCCGCGCGACAAGCCGGTCGATGGCGTCCTTGTCCGGGATCGTGTTGACGATCGGGCACAGCGGGATCAGCGGATCGCCCTCGAAATAGAGCTGGGTGATCAGCCGCTGGCTGAAGGCCTCGCCGAACACCGAGAGGTGGATATGCGCGGGCCGCCAGTCGGAGCCGTTGTTCGGCCACGGATAGGGGCCCGGCTTGATGGTGCGGAACAGGTAGCGCCCGTCGGCATCGCTGACGCAGCGCCCGCAGCCGGAGAAATTCGGGTCGAGCGGCGCCAGGTAGCCGTCGCGCACATGGGCGTAGCGCCCCGCAGCATTGGCCTGCCAGACTTCGATCAGCGCGTTGGGTACCGGTCGGGCGTTCTCGTCGAGCACCCGCCCGAAGACGTAGATGCGTTCGCCGAGCGCGTCGCCCGTGGTTGCCGCATTGCGGATCAGGTCATGGTCGAGCGGCCCCAGCGGCGTATGGCCGAGCGCCGGCCCGGTCTGCTCCAGGCTGGTCTGCTCGAGCGCATGCAGCGGGCGGACCGGTGCACGCAGGACGGTGCTCTTGTATCCCGGCGACAGCGGCAGCGGTTGCTGCGAGCGGTCGCGCCGGTAGAAGGCGGTGGTCACGGCTTGTCTCCTCCCGGCCCGTCTTGGGGCGTCTCGATTTCGGCGAAGGCGGCACGGGCGATGCGGATCGCCCGGTTTGCGGCCGGTACGCCCGCATAGATTGCCACATGCAGCAAGGCTTCGCAGACATCTTCGCGGCTTGCGCCGGTGCGTGCGGTGGCCCGGCAATGCATCGCCAGTTCCTCGTCATGGCCGAGCGCGGCGAGCAGCGCGATGGTGATCATCGAGCGCTCCCGCCGGCTGATCGTGTCGCGCGCCCAGACCCCGCCCCAGGCGCCACGGGTGATCAGGTCCTGGAACGGCCCGTCGAACGCATCGCGGGCGGCCTCGGCGCGCGCCACATGCGCCTCGCCCAGAACGGCCTTGCGGGTCGCCATGCCCGCCTCGAAGGGATCCTGTCCGCTCATGCCGTCACCCGCTCCACCAGAGTGTCGATCAGGTCCGCCACCCTGTCCGGCACCTCGATGCAGGGCAGGTGGCCGACGCCGGCGATTTCCTCGCATGTTGCGCCGGGAATGGCGGCGGCAAGCGCACGCAGCGTCTCGGGCGGCGTCGCGCTGTCCTCGCTGCCGGCGATGCACAGGGTCGGGACCGCGATGCTGCCCGCGTGGTCGCGGTAGTCTGCATCGCGAATGGCGCTGCCGAGCGCGATGTAGCTGTCGGCCGGCGTGTGCACGAGCATCGTCCGCCAGCGCAGCAGCTCGGCCGGACGCCCCTCGCGGAAGGCGCGGGAGAACCAGCGCTCCATCGTCGCATCGCCGATGGCATCCATGCCGCCTGCGCGGATCGCCTCGGCGCGGCCGTTCCAGATCTCGGGCGTACCGATCTTCATGCCGGTATTGGACAGGATCAGTCCGGCGACCCGCTCGCCATGGCGGATCGCTACCGACTGGGCGATCAGGCCACCGACCGACAGGCCGACGATCACCGCCTTTTCGATGCCGTAGCTGTCGAGCAGCGCGACCAGATCGTCGCCATGGTCGTCGATGCTCATGCCGATGCCGCCCGGCGACAGTCCGTGTCCGGCCGTGTCGTAGCGCAGCAGGCCCCAATCGTCCGGCAGACGCGCGAGGAGATCGTCCCAGATGCGGAAGTCGGTTCCGAGCGAATTGGAAAAGGCAAGGACGGGAGCTGCCCCGCGTCCCGGCCGGAAGGCCGCGTTGAGAATGCGCCCGTTTCGTGAGACCGCCTGCACGATCCATCCTCCCTGGCTCTGTGGAGCTTCAGGATGGACGCGGCAATTGGTAATGTAAAATGAGAATTTTGCCGTTTTGTATAACCGGAGGTGCGAAATGCCAGTCGGAGCAGGGATCAAGCTGCGCCATCTGCAGGCCTTTCTGGAGGTGGCACGGCTGCGCAGCCTGACGGAGGCGGCGAGCGCCCTGAACGTGACCCAGCCGGCCGTTTCCAAGACGCTGAAGGAGCTGGAGGCGCTCGTCGGCGTCAGCCTGATGGAGCGGGGGCGTTCGGGGGTGACGCTGACGGCGGAAGGCGAGATCTTCCGCCACTATGCCGGCCTGTCGGTCGCCGCGCTGGGTGAAGGGCTCGACGGCATCGACCAGGTGCGCATGGGCTCGGAGCGGCAGCTGCGCATCGGCGCCCTGCCGAGCGTTGCGGCGAGCATCGTGCCGCTGGCTGCCGGGCGCTATCTGGAGCGTGGGCGCGGGGCCACGCTCGATATCGTCACCGGGCCGAACGGCCATCTCCTCGACCAGCTGAGGACCGGGGCGCTGGATGTGGTGATCGGGCGGCTCGGCCAGCCGGACGCCATGCAGGGGCTTGCCTTCCAGCAGCTCTACAGCGAGCAGGTGGTGCTGGCCGTGCGTCCCGGCCATCCGCTGATCAGCGACCCGGACCTTGCCCGCCTGCCCGAGTTTCCGGTGCTCTATCCGAACCGCAGCGCGGCGATCCGGCCGTTGGTGGAACGGTTGATGGTGGCCAACGGCATTGGCCGCCTGCCCCGCCGGATCGAGACGGTGTCGAACGCCTTCGGCCGGGCCTTCACCCGTTCCAGCGACGCGGTATGGATCATCTCCAACGGCGTCGTCGCCAACGACCTTGCCGAGGGGCAGTTGGTGGCCCTTGCCGTCGATACCCGGATCACGCTGGGGCCGGTCGGCATCTCGACCCGCGCCGCGGAGGCGCATACGCCCGACCTGCTCCTGTTCATGGCCGCCATGCGCGAGGCGGTCGACCAGCGCGGCCTTGCGCGGGGCTGATCCGCAGCCTGTCAGCCGGCCGTCGGCGGCTCGTTCTTGGGCGGGCCGGCCCGCTTGCCGTCTTCCTCGTCGCGATAGGCCTCCAGCGCCGACATGCGCCGTTCGCTGCGTTCGGGATCGCGCGCGGTGACGCCGGCAACCAGCGTTTCGGCGATCACCATCAGGGCGGCGGAGGAATCCCAGGGTGAGGGCACGGAGATGCGGGCGGGCAGCACATGGGTCGCGACGCTGGCGATCGGCGACAGCCAGCTGTCCGTGATCAGCACCACCGTCGCCCCGCGCTTGGCCGCGGCGGTCGCCATGCGGACCAGGTCGGCCTGATAGCGGCGGATGTCGAAGACCACCAGCACGTCGCGCCGCCCGATATCCAGCAGGGCGTCGCGCCAGTTGCCCTCCTGTCCGGCCATATGCATGACGCCGCAACGCAGGATGCGCAGATGCGCGGCCATGTAGCGGGCCAGCGCATCGGTGAAGCGGCCGCCGAGCAGGTAGAGCGTGCGGCGTTCGTCGGACAGCAGCGAGACGACGGCCTCCAGCTCGGCCGCCGGTAGATGGCGGAAGGTCTCGCCGATATTGGCGCGCACCGCCTCGGCGACGGCACCGATCCCCGCCGCGGTGGCCGCACTGCCCGCCTGCGTGCCGTCCTTGGCCTTGGCCAGCGGCGATTTAAGCTGGTCCTCCAGCTCCGTGCGCAGCCGGGTCTGGAGCGCTGCATAGGTGCCGCAGCCCATGCGCGCGGCAAAGCGCAGGATCGTCGGCGAGCTGACACCGGCGGCGCTGGCGAACTGCGCGACCGTGCCCAGTCCCAGCATCGGGTAGTTGGCGAGCAGGGCGAGCGCCGCGCGGCGCTCCGTCGCAGTGCATTCGCCAAGTCTCTCGCGGATTTCTTCGGCAAGGGATGTCATGGTCGTGAGGCCGCCTCCCCGGCCGGGTGCCGCGCCGCCGGGGCGGGCGCTCTCGGAAACCCGATTGACATCGGTCCAGGGTATGTATCAAATCATACAGAAAGCGGAATTCAACGCAATTCTGTAACAAATAGAACAGGATTTGCGGTTTTTCGCCAAGGTAACCGGCTGGGGGACAGGGATGGAGCCGACAGCGGCACGCGACGGCGAGCTATTGCCCGGTGACACGGCGCCGGCGGGCACGGTCGTGGTCGCGGAGAATGCCGGCGGCCGCGGCAAGATCATCCTTCTATGCGACCACGCCTCACGCCGGCTGCCGCCGGAATACGGCGATCTCGGCCTGGACGAGGCGGCGCGGCGCGCCCACATCGCCTGGGATCCCGGTGCGCTCGGCGTCTCGCGGCATCTGTCGCGGCGGTTCGATGCGCCTCTCGTCTATCCCGACCTGTCGCGGCTTGTTCTCGACTGCAACCGCGATATCGCAGCCCACGACCTGATCCCGGCGATCAGCGAGACGACCGAGATCCCCGGCAATCGCGACCTGGGCGCGGCCGAGCGGGCCCGTCGCATCGCCCTTGCCCACACGCCTTTCCATTCCCGTATCGAAACGCTGCTCGACGCGCGCGCGGCCGCCGGCCTCGACAGCATCGTCGTCTCGGTTCACAGCTTCACGCCGCTCTACAAGGGCTTCGACCGCCCCTGGCCCGTCGGCATCCTGTCCAATCGCGACCGCAGGGTCGCCGAGGCGATGCTGGCCGATCTTGCGGCACAGGGCATCGCCGATCTCGGCGACAACGAGCCCTATGCGCCGGGCGACGGGGTCTACTACACGGTCGGCCGCCACGGGGAGGCGCGCGGCCTGCCCTGCGTGATGATCGAGGTGCGCAACGACGAGATCGCGGACGACGCCGGCGAAAGCCTGTGGGCCGACCGTCTCGGCCGCGCGCTCGATGCCGCGCTGGCGCAGCTCGCGGCGGAAGGGAGGTCCGGATGATGACCTCCCTGATGCGCGGCTATGTGAGGGTCGTTGACGCGATCAACTACCGCCTTGGGCGGGTGGTGATGTACGGCCTCTTCGTCATGGTCGCCGTGCTGTTGTGGTCGTCGATCTCCAAGACCTTCTTCCTGCCGTCCCTGTGGACGCTGGAGGTCGCCCAGTTCGCGATGGTCGCCTACTACATTCTCGGCGGGCCCTATTCGATCCAGCTCGGCTCGAACGTGCGCATGGACCTCTTTTATGCCGGCTGGTCGGTGAAGAAGAAGGCCTGGTTCGACGCGTTCACGGTGCTGGTTCTGATCTTCTATCTTGGCGTCCTGCTTTATGGCGGCGTCGGTTCGACCGCCTATTCTCTGGGCCATTTCGGCACTGAACCCTTCGTCTTCCTGAAGGATCTGGCCGTCGCCTTCATCACCGGCGGCCCTGACGCTGCGGCCGAGGTGATCGGCCATGTCGAGCGCAGCCCGACCGCCTGGCGGCCGGTGATCTGGCCGATCAAGGCGATCATGTGCCTGGGCTTCCTCTTGATGCTGCTGCAGGCCGTCTCCGAGCTCATCAAGGACATCGCGCGCATCCGCGGAGAGGAAATCTGATGTCCTATGAGATGATCGCGCTGCTGATGTTCTCGTCGATGATGCTGATGCTGCTGACCGGTCAGCGCGTTTTCGGTGCCATCGGCGGCGTGGCGGCCGTCGCGGCGCTGGCGCTGTGGGGCACCGGCGGGTCCGACATTCCCTTCGCCTCGGCCATGAAGCTGATGAAGTGGTACCCGCTTCTCACCCTGCCGATGTTCATCTTCATGGGCTATGTCCTGTCGGAATCGAAGATCGCCGACGACCTCTACAAGATGTTCCATGTGTGGATGGGGCCGGTCTCCGGCGGTCTCGCCATCGGCACGATCGGCCTGATGGTGCTGGTCTCGGCTATGAACGGCCTGTCCGTCGCCGGCATGGCCATCGGCGCCACCATCGCCCTGCCCGAGCTGCTGCGCCGCGGCTACGACAAGCGCATGGTCACCGGCGTCATCCAGGCCGGGTCCTCGCTCGGCATTCTGGTGCCGCCGTCGGTGGTGCTGGTGCTGTACGCAATGATTGCGCGTCAGCCGGTCGGCCAGCTCTGGCTCGCCGGCGTGGTGCCGGGTCTGATGATGGCGACGATGTTCGTCGTCTACATCTATGTCCGCTGCCGCATCACGCCCTCGCTCGGCCCGGTCCTGCCGGTGGACGAGCGCAACGTTTCGGGTGCCGAAAAGATGCGCCTGCTCGGCGCCGGCATCCTGCCGCTGGTGATCTTCGCGGCGATGATGGTGCCCTTCGTCAACGGCTGGACCTCGCTGGTCGAGAGCTCCGCGATCGGCGCCATGACCGCGTTCGTCGCCGCCGTGCTCAAGCGCCGGATGACCTGGAAGGTGTTCGAGACCTGCCTGCGCCAGACGCTCGCGATCTCCTGCATGTTCATGTGGATCATTCTTGCCGCGCTCGGCTTCGGCGCCGTGTTCGACGGTCTCGGTGCGGTCAAGGCGATCGAGACCCTCTTCACCGAAAGGCTCGGCCTGTCGCCCTGGATGATCCTGATCCTGATGCAGGTGTCCTTCCTGGTGATGGGCACCTTCCTCGACGACACGGCGATGCTGGTCATCGTCGCGCCGCTCTACGTGCCGCTGGTCGCCGCGCTCGGCTTCGACCTCGTGTGGTACGGCGTGCTCTACACGGTCACCACCCAGATCGCCTACATGACCCCGCCCTTCGGCTACAATCTGTTCCTGATGCGGGCGATGGCGCCTCCGGAAATCACCATGCGGGACATCTACGGCTCGATTGCGCCCTTCGTGCTGGTCATGATCCTCGCATTGGCATTGATAATGGTCTTCCCGCAGATCGCCCTGTGGCTGCCCGACTACATCTACGGCCGCTGATCCGGAAGATCAGACGAGATCCCTCACCACCGCAACACAAGGAGCTTCGCCACCGGACACCGAACGCCGCGCCACCACAACAATCAGAAAGGGCGCGCTCTTGCATCTCTTCAACGAATCCAAAGGGGAATGAGACATGACCAACAGACGCGACTTTCTGAAGAAGGCAGGCCTTGGCACCGTCGCCGCTGCCGGCGCCTCGACGCTGGCCGCTCCTGCCGTGCTCGGCCAGGCGCCGATCAAGTGGCGGTTGCAGACCTATGCGGGCGCCGCGCTCGCCGAGCACGTGATCAAGCCGCATATCGACGCCTTCAACAAAGCGGCCAACGGCCAGATGGAGATCGAGCTGTTCTTCGCCGATCAGCTGGTGCCGACGGGCGAGCTGTTCCGCGCCATGCAGCGCGGCACGATCGACGCGGTGCAGTCGGATGACGATTCCATGGCCTCGCCGACGGAAGTGACCGTGTTCGGCGGCTACTTCCCCTTCGCCAGCCGCTATTCGCTGGATGTGCCGGTGCTGTTCAACCAGTACGGCCTGAAGGAGATCTGGGAAGAGGAATACGCCAAGGTCGGCGTCAAGCACATCTCCGCCGGTGCCTGGGACCCGTGCCACTTCGCCACCAAGGACCCGATCCGCAGCCTTGCCGACCTGAAGGGCAAGCGCGTCTTCACCTTCCCGACCGCGGGCCGCTTCCTGGCCCAGTTCGGCGTGGTGCCGGTGACGCTGCCCTGGGAGGATATCGAGGTCGCGGTGCAGACCGGCGAACTCGACGGCGTCGCCTGGTCGGGCATCACCGAGGACTACACGGTCGGCTGGGCCGACGTGACCAACTACTTCCTGACCAACAACATCTCCGGCGCCTGGGCCGGCTCGTTCTTTGCCAACATGGACAAGTGGAATGAGCTGCCCGACCATCTCAAGACCATGCTGCAGCTGGCCATGGATGCGTCCCACTACTATCGCCAGTGGTGGTACTGGGGCGGCGAGGCGAGCCTTCGCGTCAACGGCACCAAGATGGAGCTGACCTCCATTCCGGACGCCGAGTGGGCCACCGTCGAGGAGGCCGCCGTGAAGTTCTGGGACGAGATCGCTGCCGAGTCCGAGATCAAGGCGAAGGTCGTGGAGATCTTCAAGAAGTACAATTCCGACATGCAGAAGGCCGGGCGGCCCTACCGCTACACCTGATGCCGGCGGGCCGGGGCGGCGTTCGTCGCCCCGGCCTCCCTTTCCCGACCGCGCCCGCGCTTTCGCCCCGCTTAACCGAAAATGATGGTTCCAATGGCTGGCAATCTTTCTTTCGACGCTCTCAAGGCCGCCGTCGCCGACGGCGCCATCGACACGGTGCTGGTCTGCGCCGTCGACATGCAGGGCCGCCTGATGGGCAAGCGCTTCCATGCGCGCAACTTCATCGAGCACTCCTTCGAGGAGACCCATTGCTGCAACTACCTGCTGGCGACGGACCTCGAGATGTACACGGTCGAAGGCTATGCATCGACCAGCTGGGCCGGCGGCTACGGCGACTATGTGATGAAGCCGGACCTGTCGACCCTGCGCCCCGTGCCTTGGCTGGACGGCACGGCGATGGTGCTGTGCGATGTTCTCGACCATCATCACCACGAGGCGGTGCCGCATTCGCCGCGCGCCCTGCTCAAGGGCCAGATCGCCCGTCTCGATGCCATGGGCCTCGAGGCCAAGATGGCGACGGAGCTGGAGTTCTTCCTGTTCGAGAAGAGCTTCGACGATATCCGCCGCTCGGGCTTCCGCGATCTGGAACCGATCTCGGCCTATAACGAGGACTACCACATCCTCCAGACCACCAAGGAAGAGGAGGTGATGCGCCCGATCCGCAATCACCTTTATGCCGCGGGCATTCCGGTGGAGAATTCCAAGGGTGAGGCCGAGGCCGGCCAGGAGGAGCTGAACATCCGCTATGCGGATCCGCTCGGCTGCGCCGATCACCACACCATCGCCAAGCATGCCACCAAGGAGATCGCCTGGCAGCATGGCCGCGCGGTGACCTTCATGCCGAAATGGCATCATGCCCGCGTCGGTTCCTCGTCCCATGTGCATCAGTCGCTGTGGAAGAAGGACGGCTCCAGCGCCTTTTTCGATCCGGATGCGCAGCACGGCATGTCCCAGCTGATGCACCACTACATGGCGGGCCTGATCCGCTACGCTTCGGATTACACCTGGTTCCTGGCGCCCTATGTGAACAGCTACAAGCGCTTCCAGAAGGGCACCTTCGCGCCGACCAAGACCGCATGGTCGGTCGACAACCGCACCGCCGGCTTCCGGCTGTGCGGCGAGGGCACGAAGGGCGTACGCGTCGAATGCCGCATCGGCGGCTCGGACCTCAACCCGTATCTGGCCCTTGCCGCGCAGCTTGCGGCCGGCATTCGGGGCATCGAGGAGAAGCTGGAGCTGGAGGCGCCGGTGACTGGCGATCTCTATCAGTCGCGGAGGCTGAAGGAGATCCCGCGCACCCTGCGCGCGGCGACCGAGACCCTGCGCAAGTCGAAGATGCTGCGCGAGGCCTTCGGCGATGCGGTGATCGACCATTACGTCCGCGCGGCGGAATGGGAGCAGGAAGAATTCGACCGCGTGGTCACCGACTACGAGCTGGCCCGCGGCTTCGAGCGCAGTTGAGGATTTCGGCCCGCCGCAGCGGGCCGGATCCACTTGGAATATCTTGCAAACATGCAGAGGCAGGCCGCCAGCGCGGACCTGCCCGAAAGGTGTGACATGTCCGACGTGATCAAGCTGATTTCCCCGGTTGACGGCTCCGTCTATGCCGAGCGTCCCGTGGCGAGTGCTGCCGAGATCGACCAGGCTGTGGCCGAGGCCCGCGCCGCGCAGGCCGCCTGGGCGGCCACCCCGCTGTCCGAGCGCTGCTCGGCTGTGCTGGCCGCCGTTGCCGCGCTCGAGGCGATGAACGACGAGATCGTGCCCGAGCTGGCCTGGCAGATGGGCCGGCCGGTGCGCTATGGCGGCGAGAAGGGCGGCACGCGCGAGCGCACCGACTACATGGTCAAGATCGCCGAGGAGTCGCTCCGGGCCCGCCACCACACGGACCGTCCGGGCTTCACCCGCTACGTGCGGCCGGAGCCGCTCGGCATCGTCATGGTCATCGCGCCGTGGAACTACCCGTTTATGACCGCGATCAACACCATCGTCCCGGCGCTGATCGCCGGCAACGTGGTGATCCTCAAGCACGCGGCGCAGACGCTGCTGGTCGGCGAGCGGCTCGACAAGGCGTTCAAGGCGGCGGGCCTGCCCAAGGGCGTCTTCCGCAACATCGTGCTGAACCACGGCCAGACCGAGGCGCTGCTCGGTTCGGGCCGCATCGACCATATCAACTTCACCGGCTCGGTCGCCGGCGGCCGCGCCATCGAGAAGGCGGCAGCCGGAACCTTCGCCACGCTCGGCCTGGAGCTCGGCGGCAAGGACCCGGCCTATGTCCGCGAGGACGCCGACGTCGCCTTCGCGGTCGAGAATCTGGCCGATGGCGCCTTCTACAATTCCGGCCAGTGCTGCTGCGGCATCGAGCGCGTCTATGTGCACGAGAAGCACTATGACGCGGTGGTCGAGGGTCTGGCGGCAGCAGCCTCCGCCTACACGCTCGGCAATCCGCTCGACGAGGCGACGACGCTCGGCCCGATGGCGCAGGCGCGCTTTGCCGCCCATGTGCGAGAGCAGACCGCCGAGGCGCTGCGCAAGGGCGCCAAGGCTCTAGTCGACCGCGCGCGCTTCCCGCAGGACAAGGAAGGCACGCCCTACCTGATGCCGCAGGTGCTGGTCGACGTCGATCACCAGATGTCGGTGATGCGCGAGGAGAGCTTCGGCCCGGTTGTCGGCGTGATGAAGGTGCGCTCCGACGAGGAGGCCATCGCGCTGATGAACGACAGCCCCTACGGCCTGACCGCCTCGATCTGGACCGCCGACGAGGAAGCTGCCATCGCCATCGGCGACCGCGTTGAGACCGGTACGATCTTCATGAACCGCTGCGACTATCTCGACCCGGCGCTGGTGTGGACCGGCGTCAAGGACACCGGCAAGGGCGCGGCCCTGTCGGAAATCGGATACCTGTCGCTGACGCGGCCGAAGTCCTTCCACCTGCGCGCCCGCTCGTAACGGCGCGCAGCCATCTCCGCTTCGCATTCCTTCCTGTCAGGATCTGAGGACATGACCACCACCCCGTCCGCCAACTGGAACTATCCGACCTCCGTGCGCTTCGGCGCCGGGCGCATCAAGGAGCTCGGCAAATGTGCCGCCCTGCTCGGCATGAAGCGGCCGCTCCTCGTCACGGACCCGGGCCTCGCCCGCCTGCCGATGACCGCGAACGCACTGGAACTGCTGCGCCAGGCCGGCCTGGAGCCGGACATCTTCAGCGACATCAAGCCGAACCCGACCGCGTCCAACGTCGAGGCGGGCGTTGCCGCCTACCGGGCCGGCGGTCATGACGGCGTCATCGCCTTCGGCGGCGGCTCCGGTCTCGATGCGGGCAAGGTCATCGCCTTCATGGCCGGCCAGACCCGGCCGATGTGGGATTTCGAGGATATCGGCGACTGGTGGACCCGCGCCGATCCGGACGGCATCGCGCCGATCCTCGCCGTGCCGACCACCGCCGGCACCGGTTCCGAGGTCGGGCGCGCCGGCGTCATCACCAACGAGGAAACACACACCAAGAAGGTCATCTTCCATCCGAAGATGCTGCCCGGTATCGTGATCTGCGATCCCGAGCTGACCGTGGGCATGCCGCGCTACTTCACCGTCGGCACCGGGATGGACGCCCTCGCCCACTGCCTGGAGGCCTATTCCTCAACCTTCTACCACCCGATGGGCGACGGCATCGCGGTCGAGGGCATGCGTCTCGTCTTCGAGAACCTGAAGCGCGTCGCCGAAACGCCGGACGATCTCGTGGCGCGCGGCCACATGATGTCGGCCGCCGCCATGGGCGCGGTCGCCTTCCAGAAGGGCCTCGGCGCCATCCATGCGCTGTCCCATCCGGTCGGCGCCCTCTACGACACCCATCACGGCATGACCAACGCGGTCTTCATGCCCTATGTGCTCGACTTCAACCGCTCGGCCATCGCCACCAAGATCGATCGGCTCGCCGGTTATCTCGGTATCTCCGGCGGCTTCGACGGCTTCCTGCAAGCGGTGCTCGACCTGCGCACTGCGCTCGATGTGCCGCATACGCTGGACGGTCTGAAGGTCGACGGCGCCAAGGCCGCTAAGATCGCCGAAATGGCCATCGTCGATCCGACCGCCGGCGGCAATCCGATCGAGCTGACCCTCGAGGGCGCGGCCGAGATCTTCGACGCGGCACTCACCGGCCGCCTCTGAGGCAGGCGTCGGCGGTCGCCGACGCTTCGCCAATTGACAGGGGGGTACTCCGCCCCCTACATCCCCACTGGCTTTCGCGGGCAGGAATGGCCTGCGAAAGCCGCGAGCGGCCGGCCTCGACGGCAGGCCGGCGCCGGCAGGACAGATGACAGGGTGGGACCGGGCAAGATGAGTGACACGCGGATCGACCGCCGCTTCGCGGCATTGCAGGCGGCGAACCGTCCGGCGCTGGTGACCTTCGTTACCGCCGGCGATCCGGACCTTGCCACCTCCCAGGCGATCCTCGATGCGCTGCCGGCCGCGGGCGCCGACGTCATCGAGCTCGGCATGCCCTTCTCCGATCCCATGGCCGAAGGCATTCCCGTGCAGCTCGCCAACCAGCGCGCGCTGGCTGCCGGGCAGACCATGGACAAGACGCTGGACATGGTGCGCGCCTTCCGCCGCCACGACCAGGACACGCCCATCGTGCTGATGGGCTACTACAATCCGATCTACGTGCGTGATCCCGCCGTTTTCGTCAAAACGGCGGTCGAGGCAGGCGTCGACGGGCTGATCATCGTCGATATCCCGCCGGAGGCCGACGACGAGCTCTGCCTGCCGGCCATGGCCGCCGGCCTCAATTTCATCCGCCTGACCACGCCGACGACTGACGACAAGCGGCTGCCGGCCGTTCTCGCCAACACGTCGGGTTTCGTTTATTACGTATCGGTGACCGGCATCACCGGTGCCACCATCGCCAACCGCGATCGAGTGACCGAGGCGGTCCGCCGCATCAAGCGCCATACCGCGCTGCCCGTGGCGGTCGGCTTCGGCGTCAAGACGGCGGAGGATGCCGAGGTGATCGGCCGCGACGCCGATGGCGTCGTCGTCGGATCGGTGCTGGTGGAAGCGGTGCGCACGAGCCTCGACGGCGAGGGCCGGGCGACGGATGCGACGGTCGAGGCTGTGGCCTCGGTGGTGCGTTCGCTCGCCGAGGGTGTTGCCCGGGCCCGCGGCTGAGCCGCATCGGCCGCATGACGGCCGGGAACATGCAAGACAACGGACGGTATCTGCCTTGAACTGGATCAACAACGTCGTTCGCCCGAAGATTCGTGGCCTGCTGCAGAAGCGGGACGTGCCGGAGAACCTCTGGATCAAGTGCCCCGAGACCGGCGAGATGGTCTTCCATCGCGATCTCGAGGCGAACCAGTGGGTGGTGCCGAATTCCGGCCACCACATGCGGATTTCCGGCACCCGGCGGCTCGAGCTGTTTTTCGACGGCGGCACCTTCGAGAAGGTGAAGACCCCCGAGGTCGTGGCCGACCCGCTGAAGTTCCGTGACGAGAAGCGTTATACCGACCGTCTGCGCGATGCGCGGGCCAAGACCGGTCTCGACGACGCCGTGACGGTTGCGACCGGCAAGCTGCGCGGCATGGACATGACCGCCGCCGTGCAGGACTTCGCCTTCATGGGCGGCTCGCTGGGCATGGCCGCCGGCGAAGCGGTGCTGACCGGCATGCAGACGGCCGTTGCGCGCAAGACGCCCTTCGTGCTCTTTGTCGCCTCGGGCGGCGCGCGCATGCAGGAAGGCATCCTGTCCTTGATGCAGATGCCGCGCACCACGGTCGGCGTGCAGATGCTGCGCGATGCGGGCCTGCCCTACATCGTCGTCTTCACCAACCCGACGACCGGCGGCGTGACCGCGTCCTACGCGATGCTGGGCGACGTGCACATGGCCGAGCCGGGCGCGCTGATCGGCTTTGCCGGTCCCCGCGTCATCGAGCAGACCATCCGCGAGAAGCTCCCCGAGGGCTTCCAGCGCTCCGAGTACCTGCTCGACCACGGCATGGTCGACATGGTCGTGCATCGCCACAAGCTGCCGGAGACCATCGCCCGCGTCTGCTCGATCCTGATGAAGGCCGAGGTCAGCCTGCCGGACGAGGAAGAGCTGATGACGCCGCCGCGCGAAGCCGACGAGGCCAAGGTCTCGGCGGAACTCGCCCAGGGCCGGGAGACCTCTGCGGTCGCCGACAGCGGCAGCCGCGAGGCCGACGGCGAGAGCCGCTGACGGAGCTGTCGCAGGCGCGACACGGGCGGACGCAGCAACGCTTGCCGCGTCCGCGCATGATCCCGTAACCATGATGGCTGCTGCAGCCGCGGACCTTCCCGCGGCAGGACGGGCAGGACAATGGACCAGGTAACAGCGATCCTCGACCGACTTCTGGCGCTGCACCCGCGCGAGATCGACCTGTCGCTCGGCCGCATGGAGCGTCTGCTCGATGCGCTGGGGCGGCCGCAGGACCGTCTGCCGCCGCTCGTCCACATTGCCGGCACCAACGGCAAGGGCTCTACCACCGCCTTCATGCGGGCGATCCTGGAGGCCGCGGGCCTCAAGGTCCATGTCTACACCTCCCCGCATCTGGTGTCCTTCAACGAGCGCATCCGCCTTGCCGGCCGCATCGTTTCCGACGCGCGGCTGATCGAGGCGCTGGACACCTGCGAGCAGGCCAATGCGGGTGCGGAGATAACCTTCTTCGAGGTCACCACTGCCGCAGCCCTGCTGCTCTTTGCCGAGGAGCCGGCGGATGTGCTGCTGCTCGAGGTCGGCCTTGGCGGCCGGCTCGATGCCACCAACGTCGTCGACGCACCGCTCGCGGCCACCATCACGCCGCTGTCGATGGACCACGAGCGCTATCTCGGCGAGACGCTGGCCGACATCGCGGCGGAAAAGGCCGGCATCCTCAAGCGCGGCTGCCCGGCGGTGATCGCACCACAGCCGGACGAGGCGCTTGAGGTGATCTCGCGCATCGCCGCGCGACTGGGCGCGCCGCTTCAGGTTTTCGGGCAGGATTTCACTGCCTTCGAGGAAAACGGCCGTCTCGTCTACCAGGACGAGGAAGGTCTGATGGACCTGCCGCTGCCGCGCCTGTTCGGCCGGCACCAGATCGTCAACGCGGCGATGGCCATCGCCTCGCTGCGCGCTGCCGGGCGCCTGCCGGCGCCGGAGGCCATCGAGGCCGGGCTCCTGGCCGTCGACTGGCCGGGCCGCATGCAGCCGCTGACGGAAGGGCCGCTGCTCGATCTCTGCCCGCCGGGCAGCGAGCTCTGGCTCGACGGCGGCCATAATCCCGGTGCCGGGATCACCATTGCAGAGGTGATGGCGGAGCAGGAGGAGCGCCGCCCGCGGCCGCTCTATCTCATCTCCGGCATGCTCAAGACCAAGGATCCGGTCGGCTTCTTCAGCCCCTTCGCAGGGCTGGCGCGCGAGGTCGCCTGCGTGCCGCTGACCACCACCGATGCCGGCCGCGATCCCGCCTGTCTTGCCGGCTCCGCGCGCGAGGCCGGCCTTGCGGCCGATGCCCATGCCTCGCTTGTCGACGCGCTCGCCCATGTGCGCGAGCAGGCCGCCGGGGACGACGTGCCGCCGCGCATCCTGATCTGCGGCTCGCTCTATCTCGCCGGAGAGGTCCTGGCCCGCAACGGCATGAAGCCGGTCTAGGGTTTCCGGCTAGTTCCCGGATCCTGCGGTCGCCAACCGGGCAAGGTTGGCCATCGCCGCGTCGCGCGCGCCTTCCATCCGCTCGCGCCCCGCTCCGCTGCGCGCCATGACCCGCAGTCCCACATAGACCGACAGCAGCATCGTCGCCGTCGACTGGATCTCCGGCGGCGCAAGCTGCGGTGCGAGTGCCGCGACCGCCTCCGCAAGTGCCCGTTCCAGCTTGTCGAAGCCGCGCGACACCATCGCCTGTGTTTCGGCGTCCTCGCTCGCCTTGTCTGCCGAGGCGTTGCAGAGAAAGCAGCCGCGCCGGTCTCCCTGGCTCCAGGCCGCATCGATCGGGACGGAGAGGAAGGCCGAGACTCCCTCCATCGGCGCGACCGCCCGCAGATCGTCTGCCGCGCCATCGACAACCAAGGCTTCGTAGCGGGCAATTGCCTTCAGATACATGGCGTGCTTGTCGCCGAAAGCGGCGTAGAGGCTGCCCTTTCGCAGGTCGGTTGCCTGCATGATGTCGCGCAGGGATGTCCCTTCGTAACCATGCTCCCAGAACAGCGACATGATCTTCAGCAGGATTTCGTCCTCGTCGAACTCCCGGGGTCTGCCCATCGCGGTGGTGTCGCGCATTCGTGATTTCCTGTTTGTTGACCGATTGGTCACAAAGTCACATGTTCACCGCAGCTGACCCGCGCCGAAGTTTCGCGGCCACAAAATGACCTATCGGTCAAAAATAGAAAGGAACGACGAGATGTCCAATAGCACTTTATCCCATGAGACGGTTCCCGGCGCTGCCGGAGCGGGCGAAACGATCGGCCGCATCGGTCATGCCGGACTTCGGGTCTCCCTGGTGTTGGTCCTCGGCTGGATCGGCGCGATGAAGTTCACTGCCTACGAAGCGGGTGCCATCCAGGGGCTGGTGTCGTCGAGCCCCTTCATCAACTGGCTGAACGGCATTCTCGGTGTCCAGGGCGTGTCGAACCTGATCGGAACGATCGAGATTCTGACCGCGTTGGCGCTGGTTCTCGGCATCTGGTCCGCCCGCATCGGCGCGCTTGGGGCCCTGATGGCTGCCTCAACCTTCGCGCTGACGTTGACTTTCCTGTTCAGCGCGCCCGGCTGGGAGCCGAGCCTTGGCGGCTTTCCCGCCCTGTCGGTCGTGCCGGGCCAGTTTCTGCTGAAGGACGCGGTCTTGCTCGCCGGCGCCCTGGTTCTGCTGGGTGAAGCGCTGCAGCGTCTTGCCCGGACAGGTGCGGCCGATCCGCTTGCGAGGACCTGATCCATGGCCGATATCACGATCTATACCAAGAGTTACTGCCCCTATTGCCGGGCCGCCAAGGCCCTGCTTCGGGAACAAGGCGCTCGTTTCAAGGAAATCGAGATCTCCGACGAGGAGGCTCTGCGCCGTGAGATGATCGCCCGGTCCGGACGCCACACCGTGCCGCAGATCTTCATAGGCCGGCGACATGTCGGCGGTCATGACGACCTCGTCGCGCTGCATCGCCGCGGCGGCCTGAAGCCCCTGCTCCTGCAGGCGCAGGCGGCGGGCTGAGCAAGGTTCCGGAGCGGCCCTTTGCCGGGCGGCTCCGGCCCCTAGAGCTTGCGCAGCCGCACCTCGTTGATCGCGTGGGTATCGGCCTTGCGCAGGATCAGGTCGGCGCGCGGTCGCGTCGGCAGGATGTTTTCCCGCAGGTTCACGAGGTTGATCTCGTTCCACAGGCCTTCGGCGATGGCCAGTGCCTCGTCGTCGCCCACCTTGGAATACTTGTTGAAGTAGGAGCCGGGATCGCGGAAGGCGGTCTCGCGCAGCCGCATGAAGCGCGACACGTACCACTCGTGCAGCACGTCCTCCTCCGCGTCGATATAGATCGAGAAGTCGAAGAAGTCGGAAACGAAGGGCACTTCCTTGCCGTCGCGCGGCAGGTTGGTCGTCTGCAGGACGTTCAGCCCCTCGAGGATCAGGATGTCCGGCCGGTCGACCGTGACGAACTGCCCTGGCATCACGTCGTAGTAGAAGTGGGAATAGACCGGTGCGCGCACATGCCGCCGCCCCGCCTTCAGATCCGACAGGAACTTCAGCAGCGTCGCGCGGTCGTAGCTTTCTGGAAAGCCCTTGCGCCGCATCAGGCCTTCCGCTTCCAAGACCGCGTTGGGATAGAGAAAGCCGTCGGTGGTGACGAGATCGACCTTCGGGCTTGCCGGCCAGCGGGCCAGCAGCGCCTGCAACAGGCGCGCCGTCGTCGACTTGCCGACCGCGACCGAGCCGGCGATGCCGATGACGAAGGGGTTCTTGACGTCGTTTCGACCGAGAAAGCGCGAGGTGGCGCGGTGCAGCTGCTGGGTCGCCTCCACGTAATAGGCAAGCAGCCGAGACAGCGGCAGCAGGATCGATTCCACCTGGCCGATGGAGACAGGGTCGTTGAGCGACTGCAGGCGCCGGACCTCCGTCGCCGTCAGCGTCATCGGGGTGTCGGCCCTGAGCTTTGCCCATTCTGCCTCGGTAAAGACCCGGTAGGGCGACAGATCGTCCTCAGTGAACCTGTTGAGGCTGTGTTCCATGGCGACCATGCAATCCTCGATCCCGCCGGATGTCCGGCCGTTCGCTCGGGAGGCCCGGGGATGATCCCGCGGGTCGCGCCGGGCAGTCCGTCGCAAGGCCCGTCCCGTCAGTCGGGCTTCCGCGACGCCTTCTCCTCCAGGCCCGTCTGCGCCGTGCGGCGCTCCAGTTCTGCCATCACGTCGGCCAGCGGCACGTCGCGCGCCTTGAGCAGCACCAGGAGGTGGTAGAGCAGGTCGGCGGCCTCGCCGGTCAGCTCGCGCGCATCGCCTGCCACGGCCGCGATCGCCGTTTCCACCGCCTCCTCGCCCACCTTCTGGGCGATCTTCGCCGTGCCCTTGCCCATCAGCTTGCGGGTGTAGGAGCTCTCGTCCTCGCTCCGGGCACGCGCCGCGATGATGCGGTCAAGGTCGGTCAGTGTGAAGCCGGTCATTGGTCGGACGTCTCCTGCGGCCCTGCGCCGCCCGGCTGGGGCTTTGCATGCGGGCCGGTGTGGCGGGCCAGGGTATCAGGCCGCGTCGAGCCGCATGGGGATGCCGGCCCGGGCCATGTGTTCCTTGGCCTCGCGGATCGTGTGGGTTCCGAAATGGAAGATCGAAGCGGCGAGCACCGCCGTCGCATGTCCGTCTCGCACGCCTTCGACCAGATGGTCGAGCGTGCCGACGCCGCCGGACGCGATCACCGGCACCGGCACCGCATCGGCGATGGCGCGGGTCAGCGCCAGGTTGAAGCCTGTCCGGGTGCCGTCGCGGTCCATCGAGGTGACCAGCAGCTCGCCGGCGCCCAGCTCCACCGCCTTGCGGGCGAACTCGACGGCGTCGATGCCGGTCGGCTCGCGCCCGCCATGGGTAAAGATCTCGAAGCGCTCAGCCTCTCCGGGCGCGTTGACCTGCTTGGCGTCGATGGACACGACAATGCACTGGGCGCCGAACTTTTCGGCCGCCTCGCGGATGAAATCGGGGTTCTTCACCGCCGCGGTGTTGATCGACACCTTGTCGGCGCCGGCCACCAGCAGCTTGCGGATGTCCTCGACCCGGCGCACGCCGCCGCCCACGGTCAGCGGCATGAAACAGGCCTCCGCCGTCCGCCGCACCACGTCGAAGATCGTGTCGCGGTTCTCGTGACTTGCGGTGATGTCGAGGAAACAGAGCTCGTCCGCGCCGGCCGCATCATAGGCCTTCGCGGCCTCCACCGGATCGCCGGCATCGACCAGATTGACGAAGTTCACGCCCTTGACGACGCGGCCGTCCTTGACGTCCAGACAGGGAATGACACGTGCTTTCAGCATGTTAGGCGATTACCCGACGTATTTCGCGGTCGCAGCATACAGCTCCCGTACCGCCCTGCAAAGCCGGGAAAGCTTGCAAGGGTGTCGGGATCCGGCGGCTTACCCAGCGGCAAGGACCTTGAGGGCTTCGGTGGGATCGAGACGGCCGTCATAGAGCGCCCGGCCCGAGATCGCGCCTTCCAGCACCGCGCAATCGGGTGCGGCGAGGCGCTTCACGTCCTCGATGGAGGCAAGACCGCCCGAGGCGATCACCGGGATCGAGGTCGCGCCGGCCAACTCCAGCGTGCCGTCCCAGTTGATGCCGGCGAGCACGCCGTCGCGGTCGATGTCGGTATAGATGATCGCGGCAACGCCCGCGTCCTCGAAGCGGCGGGCGAGCTCGATGGCCGACAGTTCGGACGTCTCCGCCCAGCCCTCGACCGCCACCTTGCCGCCGCGTGCGTCGATGCCGACGGCAACCCGGCCCGGGAAGGCCTTGCAGGCGGCCTTGACGAGATCGGGATCGCGCACCGCCACCGTGCCGAGGATCACTCGGGCGATACCCTTGGCGAGCCAGGCTTCCACATGGGCAAGGGTGCGGATGCCGCCGCCCAGCTGCACCGGATTGGTCGTCGCCTTCAGGATCGCGTCGACCGCATCACCGTTGCGACTCTCGCCGGCGAAGGCGCCGTCGAGGTCGACCACATGGAGGTAGCTGAAGCCCTGCGTCTGGAAGCTGAGGGCCTGTGCGGCCGGGTCGTCGTTGAAGACAGTGGCCTGCGCCATGTCGCCGAGCTTCAGGCGGACGCACTGGCCGCCCTTCAGGTCGATGGCGGGAAACAGGATGGGCATGGGTGGCGTTCCGTGTCGTGATGGCGGCCGCTTACGGCGCCCACTCGATGAAATTGGCGATCAGCGCAAGGCCGAGCCGCTGGCTCTTTTCCGGGTGGAACTGGGTGCCCACCATCGTGTCGCGCCCGACGATCGCGGTGATCGACCCGCCGTAGTCGGCGGTTGCGATGACATGCGCCGGGTCCGCCGCCTGCAAGTGGAAGGAATGGACGAAATAGGCGTGGAGGCCCTTCTCGCCCGTCTCGATTCCGGCGAGCAGCGGATGATCGGCGAGCTTGCGCACCGTGTTCCAGCCCATATGCGGGATCTTCAGCTCCGGATCGTCCGGCGTGATCGCGGTGACGTCGCCGGGGATCCAGCCGAAACCCTCGGTCGTCTCGAACTCCAGGCCGCGGCTCGCCATCAGCTGCATGCCGACGCAAATGCCGAGGAACGGGCGCCCCTTTGCCTCCACCGCCTCGACGAGTGCGGCCTCCATCCCGTCGACCGCGCGGATGCCGCGCCGGCAATCGGCAAAGGCGCCGACGCCCGGCAGCACGATCCGGTCGGCGCGCGCGACCACGTCCGGATCGGCGGTCACCCGGATGGTCGCACCGTGGCCATGGGCATGCGCTGCCCGCTCGAAGGCCTTTTCGGCCGAGCGCAGGTTGCCGGAGCCGTAGTCGATGATGGCGATCAGCATGGGGTCGTTCCGTCAGGCAGAAATGCGGGAAAGTCGAAAGATGCGGCGCCGCCTCGGCGGTGGGTCAGCTTCGATGCGGGGCAACGCTCAGGCCCACGACGCGCTCGGCGCCGATCCGCGGTATGGGGTAGCCGGGTCGATGCGGTGGCGGAGCGTCCGGTTGCGGAGCGCTGCCGCCGGCCTGCAGGTCCTGTGCCTGGCGCTGATGGGCGGCGAGCCGTGCGAAGAAGCGGCGCTCCGCCTCTTCGCGCCCCTGCGCCTCGACGACGGTGACGAAGCGCCAGCCGCGCCGCTCCAGCGTCCAGCGCCACAACCCGCGCGCCTCGAAGGCGAAGAGGATCGACAGCCCCGCCATGGCGATGCCGGGCATCGGTCCGCCGATGAACCGCGATGCGAGCTCCAGGGCGAGGCCGGCAACCAGATAAACGAGCAAAACCAGCCAGAGCCGCTTCACCAGCAGCCAGGGGAGGGTGAAGAGCAGCGCCAGCCAGCTGAAGCCGTCGCGGATGAAGACCGTGCGCTGCGCCTCGGCCTCGCCCATCGTCTCGGGCGAGGAACCGGGCGGGATCAGCACCATGTAGATCGCCATCTGTCCCTCCGTCCGGCGGCCTCAGCCGCCGAGCTGGCCCTTGGTCGAGGGCACGCGCCCGGCCTGCCGCGGGTCCGGCTCGATCGCCTTGCGCAGCGACCGCGCCACGGCCTTGAAGCATGTCTCGGCGATGTGGTGGCAGTTGCTGCCCGTCAGGTTGGCGATATGCAGCGTGATGCCGGCGTTCATCGCGAAGGCGCGGAAGAACTCCTCGAAGAGCTCCGTGTCGAAATCGCCGACCTTGTCGCGCGGGAAGGTTACGTCCCAGACGAGAAAGGGGCGGCCCGACACATCGAGGGCGCAGCGGGTAAGCGCCTCGTCCATGGCCAGGTGGCAGTCGGCGTAGCGGGTGATGCCGGTCATGTCGCCGAGCGACTGGCGCAGGGCCTGTCCGAGCGCGATGCCGACATCCTCGGCGGCGTGATGGAAGTCGATATGGGTGTCGCCGCTGGCACGGATCGTCATGTCGATCAGCGAATGCCGGGACAGCTGTTCCAGCATGTGGTCGAGAAAGCCGACTCCGGTCTGCACCGAATAGGCGCCGGTCCCGTCGAGGACGATCTCGACGTCGATGTCGGTTTCCTTCGTCTTGCGCGAGATCTTCGCGGTGCGCATGGGCGAGCCTGTCCTTCTGTGGCCGGCCTGCTGCCGGCTGCGAAGCCTTGTAACAGGACGCTTGCCGCAATGAAATACCTGCGCGCGCGGCGCCGCGATCTGGTCAAGATCGCCCTGCACGGGTAAGACGGAAATTCGACACTTGCAACGTTCCGGAGACCTGCCGATGCAAAGCGCTGCCCTTCCGCTGGACGAGGACCCGTCCCCTTTCGCGCCGGCGAGCGCCCGCGACCGCCTGATTGTCGGCCTTGATGTGCCGACGGTGGAGGAGGCACGCGCCATCGTGCGCGAGACCGCGGGTGCCGTCGGCACCTACAAGATCGGCATGCAGCTGCAGTTCGCCGGCGGCCTGGAACTGGCCGCGGAACTGGCTCGCGATGGCCACAGCATCTTTCTCGACGTCAAGCTTCTCGACATCGACAACACGGTGATGAAGGCGGTGGAGAACATCGCCCGCATGGGCGTGCGCTTCGTCACCATTCACGCCTATCCCAAGGCGATGCGCGCGGCCGTTGCCGGGCTTGCCGCGGCCGGTGGCGATGTCTGCCTGCTCGGTGTTACCGTGCTGACCTCGATGGACGAGGACGATCTGCATGATGCCGGCTATGCCGGTGGCGTCGACGACCTGGTGATCGCCCGCGCGGCGGATGCGCGCGCCGCCAACATGGGCGGTATCGTCTGCTCGCCGCTGGAGGTCGCCTCGCTGCGGAACGTGGTCGGCCCGCGCCTCGTCACCGTGACCCCGGGCATCCGTCCGGCAGGGTCCGAGGCGGGAGACCAGAAGCGCATCATGACACCGGCCGACGCGATCTCGGCCGGCGCCGACTATCTGGTGGTCGCACGCCCGGTGATCATGGCCCCCAACCGCCGCGCCGCGGCGGAGGCCATCGTCGAGGAAATCGGTCGGGCGCTCTAAAATCGGCCTGTCAGCGGGGCTCTCTGAGCCCTGCTGCCAGGCACTCGACTGCGGCCTGAACGCCGCCCGCGCCATGCGGTACGCCGAGCGCCTTCAGCGCCAGCTCCAGCACCCCGAGCGTGCCCAGCACCGTCGGCGCGTTGACATGCCCCATATGGCCGATGCGGATGCCCTGGCCGGCGATCTCGCCGATGGTGCCGCCGATGGTGACGTTGCAGGTCTCCTGGCACCAGCGCCGCAATGCGGCCGGGTCGAGCCCGGGTGTCAGCACCACGGTGACCGAGTTGGAGCGCTGGGCCTCCTCCAGGATGTTGAGCTCCATCGCCCCGCCCTCGGCCCATTTCGTCACGCAGGCGCGCACCGCTGCTGCCAGCAGCGCATGGCGGCGATGGGCGGCGTCCAGCTCTTCCCCCAGCAGCAGGTCGAGAGCCTGGCGGAAGGCGAAGAGCAGGTGCTCCGGCGGCGTGCCGCAATATTTCTGGTAGTGCTCGCTGCCCTGCCGGAACGTCCAGTCCCAGTAGAATGTCTTCAGGTCGGCCGTCTCGTGCGCGGCGAGCGCTCTGGCATTGGCAGCGACAAAGGCGAGGCCCGGCGGGGTCATCAGTCCTTTTTGCGCGCCGGTGACGGTCACGTCGACGCCCCACTCGTCCATCTTGTAGGGCACGCAGCCGAGCGAGGCGATGGTGTCGACCATGAACAGCGCCGGATGGCCTGCCGCATCGATGGCCTTGCGCAGGGCGGCGATGTCGTTGAGCACGCCCGAGGCCGTGTCCACCTGCACCACCAGCACCGCCTTGATCTCATGCGCGGTGTCCGCGGCAAGACGGGCGGTTACCGCCGCCGGATCGACGGCGCGGCGCCAGTCGCCCGGCAGCACCTCGACCTCCAGGCCGGTCATCTTCGCCATCTCACCCCAGCCGCGGGCGAAGCGGCCGGAGTCCAGCACCAGCACCCGGTCGCCGCGCGACAGCGTGTTGGTGACCGCCGCTTCCCAGGCGCCATGTCCGTTAGCAGCGTAAAGGAACGCCTTTCCCGTGGTGCCGAAGACCTTCGGCAGGTCGGCGAGCAGGCTGTCCGTCAGCCCGACCAGCGAGCCGGTGTAGATGTCGATTGCCGGGCGGTGCATGGCCCTGAGCACTTCGTCCGGCACGGTGGTCGGTCCGGGGATCATCAGGAATTCGCGGCCGCTGGCGAGCGTCATGGCAGGCTCCGGAGAGGTTGCGCGGCTGGGCAGCCCGGAATGTGAGGGCGAGCCCGCCGCGCTGG
This sequence comes from Stappia sp. G46H5W, assembly GCF_058448995.1. NCBI lineage: Bacteria > Pseudomonadati > Pseudomonadota > Alphaproteobacteria > Hyphomicrobiales > Stappiaceae > Stappia > Stappia sp. G46H5W. The sequence goes on along the minus strand of NZ_JBZFLL010000005.1, from coordinate 87,758 downwards.
CGGGTGGGATCGATCCTTCCCGGCCGCGCATGACAGGTGCGGCCCGGCGAGGATCAGACCACGTTCTTTTCCAACACCGGGCGCCCTTGTGCAATCCGCTCGTGCGACAGCGCACCAAGATCGAGGCTGCGCCAGGCGCCATGGAGGATCAGTTCGGCAATGCCGCGGCCGACCGCCGGCGACTGCTGCAGCCCATGGCCGGAAAAGCCTGTGGCAAGATAAAGGCCCGGATGGCCGTCGACCGTGCCGAGAATGGCGTTGTGATCGAACAGGTTCATGTCGTAGTGGCCTGCCCAGGCCTGCCCCGGCCGGATCGCCTCGAAGGCCGGAACGCGCGTAGCGAGCACCGGCCACAGGTACTCGTCGAAGAAATCGTGCTCGACGTCGAAGTCGCGGGTGTCCGGGTCGCGCTCCTGCGGCGGGGCGGAACCGCACAGGAAGCCGGTGCCTTCGGGCCGCACGTAGCTGCCCGTCGGGTCGATCAGCAACGGACAGCCGGCAACGGTCTCGCGGCAGTCGAAGGTGAAGATCATCCGCTTGCGGCTTTCCACCGGCAGGTCAATGCCGAGCTGGCGGGAAAGGCGGGCAGCCCCTTCTGCCCCGGCGGCATTGACCAGCTTTCCGGCCGAGATGGTGCGGCCGTCCGACAGCTGCAGGCGGAACCCCTCGCCTTCGCGCGCAGCGTCCAGCACCTCGGCCGCCAGATAGGGCACGCCGAGCGCGCGTGCCTTCTTGCGGAAGGCCTGCATCAGGCCGTAGCCGTCGAACCAGCCTTCGCCGGTTCTGCCCCAGCAGCCGGCGGCGATGTCCTCGACATTGAGCCAGGGAAAGCGGGCGAGAAGCTCGTTCGGCTCCAGGAAGGCGATATCCGCGCCCATGCGGGTCTGCAGGGCGTGGTTTTCCTCCAGGATGTGCCGCTTGTCGGCGGTCGCCAGGAACAGGTAGCCGCCTTCGTGCAGATCGATTGCGGGCCGCTCGTCGCCGACGGCCAGCCGGGTGCCGATCTCGCGCAGGAACTCGATGCCGTAGAGCGAGATGGCGATATTGGTCGGCTCGGAGAACTGCTGGCGGATCGAGGCCGCCGACAGTGCCGAGGCGCAGGTCCGATAGGACGGATCCTTCTCGATGACGACGACCCGGCCGGTGAAGTCCGGGTCCATGGCAAGGTGGCAGGCGATGGAGGAACCCATCACCGCACCGCCGACGATCGCGACGTCGAAAGTCTCAGCGCTCACGTCGATGCCCGTCCTGTGGCAAGCGGTTGGCTCTAAAAAGAGGGCGGGAGCCATCGGCCCCCGCCCTTTTGGACTGATCAGAAGAACGCCTGCAGGCCGGTCTGGGCGCGGCCGAGGATCAGCGCATGGACGTCATGCGTGCCCTCGTAGGTGTTCACCGTCTCCAGGTTCTGGGCGTGCCGCATGACGTGGTACTCCTCCTGGATGCCGTTGCCGCCGTGCATGTCGCGGGCCTGGCGGGCGATGTCCAGCGCCTTGCCGCAATTGTTGCGCTTGACGATGGAGATCATCTCCGGCGCGACGCGGCCCTCGTCGAACAGGCGGCCGACGCGCAGGGAGGCCTGCAGGCCGAGCGCGATCTCGGTCTGCATGTCGGCGAGCTTCTTCTGGAAGAGCTGGGTCTGGGCCAGCGGCTTGTTGAACTGCTTGCGCTCCAGGCCGTAGTTGCGGGCCCGGTGCCAGCAATCCTCGGCCGCACCCAGCGCACCCCAGGAAATGCCGTAGCGCGCGCGGTTGAGGCAGCCGAACGGGCCCTTCAGGCCGGCGACGTTCGGCAGCAGCGCGTCCTCGCCGACCTCGACATTGTCCATGACGATCTCGCCGGTGATCGAGGCGCGCAAGGACAGCTTGCCGCCGATCTTCGGTGCGGACAGGCCCTTCATGCCCTTGTCGAGGACGAAGCCGCGGATCGCTCCGTCATGGGCGTCGGACTTGGCCCACACGACGAAGACGTCGGCGATCGGGGCGTTGGAGATCCACATCTTGGAGCCCTTCAGCCGGTAGCCGCCGTCGATCTTCTCGGCGCGGGTGCGCATGCCGGCCGGATCGGAACCGGCATCCGGCTCGGTCAGGCCGAAGCAGCCGACGAATTCGCCGCTGGCGAGCTTCGGCAGGTACTTCTTGCGCTGCTCCTCGCTGCCATAGGCGTAGATCGGGTACATCACCAGCGAGGACTGGACCGAGTTCATCGAGCGGTAGCCGGAGTCGACCCGCTCGATCTCGCGTGCCACCAGGCCGTAAGCGACATAGGAAGCGTTGGCGCAGCCATATTCTTCCGGCAGGGTGATGCCGAGCAGGCCGAGCTCGCCCATCTCGTTGAAGATCTCGCGGTCGGTCTTCTCCTGCGAGTAGGCCTCCAGCACGCGCGGCATCAGCTTGTCCTGCGCATAGGCGCGGGCCGTCTCCATGATCAGGATCTCGTCCTCGTTCAGCTGGTCGCGCAGCAGGAACGGGTCTTCCCAGGCGAAGCGGCCGCCGCCGGTCGGGTCGGACTTGTGAACGGATGCGTGTGCGGTCATGGGTCTGGTCTCCTCCGGTCCGCCTGCGGTCCGTGCCGCCGGCGGAGAGCGTCTTGTCGTCGGGGCCGGCACCGGTTTGCGGCGACCGGACCCCAGGAAAGGGGTGAATGTCAGGGCGCGAGTGTCCGGTCTGTCGCTGCCGGCGAAAAGTGATATGTTGTCCCAAGTTCATGAGCGAATGGAATAGGGTTTGAAACGAGGCTTCGTTCCACATGCCGACAGCCTGATCGCATTCGAGTGCGCGGCGCGGCACGGCAGCTTCACCCGCGCGGCGGAGGAGCTGCATCTCACCCAGGGTGCGGTCTCCAAGCAGGTGCGCCATCTGGAGACCCGGCTGGGCGTCGAGCTGTTCAAGCGCGTGCGCCAGCGCATCGTACTGACCGATGCCGGCCGGCTTTATCTCCACGACGTGCGCGGCGCGCTGGAAAGCCTGACCGCCGCCACGCGGCAGGTCATGTCCTTTGCCGGCAACGAGGACGTGCTGAACCTCGCCACCTTGCCCTCCTTCGGCACCCGCTGGCTGGCACCGCGCCTTGCCGGTTTCATCGCGGCTCACCCTACCGCCAGCCTCAACGTGACGGTGCGGCTGCGGCCCTTCGACTTCGCCAAGGAGCCGTTCGACGTGGCGATCCATTACGGCGATCCGGTCTGGGCGGGGGCGGTCGCCGAACCGCTGTTCCGCGAGGACGTGATTGCGGTCGCCTCGCCGGCCTTCCGGGCGCGCCATCGCATCCGCCGGCCGCAGGACCTTGCCCCGCTCCTTCGCCTGCACCAGTCGACGCGTCCGCTCGCCTGGCGGCAGTGGTTCGAATGCGCCGGAGTGGAAACGGAGCTTGCCTTCCAGGGGCCGCGCTTCGAACAGTTCGTGATGATGGCGGAAGCCGCCGCCAACGATCTCGGCGCAGCGCTCGTTCCGCGCTTCTTCGTTGCCGAGGAGCTGGCGTCCGGGCGGCTGGTCCAGCTGTTCGACACGGTGTTGCGGCTGCCGTCCGCCTATCACCTCGTCTACCCGGAAGACCGCTCGTTGCGGCCCGTTGCCGCCCGCTTCCGCGACTGGTTGATGGGGGAGGTCGCCGCCGCCGGCGGCGGCGACAGGCCGGTGCTGCCGGGCTGAAGAGCCGGTGCGCGTCAGGCGGTGCGCCGGCCCATGTCGTTTGCCATGAGGCGCGCAAAGCCTGCGGATGTCGGGGCTACGAGGAAGCCACTACGCCAAATTTCGTATTTGCATAGTGCGCGAATCCTGTTGGTATCAGGCTGTCTTCGTCAAGGAGATGCGGCGGTCCTGGCCGTGGGGTTCCCCCCTCCCTCCTCACGGTCAGGACCATTTTTCCTGCCGCTTCGGACCAGCTCTTCCACGCTTTGCCGGACTGTACCGCGCGGCCTTAGCCGCAGGACGCCTCGGCTCGCCCGGCGACCGTCACGCGCACCCGCGTCACCCCCTTGTTGATGAACTTCAGCTCGCGCGCCGCGCGCCGCGAAACGTCGATCACCCGACCGCGCACGAAGGGCCCGCGGTCGACGATGGTCAGGGTCACCTTGCGGCCGTTCGACAGGTTCTCCACCTGCACCCGGGTGCCGAAGGGCAGCTTGCGATGGGCCGCCGTCAGGGCTTCCGGGTTGGCGCGCGTGCCGCTGGCGGTTCGTCCTGTCAGCTCGTACCAGGAGGCCCGGCCGCATTCGGCGACCGCCGGCGAGGCACCCAGACCGGCGCAGGCGAGCGCGACTAGAAGATGGGTCCGAGGCTTGCGAATCATTTCCGGCGGTCCATATTTCAACCTTGAAGTTTTTACGGGGGCTCAAGGCCTCCAGACAGTTTTTCAACGAGTATGTTCGGCAATGGCCATTTTTCGTGACTTTGTTGTGGCAAGCACCGACAATTGGACGCATTGCCGTTACGGATTCTGCGATGGCGGAGCAACGGCGTGGGGGCGGACCGGATGATGGCAGGCGACGCGGCACGACCGGGGATGACATGGCCGGTGGAGGGGCTGCATGCTGCGATCATCGCCGCGTCCAAGGATCCCATCTATTTCTGCACTCCCGACTACATCATCCGCGAGGCCAACGAGCCTTACGTCGCGATCGGCGGCCTGACCCGCGAACAGGCTATCGGCCGCACGGTGCAGGAGGTCGCAGGCCCGGGCGCCTTCCCCCGTCGCGCCCCCTATCTCGAGTCGGCTCTGTCCGGCCGCGTTGCCGTGCTGCAGGACTGGGTGATGGTGCCCGGCCAGGGCCGCCGCTTCTTCGATGTGCGCTACCAGCCGGTGCACGATGCGGCGGGGCGGCTGCTTGGCGTTGCCGCCTATGGCCGCGACATCACCGACCTGAAGATGGCCGAGCAGGTCCTGCGCCTTTACGAAAGCGCGGTCACGCAGATGTCGGACCGCCTGTCGGTGGTCGACCGTAACTACCGCTACATCCTCACCAACGAGAGCAATGCGCGCTGGCATGGCTCCACCGCGGAGAGCTTCCGCGGCCGCTCGGTCGTCGAGGTCGTTGGCGAGGAGCGTTTCGCCGCGGAGATTCAGCCCTGGCTCGACCGCTGTCTTGCTGGCGAGACGGTGGAATACGACTTTCAGGACTTGGCTCCGGACGGCGCGCCGGTCGTCATGGATGCGCGTCTTCAGCCTTTCCGCAACGGCGACGGCGAGATCGAGGCGGCCGTCGTCACCCTGCGCGACGTCACCGAGACCCGCCGCCTGTCGGAGCGGCTCGAACGTCTGGCGCTGCAGGACGATCTCACCGGGATCGCCAATCGCCGGTCCTTCGAGACCGGACTGGAGCGACGGGTCGCGGCCTATCGCAAGGGCGGCGGCGGGTTCAGCGTCGTCTTCATCGACCTCGACGGGTTCAAGCTGGTCAACGATACCGCCGGCCATGGTGCCGGCGACCGGTTCCTGCAGGATATCGCCCGGCTGCTGCGCCAGTCGGCCGGCGAAGGGGTCGAGGTTGCCCGCATCGGCGGCGACGAGTTCGGTCTGATCATCGACACGGGCGAGACGGTCGCCGCCCATGCGATCTGCAGCCGCCTCCTGTCCGCCTTCGAGGGCTATCGGCTTGCCTGGGAAGACATGCAGTTTCGTAGCAGCGCCAGCATCGGCATCGCCTCTGTCGCGTCGGAAGACGACGACGCCACGCGCCAGGCCGTAACCGTTGGCCGGGTGCTGCAATGGGCGGACTTTGCCTGCATGCAGGCCAAGGCGGCCGGCGGCCACCGCATCGTTGCCCATGACCGGGCGGAGAAGACCGGCGACGACCGCAAGGTGGAGATCCATCATCTCCTCGCGGTGGAGCGGGCGATTGCCGAGAACGGTTTCCTGCTGCACGCCATGACGATCGTCGATCTGGCCAGTGGCGCGCCGGCGATGCAGGAGGTGCTGCCGCGGGTCGCCACCGGCAATGGCGACCTGCATGGCCCCTCGATGATCCGCGCCACCGCCGAGCGCCACGGATTGATGCGGGCCGTGGACCGGCTGGTGCTCAATGCAGTGCTTGCCCGTCTGGAGGCGGGTGATACGGACGGGCTTCCCATCGCTGTCGATCTGTCGGCGGAAACGCTGCACAGTCCGGTCTTCGCCTGTCAGATCATCGACCGGCTGGAGCGTGCGCCGGGGGTGTCGCAATCCCTGGTATTCGAGGTTTCGGAAGCGGCGCTTGCGCGCATGAAGCCGGAGGCGTGGAACCTGATGGCAGACCTGAGGGCCATCGGCTGCCGTATCGCGCTGGACCATTTCGGCCGCGGCGTTGCCGGGTTCACCCAGCTGCGTGCCAATGCGTTCGACCTGATCAAGATCGACCGGTTGCTGACCGCCGGGCTTGCCGGCGACCCGGTCAAGCGCGCCGCCGTCTCGGGGGTCGTCGGCCTGGCGGAGGCGCTGAGCCTGCCGACGGTCGCCGAATACGTCAACGAACCGCTGCACCTCGACATTCTGAAGGGACTCGGCGTTACCTATGCGCAGGGCCGGGCAGTCTCGCGGCCCGCCGCCTGGTCCTGATCCCTCATCACGCCGGCCCGCTCTCCTCGAAGGTCTCGCCGGGGAACCGCGCCTGCGCCCTAGCCAGCAGCACCGCGCGCGCCTCTCCCTCAAGGGCGGAAAGCCGCGCCCGCCAAACCGTCTTCAGCCAGCGTTTCGGCAAGCTGCCGGCCCCCGGCATCGCGTCGATCCGCTCCTGTACCGAACCGAGCCAGCCGGCTGCCTCCCCGCGCCGCCGGAGGCGCAGAAGCGCCTGTGCGACCGCAAGTCCGTAGCCCGGGTTGAGGCGCGCGTAAGGGTCGGCAAGGGCGCTGGCGACCGCCTCTGCCACGGCCGTTTCCGTTCCTGCGCCCTGTTCCGCGGTCTCGGCCATCGATGCGGCAAAGTCCGCGAAACGGGCAAGATCGGTGGGGGCATCGTCTGCGATCAGCCCGCGTTCGGCGCAAAGCGCGGCGAGATCGCGGGTGAAGCCTGCAATCAGCTTGCGGGCGATGTTCAGCGTGTAGAGATGGTCGTGACTGGCGTGGGACGAGGCGAGCGTGAGCACGCGCACCCGCTCCGGCAGGTCGCGGCTGCTCAGCGCCACCGCACCGGCCGTATCCGTCGCATCGAAAATGCCGAAGACCAGCGTCAGCTCGGGGCCTGCCCCGGCGCATTGCAGGTGCTCGGCCATGTCGGGCGCGTTCGCCATGGCCGGATGCCGCACGGCGCCGCTTTGGCTGCCCGGCCGGCCGAGCACCAGTTCGGGCCCGAAGGCGAAGGCCCGGCCATCGCCGCGTCGCAGCGCCGCGGCAAGCGCGCCATAGGCACCTTTCGAGGCGCCGTAATGGATGATCCGTGCCGCGCCCGAGGCTTTTGCGGCCTGACCGATCGCATGGTCGATGGCCGCCTCGCAGCCGAGATACCAGACGGGATCGGGGCAGTTGAGAAACAGGCAGGCATGGCGGGTGTTGGCGAACAGCCGCTCGAGGCCGAAGCGGCCCGCCGGCACGCGCACCTGCGAATAGACCACCGCAAGGCAGTCGCTGCCGCCGTTCGGCGCCGGGAGATAGCGCCAGACGAGGCCGCTTTGCGCATCGAACCCGTCCTGGCCGGGCGGGATGGTCTCGTCCATCGCTGCCTCAGATCTCCGGACCGATCCAGAAGTCGGCCTTGGTCGCCTTGCGCGGCTTTCGCGCCTCGGCGATATGCGCGGTGCGCGGATCGAGCGTGGCGAAGGCCTCGTACTGGGTCAGGAACACCTTGCCGTTGAGGTGGGTGAGGAAGTCGGTCCGTTGCAGCCGGTCCATCACCGGCCCCTTCACCTCCGACAGGTGGAAGCCGACCCCGGCGCCGGCGAGCCGGCGGCTGATCTCCTCCAGGCTTTCCAGCGCGGAGGCGTCGATCTCGTTGACCGCCGTGCACATCAGCACCACGTGCCGCAGCTGCGGCCGCTCGGCCACCAGCTCGGTCAGCCGGTCTTCCAGGAACCGGCTGTTGGCAAAGAACAGGCTCTCGTCGACCCGCAAGGTGAGCACGGTTTCGCCGGTGATCACCTTGTGCCGGTTGATGTTGCGGAAATGCTCGGTCCCCGGGACAATACCGACGATGGCCATGTGCGGCCGGGCGCTGCGATAAAGATGCAGCGCCAGCGATACGCCGACGCCGACGGTCACGCCGGTCTCCACGCCGAGGGCGAGCGTTGCCAGGATGGTTGCCGCCATCGCCGCGAAGTCGCTGCGCGAATAGGCCCAGACCCGCCCGAGAGCCTTCAGGTCGACCAGCGACAGCACGGCGACGATGATCGTCGCCGCCAGTGTCGCCTGCGGCAGTTCGGAGATCAGCGGCGTCAGGAACAAGGTGGCCAGCGCGATGCCGATGGCGGTGAAGGCGCCGGCGGCCGGCGTTGCCGCGCCCGCATCGAAATTCACCACAGAACGGGCAAAGCCGCCGGTGACCGGATAGCCGCCGGAAATGCCGGAGGCGATATTGGCCGCACCGAGCCCGATCAGCTCCTGGTCCGGGACGATGCGCTGGCGCTTCTTGGCGGCCAGCGTCTGTGCGACGGACACCGATTCCACGAAGCCGATCACCGAGATCAGCAGCGCGGGCACCACCAACTGGCCCCAAAGCTGCGGGTCGAGCGATGGCAGCGCGGGCGCCGGTAGGCCGGAGGGAATGTGCCCGACCAGCTTCACGCCCTTGTCGCCGAGAGAAAAGGCATGGGCCGCCAGCGTCGTCGCGGCCACCGCCGCCACCGGGCCGGACTTGGCGATGATGTCGGCAAGCCGGGGCCGCAGGCCCATCCGGATCAGCGCAGGCTTCAGCCCGCTGCGCACCCAGAACAGGAACAGCGTGACCGGCACGCCGACCGCCAGCGCATACGGGTTCACATTGGCGAGATTGGCTGCGAGCCCGCCGACGATCTCCACCATCGTGCTGCCTGAGCCGCTGATGCCCAGGATGTGCTTGAGCTGTCCGGCGGCGATGATCAGCCCGCTCGCCGTGATGAAGCCGGAAATCACCGGGTGGCTCAGCAGATTGGCGAGGAAGCCGAGGCGGAACAGGCCCATGGCGATCAGCATCGCCCCGGACAGCATTGCCAGCACGATGGCCGCGCCGAGATATTCGGCCGTGCCTTGCGCTGCGATCTCGCCCACCGCCGAGGCGGTCATCAAGGACACCACCGCCACTGGCCCGACCGCCAGCGCCCGGCTGGTTCCGAACAGCGCATAGGCAACGAGCGGCAGGATCGAGGCGTAAAGGCCCACTTCCGGCGGCAATCCAGCGAGCAGCGCATAGGCGAGCGACTGCGGGATCAGCATGATCGTCACGATCAGCGCGGCGATCAGATCGTCGGTCGCCGTGTCGCGGTTATAGGCGCGTCCCCAGTCGAGGATCGGCAGGTAGGAGGCAAGGCGTGTCATGTCGAAGCCGGAACCGCGTGTCGCAAAAGGAAAGCGCGCCGCCCGCTGGCGGGCGGCGCAACCATGAAACCCCGCTCGGCGAGCGGGCGAAAGGCGTTTGTCCGGCTGGCCGTGCGGCCGACCGCTGTCTCAGCCGGCCGACGTTTTAACCGGGAAGACCGTGATCGGCGATCTGGCGCAGCGCCGGGGCAAGACCGGACAGGTCGTAGCCGGCATCGCCGGCCATGCGCACCAGCTCGGCGGCATCGCGCTCGCCCGCCTGGGACAGGGCCCACAGGTTGATCGAGCGTGTCCCGGTACGGCAGAAGGCGAAGACCGGGCCGCTGGCCGCCTCGAGCACCTCGTGGAAGGCGCGGATCGTGTCGGGCGTGATGCCCTCGCGCCCCGTGACCGGCAGGGCCGTGTAGGCAAGGCCGGCCTCGGCGGCGGCGCGGGCGATCTCCGCCCCGTCCGGCTGGTCGGGGGCCTCGCCGTCGGGACGATTGTTGATGATCGCGACGAAGCCCGCGTCGCGGATCGCGGCGACATCCTCCGGCTGGATCTGGAACGATACGGTGAGGGTGTCGTCGACCCGGGCGCTTTGCATTCTTCCTGTCCTTACAATCCGTTGACCGGCACCTTGAGGAAGGTCCGGCCACTGTCATCCTTGGGCGGCAGTTTGCCGGCGCGCATGTTTACCTGTATCGAGGGAATGATCAATTTCGGCATGTCGAGCGTGGCATCGCGTGCCTGGCGCATCGCGACGAATTCCTCCTCGGTGACGCCGTCGCGCACATGGATGTTGTGCTTGCGCTCCTCGCCCACCGTGGTTTCCCAGCGGATCTCGCGGCCGTTCGGGCCATAGTCGTGGCACATGAACAGGCGCGTTTCCTCGGGCAGCGACAGCACCTTTCGGATCGAGTGGTAGAGCTCGTGCGCATCGCCGCCTGGAAAGTCGGCCCGCGCCGTGCCGCCGTCGGGCATGAACAGCGTGTCGCCGACAAAGGCGGCATTGCCCATCACATGGGTCATGCAGGCCGGGGTGTGGCCGGGCGTGTGCATGGCAAAGCAGGTCATGCCGCCGACCGTGTAGGTGTCGCCGTCGCGGAACAGATGGTCGAACTGCGAGCCGTCGCGCTGGAACTCGGTGCCCTCGTTGAACACCTTGCCGAACGTGTCCTGCACGAGCCTGATGTTCTCGCCGATGCCGATGCGCCCGCCCAGCTTCTCCTGGATATAGGGCGCGCCCGACAGGTGGTCGGCATGGACGTGGGTCTCGATCAGCCAGTCGACCGTCAGCCCGTTTTCGCGGACGAAGTCGATGATCCGGTCTGCGGATTCATAGGAGATGCGTCCCGCTGCATAGTCGATGTCCATCACGCTGTCGACGATGGCGCAGGCCTTGGACCCCGGGTCCTGGACCACATAGGAGATCGTGTTGGTCTGCGGGTCGAAGAAGGCGGTGACCTCGGGGCGGGTCGCCGGGTCGAGCGGATAGGTCGTCTCGGTCATGTGTCGTGCTCCATCGGTCGCGGATCGTTCCTGACGGGAGAGGAAAACAGGGTGGTTCAGGCCGGCAGCGGCGTGTGGGTGCGGCGGGCCTCGAAAAGGCGCACGGCGCCGATTGCCGCCACCAGGGCGCCGGCGAAGGCGAAGGGCTCGATCCTGCCGAGGCCGAGCGCCGGCATCACGCCGCCCGGGCAGAAGCCGGCGATGCCCCAGCCGATGCCGAACAGGGCCGCGCCGCCCAGAAGCCGGGCGTCGAGCGTGGTGCGGAGCGGCAATGCGAAGGCGGATGCCAGCACCGGCGCCGGACGGGTGAGGACCAGCCGGTAGCCGAGCATGGTGACCACCAGCGCGCCGCCCATCACGAAGGCCAGCGAAGGATCCCAGCTGCCGGCGAAGTCGAAGAAGTTCAGGACCTTGGCCGGGTTGGCCATGCCGGACAGCAGGAGCCCGGTGCCGAAGACGAGGCCGATGAGGAAAGCGGAAACGATGCGGATCATCGGTCAGGCTCCGAACACGTGGCGGACGAGAAAGACGGTGATGGCGGTGGTTGCCATGAAGGTCAGAGTGGCGGCGATCGAGCGCACCGAGAAGCGCGCCATGCCGCATACGCCATGGCCGGACGGGCAGCCGTTGGCATAGGACACGCCGACGCCGGCAATCAGGCCGCCGGCCACCAGCATCGGCAGCGACACGGGCACCTCGATCTCCGGCAGGCTGCCGGTGGCGGCGAAAAGGACCAGCGGCGAGGCGATCATGCCTGCAAGAAACGCCAGGCGCCAGCCGCGCTCGCCGAGCGCCGCCAGGCCGCCGGCATAGGGCGGAAGCAGCCCGCCGATCATGCCGCTGATGCCCGCGATGCGTCCCAGCAGCGCCATGGTCAGCACGGCGGCGAGGCCGATCAGCATGCCGCCCAGGGCCGAGGTAAGGGGAGTGAACTCGCTCATGTCGACGTCTCGCCAAACGGTGATTTTCAGGATCTTCCGAGGATGTGAGTCGCGACTTCTGTCAATGGCACTTTGGCACAGTTGCACTCACTCACCCATACGGGCTTCCTCGGATTGAAAATATATGCGAGCCAAATAAATTAGCAAGCATGAATATTCAAGATATGGAAAGTAAGGCTGACGAGGCCGCTGCCTTGCTCGCCTCCATGGCCAACAGCCGCCGGCTTCTGGTCCTGTGCCACCTCGTGCGCGGGGAATACAGCGTCGGCGCGCTGGCCGAACGGGTCGGCCTCAGCCAGTCGGCCCTGTCGCAACACCTTGCGAAGATGCGGGTTCAGGGCCTGGTCGAGGCCCGGCGCGAGGGCCAGACGGTCTATTACCGTCTGGCCGGCCAGGAGGTCCTGGCCGTGCTCGAGGCGCTTTACGGCATCTATTGCGGTGTGGACGCGGCACCCGAAGACGGTTCCGGCGGCGCCTGACCCGGGCGCGGCAGGTCCACGGCCTCGCCGCCCAGTGCCACCGTCGAACCGTCGCTGCGCATCTTCAGCACGACCCCCGGCAGCCCGTTCAGCGGGTTCTCGTCCGCCTGCGGCAGGTCGCGGTCGGCGCGCGGCGCCGACAGCTCGTTGAGCGGGCGCAGGATGCGTTCGTGGATCAGCGAGCCGACCCGCAGCGGCAGCCTTTCGCCGGTCTCCGTCACGATCTCGAAGCGCGTCTGCCAAAGCCGCAGGACCCAGCGCCCGCCATCCGCGCTTCCCTCCGTGGCGCTGGCGTCCTCGTCCTCGTCGCGCCGCACCAGCACCAGGTCGGCGCCGCGTCCGTTCTGGATGCGCGGCAGCGCGGGCAGGTCTTCCGGTGCGGTCTGCCCGGTCAGGAAGCCGGCAAAGGTGGTGAGCGACCAGCCCGGCGCGGGCCGGTAGCCGTCCTGCGCCAGCGCTTCGGCCAGCGCCTCAGGATCGCCGCTCCATTGCAGGATCAGCGGTTCCTCGCGCTCGCCGCTCAGCTCGATCCGGTGTGCCGGGATCTTTTCCCAGCCTCCGGACAGCCACTCCTGGCTTGTCAGGGTCTCGACCGGCTTGGTCGGGCGGTACATTTCCCGTGCCCGTTCGAAATCGCGCGAGACATGGACGCCGCCGACCACCGCCAGCGTCACGACGGTCAGGGCCGCCAGCGACCAGCGGCCGATCTTCTCGTTGTGCACCGATCCGAAGACGAAGGCGAAGGTCGCGACCATTGCCGTGCCGAAGGTGATGCCGCCGACCACGTCGCTCATCCAGTGGGCGCCGAGATAGATCCGCGAGAAGGCGACCGCGCCGATCAGCGGCACGGCCAGCGAGAAGATGCCGGCCTTGATCAGGGGCGAGCGGTCATGGGCGACCAGCACCGCGATGATGCCGAACAGCACCGCCGTCAGCGTCGCGTGACCGGAGGGGAAGGACAGCGCGTCGGCGCCGGTATAGATCTCGATCGGCCGTTCGCGCTGGAACAGCATCTTGAACAGCGGCACGAAAATCGCCGCGCTGGCGATCGCGATCATCAGGCCGGTGGCCCGCCGCCAGGCCTTGCGTGCGAACAGATAGGCGATGACCACCGCCGCCACGGCCGCGATCACCACCCCGTCGCCGAGCATGGTGATGAAGGTCATGATATCGTCGCCGACCGGCGTGCGCAGGTCCTGGAACAGGTTGCGGATCGATATGTCGGCGCGGTTCAACCCGTTGTCGGGCGAGATCGCCGCCGCCAGCGCCACGAACAGCGGCACGGTGACGATCAGCAGCAGCGCCGAGACGATCATGCCGGCCGAGCGCGGATGCGCCGGGTCCAGCATCTGCGCGAGCCAGAGGCTGAAGCGGTCGCGCCGCGAGCCCAGCCATTCGACCACCTTCAGCCGGCTGCCGGCATAGAGCGGCAGCACGATCAGGATCAGCCAGCGGGCGATCATCACCGCGACGAACAGCAGCACCAGGAGCACGCCGAGCACGGTCGCAAGCCGGCCACTGATCTCGCCCAGCGCGCTGAAGGCGGTGCCGGCGATGACGCCGGGGCCCAGATGCACGATGGCCCAGACGATGGCCGATGTGACGTTGATGAAGGTGAAGCGACCGACCGGCATGCCGACCATGCCGGCAATCCCCGGCACGATGGCCTTCACGCCCGGCACGAAGCGGCCGATGAACACGCTCTTGCCGCCATGCAGCAGGAAATAGGCCTCGCCCCGCTCCACCAGCGTCCGGTAGCGGTTGAACGGCCAGACCGACTTGATCCGGTGCTTGTAGACATGCCCGACCCAGTAGGAGATCGCGTCGCCCGCAATGGCGCCGAGCGTCGTCCAGAGCAGGATCGGCCAGGGGTCGAGCTTGCCGAGCCCGACCAGCGTTCCCGCGCCCACCAGAACTACGGTCGAGGGCACGAACATGCCGATGATGAACAGCGCCTCGCCCATGGCGATCGTGAACACGACCACGTTGGCAAGAAGCGGATTCTCGCCGATGAAGGCGACAAGCTGATTGAGAAGGTCGGTCACGAGACGCGGCCCGGCATGAACTGTTTCCTGGCTGGCGCGGGCGGAATTCCCCGGCGCGGCCCGCTACATGTACGTCCTGCGGCCGGGTTCGCCAATCCTCGGAAGGAGCATTTTTCCCGTTCCGCTCCGCAGCTTGGCGCACAGCATATGACAGGCGCCATCCCTGCGACTATATGAGGCGCCCGTTCGCCGCGTGCCGGGACGGACCGCCGGCCATTGCATCGCGGCGGCATGCGCGGCACCTTGATGGCCGCATGCGGCACGCGCCCGGCGGCATGACAGCAGGAGAGCAGCGCCCGTGTTTCAGTCGGCTTCCCTTCCCCTCGATCTCTCCCGAACCGATTTCGACGCGCTCGAGCCGAAGCTTCGCACCGAGCTTCTGGCCGCCCAGCGCGAGGTGATCGAGAAGAAGCCCTTCTCCGTGCTGGTGGTGATCGCCGGCGTCGACGGCGCCGGCAAGAACGACGCCATCGCCCGCCTGCACGAATGGCTCGACGTGCGCTACGTCACCTGCAACGCCTATGACGAGGAGACCGAAGAGGAGCGCGGCCGCCCGGACCTGTGGCGCTACTGGCGCGACCTGCCGGCGCTGGGTGAGACCTCCGTCGTCGTCTCCTCCTGGTACAACGAACCGCTGCGCTGCTTCGTGCAGGGCGAGATCGGCGAAGCCGAGTTCGAGCGGCGGCTCGCCCGGATCAACCGGTTCGAGGGACTGCTGGCCAGCGAGAACGTGCTGGTGCTGAAATTCTGGTTCTCGCTCACCGCGGAGGCGCAAAAGCGCCGGCTCAAGGGGCTGGGCCGCAAGGACCGGGCCCGCCGCATCCTGGCCGAATGGGCCGATATCGCCCATGCCAGCGGCGCCCAGGCCGCGTTCGAGCGTGCCGCCCTTGCCACCTCCACTCCGGCCGCGCCGTGGATCGTCATTCCCAGCGACGATGCGCGGGCCCGCGATCTTGCGCTCGGCCGGTGCGTCGAGATGGCGATCCGCCGCCGGCTGGAGGCGGCGCCGAGCGATCCGCTGGCCCTGCCCGCCGTCGTCGCCCGGATCGAGCGGCGCAGCGCGGTCGAGGCGGTCGACCTGTCCTCGCGCCTGTCGAAGCACCGCTATCGCACCGAACTCGACCGCCTGCAGGGCGAACTGGCCCGCCTCGTCGACCGCAAGGCATTCCGCGACCGCTCGCTGGTCGTCGCCTTCGAGGGCAACGATGCCGCCGGCAAGGGCGGCGCGATCCGCCGGGTGATTCGCCCGCTCGATCCGCGCCGCTACCGCGTCCACCGGATCGCCGCGCCCAGCGAGGAGGAGCACGCCCATCCCTGGCTGTGGCGGTTCTGGAACCGGCTGCCGCGCCGCGGCCACGCGGCGATCTTCGACCGTTCCTGGTACGGGCGGGTGCTGGTGGAGCGGGTCGAGGGCTTCTGCAGCGAGGCCGAGTGGGTGCGTGCCTACAACGAAATCAACGAGTTCGAGGCCGAGCTCACCGATGCCGGGGCCATTGTCGTCAAGTTCTGGCTGGCGATCAGCCGGCAGGAGCAGCTTGCCCGCTTCAAGGAGCGGGAGGAGACGCCCTACAAGCAGTTCAAGATCACCGACGAGGACTGGCGCAACCGGCTGAAATGGGACCAGTACGCCGAGGCGGCCGGCGACATGGTCGACCGGACCTCGACCAGTTTCGCGCCCTGGCATCTCGTCGCCGCCGAAGACAAGCGCTTCGCCCGGGTCGAGGTGCTGCGCCATCTGGTCGGGCGGCTGGAGGACGCGCTGTAGGGCGCGCGCTCATTCCACGCCGGAGGTGAAGCTCCGGCGAAACGCCCGCGGCGACAGGCCGGCCGCGGCGGAAAACACCCGGGAGAAATGCCCCGGATCGGCAAAGCCCAGCCGATAGGCGATGTCGGCGATCGCGCCCTGCGTGTAGGCCAGAAGCCGCCGCGCCTCCAGCATCTGCCGTTCGCGCAGCACTGCGGAGGCCGGTTGCCCGAGCGCCTGCCGGCAGGCACGGGTCAGGTGCGGCGTGGTCACCGCGAGCGCCGCCGCATAGGGCTCCAGGGCGTGCCACTCCCGGTAATGCGCGTCGACCAGCGCCTGGAAACGCGCGGCGAGCCGGATGGCGGCACTGCCCGCCCCGGCCCGCGGCTCGGCCTGCGGATCGGCCTCCAGCAGCCTCAGCGCCCAGATGAAGGTCAGCGTCGCCAGCGCGGCCAGCGCCTCGCCGCGATTCGCCCGGCGGCCCTGCTGCTCGGCCAGAAGCGCCTCCAGCTCGGGCGGTGCGGTGCGGGCCTGGCCGATGCGAACGCCCAGCAGGTGCCCTTGCGGGTCGATGCGTGCGCGGATCGGTTCGAACACCGCAACCGGCAGGGTCAGCACCGTGCCGGCGCTGCCCGGCAGGAAACGGAACCCGTGTGCGACGCCCGCCGGCATGTTCAGGAAACTGGCCGCCCCGAGCGTGCTCTCGCCCTCCTCGCCGATCAGCACCCCGCCGCCGCGCTCGATCCAGAACAGCTGGTGCAGAGAGGGGTGCCGATGCCGCGCGATGCGCCAGCGGCGCGGCCCGCTGCGCACCGACAGATGTTCGATATGCAGCGTATCTGGGAGGCCGGATCCTTCCGGTTCCCCATAAAGTTCATAGTCGGGCAGAGACGGCAATGTTCGATTCATCCCTGTATTTGACCGAATTCTGCATTCCCTTGTCCAGCGCTTCGCGCCCATTCTCGACACAAAGGCACGCCGTTTCGCAGGCCGATCTCGTCGAGGACCCTTGCGCATGACCCCCGCTCTCTCCGGCCAGAAGCCTGTCGATGTCCCTGCCCGCACCGGTGTCGTCATCGTCGGCGGCGGACCTTCCGGCCTGCTGCTGTCCCAGCTGCTGCATCTTGCCGGCGTCGACAACGTGGTTCTGGAGCGCCGCTCGCGCGCCTATGTGCTCTCGCGCATTCGCGCCGGCGTCCTGGAACAGGGCACGGTCGATTTGCTGCGCAAGGCCGGTGTCGGCGCCCGCATGGACCGCGAGGGGCTGGTGCACGACGGCGTCGAGATCGCTTTCCACGACCGACGCCTGCGCATCGATCTCGCCGATCTGACCGGCGGGCGCACCGTCATGGTCTACGGTCAGACCGAGGTGACGGCGGATCTTTACGCCGCGCGCGATGCCATGGGCGGCGCGGTGGTGCACGAGGCGGAGGACGTTGCCCTGCACGATCTGGAAGGCGCGCTGCCTTTCGTGACCTTCCGCCTCGGCGAGACTGTCCACCGTATCGATTGCGATTTCGTCGCCGGTTGCGACGGCTTCCACGGCGTCTCGCGCCAGTCTATCCCCTCCGACCGGTTGCGGCAGTTCGAGATGGTCTATCCGTTCGGCTGGCTCGGCCTGCTCGCCGACGTGCCGCCGGTGCATGAGGAGCTGATCTATGCCGGTCACGAGCGCGGCTTCGCGCTCTGCTCCATGCGCTCGCCGACCCGCAGCCGCTACTACGTCCAGTGCGGGCTGGACGAGCGGGTCGAAGACTGGTCCGACGACCGCTTCTGGGAGGCGCTGGCAGCGCATCTGCCGGCCGATATCGCGGCCCGGCTGGTCACCGGACCGTCCATCGAGAAAAGCATCGCGCCCTTGCGCTCCTTCGTCGCCGAGCCGATGCGCTTCGGCCGGCTGTTCCTTGCCGGAGATGCCGCCCATATCGTGCCGCCGACCGGCGCCAAGGGGCTGAACCTTGCCGCGTCCGACATCCACTACCTGTCGGAAGCGCTGATCGCCCACTACCGGCAGGGCGACGAGGGCGGCCTTGCCGCCTATTCCGACCGGGCGCTTGCAAGGGTCTGGAAAGCCGAGCGTTTTTCCTGGTGGATGACGACGACCCTGCACCGCTTTCCGGACAAGGGCGAGTTCGGCACTCGCATGCAGCAGGCGGAGTTCGACTATCTCGCCTCCTCCCGCGCGGCGCAGACGACGCTCGCCGAAAACTACGTCGGCCTGCCCTACTGAAGCCTCCCCGCTTTCGGTTGCCGGCTCTTTTTTCCGCCCCCGCCGCCCGGTTTGACTAGGGTCAAGGCGGCGCAGGCCCGAAGCCGCAGGATGGTCTTGCAAGAGATCCGCCTTGCGAGCGGATGGCGGCTGAGGAGGCGGGCGTGACGGACGGCAAGCGACAGGCAGCAGAGGCGAGCGGCAACACCAGCGCACCGGACGGCGCGTCTGTCCCCGCACCCGAGGCCGACGGCGCGATCGGTGACAGCATGGCCGAAGGGCTCTCCCTGGAGCGGGTCGCGGCCGTGCAGGGACGCGAGCTTGCGGCCGTTCAGGACATCTCCGGACACGAAGGAAACGGCGGCGCCGAGGGCCTTGCCGCGATCCTCGACGGGGCCTCGCCGGACGATGCCGGCCTGATGCGGAGGGCGCTCGGATTGCCCAAGCCGCCGGGCACACCGCGCCGGACCAGCAACGAACTTGCCCCCGACTGGCGCGAGGGAGGCTATCCTTACCGCTTCAAGATGCTGCGCCGCGACTACGAGCGCGAGAAGTTCGTCCTGCAGACCGAACTGCTCAAGCTGCAATCCTGGGTCAAGGATGCCGGCCAGCGGGTGGTGATCCTGTTCGAGGGGCGCGACGCGGCCGGAAAGGGCGGCACGATCAAGCGCTTCATGGAGCACCTGAACCCGCGCGGCGCCCGGGTGGTGGCCCTGGAGAAGCCGGACGAGGTGGAGCGTGGGCAATGGTATTTTCAACGTTACGTCAAGCACTTGCCGACGCTCGGCGAGATCGTTCTGTTCGACCGGAGCTGGTATAACCGGGCCGGCGTCGAGCGGGTCATGGGCTTTTGCAACGAGGAGGAATACCGCGAGTTCCTCCGCCAGGTGCCGGAGTTCGAGCGCAATCTGGTGCGCAGCGGAACCCATCTGATCAAGTTCTGGTTTTCCGTCAGCCGCAAGGAACAGAACCGCCGCTTCCGCGAACGCAACGTCCATCCGCTCAAGCAGTGGAAACTGTCCCCGGTCGACCTCGCCTCGCGCGACAAGTGGGACGACTACACCAAGGCCAAGGAAGCGATGTTCTTCCACACCGATACGGCGGATTCGCCCTGGACGGTGATCAAGTCGGACGACAAGAAGCGGGCCCGACTGAACGCCATGCGCTACGTGCTGCAGTCGATGCCCTACAAGGACAAGGACGCCAAGCGCATCGGCCGGGTCGACGACCTGCTGGTCGGACGCGCCACCGTCCTCTCGGAGCGCGGCGAATACGATCCGCGACACGGCTGGGACGCCCCGGAAACCGGTGAGGGGCTGCGCTGAGGCGCAGCCGCCAGCTTCCGCAAGCGGCGAGCATGCAAGGGACGCGCTTGAAACGGGCGCGGTTGGGACCGAAACTGCGGCGAGCCCGCAACGGACCCCGCCCCTGATTCCCGGAAAAAGCCGCCCATGTCCTTCGATCTTCTCGTCAAGAACGCCAAGCTGCCCGACGGGCGCGAACGCATCGACATCGCCTGCCGGGACGGCCGCATCGTTGCCGTGGAGCCCGGCATCTCTGGCGAGGCGGGCCGCGTCATCGAGGCCGGCGGCCGGCTCGTCTCCCCGCCCTTCGTCGACAGCCATTTCCACATGGATGCGACGCTGTCGCTTGGCCTGCCGCGCATGAACGAGAGCGGCACCTTGCTGGAAGGCATCGCCCTGTGGGGCGAGCTGAAGCCGCTGCTCACCGTCGAGGCGGTGGTCGAGCGGGCGCTGCGCTACTGCGATCTGGCTGTTTCGCAAGGGCTTCTGGCGATCCGCAGCCATGTCGACGTCTGCGACGACCGGCTGACCGGCGTCGAGGCGTTGCTCGAGGTCCGCGAGAAGGTCGCGCCCTATATCGACCTGCAGCTCGTCGCCTTTCCGCAGGACGGGCTCTACCGCTCGCCGACAGCGGAACGCAATCTTGTCCGCGCGCTCGACATGGGCGTCGACGTGGTCGGCGGCATCCCGCATTTCGAGCGGACGATGGACGACGGCGCGCGCTCGGTGCGGGCGCTGTGCGAGCTCGCGGCCGCACGCGGCCTGATGGTCGACATGCATTGCGACGAGAGCGACGACCCGATGTCGCGCCATATCGAGACGCTGGCCTGCGAGACGCAGCGCCTCGGCCTCCATGGCCGCGTTGCCGGCTCGCACCTCACCTCGATGCACTCGATGGACAATTACTACGTCTCGAAACTCCTGCCTCTGATCGCCGAGGCACAGGTGCATGCCATCGCCAACCCCTTGATAAACATCACGCTTCAGGGCCGCCACGACACCTATCCGAAGCGCCGGGGCCAGACCCGCGTGCCGGAAATGCGCAAGCACGGCATCAATGTCTCCTTCGGCCACGACTGCGTCATGGACCCCTGGTACTCGATGGGATCGGGCGACATGCTGGAGGTCGCGTCGATGGGGCTGCACGTCGCGCAGATGATGAGCCGCGACGAAATGCGCTATGCTTTTGAATGCGTTACGACCCACCCGGCGCGCGCGATGGGGCTGGAAGGCTACGGGCTTGCGCCGGGCTGCAACGCCGACTTCGTGCTGCTGCAGGCGGCCGACACGATCGAGGCGATCCGCCTGCGGGCCCGCCGCCTGGCCGTCGTGCGCCGCGGCAAGGTGATCGCGCAGAGCGATCCCGCGACCACGCGCCTGTCGCTCGAGGGACGGCCGGAAATCGTCGATCCGGCAGCCTACGCGCCCGGAAAGTAAGGGAGTCCGACGGTTTCCCTTGTTCTCGAATTTCGAGACGGATTTTGCAAAATACCGTCTCAATTTCGTGCAATTTCGAGACGGGCCTCTCGAAATTGCCCAAAGGCCGGACTTGGAGCCGGTCGCCGGGTTTGCGATAAGGGAGGGACGAAACGGCCCCGTTCGGACAGCGCTCCGAACAGCACCCCGGACAGGACCTGGACAGCACCCATGCAGCGACCGACAGGAACCATCGACGGGGATAGCGCGGCAGCCCCCGGCGAGGACAGGGCCGGGGATAACCCGGCCGGCGGGTGCCCGGTCGCCGGCCATGGCGCAGCCTCGCCCGCTGCCGCCGATGCATCAGCGCCGGGCGTCTACGTGCCGCCCTTCCCGCTGCGCCCGACCTCGCCCCCGCCGATCTGGAAGCTGATCGGCCTGGCCCGCCGCAACTTCCTCTCGGTCTGGCCGACCACGGCCTTCGCCAATCCCTGGCTGCGCGTCGCCGTTCTGCGCAAGCAGATCTTCGTCTGCAACAGCCCGGACCTGGTGCAGGAGGCCTTCGTGCGCAAGCACGACACGTTCGAACGCAAGAGCGCGCAGATGCGCCACGCACTGGAACCGCTGCTCGGCGACGGCCTGTTCATCTCCGACGGCGAGACCTGGCGCCGCCGCCGCCAGATCGTCGGCCCGATCATCCACGCCTCCAAGGTGCGCGACTTTTTCCCCGTCATGGCGGAGACCATCGCCGAGCGCCGCGCCGCCTGGGCGGCAGCCGGTCCCGGCGCGCCGGTCGACATGCTGCAGGAGATGGCGCACCTGACGGCGGAGATCATCTGCCGGACCATCTTCGGCCGCCAGCTCGGAGGCGACTACGCCGCCGAAGTGGTCGAGAGCTTCACCGACTACCAGCGCCACATCGACCAGATCGACCTGATCTCGCTGCTCGGCCTGCCCGACTGGCTGCCGCGCCGGCGCGGCCGCGCCATCCGCCGCGCGGTCGCGCGCATCGACAAGGTGCTCGACGAGATCATCACCAGCTACGAGGCGCGCCGGAGCGACGGCGAGACCTCGGTCATCGGCGGGCTGCTGGAGGCCCGCGACGAGGACGGCAAGCCGCTGTCGCGCGAGGCGATCCGCAACGAGGCGGCGGTGATCTTCATGGCCGGCCACGAGACGACGGCCAACACGCTGGCCTGGGCCTGGTTCCTGCTGTCGCAGGCGCCTTGGGCGCGCCAGGCGCTGGCGCGCGAGCTCGACACGGTGCTGGACGGGCGCATGCCGGAATTCGCCGATGTCGCCCGCCTGCCCTATACCCGCGCGGTGATCGAGGAGACCCTGCGGCTCTACCCGCCGGTGCCGATCCTGGCCCGCGAGGCGCTGGCCGACGAGACGGTCGGCGGCGTGCGGACCCCCAAGGGCTCGCTGGTCATGGTCGTGCCCTGGCTGCTGCACCGCAATCCGAACCTGTGGCCGCGCGCCGACAATTTCGAGCCGGAACGCTTCCTCGGCGCAACGCGCGGCGGCCAGTCGAAATTCGGCTATGTGCCCTTCGCCATCGGCCCGCGCATCTGCGCCGGCCTCGCCTTCGGCCTGACCGAATCGATCCTGTCGCTGGCGATCCTGGCGCAGGGCTTCGATGCGGAGCTGGAGCCGGGCACCGACGTGCAGCCGGCCTGCCGGCTGACCCTGCGCCCGGGCGAGACGCTGCCGATGCGCCTTCGGCCGCGCGCCTCGCGCACGTGAGGCCGCCCCGGCGATGACCGCCGTTCGCGGCCGCAGGCGCATCCCTCCGGTTGCCTTCGAGGAAACCCATGCGCGCGAGGTCGCGGGCGAGCCCTGGCGCCGGGAACCGGTGCTGGGGCCGGTCAAGCGCGCCTTTCACGAGGCGCTGCGCCGCCTGCCGGTGGGCTTCGGCCCGCGCCTTGGCCACGCGCTCGCGCCTGTCGTCCAGCATATGGAGCGGCGGCGGCTGTTCGCCCGCCGACTGGCCTGGACGCTCGCCCGGCTGCATCCGCGCGCGCCGCTGACGGCCGCCGAGCACACGGCGGCGGTACGGCGCTGGTGGCAGGGGACGGGCGCGATCATGGCCGAATACGCAACGATCGAGCGGCTGCGCGAGGCCGGGCGGCTGGAGGTCGTGGATCCGCACGGCACGCTGGCCGGGCTACCGGCGGACGCGCCGGTCGTCTTCGCCTGCGTGCATCTGGGGCCGTTCGAACTGTGCTTCGAAAGCGTGCTCAACACGTTCGGCCGCGAGGCGGTCGGCACCTGGCAGCCGGAGCCTTCGCTGACGTCCAACCGCATCCTGCACGACCTTCGCACCCGCTACGGGCTCTATGTCTTTCCGCCCGGTCAGCGCTCGGCGCGGCACCTGCACAAGATGGTGGTGGGAGAGGGCTTCGACGCGATCCTGTTCGTCGACGAGGTGCGCGAGCGGCAGATCCACCTGCCCGCCTTCGGCCGGCCGCTGCCGGAGCGGGGCAACGCCTCCGTCGCGATAAAGCTGGCCCTCAAGACCGGGGCGCCGGTGGTGCCGATCCATGTGCTGCGCTCAGGCGCGGCGCGGTACCGCGTGCATGTCGGTGCGCCGCTGGATTTTCAGCGGGAGGGCGCGCCGGACAGCGCCATGATGGCCGGGATTGCCGCGCTCGACCGCCATTTCGAGCCGATCGTCCGGCAGAACCTCGACCAGTGGTACATGCTGCCGGAGCTGCGCCTGCCGGACTTCGACCCGGCAAAGGTCTGAGCGGGGCCTTGCAGCCCCGTCAGTAGAGCAGGCGCACGAGGGCGAGCGTCAGGCCCGGGAACAGCACCAGGATCGCCACGCGGACGATGTCGCTGGCGATGAACGGCACGACGCCGCGGAAGGTCTGCGACAGCGGCACGTCGGGCGCCATCGAGTTGATGACGAAGAGATTCATGCCGACCGGCGGCGTTATCAGCCCGACCTCCACCACGATCAGCACGATGATGCCGAACCACAGGGCGAACTCTTCCGGCGGCAGGCCGAAATCCAGCGCAGAGACGATGGGAAAGAAGATCGGGATCGTCAGCAGGATCATGGACAGCGAATCCATGATGCAGCCGAAGACGAGGTAGCAGACCAGGATGATCAGCAGCACGGTCCAGGGATTGAGCCCGAGCTCGCCGACATAGGCGGCCGACTGCTGCGGCAGCTGCGAGAAGGCGAGAAAGCCGTTGTAGACGCTGGCGCCGAGCACGATGAAGAAGATCATGCCGGTGGCGCTGGCGGTCGACAGGAAGGATTCCACCAGCCCCTTGCGGTCGAGCCCGCCATTGAGGAGGGCGACGATGCCGGTGCCGGCCGCGCCCACAGCGGCGCCTTCGGTCGGCGTGAAGATGCCCGAATAGATGCCGCCGATCACCGCGACGAAGATCACCATGACCGGCCAGACGGCGATCAGCGCGGCGATCCGCTCGGCGCCCGTCGCCTTGGCCTGGCTGCCGGCGCTGTCCGGGCGGAAGCGCACATAGAGCGAGACGGTGAGCATGTAGCCGAGGGCGGCGAGAAGGCCCGGAATGAAGGCGGCGACGAAGAGCTTGGCGATGTTCTGCTCCGTCAGGATGGCGTAGATCACCAGCACGACGGAGGGCGGAATGAGGATGCCGAGCGTGCCGCCGGCGGCAAGGCAGGCGGTCGAGAGGGCGCCGGAATAGCCGCAGCGCCGCATCTCGGGCAGGGCGACCTGGCCCATGGTCGCGGCGGTGGCGAGCGAGGAGCCGCAGATCGCGCCGAAGCCGCCGCAGGCCGCGACCGCCGCCATCGCGACGCCGCCGCGCCGGTGGCCGACCATCGTCTCGGCCGCGCGGAACAGCGCCCGCGACATGCCCCCGCGCGTGGCGAACTGGCCCATCAAGAGGAACAGCGGAACGATGGACAGCGAGTAGTTGGAAAAGGTGCTGTAGACCAGCGACTTGAGCTGCGCCAGGATCGGCACCGTGCTCCCCGTTACCAGCGTCGTTCCGGCAATGCCGACCAGCAGCATCGACAGGCCGATGGGCAGGCGCAGGAAGATCATCAGCAGCAGGACGGGAATCGACCACAGGCCGTATTCGAGCGATGACACGTACGGTTACTCCCGGCCGGTCGCGGCCGCAGGCGGCGCGAGGGTCTCGTCAAGGCTGCGCCAGACGGTGTAGGCACAGACCAGCACGGCGAAGGCGGCGCCGACCAGCGAGGCGGCATAGGGCCACCACAGCGGAAACTGCAGGATGAAGGTGGTCTCGCCATAAGCCTGCTTGTCCAGCATGCCGAGCCACAGGCGCCAGCAGATCAGGCCGCTGGCCAGCGTCATCAGGATATTGGCGATGAGATCGACGCCCGCGTTGACCCTGGGGCCGAAGCGCGCCAGCAGCAGGTCGACGGTGACATGGCCGCGCTTGAGCTGGCACCAGGGCAGGAAGGCGAAGATCGCGAAGGCGGTGCCCGCTTCCACCAGCTCGTAGTCGCCGGGAATGGGGCCAAGGCCGACGGAGGTCAGCGCGCGGCCGGTGATCGACACGACGGTGGCGATGGTCAGCGCGACCAGCACCGCACCGCCGGCAATCGCCAGCCAGGCACAGAGCCGCTCCAGCAGCCGTTCGACGGATTGACGCATCAGCTATCGGTCCTCCCCAGCGCGAGCCCGGCGCCGTCGGCGCAGACTGCCCGCTCCCTTGCGGTCTCTGCCCGTCCTGCTCTTAGCGGCTGGCGCGGGCGGCGACAACTCCCGCCCTCAGGCAGGCGCAACCGGCAAGACCGACAGGGTGGGCCATGCAAAAGGTAATGTAAAATGAGATTTGGATGAGTTTCCATAACCGCTGGTGCGGCCGGTCGGCCCATGCTTGCCTCTCCCGTCCGGCTCGGCTCAACTGCGGGCCGTTGGACAAGCGATTTGGGCCTGAAGGGAGTGTCCGGGAGTGGCGAGACGCGCGCGCAATATCCTTTTCGTGATGTATGACCAGCTGCGCTTCGACTATCTCAGCTGCGCCGGCCATCCGCACCTCAAGACGCCGAATTTCGACCGGCTGGCGGCGCGCGGAGTGCGCTTCACCAATGCCTATGTGCAGTCGCCGATCTGCGGCGCCTCGCGCATGAGCTTCTACACCGGGCGCTATGTCGGCTCGCACGGCGCGGCCTGGAACAACTATCCGCTGAAGGCGGGCGAGGTGACGCTGGGCGACCATCTGCGGGCACGCGGCATGGACGCGGTGCTGATCGGCAAGACCCACATGAAAGTCGACGATGCCGGGCTCGACCGGCTCGGCATCTCGCGCGGCGGCATCATCGGCACGCGCATCGCCGAATGCGGCTTCGATGCCAGGGTGCGCGACGACGGGCTGTGGGCGGAAGGTCCGGACGGGCCGTACGACGCCAAGCCCTCGCCCTACAACGAATTCTTGAAGGCGCGCGGCTACGACAGCCGCAATCCCTGGCACGACCATGCCAATTCCGGTCTTTCGCAGGAGCGGGACGCGGACGGGCGCGGCGACATCGAGAGCGGCTGGCTGATGCGCAATGCCGGGCTCGCGGCGAATGTGCGGGAAGAAGACGCCGAGACGCCCTGGCTGACCGATGAGACGCTGGCCTTCCTCGCCGAGCGGTGCGAGGAGCGGCGGGCGGTCCCCTGGCTCTGCCACGTTTCCTACATCAAGCCGCACTGGCCCTATATCGTGCCGGCGCCCTATCACGACATGTACGGCCCCGAAGACGTGCTGCCGGCCGTGCGCGACGAGCGCGAGCGGGCCGACCCCAATCCGGTCTTCGAGGCCTTCATGCAGAGCCGGGCCTCGCGCAGCTTTGCCCGCGACGAGGTGCGGGAGGCGGCGATCCCCGCCTATATGGGCCTGGTGCGCCAGTGCGACGACCAGTTCGGCCGGCTGCTCGACGCGCTGGAGGAAAGCGGCGCGCTGGACGACACGATGATCGTCGTCACCTCCGACCATGGCGACTATCTCGGCGATCACTGGCTTGGCGAGAAGGACCTCTTCCACGAACCCTCCGTGAAGGTGCCGCTGATCGTCTACGACCCTTCGGAAGAGGCCGATGCGACCCGCGGCAGCACCTGCGGCGCGCTGGTCGAGGCGATCGATCTGGCCGCCACCTTCGTCGACCAGGCGGGACGCCGGGACGGCGAGGTGCCGGACCTGCCCGGCCACATCCTGGAAGGACGCTCGCTGTTGCCCTGGCTGCATGGCGAAAGGCCCACAGACTGGCGGCGCGCGGCGATCAGCGAATACGACTATTCCTGCACGCCGATGGCCGACCGGCTCGGCGTCTCAGTCAAGGATGCCCGGCTCTTCATGGTGTTCGACGGGCGCTACAAGCTGATCCACGCGGAAGGCGGGCTGCCGCCGATGCTGTTCGACCTGGAAAGCGATCCGTCCGAATTCAACGATCTCGGCCGCGATCCCGCCCATGCCGGCGAGGTGGCGCGGCTGCGCGGCCTGCTGGCCGACTGGGGTCTGCGGCTCAGCCAGCGCACCACGGTGAGCGACAAGCAGATCCTGGCGCGGCGCGGCGGGGCGGGCGGGCGCACCGGCGTGCTGATCGGCGTCCACGACGAGGCCGATGCAAGCGAGGAGGCCCTCGCCTTCTATCGCGGCAAGGTGAAACCCATGGCTCGGTCAGAGCAGGATGAGACGGATCAGGCCGAATAGAGCCGGCTGCCGGCGATCCAGGTGGCGCGCACCCGCAAACCGGCGTCGAGCTCGACGAAATCCGCGTCGAAACCGGGCAGCAACCGGCCCTTGCGCTCGGCAAGGCCGGCGGCCTCGGCCGCATGCAGCGAGACCATGCGCAGGGCCATCTCCAGCGGCAGGCCGATGGGCCCGGCGAGCCGGCGCAGCGAGGCGGACATATCGATATCGGCACCGGCTAGCGTGCCGTCGGCCAGGGTCAGCCGGCCGAGCCCTTCGCCCATCGGCTCGCGGGCGATCTCGCGGCCGTTCAGCGTGAAGGAGCTGGCATCGGTGCCGAGCGGGGCCATCGCGTCGGTGACGACGAAGAGGCGGCCGGGGCCGGCCTTGCCGCGTGCGGCGATGCCGATCACCGGATCGGCGACGTGCAGCCCGTCGACGATGATGCCGGCCGACAGCGCGCCGGTGGCCAGCGCCGCCCCCGCAAGGCCGGGCGCCCGATGACCGAGCGGGCTCATCGCGTTGAAGAGATGGGTGACGAGGCGCGCGCCGGCAACGGTCGCGGCCAGCGCGGTGGCGTGATCCGCATCGCTGTGGCCTAGGCTGACCATGACGCCGGCATCGACGAGCCGGCGGATCGTCTCGCTCGGCACGATCTCGGGCGCCAGCGTGACGAGAAGCAGCGGCAGGCGGCGGGCGGCGTCGATGAGCTGTTCGGTATCGGCCTCGGCCATCGGCCGGATCAGCTCGGCCGCATGGGCGCCCTTGCGCGAGGGGGCGAGATGCGGCCCCTCCAGATGCAGGCCGAGGCAGCCGGGCACGCTGGTCGCCGCGCCGATGGCGGCGCGAATCGCCCGCTCGGCCACCTGCGGCGTGTCGGTGATCAGCGTCGGCAGGAAGGCGGTGGTGCCGAAGCGGCGATGGGCGGCCGCGATGGCGGCGATGGAATCACGGTCGGTCGCGGTGTTGAACTGCACCCCGCCGCCGCCATTGACCTGAAGGTCGATGAAGCCGGGCACCAGCATGTCGCCGGCCGCCTCGATCCGCTCGGCATCGCCCGGCAGGTCGTGGCCGCGCACGATGCCGGCAATGCCGCCGTTTTCAACGAGAAGCGCGGCATCCTCGTGCCAGCGCTCGCCGTCGAAGATCTTCCTTGCAGAAATCGCCAGGGGGCGCCGGGGAGTCTCGTCAGGCATGGTCCGGGCATCCCGCGTCGGGGCCGGCCTGTCGCCGGCGGGAGGGTCGTTGCCGCTTTTTGCGTCAGCCGTCCGCGGCGCGCAAGCGTCAGGCGGCGAAAAACGCGCGCCTCGCCATGCGCACGGCCCCGTCCAGCGCATCGCCCAGCGGCTCGGCAAGGAGCGCGGCAAGGGGCGGTGCAAGACGCGGCGCATAGAGAGGGGCAAGGCCGCCCATCAGCACGATGCGCTCGCAGCCGGGAAAGACAAGGGCGGCGAGCATTTCCTCCACCTCCCTGGTGAAGGCGGCAAGCAGGGCCTCGGCCTCGCTGTCGCCGGCCTTCGCCGCGGCAAAGACCGCCGGGGCGTGGCGGGCGAAATCGGCCTGGCGGGCGGACCCGGCAAAGGCGACCATGCGGGCGGGATCGTCGCCGAAGGCGGCAAGCAGCATCTCGGCAAGCCTTCCGCGCGGGCGTACCCCGTCGCGCGACAGCAGCGCCGATTTCAGCGCCTCGCGGCCGAGCCTGGCGCCGCCCCCCTGGTCGGCGAGATGCACGCCCCAGCCGCCGACGCTGCGGATCTCCCCGTCCTGCCTGGCGAGAAAGGCCGAGCCGGTGCCGAGGATCGCCATGATGCCGTCATGGGGGCCGAGTGCGCCTTCCAGCGCGATCTCGCCGTCGCCGACGAGCTCAACCTGCGAGAAGGGAAGGGAGAGAAGCGAGCGGCCGTCGCGGCCGAGCTGGCGGGCGCCGGCAAGGCCGAGCAGCGCCGGACAGGCGGAGAGCGCGCCGGCCGGCAACCCGGCCTCGGCGAGCGCGCCTTGCGCCGCTGCAACGATGTTTGCGGCGGCCTGCTGCGGATCGGTCGCGACATTGGCCGGACCGGCGAGACCGCGCGAGACGATCTCGCCGTCGGGACCGGCAAGGGCGGCGCGGCAGGTGCTGCCGCCGCCGTCGATGGCGATGAGCCAGGAGCTCATGTCAGTGCGCTCACTGCCCTCGGCTCAGTGCGTGGCGGGCTGCTCGGCGAGCTTGCGGGCCTGCTCGATCCAGCCGTCGCGGTCGATGCGGCCGCGGAAGTCGAGCCGGTTGTCGAGCGCGGCGATCTGCTCGTCGGTGAGCGCGGCGATCTGCCAGTAGTGGAAGATGCCGGCGCCGTTGAGCGCGGTCTGCAGCTTCGGCCCGACGCCGGAAATGGCCGTGAGGTCGTCGGCGACGCCGCGCGGCTTGGCCAGCAGGACCTCTGCCAGCGGATCGGAGACCGGCTTGGTCTTGGTCTTTTCAGGGGCCTTTTCCGGGGCCTTTGCGGGGGTCTTCGCCTCGGCGGGCTTCTCGGCGACGGGAATGGTCACCTCGGAAGAGGCCGACTTCACCGTGTCGGAAGCCTTGGGAGCCGTGGTCGGCAGATGCGCGTGGCTGCGCATGAAGTCGAGGATGCGCGGGGCGATCTCCGAGCGGAAGCGCGAGCCGTTGAACACGCCGTAATGGCCGACATCGGGCTGCATGTAATGGGCGCGCATGTCGGGCGAGAGATTGACGCACAGATTGTGCGCCGCCATCGTCTGGCCGCGGCCGGTGATGTCGTCCTTCTCGCCCTCGACGGTGAGCAGCGCCGAGCGGCGGATCGCGCCGCAATCGACCAGCTCGCCGCGATGGCGCATCTCGCCCTTGGCGAGCGCATGGCGGATGAACACGGTCTCGACCGTCTGCAGGTAGAACTCCGCCGTCAGGTCCATCACCGCGAGATACTCGTCGTAGAAGTCGCGGTGCTTCTCGGCATTGTCGCCGTCGCCGGAGACGAGATGCTGGAAGAACTCGTGATGCGCGTTGACGTGCCGGTCGAGGTTCATGCTCATGAAGCCCGAAAGCTGCAGGAAGCCCGGATAGACGTCGCGCATGAAGCCCGGCTGCGGGAACGGCACCTTCATGATGACGTTGCGCTCGAACCAGTCGATGCTCTTGTTCTCGGCCAGATCGTTGACGGCGGTCGGGTTGATCCGCGTGTCGATCGGCCCGCCCATCAGCGTGACGCTGGCCGGCGCGCAAGGATCGTTGTGCGCTTCCATCACCGCCGTGGCGGCAAGCACCGGTACCGAGGGCTGGCATACGGCCATGACATGGGTGTCCGGCCCCAGGAAGTGCAGCATCTCGATGACGTAGTCGATGTAGTCGTCAAGATCGAACCGGCCGTCGGTGAGCGGCACCATGCGCGCATCGATCCAGTCGGTGATGTAGATGTCGGCGCTCGGCAGCATGGTCTCGACCGTGCCGCGCAGCAGCGTCGCATAGTGGCCCGACATCGGCGCAACCATCAGGATGCGCGGGCCCTTGTGCTTGCGCTCGCCGAGCTTGCGGTCGAAATGCAAGAGGTTGCAGAAGGGCTTCTTCCAGACGATCTCCTCGCGCACCGGCACCTTGACGCCGCTGACGGTGGTCTGGGTGAGGCCGAACTCCGGCTTGCCGTAGCGCCGGGTCATCCGCTCGATCATCTCGCAGCCGGCGGCGACAGAGCGCCCGATCGGGGTGTGGGAGAACGGATTGAGCGGGTTCTGGAAGTACAGGCGCGTCATGTCCGCGGTCGCCCGCAGAGGACTCATCGCCGCATGATTGAATTCATAGACCTGATAGAACACGTGACCGACCTCGCAATCTCCGTGAGGCAGTGCAGCATGGCCGCCTGCCTTTTTTCGCATTGCAAAATAGTATGACAAAGATTAACGCCGCTTCAACCTGTACGGAGGTCCACATGGGCTCAGGCGGTGCGGGGATACCGGACGTAGCGGTTCAGGCGAGGAAAACTTCTCCCGTCTGTTCCGAAAACGCGAGGCAAGACAGGATCTTGCCAGAAGCGGCCACGCGGTGGAAAAAAGTTGCGGCGACCGCTTTTTTTCAGCGGATCCCGTCAAAAATCACGATGCGAGATCGGCAACGACGGCGTCCAGCACGAGGCAACCGGCCGGCGTGACGCGCATCCGTGTGCCGTCGAGTCGTTCCACCATGCCGTGTTCGACGAGATCGGCGACACGCCGCGGATCGATCCGGCGGTCGGAAATCGCCTCGAAACGGGCAAGGTCGACGCCCTCCACCAGCCGCAGGCCCATCAGCAGGAACTCGTCGCCCTGCTCTTCCTGGGTGAGGGCAGTGTCCTCCACCAGCCCCTCGCCGCGCGCCTCGACGGCGGCAAGCCAGGTCTCGGGATGGCGCTCGGTGGCGGTGGCGAACTTGCCGTTGCCGCCGGTCAGCCGGCCATGGGCGCCGGGGCCGACGCCGACATAGTCGCCGTAGCGCCAGTAGACGAGATTGTGCCGGCATTCCGCGCCGGGCGCGGCATGGTTGGAGACCTCGTAGGCCGGCATGCCGTGGGCGGCGCAGATCTCCTGCGTCAGGTCGTAGAGATCGGCCGCGGTGTCGGGATCGGGCACCACCAGCTTGCCGGTGCGGTGCAGCTCGAAATAGGGCGTGCCCTGCTCGATGGTCAGCTGGTAGAGCGACAGGTGATCGGCGGCAAGGCCGATCGCCTCCTCCAGCTCGGTGCGCCAGGCGGCAGCATCCTGGTCGGGCCGGGCGTAAATCAGGTCGAAGGAGATGCGCTCGAAGGTCGAGCGGGCGATGCCGATCGCCTCACGCGCCTGGGCCGCGTCATGCAGCCGGCCGAGACGCTTCAGGTCCGCATCCCTCAGGGACTGCACGCCGAGCGAGAGGCGGTTGACGCCGGCCGCGCGATAGCCGCGGAACCGCTCCGCCTCCACCGATGAGGGGTTGGCCTCCATCGACACCTCGACGGTGGGCGAGATTTCCCAGTGGCCGGCGATGGCGTCGAGCACGCGGCCGACCGTCGCGGGAAGCATCAATGACGGGGTGCCGCCGCCGAGGAAGATCGAGTCGACCCGCCGTCCGCGCGTGCGGGCGGCGAAATAGGCAAGCTCCCGTTCGAAGGCCGCGGCAAAGCGCGCCTGATCGACGCCGGCATGGCGGACATGGCTGTTGAAGTCGCAATACGGGCATTTGGCCTCGCAGAAAGGCCAATGCACATAGATGCCGAAACCGCCGTCCGCCTGAGCCATCATGCCTCCAGGCAGCGTGCCGAGAAGTCTGCGAAGGCGCGGGCACGGTGCGACAGCGCGGTGCCGTCCCGCCCGTGCTTTTCCTCCGCCGACATTTCGCCGAAGGTGCGGCCTTCGCCGTCCGGCTGGAACATCGGGTCGTAGCCGAAGCCGCCGCTGCCGCGCGGCGGCCACACGGCGGTGCCCTCGACCTCGCCGCGGAACAGGGCGACCTCGCCGTCCGGCCAGGCAAGGCAGAGAACGGCGACGAAGGACGAGCGGCGGTCAGCCGGATCGGTCGCGCCGGCGGCATGCAGCTTTTCCTCGATGGTCCGCATGGCCATCGCGAAATCCTTCTCCGGTCCCGCCCAGCGGGCCGAGTAGACCCCGGGATCGCCGTTCAGCGCGAAGACGCAGAAGCCGCTGTCGTCGGCAAGCGCCGGCAGGCCCGAGGCCTCGGCGGCCGCGCGGGCCTTCAGCTCGGCATTGGCCTCGAAGGTGGTGCCGGTCTCTTCCGGCTCCGGCAGGCCGAGCGAGCCGGCCGAGACGACCTCGTAGCCGTAAGGCGCCATCAGGTCGCCGAACTCGCGCAGCTTGCCCGGATTGTGGCTCGCCAGCACGATCCGGCCGGGCTCGAGCCGGCGCATGGGGGAGGTGGTGTCGGTCATGCGAGCCTCACGAGATCGCCATCTTCTGCAGGTCGACCAGCCGGCCGATGCCGGACTTGGCCAGCGCCAGCAGCTGCGCGAACTGCTCCTCGGAGAAGGGCTCGCCCTCCGCCGTGCCCTGGATCTCGACGATGCCGCCGGAACCGGTCATGACGAAATTGGCGTCGGTATCTGCGTCCGAGTCCTCGAGATAGTCGAGGTCGAGCACCGCCTGGCCGCCATGGATGCCGCAGGAAATCGCGGCGATATGGTCCTTCAGCACCTTGCCGGCGACCATGTCGCGGGCGCGCATCCACTCGATGCAGTCGTGCAGGGCGACCCAGGCGCCGGTGATCGCGGCGGTACGGGTGCCGCCATCGGCCTGGATGACGTCGCAATCGACGGAGATCTGGCGCTCGCCGAGCAGCGGCAGGTCGACGATGGCGCGCAGCGAGCGGCCGATCAGCCGCTGGATCTCCTGGGTACGGCCGGACTGCTTGCCCGAGGCGGCCTCGCGGCGCATGCGTTCGCCGGTGGCGCGCGGCAGCATGCCGTATTCTGCCGTGACCCAGCCACGGCCCTGGCCGCGCAGCCAGGGCGGAATGCGCTCTTCCAGGCTCGCGGTGCACAGCACATGCGTGTCGCCGAACTTGACCAGGCACGACCCTTCTGCGTGCTTGGAAACGCTCCGTTCCAGCGTCACGGCGCGCAACTCGTCCGCTGCACGTTTGGATGGCCGCATGTCGATCCCCTTCAAGCCTGCCGCGCGGGGCATCGATGCCCCTTGCTCCTGTTTCGCGTCCCTCTTAATCCAATATGGGACCGGAATGAAATGCCTGTCTGCCGCTTGTCCCGTGCCGGCCCCCATGCGGGACCTTCGTTCTTGCGCCTTTGGCATGGGCAATCGCGGGCAGGGCGCACTATATTCGGGGGCGCGCCATGTGGCCGAACAGGCAGGGCCGCCGGGCAGGGGACATAAGGTGCCGAACGTGGATTTGCAGAACCGGGGAGCAGGAACGTGACGCTGGGTGTGCCGTCCGTGAGCCTTGGCGATCTCGACAAGCGGTCGCGGGAGATCTTCCGTGCCATCGTGGAATCCTATCTCGACACCGGCGAGCCGGTGGGTTCGCGCAATCTGTCGCGCCTGCCGGGCATCCAGCTGTCGCCGGCCTCGATCCGCAATATCATGTCGGACCTTGAGCATGCCGGGCTGCTCTATGCCCCGCACACCTCGGCCGGGCGCATGCCGACGGAAGGGGGCCTGCGCTTTTTCGTCGACGCGCTGCTGGAGGTGGGCGACCTGACGCGCGAGGAGCGCGATCAGATCGACATTCAGGTCAAGGCGGCGCGCAGCGAGCGCACCAGCGAGCAGCTTCTGACCGAGGCCAGCCAGATGCTGTCCGGCCTGTCGCGTGGGGCGGGCGTCGTCTTCACCCACAAGGCGGATGTGCGCCTGCGCCATGTCGAATTCGTCCGCATCGAGCCGCTGAAGGCGCTTGTGGTGCTGGTCGGCGACGACGGCTCGGTTGAGAACCGCATCGTCGACCTGCCGCCGGGCCTGCCGCAGACGGCGCTGATGGAGGCGTCGAACTATCTCACCAGCCTGATCCGCGGGCGGACGCTCGCCGAGGCGCGGCGTGAGCTGGAGACCCAGCGCGACCGCCACCAGAAGGAGCTGGACGAGCTGACCGCCAAGCTGGTGGAAGCCGGCATCGCCACCCGTTCCGGCGTGGTCGACGCGGCCGGCTCGCTGATCGTGCGCGGCCGCTCCAACCTCTTGTCGCACCTGGAGGCCGAGCAGGACCTGGAGCGCATTCGCCTGCTGTTCGACGACCTGGAGAACAAGCGCGACCTGATCCAGCTGCTGGCCGCGGCCGAGGGCGGCGACGGCGTGCGCATCTTCATCGGCTCTGAGAACAAGCTGTTCTCGCTGTCCGGCTCCTCCATCGTCGTCTCGCCCTTCCGCGACCAGGACGACCGGATCATCGGCGTGCTCGGCGTGATCGGCCCGACCCGGCTGAACTATGCCCGCATCATCCCGATGGTCGACTATACCGCCCGGCTGGTCGGCCGCCTGCTGCGCTGACCGCCTGCCTCCCCCTTCCGACGCTCCGGACCTTTCGATGACCACGCTTTCGCCCGCAGAACTCGAACGCTATGCCCGCCACATCGTCTTGCAGGATGTCGGCGGCCCCGGCCAGCAGAAGCTGAAGGCCGCGAAGGTGCTGGTGATCGGTGCCGGCGGGCTCGGCGCGCCGGTCTTGCAATATCTGGCGGCGGCCGGCGTCGGCACGCTCGGCGTCGTCGACGACGACACCGTGTCGCTGTCCAACCTGCAGCGCCAGGTGATCCACGACACCGACCACCTGGGCGAGCCGAAGGTGGCGAGCGCGGCCGAGGCGATCGCCCGGCTGAACCCGCATGTGAAGGTCGAGCCGCATGTGGCGCGGCTTGGCGCGATGAACGCGCTGGCGCTGATCTCGCGCTACGACCTCGTGGTCGACGGCTCCGACAATTTCGCCACACGCTATCTGGTTTCCGATGCCTGCTTCTTCGCCGGCAAGCCGCTGGTCACCGGCGCGGTCGGCCGGCTCGACGGCTCGCTGACGCTGCTGAAGCCGCATGAGACCGGCGAGGACGGCACGCCGAACCCGACCTATCGCTGTCTCTTCCCCGAGCGCCCGGCCGACGGTCTGCTGCCGACCTGTGCGCAGGCCGGCGTGCTCGGTGCGCTGACCGGCATCATCGGCACGATGCAGGCGATGGAGGCGATCAAGGAGATCGTCGGCTTCGGCGAAGGCCTGCTCGGCCGGCTGTTGCTGGTCGACACCCGCTCCATGCGCTTCGAGACGATCCGCTATCGCTGGAGCGCCAAGAACCCGCTGAACGGCAACGTCCGCAAGCGCTTCGACGAGCTGGCCGGCGCGTGAACGGCTTGTTCCGCCTGCGCCGGCAGCCGGTCCTGCCCGAGGAGATCACCCTGGAGATCGACGGGCGGGAGCAGCGCATCGTGCTGCGCGGCAACCCGCAGGCGCGCCGCTACATCCTGCGCGTGCCCTCCGACGGCGGCGCCCCGGTGCTGACCGTGCCGAAGGGCGGAAGCCTGGCCACCGCGCGCGAGTTCGCGCAGCGCCAGCGCGGCTGGCTGGCCGGGCGGCTGGGCGAGCGGCCCGAGGCGGTGCCTTTCGCGGAAGGCGGGGTGATCCCGCTGCGCGGGGCGGCGCACCGGATCATTGCCGCCGGCGGATTGCGCGGGCTGGTGCGCGCCGAGCCGGCCCCGGAGCTGCAAGAGGACAGCGAAGCCGTCGGCCGTCTGCTGGTGCCCGGCGCTGCCGAGCACATCGCCCGCAAGCTCACCGACTGGCTGAAGCGCGAGGCGCGGCGCGATCTGGAGCGCGCGGTGGCGCACCATGCGGCGGCGCTCGGCCGCACGCCAACGGCCCTCACCCTGCGCGATACGCGGAGCCGCTGGGGCTCCTGCACGGCGGACGGGCGGCTCTCCTTCTCCTGGCGGCTTGTGCTTGCGCCGCCGTCGATCCTCGATTACGTCGCTGCCCATGAGGTTGCCCATCTCGCCGAGATGAACCACGGCCCGCGCTTCTGGGCCCATTGCCGCCGCCTTGCCCCGCACACGGAGGAGGCGCGCGACTGGCTGAAGCGCGAGGGCGGCCGCCTGCATCTTTACGGCTGACCCGGCAGTCCTGCCCCGCCAGCCGCCCTCTCCCCCCGGCGCCCGCCCAAGCTCGCGGCCGCGCGCCGCCGCCAGAAGGCCGCTCGCATGCTCAAGCCGGACACCTGGGCGCTTACCATCCTGCTCGCCAGCCTGACGGCGCTCGGCCCGATCTCCACCGACATGTACCTGCCGGCGCTGCCCTCGATCCTGCGCGAGCTGGAAACCAACCACGCGGCGGTGCAGCTGACCCTGTCGGTGTTCCTCGTCGGCTTCGCCGCCGGACAGGTGTTCTACGGCCCGCTCGCCGACCGCATCGGCCGCAAGCCGGTGCTGATCGCCGGCCTTGCCATCTACGCGGTGGCGAGCCTTGCCTGCACGCTGGCCCCGACCGTCGAGGTGCTGATCGTGGCGCGCTTCTGCCAGGCCTTCGGCGCGGCGGGACCGGTGGTGCTGGCGCGCGCCGTGGTGCGCGATCTCTACGAGGGGCCGCGCGCGGGCCAGGAACTCGCCCGCATGGGCTCGATCATGGGCCTTGCCCCGGCGATCGCGCCGTTCTTCGGTGGGTTGATCGCGGCGGCCGGCGGCTGGCGCTTCGTCTTCCTGGTCTCGGTTGCCTTCGCCGCGGTGGTGATCGTCGGCATCTGGCGCGGCCTGCCCGAAACGATCCGGGCGCGCGAGACGGCGCCCTTCTCGATCCGCGCGATCCTGTCGGGCTTTGCCGGCCTGTTGCGCCACCGCGCCTATGCCGCCTATCTGGCGGTGGTGACGCTGACCTATTGCGGGCTGTTCGCCTTCATCTCCGGCTCGTCCTTCGTGCTGCAGGACATCTTCGCCCTCAGCCCTTCGGTCTATGGCATCGCCTTCGGCGTCTGCGCCGGCGCCTATGTGGTGGGAACGCTGATCGGCCAGCGGCTGGCGCCGAAAAAGGGCGCGGAAGTCACGATCCTGACGGGCTGCGTGCTGCTGGCGCTGGGCGGGGCGGCAATGATTGCCGCGGTTCTGGCCGCGCCCTCGGCGGTTTCCGTCATCGCGCCGATGATGCTCTACATGGTGGGGGTGGGCCTTGCCCTGCCGCAGGCGCAGGCCGCGGCCCTGATGCCCTTCCCGGACCGCGCCGGCAGCGCGTCCTCACTGATGGGTATCTGCCAGATGGGCACGGCCGCGGCGGTGGGCATCGCCGTCGGCGCCACCCATGGCGGCACCGCCCTGCCGCTGGCGTTGATCATCGCCGCCAACGGCTTCGGCGCGGTTCTGGCGCTGCTGGTCAGCCGCCGCGCCCGCAGGGCCGGCTGAGCGGCGAAGGCCGGCTCAGCCGTATCCCTCAGCCCCCGAAAATCCGGTTGAGCAGGTCGAGCGGTCCGCCGCCGCCGTCCGAATCGCGCATCGGCGGCAGCCGGCGTGCCGGATCGCCCTCGGCCGGAATGTCGCGCATCGGCATGTCGAGCGGCGCTGCGGCAGGTTCGGCGACCTGCACCGGCCGGTCGGACACGCCCGGAAGGCTGGCGACCGGCAGGCCCTGGTGGCCCGCCTGCATCACGTCCTTCCACACCTTCGCCGGCAGCGAGCCGCCGGTGGCGCGCTTGGTCGGCGAATTGTCGTCGTTGCCGAGCCAGACAGCGGTGGTCAGGGTGCCGGTGTAGCCGATGAACCAGCCGTCGCGGAAATCCTGGCTGGTGCCGGTCTTGCCGCCGGCCGGGCGACCCGGCAGGTTGGCGATCTTGCCGGTGCCGGTCGTCAAGGTCTGCGCCATCATCATGTTCATGTCGGCCAGCGTCGCATGGTCGATGACCCGCCCCGCGCCGTCGCCGGTGCGCGCGTAGAGCACCTTGCCTTCCAGCGTGCGGATCTGGCGGATGACATGCGGCACCACCGCATAGCCGCCATTGGAAAACGGCGTGTACCCGGCGGCGATCTCCAGCGGAGTCACCTCCGAGGTGCCGAGCGAGATCGACAGGTTGGAGGCGAGCGGCGAGGTGATGCCGAGCTTGCGGGCGGTGCGGATGATGGCGCGCGGGCCGACTTCTTCCGCCAGTCGCGCGGCCACGGTGTTGAGCGACAGCGACAGCGCCTCGGTGAGCGTCACCGGCCCGCGATAGGTCTTGGTGTAGTTCTTCGGCGCCCACTTGCCGATCTTGACCGGCTCGTCGACGCGCACGGTTGCGGGCGTCAGCCCGCGCTCCAGCGCGGCGAGATAGACGAAGGGCTTGAAGGCGGAACCGGGCTGGCGCCGGGCGTTGACCGCGCGATTGAACTGGCTCTGCGCATAGTCGCGTCCGCCGACCAGCGCCTTGACCGCGCCCGCCCCGTCCAGCGTGACGACGGCGCCCTGGCCGACGCCGAGCTTGGCGCCTTCCTCGGACAGGGCCCGGCGCAAGGCGTCCTCGGCGATGATCTGCAGGCCGAGATCGATCGTCGTGTCGACGATGATGTCGTCCTCGATGGCGCCGACATAGCCCGGCAGCAGCTCCATCACCCAGTCGGCGATGTAGTTCTCGCTGGCCGAGGTGTGGTGGGTGACGACGCGCATCGGCGCGGCGATGGCATCGCGCGCCTCCGCGTCGGTGAGATAGCCCTCCTCGGCCATGGCCGCGAGCACGGTGGTGGCCCGCTCCTGGGCAAGGTCCGGATTGCGGGTCGGGGCATAGCGCGAGGGCGCCTTGAGCAGGCCGGCCAGCGTCGCCGCCTCCGACACGCTGATCAAACGCGCCGACTTGCCGAAATAGCGCCGGGCGGCCGCATCGACGCCATAGGCGCCGGCGCCGAAATAGACCCGGTTGAGATACATCTCCAGGATCTCGTCCTTGGAGTAGTTGGTCTCAAGCCAGAGCGCGAGGACCGCCTCCTGCACCTTGCGCCGCAAGGTGCGGTCGGGCTCAAGGAAGAGGTTCTTGGCCAACTGCTGGGTCAGCGTCGAGCCGCCCTGCACCAGCCGGCCGGAGGTGATGTTGGTCAGCACCGCGCGGCCGAGGCCGAGCGGATCGAGGCCGAAATGCGAGTAGAAGCGCCGGTCCTCGATGGCGATCACCGCCTGCGGCAGATAGGGCGGCAGCTGTTCCAGCCGCACCGCCTCGCCGCCCGTGTCGCCGCGATTCGCCATCAACGTTCCGTCGGCCGCGACAATGCGCACATTGGGCGGGCGCTGCGGCACCTTCCATTCGGAGGTCGGCGGCAGATAGGCGGCGTAGTAGATGAGGACGCCGATGCCGGCGATGCCGCCCCAGATGCACAGGACGAAGCTCCAGTAGAGGCCCCGCCGCAACAGGCGCGAGATGCCGCCGCGCTGGCGCTTGGCGCGGGGCTTGCCGCGCCCGCCCTTGCGCCCGCCGCCCTTGCCGCCGCCGCTATTGCCGCCGCTGCCCCGGCCGGAGCTGGAACCCGAGTTGGGGCCGGCGCCGACGCTGTCCAGGGAACCGGGCTTGCGGGCCGTGCGCTTGCGGGCCGGCGCCGACGAAGAGGAGGAGGACGAGGAGGACGCGTGTCCGCCGGCCGCCGGCCGGTCGGCGCCGGTCAGCCGCATGTCCAGCGTCGCGCCGCTGGGCTCCATCTTCGGCTCGACGCGGGTGGGGCGCCGGCTTCCGGGTGACGATCCGCGAGCCATCGATTCGCTCTGTTCCTCCAAGATGCACAGGGGGCGTCGGCTATTGGTCGATCCGGTGCCGATACTCCGGCACGTCTTGCGTGCCCGAGCTTCGCCTTGGAGCCTAAATGCGGCGATTTAAGGGGGTGTTAACTACCGCATGAGGGCACCCGGCCGCGCCCTGACGCGGCTTTACAGCTCTGCCCGCCGCGCGTTACGCCTTGATCCGAACACGGGGGGGCGGGACAGGCGGCAGCGGGCCGCCGTAGCCCCACGGGCAGCTCCATGAAAGGTGCAGGCATGGCAAAGGCATATTGGGTGGCGCGGGTCGATGTGAGCGATCCGGACGCCTACAGGAAATATATCGAGGCGAATGCCGAGGCGTTTCGCGCCTATGGCGCCCGCTTCATCGTGCGCGGCGGCCGCTTCGAGTGCAAGGAAGGCGCCGCGCGCCAGCGCAACGTGGTGATCGAGTTCGACAGCTACGAGAAGGCTGTCGCCT
This sequence comes from Stappia sp. G46H5W, assembly GCF_058448995.1. Classification (NCBI taxonomy): domain Bacteria; kingdom Pseudomonadati; phylum Pseudomonadota; class Alphaproteobacteria; order Hyphomicrobiales; family Stappiaceae; genus Stappia; species Stappia sp. G46H5W. Next base: position 46,458 of record NZ_JBZFLL010000005.1, on the reverse strand, counting down.
GCTACGAGAGCGAAGCCTATGCCTATGCCAAGTCGCTGCGCGCCTCGCACGCGGTCTCGGACCTGGTGATCGTCGAGGGCTACGACGGCCCGCAGCCGTGAGCGCGCCGGCCGGGGCCTTCGTGGTGCGGGTTGCAGGACCCGAGGATGTCCCGGCCCTGCACGAGCTGTGGCTGGCGGAGGCGGACCGGGGCGACTGGTCCCCGGCCGCCTCGCCGGAAGGCTTGCTGCCCGAGCTCGACCTGCTGGCGGCGGAAAACCGGGTCTGGGGTGCCTTTCGCCGCGGCCGGCCCGTCGCCATGGCGGCGGCGGGCGAACTGGACGGGGCGATGTGGCTGTCGGTGATGGGCGTCGCCTCGGCCTGCCGCGGCGGGGGCCTGTCGCGCTCGCTGCTGGCCTCGCTGCTCGGCCATGGCGCCTGGGCCGGCTATTCCGCGCTCGTCGCCTTCGCACGACCCGAGCGCGGCGGCTTTCTCGATCATGTCGGCTTCCTGCGGCTGGACGCCGGCCAGCTCGATGCCGGCGCGCGAAACATCGCGGCCCGCTACGGCGTCGAGCCCTGGGCCCGGCGCCTTTGAGGAGTGCCGGGGCGCCCTGACCGAGGGCGCGTTACTGGCTGGCGTAACGGCCGGCGTCGGCGCCGTAATGATTGACGTAGCGGCTGTTGAGCGCTTCCACCGGCATGACGATCAGCACGTCGGTGGTGCCGAACTGGCGGTCGACCACGGCGCCGTCGCCGATATAGGCGCCGAGCCGCAGGTAGCCCTTGATCAGGGGCGGCAGCTCGCGCAGCGCCTGGCGCTCGTTGACCTCGGCCTTCGGCATGCGGTTCATCTCGACATAGCGGTCGCCGACCGCGCGCACCCGCCAGGCTTCCGGCGTCCTGGCATTGTGGTGCAGGAAGGCGAGCTGCGAGGCGATGCGGTCCGGATCGGTGCCCTCGATGGAGGCGCAGCCGACCATCACGTCGATCCGGTGCATCAGCACATAGGCCCAGATGCCGTGCCACAGCAGCTCGACCGTGCGCTTGGTGCGGTAGGGCTTGAGCACGCAGGAGCGGCCGAGCTCCAGGAACTGCAGGCGCGGGTGGGCGTCGACCAGCGACTGGATGTCGAATTCGGCGGCGGTGTAGAAGCCGCCATGGCGCTCGGCGACGTCCTGGCGCAGCAGGCGGTAGGTACCGACGATGCGCGGCACGCGGCGGCCGAGCTTGTTGCGCTCGGTCAGGTCGTGGTCGAGCACCAGGAGATGGTCGCAAATGTCGTCATAGGCATCGACATCGCGCCTGTTTGCCTGGGTCGCGGCATCGGCGATCGCCGACATCTCCTCGTAGAAGACGTGGTAGCGCAGCTCCTGGGCCTTGCGGATCTCCTTGGCGCTGCGCGCCAGGCGCACCTCCAGCGAGCCGATGCGGCCGAGGCTGGGAACGTTGCGGCCCGAGGGGCCGGCCTTCATCGCGGCAAGCCAGCTGGTGGCCATCGCCGGGGCGAACTTGCGCATCAGGCTGCGCGGCGACAGAACAGCGTTTCTTGACATGGCCCCGAGCCTTCCCTGCTTGCCTCCCGCGGACGCCGTCACGCAACGGTGCCGGTTCCGGGCAGGCCCGGCCGGCCATTCTCGTGTCGCTCCTGCCAGCCGAACCGGCCCTGCCAAAACTCTCAACCGGCAAACAATTCCGGCGCAAGCAGGCAGGCGAATCGGCCGCACATGACGGACGGCCACGTTTGCTGGCCGTGCCGTAGACCATACTTTCCCAACACTTGCGTGACAATTGGCGAAGTTTTCAGTGCCCGCCCGGGAGGGCCGTCTCCGCGGTGCGGCGAACGATACGCCGGCGAAGCAGGTCCGGGTCGAGCGGCTTGGACAGGACCGCATCGGCACCGGCGGCAAGCGCCGCCTTTTCCGCATCGGCGGTGACATCGGCGGTCACCACATAGACGGGCGCGCGCGGCCAGCCGCCGGCCGTCTCCATCTCGCGGAAGCGGCGGATTGCCGCAATGCCGTCGACCACCGGCATGTGCAGGTCCATCAGGAGCATGTCGCAGGATCCGTCGGCCGCCGCGGCAAGGGCCGCGGCCCCGTCGGCCGCCACCACCGGCTCGTGGCCGAGCTTGCGCAGCAGGGCCTCGCTGAGCATGCGGTTGATGTCGTTGTCGTCGGCCACGAGGATGCGCAAGGGACGCTGCGCGCAGGCGCTGTCGCAGCCCGTCCCCTCGCCATCTGCCCCGGTGAGGGAGCGCGGCTCGGGCCGGTCCCAGGGCGACAGGCCGGTATCGCGGCCGAGCAGCGTGGCGCAAAGCTCCGTCAGCGAGGTGGCGCGCACGGGGCGGATCAGGTAGCCGCCGAAGCCCGCCTCGCGCAGGCGCGGCAGCCGGTCGCGCTCGCTCGGCGCCAGCAGCACGCCGGCGGGGGCGGCAAGTCCGGCGGCGCGGGCGCTGGCGAGCCAGGCGCCGGCATCGGTCACCGCCAGCGGGTCGAGCAGGACGAGATCGGCGGACAGAAGCGCATCGTCGTCGTCCTCCTTGCCCGGGGCAAGCAGCGTGGTCGCGGCACCTTGCGCGGCCAGCGAACGGGCGATCAGCGGCATCTCGATGCAGCTCGCAGACACAAGCGCGATGCGGGAGCCGGCCAAGGGCCGCGCGGCCGGAGCCGGTGCGGGCAGGGCCGGGGCGGCGCGAAGCGGCAGCTCGACGCGGAAGGTGGCGCCCTCGCCCGGCGCGGAACAGGCGATCACGTCGCCGCCCATCAGCCGGGCCAGCCGGCGCGAAATGGCAAGGCCGAGGCCGGCGCCGTCGAAGCGGCGGGCCGGGCCGTGGTCGACCTGCTCGAACTCCTCGAACAGCCGTTCGGCCTCTTCCGGGGCAAAGCCGATGCCGGTGTCGCGCACGGTGATGGCGAAGCGGCGCGGGGGACCTTCGGGGCTGTCCTCTCCGGTCTCGGCGATCGGCTCGATGCAGATCTCGACGCCGCCGGTCTCGGTGAATTTCAGCCCGTTGCCGGCCAGGTTGAACAGGATCTGGCGCAGGCGCGTCGGGTCGGCGACGAGACGCGCGGGCATGTCGGGAGCGATATAGCAGCCGATCTCCAGCCCCTTCGACTGGGCGCGCGGCGACAGCAGCTCCACGACGCTTTCGGCAAGCGGGGCAAGGGCGATCTCCTCGGGCGCAAGGTCGAGGCGGCCGGCCTCGATGCGCGAGAGGTCGAGCACCTCGTTGATCAGGAGAAGCAGGATCTCGCCGGAGGCGCGCACCGCCTCCACATAGCTCGCCTGCTCGGCCGTCAGCCTTGTATCGGCGAGCAGGCCCGTCATGCCGAGAATGCCGTTGAGCGGGGTGCGGATCTCGTGGCTGACGGTGGCGAGGAACCGGCTCTTGGAGGCGTTGGCGGTCTCCGCCTGGTTGCGCGCGGCAAGCAGGGCGTCCTCGATGCGGCGGCGGTCGGTGACGTCGCGCAGGATGGTCTGGATCAAGGGTTCGCCGCTGGTGCCGTCGCGCACCGGCACGTCGCGCCGGGCGAACCAGCGCTCGCCGCCGGAAGTCTGCATCCGGATGTCTCGGCTGGCCTCGTCTTCGGCCGTGCTGCCGTTCGCCTCCGGCAGGGCGGGGGCCCAGCCCTCCGGGAACAGCCGTTCGGCGGCATCGTTGGCATAGACGATCTCGCCGCCGGCGCGCCAGCGGGTGACCACGTCGCCGAGCGTGTCGAGCACGTCGCGCAGCCGGCCGTCGCTTTCCTTCAGCCGCCAGGTCTCGTCGCGCAGCTGCTCGTTTTCGGCTCTGAGCAGGTTGCGCTCGGAGGTCAGCGCGGCGAGGCGGACGCTCGCTTGCGCCATCGCCCGCATATGGGTGCCGCGCTGGGCCTGCAGCAGGCCGGCAAGGCCGATGGCGAGCCCGGCGATGGCGAGCGCGGCGCCGGAGGCGGCAAGGCGCATCTGCTCGGGCACCAGCCAGATGGTGAGCGCGGCGCCGGCGAGAAAGCTGGCGGAGGCGACGGCGATCGTCAGCAGCGAGGGGGCGGAAACGGCGGGCGTGCGCGGGGAAGCCTCCCCCGCACGGAGACTGGCGCGCTCGGGCGCGTTCGGCCCGGTGTCGCTGTGCTCCGTTCCGTCATGGCGTTTCGGGGCGGCCACCTGCTCTCCTCGTCAATCAGCGGGTTCGCGCAAGGCGCACGAACCCGCTCATTTTCGGCAGGAGAGATTGAGAAACCGTTGCGGCAAAGGACCTTGGGGTCTGCTGCGGCCCTAGGCGGCGTCCGCCAGGTCGTCGAGGATCCCGGCCGCCAGCTCGAAGGACCGGACCCGGGCTGCGTGGTCGTGGATCATGCCGGTGACGATCAGTTCGTCGGGCTGGTAGCGCTCCAGGATCTCGGAAAGCCCTTTGCGGACGGTTTCGGGCGATCCGGTCGCCGACACGCTGAGGGCCTGGTCGACCTGCGCAAGGACATGGGGCGGGATTTCGGCGGCGACGTCTTCCACCGGGGCCGGCAGCTTGCCCGGGCGCCCGGTGCGCAGCCTTGCGAAGGAGAGCACCTGCGAGGAGCGCAGATAGCGGGCCTCCGCATCCGTATCCGCGACGAAGACGCCGGCGGCGACCATCACGCGCGGTTCGGCCAGCTGCTCGGACGGACGGAACGTGCTGCGATAGACGGCCAGTGCCTCCTCCAGCATCGCCGGGGCGAAATGCGAGGCGAAGGCGTAAGGCAGGCCGAAGGCGGCCGCAAGCTGCGCGCCGTAAAGGCTGGAGCCGAGGATCCAGACCGGCACATGGGTGCCCTCGCCGGGAATGGCGCGGACGGGGCCGCCTTCCGACGGGTCGCCGAGATAGGCGATGAGGTCGACGACATCCTGCGGGAAGTTGTCCTCGCCCGCCATGTGCCGGCGCAAGGCCCGGGCTGTTGCGAGGTCCGTGCCCGGCGCGCGGCCTAACCCTAAGTCGATGCGCCCGGGAAACAATGTTGCCAGCGTGCCGAACTGTTCGGCGATGACCAGCGGCGAATGGTTGGGCAGCATGATGCCGCCCGCCCCGACGCGGATGGTCTTCGTCGCCGCTGCCACCTGGCCGATGACGACGGACGTGGCCGCGCTGGCGATGCCCGGCATGTTGTGGTGCTCGGCAAGCCAGTAGCGGTGATAGCCCGCCGCTTCCGCCTTGCGGGCCAGATCGATGGTGTTGGCAAGCGCGTCGGCCGACGTCTTGCCTTCCGGCACGGGGGCCAGATCGAGAAGGGAATAGTGTTGCATGAGGATCTCCGTTGGGTCCTCATTTAGGATGCGGCGGCCCGGCAGCCAAGGGCGAAGGGGGAGGCGGAAGGGGGCGCTCAGGCCGCCCGGCGCTCAAGACTGGCGCCCCGGTAGCTCAGCGCCTCGGCGAGATGCAGCCGAGAGACGGCGTCCGAGCCGTCGAGATCGGCCAGCGTGCGCGCCACTTTCAGCACCCGGTGATAGCCGCGCGCCGACAGTTGCAGCGCGTCCGCTGCCGATTGCAGCAGGTCGAGGCCGGCGGCATCGGGCGCGGCGACCTGCTCGATCAGCCGCGCGCCGGTGGCGGCATTGGTGCGGGCGGAGACGCCGAGCGCGGCGTAGCGCTCGCTCTGGCGCTGGCGGGCACGCGCGACCCGCTCGGCGACCGCGGCGGAGCTTTCGGCCTGGGCCGGGCGCAACAGGTCGGAGGCGGCAACGGCCGGCACCTCGATCCGAAGGTCCAGCCGGTCGAGCAGCGGGCCGGACAGGCGCGCCTGATATTCGGAGGCGCAGCGCTCGCCGCGCCGGCAGACATGGCCCGGCTCGCCGGCATGGCCGCAGCGGCAGGGGTTCATCGCCGCGATCAGCTGGACGCGCGAGGGGTAGCTGGTGCGGTGGTTGGCGCGCACGATCACTGTCTCGCCGCTTTCCAGCGGCTGGCGCAGCCCGTCGAGCACCTGCGGCTGGAACTCGGGCAGTTCATCAAGGAACAGCACGCCGTTATGGGCGAGCGACACCTCGCCCGGCCGGGCGCGGATGCCGCCGCCGACGAGCGCTGCCATCGAGGCGGAATGATGCGGCGCGCGAAAAGGCCGGCGCTCGCTGAGCTTGCCGTCGGCAAGCTCGCCGGCGATGGAGGCGATCATCGACACTTCCAGCAGCTCGCGCGGGCTGAGCGGCGGCAGGATCGAGGGCAGGCGGGTCGCCAGCATCGACTTGCCGGCGCCCGGCGGGCCGATCATCAACAGGTTGTGGCCGCCGGCCGCGGCGATCTCCAGCGCCCGCTTGGCGCTTTCCTGGCCGCGCACCTCGGAAAGGTCTGGCAGGACGGACGGATTGGCGCTCAGCTTCGGCTGCGGCCGGGAGAGGATCTGCGTGCCCTTGAAATGGTTGGCGAGCTGGATCAGCGAAACGGGCGCCAGGATCTCCATCTCCGGATCGGCCCATGCCGCTTCCGGGCCGCAAGGCGCGGGGCAGATCAAGCCGCGGGCGAGAGTGTTGGCGCCGATGGCTGCCGGCAGCACGCCGGCGACGGCGGAGATCGTGCCGTCCAGCGCCAGCTCGCCGAGCACCACGTAGCGCTCCAGCTCGGCGGCGGGCAGCGCCCCCATCGCCGCCATCAGGGCAAGGGCGATGGGCAGGTCGAAATGCGAGCCTTCCTTGGGCAGGTCGGCCGGCGCAAGGTTGACGGTGACGCGCTTGGCCGGCAGCGACAGGCCGGAGGCGATCAGTGCGGAGCGGACCCGCTCGCGGCTTTCGCCCACCGCCTTGTCCGGCAGGCCGACGATGGTGAAGGCGACCTGGCCGGGGCCGATCTGCACCTGCACGTCGACAGGTTGCGCCTCTATGCCCTGGAACGCGACCGTGGTGACCCGCGAGACCATTGACCGCCCCCTCGCTCTATGACTTTGCGCGAAACTTCTGCAATCGCAATAGACTGCAACCTAGCGCAACCTCAGGTCGGTCACAACCACGGCGAGGAGAATGCTTGACACTAATGATATTGCGATCAGGATAGTAAATATCGATTTTAAATTCTGTTTTGGGTCTCATCCTGGCGTGGGTGTCGAAGAGTAATTTGATGAAACAAGTAGATGGGATTAATCCAGGCTATATTGCGTATATTGACGAAGCTGGTGATCCTGGGTTGAGGCGAGTTAGGCCTATTGATCCTATTGGCGGCACGGAATGGATGATTCTTTCTGCGGTTTTAATCCGAGCAGAGAATGAAGCGAACATTTTATCTTGGCACAAGGAATTAGTTGAAGATTTGAATATCAGGCAGAGAAAGGACATACATTTCAGGGATTTATCTTATCCCAAAAAGGATAAGGTATGCTTGGCCTTGTCAGGTTATCCTGCGAGGATTTTTGTTGTAGCATCCAACAAAAAGAATATGAGGCAATATAGAAATCATCGAGCGGAAAAAATCCCGTCGAATCAGTGGTTCTATAATTGGCTTGTTAGGATTCTAGTAGAAAGAATTACACATTATGTAGAGCGGCATTCTGTTAAAAATTTTGGAAAACCACGTCATGTAACGTTTGAGTTCTCTGAGAGAGGCGGTCATTCTTACGACCAAACGGCGGCATATCACGCACTCTTAGCGCAACAGGCCAAAGGCTCTGGTCCGTTGCTAGACAAGTGGGTTCCTAAATGGAATGTGATGGACTGGCGCTTAGTTAAAGCTTACCCGCATAAAACACGGGTAGGACTTCAATTTGCAGACATCGTCGCTAGTGCTTTTTTCGCTGCTGTGGACAACCTTGATAGTGGTCCTTGTGAAGTACGATTTGCTAAGGCGCTTAGGCCCCGCGTCGCTTCCTTAGATAATCGCCATGCGGACTATGGATTGGTACTGCAGCCGACGCCACCCACTCGTGGAAGGCTAACTAACGACCAGCAAGAGATATTCCGCTACTACGGGTATCAATTCTAATAGCGGTAGAGCCCGCTCCTCATTTTCGTCTGCGGCGATAGGCTACCGTCTAGTGGCAACCGTGCGCAGATAAGATTGCTAGGCGTTGATTCTAATCAGCCTTGCAGTCGAGGGGTGCGGCGCATCTACCATATTTATTATCTCATCAATTTCAGCATAAGTCAAATTGAATCAATGGGTTATCTGAATTTTCTTTAAGTGGTTGAATTACGATTCTTTTTTGTTCTCATCACGTCTCAGAGGCGGTTGGCTGATGTCAGATCAGGCGACGCTTTGTCTTCGGCGCGCAAACGAAAACGGCGGAGCCCATAGGGCCCCGCCGCTGATGATCAAAAGGTCCGCAAGAGGCGCGGAAGCTTAGTCCAGCCCCTCGAACAGCGCCGTCGACAGGTAGCGCTCGGCGAAGGAGGGGATGATCACGACGATGCGCTTGCCCTTCATATCGGGCCGTGCGCCGACCTTGAGCGCGGCCGCGAGCGCGGCGCCGGAGGAAATGCCGACCGGCAGTCCCTCGGTGCGCGCGACCTTGCGGGCCATCTCGAAGGCCTCGTCGTTGCTCACGGTGACGACCTCGTCATAGACCGACTTGTCGAGCACGCCCGGCACGAAGCCGGCGCCGATGCCCTGGATCTTGTGCGGGCCGGGATTGCCGCCGGACAGGATCGGGCTGTCGGCCGGCTCGACCGCGACCACATGCAGGCCGGGCTTGCGCTCCTTCAGCACCGAGCCGACGCCGGTGATCGTGCCGCCGGTGCCGATGCCGGAAACGAAGACGTCGACCGTGCCGTCCGTGTCGTTCCAGATCTCCTCGGCGGTGGTGCGGCGATGGATCTCCGGGTTGGCCGGGTTCTCGAACTGCTGCGGCATCACCGCGCCGTCGATCTCCTTGACCATTTCCTCGGCGCGCGCGACCGCGCCCTTCATGCCCTTGGGGCCTTCTGTGAGCTCCAGCTCGGCGCCGAGCAGCTTGAGCATCTTGCGGCGCTCGATCGACATGGTCTCCGGCATCACCAGAATCAGGCGGTAGCCCTTGGCGGCAGCGACGAAGGCGAGCGCGATGCCGGTGTTGCCGGAGGTCGGCTCGACGAGGGTGGTCTTGCCGGGAACGATCTTGCCCTCGGCCTCCAGTGCCTCGATCATCGACACGCCGATGCGGTCCTTGACGCTGGAGATCGGGTTGAAGAACTCGAGCTTGGCGAGGATCTCCGCCCCGACGCCGGCATCACGGGCCAGCCGGTCGAGCCGGACGAGCGGGGTGTCGCCGATGGTCTCGGTGATGGAGGCGTAGACGCGGCCACGGCCTGGCTTCTTGGCGCTCATGCTGGACTCCCTTGTTCTCGCCGGATCGCGGATGTCCGGCACGTCATTCTGTCCCCAATCTAGGGATGCGCCGCCGCGCTGACGAGACCCTGCCGTCGCTGCGGGCCGCACAGGCATGGAACATGATTCCAGAATGAGGCGATTCTTTAGAAATTCATGCCCTTCAGGCGTGTCAATGATGCCCGGTGGAGCCGAAGCCACCCTCGCCGCGCCGGGTCTCGTCCAGCTCGTTGACCTCGATCAGCTCGGCCCGTGCCACCGGCGCCACCACCATCTGGGCGATGCGGCTGCCGCGCTCCACCGTGAAGGGCTCGTCGCCGAGATTGATCAGGATCACCTTCACCTCGCCGCGATAGTCCGGGTCGATGGTGCCGGGCGTGTTGAGCACGGTGACGCCGTGGCGCGCGGCAAGGCCGGAGCGCGGGCGCACCTGCGCCTCCGTATGCGGCGGCAGGGCGATGGCGATGCCGGTCGGCACCAGCGCGCGGGCGCCCGGCGCGATCACCAGCGGCGCCTCGACGGCGGCCAGAAGGTCCATGCCGGCGGCCTCCTCGCTCTGGTAGGACGGCAGCGGCAGGTCGAGACCGTGGGCAAGGCGACGTACGCGCAGGGGAAGGGTCATGGCTGGGATCCGTTGGTGAGACCGGGGGTGAGATCGGGAACGGTTTGAAAAAAGGGGACCGGCAACGACAGGCGCGGGCAGACGCCTCACGCCGGGCCGACGGTCGCGGCGAGCCGGCGGGCGATCTCGGCGACCAGCCGGCGCGCCACCTCGTCCTTGCTCAGCGTCGGCCAGTCGGTGACGCCTTCGTGGCCGACCAGCCGCACGGTGTTGGCATCGCCGCCCATGACGCCGGTTTCCGGCGACACGTCGTTGGCGACGATCAGGTCCGCGCCCTTGCGCTCCAGCTTGCCGCGGGCGTTGTCGACGACATCGTTGGTCTCGGCGGCAAAGCCGACCACCAGGCGCGGACGGGCCGAGGAATGACGGCCGATGGTGGCCAGGATGTCCGGGTTCTCGGTCAGCGCCAGAACCGGCACCTTGCCGCTGCCGTCCTTCTTGATCTTGCGGTCGCTCTCGCCGTCGGTGCGCCAGTCGGCGACAGCCGCCGCCATCACCGCGACATCGGCCGGCAGCGCCGCCTCGACGGCGGCCAGCATCTGCCGCGCGGTCTCCACCTTCACCACATTGACGCCCGGCGGATCGGCCAGCGTCACCGGCCCGCTGACCAGCGTCACGCGGGCGCCGTGCCGCGCCATCCAGGCGGCGATGGCATGGCCCTGCTTGCCGGAGGAGCGGTTGGCGATGTAGCGGACGGGATCGATCGGCTCATGCGTCGGCCCGGAGGTGATCAGCACGTGCCGGCCGGCAAGGTCCTGCGGCACCGGATCGAGCATCGCTTCGAGCGCGGCGACGATCTCCAGCGGCTCGGCCATGCGGCCAAGGCCCGCCTCGCCGCTCTCGGCCATCTCGCCGGCATTCGGCCCGACGAAGGAGAGCCCGTCGCGGGCAAGCTGGTCGACATTGCGGCGGGTTGCGGGATTGGCCCACATCGCCGGGTTCATCGCCGGAGCGAGCAGGACGGGCTTGTTCGAGGCGAGCAGCACGGCGCTGGCGAGATCGCCGGCAAGCCCGGCCGTCATCTTCGCCATCAGGTCGGCGGTGGCCGGCGCGACGACGATGGCATCGACCTCGCGCGACAGGCGGATATGGCCGACATCGTGTTCGTCGTCGCGGTCGAAGAGATCGGTGAAGACCTTGTCGCCAGCAAGCGCCCCCGCCGCCATCGGCGTCACGAAGCGGCAGGCGCCCTCGGTCATCACGACCCGGACGGCTGCACCGCGCTCGCGCAGGCGGCGGATCAGGTCGAGGCTCTTGTAGGCGGCGATGCCGCCGCCGATCACGAGAAGGATGCGCGTGTCAGTAAGGCTCAACGGTGCCTCCCGCTGGCTGGATGGAGGACGTCGGCGGGCGGCTGCCGTCAGCTGCCCGAGCCGAAGGAGCGAGGCGCCGGCGAGATGACCCGCGAGCCGCTGCCCGTGACCTCGTAGACCGCAAGGCCACGCGCGTTGCGCCCGTCCCGCTCGAAGCGGAAGACGCCGTCGATGCCGAGGAAGCCGTCGCGGTTGGTCAGCACGCGCTCGGAAAAGCGCGCGGGGCCGGCGGACCGCACCAGGCCTGCGGCAAGGATCGTCGCGTCATAGGCGAGCGAGGCATTGCGCGGCGGCTGCGAGCCGTAGCGGGACTGGTAGCGCGAGGCGAAGGCCTGGAAGCCGGCCGCATCCGGACCCGGGTACCAGGCGCCGGTCAGCGGCGCCGCGTTCAGCACCTGCGGCGATTCCCACTGGCCGCTGCCGAGCAGGCGCGTCTGGCCGAGATTGACGCCGCCGGTCGACAGGGTCTGCGCCACGAAGGGCGCGACATTGCCCGCGGGAACGAAGATCGCATCGATCTGTGCGGCATTGGCGGCGATCTGGCTCGCCTTGGCGGCGATGTCCGAGGTGTCGTTGCCGGTCAGCTTGTAGCGCTCGATGGAGACGATCCGACCGCCCGCGCGGCCGACTTCCTGGCGGAAGGCGGCCTCGGCCACCGCGCCATAGGTGTCGTCCGGCAGCAGCGCTGCGAAGGAGCGCTTGCCCTGGGCCGCGGCATAGGAAACGATCCGTGCCACGTCGCTGCGCGGCAGGAAGCTCAACAGGTAGACGCCGCGCGAGGCGACGGCCTCGTCGCTGGAAAAGGCGACGACCGGAATGCCGGAGGAGCGCGCGGTCGTGGCCGCCCCGCCGACGGCCGGCGCGAAGACCGGCCCGAGAATCAGTTCCGCACCTTCGGCAAGGGCCGCCTGGGTGGCCGCCTGCGCGCCCTGCGCGGTGCCGCCGGTGTCCTTGATCAGGATCTGCACGTCGGCGCCCTGGAAGTCGGACAGCGCCAGCTCGGCGGTGTTGCGGAAGACGGTGGCGATGGAGGAGGCGCTGCCGCCGCCGCTCATCGGCAGCAGCATGGCGACGCGCACCGAGCCCTGGCCGATGGTCTCGCCGCTCACGGTCGGCTGGCCCGGGGGCGTCGAGGGATAGCCGGGATACTCGCCCATGGTCGAGCCGCTGCAGCCGGCAAGCGCCAGGGCAGCTCCGAGCGAGAGCGCAAGGACGGATCGCCGCGCATGCATCATCTTGTCCAGAACTCCAAGCACTGTCCCCGATCTCCCGTCTGCCCGGCCTTGCCTGCCGCAAGGCGGGTGTACCGCCGCCGGCCCCGGGTGCGAACGGGCCGCCGACCGCAAAATGCTTAGCAGCACCGCCCGCCGGCTGCAAATCCTCGCTCGCCGCCTTGGCCTTGACCGCGTTTCCTGCCAAAACGGTCGAAAGCCCGCCCGGCGGGCTCCCGTTCGCATGAAAGCCGACCCCCATGTCCTCCACCGAGCCGGACCAGAGCGAAGCGCCGAAGCCGGCCTCCCGCGACTTCTTCATCGGCGCCCATCGCATGACGGCGCCCTCGCTCGCCTGCGGCCTCTATATCGTCGCAACGCCGATCGGCAATCTCGGTGACATGACGGTGCGCGGGCTGGAGGTGCTGGCGGCGGCTGATCTCGTCGCCTGCGAGGACACGCGCGTCACGTCCACCTTGATGCAGCGCTTCGGGTTGAAGACGCCGCTCACCGCCTATCACGAGCACAATGCGCAGAAGGTGCGCCCGCGCCTGATGGCGGCGCTGGAGGCCGGGCGCGCCGTCGCGCTGGTTTCCGATGCCGGCACGCCGCTCGTTTCCGATCCCGGCTACCGGCTGGTGCGCGAAGTGGTCGAGGCCGGCCACAAGGTCTTCCCCGTGCCCGGCGCCAGCGCGCCGCTGGCCGCGCTCGTCGCTTCGGGCCTGCCGTCGGACACGTTCTGCTTTGCCGGCTTTCTGCCGCAAAAGGGCGGGCCGCGCAGCGCAAGGCTGGAAGAGCTCTCGCGCATTCCCGCAACGCTGATCTTCTTCGAAAGCCCGCACCGCATCGCCGCCTCGCTTGCCGACATGGCGAGCGTGTTCGGCGGCGAGCGGGAGGCGGCGGTCGCCCGCGAGATCACCAAGCGGTTCGAAACCTTCGAGCGCGGCACGCTGGAAGAGCTTGCCCGCCATTTCGCCGAAGGGCCGGCGCGCGGCGAGTTCGTCGTGGTCATCGCCCCGCCGCCCGAGCGGCCGGAAGCCGATGCGGGCGATGCCGATGCGTTGCTCGCCGAGGCACTGAAGACCATGAAGGCGGCCGGTGCCGCCAAGCATGTGGCGCAGCTTACGGGCCTCGACCGCAAGGACCTTTACGCACGCGCCCTGGAGATGAAGGCGAAGTGAGGCGGCGGGGCGCTGCTTTGCCCTCGATTGCCACCCGTGCTACTCGGGCGGGTGAGCCTTTGAACCCGCCAGCGGAGCGCCGTGCATGACCAAGATCATCCTGGTTTTCTTTGCCGCCGTCGCCGCGATCCAGGTGATCAAGCCGCTCGGCTGGCCGGGGCTGAAGCACCGCCGCGATGCCTGGAAGCTCGCCGCCGGCGGGTTTCTCCTGACCGTGATGGCGGTGATCCTCGCCGCCATGTTCCAGCCCTCCGCATGACCCGGGGCGGCGCGCAAGAGCCGGGCAGCACCCGCCGGCGGCGCGGCGCCTACCGGCTGGGGCTGCGGGCCGAGACGCTGGCCGCGCTCTACCTGCGGGCGAGGGGCTGGCGGATCCTGGCCCGGCGCTTTCGCGCCGGCAGCGGCGAGATCGACATCATCGCCCGGCGGGGCAGGACGATCGCCTTCATCGAGGTCAAGGCGCGCGGCAACCGCGATGCGGCGCTGGCCGCGATCACCCCGTCGGCGCAGCGCCGGATCGCGTCTGCTGCCCGCACCTGGTGCGCCGGGCGCGAAGATCTCGGCGCCATGACGCTGCGCTTCGACGCGGTGCTGGTTTCGCCCTGGCGGTTGCCGGTGCACATCGCCGACGCCTTCGCCGTCGCGGAACGGTGATCGTCCGGGCGCCCGCGCACTGGACAAAGCCCGGCGCGGGTCGCATATCCTGTCCCCAACCGCGGGGCGCCCGCTCCGCCTTCCCGTCCGTCGTTCAGCGCGCCGTTCCGGCGCCGGAGACCTTCCGATGACCTCTTCCACCCCTTCGACATCCGGCCAGGCATCCCCCCGGCTGAAGGTCGCGGTCCAGATGGACCACATTTCCTCCATCAACATCGCCGGCGACAGCGCCTTTGCGATGATGCTCGAGGCGCAGGCCCGCGGCCACGCGCTCTTCCACTACACGCCCGACCGGCTGGCGATGAACGGCAACACCGTGACGGCCTCGCTGGAGCCGGTCACGGTGCGCGACGAGACGGGCAACCACTTCACCCTCGGGGAGCGGAAGCTGACGGACCTCTCCGAAATGGATGTGGTCCTGATGCGGCAGGACCCGCCCTTCGACATGGCCTATGTCGCGGCGACCCACATGCTGGAGAAGATCCACCCGAAGACCCTGGTGGTGAACGACCCGGCCTCGGTGCGCAATGCGCCGGAAAAGCTCTTCGTCACCGAGTTCCCGGACCTGATGCCGGAAACGCTGATCACCCGCGACCGTGCCGCCATCGACGCCTTCCGCGCCGAGCATGGCGACATCGTCATGAAGCCGCTGTTCGGCCATGGCGGGGCGGCGGTGTTCCGCATCACCTCGGACGATCTCAACTACGGCTCGCTCTACGATTTCTTCGCCGCCACCTTCCGCGAGCCCTGGGTGATCCAGCGCTTCCTGCCCGAGGTGTCGAAGGGCGACAAGCGCATCCTGCTGGTCGACGGCGAGTTCGCCGGCGCGGTCAACCGGGTGCCGCAGGAGGGCGACCTGCGCTCCAACATGGTGCGCGGCGGCGCGGCGCGCGAGGCCGACCTCACCCCGCGCGAACGCGAGATCTGCGCCCGTCTCGGCCCGGCCCTGCGCGAAAAGGGGCTGATCCTCGTCGGCATCGACGTGATCGACGGCTACCTGACGGAGATCAACGTCACCGCCCCGACCGGCATCCGTGCCGTCGCAAGGCTGGGCGGACCGGACATCGCGGCCCGCGTCTGGGACGTGGTGGAGGCCAAGCGCGCCCAAGCCTGACGTACTGGCGCGTGAGCCGAATTTAAGAGCCCGGCCCCATCAGCCGGTCGATCGGCACATAGTCGTCGGAGAGCACCGGTGGATCGATGCGGGCAACGAGCGCGTCGATCCGCTGCTCCGGCATGCGGGCGAGGATGCGGCTTGCCGCGCCCTCTGCCACCGGCGGCAGCACGAAGCGGGCCTGAGGCGTCGGCATGCGCCCGGCGATCAGCACGAAGGTGGTGCGCCCGCCGGCGGTGAAGTCTTCCGCCTCGACCCAGACCTCGACCACCGGAAAGGCGGTGCGCAGGGTCCGCACCGTGGCGGCCAGTGCCTGCAGCCGGTCCATGTGATCGATGAGGTTCATCGCGTAATGGCCGTTTGTCGCAAGGCTCTCGGCGATCTCGGCATAGAACTCGCGCGTCACCAGATGCGCCGGGACGGCGATGTCGGTGAAGGCGTCGCCGATGATCACCTGGAAGCCTCCGAGCGAGGCGAGGCGGGCCCTGGCATCGGCATGGACGACGGTGAAGCGCGACGGGTCGACGTCGAAGTCGCGCGCGGCCATCCGTGTCACCTGCGGATCGATCTCCGCGACGACGAGGCCGGGGCGGGCGCCGTCCCGCGTCCAGGCGCGCGGCAGCGTCAGCGAGCCGCCGCCGATGAAATAGGCTTGCTCCGGCGCATCGCCGAGCCGGGCGCGGGTCACCGCGTCGATGATCGCCGCATAGGGCATTTCCAGCCGCGCCGGATCGCCGAGCACGTTGATGCCGTGGCCGAGGTGATCGAGCACCATCAGCCGGGTCGGCGCCCCGAAATCGGCCGAGACGTCCAGCGAACGGATGCAGTAGTAGCGGCTTTCGATGTCGCAGATCTTCTGCGGCAGGAACGGGCCGGCGGCGGTGGCGAACAGCGCAAGGACTGTGATGCCGGCAGCCGCCGTGAGCGAACCGCCGCCTGTATCGCGTGGCACCCGGCGGGCCATCCACAGGCAGCACAGCGCGAACAGGGAGTAGGCGGCGGCGACGGTGATCAGCGTGCGGGCGGTGCCGAGCCAGGAGATGAACAGATAGCCGGCGGCCAGCGTGCCGGCGATGGCGCCGATGGCCGAGACCGCATGCAGGGCGCCGAGCGCCCGGCCGCTGCGGACCCGGTCCTCGATGGCGAGCCGCGCCAGGATCGGCGAGGGAATGCCGGCGGCGAAGGACGGCAGGAAGAACAGCAGCATCGCCAGCGCGACGATGCCGGCGACCGGATCTGTCAGGCTGGAGAGCACCGGGCCGGAGACCCAGCGCAGCAGCGGCAGGGCGGCGATGGTGGTGATCGCCCCGAGCGCGCCGGAGACGGCGAGCCACATGAGGCCGGTGCGCGCCGGGCGGTCGGCGACGAGGCCGCCGGCCCAGTGCCCGGCAGAAAAGCCGGCCAGCACCACGGCGATCACCGCCGTCCAGGTGTAGAGCGACATGCCGACATAGGGCGCCAGCATTCTTCCTGCGACGATCTCCACCACAAGGCCGGCCGCCGCCACCACGAACTGCGCGGCGAGCAGGAACCAGAACGGCGCGGGCGTCGTGCTGGCAAGGGCAGAGGAAGCCGGGCGGGATGCTTCGGCGTGATCGGGCGGGGGCAGGACGGCGTCTGTCATGACGCGAATCTAGCCGCCCCGCGCCCGCCCGCAAAGCGGATCATGAGGATATCCTGATATTCGAAAGCGGATATCTCAGAAGCGGAGTGGCAGGTGGTCAGGCGGGCGCGCCGATGCGATCCGGATGGGCGGCGGCGAAGGCCTCCATCTCGGTGCAGGCCGCATCGATGGCCACCAGCTTCGGCAGGGCGGCGAGATCGACGCCCCAGCGGCGGGCATTGTACATTTGCGGCACCAGGCAGAGGTCCGCCAGGGTCGGCGTGTCGCCATGGCAGAAGCGGCCCGTGCGCGGGTCGTCCAGCATGCGCTCCAGTGCCGCCAGCCCCTTGCCGATATAGGTGCGCATCCAGGCGGCCTTGGCCTCGTCGCCGCCGCCGGTGATCTCGGCCACGTGATTGGCGACCGACAGGTTGCAGATCGGATGGATCTCCATGGCAATGGCATGGGACAGCGCACGGACCCGGTGGCGGCCGGCAGCATCGGCCGGCATCAGGGTCGAGGCCGGCTGGTTGGTCTCGTGCAGGTACTCGATGATGGCGAGCGACTGGGTCAGCTCGTGCCCGTCGATCTCCAGCGTCGGGACCAGCCCTTGCGGGTTGCGGGCCAGGTTCTCCGCTGCCCGGTGGGCGCCGGTGAGCAGGTTCACCGTAGCCGCATCGTAGGCGATGCCGAGCAGGTTGAGCGCGATGCGCACGCGGTAGCTTGCAGACGAACGCCAGTAGTCGTGAAGGACGGGTCGCGTCACCGGTCTCTCTCCCGTTAGATGTCTTGGTGCCGCATCGCGGCCTGTATGGCATCGCATATCGCATGCCCGTCGCCGGGGGCCAAGCGCCGCGTCGGGACGCCGGCTTTCGAGTTGCCACAAAAAATTTGACTATTTGGTCAAAATTCGGCCCAATGATCCCGGACGTGCTCCCACCCAACGAGGCGCGCGCCAAGCAAATCGCCAGAGCCGGCGCAGGACAATAGCGGGATCCCCTTCCGGTCCCGGTCCGACGACAGAAACGGATCGCCTGCGTTCCAGAGGAGAACATCGACGCCGGAGCCCGCGCCCGCGGCCCGGTGCAATCGGAGGTGCAGCCATGGCTGATGCACTCGTGAACCCCGACATCCGTGCGGGGCGACTGACGGCCGACGACTACCTGGAGAATTTCGAGGACCTGCATCCGCCGCTCGGCGTCCATGAGGCGCGGGTCGAGGCGGATCGCTGCTATTTCTGCTACGACGCGCCCTGCACGATCGCCTGCCCGACGTCCATCGACATCCCGAAGTTCATCCGCCAGATCGCCACCGGCAATCCGCTCGGCTCGGCCAAGACGATCTTCGAGCAGAACATCCTCGGCGGCATGTGCGCCCGCGTCTGCCCGACCGAGACCCTGTGCGAGGAGGCCTGCGTGCGCAACCTCGCCGAGGACCGGCCCGTGTCCATCGGCCTGCTGCAGCGCCATGCGACCGACACGTTCCTGGCGCGCGATGCGTCCCTGCCTTACGAGCGCGCAGCTCCCACCGGCAAGCGCGTTGCCGTCGTCGGCGGCGGCCCGGCCGGCCTCGCCTGTGCTCATGCGCTGGCGCGCGAGGGGCATGACGTCACGATCTTCGAGGCGCGGGCCAAGCTCGGCGGCCTCAACGAATACGGCATCGCCGCCTACAAGACGACGCACGACTTTGCCCAGGCGGAGGTCGACTTCGTCCTGTCCATCGGCGGCATCACGGTGGAGTGCAACACCGCGCTCGGCCGCGACATCACGCTGCAAGGCCTGCGGCGCGACTTCGACGCGGTGTTCCTCGGCATGGGGCTCGGCGGCGTCAACGCGCTCAAGACCGAGGGCGAGGATCTGGCCGGCGTCATCGATGCGGTTGCCTATATCGCCGAGCTGCGCCAGGCGCAGGATCTTTCCGCCCTGCCAGTCGGCCGCAAGGTCGTGGTGATCGGCGGCGGCATGACCGCCATCGACATCGCCGTGCAGATCAAGCGCCTCGGCGCGGAAGAGGTGACCATCGCCTATCGCCGCGACCGCGAGGCGATGAAGGCCAGCGCCTACGAGCAGGAGATCGCCCTGACCAACGGGGTGGTGATCCGCGAGTGTCTGGCGCCCCGCCGGCTGATCGGCGAGGGCGGCCATGTGCGGGCCATCGAGCTGGAGCGGATGCTGCCCGACAGCGCCGGCCGGCTGACGGGAACCGGCGAGAGCGTGACGCTGGAAGCGGACCAGGTGTTCAAGGCGATCGGCCAGACCTTCGTGCCGGACGCGCTGGGCGGAGGCGAGGCGCTGGAGCTCGACGGCGGCCGGATCGGCGTCGACGCGGACCGCCGCACCTCGCTTGCCGACGTGTGGGCCGGCGGCGATTGCGTGGCCGGAGGCGAGGACCTGACAGTCGCGTCGGTCGAGGACGGCAAGATCGCCGCGGCCTCGATCCACGCGGCGCTGACCGCCTGAGCGCGGCAGGTCTTCCCAACCCGTACCCTTCACTCCCGAACATCCGTGGGGAGGATTTTCATATGGCCGATCTTCGCACCAACTTTCTCGGCATCAAGTCGCCGAACCCGTTCTGGCTGGCCTCCGCGCCGCCGACCGACAAGGAATACAACGTCGTCCGCGCCTTCAAGGCGGGCTGGGGCGGCGTCGTCTGGAAGACGCTCGGTGAGGACCCGGCGGTGGTCAATGTCAACGGCCCGCGCTACGGCGCGATCCACGGGCCGGACCGCTCGCTGCTCGGGTTCAACAATATCGAGCTGATCACCGACCGCCCGCTGGAGACGAACCTGCGCGAGATCAAGCAGGTCAAGCGCGACTGGCCGGACCGGGCGCTCGTCGTCTCGCTGATGGTGCCCTGCGAGGAGCAGAACTGGATCGACATCCTGCGCCGCGTCGAGGAGACGGAAGCCGACGGCGTCGAGCTGAACTTCGGCTGCCCGCACGGCATGTCCGAGCGCGGCATGGGCTCGGCCGTCGGCCAGGTGCCCGAATACATCGAGATGGTGACGCGCTGGTGCAAGCAGCACACGCGCATGCCGGTGATCGTCAAGCTGACGCCGAACATCACCGACATCCGCAACCCGGCCCGGGCCGCCCATGCGGGCGGGGCCGACGCGGTGTCCCTGATCAACACGATCAACTCCATCGTCTCGGTCGATCTCGACCAGATGGCCCCCTATCCGACCATCGACGGGCAGGGCGCGCATGGCGGCTATTGCGGCCCGGCGGTCAAGCCGATCGCCCTCAACATGGTCGCCGAGATCGCCCGCGATCCGCAGACCCACGGCCTGCCGATCTCCGGTATCGGCGGCGTGACGACGTGGCGGGACGCGGCCGAGTTCATGGCGCTGGGCGCCGGCACGGTGCAGGTCTGCACCGCGGCGATGACCTACGGCTTCCGCATCGTCGAGGACCTGATCGACGGCCTGTCCGACTGGATGGACGAAAAGGGCTACACCTCGGTCGATGAGGTGGTCGGGCGGGCGGTGCCCAAGGTCACCGACTGGCAGCGGCTCAACCTCAACTACGTGGTCAAGGCGCGCATCGACCAGGATGCCTGCATCAAGTGCGGCCGCTGCCACATCGCCTGCGAGGACACCTCGCACCAGGCGATCACCGCCATGAAGGACGGCTTGCGCCACTTCGAGGTGATCGACGAGGAGTGCGTGGGCTGCAACCTGTGCGTCTCGGTCTGTCCGGTCGAGGACTGCATCACCATGGAGCACATTGCCGAGGGCACGGACCCGCGCACCGGCAAGCCGATCAATCCGAACTATGCCAACTGGACGACCCATCCCAACAACCCGAACCGGGTGCCGGAAGCAGCAGAATGACGATTTGCGAAAGACGGGCGGCGCGGTGACCACCGCTGCCGCCCCTGCGGATGCCGGCGAAACCGGGCGCGCCCACGCGGCGATGCTCGGTTTCGTCTTTCTGGTCTCCACCTCGTTCCCGCTCGGCCATGCGATCACCGGTGCGCTCGACCCGGCGGTGCTGACCGCGCTGCGCTTTTGCATCGCCGCGGCGATCTTTGCCGCCATCGTCACGGCGAAGCGGCAATGGGCGCTGCCGAAGCTGTCGCGCCTGCCAGTCTATCTGCTGATCGCCCTGCTGCTCGACATCTTCTTCGTGACGATGTTCGAGGCCTTGCGGCTGACCAGCGCGCTCAATGCGGGCGCGGTCTTCACCCTGCTTCCCGCCTTCACCGCGCTTGCCGGCCTTGCGCTGCTCGGCCAGCGGATCTCGCGGCGGCAGGTGGTGTGCCTCGGCGTGGGGGCGGCAGGCGCCCTGCTGGTGCTGTTCGGCGACGATCTCACTCGGCTCGCGCGGCTGGAGTTCGGTCCCGGCGAGCGCATCTATCTCTTCGGCGTCGCCGCCTATTCCTTCTATGCTCCCCTGATGCGGCTCTTCAATCGCGGCGAGCCGCTGGAGATCTTCAATTTCTGGATCCTGACCGCCGGCGCGGCGATGCTGCTGGTCTATGGCCGCGCCGAACTGGCGGCGACCGAGTGGGCCGCGGTGCCGCCGCCGGTGCTGCTCGGCATTGCCTATCTGGCGGTGTTTCCGACGGCGACCAGCTTCTTCTGCGCCACCTATGCCAGCCTGCGCCTGCCGGCGGGGCCGGTGATGGCCTACACCTACCTGCTGCCGTCCTTCGTGCTGCTGGAGACGGTGGTGATGGGTGCGCCCTGGCCGGGCGCCTGGACGCTGGCCGGCGTGGCGGTGACGGCGGCAGCGACCTTCGTGCTGCAGCGGGACGGCCGCAACGCGAAGCCGCGGACCGCCTGAGCCGCTGCTTTTTCCGCCGGTCCTACTTCGTCAGCTCGGTGGCGAAATGGGCGATGGTCCGGCGATAGACCTCGGCCCGGTTCCAGTCGCGCAGGACGGCATAGTTGCTGCTGCCGGGCGACCAGTCGCCGCCCTTTTGCCAGCCGTGCTGGCGCAGGAAGTTGGCGGTGGAGGCAAAGACGTCCGCCGGGCTGCGGATCAGGTTCGGCCGGCCGTCGCCGTCGAAATCGACCGCGAAGCGCTCGTAGCTGGAGGCGAGGAACTGGGTCTGACCGATCTCGCCGGCCCAGGCGCCCTTCATCTCGGAAATCCGCATCTGGCCGCGGTCGGCGATGCGCAGGGCGCTCATCAGCTCGTTGGTGAAGAAGGCCGAGCGGCGGCAGTCATAGGCAAGCGCCGACAGGGACGAGAAGATCGGGATGTCGCCCATGAAGCCGCCGAAGCCGGATTCCAGCCCCCAGATCGAGACGATGACCTCCTTCGGAACGCCGTACTTGCGCTCCACCCGGTCGAGCACGACCGCATGCTGCTTCATGCGGCGCTTGCCGATGGCGATGGTCGAGGGCGGGGCGCGGCGGGCCAGGAACTGCTCGAAGGAGAGCTTGAACGATTTCTGGTTGCGGTCGAGACGGATGACCTTGGAGTTGTAGGTCATGCCGCCGAGCGCGGCTTCCACCGTGCGGCTGGAAATGCCGGAGGCCACCGCCTCGCGCTTGAAGCTGGCGAGCCAGTCCGGGAAGCCGGCGGCATTGTTTCCGCATTTCGCGGCCAGCGCGGGTCCGGCCAGCGTCAGCGGGGCGGAAAGCAGAAGGGCGGCGACTACGAGGGCCTTGCGCATGCGGTCTCCCGTTCAGGGCCAAGCAGGGACGGCAAAGCACGTCCCCTGTCGAAAGCAGGATACAGGCGGCAAGGGCAAGATCAAGGCGAACCGGGACGCGGCAGCAGGCCGGCGAAGATAAGATCGGTGAGCGCCTGCAACGCCTGGCGGCGGAAGGCCTCGTCATGGATGCCGCTGCCGGTGATCGCCTCGATCTGCGGGGCGAAGTCGGCATAGGTCTGCGTCGTCGCCCAGATCAGGAAGATGAGGTGGGTGGGATCGACCGGGCGGATGCGCCCGCTCTCGGCCCAGTGGCGCAGCACCTGCGACTTCTCCTCCACCAGGGCTTTCAGCGGGCCTTCCAGCACGTCGCGCATCATCGGTGCGCCCTGCAGCATCTCGTTGGCGAAGAGGCGCGAGGCTTCCGGATAGTCGGCGGAAAAGCGCAGCTTCTGCTCGATATAGGCGGTGAGCTCGGCGCGCGGGTCGCCTTCCGGGTCGAGCGTGCGCAAGGGGGCCAGCCAGCGGTCGAGCAGGTCCGCCAGTACCGCCTTGTAGATCTCCGACTTGGAGCCGAAATAGTAGAGCAGGTTCGACTTCGACATGCCCGCGTCCTCGGCGATCTGGTCGACGCGGGCGCCGCGATAGCCGAAGCGCGAGAAGGTGCCGAGCGCGGCCTCCAGGATGCGGGCGCGGTTCTTCTCCTGGATGCGGGTGCGCGGCGCGCCCTCGCCGTCGGGCTCGCTGCCTCCCGCATTTGCCCGTGTCGGGCCTGCCTCCATCTGCTTTCGTCCCTGTCTGTCGCCGCGCCGGTCAGGCCGCGCCGTTGCTGGCGCCAGCATCGCGCGGCGTGTCGCCGGCGGCAAGCCCGGCCGGCGGGATCGCCCCGATGCCGGTCAGGATGATGCCGGTCACGGTGCGCTTGGCGTCCTCGAACTGCGCGTCGGACAGGGGCTGCCCGCCGTTCAGCGTGTCGATCTGGTGGTTGAAGTCGGCATAGTGCTGGGTGGTCGCCCAGATCATGTAGAGCAGGTATTGCGGATCGACGGGCGCGATCCGGCCGCTGGCGATCCAGCGCTCGATGGCCGCGACCCGCGAGGCGGTCCACTCGGTCAGCGTCGTCTCCAGATAGTCCTGGATCACCGGCGCCTTGTGCAGGATCTCGTTGGCCCAGACCTTGGAGCCCATCGGGTGGGCGCGCGAGACGTCCATCTTCTTGGAGATGTAGGCGGTCAACGCATCGACCGGATCGTCGTTCTCGTCGAACGAGTTCGCCGCCTCCAGCCAGATGTTGAAGATATGCTCGACGACCCGCCGGTAGAGCGCTTCCTTGGTCGGGAAATAATAGTGCAGGTTGGCCTTCGGGATGCCGGCGCGGTCGGCGATCATACCCGTGGTCGCGCCGCGAAACCCGCTCTCGGCGAAGACCTCCTCGGCCGCCTTCAGGATGACGCGCTCGTTCTCCGCCCGGATCGCGCTCTTCTGCGATCCGTCCTGCGCCTTGCCCGATGTCCTGTCTCTGCCGCTCATCTCTCCCGGCCGTCCGCTGCGGTGAGTGCCTATTGGGCAGGCGGGCCAAAAAATTGACCTTGACCGAATGGTCAAGCCTTCCTACGCTCGATTTGACCATTTGGTCAGGTTTTTTGGCTTGGCGCAATGGCAAACAGCGGCGGACCACCGGCGGACATCAAACAGACCGGGGCCGCGCACTTTCCAGATTTCGGCCGGAGCGCGAGGACGCGAAGGCCGCCCGGATGAGACTGTGCATCCGGACGACGGGGAACGGCCGGCGGTGCGACGAGCGCCGCCCGATGCCAGGGGATGACGCTGAGGGTTTGCGGGAAGCTTTGCTCCGCCCCCTGCCCATGCCGGCCGCAATTTGAGACGGACAGGGCGCCCGGGCCGCTACCCGGCCGGGCGAGCGGAGGAAGCATGTCGAAGTCCGGTCTTGCCAGCATCGAGAACGCCATCGGCGGGGCGCGTGTCGTCTCCCGCTCCACCAGGACGCAAGGGGTGTTCAACCCGGCGACCGGCGAGCAGACCGCCGTCCTGCCGCTGTCGAGCGCGGCCGAGGTCGCGGAAGCGATTGCGGCGGCGAAGGCCGCCTTCCCCGCCTGGCGCGACACGCCGCCGCTCAAGCGCGCGCGCATGATGTTCCGCTTCAAGGAGCTGCTCTCCGCCCATGCCGACGACATCGCGAGGGCGATCTCGGCCGAGCACGGCAAGACCCATGACGATGCCCTGGGCGAGGTGGCGCGCGGCATCGAGGTGGTGGAATTCGCCTGCGGCATCCCGCATCTCTTGAAGGGCGAGTTCGCCCGCAATGTCGGCCCGGCCATCGACAGCTATTCCGACCGCCAGCCGCTCGGCGTCGTCGCCGGCATCACCCCGTTCAACTTCCCGGCCATGGTGCCGCTGTGGATGTACCCGATCGCGGTCGCCTGCGGGAACACCTTCGTGCTGAAGCCGTCGGAGCGCGACCCTTCCGCCGTCATGGTGGTCTACGACCTGTTCCGGAAGTCGGGCTTCCCGGACGGGGTGCTCAATGTCGTGCACGGCGACAAGGAAGCGGTCGACGTGCTGCTGACCCATCCCGACGTCAAGGCGGTGTCCTTCGTCGGCTCCACGCCGATTGCCGAATACGTCTACACGACCGGCACCGCGCACGGAAAGCGGGTGCAGGCGCTGGGCGGCGCCAAGAACCACATGATCGTCATGCCGGACGCCGACATGGACCAGGCCGCCGACGCGCTGATGGGCGCGGGCTACGGCTCGGCCGGCGAGCGCTGCATGGCGATCTCCGTCGCCGTTCCCATCGGCGAGGAGACCGCCGACCGGCTGGTGGAAAAGCTGGTACCGCGCGTGCAGGCGCTGAAGATCGGCCCGGCCACCGACCGCGAGGCGGAGATGGGGCCGCTGGTCACAGAGGCGCATATGCGCAAGGTGCTCGGCTATATCGACCAGGGCGTCAAGGAAGGCGCGGACCTTCTGGTCGACGGGCGCGGCTTCTCGCTGCAGGGCTACGAGAACGGCTATTTCGTCGGCGGCACCCTGTTCGACCGGGTGACCCGCGACATGACGATCTACCGCGAGGAGATCTTCGGCCCCGTCCTGTCGGTGGTGCGCGCCAAGGGCTACGAGGAAGCCCTGTCGCTGATCAACGAGCACGAATACGGCAACGGCACCGCGATCTTCACCCGCGACGGCGATGCCGCGCGCGCCTTTGCCGACCGCATCGAGGTGGGCATGGTCGGCATCAACGTGCCGATCCCGGTGCCGGTCGCCTATTTCTCCTTCGGCGGCTGGAAACGGTCGCTGTTCGGGGACCATTCGATCTATGGCGCGGAAGGCGTGCGCTTCAACACGCGCCTGAAGACGGTGACGACGCGCTGGCCGGCCGGTATCAAGGACGGCGCCGTCTATACCTTTCCCAATATGGAGTGAGGCCGGCGCTGCCGGCACAGGATCGACCGAGGGAGTGACCTGAATGACCGCACCGGGCAAGAACCTGCGCATCGACGCCGACCGCCTGTGGGACGCCCTGATGGAGATGGCGAAGATCGGTCCGGGCGTCGCCGGCGGCAACAACCGCCAGTCCCTGACCGATGCCGACAACGAGGGCCGCAAGCTGTTCCAGGCCTGGTGCGAGGCGGCCGGGATGAGCATGGGCGTCGACGCCATGGGCAACATGTTCATGACGCGTCCGGGCACCGATCCCGATGCCCTGCCTGTCTATGTCGGTTCGCATCTCGACACCCAGCCGACGGGCGGCAAATACGACGGCGTGCTCGGCGTGCTCGGCGCGCTGGAGCTGGTGCGCACCCTCAACGACCTCAACATCCGCACGAAGCGGCCCATCGTCGTCACCAACTGGACCAACGAGGAGGGCACGCGTTTTGCCCCCGCCATGCTGGCCTCCGGCGTCTTTGCCGGGGTGCACGATCTGGACTGGGCCTATGAGCGCAAGGACGCGGAGGGGCGCACCGTCGGCGACGAGCTGAAGCGCATCGGCTGGGTCGGCGAGGAAGAGGTCGGCGCGCGCAAGATGCACGCGATGTTCGAGCTGCATATCGAACAGGGGCCGATCCTGGAGGCCGAGGGCAAGGATATCGGCGTCGTCACCCACGGCCAGGGCCTGTGGTGGCTGGAAGTCACCGTGACCGGCAAGGAGAGCCATACCGGCTCGACGCCGATGCCGATGCGCCGCAATGCCGGCCTGGGCATGGCGCGGATGACCGAGCTGGTGCACGAGATCGCGATGAAGCACCAGCCGCGCGCGGTCGGCGCCATCGGCCATTGCGACGTGCATCCCAACTCGCGCAACGTCATTCCCGGCAAGGTGGTCTTCACCGTCGACTTCCGCTCGCCCGATCGCGAGACGCTGGATGCGATGAAGGCGGAGTTCGAGGCGCGCGTGCCGGGCATTGCCGAGGATCTGGGGCTGACGGCGACGGTCGAGGCGGTCGGCCATTTCGACCCTGTGACCTTCGACGAGACCTGCGTCAAGGCGGTACGCAACGCGGCGGAAAAGCTCGGCTACAGCCACATGGACATCATTTCCGGCGCCGGCCACGACGCGTGCTGGGTCAACAAGGTCGCGCCGACGGCGATGATCATGTGCCCCTGCGTCGACGGGCTGTCGCACAACGAGGCCGAGGAGATCACCAGGGAATGGGCGCAGGCCGGTGCCGACGTGCTGCTGCATGCGGTGCTGGAAGCGGCGGAGATCGTGGACTAGGCGGCGGTTGTTCCAGCCGGGGACAGGTGAATGAAGCTTTCGGCAGTGCTTTTCCTCGTTGTTGCGGTCTTCTCGATCTCGCCGATCCTGGCCGCTCCCACGGACCGTGGGCCTGAACCGGTTGACGTCGTGGAGAAGCTTCGGAACCTGGCGGAGGGAGAGTATCTCATAGCTCTTGCTTCGGGATTCTGTCGGGTCGGAAAAGACCTTCATATCGATAATCGTTCATTTGTTCCCGAAATTCGCGAAGACGGGAAGGTTTACGCCAAGATTGTAAGACGTGAAGATAGTTTTTCTGGCCTTGTCGTTGCCGGAAGAGATATGACGACAGTCGACGAGGCCTTTCCATTGATGCGATATGTGAGCCCGGATCGGGAATGCGAGAATATCGGCGGCCTGACGGCGATCGGGGCTGTCGGCATCGATAGGCTGCAGCTGATCGATTATGGCGACAAAGTCGATATGCGCCTGCTTCCGTTCGAGCCGGACTGAAGTTCCAAGTTCAACCTTAACTGACGAATTCCGGAGGATCAGACATGGCCAGCAAAGTGATCAAGGGCGGAACGGTCGTCACGGCCGATCTCACCTATCGGGCGGACGTCAGGATCGACGGCGGCAGGATCATCGAGATCGGACCGGATCTTTCCGGCGACGAGGTGCTCGACGCGACCGGCTGCTACGTGATGCCGGGCGGCATCGACCCGCATGTGCACCTGGAAATGCCGTTCATGGGCACCTATTCCGCCGACGACTTCGAGAGCGGCACGCGCGCCGCCCTTGCCGGCGGCACCACCATGGTGGTGGATTTCTGCCTGCCCTCGCCGGGCCAGTCGCTGCTGGAAGCGCTGACCATGTGGGACAACAAGTCGACGCGGGCCAATTGCGACTACTCCTTCCACATGGCGATCACCTGGTGGGGCGAGCAGGTGTTCAACGACATGGAAGCGGTGGTGCGCGACAAGGGCATCAACAGCTTCAAGCATTTCATGGCCTACAAGGGCGCGCTGATGGTGGACGACGACGAGATGTTCGCCTCGTTCCAGCGCTGTGCCGAGCTCGGCGCGCTGCCCATGGTGCATGCGGAAAACGGCGACGTGGTCGCCCAGCTGCAGACCAAGCTGATGGCCGAAGGCAATGACGGGCCGGAAGCCCATGCCTATTCGCGCCCGGCGGAAGTAGAGGGCGAGGCGACCAACCGTGCCATCATGATCGCCGACATGGCCGGCGTGCCGCTCTACGTGGTGCACACGTCCTGCGAACAGGCGCATGAGGCGATCCGCCGGGCCAAACAGAACGGCATTCGCTGCTACGGCGAGCCGCTGATCCAGCACCTGACGCTGGACGAGAGCGAGTACCGCCATCCCGACTGGGACCATGCGGCGCGACGGGTGATGTCGCCGCCCTTCCGCAACAAGAAGCACCAGGACAGCCTGTGGGCCGGCCTGCAGGCGGGCACGCTGCAGGTGGTGGCGACCGACCACTGCGCCTTCACCACGGAGCAGAAGCGCACCGGGCTCGGCGACTTCACCAAGATCCCCAACGGCACCGGCGGGCTCGAGGATCGCATGCCGATGCTGTGGACCCACGGGGTCGCCACCGGCCGGCTGACGATGAACGAGTTCGTCGCCGTGACCTCGACCAACATCGCCAAGATCCTCAACATGTACCCGAAGAAGGGTGCGATCCTGGTCGGCGCCGATGCCGACCTGGTGGTCTGGGATCCGGAGAAGGAAAAGACGATTTCCGCCGCGACCCAGCAGTCGGCCATCGACTACAATGTGTTCGAGGGCAAGGCGGTGAAGGGCCTGCCGCGCTTCACGCTGACCCGCGGCGAGGTGGCCATCGACGACGGCGCGGTGAAGACGCGCGAGGGGCACGGCAAGTTCGTCGCGCGCCAGCCGTTCCAGGCGGTCAACACGGCGCTGTCGACCTGGAAGGAACTGACCTCGCCGCGCAAGGTGGAGCGCTCGGGCATTCCCCGCAGCGGCGTGTGAGGCGAACGGGCCGGCGCCGATAGGCGGGGCCGGCCGGAATGGGGGAGAACGGCTTGCAGCAGGCTGAGCGGGAACCACCGCCGGACGCCTCGCGGATGGGCGAGGCAGGCTTGGGCGACGGGACAGGACCCGGCGCCGGCTGGCGCACCGCGTTCCGCGAGGCAACGTCCTGGCGTTGGGTCGCTCTCGTCGTCTGCTCTGCGGCGACCTGTGGTCCGCTGTTTCTGCTTTTGTTCATCGTACTGCCGGGTCTGGCAACACGTGGTTTGGGCACAAACACGCTGGGTGAGTTCTTGCTGGGTTTTCTAGGGGTGAGCGCGTTTTTTATAGCGGTTGCCCTGTATTATTCCGTGTGGGGCGTGATCTGCGGGTTCTTCGCATGGCTTCCGACCTATGCGGGTTTGCGCCGGCGTTTTTCCCGACGAAAGGCAGCAATCCTTGCGGCGGCGCCATCCGTTTTCGTTGCTGCAGTTGCCGCTCAACTGGCCATGCTGGCGTTTAAATCGGAACAGTGGTCCGACGTGATCAGTCGCGCAGCCAACAACCTTGTTTTTTCTCTCCCTCTCGCCGCCATTGCCGCTGCGAGCGGCGCCCTGCACGCATCCTGGATCTGGAGAAATCGCGCATGACTGCCCCTGCCAGGGTGATCGACATCGAGAACCTGTCCCTGACTTTCCAGACCAATGACGGTCCGGTCCACGCGCTGTCGGACATCGACCTTGCCATCGGCGAGGGCGATTTCGTCTCGCTGATCGGCCCGTCGGGCTGCGGCAAGACCACGCTGTTGCGGGTGATCGCCGATCTGGAGGCGCCGACCGGCGGCTCGATCAGCGTCAACGGCATGACGCCGTCGCAGGCGCGAGCGAAGCGCGCCTATGGCTATGTCTTCCAGGCCGCCGCGCTCTATCCCTGGCGGACCATCGCCGACAACATCGCCCTGCCGCTGGAGATCATGGGCTTTTCGAAGGGGGAGCGCGAGGAGCGCATCCGCCGCAACATGGAGCTGGTGAACCTTGCCGGCTTCGAGCGCAAGTACCCCTGGCAGCTGTCGGGCGGCATGCAGCAGCGCGCCTCCATCGCCCGCGCCCTGTCCTTCGATCCCGATCTTCTGTTGATGGACGAGCCCTTCGGCGCGCTCGACGAGATCGTCCGCGACCACCTCAACGAGCAGCTGCTGAAACTGTGGGCCAAGACCCGCAAGACGGTGGTCTTCGTCACCCACTCGATCCCGGAGGCGGTGTTCCTGTCGACCAAGATCGTGGTTCTGTGCCCGCGTCCGGGCCGCATCTACGACGTGATCGAGAGCGACCTGCCGCGCGAGCGCACGCTCGACATCCGCGAGACGCCGGAATTCCTGAAGATCGCGCATCGTGTTCGCGAGGGGTTACGGGCGGGGCACAGCTATGACGATTGAGGGCATGCCGGTGCCGGCCAGACCGCAGGAAGAGGCGCTCGATGGGATTTGAGCTTCCGATATCCACCCGGGTGACGGTTCGGCCGGGGCCGCAGGGGCACGTCGTGGTCGTGCAGGCCAGGGCGAGGCTGTGGTCCATGCTGTTCCTGATGGGTTGGTTGGGCATGTGGTCCTTCGCCGGCTTTTCCATCTTCAACATACTCGCGTCCGGCTCGATGAAGCCCGGCCTGTCCATGTTTGTCATGCTCTGGATGGTCCTGTGGGCATTGGGGTGGCTCTACGGTGCTGCGAACCTGCTCTGGATGCTGGCCGGAGAAGAACGGCTGAGCATCTCGAAAACGGAGGTGGTGAAGACCGTCCATACGCCGATCCTCTCGCGAAGCTGGCGCTACGATCCCGCGCACATCGGCAACGTCCGCCGCAACACGGTAGGGCAGCCGATCTTCGGCGCTCAGGCGGCCGACAACCCGCTGGGCAAGTCCGGTGGCGTTGCCTTCGACTACGGCCAGACGACGGTGACCTTCGGCACGTCCATCGACGACGCGGAAGCCAGGCTGATCATGGAGGCGCTCAACGACGGGCTCGGACGCACGGGAGTTGCGGCATGAAGCTTCTTCCCACGCAGGCGGACCTTGCCAGATCCCGGGTGGAAATTTCGCGCGAGGGCGACGAGGTTCGCGTCCGCGTGCCGGCGGTCGATGCGCCGCTGGCGAGGCATGTCGCCTGGTTGGCGCCGCTCTTCTATCTTGGATACCTTGCAACCGGCGGCGCGTTTCTCACAGACGGCAACGTCGATACCCTCATGCTGACGGTCCAGCTCGTCGTGCTGGCCGCGCTGGTGTTTTCGGCTGTGCAGGTCCGGCTTCTGTTCAAGGGCGCGAGCCAGAACGCCATCCTGTCCGACGGGATGGTCCGGTATTTCCGGCAGAACATGACCCGCCACAGTGCGGTCGACATCAAGGCCGCCGAGATCTCCTCGGTTGCGGCGCGCGAAAGCAGCGCTGCCGCCGGGCAGACGGCCGCTCCGACGCGCTACACCGTCGTCGTCGGACGGAACGGCAACGAGACCGAGCTGTTTTCCGGTCTGAACCAGGGGGATGCCGACCAGCTTGCCGCCCTTATCGGCCAGTTCGTTGCCGATGACCGGGCCGGACAGACCGCTCGGGAGGAGTTGCAGGGCGGGGCACAGCCAAGATGACTAGGGGCGCCGGGTCTTCATTTTCGTCTTGGCCTTTTTTCACCTCGCGAAACCGCGAGTTTCGGCCGGCGACACGCATTCTCTTCGAGAAAGAAGCGAATCAATTACGTATCTCACTTCGTAATTCTTACGATTCAAGGTATTTCATTGGATTATTCGTCGCCGTTATTGGCTCTTCTGCAATATCTTATTTGTGTTTTTATGGAGAAAATTGGCTCCAATTTCTATTCTATTCGCTGGCCTTATTGGTCCCCGTACTGAGTGAGGCGCGGCGTGTAATCACATTTCAGCCGCCCGCTCCACTCGTCTCGATGGATCGCCGGACCGTTGTCGCCAGCTCCAGAGGACTCCTGCGTTGGCGCAAGAGGGCACTTCCCTTGCCGGAGGGGGCTGCCGCTGCCGTCGTCGAGATCCCGATGCGGACGTATCGCGGAGTGCCGGTCGGCTCCTCCGAATACGGGGTCAGATTGAAGGTTGGCCAGGAGGCTCTCTCGCTCGTCGACGGGCTGTCCCACCCGGAAGCGATCCTGGTGCGCGATACCTTCGCTGCCGCCTTGCGCCGTCTGCGGCCGGATCTTGCAGCCACTGCCGGTACCGGTCCGGCGGCCGGAGCGTCGCTTCATGACAACTACGCGCAACCGCCCCGGGAAGCAGAGACCCTTGGCGCCGACATCTTGACCGTCAGGTCCGGGTGGAATTTTCGGGGTGTATTCAAGGCAGCTTTCTACGTTTTCGTTACCGTCTTGATTGTCGGGTCTGCGTTTGAGGTGTCTGGCGTGTATGGTTATATTGCAAGAATTGCAGTTTTCTTCGTAGTAATATCGCTCGTATCTTTTTTGCTTTACAGGGAGATCGGTGAAAATATCCGAAAGGATGTGTTGGTTTTCGATGAGGGCAGAGTGGAGATTCGTACCCGAGGTGTTCTGGGTCGGGGGGTGAAGACCTTCGAGGCGCGCGGCATGGACGAGCTTCGAGTTGAAATGGATCAGGGAGAATATGCCTGGCCGGGCGAAGGCCATCTTCCTTCCGTCTTCCATGTTGCCTTCGACCACGCCGAGGAGGCGTTCCAGATCGGCAGCAGGTTGTCCCTCCAGCGAGCAGTGCAGCTGCGGGACGACATTGCCGCCAAGGTGATCCGAGCAAGGAGCGAGGCATGACGGATCTTTCTCTCCCGGCTTCTCCCCGCTCGGCTTTCGCCGGCCTGATGCAGGGCACGGCAGGGCCGGTGCTGGTGGTCATCGCGGCGATCATCGCCATCTGGTACCTGGCGGCGGTGCTGCTCAACACGCCGTTCCAGCGCGACACGTACAAGCGCGGCGGAGTGGAGGATGCGCCGCTGGCGCAGCTCGTCGCCGACACGCTGTCGCAGGACCGGCCCGTCCTGCCCGCCCCGCACCAGGTGGCGGTCGAGCTCTGGGACACCACGGCCAACAAAGCGGTGACTTCCAAGCGCAGCCTCGTCTATCACGGCGGCATCACCCTCTCCTCGACCCTGCTCGGCTTCGTGCTCGGCACCGCCCTCGGCATCGGCCTGGCGATCCTGGTCGTGCACAGCCGGGTTCTCGACAAGAGCCTGATGCCCTGGGTGATCTCCTCGCAGACGATCCCGATCCTTGCCATCGCGCCGATGATCATCGTGGTGCTGAACGCCATCGGCATTTCCGGCCTGCTGCCCAAGGCGATGATCTCGACCTATCTTTCCTTCTTTCCGGTGACGGTCAGCATGGTGAAGGGCCTGCGCTCGCCCGAAGCGATCCAGATGGACCTGATGAAGACCTATTCGGCCTCGTCCGCGCAGGCGCTGTGGAAGCTGCGCCTGCCCTCCGCCATGCCCTATCTCTTCGCCTCCATGAAGGTGGGCGTCGCCGCGAGCCTGGTCGGCGCCATCGTCGGCGAGCTGCCGACCGGCGCGGTCGCCGGGCTCGGCGCGCGCCTGCTGTCGGGCTCCTATTACGGGCAGACGGTGCAGATCTGGTCGGCGCTGATCGCCGCAGCCGTGCTGGCGGCGGCGCTGGTCGCGCTGATCGGCATGGCCGAGCGGCTGGTGCTGAAGCGCATGGGGATGCGGCCATGAGCGCGCCGCATCCCTCTCTCGGCCTGCAGCTGGCGGAGCGTCCCCGGCTCGGTCCGGTGAAGGCGCTGCTGTCGGCGCTGGCGCTGGTCGTCGCCGTGGTCGCGACCATGCTGCCGGTGATCACCTCCGACACGATGCAGCTGGGACTGTTCAGCCATCCGCTGCTGGCGATCTCCGCCCTGGCCGGCGTCATCGTGCTCGCGCCCTATCTGCTGCGCTTCCTGCAAGGCCCGCTGGCAACGGCGGGGCTGGTCGCCGTGTCCTATGCGATGGCCTTCGCGCTGATCGGGATCATCGGCAGGCATCCCGGGCAGGCGGCATCGGGCTTTTGGGCCTATGTCTTCGTCGCCTGGGCGCTGGCCTGGCTGTCGGTGGAGGAAATGGCGGCGCTGACCCCGCGCGGGGCCGTGTGGAAGCGGCTGCTGGCGCTCGCCATCCCGCTGACCTTCGGTGCCTGGCTGCTGATCCTGTGGCAGGTCCTGGTCGTCGGTTTCGCCGTGCCCAAGGTGCTGCTGCCGCCGCCCTCGGACATCTGGGTGCGGCTGCTGACCTCGCCGGCCGTGCTGTGGGCGGACTTCCGCCAGACCTTCCTTAAGGGCGTGCTGGTCGGCTACGCCATCGGCTGCGGCTCCGGCTTCCTCGTCGCCATCCTGGTCGACCGGGTGCCGTTCCTGCGGCGCGGGCTGCTGCCGGTGGGCAACCTGGTTTCGGCCCTGCCGATCATCGGCGTCGCGCCGATCATGGTCATGTGGTTCGGCTTCGACTGGCCGTCCAAGGCGGCGGTCGTGGTGATCATGACCTTCTTTCCGATGCTGGTGAACACGGTGACGGGCCTTGCCGCCGCCGACCGGATGCAGCTCGATCTCATGCACACTTACGCGGCAAACTACCCGCAGACGCTGCTCAAGATGCGTCTGCCGATGGCCATGCCGTTCGTTTTCAATGCCTTGAAAATCAACTCGACGCTTGCGCTCATCGGGGCCATTGTTGCCGAATTCTTCGGCACGCCGATCGTCGGCATGGGCTTCCGCATCTCCACCGAGGTGGGACGGATGAACATCGACATGGTCTGGGCCTCGATTGCCATCGCCGCACTCGCCGGGTCGCTATTCTACGGTTTGGTGACCCTCGTCGAACGGGCGGTCACATTCTGGCATCCGTCAGTCCGGGGATAACGGGCGACGGCTGCCCCACCAGAGGGAGCAGGAAATGAAGAGGACTTTGCTAGCCGCCGCCGCGCTTGCCTTCGCATTCGGTCCCGCGCAGGCAGCCGACGACATCACGCTGCAGCTCAAATGGGTCACGCAGGGCCAGTTTGCCGGCTATTACGTGGCCAAGGACAAGGGCTTTTACGAGGAAGAGGGCCTCAACGTCACGATCAAGCCGGGCGGACCGGACATCGCCCCGCCGCAGGTCATTGCCGGTGGCGGCGCGGACGTGATCATCGACTGGATGCCGGCGGCGCTTGCCAGCCGCGAACGCGGCGTGCCCCTGGTCAACATCGCCCAGCCCTTCAAGAAGTCGGGCATGATGCTGGTCTGCCTGAAGGAAACCGGCATCACCAAGCCGGAGGACTTCCGCGGCCGCACGCTCGGCGTCTGGTTCTTCGGCAACGAGTATCCGTTCCTGTCGTGGATGAGCAAGCTGGGCATTCCGACCGAGGGCGGCGCGGACGGCGTCACCGTGCTGAAGCAGGGCTTCAACGTCGATCCGCTGCTGCAGAAGCAGGCCGACTGCATCTCCACCATGACCTACAACGAATATTGGCAGGTCATCGATGCGGGCATTCCGGAGAGCGATCTCGTCATCTTCAAGTATGAGGACCAGGGCGTCGCGACGCTTGAGGACGGGCTCTACGTGATGGAGGAGAACCTCAAGGATCCGGCCTTCGTTGACAAGATGGCGCGTTTCGTCCGTGCCACGATGAAGGGCTGGGAGTATTCCCGCGACAACCCGGACGAGGCCGCGGACATCGTGCTTGAGAACGATGCCACCGGCGCACAGACCGAGAAGCACCAGAAGCGCATGGTCCGCGAGGTCAACAAGCTGACGGAAGGCTCCGACGGCCGGCTCGACATGGAAGACTACCAGCGCACGGTCAACACGCTGCTGAGCGGCGGATCCGACCCGGTGATCAGCAAGGAGCCCGCCGGCGCCACCTCCACGGCGGTGACCGACAAGCTCTGATCCGCGTTCGCGCAGGACAAGACGAAAAGACCGCCGGACGGGCCCGTCCGGCGGTCTTTTCCGTTGGATGGCATCCCGGCGTCATGGCGAGGCCGGGCATCGTTCAGGTGGTCTGATCGGCGGCACTCGTCGCGGCGGCGCGAAGGCGCTCGCTCATCCAGGCCGAAAGCGCCTCGGCCTGCTGCTCCGTGACGCGCAGGCCCAGCTTGCTGCGGCGCCACAGCACGTCATCCGCGTGCCGGGCCCATTCGTGGTCCATCAGATACGCGACTTCCCGGCCGTACAGGTCGGCGCCGAAATGCGGACCCAGATCGTCGAGGGAAGAGGCGCCGGCCAGCAGGTCGCGGGTGCGGGTGCCATAGCTGCGGGCCAGCCGGGCGACGAGCGGGCGCGGCAGGAAGGGGAACTCCCGCGCGAGCGCGGCTTCCAGATCGGCAAGGCCCGTGGTCGGGAAGTCGCCGCCGGGCAGCAACGCGCGCGCGGTCCATTCCGGCCCCTTGGCGCCGAGGGCCTTCTCGACCATCTCCAGGACGGACAGGGCAAGGCGGCGATAGGTGGTGATCTTGCCGCCGAAGATGTTGATCATCGGCGCCTGGCCGCTCGTGCCGTTGCCGTCGAGCTTCAGCACGTAGTCGCGGGTCGCTTCCTGCGCCTTGGAGGCACCGTCGTCGAACAGCGGCCGCACGCCGGAATAGGTCCACACCACGTCCTCGCGGACGATCGGCTTGCGGAAATATTCGCTCGCCGCCTGGGTCAGGTAGACGATCTCCTCCTCGCTTGCCGCCACCTTCGCCGGATCGCCGTCATAGTCGCGGTCGGTCGTGCCGATCAGGGTGAAGTCCTGCTCGTAGGGAATGGCGAAGACGATACGCCCGTCGCCGTTCTGGAAGATGTAGGCCCGGTCGTGGTCGAACAGCTTGCGCACGACGATGTGGCTGCCCTGCACCAGCCGGACATTGTGGGTGTCGTTGCGCTTCAAGGCGCCCTTCAGCACCCGGTCGACCCAGGGGCCGGCGGCATTGACCACCAGCCGGGCGGTGACGCTGCGCGTTGCCCCGCCCTCGCGCGCCTGCAGCGTGGCGCGCCAGACATCGCCCTCGCGCTCCAGGCCGACGACTTGCGTGCCGGTATTGATCTCCGCTCCCCGGTCCGCCGCATCGCGGGCGTTCAGCACGACCAGCCGGGCATCGTCCACCCAGCAGTCGGAATATTCGAAGCCGGTTGTGAACCCGTCCTTCAGCGGCTTGCCGGTCGGATCGGTCGCAAGGTTCAGCGTCCGCGTGCCCGGCAGCAGCTTGCGGCCGCCGAGATTGTCGTAGAGGAACAGGCCGAGGCGCAGCATCCAGCGCGGGCGCAGGCCCTTCTGGTGCGGCAGCACGAAGCGCAGCGGACGGATGATGTGCGGGGCGTTGGCCCACAGCAGCTCGCGCTCGCTCAAGGCCTCGCGCACCAGTCGGAACTCGTAATGCTCCAGATAGCGCAGCCCGCCATGGATCAGCTTGGTCGACCAGGACGAGGTGCCGCTGGCCAGATCGTTCATCTCGGCCAGGCAGACGGAATAGCCCCGCCCGACCGCGTCGCGGGCGATGCCGCACCCGTTGATGCCGCCGCCGACGACGAGAAGGTCGTAGTCGGCTGCCTGCGTTGCTGCACTCATTTGCCCTGGGCTCCCCGGCCGTCTTCGCGCTCCGTGTCCGGACGATCGGTGTCCCCGTCGCCGGCGATCTCGATGCGCACGCCATGCTCCCGGCAGATCTCGACCAGGGGCTCGGGAGGGGCCTTGTCTGTGACGAAGATGTCGATCTGGGAGATATGGGCGATGCGCACCGGGGCGCTGCGTTCGAATTTCATGCTGTCGGCGACGAGGATGGTCTGCCGCGCATGCGTGATGATCTCGCGGGCGACGCGCACCTCGCGGAAGTCGTAGTCGAAGATGGTTCCGTCCGGATCGATGGCC
Organism: Stappia sp. G46H5W; assembly: GCF_058448995.1. Classification (NCBI taxonomy): domain Bacteria; kingdom Pseudomonadati; phylum Pseudomonadota; class Alphaproteobacteria; order Hyphomicrobiales; family Stappiaceae; genus Stappia; species Stappia sp. G46H5W. Next base: position 8,380 of record NZ_JBZFLL010000005.1, on the reverse strand, counting down.
GAGGCGCCGATCAGCGCGTAATCGACCTTGAACTGGCGGATGAACTCGGCCGCCGCCTCGCCGACGATGCCGCCGTCGGAGGCGCGAACCTGGCCGCCGGCGATGATCACCTCCACGGCCGGAGCCGCGCGCAGGATGTTGGCGACATTGATGTTGTTGGTGATCGCCATGATGCCGTCGTGCTGGCGCAGGGCCCGGGCCACCTGCTCGGTGGTGGTGCCGATGTTCAGCATGATCGAGGCATTGTCGGGAATGAGGCCGGCCGCCCGCAGGCCGATGCGCCGCTTCTCGTCCGCTGCAAGCTGGCGCCTTGCGTCATAGGCATAGTTGGCGATGCCCGACGGCAGTACGGCGCCGCCATGCACCCGCTGCAGCATGCCGCGCTCGCACAGCTCGTTGAGATCCTTGCGGATGGTCTGCGGAGTGACGTCGAACTCGGTCGAAAGGCCGTCGACGTCGACTCGTCCGGCGCGCCGCGCACGGTCCAGTATCTCGGATTGACGAGGGGTCACGGGCTCCATGCCGGGCCTTTCGCTTTTTTTCGCTATCGATGCGGACGTGGCATCTTTCGGGTGCGGCATCGTCGGTCGGGGCAAGCCCTCCCGGAAACCTCCCAAGTTGTGCCCTCTGGCGACAGGAAATGGCAAGTGCATTTTCGTATTGAGGTTCATTTTCTTCGTTTGCGTGTGTCCGGCGCTTTCCGTCCGGCACATGCCGAAGGTGCTGCCGAGAGGGCCGCGACTTGTGGCAAGCCGCGACTCGTCCGATGATCGGCGCTTGCGGAAATCGATGCGGAGCACGGAAATGGCAGGAGGCGCAGGGTCGGCGCAGGTCCGGGCAGTGCTGGCAGGGCTCGCGGTGCTTGCCTCGGGGGTTGCGGCAACGCCCGTTGCGGCTGACGGCTGGCAGAGCGCGGAACAGATCGCCGCGATCTGCAAGGCGGAGCCCGAGGCCAACCCGGTTGCGGTTACCTTCTGCCTCGGCTATCTGCAGGGCACGCTGGATGCCTTCCTGCTGGGGCGGGCCAACTGCGTGCCGCCGGGGATCGATGCCAACGGCCTGAGGCGCATTCTCGTCGAGCATGTCGACCGCCACCCGGACCGGCTGTCCCTCAGCGGTCCGCTGCTGGTCTACGATGCTTTCGCCGAGGCGTGGCCGACCTGTGCCCACATGCCTCGCCAGTCCGCCCGCAGCTCCGAAAACTGACACGCGAAACGAAAAACGCGCCGGCGAGGCCGGCGCGTTCGGTAGCTCGTGAAAAGGCGTGGTGCTGTCGGCTCATGCAACGGCCCGGGCGAGCGCGCACTGCGACCACAGCGACTCGATCGAGCGCACCAGATGATCGATGTCGCCGTCGCTATGCAGCGGCGAGGGGGTGATGCGCAGCCGCTCCAGCCCCTTGGGCACCGTCGGGTAGTTGATCGGCTGGATGTAGATCCCGTAGCTGTCGAGCAGGATGTCCGAGATCATCTTGCACTTGACCGGATCCTTCACCATCACCGGGACGATGTGGCTGGGATTGTCGATATGCGGAATGCCGGCTGCATCGAGCTTGCGCCGTAGCGTCGCCACCCGGTTGCGGTGACGCGCGCGCAGCGCTTCGCCGTCGGCCGACTTCAGATACTGGATCGAGGCGCGGGCGCCGGCGGCCAGGGCCGGCGGCAGGGCGGTGGTGAAGATGAAGCCCGAGGCGAAGGAACGCACGAAGTCGCACAGCGCCTCGGAAGCGGCGATGTAGCCGCCCATGACGCCGAACGCCTTGCCGAGCGTGCCCTCGATCACCGTGAGGCGGTCCATCAGGCCCTCGCGCTCGGCAACGCCGCCGCCGCGCGGACCGTAAAGGCCGACCGCATGCACTTCGTCGAGATAGGTCATCGCGCCGTACTTGTCGGCAACGTCGCAAATTTCCTTGATCGGCGCGATGTCGCCATCCATCGAGTAGACGGACTCGAAGGCGACGAGCTTCGGCCGGCCCGGTTCGATCTCGGCGAGCTGACGCTCCAGATCGGCAACGTCATTGTGCTTCCAGATGCGCTTTTCGGCGCGCGAGTAGCGAATGCCCTCGATCATCGAAGCATGGTTCAGCGCGTCCGACAGCACCACGCAGCCCGGAAGGTGCGCGGCGAGCGTGCCGAGCGCGGCCCAGTTGGACACGTAGCCGGAGGTGAACAGAAGGGCCGACTCCTTGCCGTGCAGGTCGGCCAGCTCGCGCTCCAGCAGCACATGATAATGGCTGGTGCCGGAAATGTTGCGGGTGCCGCCTGCGCCGGCGCCGCAGCGCTTAATCGCCTCATGCATCGCATCGGTAACGACCGGCTGAAGACCCATCCCGAGATAGTCGTTCGAGCACCACACGGAGACTTCATGAGAGCCGTCCTGCGTATGGCGCGTTGCCCGGGGGAAGCTGCCTATCTGACGCTCGAGATCCGCGAAAACCCGGTACCGGCCTTCTTTGTGCAGTCCTTCGATCTTGTGTCGAAAGAAGCTTTCGTAATCCATTCCGGCCTCCGGACCTCTTGCGGGGGTTCTGACGGCAACTATGCGTCGATTCATACGAGGTTTCAAATACTCGCAAATTAGTGTCGTTCCAACCTATAACCGATGGGCGCGGCTGCGTGAATTGGGAATATGCCGAATGGTCGTTTCGACGCAGGCACCGCCCTTTGCCCTAGCGCTTCCGCCGCTTTTCGGGCGGCCCGCCGCAAGCCTTGCCGTCTCCTTCCGCGTTGCGCGCCTGCAAGGGCTGCCGGCGAAAACACCTCCGCCCCCGCTCTGCCGCCCCTTGTCGCTTGCACCGGGCTGCCGCCTTCGCCATAACCCGCGAGACGCGCGGCATGTGCTGCGCGCCCGCATCCCGCGATCAACCCGAGGTCCAAACTGGGGGACAGTCATTTGAACGAGTTTCAGCCGCGCGTTTTCTCCGGCGTCCAGCCTACCGGCAATCTGCATCTTGGCAACTATCTTGGCGCGATTGCGCGCTTCGTGCCGCTGCAGGACGAGATGCCGGCGATCTATTGCGTCGTCGACCTGCATGCGATCACCGTCAAGCACGATCCCGCGCTCCTCGCCGGGACCACGCGCGAGGTGACCGCCGCCTATCTTGCCGCAGGCATCGATCCGAAGAAGGCGATCATCTTCAACCAGAGCCAGGTCCGCGAGCATGCGGAGCTTGCCTGGATCTTCAACTGCATCGCCCGCATCGGTTGGCTGAGCCGCATGACCCAGTTCAAGGAGAAGGCGGGCAAGAACCGGGAGAATGCCTCGGTCGGCCTGTTCGCCTATCCGACGCTGATGGCGGCCGACATCCTGGCCTATCGCGCGACGCATGTGCCGGTGGGCGATGATCAGAAGCAGCATCTGGAGCTGACCCGCGACATCGCGCAGAAGTTCAACAACGACTTCGCCGACCAGATCAAGGAGCTGGGCCTGGGTGTTCCCAACCCGACGCCGAGCCCGGAACTGCCGGACGAGCTGTTCTTCCCGCTGACCGAGCCGATGATCGCCGGGCCCGCGACCCGCATCATGAGCCTGCGCGACGGCACCAAGAAGATGTCGAAGTCGGATCCGTCCGACCTGTCGCGGATCAACCTGCGCGACTCGGCCGACGAGATCGCCAAGAAGATCCGCAAGGCCAAGACCGATCCGGAGCCGCTTCCCAGCGAAATGGACGGCCTTGCCGAGCGTCCCGAGGCGGCCAACCTCGTCGGCATCTATGCCGCGCTGTCGGGCAAGTCCAAGGACGCCGTGCTTTCGGAGTTCGCCGGCCAGCCCTTCTCGGTCTTCAAGCCGGCGCTTGCCGATCTTGCGGTCGACAAGCTGGCGCCGATGACCGGCGAGATGAATCGCCTGCTCAACGATCCCGGCCATATCGACGCGGTGCTGCGCGAGGGTGCCGGCCGCGCTTCGGAGATCGCCGGCCCGGTGCTGCGCGATGCCCGTCGCATCATGGGCTTCCTGGAAGGCCGCTGAGCCGGCATCGCCGGCAGCTTTTCCTGCAAGAGCGTTTCGGGGCCGCGGACAGTGTTCGCGGCCCTTTTTCGTTGTCGGTGGCCGTTACCGAGGGCTCGCGGCGCCCTCGCGCGTGCAACGGGCTTGTCTTTCCGGTGCACACGGGGCTAGTGTTCGGGTCGAACAAAAGAGGAACGGGACTTGGGCGAATGAGCGGGCAACGCATCCAGCTCGACCAGCCGCTGGTCGACGGCCGGCAATCGGAGACGGCCTTGCGGGTCTGGCGCGGGGCGGCGCGCCTCTTGCGGCAGCTGCGCTTTGCCTGCGTCGGCGAGCTGACGCTGGCGTCGGGGCGGCGCGCGGACATCGCCGCGGTCGGGCCCAAGGGCGAGATCTGGATCGTCGAGGTAAAGTCGTCGCTGGCGGACCTGCGCGCCGACAGCAAGTGGCCGGACTACCGCCTGCATTGCGACCGGCTGTTCTTCGCCACCCATGCCGACGTGCCGGCGGAGGTCTTTCCGCCGGATGCCGGGCTCATTCTCTCCGACGGCTTCGGCGCAGAGATCCTGCGCCAGGCACCCGAACACCGCCTGCCGGCCGCGACCCGCAAGGCGGTGCTCCTGAGATTCGCGCAGTCCGCCGCCCTGCGGCTTCATGATCTGCACGACCCCGATGCGCGGGCGGCGACCGGCTACGGCGTGCTGTAAGGGGCCGCAGCCCGGGTCAGCGCGGCGCGCGCTTGGCGAGGATCCGCTGCAGGGTGCGGCGATGCATGTTGAGCCGCCGGGCCGTCTCCGACACGTTGCGGTCGCACAGCTCGTAGACCCGCTGGATATGCTCCCAGCGCACCCGGTCGGCCGACATCGGGTTTTCGGGCGGCGGCGCCTTTTCCTCGCCCTCCGACAGCAGGGCGGCGAGCACGTCGTCGGCATCCGCCGGCTTTGCCAGGTAGTCGACGGCGCCCAGCTTCACGGCCGTGACGGCGGTGGCGATGTTGCCGTAGCCGGTCAGGATCACCACCCGGGCATCCGGCTTGCGGGCGCGGATCGCCTCGACCACGTCGAGGCCGCTGCCATCCTCCAGCCGCATGTCGACGACAGCATAGTCCGGCGCATCGGCCTGTATCGCCTCCAGCGCCTCGCGCACGCTGTCCGCGGTCACGGTGGTGAAGCCACGCTTCTCCATCGCCCGCGCCAGGCGCTGCTGGAACGGGCGATCATCGTCGACGATAAGCAGGTTGCCCTCCACGACGCTGTCCGTTCCTGACTCTTCACTCATCGCACCGTCCCGTTTGTTCTGCCGCCGTGCATTCCGCCGCCGGATCTCTTTAGACCTTTTATAAGTACGTTTCCGCTCCGGGCAAATCGAGGGGCGGTGTCGGTGCTGCGTCATTTCCGCTCGCGCCCTCATGCCACGGAGACCGGCCGTCGCGCGGCCAGGCGATGCGCACGACGGCGCCGCGCTCCGGCGGCGGGCGGTTGCGCAGGCGAAGGTCGGCGCCCGTGCGCTCCAGCAGCGTCTTGGCGATGAAGAAGCCGAGGCCGAGACCGCCGCCGGTCTGGCCCTGCCCCGGCCGGCCGTCCCGGGCCCCGCGCGCGGTGACATAGGGCTCGCCGAGCCTTGCCATCACGTCCGGCGGAAACCCTTGGCCGTCGTCGGAGATTTCCAGAAGCACCTGCGTCCCTGTCCAGCGGGCGGAGACGGTCACCGTGTTGTCGGCAAAGTCGACGGCGTTCTCCAGCAGATTGCCGAGCCCGTAATACATGGCCGGATTGCGCCGGGCCATCGGCTCCTCGCCCTCGCCCTGGATGTCGATCCGGATGCGGGCGCCATAGGCGCGCGCCGGCTCCACCACCTGGTCGATCATGTGCGACAGCTTCTCGCCGCGGAAATGCGCGTCCCGGTCGTCGGGCAGCGAGGAGAGTTTGGACAGGATCTCGCGGCAGCGCTCTGCCTGCGACAGGATCAGCGTGAGCTCCTCCTTCACCGCCTCGGTGGAGGGCGGGGTCTTCTCGTCGGCAAGGTCCCGCACCAGCTCCTTGGCCGACAGATAAACGGTGGCCAGCGGCGTGCCGAGCTCGTGCGCAGCGGCCGCGGCCAGTCCGTCGAGCGCATGCAGGTGCTGTTCGCGCGCCAGCACCAGCTCGCTCGCGGTCAGCGCATCGGAGAGCTGGCGCGCCTCCTCGGCGACGCGAAACGCATAGACGCTCATGAAGGCCAGCGAGCAGACCAGCGCGATCCACAGGCCGACCGCATAGACCTGCGGCAGGCGGAAGGTCTGGCCCTCCGGCCAGGGCAGCGGCAGGTGAAAGACGGCGATCAGCGTTGCGATCACCGTGGCAAGCAGGCCGAGATAGATCGTGTTGCGCGCCGAAAGGCCGGCGGCAGAGACCATTACCGGTGCAAGCAGAAGGAAGACGAAGGGATTGCCGAGGCCGCCCGTCAGATAGAGAAGACCGCCGAGCTGTGCCAGATCATAGGCCAGCTGCAGCGCGGCATAGCGCTCCGACAGGCGCTGCGACTGGGGCGAGCGCACCTTCAGGAAGATATTGAGCCAGGCAGAGGCGGCGACCAGCGCCGCGCAATAGGAGAGCGGAAGCGGGTAGGCGAGATAGAAGTGCACGACCACCAGCGCGGCGGTCTGGCCGGCGATCGCCAGCCAGCGCAGGCGCACCAGGGTGTCGAGCTTCAGCCGCCGGTGCGGGGAGCCCAGTTCGGGTCTGTCGGTATCGTCCATCGTGTCCTGCCGGCCTGCCTGAGGGGTTTGCGCCTGTTGTGGCGCGCGCACCCTGCGGCGTCAAATCCGGCGGGGATGGCCTTTGCCGGGGGCCGCGCACTGGCGGCGGGAGATGCCCCAGCGGCCAATCAGCCCTTGGCAGGGCGGTCTTGCCATGCTAGCCGATGCTGCGAGTTTGAGCGCGCAAGCCTGCGTGTCCGCAAGCGGAACGGGGATTGCGCGCCGGAATCTGGATGTCATCGAGACAGGATAGCTGACGCATGAGCGACACGAACGACGCGGCCGCGGGCCAGGGCAACGAGGCCGGCGGTGTGCCGGGCATGAGCATTCTCGCCCAGTACATCAAGGATCTCTCCTTCGAGAACCCGAACGCGCCGGGATCGTTGCAGCCGCAGGAGCAGCCCAAGCTCGACATCAACGTCAATGTCGGCGCCCAGCCGATGGGCGAGAACCAGTTCGAGGTGGTGCTGACGCTGACCGCCAGCGCCAAGACCTCGGCGATGACCGTCTTCGCCATCGAGCTGGTCTATGGCGGCCTGTTCCGCATCGTCGGCGTGCCGCAGGAGCACCTGCACCCGTTCGTGCTGATCGAGTGTCCGCGCATGCTCTTCCCCTTCGCCCGCAACATTCTGGCCGAGGCCTCGCGCAATGGCGGCTTCCCGCCCCTGATGCTCGACCCGATCGATTTCGCGGCGCTCTACCGCCAGAATGCCGCGCAGGCCCAGGCGGGCGGCGAGCAGAAGCCGAACTGATCGACCTGCCAGCCCTGCTGCAGGATGCGAAAAAGCCGCGGACGATGTCCGCGGCTTTTTTCGTTCTTGGCGTTCGGCAGGATGCTGGCGTTACGCCTGCGGTGCCTGCGCCGGACCGCGGCCGCGATCGGCCATGAAGCGGTCGAACTCTTCCTGGTCGCGTGCCCGGCGCAGCTCCTGCAGGAACGCGTCGAACTCCGCCCGCATCTCGTCGATGCGCGCACGCTCTTCCTCGAGCCGCTTCAGCTCGCGGGCCCGATAGTCGTCGAAAGCGGCGTTTCCGGTCGGGCGGACGTCGGAAAAGCCCCGGCTCGAAGACAGGCCCTGGCCGAAGGGGCTGGCATTCCACTGCTCGCGCGCATCGCGTGCGAGGCTCGGAAGGCGGTCGCCCCACAGGATATAGGCCAGCATCGCGAGGCCGAGCGGCCAGAAGACGATGAAGCCGAGCACCATCAGGGCGATCGTTGCCGGCGACCAGCCGGGACGGATGGCCGGACGGCACGAAGCCCCTGCGGGGCCGCTTGCATGAGTGGCGGTTCCGTAGCTCATCTACACTCCTCTCGTGTTCGAGAACGATTTTGATGTGGGAACGCCCTGCCCCGTATTCAAGGAAATCCGGCCTGGGCGCGGTGCCCGTCAGGCATATCCGTCAGCGCCCGGATTGCCCATGTGTCTCCATGAGAGGGAAAACGACGGGAGAGAGGGCGGGAGCATATCGGAAGGGGGGCCGGACCGACGAGGATGGCCCGGGTCTGCGACGCTGGGATGACGGGCAGGGGCGAGAATCCTTGTATTGGAGGGTCTGGAGGCGGCTGGACGCCGTGGGAGAGACGGTTCCTCTCTCTTGCGTTGTTTGCCTGTGCATATTGTTATAGTATTGATTTAGTTTGGTTTTTTGTGTTTGTCGGGTTGGTTTTCCCCAGTTGGTTGGTTTGGTTTTGGT